>CAWEZE010000001.1:0-127809 GCA_963813485.1 uncultured bacterium
CGAGCAGCTGGACAAGGCCGGCAAGGGGGGCGTCGCTGCGCCGCGAGGGCTTGTACACCTCGCTGATCTCCGAGTGGCGCAAGCAGCGCACCTCGGTCGCGCTGCAGGCGCTGGGCACGCCCTCGGGCGGGCCGCCGGCCGACCTGGTGGCGCGGGAGGCCGCCCGGCTGCGTAGTCGGGGTCGAGCAGCTCGAGGGCGAGCTGGGCACGGCCCGCAGGGTGATCGAGGTCCAGGGAAAGCTCTCGGGACTGTTGGAGCAGCTCGCCACCGACAGCGGCCCGCCGAGGGCGGCGGACGCGATTCCCTCGACCAGCTGGTAGGCGAGTCCCTTGCGCGCCTCGAGGTCGGTGTCGAAGGGCGCCGGCCAGCCATCGGTGTTCATGGGCGACCAGCCGTCGACGAACCCCATCATGTAGAACGTCCGCCCGAGCACCGACTTATCGGCGCACCTGCCGAGGGCCGGTGTGCAGGGCACGTCGGTGCCGTCGAGTGCTTCGATGATGCGCCACTCGCGGAGGATGCCCTCGTCGCGGCTCTCCAGCGCCGCCGGCGGCGGGATGCGAACGGCGCCGTGCAGCTCACCACGGCGAATCTCGTAGATCTCGTTCTGCGAGCCCCCCGACACGTAGGTGGCCTCGATCGGCTCGCCCTTGCCCGGCAGGCCGGCCTCGTCCATCCAGGTCGCGAGACGGTCGACGTCGATCACAGGTTCCCCACCTCGTGCTCGAGGTACTCGGCGAAGCGGGCCTTGGCGGCCTCCAGCTTCTTGGGGATCCACTCGGTGGGCCACGGGTCGTCGCCCGGCTTGTAGTCCCGGAGCATCTGGGGGGCGACGGTGACCTCGTGGCCCTCGGTCGGGCCGTCGGCGAGGCCCAGGACACCGGCGCCGTGGTCGGCCACACCGCTCGACGCTGCTGAAACTACGTTCTCTACCACCGGAAGTGCATTCTGCCAGAGGTATCGAGAACCGCATGTCGCGCTGGTCATCGATCGCCCGCCTCGAGCGACGCCTTGTGGAGGATGTTCGCCGCCAGCCGCATGTGGGCGATGGCGTTCCCGGCGACCCGCTGGCGGACATCGGCGTCACCGAGGACGTGCGGTTCGTGATGAAGGGCGGCCAGGTGTACCGCCACGACAACGGGGATGCTTAGGTCCCGTTGGTGAGGGCGCTCCGCGTCGTCAGGTGTTGTCGAGGCAATGGGTCGCCTCTTCGGGCAGACCCGGCTTCTCGTTGTCCTCTCCTGTGGTGAAGTCGAACTCGATGCCGACCCAGGTGCCCGGGAGACCCTCTCTGGCACGTGGCTCACCATCGCCGATGAATGCTCGCCAGTCGGGCGACCGGTAGCCGGTGGTGTCGAAGCGGGCGACGGCGGCGATGCCTTCGATCACCGGAGAACGCTTCGCGATCAGCCATCGGGCTTGGAACGTCGGATCCCCGACGAGCTTGGCTTTGACGTACCACCACTCCACGACCGGGGGTCGAGGCGCGAGGATCCATTGCACCTCGGGGCTGGTGAAGTGACGCATGTCGATCACCTGGAAGTCACCGGTCACACCCATCTGGTCCCGGATGACATCGAGGGGTTCGCCGCGGAGAGCCGTGCCTCGTGCAGGCGTGGCCCATCCAGAAGCGCAACCGGGCACCGCGTCACCATCAAGGCGCCGGGCCGTTGTGGGAGTCGTTGCGGTCGCGGCAGGCGCCGCGATTGAGGTCGTTGCCGAGCTATCCGACCTCGGCCGCTCGACCGTCGAAGAGGTCGTTGGTGCTGCAGCGTCGTCTCCGCCCGAGTCGCGACTGCTGCACCCCGTCGCTGCTAGTGCGCCTGCGACCACGACCGCCGCAAACATCCGCCCGAGTTGTCGTCCCGCCGTCTTTGCCATGCACAGAGAGACGCTCAACCACCGAGCTGGGTTGACAACCCCCGACAAATCGGCATCGGCCCGGGGCGGGGGAACCAAGTGGACCGCGCGACGCGACTCGTGTGGATCGAGCACCACAACTTTCGAGCGGCACCGTCGGCCGTGAGAAGCTCGGAGGAGCAGCGGTCACAGATGGTGATGATCAGGCGATCAAGCGTTGGTCGCCTGATGGACGAAAGTTCTTGCCAAGCATGCCTCCTCCCACCCCGGTCGACACCTCTGCCAAGTCCTTCACCATCGATGGCGTGGAGTTCGTCCAGAGCTTCATGGGAACGAGCACGCCACAGCAGTTCATCATCACCAAGCAGGGTCCGATCCTCGACGCCTACCTGGACATGCTCAGGGAGAGCGACGGTCGCACGATGGTCGAGCTCGGGATCTACGCCGGGGGCAGCACAGTGCTGGCTGCGCTGTTGGGCAACCTGGAGCGGCTGATCGCCGTGGATCTCAGCGAGCCCGAACTCGCCCTCGAGCAGTTCCTGGACGACCGTGACCTCCGAGGGAGGGTCCACACGCACTATCGGCTCGACCAGTCCGATCGGGTCGAACTCCTCGCGACGGTCCAGGCCGACCTCGGCGGCGACAGCGTCGACATCGTGATCGATGACGCGTCCCACCTGCTGCCGGAGACCTGGGCGTCCTTCGAGACCCTCTTTCCGCTCCTCCGGCCCGGCGGGCGCTACATCATCGAAGACTGGTGCACGAGCGCGCTGGCGGTCCAGGCCCTCGTCGAGCTGCTCGACGACGAGGACGCCGCCGCCAAGGCCCTGCGGGACGGACACTGGCTCTTCAACAGCACGGTCAACGGGTCCCTGATCTCGTCGAGCATGTCGGCGGCCCTGAGAGAGCTCGTTCGAGGGGAATCACCGCTCGCGGCCCGAGCGCGAGCGGTGGTCGACCGCCATTCTCTGCCCCTCGACCTCCCCACCCGTCGGAACCTCGCGTCCATCGGAGCGGACTTCGTCGGAGTCGCCGGTGCCCGACCCGGAGTGATCGAACGGGTCGAGGTCGACAAGAACTGGATCACCGTCACGAGGGGCCCCGACGACATCCCGAAGGAGGGCTGGACGCTCCTCCGTCATCCGGGCGAGACCGAGGTGCTCCTCGGCTGCGGACCCCTCAGCCTGATCGCAAACGACTAGGTCCGAGGACGATCACCGGCGTCTCGGTCGACCGCCGGCCGCGTAGCCGTCGAGCTGCGGTTCGACCACGGATGGCGATTCAGGCGGGCGCATCCGTGCCGATCCCGCGGACGAGGAGATCCCAGAGATCCTCGTCACCGCTCCCTTGGCGGACCGACGAACCGCTGATCGTCGTGGATAGCGCGTTGAAGCTGATGGCCTGGATGAGGATGCCGGCAAACCGTCGGTGGGGGAGGTCGGGACGGATGGCGCCTGCCTCCGCCGCCTCGTTGAGCAGCTCCACGAGCAGCGAGACGAGCGGCACGTAGGCGCGGGAGGCCTCCTTCGGGTGCTCGGTGAGGAGCTGCTGGGCGAATGCACCCATCGCGGGCGCCGTCACCTTCTTTGCCGCCCGACCCTTGGGTGCGGGCCGGCACAGCTGGTAGTACTCGACTGCGAAGCGATGAAGCCGGTCGAAGGGGTCGTCCTCCTTGGCGGTCACCTCCCGAAGGTGCTCCGCAGTGGATCGCACCGCCTCCTCGAACAGGGCCAGCAGGAGCTCGTGCTTCCCAGCGAAGTACTGGTAGAAGCTCCGGAGCGATTGGCCCGACCGTTCCACGACCTCTTGGACGGTGAAGTCCGTGGCCGACTCGCTGTTCATGAAATCGAGCGCGGCGTCGAGGAAGCGCTGCACACGTTTCTCGGCCCGCGAGCCGCGCCGGGTCGAGCGACCGTGCTATGGCCAGCTCACGCCAACTGCCGGGCTGAACGGCCGCTGCGGCCTCGGCCGCAGGTTCGTCTCTCGCCATGCGAGTAGCGTACTCGGCGATGAAGCGGACACCCGCGGCTTTCTGAGAGGCATGATCTCGATTCCCAAGAGGCATGCTTCGCATGCGTATCGACGATTGTGTATCGCACGTTCTCGTCGGATCGACCTTGGTCCGGTAGCTGTCTCCCTCCGGGCCGATCGTCATCCCGATGCGTATCCCCCATCCCTGCGTCGTCGACACGACGACGTCTCCGAGAACTACCTTCTTCCACCAGTGTGACGTGAGTCTCGCCAGCCGCGAGGAAGACGCCCGCACGGGAGGAGCCGTGGATCACGCAGGCTGCAGAGGGAGGCTTCGATGACCGCAACCGAATCCGATGTCTACTACGACCCCTACGACTTCGAGATCGACGCGGATCCGTACCGGGTCTGGAAGCGGCTGCGGAACGAGCACCCCCTTTACTACAACGACCGCTACGACTTCTACGCGCTGAGCCGGTTCGAGGACGTCGAGCGGGCCCTCGTCGACTGGAGGACGTACAGCTCTGCCAAGGGCACCGTCCTCGAGCTGATCAAGAGCGGCATGGAGATGCCGGGCTCGATCATCTTCGAGGATCCGCCCCACCACGACCTCCATCGCGGGCTGCTCTCACGGGTGTTCACGCCCCGCAAGATGAACGCCATCGAGCCCCAGGTGCGGGAGTTCTGCGCCCGGTGCCTCGACCCGTTTGTCGGGGCCGGTGGGTTCGACTTCATCCGCGATCTCGGCGCCCAGATGCCGATGCGCACCATCGGCATGCTCCTCGGCATCCCCGAGCAGGACCAGGAGGCGATCCGGGATCGGATCGACGACGGGCTGCGTCTCGACGAGGGCACCATGCCCGACCCCGACACCCAGTTCGGCCAAAGCCAAGCCAGCGCGTTCGCGGACTACATCGCGTGGCGGGCGGAGCATCCCTCCGACGACCTGATGACCGAGCTGCTGCAGGCGGAGTACGAGGACACCGAGGGGACCCGGCGCCGGCTCACCCGCGAGGAGGTCATCAACTATGTCAACCTGCTCGACGCCGCCGGCAACGAGACGACGACGCGGCTCATCGGGTGGACCGGCAAGGTGCTGGCCGAGCACGCTGACCAGCGCCAGCAGCTGGTCGACGACAGGCGCCTGGTGCCGAATGCGATCGAGGAGCTGTTGCGCTTCGAGCCGCCGTCACCGGTCCAGGCCCGCTATGTCACCAGGGACGTCGAGCACCACGGGCAGGTCGTTCCCGAGGGCAGCGTCATGCTCCTGCTGAACGCGTCCGGGAACCGCGACGAGCGCAAGTTCGCCGACCCCGACCGGTTCGACATCCGCCGCAAGATCGATCACCACTTGGCGTTCGGCTACGGGACCCACTTCTGCCTGGGTGCCGCGCTGGCCCGGCTCGAGGGTCGGGTCGCCCTCGACGAGGTCCTGAAACGGTTCCCGACATGGGAGGTCGACTGGGACAACGCCGTCCAGGCCCGGACATCGACGGTGCGTGGCTGGGAGAGCCTCCCTGTTCTCACACCCTGACCCGGAGCCCGGCCTCGAACCCGAGGATCGGGTCCTCAAGATAGGGGTCGCCAAGGGTGTGGTGTACTGACGCCCATGAAGGCGTCTGCGCGTGCAGACGGCCGTCTGCGACATCCAGTCCTTTTCGCCGCGGTAGCTGCCGTCTGCTTCGCGGCGTCCGCGCTCGTGGCGTGGCAGGAGCCGGTGCCGGGCTGGGAGCTGCGCCTCACCGAGTGGATCAACGATGCGCCCGCCGGGGTGGCGTCGGCGATGTATCCGATCATGCAACTCGGCACGCTTGCCGCCCCGTTGCTCGCTGCGTTCGGGATCGTGATCTTCCGCCGGGACTGGCTGCTGGCCGGCGTAACCGTCGTCGTCGGGCTTCTGGCGTGGTTCGGGGCCAAGGAGGTGAAGCAAATCGTCGAACGGGGGCGTCCGCGTGCGTACCTCCCGGAGATCAACGTGCGGGAGGGCGACGGTGCCGGGCTGGGGTTCATCTCCGGACACAGCGCAGTCGCGGCCGCCACGGCCGTGATGGTCATCGCGGCACTCCCCGCCCGCTACCGGCCGATTCCCGTCATCCTGGCAGTCATCGTCGGCATCGCCCGCATCGTTCACGGCGTCCACCTGCCCGCCGACGTCGTCGGCGGCTGGAGCTTCGGCTCCCTGATCGCCATAGGTGGATTGTGGGTCGCCGATCACCTGCGTCGGGAGCCCGCGGGCCGCCCGGGTGACGTCGATCTCGGGGCGCGCGCCTGAGCTCGATCCAGCGGCCATGGCACCCGGGGGGCCAGGACGCCTGGGTGGGGCTACCCCCACCCGGAAGACGCCGGGGCGCTCCATTCACGCTCCGAGCACCCGTCCGTACTGTGATCCCATGGCTGCGAGCGACGTCATGACCAGAGCGGGGGCCATGCGCGCCGGTCCGGCGAAGGACCCAGGTGGCGACAGCTCTACATGGACCGACATCCTGCGGGCAATGGCTGTGCGCAAGCGGCTCGAAGAGATGTCACCCGCCCCCACCGGTAAGGGCTCGGAGACGCCGGGGGGCGCCATGAATCGTCCTGTTGCCGGCCCCACCGAGCAGCGTGCAACTAGGGGCTGAAGTAGCGATCGAGTACGCCGACCGCGGTTGGCAGCAATTGATCGCAGCCGGCGCCCGCCGCTTCGACGGCGTAGGGCAGGAACTCTCCCGCGTCGAGCCGGCCGCGAGCCCCCAGGTCCAGGAGGCGGTCGAGCGCCGTTCCGACGGCGTCACTGGCCCCCGGCGCGTCCAGGAGATCGCAGACGACGGCCTCGACGCCGCCGGGGACGTGCGTGGCCCCGGGCGGGAGCGGGGGCGTCGGTGCCAGGGCCAGGTACACCTCGGCCCGGTAGAAGTCCCGCTCGCCGGTGGTTGGCCCTCGAGCGCACACGTCGGGGGTGCCGGAGTAGCGGAGCAGGCGGTTGGCCGGCCCGACCATCGCGACATTGGTCACGATCAGGCCGTGGAGCCACGACGTGGTGACGTCGGGGTCGAAGGCCGACCCGCAGAGCATCGTGGCCACGCCTCCCACCTGGTCGGCCGTCACGGGGGTGAGCCCGAGCGCGCTGACGTCCTCGGCGATCGCCTGTGGTGTCGAGTCGAGAAGCTCCCGGAAGTCGGCCAGGGCAGCGTCGAGCCCCGCGGCGTCGGTGGTCTCGAGGGTCGTTGTCGTCGTAGCCCCGGGATCACCGTTGTCGTTGTCGTCGCCACACCCCGCAGCGAGCAGGGCGACGGCCGCGAGCGCAGCAACAGGCCGCACGAATGACATCGCCCGATCCCCTCGAGGTGTGACAGGGGGAAAGATCCAGCCCGCCACGTGATGAGTGTGCGCCGACGGGTGCTAACTGCCGATTAGCGAAGTGGCGGTCGGACAGATCCGCCGGCGCCTACGGCAGTGGGACGGTCAGGCTCTGGGAGCCGTCAATGCCGCGGAGGTGCTGAGCCGTTCAGGCGGCGGCGTCGTGGAACACGATGCCCAGGGTGTGGCGACGCCCCCTACGAACGGTGCTGACGCCGTGCCGCAGCGGCCCGTTGGACCAGCCTCGTTGGCTCCGCACGGGGCGGTCGCGGGTGGTGAACACCAGCCCGTGGCCCCGGGGAATCGTGCTGGCGGTTGCGCGGGACTGGGCTCGGGGACGTTGCTCGACGACGACGAACTCGCCCCCGGTGTAGGTATCACCGGGTCGGTCGAGGCCGATGACGACCTGGAGCGGGAACACCAGATCGCCGTAGATGTCGCGGTGCAGCGCGTTCCAATCGCCCGGGCCATAGCGCAGCATCAGCGGCGTCGGTCGGGTCTGTCCCGCATCGTGGCACCGGTCGAGCCAGTCATCGAAACGGTCCGGCCACGGCGCCGGCTGGTCTCGCCGCTGTGCCCATGTCCGCGCGATCGGCAGGAGGTGGGGCCAGAACGCGGACCGCAGCTCGGCCACGATCCGGGGCAGCGGGTGGTCGAAGTAGCGATACTGCCCCTCGCCGAAGCGGTGGCGGGCCATGTCGATCGTGGATCGGAACCGGGCGGCGTCGTCATAGACGTCTACCAGCGCCCGGCATTCGCCGGCGGTGAGAACCGCGCCGGTCGGGCCGACTCCGACGTCGTCGAGGCAGGCACCGACGTCGGTCCAGCGGAGCCGGTCCACGCGATCGGCGATGGACCTCGGGGCGCTCATGACAGTCCTGTCTCGCGCACGGTGATGCTCAGCCGTCCGGGCGGGAGGCCGAGGTCGGGAGGCGCCGTGCCCGTGAACACCTTGGGCACCCCGTGGTAGATGCGGCGGTTGGGGCCGCCGAACACCAGCAGATCGCCGCTGCCCATCCCGATGTCGGTGAAGGGCCCGGTCCGGCGGTCGACGCCGGCTAGCCGGAAGATGCACGTGTCGCCCAGGCTGATTGTGACCACGGGCGCCGCGGAAGGCTCCTCGCCGTCCTGGTGGAGGCCGAGCCGGGCACCGGGGGCATAGAGGTTCACGATGGCGGCGTCGGGTGCGTAGGCGGCCGCCCGCGCCCCGCCGGCGCGGTAGGCGGTCTCGACCGCGTCACGGGCCAAGTCGATGATCTCGCGTGGCAGCGGCTTCACGGGGGCACCGTCGGTGTCGTCCGCGGTGCGGCTGTAGGCGTACGGCTGCCAGTGCCAACCGAGGCACACCGACTGCACGCTCATCAGGTGGCCGGTCGGGACCCGGGGATGCCGCAACCCGGCGGGCGGGAGCGCCCAGCGGCGGAAGTCCTCGACCAGGGCGCGTTGGGCGGGGAGCCCGAGCCACGCCGGGATGTGCACGACGCCCGGCAACACCTCGCGCCGCGGCCGATCGGGTTCGACGCCGAGAAGGGGCAGGGATGGCTGGCGATGCGGCCCCCCCTCGGTGGTCGGCGGCGGCAACGTGGTCGGCACGCCACCATGGCGGCTGCGCGCCCCACCGCGACGCGTCGTGGGAACAGCGACGTTCATGTGACGTAAAACGAGCATCCGCCTCCGTTCGTGAGGTTCGAACCCGATGGCCATCGATGACGAGCTCCGGGATAGTCAGGTCACACCGTGGACCCGCCGGCTTGCCCCCGTGCGGGAGTACGTGGCAACCGAGAATGCCAGCGCAGCCATCCTGCTGGCCGCCACCGTCGCAGCCGTGGTGTGGGCCAACTCGCCGTGGTCGGACAGCTACGAGCGGCTGTGGGACACCGAGGTCTCCCTGAGCTTCGGGAGCGCCGAGCTCGCCTGTCAACGGCTGCCGATACGAGGGATCACACCGCCTCGCCCCCCTCGCGGCCGCCATCGAGCGCGAGCTGAAGGACTGAGCGCGTCCACTCCTTAGTCGATGTGCTCGCCGATCTCGCGGCCCTCCTCGGACAGGCCCTCTTCCTCGAGCTCGCCCTCCAGCACCTCGCGGTATGTGATCGGGTCGGGGTTCTCCTCGGCCGCCTCGTGGGCGAGCTCCGCAGCCCGTTCCTCGTCGGACTCGGGGTTCTCGTCTTCGCGGTCGGACTCGGGGGACTCGTCGTCACGGTCGGACATGCACGCCTCCTCGTCGGTCGGCTCCACCACGCGTTCCCGAACCTCGACCATCCGAAACGAGGCGCCGCAGCCCGGCCGCTACCGTGCCAGGGGCCATGTCGGAATCCGAGCCCGAGTGGGTGCCCGAGCGGCGGCGTCGGTGGGTGGGCGTCGCGGGCGCCGTGGTCATCGCCGCTCTGCTCGCCGCCTCGGTCGCCGCGGCCTGGACGTCCGTCGACGAGGCCGACACCGACCCCCTGTCGGCTCCCCCGGCCGGTGACGCCCCCGCAGGCGACGGGTCGAGCAGCGAGGGCGCGCCGCCGGCCAGCGCCGCCGACGTGCGCGCCGCCGTCGACGAGATCAGTGCCGTCGTCGAAGCGGAGCGTGGCCTCGCGTTCACCGAGCCGGTGGACGTCGAGCTGGCGGGCGAGGGGGAGTTCCAGCGTCGGCTGCTCGAGGACTTCGACGAGGGAGTCGACGAGTTGCGGGAGACGGAGGTCCTCCTGAAGGCCTTCGGGCTGGTCGGGCAGGATGTCGACCTCGTGGAGGCCATGCGCACGTTGCTGGGCGCCGGCGTGGTCGGCTTCTACGATCCGGAGACCGACGAGCTCGTGGTCCGGGGGACGGCGCTCACGCCGTATGTCCGCACGACCATCGCCCACGAGCTCACTCACGCGCTCGATGACCAGCGGTTCGACCTTGACAGGCCCGAGTACGACGACGCCGACGACGAGATCGACTTCGGGTTCAGCGCCCTCGTGGAGGGCAATGCCCGCCGCGTCGAGGACGCCTACCGTGCCGGCCTCAGCGACGAGGACCAGCTCGACGCCGCCGCCGAGGAGCTGTCGCTCGGGGGCGGCCTCGACCTCGGCGACGTGCCGCTGGTCCTGGTCGACCTCATCAGTGCGCCCTACGGCCTGGGGCACGACTTCGTCGTCCAGTTGATCGACGACGGGGGGCAGCAGGCGCTCGACGCCGCGTTCGCCGCCCCGCCGCGCACGAGCGAGCAGGTGATCGACCCGGCGAGCTACGAGGCCGGCGAGGGCGGGATCGAGGTGCCGGTCCCGGCCGTTTCCGGCCGGGTCGTCGACGAGGGTATGGCCGGCCAGTTCCTGATCCAGGTCGTGCTGGCGGACGGTCTGGGCGCAGACCGTGCCCGCGAGGCGGCCACGGGGTGGGGTGGCGACGTGGTCGTGGCGTGGCGGGATGGCCAGCGACCGTGCGCCACCCTGGCGGCCGTGGGCGACGACCCGGGCGAGACGGCGGAGTTGCGTGGCGCGTTCGAGGACTGGGCGGCCGAGAAGGCTCCCGCAGCCGGGCCCGACGTCACGATCGCGCCGAACGGGGGCGGTCCCGTGTCCGTCCAGGCCTGCGGGCGCTGAGAGCCGGTCGGCCTCCCGGTCATCTGCCCTGCTCCAGGGCCAGCGCCAGCTCGACGGCGTCGGCGGCGGTGCGCGCCGGGACCGTGCCGGCGACGTCCCAGCCCTCCCCGAGGACGATGACCGGTGTGCCCGCCAGCAGGGCGAATGCGACCTCGGACAGCGTGCCGTAGGCGCCCGGCAGGGCGATGACGGCAGCGGCGTCCATCACCACCAGCGCGTTCCGGGCCTCGCCCACGCCGGTCGGTACGGCGACGGTGACGTAGGGGTTGGCCTCGGCGCGGGTGGTACCGGGAAGGATGCCGACAGTGGAGCCGCCCGCCAGCACCGCGCCCCGGCAGGCGGCCTCGGCCACGCCCGCGCGCCCGCCGGTGACGACGACGCAGCCCCGCTGGGCGAGCAAGCGTCCGACCTCCTCGGCGAGCGCGAGGACCGGCTCGCCGGCTTCGGTGCCGCCGACCACCGATACGTAGCGCGGCCGCGAGGTGAGTCCCGCGATCCCCATGGGCGGATTATCGCGTGCGCCCGGTCACGCGGCGGCCCAGCGTGGCGTGGAGCTCTCACCTTGCGGATGCGGTCGCGTGCCAGCAGCGTGGATACCGTCAATCACGTGACAAGCGAAGGCGACAGCCACCGCGTCGAGCAGGACAGCATGGGAGAGGTTCGGGTGCACGTCTCGGCCCACTGGGGTGCGCAGACACAGCGGGCCGTCGAGAACTTTCCGATCTCGGGCGTGCCCCTGGAGCCGTCGCTGATCGCCGCGCTCGCCCGCATCAAGGGGGCCGCGGCCCAGGCCAACGCGCGCCTCGGCGTCATCGAGTCGGACATGGCCGACGCCATCAGCGCCGCCGCTGCCGAGGTGGCCGACGGCCGCTTGGACGCGCACTTCCCCATCGACGTGTTCCAGACCGGTTCGGGTACCAGCTCCAACATGAACGCCAACGAGGTCCTCGCCCGCCTGGCGTCCGAGCGGCTGGGACGCCCGGTCCACCCCAACGACCACGTGAACGCCTCGCAGTCGTCGAACGACGTGTTCCCGTCGGCGATCCACGTGGCGGCTGCACACCAGACACAGACCGTGCTGCTCCCGGCGCTCGAGTACCTGTGCCTGGCGTTGCGGGCCAAGGCGCGTTCGTTCGCCGAGGTCGTCAAGTCAGGCCGCACCCACCTGATGGACGCCACGCCCGTCACGCTTGGCCAGGAGTTCGGCGGCTACGCCGCGCAGGTCTCCCAGGCGGCGGCGCGCATCAAGGCGACGCTGGGCAACGTCGGCGAGCTGCCGCTCGGTGGCACGGCCGTCGGCACAGGCATCAACTGTCCCCCCGGGTTCGCCGCCGACGTGATCGAGCAGCTGGCGCGCGACCTGGAGCTGCCGCTCGTCGAGGCGGGCGACCACTTCGCGGTGCACGGCGCCCGCGACGCCCTGGTGGCGCTGTCGGGCAGCCTGCGCACGCTGGCGGTGGCCCTGGTCAAGATCGGCAACGACATCCGCTGGATGGCGTCGGGGCCTCGCACCGGGCTGGCCGAGATCCGGCTGCCCGACCTACAGCCGGGCTCGTCGATCATGCCGGGCAAGGTCAACCCGGTGCTGGTGGAGGCGCTGACCCAGGTATCGGCCCAGGTGATCGGCAACGACGCCACCGTGGCCTTCGCCGGATCGCAGGGCAACTTCGAGCTGAACGTCTACCTGCCGGTCATCTCCCGCAACCTGCTGGAGTCGATCCGACTGCTGGCCAACGTCACCCGGCTGTTCGCCGATCGCTGCGTGGCCGGCATCGAGGCCGACGTCGAGCGCTGCCGGGCCTACGCCGAGTCGAGCCCGTCGCTGGGCACGTCGCTCACCCCCTATATCGGGTACGACGCAGCCGGCGTCATCGTCAAGGAGAGCATCGCCACCGGGCGCAGCGTGCGCGAGCTGGCGCTCGAGAAGGGGCTGCTCTCCGAGGAGCAGCTGGACGTCGCCCTCGACGTTCTCGGCATGACCAAGGGCGGGGTCCGCAAGTAGGGCCGCTCAGGCGCCGAGGGCGGGGGAGCCGGGGTAGGGCTTGGGATCGGCGGGCCCGGGGATGTTGGGCCGCGTCCAGCTCATGGCCTTCGCCAGCTCGGACACGGCGTCCCGCCACTCCGGCGGGTCCCACCCCTCGGCAAGGGCGGCGACCGACCGGTCCTGGCGCAGGTGCACGAAGGCGGGCAGCTCGTTGACCCCGATCGCCTTGACGAGGTCGCGGTCGGGGTCGGCAAAGGTGAGCATCCGCTGGGCCCAGGGCCCGAGGAACTCGCGGGTGTCGTCGGTGTTGGCCGTCACGACGAACGCGATGCGGCAGTCGGCCCCCCGGAAGTCCTCGAGGATGCGGCCGGCCGTTTCCAGCAGCCAGGCGCTCTCGTAGGTGTAGGGATCGAGGATCACCGCCGCCAGGTGGAACGTGGTCAACCAGGCGTCGAGGGTGCGTGGCTCACCGTCGAGCGGCGCGAGCTGTAGGTCACCAGGGGGGTCGGTCGCCACGGCCCGAGACGGTAGCAAGCTGCGGTTTCCGGGAGCAGATTCGGGGCTACGGTCGCACCGGTGCACCCGATCGAGCGGCTGCGGGCGGTGGCGCGAGCGCGAGACGTCGAGCAGACGCTGCTGGCGAGCGAGGCCGCGTCGGTGCTCGGGTCGCTGGCGTTCGACCCGATGAGCCTGCTCACGTCGTGTCGCCGGCTGATCGACCGGCACCCGGAGGCCGGAGCGCTGTGGTGGGCCTGCGCCCGGCTGCTCGCTGCCGACGACGCCAGGGCGGAGGCCCGAACGATCGCCCTCGAGCTCGACGACGATCCCGCCCGGATCGACCTGAGCCTCGAGTTGCCCGACGGCGCGGTCGTCGCCGTCATCCCGGACGCCGCCGGCGGCTCGGACCTCGCCTACGACCTGGCCGGCATGCGCGACGACCTCGAGCTGGTCGAGGCCGACGACGCCGGGTACGCAAGCGGAGGCCGCCGGGCACGCGCCCGCAGGCGGCACCGCCGACCGGATCCTGCTCGTCGAGACCGGTGCGGCCGGCCCGGACCGGTTCCTGGGCGCCGCCGGGACGGGCGAGGCGATGGCCGAGGCCCGGGAGGAGGGGGTGGCCGTGTGGCTGCTGGTGGCCGTGGGTCGCCGCCTGCCGGGACCGCTGTTCGACGCCTTGGTGACGCGAGTCGGTGCGCCGGCCGGGGAGGTCCTGCCGATCGACGGGATCGACCGGATCGTCGAGCCGCGCCAGGTGCCGTGCCCGTGCCCGCCGGAGCTGCTGCGCCAGACCGGCGGCGGCAATTCCGGCGTTCGGATGTGACGGTTGCCGGCGTTTCCGGACGCCGGTCCGGGACTTGTCACGTGAGGGTGGCTCGGGTGATCCACGCCGCCGACTCGTAGATCACGCCCCGGTCGGTCTCGTGGGCGGCGACGGTCGACCGCAGCCCGTCGAGTCGCGCGGGCGCTCGTCGATCCATGGGTTCGCCCGTGCGACCGACGATTCGGTCGGCCGGCGCCGGAGGACCCGGTACACCATCACCGCCAAGGGCCGCCGGGCCCTGGCCGCGTGGTTGCGGGAACCGGGCGACGGGCCGGTCCTCGAGTTCGAGCAGCTGCTGAAGATCAACTTCGCCGACAGCGGCACCAAGGCCGACATCCTCGCCAACCTCGCTGCGACCCGTGCCTGGGTGCTCGACCAGAACCACGAGAACCTGGCCGCAGCCCGTGCCTACCTGGAGGGCCGCAGTGAATTCCCGCAGCGAGCCGCGCTCAACCAGCTGGGCGGGCGGTTCCTGACCGACTTCTACGTCATGGTCGCCCGTTGGGTGGAATGGGCGTCGGACATCGTCGACGGCTGGCCGGACGACGTGAAGGACGCCCCCTTCAGCGTCGCCGCCGCCGAGGAGGGCGTTCGGCTCGCGGAGCGCATTTTGACCGTCGGCCCGCCTCTCGTCGCCCGCCCTCCTGCCGGCGACACTTCCGCTGGCCGCGACGTCGGGACCTGAAAGAATCCCCGGCCATGAAGCGCCGCGACCTGATCCGCATGTCCGACGACGAGGTGGCCGAGTTCCTCCGGGGACGCCACACGATGAACGTCGCGACCATCAACCACGACGGGACGATCCACATGGTGGCCATGTGGTACGGCTTCGTGGGACAGGCGCCTGCGTTCTGGACGTTCGGCAAGTCGCAGAAGATCCTCAACCTCGAGCGCAACCCCCAGATCACCTGCCTCGTCGAGGCCGGCGACAAGTACGAGGAGCTGCAGGGCGTCGAGCTGGTGGGCCGGGCCGAGCTGGTGCCCGACCACGACGGCAGGATGGCCATCGGTCGCAGCGTCTTCGAGCGCTACCTCGGCGAGTGGTCCGAGGAGGTCCAACCCTTCCTCGAGCGCACCGGCGCCAAGCGGGTGGGCGTGATCGTCCACATAGATCGGGTCGTCTCCTGGGACCACCGCAAGCTCGGCGGCGAGTACTGACCGGCGCAACCTGGCCCCCGGGGTGGGCGCGTTAGCGTCGGCCGCCGTGGGGGAGACCGACGTCGTCGAGCGCTACCTGGAGCTCGGGCTGCGGCTCGGCCGCCACGTCGACGGATTCGTCGACGCCTACTACGGCCCGCCCGAGCCGGCCGGACGGGCGGAGGCCGAGCCGCCACGCCCGCCCGCGGAGCTGGCGGCGGAGGCCGGTCGCCTGATCGCCGACCTCGATGCGGGCGACGGTGCCGACCAGCTCGATGCCGGACGCCGGCGCTGGATCCGGGGCCAGACCGTGGGCCTCCGCACCAGCGCCCGCAAGCTGGCGGGGGCGGACATCGGCTACCTCGACGAGGTCGAGTCGTGCTACGGCGCCCGCCCCGGACTCGTGCCCGACGACGAGTTCGAGGCCGCCCACCGCCGCCTCGACCAGGTCCTGCCCCCCGATCGGCGGCGCCCCGCTGCGCGAGCGGTACATCGCCTGGCGCGAGGCGCACGCCGTCCCGGCCGAGAAGCTCGAGCCCGCCATCCGGTCACTGGCCGACGACCTCCGCGAACGGACCCAACGGCTCTTCGGGCTGCCCGACGGCGAGCACGTCGAGTGGATCTTCGAGACCGACAAGCCGTGGTCGGGCTTCAACTACTACGAGGGTGGGCTGCGCAGCCGGGTGGCCATCAATCTCGACCTGCCAGTGCTGTCGCTGACGCTGGGCCACCTCGTGGCGCACGAGGCCTATCCGGGCCACCATACGGAGCACACCCGCAAGGAGGTCGGCCTCGTCCGCCAGCGCCGCTGGCTCGAGGAGACGATCTTCCTCGTGGGCACGCCGCAATGCACGATGGCCGAGGGCCTGGCCGACCTCGGGGTCGAGGTCGTGGTGGGTCGCCGTCCGGAGCCGGTGGTGGCCGAGCACCTGCGGCCGCTGGGCATCCGCTACGACGCCGAGGTGGCTGCGGCCGTGGCCGAATCGGCCGAGGCGCTGTCGTGGGTGCGGTCGAACGCGGCCGTCCACCTGCACGACGGCGGTTGGCCGGTCGAGGACGTGGTCGCCTATCTCGAGCGTTGGGCGCTGCTGCCCCGCAACCGGGCCGAGAAGGCGGTGTCCTTCCTCACCGATCCGACGTGGCGTGCGTACAGCCACTGCTACACCGAGGGCCTGCGGCTGTGCCGGGGGTACGTCGACGGCGATCCCGCTCGGTTCGAGCGCCTGGTCACCGACCAACTGCTCCCGGCCGACCTGGCAACGGCTGCGGCGTAGCCTCGGCCTGCCATGTCGTCACGGTCGCGCGACCTGCCCCGGCGGTCGTGCCACGCCGTGCCGGGGTCGAATCCGCGTTTCATCGCCAAGGCGCAGAGCCTCCCGGCCGACATGGTGTTCCTCGACCTCGAAGATGCTGTCGCGCCCACGGAGAAGGAGGCGGCCCGGGCAACCGTCGCCGATGCGGTCGCCACCGGCGACTGGGGCGACATGATCGTCGCCGTGCGGGTCAACGACTGGTCGACCCGCTGGACGACCTTCGACATCCTCGAGGTCGTCGCTGGGGCGGGGCCGCGCCTCGACGAGATCGTCCTTCCCAAGGTGGAGAGCCCGGCGCAGGTGGTGGCCGCCGACCTGGTGCTGCGCCAGGCCGAGATCCAGGCCGGCCTGCCCGTGGGCCACGTCGGCATCGAGGCCCAGATCGAGTCGCCCGCCGGGCTCATCGAGGTGGAGGCCATCTGCGCCGCCTCGGCGCGGATCGAGGCGGTCGTGTTCGGGCCCGCCGACTTCGCGGCCTCGATGCAGATGCCGATGCTCACCGCCGGCGTGGAGATCCCCGAATACCCCGGCGACCACTTCCATTACGTCCTCACCCGCATCCTCGCCGCCGGCCGGGCGCAGGGCCTACAGGTCGTCGACGGCCCCTACCTGCGGATCCGCGACCTCGACGGGCTGCGGGAGTACTGCCAGCGGGCGCGGGCTCTGGGGATCGACGGCAAGTGGACCGTTCACCCCGACCAGGTGCCGATCGTCAACGAAACGTTCTCGCCCACGCAGGAGCAGTTCGACCGCGCCTGCGCCGTCCTCGACGCCCTCGCCGCGGCCGCCGACGACGAGGGCCGAGGCGCGGTCCGCTTCGGTGACGAGATGGTCGACGAGGCCTCGCGCAAGATGGCGGTCAAGGTCGTCGCCCGCGGCGAGCGGGCCGGGCTGGTGCGCACACCACCGCGTTAGGGTCGGCCTCGATGCGTTCCCCCAAGGACTTCTTCCGCCCGCTGGCGGTAGGTGCGCCCGCGCCCCTGCGGGAGATCCCCGTCCGGCCCTCTCGGATGATCCACTTCTTCCCGGCGTCGAACCCGAAGCTGGTGGCCAAGGTGCCGGACATGGCCGGCCAGGTCGACGTCCTGCTGGCCAACCTCGAGGACGGTGTGCCCGCGGCCGACAAGGATGCCGCCCGGGCGGGGATGGTCGAGGTCGGCAAGAAGTGGAGCGCGCCCGACACCCAGCTGTGGACCCGGGTCAACTCCCTCGATTCGCCGTGGGGGCTCGACGACCTCACCACCGCCGTTACCGAGGTCGGCGACGCCCTCGACGTCATCATGATCCCGAAGGTCGAGGGCCCCGAGGACATCCACTACGTCGACCGCCTGCTGGCCCAGCTCGAGGCGAGGACCGGGCTCACCGAGCCGCTGCTGGTGCACGCCATCCTCGAGACCGCCCGGGGCGTGGCCAACGTCGAGGAGATCTGTGCGGCCAGCCCCCGCATGCAGGGGCTCTCACTGGGGCCCGCCGATCTGGCCGCCAACCGCCGCATGAAGACCACCCGGGTGGGCGGCGGTCACCCTGGCTACCTGGTGCGCCAGGACCCCGACCCCGACGACCCGGACGCACCCCGCGCCACCTTCCAGCAGGACCTGTGGCACTACACGCTGGCCCGCATGGTGGACGCCTGCGTGTCCAACGGCGTGCTGCCCTACTACGGGCCCTTCGGCGACATCAAGGACACGGTCGCCTGCGAGGACCAGTTCCGGAACGCCTTCCTGCTCGGATGTGTCGGGGCGTGGAGCCTGCATCCGGCTCAGATCGACATCGCCAAGCGGGTGTTCAGCCCGGATCCGGCCGACGTGGCCCACGCCCAGCGGGTCATCGAGGCCATGGGCGACGGCACCGGCGCCATCATGCTCGAGGGCAAGATGGAGGACGACGCCTCGGTGAAGCAGTGCAAGGTGATCGTCGAGCTGGCCCACCAGCTGGCCGACCGGGATCCCGAGCTGGCCACCGCCTACGGCTTCGCCGCGACGGAGCGGGCGGACGGGTGAGCGCCGTCGAGGAGGCTGCACTCCGGCCTCGGCGGTCGGTCCTGTACATGCCGGGCGCCAACGAGCGGGCGCTCGTCAAGGCGGAGACCCTGCCCGCCGATGCCCTCATCCTGGACCTCGAGGACGCGGTCGCACCCGACGCCAAGGCCGAGGCCCGCGACCGGGTGTGCGAGGCGGCGGCCTCGGGTCGTTACGGGCGCCGGGAGGTCACCATCCGCATCAACGGCGCCGGCACCCCCTGGCACGACGACGACCTGCGGGCGGCGGCGGCCGCCGGTCCGGCCGCCGTGGTGATCCCGAAGGTCGACTCGGCGGGCGCGGTGCACGCCATCGAGAAGGCGCTCGAGGCCAGCGGGGCACCCGACGCCACCGCCGTCTGGGCCATGCTCGAGACGCCGGTGGCGACGCTGCGCGCCGAGGAGATCTGCGCCGCCTCCGAGCGGCTGACGGTGCTGGTGATGGGCACCAATGACCTCGCCAAGGAGCTGCAGGCCGAGCACGTTCCCGGGCGGCAGCCCCTGCTGGCGGGCCTCGGGCTGTGCCTGCTCGCCGCCCGAGCCACCGGGAAGGTCATCCTCGACGGCGTCTACAACGACGTCGCCGATGCTGAGGGGTTCGAAGCGGAGTGCCGCCAGGGCCGCCAGCTGGGCTTCGACGGCAAGACGTTGATCCACCCCAACCAGCTCGAGCCCTGCAACCGGGTGTTCGCGCCGGCGGCCGACGAGGTGGAGCGGGCGGGCCGCATCATCGAAGCGTTCGAGCAGGCCCAGGCCGAGCGTCGCGGCGTGGTCACCGTCGATGGCCGCATGGTCGAGAACCTCCACGTCGACCAGGCCCGCCGCACCCTGGCGCTGGCCGCAGCCATCGACGCGCTCGAAGGCCGCTGAGCCCTGGCCGCGGGCAGCGCGACGGTTCGACGCCGTCGGGTTCGAACATCGTGGGTCAGCCAGGGGCAGGGAGGAAGTCGAGCAACAGAGCGGTCAGCTCGTCGGGCGCCTCGAGCGGGATCCAGTGCCCGGCCCCGTCGATCCGCTCGTAGCGCCACTCAGCCGTCACGTGGGCAGCAGAGCCGGTCATGTTCTCTTCCACGAGGGCCATGTCGTCCTTGCTCCAGATGCCCATCGTGGGCCGAGCGACCGGCGGCACCTCGAGCGCGGGCTCGACCAGCGCCGCCGGGGGGAGGTTCGCTCGATACCAGTTGAGGCTCGCCGTCAGCGCGCCGGGACGGGACAGGTCGGCGATCACCGCCTCGAGGTCCGGGTGGCGGCTCCACGACCGGAGGTTGGCGTAGTCGTCGTCCGAGAGCCAGCGCTCGGCGACGCCCTCGAACTGGAACAACAGCATGTACCAGGACTTCTCGCGCTGGGGGAAGCCGGCGGCGCGGAACGCCGCGGGGTGACCGACCGAAAGGGCGACGAGGTGGTCGACGCGATCGGGGAAGATGGCTCCGAACGCCCAGGCCACGGCCGCACCCCAGTCGTGCCCGACCACGTGGGCACGTTCGATGCCCAGATGGTCGAGGACGCCGACCACATCGCCGAGGATGTGGGCAAACCCGTAGGCCGCGACGTCCTCCGGCCGGTCGGACGCGCCGAACCCCCGGAGGTCGGGCGCGATCGTGCGAAACCCGGCGGCGGTGAGGGCGGGCACCTGGTGGCGCCAGAGCCGGTGGGAGTCCGGCCAGCCGTGGAGCAGCAGGACGGCCGGGGCCTCGCGTTGACCCGCGGGCTCCTCGACCTGGACTTCGAGCTCGATGCCTTCGACTCCGATGCGCATGGTCACGATGCTCCTGTCCGAGGAAAGACCTCGTCAATGCCCGGGGTCGACGATCCGGTGGTGCGGGGCTGGCCGCGCCGTCAGACGGCGGTGACGTTCCAGAGAATGGGCTGGCCGTCGGCGGCGATGGCGTCCCAGCGCTGGCGGGCGGCTTCCACTGTGGTGGGGTGGGTCAGGACCCAGAAGCGGCCGGTTCGAATGGCATCGACCACCTGCGCGGCGACGTCGCCGGGGTCCATGCCGCCGTCGATCAGGCCCTCGATCAGCGCCCGCACCATTTCGGGGTCGACGTCGACGCCGGGCACCGGACCCGACTCGACCGGTGCCACGTCCGAGGGACGGTTCCGCTCGGTGTCGGCGATGTTGGTGCGCACCCACTCCGGGCACAGGACGGACACGCCGACGGCGCTGCCGGTGAGCTGGAGGTCGAAGTACAGCGACTCCGACAACGCCACCACCGCATGCTTGGTGGCGAAGTAGGGGGCCATCGCCGGGCCGGTGAGGATGCCGGCGGCCGACGCCGTGTTGACCACGTGGCCCTCGCCCTGCTCGATCATCCGGGGCACGAATGCCCTGATGCCGCGTGCGACGCCGAGGAGGTTCACGTCGACGGCCCAGCGCCAGCGGTCGGCCGGCACCGTCCACGTGAGCCCACCCACCCCGACGCCGGCGTTGTTGCACAGGACGTGGACCGTGCCGAACCGCTCGAACGCGGCCGCCGCCAGGGCGTCCACCGCCTCGTCGTCCCGCACGTCGGTGAGGACCCCCAGGACGTCGTCGGCGCCGAACGCGTCGGCCAGCTCGGCGGTTGCCTTGTCGAGCGCGTCGCGCTCGACGTCCGCCAGCACCACCCGCATGCGTTCGCCGGCGAACCGCCGGGCCAGCGCCAGGCCGATGCCCGACGCGCCCCCGGTCACCACCGCCACCTTGCCCTCGAGGTCCTGCATCGTGGGGACGCTAGTGACGATCATGGCCACGGCACTAGCGGGGCAAGCGGCCACTAGATGCCGAGCAGCTCGAAGGACACTGCCAAGCGCCCGCCGAAGCGCTCGGCCGTCGCCTCCGCCCATTGGCGGAGGAACACCTCGGGGTCCGGATCCCCCAACCCTGCCAGGTAGGCGGCATGGCGCCGCAGCGAGTCGACACCGACGTCGAACGTGGCGGTCACGTCGACGGCGTGCGTGGGCTGGGGTGAGGCGATGACCGCCAGGTAGCGCACACCCGACCAGGGCTCCAGCCCGTCGCCGCGCAGCTCGGGGAACACCCAGCGGTTGGTCGCATCGCGCACCGCGTCGATGGTGGCCAGCCCGACGGCCCGGTGGTCGGCCATGTTGACGTAGGTGCCCCCGTAGCTCTCGCGGTGGTTGACGCTGATGACCAGCTCTGGCCGGTGGCGGCGGACGGCGGCAGCCAGGTCGCGCCTCAGCGGCAACCCGTACTCGATCGTTCCGTCGGGATGGTCGAGGAACTCGACGTCGGTCACGCCCACCACCGCGGCGCTGTCGCGCTGCTCGCTCGTGCGCACCCGCGCGCTCTCGGCGGGCTCCATCGAATCGATGCCCGCCTCGCCCTTGCTCGCGAGGACGTAGGCGACCCGCTTGCCCTGGCCGGTCCAGCGGGCGATGGCGGCGGCGCCCCCGTACTCGAGGTCGTCGGGATGGGCCATGACGGCCAGCGCCCGCTCCCAGTCCTCGGGGAACTCGGCGAGCTGTGGGCTGGCAGTGTCCGGCACGCGGCCCTCCCCGAGGCGATGCGGTACCAACGAAGCGAGCCCGAGGCTATTGGTTCGTACCGCGGAACCGATCGCCTCGACCTCAGGCCTTGGGAACTTATTGCCTCGCCGTCTCCACCAGCCGACGGGCGATGACCTTGAGGCAGAGTGTCTCGTCGGCGCCCTCGAAGATGGACAGGACGCGCGCGTCCACGAAGTAGCGGCTGACGGCGTACTCCTCGGCGTAGCCGTAACCGCCGTGGATCTGCATGGCCTCGCGGGTGACCCACTCGGCGGCCTTGCACACGTACGCCTTCACCATCGCCGCCTCCATCGTCCCCTCGCCCTTGGCCATCAGGCGCGCCACGGCGTAGGCGAACTGGCGGGCGGCCTGGATGGTCACCGCCATGCGGGCGAGCTTGGCCTTGGTGAGTTGATAGTTGGCGATGGGCTGGCCGAAGACCGAGCGGTCGAGGGCGTACTGCCGGGCATCCTCGTACGCGGCCTGCATCACCCCGATGGCCCGCGCTGCGGTCTGCAGCCGGCCGTTCTCGAAGCCGGCCATCTGCAGGTAGAAGCCCTTGCCGAGGCCCTCGTCGCCGCCGACCAGGCAGCCGTCGGCCACGAACCAGTCGTCGAAGGCGATCTCGTAGGAGTGCATGCCGCGGTAGCCGATGGTGTCGATCGGCCGGCCCTCCATACGGCCGCCACCCGGGGCACCATCGGTCCCGGCGTCCTGCGTGAACTGGAAACCGTGGCCCTCGCCCCGCGGCTTGGGGACCACGAACAACGACAGGCCGCGGTGCGCGCGGGAACGATCGGGGTCGGTGCGGGCCAGGAGCATCAGGACGTCGGCGCGGGCGCCGAACGTGCACCAGGTCTTCACGCCGCTGATGAGCCAGCCGCCGTCTGTGGGCGTGGCCATGGTGGTGATGGCCGCCACGTCGGAGCCGTAGTCCGGCTCGGTCACCGCCACCGCCGCCATGACCTCAGCGCTTGCCAGCCGGGGCAGCCAGTGCTGCTTCTGGTCTTCGGTGCCGCCCTTGACGAGGGCTCGGGTGAGGATCTCTGGTCGCGTGATCAGCGACCCGCCCACGCCCAGCGACCCCCGCGAGAGCTCCTCGGTGGCGACGACCATGCCCATGTAGTCGCTCTCGCCGCCGGCGGCGAACCCGCCGTACTCCTCCGGCACCGACAGCCCGAAGGCGCCGAGCTCGGCCAGCCCCGAGACGATCTCCTCGGGGATGTCGGCGTTGTGCCGGTGGACCTGCTCGGCGACAGGGCGGATCTTGTCGTCGGCGAACCGGCGGAAGGTGTCCCGAACCAGCTCGAAGTCGTCGTCGAGGTGGCCGGGGCCGGGACCGTCGATGGATGCGAGGAAGGCGGGGTCTCGGTGGGCGGCCACGAACCCCCGCGCATCGTCGAGGGCGGTGGCCTCGAGCCCCCAGGCGGCCTCCCGGCCGTAGAGCCTGGCGGCCACGTCGGCCACGGCCTCGGCGGCGAAGGCGCACGTGATGGCCGCCTCGTCGCCGCCCTTGGCGCCGTAGTCGAGCAGCGTCCGGGCCGTCTCGACGGCGGCGGCCGCGTGGGCGAGGTCGTAGGCCACGACCTGGTCGCTGTCGACCGATCCGGTGGCGGCCAGATGGCCGAGCGCCCGGTGCACGGCGTCGCGGGCGAGCTCCACGGCGGACGCGGCGGCGTCGATGTCGGGCGCAGTCATGGCTGGGGACGGTATTCGGCAATCGCCGGAAACGCAGAACTCAGCCGTCGCCGCCACTGGGGATGATCACGGCGGAGCCGGACTCCAGTGCCGACTCGAACATCTGGCGGTAGGTGTTGGTGATGTCGACGGCGTCGGTAGGAAATTCGATCTCGATCGACTCGTCGCCGTAGTCGAACAGGTCGAGCGCGTAGTCGACGTCGACCGGAAAGGATGGGCCGCCCCCCACAGCGAGGTCGCCGTCGGGTCCAAGGGCTTGGGCCACGTCGTCGTGGTGGAATCCGAAGCTCACCCGCCGGACGAGGCCGTCGCGGTCGACCCAGACCTCGATCGGCACCGTGATGTCATTCATGACATCGACGCCTGCGAGCCCGGTGCCCTGCGCGGCAAACAGGTCCTCGAACGGAACCTCGGCCGCCAGCCCGGTGGCCGCCACGCCGCGGATCTCATCCTCGCCCAACTCCTCGACATCCTGGGCCTTCGTGACGACATCGACGAAGAGCCGCGGGACATGCGCCCCCGTGGCGCTCATGTTGTCCTGCAGCCCGGGCAGCAGCTCGGCGAGCTCGTCGATGTCGACGCGGCCCCAGCCGTCCCCCAGTTGGTCGGCGAGGTCGCCGAACGGTGTGATGGCGAAGCCGGCAGCCAGCTCCTTGATGGCGGTGAAAAACGGCATCCGCAGGTACAGGGTCGAGCCGTCGCCTGCGGTCTCCATGGAAAGATCGGCGCCGGCGTCGGCCGGAAGAAGCTCGCCGAACTGCACGCCGAACTGCGCGCCCAAGTCTTGACGGACGTGGAAGCGCTCGCCGTCCTGCTCACCCGTCTCGACCACGACCTCGTCGGCTCCCGCCGACGACATGCGCATCTCCGTGCGGTACGGCAGGCCTTGCGAGCGCTCCGCGGCTGCGGACAGGAACTCGGGCGTCGCCTCGTACTCGACATCGCCGACGACCACGTCTGCCGGATCTGCCTCCTGCACACAGGCAGTGGTACCCGCGGCGACAGTTGCCAGCGTGCCCAACGCCATCGCTCGGCAGCGGCGGCGCCCGCGGACCAGCTGCGTCCGTCGGGACGTCCGGTCCTCCGCCGCCATGGTGCCCCTCCCTTGCCGACGCTGGCCTGACCCTACTCGGGTCCCTACCGTGTCCCGCCATGGCCACGATCGACCGCCCGTTCGGCCGCCACCTCGAGGACTTCGAGGTCGGCGACGTCTACCGGCACTGGCCCGGCAAGACGATCACCGAATACGACGACCACCTCTTCTGCATGATCACCATGAACCACCACCCGTTGCACACCAACCAGTGGTTCGCCGAGAACGAGACCGTGCAGGGCCGCAACGTGGTCGTGGGCAATCTCGTGTACTCGTTGGTGCTGGGCATGTCCGTGCCCGACGTGAGCGGTGCGGCCGTGGCCAACCTCGAGGTCGAGGTGCTGAAGCACCCCAAGCCCACCTTCCACGGCGACACCATCTACGCCGTCACGCGGGTGCTCGACAAGAAGGAGACGTCCGACGGCAAGCGCGGCATCGTCACCGTCGAGACCAAGGGCATCAACCAGCGACAGGAAGAGGTCTGCACCTTCACCCGCCGGCTGATGGTGTGGAAGCGGGATCATGCTCCTGCCCGCCACTATCCCTACGGCGACGAGGTCTTTGCCGAGTAGGCCCACTTGTCTCCTACTTGTATGCTTTGCCGGGAGCGACGAGGAGGCGGCCCATGAGCGAACGGCTGAGGGATGCGGCCTTGGGGTTCGACAGCAACGCCGCCGCCTACGAACGGGCCCGCCCGTCGTACCCGGCCGAGGCGGTCGCCCACGTGGTGGGGCACGGGGCCATCGGTCCCGGCCGCCGAGTGATCGACCTCGCGGCGGGCACGGGGAAGCTGACGCGCCTCCTCGTGCCGACCGGAGCCCACGTCGTGGCCGTCGAGCCGGTGGCCGGGATGCGGGCGCAGCTGGCGGTGGCGCTGCCGGGGATCGAGGTGCTCGACGGCACCGCCGAGGACCTGCCGCTGTCCGACGACTCGGCGGACGCCGTCACGGTGGCGCAGGCGTTCCACTGGTTCGACGCACCGGTGGCTCTGGCCGAGATCCGCCGGGTCCTGCACCCGGGCGGCCACCTGTTCCTGATCTGGAACACCCGCGACCGGAGCCACGACTGGGTCCAGGCCTTCGGCGACATGCTGGTCGACGGGCCGGACCTCGAGCGGCCGTACGACTCCTACTACGACGTGGACTACGCGGCGCTGGTGGCGAGCGCCGGCGCCGGCGGGTTCACGCCCGTCGAACTGTGGACGCACCAATGGGAGCAGCCGTGCGACCCGGACCTGCTGGTGGCCCGGGCCGAGTCGGTCAGCGTGGTCGGCGCGCTCGGCGAGGACCGGCGGGCCCGGGTGCTCGACCGCGTCCGCGAGCTTGCCCGCACCCACCCGGACCTCGCCGGCAGGCCCACGTTCGGGTTCCCCTATGTCACCCGCATCTACCGCTGCCGGACGACGGGAGCGACACGAGCGTGACGGATCCTCGGGTCGCTCCCCAGGCCGCCCGCTTCGGCGACGTCGCCGACCGCTACGAGCGGGCCCGGCCGCTCTACCCGGGTGCGGCGCTGTCCGAGCTCGCGGCGCGGTGCCGGCTGCGGTCCGGCACCCGGGTGGTCGATCTCGGCGCCGGCACCGGCAAGCTCACGCGCCAGGTCGTGGCACTGGGCGCCGACGTGGTCGCGGTCGAGCCGGCTGCCGGGATGCGCCGCCGGCTCGAGGCGGAGGTCCCCGGCGTGCCCGTGCTCGACGGCACTGCGGAGGACATCCCCCTGCCCGACGCCTCGGTCGAGATCGTCACGGCGGGGCAGGCCTTCCACTGGTTCGACACCCACCGCGCCATGGACGAGATCGCCCGAGTGCTGCGGCCCGCCGGCTGGCTGGCGCTCCTCTGGAACGAGCGACCTGAGTCCGGGTGGGCGGCGGGGCTGTGGGACCTGCGCGCGCAGCTGGCCGGGGGCACCCGCGCGTACCCCGGCGACGGCTGGGCGGAGGTTCTGGCCGCCGACGAGCGGTTCGGTCCCCGAACGTCGAGCCAACACGACGTCGTGGTCACGACCACGGTCGACTCGGAGCTCGCCGACAGCGAATCGCGCAGTTGCGTGCACGTGGTCGACGACACCCGCCGGCGGGAAGTCCTCGAGCGGCTGCGTCAGTTCCTGGAAACCCACCCGGAGACCGCGGGCCGCCTCCGGCTGACCTACACGCGTCCATGCACACTGCACCTGTGTCAACGAGCGCGGTGACGCGAGACCGGGAGCACCTGGTGCTCGCCTGGGGTGAGGTACACCTCCGCGACCTGCCCTGGCGCCGCACGCGCGACCCGTGGGCGGTGCTCGTCTCCGAGGTCATGGCGCAGCAGACGGGGGTCGACCGGGTCGTGTCCTACTACAAGCGGTTCCTGGACCGCTTCCCGACGCCGGCGACGTGCGCGGCGGCGCCGCTCGGCGAGGTGCTCCGGCTCTGGATCGGGCTCGGCTACAACCGGCGGGCGGTCAACCTGCACGGCTGCGCCCGGGCAGTGGTCCATGACCACGGCGGCGCGCTGCCGCCGAACCTGGCGGCCCTGCGCGCCCTGCCCGGTATCGGTCCCTACACGGCTCGCGCGGTACTGGCGTTCGCTTTCGAGCACGACGTCGGGGTGGTCGACACCAACGTCGGCAGGGTGTTGGCCCGCTGGGAGGGGCGACCGCTCCCCGCCGCCGAGGCCCAAGCACGGGCGGACGAGCTGGTGCCGCCCGGCGGGGCGTGGGCCTGGAACCAGGCGATCATGGAGCTCGGTGGCACCGTGTGCCTCCGCCGGCGGCCCCGGTGCGCGTCGTGCCCGGTGCGGCAGTCCTGCGCGTGGGCCGCGGCGGGGCTGGCCCCGCCGGATCCGGCGGATGGATCGGCCGGGGTCGGCACCGGCCAACCTCGGTTCGAGGGCTCCGACCGCCAGGGCCGGGGGCGGCTGGTCGAGGCGCTGTGTCGCGGACCGGTGGCGCTCACCGATCTGGCGGCGGTGATGGGTTGGCCCGACGACCGGGCCCGCGCCGACCGGGTCGCGGTCGGCCTGCTCGACCACGGCCTGGCGGTGCGCGACGGTGCGCTCCTGCGCCTGCCCTGACGCCGACCCGACGGGCGCGGTCAGCCCTCGGCCAGGAAGTCACCGATCAGCCGGTTGACCTCGTCGGGGCGCTCGAGGTGCAGGAAGTGGCCGGCGCCGTCGACGATCTCGGCCCGCGACCCGGAGGTGGTCAGCGCGGCGGCCGCCAGCTCGGCCAGCTCGGCGCCCATGCACCCGTCGGTCCGGCCGTGCAGGTACAGGGTGGGCAAGGGGGGTGGCCCGGCCGAGGCGTCCTGGAGCGCCTGAACCTCGGGATCGGGGTCCAGTCCCACGCCGCCGAGCGTCGCCCGGTAGTAGCCGATGGCGGCGTTCAGGTTGGCGGCGTCGCGCAGGGCGTCCTTGACGTGAGGCAGGTCGGCGCTGGCGTCGTAGCCCGGTGACCAGTCCGCCCAGAGGCGCTCGATGAACGCCAGGTCGTCCATGGGCAGCGCCAGCTCGGCCAGCGGGTGCTGGAAGAAGAACATGTACCACGATCGCCGCAGCTGCTCGTAGGAGAAGAAGCCACTCGTGATCGTGGCCGGCGGCGGCACTGCGAGGGTCACTACGCGCCGCCACGGCGTCGCGTGGTGGACCGCGGCGTACGCCGCGAACGCGCCCCAGTCGTGGCCGATCAGGACGGCGTCGTCGCCTCCGCCGAGGGCTTCGTGCAGCGCGCAGGCGTCGAGGCCCAGCACGGCCGACTGGTAGCGGCCGTCGGAGGGTACGGTCGTTGGTGCGTAGCCCCGGAGCCACGGGGCTACCGCCCGGTAGCCGCCGCCGGCGAGGAAGGGGAGCATGTGCCGCCACGTCCACGCCGAATCGGGAAAGCCATGGAGGCACAACGCCAACGGTGCGGCGGGGTCGCCGGCGGCGAGGTAGGCGAACGTGAGGCCATTCGCCTCGACGTTGTGCTGCGTGATGCCGCTCTCGTCCGGGCGCTCGCTCGTTGCACCCCGCTCATGGCCTTCGGCCGGGCCGCTCGGGCCGACGCTCGCTCTCTCGCCCTGCGGGACGCTCGCTCATGGCGGCGGACGCTAACCGAGCCCGTTCGGGGTCGCCCGGAGGTCGCTCTTGGTGATTGTGGTCACACGCTGCGCCGCCGGAGGACCCGGTTGGATATCGTCCCGAGACCGCCGCGAATCGGGGATCCCTTGCTGAACGTGTCCTTCTTCGGAGTCAGGGGTTCCACCCCGTGTCCATGCGACGAGAATCGTCGCTACGGGGGGAATACGTCATGCGTCCTCCTTGACGCGCCCGGTCACGACCCGATCGTCCTCGACCTGGGAACCGGGTTGCGCCAGCTGGGGCACGTCCTGCCAACGGACGGATCGTTCGAGGGCTCGGCGCTCGTCACCCACATGCATTGGGATCATGTGCAGGGGCTGCCCTTCTTCGGCCCGATCCTGGCGCCGGGGGCCCGGCTCGACATCTACGGTCCTCCGCAGGAGGCGGGCTCGCTGGAGGAGGCGTTCCGCCAGTTCGTGCGGCCGCCGTTCTTCCCGGTCACGGTCGAGGAGCTGTACGGGCACATCGCCTTCCACGACGTGCTCGACGCCGACATCGAGATCGACGGTGCCAAGGTGCGGGTGCGCCCTGTCCCCCACGTGGGCGCCAACAACGGCTACCGGGTGGAG
This sequence comes from uncultured bacterium, assembly GCA_963813485.1. Lineage (GTDB taxonomy): Bacteria > Actinomycetota > Acidimicrobiia > Acidimicrobiales > VFJN01 > DASQUK01. The sequence goes on from CAWEZE010000001.1 coordinate 29,459, forward strand.
ATCGGCGGCGCCGTGGTCGCCTACCTGGCGGACCACCAGATGCCGCACGACGGCAGCCACCGCGTGACCGACGCCGTGCTCGAGCTGTGCGACGGCGCCGACCTCGTCATCCACGACGCCCAGTACACCCCGGACGAATTCACGCAGAAGTACTACTGGGGCCACTGCACGGTCGACTACGCGGTGTTCGTGGCGCAGGAGGCGGGGGCGAAGCGCCTGGCGTTGTTCCACCACGATCCAGCACACGACGACGACGCCGTCGACGTGCTCTTCGCCCACGCCTGCGACATCGCCGAGACCACGGCGCTGTCCGAGGTCATCGCCGCGTACGAGGGCCTCACCGTCTCGTTCGGCGGTTGAGCGCGGGCCCCGCCCAGATATCGGGCGGCGTCTGAGGACCTGAGCGGATAGGCACGTCCTCTTGGGTCATGGTGGTCAGGGTTCCCGGGGAGCCGAGCCGTGGAGCTGGCCGTCGACCGCCAAATTCCCCCGCGTAGGCTGCACGAACCGCCCTATCCGCTCGGCTCCTGAAGGGTCGCTAGGGTGCCGGCGTGAACGCCGAGGGGCCTGCCGTGTCGCCAGCGGCCGACGGGGCGCGGTTCCGCCAGGTGCTCGGGCACTTCCCGACCGGCGTCACCGTGGTCACCGCCAGCACCGAGGACGGCCCCGTCGGGCTGTGCGTCGGTTCGTTCACGTCGGTGTCGCTGCATCCGCCGCTGGTGGCGTTCTGTGCCGGGGACTCGTCGACCAGCTATCCGCGGATCGAGGCAGCCGGCCACTTCTGCGTCAACATCCTGGCCGAGGAGCAGGAGGAGATCGCGCGGGTGTTCGCGGACACCGGAGACGACAAGTTTGCCGGCATCGGCTGGCGTCCCTCGGTGGTGACCCGCGCCCCGGTCATCAACGACGTGCTGGCGTGGATCGACTGCCAGATCGAGGCCATCCACGAGGCCGGAGACCACTGGATCGTGGTTGGCCGCGTCCTCGACCTCGAGATCGGCCACGAGGGAGGCCCGCTGGTCTTCTTCCGGGGCGGATTCGGTAGGTACAGCTCCTAGTCCGCGAGCGCCCACAAGCCGCCGCGCCGCCGTCGCTCCGATCACCGGCGTGCCATGGTGGCGGCGTGGACCTCTCCCGGGTGTGGGGTGACGCCGGACCGCTACCCCGCCTGATCGTCAGCCGGAAGCGAGGAACTCGAGGGACGCGACCGGGAGGTTGCGGGCGACGGTGAAGGCGGCCAGCAGCGCCAGCGTCCCGAGCGTGGCCCAACGGGGGATCGTCAGGGACCGGGCGGGACGGCCGACGAGGGGCAGGAGCCACAACGCCAACACGACACCCAGCACCGCGAGGAACCCGGGCAGGAGGAGATTGTGGTCCAGTGCCTGGCCGACGTGGCCCCTCAGCAGGTCGTGCGTGCCCCGGAGGCCGCCGCAGGCGGGGCAGTCGACACCGAACAGCAGGCGGCTGGGGCACAGCGGGTAGACCCCGCGCCGCGACGGGTCGACCAGGCCGACGTAGGCGGTGGCCCCCGCGACGGCGGTGAGGGTCGCCCAGCGCGCCACCATGCCGCGTCCACCGCTCATCGGCGGCCAAAGTAGCGTCGGCGCCCATGGACGTCGGGCGCGTCGGCATTTGGACCGCCCAGCTCGACTTGCAGCCGGCGGTGCGGGCGCGCGAGGCCGCTGCGGAGCTCGACGAGCTGGGCTTCGGTGCGTTGTGGATTCCCGAGGCCGTCGGGCGGGAGCCGATCTCCCACGCTGCGGTGCTGCTCGACGCCACGCAACGCCTTGTCGTCGCCTCGGGCGTGGCCGTCATCTTCAGCCGCCTGCCCGGCGTCGCCGCCGCCGCCCAGCGGCTGCTGGCCGACGACTCGGAGGGGCGCTTCCTGCTCGGCCTCGGAGTCAGCCACGCCGCGATGATCGAGGGGATGCTTGGCCAGGTCTGGGACAAGCCGCTGACCCGCATGCGCGACTACCTCGACGCCATGGACGACGCGTTCACGGTGTCGCCGGCCCCGGCCGAAGATCCCCCCCGGGTTCTCGCCGCGCTCGGCCCGAAGATGCTCGAGCTGGCGGCGACCCGGGCGTGGGGGGCGCTGACCTACTTCGTCCCGGTCGAGCACACCGCCGGGGCGCGCGGGCATCTGGGTGACGGGCCGATGCTGCTGGTCGAGCAGGCGGTGGTGTTGGAGGGTGACGCCGACGTCGCCCGCGGCATCGGCCGCAAGCACATGGCGATCTACCTGACGCTGCCGAACTACGTGAACAACCTTCGGCGGCTGGGGTGGGGCGACGACGACCTTGCCGCCGGCGGTAGCGACGAACTGGTCGATGCCCTCGTCGCGTGGGGAGACGTCGACGCCGTCTCGGCTCGGGTGGCTGCCCACCACAACGCCGGTGCCGACCACGTGTGCCTCCAGGTGCTGGGGCCCGACGCCACCGCACTCCCGCTCGAGCAGTGGCGGACGCTGGCGGCTGCGCTGGACACCCGGTGACGGCGCCGTGCGGCCTCGCCTGAAATGGCGTTGTCGGCCGGCGGGCACACCCCGATAGCGTTGACCCGCGGGTCAAGGCCGAGGGGACGATGGCGCAACGGGCGCAGACGACGACGAGTGAGACCGGGCGCAACAGCAGGAGGGGTTGGCGCCTGATCCTGCGATCGGTCCGGGCCCGCCGGAGCCGGGTTGATCCTCGGGGTGGCCACGGGCCTGGCCTGGACGGCGGCGAAGGTCTCCACGGGCCTGATCGTCAAGACGGCGGTCGACCGGGGCATCGAGTCCAATGACATGGGCGCCCTCGTCCGCTGGTCCGTGACGCTGGGCATCGTCGCCCTGTTCTCGGCAACCTTCACCGGCCTCCGCCGCTACCTGGCCTTCCGCGAGGCCCGCTGGATCGAGGCCGACCTGCGCGACCGGCTCTTCGCCCATCTCCAGCGGCTCCACTTCGCGTTCCACGACCAGTCCCAGACCGGCCAGCTCATGAGCCGGGCCAACACCGACCTCCAACAGGTCCAGGCGTTCGTGGTGATGATCCCGCTGACCATCTCCAACGCCGTGACCGTGCTGGCCGTCACCGTGATCCTGGCCTTCATCGACCCCGTCCTGACGGTGCTGGCCCTGGGCTCGCTGCCCTTCATGAACGTGCTGGCGACCCGCTTCTCCCGCCGCCTGTACCCGAGCGTCATGGGGATCCAGCGGGAGTCCGCCGAGCTGGCCGCCGTGGTGGAGGAGTCGGTGGCGGGCGTCCGCGTGATCAAGGGACTGGGCGCCGAACGCGTGCAGGCGGCGCGGCTGAAGGGCGAGGCCGAGGACGTCTACGACCAGTCGATGGCCGCGGCCCGCACCCGGGCCAGCTTCCTGCCCGGGCTCGAGCTGCTCCCCAACATCGGGCTGATCGCCGTCCTCGCCTACGGCGGCCATCAGGTGCTCAACGGCGACCTGAGCCTCGGCTCACTGATCGCGTTCAACATCTACATCGCCATGCTCGTGTGGCCGCTGCGCATGCTGGGCATGATCGTCGCCCAGGCACAGCGGGCCGTGGTGTCGGCGGAGCGGGTCGACGAGGTGCTGGCCACCGCCCCGTTGGTGGCGGACGCCCCGCGTCCGGTGGCGCTACCTGCGGGCCGAGCGGTCGGGAGAGCGGGGGATACGTCGGGGGCGCGGTGGCGTTCGAGGGTGTGCACTTCTCGTACGGCGGGCAAACCCCGGTGCTCGATGGCTTCGACCTGCACGTAGCGCCGGGCGAGTCGGTGGCGCTGGTGGGGGCGACCGGGTCGGGCAAGACCACCGTGGCGCGGCTCATCCCCCGGTTCTACGACGTCGAGGCGGGACGCATCACGCTCGACGGCGTCGACGTGCGGGACCTGCGGCTGCGCGACCTGCGCCAAGCCATCGGCATCGTGTTCGAGGACACGTTCCTGTTCAGCGACACCATCGCCGCCAACATCGCCTTCTCCGATCCCGACGCCCCCCACGCCGCCATCGAGCGGGCGGCCCGGCTCGCGGGGGCGCACGAGTTCATCAGCGAGCTGGGCGACGGCTACGCCACCCGCATCGGCGAGCGCGGCTATTCGCTGTCGGGCGGGCAGCGCCAGCGGATCGCCATCGCCCGCGCCATCCTGGCCGACCCCCGGGTGCTGATCCTCGACGACGCCACCTCGGCGGTCGATCCCACCAAGGAGCACGAGATCCGCGACGCCCTGACCGGGGTCATGCGAGGTCGCACGACGATCGTGATCGCCCACCGCCCGGCGACCATCGCCCTGGCCGACCGGGTGGTGCTCGTCGACTCCGGGCGGGTCGCCGCCGAGGGCACCCACGAGTCCCTGCTCGCCACCGACGACCGTTACCGCCAGGTCCTGGCGGCCGCCGCTGCCCGCGAATCCCGCCGTGCGGCCACCGGCACGGTCGGGAACGGCGACGGCGCTCGCCAGCCCGAGGAGGTGCGGCGCTGATGTGGATGGCCTCGGGCGTCAGCGAGGAGGACAAGCTCGACCGCGTCGCCGCCGGCCGGGTCATGCGCCGGACGGCCCAGCTGCTGCGGCCCCAGGCGGGCCGGGTAGCGGGGGCGTTGGCGATGGTGGTCCTGTGGACCGGCACCGTCCTTGCGGGCCCGCTACCTCGTTCGCTACGGCATCGACCACGGCATCAACGAGGGCAATGCGGGGGCGCTGAACGCAGCGGCGATCGGCTACGTGGTGGTCGCAGTTCTCGCCTACGTCACGAACCGCATCCAGATCACGCTCATCAGCCGCGTCGGCGAGGACTTCCTCCGCCGCCTGCGCATCCGCGTTTTCGACCATCTGCAGCGCCTGTCGATGCCGTTCTACGACCGCTCCAAGGCCGGCGTGCTGGTGTCGCGCATGACGTCCGACGTCGACTCCCTGGCGGAGCTCATCCAGCTCGGACTTGCCATGTTCGTGTCCAACGCGCTGTTGCTGGTGGTCTCGGTCATCGTGCTGACCACCGTGTCGTGGCAGCTCATGCTCGTGTGCATGGTGGCGGTTCCGCCGGTGATCCTCGCCAGCATCAAGTTCCAGCGCGACTCCAACGACGCGTACCTCGACGTGCGCGATCGCATCGGCTCCACCCTCTCGCACCTGCAGGAGGGCATCGCCGGGGTGCGGGTCGTCCAGGCCTTCGCCCGCGAGGACGTCGAGGTCGGCCGGTTCGAGCAGGGCAACTGGGAGCTCTACGACAGCCACATGCGCTCCGTGGCGATCTCGGCCTGGTATCTGCCGGTCATCGAGCTCGCGGGCTGGGGGACCACCGCCCTGGCCCTGGGCGTCGGCGGGTGGTGGGTCCACGAAGGGATGCTGACGGTGGGCACCGTGGCGTTCTTCGTGCTGACGCTCTCCAACCTGTTCGAGCCGGTGCAGCAGCTGAGCCAGCTCTTCAACATGGTGCAGTCGGCGGGCGCCGGCCTGCACAAGCTGTACGAGCTGCTCGACACCCCGGTGGACGTTCACGAGCGGCCGGGCGCCGTCGACCTTGCAGGGGCGGGCGACATCGAGGTGGACGGGGTGTCGTTCGCCTACGGAGACGGCCCGAAGGTGCTGCGGGACGTGTCACTGCGGATCCCGACCGGAACGCGGCTGGCATTGGTGGGACCGACCGGCGCCGGCAAGTCGACGCTGGCCAAGCTCGTGGCCAGGCTCTACGACCCGACGTCGGGGTCGGTCCGGCTCGGCGGCGTCGACCTGCGTGACGCCACGCTGGCGTCGCTGCGGGGGCGGATCGTGGTGATCCCGCAGGAGGGGTTCCTGTTCAACGGCACCATTCGAGACAACGTCCGTCTCGCCCGGGAGGACGCCACCGATGCCGAGGTCGACGACGCCCTGCGGGCCGTCGGCGCCTACGAGCGCTTTGCGGCCCTGCCCGACGGCCTCGACACCGAGGTGCGGGAGCGGGGCAGCCGGCTGTCGGCGGGGGAGAAGCAGCTGGTCTCGTTGGCCCGGGCCGCCCTCGCCGACCCGGCCGTGCTGGTGCTGGACGAGGCCACGTCGAGTCTCGACCCCGGAACCGAGGTACTGGTGGAGTCAGCGGTGGACCGGCTGCTCGAGGGACGGACCGTGGTGGTGATCGCCCACCGGCTGTCGACGTCGGAGCGTGCCGACGTTGTGGGCGTCGTCGACGGCGGCGAGCTGGTCGAGCTCGGCACGCACGCCGACCTGGTGGCCGCGGGCGGTCGCTATGCCAGCCTGTACGCCACCTGGGTGGCCGGCACCAAAGCACCGGCCGTCTGAGTCTTATCGTCGTAGAGGTTTCTAGAGCTCGATCGGCACGTCCTTCAGATCCGTCCAGAGCTCGTGCGGGCGGGAGAACCTGCGGTCGGGCAGTCGTTCGAGGAGCTCGAGGACGGCCGGACGGGCGCCGACGCGCCGAGCGGCCACGAGGAGGTCGGACCGCGTGAGCGGTCCGCCGGCGAAGGCTTCGCCGATGTGATCGATCACCTCGACCCTGGTGACCGCGACGTTGACGGTGCTACTGAAAGGGATTGCCTGGCCGGACATCGTTGTCCTCCGATCACGCCTTGGTGACTTGGGCCGGACGTGTGTCGGCCCCAGCTGCGGAGACCTTCCGGGCCTCCAAAACGTGACATTACAGTTACATGAAACGCTCGTGCTAGATGTTGGACCGGTTGGTTCGTGGCTCGGCGCGCTGGCGGCCGGCGGCTCACACCGGTACCGAGAGGGTCACCGACTCCTCGGCGGGGTGATACTCGTCGCCTTCGGCCGGTGGCCCGCCCCGCCTCCGCCGCATCATCGCGTCGATGGCCACGGCGGCCAGGATCACCAGGGCGGGCTCGGCGGGAGCGCGATAGCGAGTCTGGGCGAAGATCGCGGCAACGGCCATGAGGACGACGGCCGGCACCACCAGGAGCGGGAACACCGGAACCTCGCGGCGGCGTCGCAGCACCACCGCCCCGGCCACTGCGAGGCCGGCGACGACGTACCAGGAAGCCAGGCCGGCGTAGACGACCCACCGATCCTGGCTGTGGATCAGGTCGTCGTACTCGATCTCCTGGCCGACCCCGTAGACCTTGAGCGCACGGCCGACCCGCGCCGCCATCACCACGGGCACGCGGCCGGCGTGGTCGTCCATGTAGCGGAACACCTCGCGACGCACCTGGCGTTCCCGCTCCGAGCCATCGAGCTGGTCCCAGTCGGGCGTTCGGGCCGCGGCCGCCTGGAAGGTCTCGTCGGCGCACTCGTAGTCCTTGTAGCCGATCAGGTCGCCGTAGTAGGTCGAGTCGCAGTTGGCCGCCGCCATCGCACTGCCGAAGTTGGTGGAGATGTACACCGGCTCGTCGAAGCGGCTCAGGTTGAACGCCACCCAGGGTGCGAGTGTCGCCAACGCGGTCGCTCCCCCGACCGCCAGCCAGCCGAGCTTGCGGCCGAGCGGCACTGCCTTGGCCAGGACGGCCAGCGGCACCAACAGCAGCGGCAGCAACAGGATGAGCTCGGGCCGCGACAGGGCCGCCAGCCCGGTGCAGACCCCGAGCAACGCCGCCCGCCTCCCCGTCGGAACGTCCCAGAAGCGGTACGCCGCCCACAGAGTCACGCTGACCAGGAAGATCGACATGGTCTCCGACAGGAGCGCGCCGTCGTGCAGCCACATGTTCGGGTAGACCGCGGCGAGAGCCGCCGCCACCAGACCGCAGCGCGGCCCTGCGACCCGGCGACCCACGAGGCCGCAGAAGACGACCGATCCGGCCCCCAGGACGCACGACCAGAGCATGTGCGTGACCTGCCACGTCTCGTGGCCGGGGTCGACGACGGACGCGATGGTTAGCCACAGCTCGTAGAGCGGTGGGTGGTCCGCCGCCTGCTCGATGTGACCCACGGACGCGGCGAGCGGCTCGATGAAGCCCCTGCCCGCCGCGATCAGGTCGGCGCCGGCGCTGTAGTAGTAGGAGTCGCCGGCGAGGGGCACGACGCTGCGTCGGAACGCCAGCACGTACCCGACCCGCAGCGCGAACCCGGCCAGGCCCAGGAGGGCCAAGGTCAGCTCGAACCCCCACCGGCGCCGTGGCACGGAGCCGCATCGTAGGTGCTGACCCGGTGTGGAGGCCCGGACGGGGATTGCTACTATCCACGTAGGAGAAATTCACGCGACCACCGCGGTCCAAGAAGGGGACGCACATGGCAGTCGCCGATCTCGACCTAGGGCGTTACAAGCTTGGCTGGTCGGATGACGAGGACTACGTCTTCAAGCCCAAGAAGGGCCTGAACGAGGAGATCGTCCGCGAGATGTCGTGGATGAAGGGCGAGCCCGACTGGATGCTCAACTACCGCCTCGCATCGCTCCGCCACTTCGAGAAGCGACCCATGCCGACCTGGGGCGGAGACATGTCGGAGATCTACATCGACGACATCTACTACTACGTCAAGCCCACCAGTGCGCAGGTCGACGAGTGGGACGAGCTGCCCGACTCGATCAAGAACACCTACGAGAAGTTGGGCATCCCCGAGGCCGAGCGCAAGTACCTGGCCGGTGTTACCGCCCAGTACGAAAGCGAGGTCGTCTTCCACCGCAACCGGGAGGACCTCGAGCGCCAAGGCGTCATCTTCTGCGACATGGACACGGCCCTGCGCGAGTACCCCGAGATCGTCAAGCAGTACTTCGGCACGATCATCCCCAAGAACGACAACAAGTTCGCCGCGCTGAACTCGTCGGTCTGGTCGGGCGGCTCGTTCATCTACGTGCCGCCGGGCGTCGAGGTGGAGATGCCGCTGCAGGCCTACTTCCGCATCAACGCGGAGAACATGGGCCAGTTCGAGCGCACGCTGATCATCGCCGACGAGGGCGCCAAGGTGCACTACATCGAGGGCTGCTCGGCCCCGGTGTACACCACCGACTCGCTGCACTCCGCCGTGGTCGAGATCGTGGTCAAGCCGAGCGCCCGGGTGACCTACACGACCATCCAGAACTGGTCGAACAACGTCTTCAACCTGGTCACCAAGCGCGCCCGCGTGGAGGCGGAGGGCCACATGGAGTGGATCGACGGCAACATCGGGTCCCGCCTCACGATGAAGTACCCGGCCGTGTACATGGTCGGTCCGAAGGCGACCGGCGAGGTGCTGTCGGTGGCCTACGCCGGGCCCGGCCAGCACCAGGACGCCGGAGCCAAGATGGTGCACGCCGCGCCCGAGACCACGTCCAAGATCGTGTCCAAGTCGATCTCCAAGGACGGTGGCCGCACGTCGTACCGCGGCCTCGTCCGGGTCGAGGACGACGCCTTCGGCTGCAAGAGCCACGTGCAGTGCGACGCGCTCATCCTCGACGAGGACTCGGTGAGCGACACCTTCCCCTACATGGAGGTGGGTGCCCGCGACGCCCAGATCGGCCACGAGGCCACCGTGTCCAAGGTCGCCGACGAGCAGCTCTTCTACCTGATGAGCCGGGGGCTCTCCGAGGAGCAGGCCATGAGCATGGTGGTCAACGGCTTCATCGAGCCGGTCACCCGCACCCTGCCCATGGAGTATGCGGTCGAGTGGAGCCGCCTGATCGAGCTCCAGATGGAAGGGTCGGTCGGCTGAAAGCCGACCGACGCCATCACGGGGTGGCGGGTGGGGGTCGGGCCGGAGGGTCGGTCGGCTGAAAGCCGACCGACGCCGCCACGGGGTGGCGGGTGGGGGTCGGGCCGGAGGGTCGGTCGGTTAGGCAATCACCCCACGCGTCCTGTTCGCGAGATTGGCTGTTGGGGTGGCCATCCCCGCGAAGAAAACGCGGCGGTAGCTGGCACAATGTGCCTGTGCCGATGCGTCAGGACTGCAAGCATTTCGAGTCACGCACATACCGCAACGGGGAAACCGTGCGGAAGTGCAACCTCGATCTGGCGCCCGAGGCCCCGTGGCGGTGCCCGGAGAACTGCCCGGCCTACGAGCGGCGGATGGCCGACGTCAACTGGGCGCACGGGTCGCTGGTCACCCCGAGAACGCCCGACGAGCCGCTCGACGCGCTCGACCGCGCCGACGGCTCGGTGGCCCGCCTGCTCGACGAGGCCGAGGAGATCGTCAACGCCGCCGGCCCAGAGATCATGGCCGAGGTCCAAGCCGAGCAGTTCCGCGAGGAGGAACCCCGCTGGCGCCGCTGGTTCCGCCGCAAGTCATGACCTCGGGTGCCCGGTAGGCTCGGATCCTCCTGACCGCGGCGCCCACTCCGGGCGACCTGCGAAAGGACTGGACGCTGAGCACCTTCACCCCTGACGCGAGCGCCGCGCTCGACGGCCCCGACTGGCTGCGCCGACGGCGCGCCGCGGCGGCCGCGGGGTTCGCAGGCGCCAGCCTGCCCACCACGGAGGAAGAGGTGTGGCGCTACAGCCGCATCGACGATCTCGACCTCGACGACTTCCAGCTGGCGTCCGGCAGGGCCGCCGCTGGCGCCGCTGGGGCGACCGGGGTCCCCGAACTCCTGGGCCCGCTGCTCGACGCCACGCCGGCGCGGGCGGCCCTGGTCGTCGCCCGCAACGGGCGGGTCATCCACGCGGAGGTGCGCGACGACCTGGCCGCCATGGGCATGCGAGCCGAGCGGACCGGCGAGGGCGATGCCGATGTGCTCGGCGCCGCCATCGACCAGGCACCCGACGTCTTTCTCGGCTTCAACGACGCCTTCGTGGGTGACCCCGTGGTCGTGCGCGTGCCCGCGGGTGTAACTGTCGACGCGCCGGTCGTGGTTGCCCATGTCACCGAGGGCGACGGTTGCGCCGCCTTCCCTCGCCTGGTGGTCGACGCGGGGGATGACAGCGAGGTGTCCGTCCTGGAGATCCAGCTGTCGGGACCGGAGCCGAGCCTGGTCGTGCCCGTCACCGAGATCGTGGTCGGGCGCGCTGCCCGGGTGGGCCACCTGACGGTGCAGCAACTCGGGCTCGCCAGCTGGCAGCTCGGGCTACAGGTGGCCAGCGTCGAGGCCGAGGCCAGCCTGCGGACCACGACCGTCGGCTTCGGCGGCGACTACACCCGTCTGCGTACCGATTGCCGCATGGTGGGACGGGGCGCGACCGGCGAGCTCGACGCGGTGTACTTCGGCGAGGGCGACCAGACCCTCGACTTCCGCACCTTCCAGGATCACATCGCCCCCGACTGCACGTCGAACCTGCTGTTCAAGGGTGCGGTCGGTGGTCGGTCGCGGTCCGTCTACACCGGGATGATCCGAGTGGGGAAGCAGGCCCGGGGCACCAACGCCTTCCAGACCAACCGGAACGTCAAGCTGTCCGACGGGGCCTGGGCCGAGTCGGTGCCCAACCTGATGATCGAGAACAACGACGTGCGCTGCAGCCACGCGTCCGCGGTCGGTCCCATCGACGAGGAGCAGCGCTTCTACCTCGAGAGCCGGGGGCTCCCCACCGACGAGGCCGAGCGGCTGATCGTCAGCGGGTTCTTCGACGAGGTCCTGGGCCGGGCACCGGTTCCGGCGGTGGTGCCGCTGCTGCGTTCCACGGTCGCCGCCAAGTTCGAGAGGCGCGAGGCGTGATGCCCGAGCACGCGATCAGGCAACGGCTCTGCCGCCTCGACGAGCTCGAGTCGGGCGAGGCCCGCCGGTTCGAGATCGGTAAGCGGCGCATCGCCGTCGTGCGGATCGGTGACGATGTCTATGCCATCGGCGACCGCTGTACGCATCAGGACATCTCGCTCGCCGAGGGCGAGGTGCACCCCGAGGAGCGGACGATCGAGTGTTGGAAGCACGGCAGCGAGTTCTCGCTCGAGACCGGCGAGCCCCTCAGCCTGCCTGCCACGAGGCCCGAGCCCGTCTACGACGTGCGGGTCGAGGACGGCGACATCGTGCTGGTAGTCGACGAATGAGTAGCGCTCCCAAGGTCGGGCACGTGCTCGAGATCTCCGGCCTGCGGGCGGGCGTGTCGGGCAAGGAGATCCTGCGCGGCATCGACCTGACCGTGCGGTCCGGCGAGGTTCACGCCGTCATGGGGCCCAACGGGTCGGGAAAGTCAACCCTCGCCCACGTGTTGATGGGTCGGCCCGGCTACGAGGTGCTCGGCGGGTCCGTCACGCTCGACGGCGCCGACCTGCTGAGCCTCGAGCCTTGGCAGCGTGCGCAGGCGGGGCTGTTCCTGGCGCTGCAGTATCCGACCGAGGTGCCGGGCGTGTCCCTGCATGCACTGCTCGAGTCCGCGGCGCGGGCCGGCGGGCGCGACGCCGCGGCCGTGGACGCCGACATCCGAGCCGAGGCGCAGCGCCTGGTCCTCGATCCCCGGCTCATCGATCGCCCGTTGAACGTCGACCTGTCGGGCGGCGAGAAGAAGAAGAACGAGACGTTGCAGCTTGGTGTGCTGCGCCCGTCCATCGCCGTGCTCGACGAGCTCGATTCCGGCCTGGACATCGACGCACTGCGGGCCTGCGCCCGCCGCGTCGAGGCCGCGACCAACGATGTCGGACTCGGCGTGCTCGCCATCACGCACTACAGCCGGCTGCTGCACGAGCTCCGGGCCGACCGGGTGCACGTCCTCGCCAAGGGCCAGATCGTCCGCTCGGGGGGCCCCGAACTGTCGGAGGAGGTCGAGGACCGGGGCTACACGGGGATGCTCGGCGCCGAGCTGGCGGGCGAGGACGACGAGGGGCAACCCGTCTCGATCCGCCCGGCCATCGAGGACCCCTTTGGGGGCCCGGGCGGCGACGACCCGTTCGCCGACCCCCTCGCCTGACGCCGGCGCTACAGCTCGCGCAGGCCCAGGGTTTCCGTCGTCCAGCGGGACTCGCCGCGGAGGGCGGCCAACCACTCGCGGTCGGATGGCCGGCCGCGCGCCTCGAGCACGTCGGCCAGGACGCTCTGCGTGAACGCCACCCACGGGCGGGCCTGGAGGGCACTATGGCGGCGCAGCGCCACCAGCATGTGGCGCTCGGCGTCTGCCCAGTCGCCCGTCACCGCAGCCAACCGGCCCAGGTGGAACGCGGCCACGCCGGCGAACGTCCGGTACCCGATGCCGCAGGTCAGGTCGGCATGCGGGGCGAGCAGGGCCCGGACCGCGTCGACCAGTGCGGTATCGCGGAGGTCGGCGGCGACTAGCGCCAGGACACCGAGGGCGTGCAGCCGCTCGTCCCCTTGGGGCAGGGGTCGGACGCCGGCGACCAGGTCGCGCGCGCCGAGCCGAGCGCGGTCGGCTTCGCCGCGGACGAGGAGCTCGAGGGCGGCGTCTGCGGCCGGATCCGGCCCGTCCGGTGCATCCGCGTCGGCGACGGCGGGTGCCGGAGGGCTCAGCATCCAGGCCAGGACCGCGCGATGCCGCCGGGCCACGACGGCCGCGGCCGCCGGCCCGTCGAGGACACCGCGGGCGCGGGCGGCGCCCTCGACCGCCACCAGCGCGTCGTCGAAGTGGCCTGTCATCGCCGCCTTCGCGGCCTCGTGCTCAGCCGCCAAGGCCGCTGCGACACGATCTTCGGTCTTGGCCGCGGCCTCCTCTATCGCCAGGAGGCAGGCCCGGGCCGTCTCGTCGTCGCCGGCCAACGCCGCCGCCATCGCGCGCTCGTGGGCGGCCACGACGGCCGAGGCGGCGTCACCGGTCGCGTCGGCGAGGATGGCCAGGTCGTTGGCCAGGGCGATCCGCTCGTCGAGGTGATCGGGACCGCCCAGCGCGTCCAGCCGCCGGCGCAAGGCAAGCAGCGCATCGTCGGCAGGCCGCGGTCCGCGGGAGCCGGCGAGCGCCACTGCGCGGGCCAACAATCGCGCATGTACGAGCCCGCCGTCCTCGTCGGTCGGCCGGAACGAGCCGAGGGCGGCATCCACCAAGACACCGGCGTCGGTCCGCAGCTCCGGACGTTCCGCACTGCGGTCGGCCAGCGCCAAGGCGGCGCGGGCGAGCACGTCGAACCGGCCGTGCCGCCGGGCGACCGCGGCGGCCTCGATGAGGGTCGGCTCTCCACCGGGATCGCCGGCGGCCAGCAGCGCCATCGCCAGGTCGGCGAGCACCTCGGCCCGCTGGCCGCCGTCGTCGGCCGGCACGTGCGCGAGGGCCTGGCGTTCCAGTCGCACCGCCTCGGCCAGCGCCCGGCGCTCGGTCGCCTGGGCGGCGGCGGCCCGCGACCAGCGCACCGCCCGTCGGTCACCCTGTGGGCTGGCCGTCGCGGACGTGTGGTGCGCAAGGATGGCCGTGTAGGCCTGCAGGCGGCCCGACCGCCGGGACTCGATGGCGTCCGCCAGCCGGGCGTGCAGGGCTCGGCGCCGGGCGCCGCTCAGCTGGGCGACGAGGGCGCGGCGGACGATGTCGTGCGGGAACCGGTAACGCTCGGCGCTCTCTTCGGTGACCAACCCCGACCCGAGCGCGGCATCGATGCCATCGAGGGTGGCCGTCTCGTCGAGCCCCGCCGCTGCCGCCACCAGGTCCAGCTCGAAGCGGGTCCCCGCCACGGCCGCCGCCCGCAACAGCTCGGTGGCGGACCCGCCGAGGCGCCCGAGCCGCACGGCGACCAGCTCCTGGACGCCGAGCGGGATCGGCGCATCCGTCGCGTCCAGCGGCGCGCGCAGCATCTCGGTGATCAGGAAGGGATTGCCGGCCGTCTCGGCCACCAGCCGGCGCGCCAGCGTGACCTGATCACGAGGGATCGGCACGCTTCGACGCACCAGCGCGCGCACATCCGACTCCTCCAGCCCCCCCAGCGGCAGGCGCCGCACCCAGCCGTCGCGGTCGAGCGCATGGATCACGTCACCCAGCACGCTGCCGGGTGCCACGTCGTGGTCGCGCGAGATGGCAATCACCAGCACCGGGGCGTCGCCGGCGCGCCGTAGCAGGTGGCGGACGAGCAGCAGGGTGTCGTCGTCGGCCCATTGCAGGTCGTCGAGCACCAGCAGGACCGCACGATCGGCCGCCGCGGACGCCACGAGGGTCGTGACGGCGTCGAACAGGCGTGCTCGCCCGTCGGGCCCACCGCCCGCAGCTCGGGGTCCGTCGAGCGAGGGCAGCACGGCCGCCAGCACGGCCAGGGCCGGCTCGTCCATCGCCGGCAGCTCGTCGGCCGGCGTGACGGCGACATAGCCGTCGAGCGCCTCCACGATGGGCTGGTAGGGCACGATCGCTTCCTCGTCGCAGCGACCGAACAGCACCAGCCCGCCCTGGGCCGAAACCTGGCGGGCTGCCTCGGTGGCCAGGCGGGTCTTGCCGATGCCCGCCTCACCGGTCACTACGACGACGTGGCGGGCGCCGCCGGCGGCGCGGTCCCAGGCCGCCGCGAGCACGGCCAGCTCGACGTCGCGACCCACGAAGGGCGCCGGCGCCGACGCCCCACTACCCGCGCCGGCCTCCGCGGCGTCTGCACCCCTCCCGGTGCCCGCCGCTCGAGGCGGTGGCGCCGGCCCCAAGAGCTGGAGGTACGCCGCCTCGGTCTCTGCGTCGGGATCGACCCCGAGCTCGTCGGCCAGGACCCGGCGCAGGCGCTGGTAGGCGAGCAGGGCCTCGCCCCGGTTGCCGGCCGCCGCGTGCGCCCCCATGCGGGCGCGGTGCGCGCTCTCCCGCATGGGTGCCCGCTCGACGGCGTCGTCGGCGAGCGCCAACGCGGTCGACGCATCACCGCTGGCGGCCGCCGCCTGGCTCGCCACCTCCAGGGCCGCCACCAGCAGGTCGGACAGGCGGTCACGCTGCTCGTCAACCCAGGCGCCGTGGCGCCCGGCCAGGAACGGGCCCCGGAGCCGGGTGGCCGCGTGCGACGCGTCCCGGTAGGAGGAGGCGTGGTCACCCGACGCCAAGGCCTCGCGGGCGGCGGCCAGGGCCTGGTCGGCATCGTCGACGTCGACGTGGAGCGACACCCCGTCGGGCAACTGCCAGCGGTAGCGCCCGCCCTGGGCCACGATGGGGTCGGGTGCGGTGGGCCCGAGCGCCTCCTTGAGGAACGATCGGACACGGCTCATGGTCATGCGCAGGGCGGAGCCCCAGGTCGGCGGCAGACCATCGGGCCACAGCGCCTCGGCCAGCCGGTCGGACGTGACTCCCTGGTCTCGCTCGAGCGTCACCAGCGCCAGCGCTACCCGCGCATTCGCGCCCGCAAGGGTCCGCTGGGGCTCGTCGCTCTCGTCCCCGAGCGCGATGTCGCCGATGAGCGTGATCTCGAGACGCACCTGCATCCTCCCCAACGAGTCTGTCACCCACGGCGGAAAGCCCAGGTCACGTATAGGACCGGAGCGTTTGCGGGGCGCTCATTGCCTGGCGTTGCGCGGATGTTGCGCGGCCTGGCGCACCATGGCCACCACGGAGCAACCACATGCCATCCCTGCCGACACGTTGCGGCGGAAATTCGTGGCGGGAAGGGGTGAGCACAGCGGATGCACCCCGGCAGTGGGCCGGCCTGCGGCGGGGCCGGCCCACTTGCGCGGCCGTGCGGGACAGGTAGCAGGCATCAGGTAGGAAGGCTTGGGGACGGTGATTCAGCAGCAGATCGACGTGAAGTTGTCGCTCCCGCTCGACCGCCTGAGCGAGCGATACGAGGTCGTGGTCGTCGGCAGCGGCTACGGCGGCGCCATCGCCGCGTCCCGGCTGGCCCGGTTGGGCCGCTCGGTGTGCGTGCTCGAACGGGGGCGAGAGCTCCGCCCTGGTGACTATCCGGACACCCCATGGCGCGCGCTGCGCCAGCTCCAGGTCCGCACGCCCCGCCGCCGCATCGGGTCCCGGTCCGCCCTGTTCGAGCTCCACGCCGACGACGAGGTCAGCGTCATGGTGGGCTGCGGGTTGGGCGGCACGTCGCTGATCAACGCCGGCGTGGCGCTCCGCCCGCCCGCATGGGTGTTCGACGACGAGCGCTGGCCGGCCGAACTGCGAGGTGGCGGCAGCGACGCCCTTGCCCCCTACTTCCAGCGCGCGGAGCACATGCTCGGCTCGACGCCCTTCCCCGAGGACTGGCCGGATCCGGTCAAGTTGGCGGCCCTGCAGGTTGCCGCCGAAGGCGTTGCCGCGACGGTCGAGCGTCCCCGGATCAACGTCACGTTCGAGGCGGGAGCCAACGCCGCCGGCATCCACCAGGGCGCCTGCACCCTTTGCGGCGACTGCGTCAGCGGGTGCAACCACAACGCCAAGAACACTGTGCTCGTCAACTACCTGCCCGACGCCGTCGCGCACGGTGCCGAGATCTTCTGCGAGACGCCGGTTCGGACCGTCCGCCCCGCGTTGGGGGAACGAGGTGGCTGGATCGTCACCTTCGACACTCCCGGCGACGGGCGCCGCCGCCTCGGTGCCCCGACTTCCTTCGTGCTCGCGGACGTGGTCGTGCTGGCCGCCGGCACGCTCGGGTCCACCCAGATTCTCATGCGATCCCGCACCGAGGGCCTGGCCGTCTCCCCCCGGCTGGGATCTCGGTTCAGCGGCAACGGCGACGTCCTGGCGTTCGCCTACGACGCGGAGGTCCCGGTCCGAGGAATCGGCACCGGCCGCCGCCCCCCGACCCCCGAGACCACCGTCGGTCCCAGCATCACCGGCATGGTCGACCTCACCGCCGACCGGTCTCGGGCGCTGCTCGTGGAGGAGGGCGCCATCCCCGGTGCGCTCCGGCCGCTGATGCCTGCGGCCTTCGCGGTGGCGTCCGAGGCCGGCGGGGGTGGTGGCCCGGTGGCGTTCGCCCGCCGCGTCTGGGGCCGGCTCCGGCGCAACCCCCGGCGGCTGCTCGCAGGGCGGGGTGGGGCCGCCGACGACACGCTGACCTACCTCGTCATGAGCGACGACGCCGGCGACGGCCGGCTCCGGCTGGAGGGCGACACCGTGCAGGTCGACTGGGCGGGTGCGGGTGACCGCCCGGTGTTCGACCGCAACGCAGAGGTGCTCCAGAAGATGAGCGCCTCCCTGCGGGCGACGTTCGTCGGCAACCCCCTGTCGACGCCGATGTTCAACGACTCGCTGGTGACCGTGCACCCCCTCGGCGGTTGCCCGATGGCCGACGACGGCGCCAATGGCGTGGTGGACCATGCCGGCCGGGTCTTCAGGGGTGTCGATGGCGAGGTCCACGACGGCCTGGTGGTGGCCGACGGCGCCGTCGTGCCCCGGCCCCTGGCCGTCAACCCGCTGCTGACCATCTCGGCGCTGGCCGAGCGGGCGTCCGACCTGCTGGCCGAGGCGCGTGGATGGAGCCGCGACCAGGTTCCCGCTGGTCCACGGCCCTCGGGTCCGCCCATCAGGCGGCCTGGTGTGACCTTCACCGAGCGGATGGCGGGCTGGGCGGCGCCGTCTGGCGACGGTGACGCCGTGGCGGGGGAGCGGCGGGGCCGCGCCGAGGGCTCGCCACTGGAGTTCGTCCTGACCGTGAGCATCGACGACCTCGAGGGGCTGCTGCGCGATCCCGCGACGCCCGGGCGGCTGTCGGGGACCGTCACGGCACCCGTGCTGTCGCCGCAGCGCCTGCGGGTCGCCGGCGGGACCTTCTGCCTGATGCAGGAGGACCCGACCCACGTGGACACCTGGCACATGCGCTACTCGATGCGGCTCGTGGCCGAGGACGGCGAGGAGTTCGGCTTCGAGGGCACCAAGTACCTGCACGACCGCTCGGGCTTCGACGCCTGGTCCGACACGACGACGCTCTACGTCACGATCACCGGTGGTCACGGCTCCGACGTGGTGGCCGCCGGTGTCATGCGGCTGACGGCAGCCGACTTCGCCCGCCAGCTCGGCACGATGCGTGTTTCCGGCGTCGACGGAGCGCTCGCTCAGGCCCGGTGGCTGGCCCGCTTCTCCACCCGGTTCCTGCGCTCGCTGGGCGCCGTCTACGGGGGGCCGCTCAACGGGGTGGGGCACTTCCCGACGGCGCCGCCCGTCCCGGTCCCGCCCACGGGTGACGCCACCCGGCGCCTGCGGCTGCCGGCGGCCGAGCCGCGCTGGTGCGACGGTGACGGATGCTGGCACGACGGCAGCGACCTGGGGGACGACGCGTGGCTGCGGCTGACGCGCTACGAGGGCGGGCGACGCGGGCCCGTGCTCCTCGCTCCCGGCTTCGGCATGTCGGCCATGTCGTTCATCGGCGGCACCATCGACACCAACCTCACGGAGCACCTCGTGGCCAAGGGCTACGACGTATGGCTGTTCGACTACCGGGCCGGGATCGACCTGCCCTCGTCGCGCACCTCGTTCACGCTCGACGACATCGCCACCGCCGACTGGCCCGCAGCGGTGGCCGAGGTGCTGCGGGTGACGGGGGCGTCGAGCGTGCAGGCGGTCGGGCACTGCGTCGGGTCGGCGTCGCTGATGATGGCTCTGGCCGTCGGCTTGCCCGACGTGCGGTCGGCGGTCTGCATGCAGTTCACGCTGCATCCGGAGACGTCGCTGCTCAACCAGGTCAAGGCGAGGCTGGGCGTGGGATCGCTCCTCGGTCGCTTCGGGCTCGACAGGGTGGCGCCGTTCACCGGCGGCTCGATCCTGAGCAAGGCGCTCGACCTGGGCCTACGGGCCGTGCCCATGCCGTCCAGTGAGCGCTGCGCCAAGCCGGTCTGCCGCTGGATCAACGCCATCTACGGGTGCACGCATCGGCACGCCCAGCTCAACGACGCCACCCACGACCGGATCGACAACATGTTCGGCGTGGGCAACCTCAGGGCCCTCGACCACATGGCGCTGATGATCAGAAACCGCAAGGTGGTGGCCGCCGACGGCTCCGACATCTATACGGGCCACCCCGAGCGTCTGCGGCTCCCGATGCTCCTCGTGCAGGGCGACCGCAACGACATCTTCCATCCCGCGGGCAGCCTGCGCACCCTGAACTGGCTGCAGCGGGCCAACGACCCGTCGTTGTACGAGCGCGTCGTGCTCCCCGGCTACGCACATCTCGACGCGCTGATCGGCCGCGACGCCCCCACCGACGTGTTCCCGGTGGTGAGCGGTCACCTCGACCGCTACAACCGCTGACTCGCTCGAGCCCTCGGCTCGCTGGCAGGGCCCAGCGGTACGTTCCAGACTTGCGTGATGGCGCTCTCGCAGGATCGTTCCGGCGCGGTGTCCCAGGTCACGCCCGGGATCCAGACCCCGGACCAGCGCCTCCGTGTCTTCGTGAGCTCCACGCTCGGTGAGCTGGCGGACGAGCGCGTCGCAGTCTCCCGAGCCATCGCCGCCATGCGGCTGACGCCGGTGCTGTTCGAGCTTGGGGCGCGGCCGTACCCGCCGCAGGACGTGTATCGCGCCTACCTGGCGCAGAGCGACATCTTCATCGGCTTGTACTGGCAGCGTTACGGGTGGATCGGCCCCGACATGGAGATCTCGGGCCTCGAAGACGAGTTCGAGCTGTCGCGCTCACTTCCCCGCCTCCTGTACGTGAAGGCGCCGGCACCGGACCGGGAACCACGCTTGGCCGGGTTGCTGGATCGGATCAAGACCGAGGCGTCGGACTCCTATCGCACGTTCGGTACCACCAGGGAGCTCGGCCGCCTCGTCCGCGACGACCTTGCGTTGCTGCTCAGCGAGCGGTTCGCGTCGGCTCGAGCGGGAGCGCCGACGTCACCTCCACCCGGCAACGCGCCGCATCGCTCCCTGCCGGTCGACACCTCGGCGCTGATCGGCCGGGATCGGGACATCGAGCGGGTCTGCGGCGTGGTCCAGCGCCCGGACGTCCGGCTGGTCACGCTGACCGGTCCCGGAGGGATCGGAAAGAGTCGGTTGGGGCTGGCCGTGGGCGAATTCCTCGGCGACCACTACCCGTCGGGAACGGTGTTCGTGCCGCTCGCCTCTGTCGCCCAGCCCGAGCTCGTCCTCCTCGGCATCGCGCGCGCCGTAGGCGCCAACCTGGCGGGCAAGCAGTCGCCATTGGACGCCGTGGTCGAGTACGTCGGCGACAGCCCCTTCCTCCTCCTCCTGGACAACGTCGAGCAGGTCGTCGAAGCGGCGCCTGATCTCGCAGCGCTCCTGGAACGCTGCGCCGGGCTCAAGATCCTGGCGACGAGCCGCATCGCGCTGGGGCTGCGTGCCGAGCGCGAGTTTCCGGTGCCCTCGCTCGCCCTTGCGTCGGATCCATCGGAGCTGTCGGTCGAACAGCTGGGTTCGTTGCCCGCGGTCGAGCTCTTCGTCGATCGCGCCGGCGCGGTGCGTCCCGACTTCACGCTGACGGACGCGAACGCCCGAGCAGTGGCGGAGATCTGCCGGCGCCTGGACGGCATGCCGCTGGCCATCGAGCTGGCCGCCGCCCGCACGCGGCTCCTGGACCCGGGCGCGCTGCTCACCCGGCTCACGACGTCCCTCGACGCGTTGGGCTCCGGCTCGGTCGACCTGCCCGAGCGCCAGCGGACCCTGCGCGCCACGGTCGACTGGAGCGTCGGGCTCCTGGGCGACGCCGAACGGTCCATGCTCGACACCCTCGCGGTTTTCGTTGACGGCTGGACGAGCGGTGCAGCGGCGGATGTCGCCGGGCTCGAGGAGGACCGGGCGCTCGAGCTGATCGAGGCCCTCGCCCGCCACAGCCTCGTGCAGGTCGAACTGGGCACCAACGAGCCACGGTTTCGCATGTTCGGGACCGTCCGTGAGTTCGTCGGCGAGGGCGGGCCGCAGGACCACGGGCGCGCCGATGTGGCGCGACGCCACGCGAACTACTTCCGGGCGCTCGCCGAGCGGGCGGACCGGCCGCTGCGGGGGGACGGGCAGTCCGAGTGGGTCGAGCGCCTGCAGCCCGACGCCGGCAACCTGGCGGCGGCGGTGCGCTGGTTCCTGGCGCGCGACGTCGCGCCGCTCCCGCACCTGTTCCGCGTCCTCTGGCCCTTCTGGTGGCTGCAGGAGCATCTCGGCGAGGCTCGATCGTGGATGGACGAGGCCATGTCCGCCGTAGGACCGCAGGACGCCATCGCCCAGGCCGAGCTCGTCTGGGCGGTCACGGTGACGGACGTCGAGGTCGGCGACGACGCGGCCGCGCTCGAGGCTCGGGAGCGCCTGGAGCCGCTGATCGAGGCGGTCGACGACCCCTTCCTCGTGGCGCTCTGCCAGCTAGCGCTGGCCTGGGTCTCGCCGATCGTCGACGACTTCGACGGCGCACTGCGTCATGCATCCAAGTGCCTCGAGGTGCTCGCCGAGGACGAACCCTTCTGGACGGCTCTGGCGGTCGCCACGCTGGGATTCGCGGAGGCCACCCTCGGCCATCACGATGCGGCACTACGGCATCTGATGCAGGGTTCCCGCTTGGGTGAACAGTTCGACAACCACTGCGTCGCGTCGGCCCGGGTGCAGCTCGGCACGCTGGCGGTCATGCAGGGCCGCCTCGACGAGGCCCGGGCACTGCTGGACGAGGGCCTGGGCCTGAGCCTGGACGCCCGGAGCACCCAGAGCGTGACCCTGTGCCTGACCGCGTTCGCCCGATTGGCGTTCGTCGAGGGCGACGCGGAGCGGGCGGCGGCGGTTATGGGTGCGGCAGACGGGCTCCGCCAACGAGCCAGCCTGCGGGTGTGGCCGTCGCTGCGGGGGGGCGAGGCCGACCTGTGCGCGCAGATCCGGGCGTCGATCGGGGAACAGCGGTTCCGGGAGGCGTTCACGGCCGCGTCGCGCCTCAGCCGGAGCGAGGCGGTGGCGCTCGTTCGCGAGTAGCTGGTCACCCGCGCTCAGTCGACGCCCGGGCGTGTTGGTTCCGGGGGCGCCTTCCGCGTGGTGACCGTATGACGAGCGACGAGCACGGGCCCGGAGTCGACGGCGGTGCGTCGCTTCGACTGCCACTCAATCCCGACCGAGCTTGGGATGTGCCTCGGGGAGGGATGGCAGGCCGAGTTCCTCGTCCAACGCCACGCTCTCGGCGTGCAACAGCAGGGCGCGGTCGGCGTCGCCGGCTGCGTCGCGCTCGGCCAGCACGTTGGCCAACCAGCGAGCGGACATGGCCACGAAGGGACGGGCTCCGAGGGCCCGGTGTCGTTCGAGTCCCGCCTCCAGTTCGTCGGCGGCGTCGTCGCCACGGCCGAGCGCGGCGTCGAGCGTGCCCAAGTGATGGTCCACCGCACCGAGGAACGATGCGTAGCCCATGACCGCATTGCGTCCGGTGTACGGGCTCAGTGCCTGGTGCGTCGCTTGTGCCCACGCTCTGTGGCCGATGGTGGCGGCGGCGGCCCCCGCTCCGATGACCGTGGGCACCCACAGGTAGCCGCGGTCCTGCGAGGCCAGGTCCGCCGGGTCGATCTGATCGAGGACCTCGCGTGCCCGGACGAAATTGCCGCTGCCCGCCTCCAGCCATGACAGCAGCGCCCAGCTGTTGAGGCGATACAGCTTGATCGGAGGGCTGGCTTCGATCACGGGCCGTAGGGCCTCGAGGCCCCCGTGCAACAGCCGCAGCACGAAGGTCTGAGCGACGCTCACGAGCTGGGCCTGCGAGTGGCCGGCGGCTCGCAGCTCCTCCCGCAAGGCGTCGGCCTGCGCCTGGGCCTCGTCGAACCGACCCTCGATGACGGTCCACATCGTCGCCCACATCGAGGCGATGCGCAGGTGGTCGGGGTGTCGGACCTCGTGGGCGAGGGCCGTCAACTCGCGCGCCAGGATCTGTGCCTCGGTGTGTCGACCGATCACGAACAGCGCCTGGACTCGCGCTCGCGCACCCTGCAGCACCAGGTCCGGGTCGCCGGTCTGCCGTCCGATGGCCATGACCTCGGCGCCCAGTTCGAGCTGTTCGTCGACGTCATCGGGCCCGTCGAGCGCCAGGCTGCGCGACACCAGCACCGAGGCGAGCACCACGGGGGCGTCGAGTCGGCGGGCCATCGCCACCGCGTCGTCGGACTCGGCCCGGCGTTCGGCATGCGGGGCCGCCAGCGTGAGCAGGTGGGCCAGCCGCGCCAGCGCCAGTGCCTGCGCACGGCTGTCGCTCGGGGCAAGCCGGGTCAGCGCCTCCTCGAGCAGCGTCCGTGCCGTGGGATTGGGCGGCGCCGCTGCCGGGAGCCGTCCGCCGTAGCCGAGCGCGGCGCGCGTGAAGAGATCGGTGCGATCGAGCGCCCGGGCCAGCTCGGCCGCCTCCAGGTGCCGGCGGTCGCGGGCCGTGAACTCGCCGGCGCGATCGTGCGCCTCGGCCAGCTCGAGGCGGAGCTCGCACGCCAGCGGCTCGTCCGTACCGGCGCGGTCGTGGACGTCGACGACGCGTGCCAGGAACCAGACCGCGCCCTCGAAAGCCGTCTCGCGGCGGGCCTGGTCGGCGGCGGCGCGGCCCCAACGGACCGCCAGGGAGGTCGTGGCGGCGGCGTCGGCTGCGACGGGTGCCGTGTCCGACGGCGCCCGGGCGCCGAGGTGCGCGTCGGCGGCGTTCAGGTAGTGGTGGGCGATCTCGGGGGCGGAAGACCCGTCCCCGGCCCGTTCGGCGAGCACGTCGGCGATGCGCCGGTGTAGGCCCGCCGTCCGATCGGCCGGCAGCTCCTCCTGCAGTGTGCGGCGTACCACGGCATGGGCGAAGGCGAGGCGCTCGTCGGTCGCATCCCGCACCAGACCGGCGTGGACCGCGTCGTCGAGGCAGCCGCGCACCTCGATGGCCGGACGGTCGAGCGTCGCCGCCAGGACGTCGAGCCCGAACTCTTCACCGATGAACGACGCCGCAGCCAGCGCGTCACCGACCTGCGGGTCGAGCCGGTCGAGTCGCCAACGCACGACGTCGTGGAGCCGATCCGGCAACCGGTCACGCACGGCCCGAAGCGAGCCGCCGGGATCGGCGACATCGAGGCCGCGCAGGATCTCCTGCACGAACAGCGGGTTGCCGGCCGTCTCGTCGGCCAACCAGCGCGCGATCCGCGCTTCTTCCTCGTCGACGGGGCGGCCCAGCGCCTGCGCGACCAGCCGCTGGATGGCCGATGGCGGCAGGCCGCTGAGCTCGAGGCGTTCGACCTCGTCGCCGGCCTCGAAGAGGCCCAGCGTGTGCAGGGGCCCCATCCCCTCGACATCGCCGTCGCGCAGCGTCACGACCACGAGCACGGGGGCGTCGGGGGGAGCGTCGAGCACGTGGCGGAGCAGGAGCAGTGACGAGCGCTCGGCCCACTGGAGGTCGTCGAGCACCAGGAGGACCGGGTGCCGGGCGGCGATCGCCCCGAGCCAGTGCGTCATGGCGTCGAAGAGGCGCCGGCGTTCGGCGTCGGGGTCGTCGACGAGGGCGGCCCGCACCCCACCGATGCGGGCGCCGAGGTCGGGGAGGAGGCGGGCGAGGTCCTCGGCGTGGCTTGCCAGGTCGGCGCGCAGGAGCGGCTTGGGGCTCGCCGCAGCGTACGTGCCGAGGGCCTCCCGGATCGCCTGGTACGGGGCGAGCGCCTCCTCATCCCAGCGGCCGTACAGCACGAGGGCACCGGCGGCGTGAAGCCGGAGTGCCAGTTCGGCCGCGACGGTGGTCTTGCCGATGCCCGGGTCGCCCGAGACGACGACGATGCGGTGCTCGCCGCGCCGTGCGCGATCCCAGGCACCCTCCAGCAGCTCGACGGGGCCGTCGCGGCCCACCACCAGTCCCGCCGCAGCACGTCGGGCCCACCCGAGGTTGGAGGCGCCGATGTCGTCCGGGGCCACACCATCCGCCTGGGTCGTCGGCAATCGGAGCTCGTGGACCCGCTCGAGCCGATGCTCGCTGACCGCCAAGCCGCCCAGGTCCACGAGGTCGGCGCCCCGCGGCAGCGCGTGGCTGATCATGACGGCGGTCGACGCCGCAACCAGGATGGTGCCGTCAACGGGGAGCGCAGACAGTTGGAGGGCCCGCTCGACGGCGGAGCCGCAGTAGCCGTCGTCCGTGGGATCGACCTCACCGGTGCAGAGGGCGATGCGCAACGGGCGGCGGTCGGGCCGGGTAACCCCGGCGGGAGGCAGTGCCTGGGCGAGGCGGACGGCGGCGGTGGCTGCGTCCGCGGCGATGTGGAACGCCGCCAGCGCGGTGGTGCCGGTGCTCCCTTGTGCCAGGTCGACCATCCGCTCGAAGATGGCGCCACCTGCGTCCACCACGGTTTCGTCCAGCTGCCCCCAACCGCCGTGGTCGGGCGAGTCTCCCGGTCCGACCGGAAGGTCGACCAGCAGGATCGTCATCACCTCGGGCACGCGTCGAGTGACTGTACGACTCGGGTGGGCGGGTGCACGAAGTGGCCACGGCCCCACGACGGGTGGGTCGCGTCCGTCACATGATCGGGGGGACCATTGCCTCGATGAGCGTCGGGCCGGGCTCGTTGAGTGCCCGGGCCAGCTGGTTTGCCAGCTCGTCGGCGGTCGTGGCCCGGCTGGCCGGCACGCCCAGGCCCTGCGAGACCGCCACGAAGTCGATGTCGGGCCGGGACAGGTCGAGCAGGTCCTTCGCCTTCGGCCCGGCGGCCTCCGCACCGACCCGGTTCAGCTCCATGTTGAGCACCGCGTAGGACCGGTTGTTGAACACGATCGTCACGACGTCGAGCCCCTCTCGTGCCTGTGTCCACAGCGACTGCACCGTGTACAGCGCGCTGCCATCGGCCTCCAGGTTGACAACCCTGCGGTCGGGGCAGGCGACGGCCGCGCCGGTCGCGACCGGCATGCCCTGGCCGATGGCGCCCCCCGTGAGCGTCAGCCAGTCGTGGCGGGGGGCGCCGGCCGTGAGCCCGGGCGCGAACAGGCTCGACGTGTTGCCCTCATCGGACACGATGGCACCCTCGGGCAACAGCGCACCGAGTGCGCGGGCAACCGCCTCGGCGGTCAGCGCTCCCGTGGGGAGGTCGGGCCGGTCGGCGGGTTGGCGGGTGGCGGCGTCCTCGGGGGCGCCCACCAGCTCGGCCAGCGCCTCCAGTGCTCCGGCGGCGTCAGCGCCCGGTGCCGCCAGCATGTGCACCTCGCAGCCGTCGGGCACCAGGTAGCTGTCCTTGCCCGGGTACGCGAAGAAGCTCACCGGGGCCTTGGCGTCGACCACCACCAGGTGGCGGAGGCCATCGAGTTGGGCGCTGGCGAACTCGGCCAGGTACGCCAGGCGATCGATGGATGGAAGCCCTGCGCCCCGCTCGAGCCGGGTGGGGAATGTCTCCGCCACCAACCGGGCTCCGGTGGCGTTGGCGAGGCGACTGGCAGCGACCAGTCCCGGTTCACGCAGTGCGGTTCCGCCGAGGAACAGGCCCACCGGTTCGCCGGACCGCAATGCCTTGGCGACGGCGTCGACGACCTCGGCATCGGGCCGGGCCGGGGCACGGGCGGGTTCGGTCGGCTCGGCCACGGCGCCCCCGGGGGACCAGCTCACGTCGGCGGGCAGGATCAACGTGGCCACCCCCGCAGGCGGTCCGATTGCGGCGGCGACGGTCTCGGCGGCGTCCCTACCGACGTCCGCGGTCGCCTCCGACCGCCGGATCCAGGGGGAGACGTTGCGAGCCACCGTCTCGATGTCGGACTCGAGCTGAGCGTCGTACTGCTTGTGGTAAGTGGCGTGGTCGCCGACGATGTTCACCACCGGCACGCGCCCCTTCCGGGCGTTGTGCAGGTTGGCGAGCCCGTTGCCCAGTCCCGGGCCGAGGTGGAGCAGCGTGGCCGCAGGCCGCCCGGCCATGCGGGCGTACCCGTCGGCGGAACCGGTCACGACCCCCTCGAACAGCCCGAGCACGCCCCGCATCTCGGGCACCGCGTCGAGCGCCGCCACGAAGTGCATCTCGGAGGTCCCCGGGTTGGTGAAGCACGTGTCCAGGCCGCACGCCACCAGCGTGCGGATCAGGGCTTGGGCGCCGTTGACGGCGATCGGATCGGTGGTCTCGGTCATATCAACCCTCGTCGAAAACCGTGCCCGGGTTGAGGATCCCGTTGGGGTCGAACGCACTCTTGATCCGCCTCATCAGGGCGATCTTGGCCGGGTCCTCCAGCTCCATGAAGTACGCCTTCTTCTCGGTGCCGAGCCCGTGTTCGCCCGAGATGGCGCCGCCGAGCGCCATGCCCGCCTCGAACAGAGCGCGCAGGAGCCGGTGGCGCACCTCGGGGTCGGCCTGGAACACGCCCATGTGGACGTTGCCGTCGCCGGCATGGCCGCATCCGGCGATCCACGCCTGGTGGTCGGCGGCAAGCTCGGCGACCCGGGACATGAACGCCGGCACCGCGGCCCGGGGCACGACCACGTCGATGATGTCGTCGGCGCCGTTGGCCTTGGCCACCCAGAACGCCTTCTCGCGGGCCTCGATCAGCGAGGCCGCGGCCCCCGACGGCAGCACGTAGACGTCGATGGCGCCCAGCTCGGAGAGCTGCTCGGACACGGCGTGGGTGTCGGCGTCCAGGCGGTCGGTGTGGCTGCTCTCCAGGGCCACCACCAGGTAGGCGAACGCCGCCTCACGCACCTCCTCGGGAATGCCGAGGTCGAGGCCCACGTAGGCGGTGGCAGCGGCCATCGTCAGCATGTCGATGTACTCGAGGATCAGCGGACCCACGCCACTGGCCAGGATCTTGGGCACTGCACCGGTGACTGCCTCGAGGGTGGTGAAGGGCGCCAGCACCGTCGCCTGATGCGGTGCCCGCGGGTGCAGCTTGAGGTAGGCCTTGGTGACCAGGGCCAGCGTGCCCTCCGACCCGATGATGAGCTGGGTCAGGTCGTAGCCGGTCGAGACCTTGACGACCTTGCCGCCAGCGTGGATCACCTCGCCCGAGGGCAGCACCGCCTCGAGGCCGAGGACGTGGTGGCGGGTGACGCCGTACTTGACGGCCCGCATGCCTCCGGCGTTGGTGCCGACGTTGCCGCCGAGGCTGGCGCTGTACTCGCCGGGATAGACGGGGTACACGAGCCCGAGCGGCGCCAGCTCGGCGTCGAGCTGGTCGAGCTGCACGCCCGGTTCGACCACCGCGACGAAGTTGTCGGTATCGACCTCGAGGATGCGGTTCATGCGCTCGAACGACACGACGATGCCATCGGGTCGCGGGATGCATCCGCCCGACATCCCCGTGCCGGCGCCTCGGGCGGTGACGGGGATGCGGTGTTCGTTCGCCAGGCGGACGACGGCCGCCACCTCGTCGGTCGACGCCGGCGCCACCACCGCCAGGGGCCGTTGGGGCTCGGCGGTCAGTGCCTCGTCGTGCCCGTAGTCGTCCTTGATGGCGTCGCCGGTTCGCACGTGCTCGGTGCCGAGCACGCCCGCGAGCAGCTCGATCGCACCGTTCGCCATGGGCGGACCCTAGCTGTGGAGAGAGGGTGAACAATGGTGGCCATGGCCAAGCTCACCCATGACGAAGCCGAGTCCCGCCTGGCCGACGTTCCGGGCTGGGGCATCGCCGACGGCGCACTGCACCGCGAGATCGAGTTCCGCAACTTCGTCGAGGCCTTCGGGTTCATGGCGATGGTGGCACTCGAGGCCGAGAAGCTCGACCATCACCCCGACTGGTCCAACTCGTGGAACCGGGTGGTGATCGACATCTCCTCGCATGCCGAGGGCGGCATCACCGACAGGTGCTTCGCACTCGCCGGTGCCGTGAACAAGGCACTGGGCGAGTAGCGCCCAGCTCAGGAACCGGTCAGCTGCGGGCTTCGACGTATTCGTCGAGGCCCTGCAGCAACGTGTTCCAGGACAGCGTGGCGCACTTGATCCGCACCGGGAACTTCACCACGCCCCGCAGCGCCTCGAGGTCGCCCAGCTTCACCTCGGCGTCGCCGGCGACCTCGCCGTCGCCATTACCGTCGGAAGCGTCGTCGAGCGACTGCTCGTGGATCGACATCATGCCCTTGAACGCCCGTGACAGGGCGCGTACCTCGTCGAGCGTCTTGCCCTTGATGGCGGACGACATCATCGACGCCGACGACTGACTGATCGAGCAGCCCTGGCCGCCGATGCGGATGTCGCGCACCGTGTCGCCCTCGACGTCGAGGTAGAGCACGACCTCGTCGCCGCACAGGGGGTTGAATCCCTCGACGCGAGTCGCCGGCGGGGCGTCCAGCTCACCCCGGTTCCGCGGGTTGCGGTAGTGATCGAGGATGATCTCTCGGTAGAGGTCTTCGAGGCCCGGCATGCGGTTCGCGATCCTATCGGCGGCGACAGACGGTCAGATTCCGAAGAACTCGGACGCGGCGTCGATGGCGTCGCCGAGCGCATCGACGTCCGACTCGTCGTTGTACACGTAGAGCGAGGCCCGGGCGGTGGCGGCCACTCCCAGCTCGCGCATCAGCGGCTTGGCGCAGTGATGCCCCGCCCGGACGCAGACCCCGTGCTGGTCGAACACCTGGGTCATGTCGTGGGGGTGCAGGTCGCGGTAGGTAAACGACAGGACGCCACCCCGCTCGGCCGGCTCGGAGGGCCCGTGGATGTGCAGGGCCCCGCCGAAGCGCTCGGTGAGGGAGCGCAGGGCATACCCCGTCAGTCCGACCTCGTGTTCGCGCACCGCCTCCATCCCGAGCCCGCTCAGGTAGTCGACCGCCGCGCCCAGGCCCACCGCCTCGGCGATCGGCGGCGTACCCGCCTCGAACTTCCACGGCAGCTCGTTGGGGGTGAAGCCCTCCTTGGTGACGTTGAGGATCATCTCGCCGCCGGTGAGGAAGGGGGGCGTGGCGTCGAGGATGTCCTCGGTGCCCCAGAGGACGCCGATGCCGGTGGGCCCACACATCTTGTGGCCCGTGAAGGCGGCGAAGTCGGCCCCCCAGGCGGCCACGTCGGTGGGCACGTGCGGCACGTACTGGCTGGCGTCGATCACGGCGATGGCCCCAGCGGCGTGGGCGACGTCGACGAGCCGCTCGACCGGGTTGAGCGTGCCCAGCACGTTGGACATGGCGGCGAACGAGACAATCCGGGCCCCGTCCACCAGGCGGTCGAGGTCGCTCAGATCGAGGTGTCCGTCGGGCCCCACCGGGATCCAACGCAGCTCGATCCCGAGCTCCGAGACGAGCTGGTGCCAGGGGACGATGTTGGCGTGGTGCTCGAGCTCAGTTATCACCACCGGGTCGCCGGCCCGCAGGTTGGCCCGCCCCCACGCCTTGGCCACCAGGTTGAGGGCCTCGGTGGCGTTCTTGCCGAACACGATCTCCCGGGGCGAACCGGCGCCGACGAAGCGTGCGACCTTCGCCCGGGCGCCCTCGAGTGCGGCCGTGGCCTCCTCGGCGATGAGGTAGGTGCCGCGGTGGACGTTGGCGTTGGACTGCTCGTAGTAGCGCTCCATGGCGTCGAGCACGGAGCGGGGCTTTTGCGAGGTGTTGGCCGAATCGAGATAGACGAGGCGCTGGTCCCGCACCACGCGGTCGAGGATCGGGAAGTCCTTGCGGATGCGCGCCACGTCGAGGCCTCCCGACGGCGTCGCGGCCGGGCTCAAGGATGTCTCGTTCAGCGCCATGCGTCGTAGCCCTCTTGTTCGAGGCGAGCCGCCAGCTCGGGGCCACCGCTGTCGACGATACGCCCGTCGATGAGGATGTGTACCCGATCCGGCCTCAGGTACTGGAGCAAACGCTGGTAGTGCGTGATCGTGAGAATGCCCAGCTCGGGTCGGTCCTTGCGTACCTCGTCCACGCCCCGGGCCACAACCTTGAGGGCGTCGATGTCGAGGCCGGAGTCGGTCTCGTCGAGTACGGCCACCTCGGGCTCGAGGATCGCCATCTGCAGGATCTCGTTGCGCTTCTTCTCGCCGCCGGAGAAGCCCTCGTTGAGGTAGCGGTCGGCAAACGAGGGGTCCATGTCGAGGCGCTGCATCCACTCCATGATCGCCAGTCGCAGCTCGAGGACGGACAGGTCGATGCCCTTGCGGGCCGACAGCGCCTGGCGCAGGAAGTTGATGACCGACACGCCTTGGATCGTCTGCGGGTACTGGAACGCGAGAAACACACCGGCCTTGCCCCGCACGTCGGGATCCCAGTCGGTGATGTCGTCGCCCCGGAAGCGGATCCGGCCCCGTGTGATCTCGTACTCGGGGTTCCCGAGCAGGGCGTTGGCCAGCGTCGACTTGCCGGAGCCGTTGGGCCCCATCAGGGCGTGCACCTCGCCGGCTCCGAGGATCAGGTCGACCCCCCGCAAGATCTCGCTGCCGGTGCCCGCGGCGCGGACATGCAGGTCGTCGATCTCGAAGAGGGGTGCCGACATAGGGGCCAGTGTATTAGCCCTACGCGCATAGGAGAAATACCCCCCTTGCCCGTTCCGGGCCCCCGAGTAAGGTCACCGGCGATGGCCTCCCCGGTAGTAGGTGGCCTGGGTCACCTGGCGGCGGGCGCTCCCGTGACGCTTGTCGATGGGGCGTCTTTCTGTATTTCGGGGGCCGCCGGCGACATCGCGGTCGGCGCCGAGGGACTGATCGTGGCAGGCCACCGGCTGCTGTCGCGCTGCGTGATGACGGCCAACGGGCGGCCCCTGATGCCCATCGACCACCACGTCGACGACCCGGCGGCCGGGACGTTCGTGTGCCGGGCGCATGCGTCAGGCGCCGACGGCACGAGCGCGGCCGGCGCAGCCGCCCACGGGCCCATCGTCGTCCGGCGCCGCTTCCTCGGCGAGGGCATGCGGGACGATGTCGAGATCCGCAACCCGGGCGAGGAGGCGACGTACGCAGAGGTCGCCATCGAGCTGGCAGCCGACCTGGCGAGAGCGCGCGACCTGCGCGATGGTGGCGCCGGCGCCGACGCGGTCGACCCGACGCTCGAGGGCCTCGAAGACCATGGCGCCGGCACATCGCGAGGCATCGAGCTGGTCCTCGCCCGCGGCCAGGGCGCAGCCCGGATGGGTTGCCGGATCGGCGCGACCGACGGCGTGACGGTGACACCGGGTCGCCTGGTGTGGGAGGCGATCGTTCCCGCCCGCGGTTCCCGATCGTTCAGCCTCGTCGTCACCCCGATCGTCGCCGGCGCCGAGCTGGCACCGCGCTACCCACTCGGGTCGCCGGTGGAGCGCAGCGAGTCGGGCTGGCGGTTGGACCGCTGGCAGCGGGGCATGCCCGAGGTGAGCTCCGATCACCACGGGTTGCTGGCCACCCTGCGGCGGAGCGCCCGCGACCTCGGCAGCCTCCGGGTCCTCGATCCGGACTTCCCGGAGCGGGCCGTGGTAGCCGCGGGCGCTCCATGGTTCCTGGCACTGCACGGGCGCGACGCCATCTTTGCGGCCTACATGAGCCTGATCCTCGACCCGGAGCTCGCGCTCGGCACCGTCGAGACCCTGGCCCGCTTCCAGGGCAGCGACGTCGACGAGCGCACCGAGGAGCAGCCCGGCCGCATCGTCCATCGGCTGGGGTTCGGCTCGATGGGCTTCGGGCAGGGACCGGACGCGGTCTCGTACGGATCGGTTGACACCACGCCGCTGTTCGTGATGCTGCTCGGCGAGCTACGGCGCTGGGGACTGGCGCCGGAGGTCGTGGATCGGCTTCTGCCCCACGCCGACCGGGCTCTCGAGTGGATCACCACCTTCGGCGACCAGGACGGCGACGGCTACGTCGAGTACCAGCGCAGCACCGACCGGGGCGAGCGCAATCAAACCTGGAAGGACTCCACCGACCCCGTCCGGTTCCCCGATGGGCAGCCCGCTCGCGGGCCATTGGCGCTCGCCGAGATCCAGGGCTACGTGTACGCCGCGTTCCGGGCGCGGTCCCACTTCGCCGCCGAGGCCGGCGACGCGGCCGGGGCCACCCGCTGGCGCGCCGAGGCTGCGGAGCTGCAAGGGGGGTTCAACCGCGACTTCTGGATCGACGACGCTGGCTGGGTGGCACTGGCGCTGGACGGCGAGAAGCGCCAGGTCGGATCGCTGGCCTCGAACATCGGGCACTGCCTGTGGACCGGCATCCTCTACGAGGACAAGGCCGCCATCGTGGCCAAGCAGCTGGTGTCGGACGACCTGTTCTCCGGGTGGGGACTGCGGACCCTGTCGGCATCGATGGGCGGCTACGACCCGGTCGGCCCGCACACGGGCGCGGTGTGGCCGCACGACAATGCCGCCTGCGTTGCCGGCCTGGTGCGCTACGGGTTCGTCGACGAGGCGCATCGACTGCTGATGGCGCAGCTCGAGGCCGCCGAGGCCGACGGCGGGCGCCTGGGCGTGCTCTGTGGGTTCGACCGCAACGACCTGCGGGCGCCGGTCCGGTACCCGGACCCCTGCACCACCCGCGCCTGGTCGGCGGCGGCGCCACTGTCGTTCCTGCGGTCGTTGCTGCGCCTCGACCCCTGGATCCCGCAGGGCAAGCTGTGGCTGGATCCGGTCCTTCCGCCGGCGATCCGTCGCCTGCGGGTCGAGCGCATCCCGCTACTCGGGGGTCGGGTCACGGTCGCGGTGGAGGGGGACAGCGTCGAGGTGGAGGACCTGCCACCAGGGATCGAGCTGATCTCCGCACCGCGCCGCCCCCTCACCGGCGGCAGCTGACCGGACGGGGTCCGCCGGGCATGTCTGGGCTTGCCCCGAGAGGTAAATACCTACTAAACCTGTAGGAAACCTTGGTTTAGCGGAGGTCGCCGATGCGGCGATTGCTGGTGTTCGCACTGGCCGGGCTCTTCGGACAACTGGTCGACGGTGCCCTGGGGATGGCCTTCGGGGTCACGTCGAGCACCGTCCTGCTCTCCAACGGGATCAGCCCGGCGGCGTCGTCGGCGAGCGTGCACCTGGCCGAGATCGGCACGACGTTCACGTCCGGCCTGTCGCACTGGCGCTTCGGCAACGTCTCGTGGCCGTTGGTGGCTCGCATCGGCGTGCCCGGTGCCGCCGGAGCGTTCGCCGGTGCCACGGTGCTGAGCTCGTTCACGGGCGACTGGCTCACGCCCGCCGTGGCGATGGTGCTGTTCGGCCTCGGCGGGCTGGTCATCGTGCGGTCGCTGCGGGGCGACCTGCGGGGCCAGACCCGCCACCCGGGCACCCTGCGCAAGCGGTTCCTGGCGCCGCTGGGCCTGAGCGCCGGCTTCCTGGACGCCGTCGGGGGCGGTGGCTGGGGCCCGGTGGCGACCCCGACGCTGCTCACCGCCGGGCGCCTGGAGCCCCGGATGGTCATCGGCTCGGTGTCGGCGTCGGAGCTGCTGGTCACCCTGGCCGCCAGCGCTGGCTTCCTGGTCGGCATCGGCGGCGAGGGCATCCAGGCCTCGTTGGTGCTGGCCCTGCTGGCCGGTGGCGTGATCGCTGCCCCGCTGGCGGCGTGGCTGGTGCACCACAGCGACGCCTCGGCGCTGGGTGTGGTCGTCGGCACGCTGCTGCTCGCCACCAACGCCCGGCTGCTCATGCTCGAGCTCGACACGCCGGGACCGGTGCGTTTGGCGGTGATCCTCGGCCTGACCGCGGTGGGCGCCGCCCTTGCCGTGCGCACCACCCGGGAGTCCCGCGCCGCGCGGGAGACCGAGGCGGCCCATGACGGGGCCCGGGCAGCGGAGGCGACGGCCGGAGCCGCAGCCCTCGCGAGGCAATAGGGACCGCTCCGAAGTTCTTGAGGCAATGGGGTCCTGAACGCCCCCGGACCTCATTGCCTCAAGTTCCGTGGAGCGGACCGTATTGCCTCGGGGTTAGGGCGGGTGTGTCCGGCGGGCCTCCGGCGGGTGTCCGGCGGGTCACTCGGCGTCGCGCAGGTCTTCCTTCCACGCACGGAACCGGGTGTGGCGCTCGCCGCTCGGGCCCAGACCGTCGCCGGAGCCGTCTGGGTACAGCCGGAACGTGAAGCGCACGCTCAGGTCGTCGGCGTGGGCCACCCAGTAGCGGGCGTCGGCCCCCGACGCCGGGCCGGCGCGCCACAGCAGCCAGGGACCGATGCGCCGCTTGTAGTCGGCGATCGGCCGCCCGGGCAGGTCGTCGCCGAGCCGCCGTAGATCGCCGGGTGCCTCGATCCACGCCGTAGCCGGGATGTTCCGATCTCGCACCGGGGTCGCGGGCAGGTCCTCGGTGCGGACCGGCGTCTCGTCGTAGGGCCGCTCGTCGTAGCGGAGCGCGTCGGCCATGGGTTCACCAGCCCCGGTCGATCCACTCTTGGAGGTGGGGCCGCTCGGTGCCGATGGTGGTGTCGTCGCCGTGGCCCGGCAGTACCAGCGTGTCCGCGGGCAGGGTGAGGAGCTTGCGGTCGATCGACTCGATGATCGTGGGGAAGTCGCCGCCGGGGAACGACGTGGCGCCGGGGCCGCCCGGGAACAGGGTGTCGCCCGAGAACAGCACCGGCGAGCCCTCGATCAGGAAGCTCATCGAGCCGGGGGTGTGGCCGGGGGTGTGGATGGTGTGGAGCCGCAGCCGGCCCACGGCTACGACGGCGTCGTCATCGAGGATCTGGTCGTACGACGGCAGCATGTCCGCATCCTCGGCGGTCACGTGTACCTGGTAGCCGGCGTCACGCATCTCGGGTATGGCCTGGATGTGGTCCCAGTGGCCGTGGGTCTCG
This sequence comes from uncultured bacterium, assembly GCA_963813485.1. Classification (GTDB taxonomy): domain Bacteria; phylum Actinomycetota; class Acidimicrobiia; order Acidimicrobiales; family VFJN01; genus DASQUK01. The sequence continues at coordinate 65,548 of CAWEZE010000001.1, forward strand.
AGCACGCTGCGCACCCCGAGCGACCGGGCCAGTTCCAACAGCCGCTCGTGCTCGTTGGCTGCGTCCAGCAGGACGGCGTCGCCCGTCTCCGTGCAGCGCAGCACGAAGACGTTGTTGTCCATGGGCCCCACCACGACCTTGTGGATCTCACAGCGTTCGTCGGCGTAGTGCAGCGTGGTCATGGCCGCCAGTCTGCCCGGTGGCGGGCCGCCGACCTCCACATCAGGGCGAGGCAACCACCTCAAACCCGACTTTTCGCGGCACAAAGGCGCATTTTCGACCACATATTGTGCCGTTCTTGACGCGCAGAGCGACGTGACATATTTCACGCGTTCCTAGGTCTTGTGGGGCACGGTTCGCGTGGCGAAACTGCACCCGCTCATGCCCACCGCAGAGCACCCGGAGGACGACAGGCCGACCGCCACGGCCGCCGTCGTCCGTAGCGGCGAGCCGGTCTCGGTCTTGGGGAGAAGCCCGGGACCGGCCGCCCCGGGTTTCAGCGTTCGCACGCCTGCCCTCACGCGGTCTCGGGCGAGATGACCTCGAAGCCGAGCGCGGCCGCGGCCGGGATCTGACGTCGGTCGAACGTCACGTAACGCGCCGGGCGGGGCAGCCGATCGGCGGCGGCCAGGTGCACGGCATCGACCGTCCGCAGTCCATAGGTGGCGCCTAGTTCGACGGCCTGTGCGAGGCAGCGCTCGTCGACGGGGACGACGAAGAACGCGTCCCAGTCATCGCGCAGCCGTCCCCACATGCGCGCGTGCTGGCTCGGGGTGACGGCGAGGCGGTGCAACGCCAGCAACGTCTCGGAGCGGCAGAGCGCCGACGCGCACCACACGTCGTCGGTTCGCATCGCCTCCGCCACGAGCTGCTGCCCCGGCGCCTGGACATAGCGCCGCACCAGCGCCGAGGTGTCGAGGAACAGCGCCATGCCGGACGTTCCGCGCGCTACCGGCCCCGGAGCTCGTCGAGCACGCCATCCGGGCGCACGTCCACGGCTGCGTCCTCGATCTCGGGCGCCGGCGGACGGTCCCGCCGGCCCGGCGGGTCGACGAGCCCTGCCGCCACGAGGTCGTCCAGCGTCACCCCGGGCGTAGCCTCCAACGGACCGAGCTGGGCGACCGGCGCGCCGTCGACGGTCACAACCACCCGCTCGCCCCGAGAGGCCCGGCGGACGACGGCGGCGACGTTGTTGCGCAGCTCCCTGATCCCGACACGTTCGATCACCCGACGCTACCAGCCACCCGTAGCACGTGTGTACACACGTCTGCTGGACGTCGTCGTCACGCGCCCTTACGGTGCCGCCCATGAACTTCGCCTTCTCCGAAGAGCAGGAAGAGCTGCGCCGCATCACCCGGCAGTTCCTCGAGTCGAAGTCGCCGGAGACCGAGGTCCGGCGGCTGATGGACACCGACGACGGCTACGACCCGGCGGTCTGGTCGCAGATGGCCAACGAGCTGGGCCTGCAGTCGCTCACCATCCCCGAGGAGTACGGCGGCCAGGGCTTCACCTACGTCGAGCTGACCGTCGTCCTCGAGGAGATGGGCCGGGCCCTGCTGTGCGCCCCCTACTACGCGACGGTGGTGCTCGCCACCAACACGCTGCTGCACTCCGGCGACGAGGCGGCCAAGAAGGCCCACCTGCCCGGGATCGCCTCGGGCGAGACCATCGCCACGCTGGCGTTCACGGAGCCGAACGGCAAGTGGGACGAATCGGGCATCGAGGCCACCGCCTCCCAGGATGGCGACGGGTGGCGCATCGACGGCACCAAGATGTTCGTCCTCGATGGCCATGTGGCCAACCTGTTGATCGTCGCGGCCCGCACGGCGAACGGCGTCTCGCTGTTCACGGTCGACGCCGACGCCGATGGCCTCACCCGCACGCCGCTGTCCACGATGGACCAGACCCGCAAGCAGGCCAAGCTCGAGCTGGCCGGGGTGCCCGCGACGCTCCTCGGTGAGGAGGGCAAGGGCTGGCAGGTGCTCGACCGGGTGCTGGACCTGGCGGCCGTCGGGCTGGCGGCCGAGCAGGTGGGCGGTGCCCAGAAGGTTCTGGACATGTCGGTGGAGTACGCCAAGAACCGGGTGCAGTTCGGCCGCCCCATCGGCTCCTTCCAGGCGATCAAGCACAAGTGCGCCGACATGCTCCTCGAGGTCGAGTCCGCCAAGTCGGCCGCCTACTACGCGGCCTGGTGCGCCGCCGAGCTCAACGACGAGCTGCCCGAGGTCGCCTGCCTGGCCAAGGCCTACTGCTCCGAGGCGTACTTCCACTCGTCCGCCGAGAACATCCAGATCCACGGCGGCATCGGCTTCACCTGGGAGCACCCGGCGCACCTCTACTTCAAGCGGGCCAAGTCCTCCGAACTGCTGTTCGGCGACCCCACCTATCACCGCGAGCTCCTTGCCCAGCGGCTTGGGATCTAGCCCGACTGCCGGGGTCGGGGGAGGGACACCCCGCCCTCACGCCGGCTCCTTTGCCTGGACGAGAGGGCGGGGTGCCGGGGACCGCTCGCCGTCCGGCGCGTCGTGCCGCCGGCCCAGCACCCGTGCCATCAGCGCCGGGCGCATCAGGGACGTCGGCTCGGCCAGCAGCGCCACCACGTCGAAGAACGCCGAGTTGACCACCGGATCCACGGCTGCGGCGGCGACCACGCGGTCGAGGTAACGCCGGATCAGCCGGTCGCGGACGCCGACCTTCCCGCCCCGGGTCTCGGGGTAGCGGAGGTCCTCGCCGGTGGCGACCATCCAGGCGCCCGCGTTCGCCTCGGCGACCGCCCTCTGGGCTCGGGTCGACACGCCCGCCACGCCGTGGTGGCGCGCAAGGTGGTCGCCCAGGCAGCGGTCGAGCGCCTCGGCGGTGAGCGCCGCGGCACTCATCCCCTGGCCGTAGACGGGGTTGAACGCACAGGCGGCGTCGCCCACCACGACGAACCCGTCGGGCATGCGCAGCGACTCGTAGTGCCGCCGCCGGTTCTCGGTGCGCCGGTAGCCGACGATGGGCGAAAGCGGCTCCAGCCGGTCGATGATGTCGGCGATCTCCGGTGCCCGCAGGCCCTGCGTGAACTCGAGGAACCCTCGCTCGTCGGTCGGGGGCACATCGCCGTTCGTGCCGGCCACCGTCAGCATCCAGCGGTCGCCCTCGATGGGGAAGAGCACGGCCATGCGCCGCGTGTACGGCGGGCGCGCCTGGAGGAACACCGCCTTCCAGCCGCCCGTGTCGTCGTCGCCGGACCGCCGGTAGATGCGGGTGGCATAGGCAAGCTCGGCGTCGACCGTCGTCTCCGCCGGCCGCTCGTAGCCGGCCGCAGCGAGCCAGTCGGGCGCATGGGAGCGGCGTCCGCTGGCGTCGACCACCAGGTCGGCCACGATGCTTTCGGTCGGCTCGGGACTCGTCGCGGCTCGGGGCCGGACCTGGATGCCCCGCACCCGCGGGCCACCGGCGCCACTCTTGGACGGCTCCGTCACTACCAGGCCGATCACCTCCAGCCCGGACCGCACGATGACCTGCGGAGTGTCCGTGACCAGCCGGCGCGTCACCCACTCGATGAGGTCACGGCTCGCGGACAGCAGCGTGCGGGGCTCGTGGTCGAAGGGGCGCATCCAGCCCGCGGCCGACAGCCAGCAGACGTCTCGGGGTGCCATGATCCGGACCGCGCCACTGGCCACGAGCTCGGCGCCGACGCCGGGCAGCAGTCGCTCCAGCGCCGCCAGCCCGCCGGGCTGGAGCACGTGGAGGTGGCGGCCCTGCGGGATGCCTGAGCGGTGGGTGGGCCGGCTGGGCAGGTCGTCGCGCTCGACGAGCGTCACCCGCTCGAAGTGGCGGCTCAGCGCCTGGGCGGTGGCGAGGCCGCCCAGGCCGGCGCCGATGACGACAGCGTGGAACGGGCGGTTGAGGGTGGGAATGCTGGGCATTGGGTGACTCCTGGTCGTTGACCCTGATCAGGAGTCTCCGCCGGCCCGTCCACCAGGGCATCGGGCGGATGCCTTACTCACCCCTTATTCGTGCCGTCTCGACCCTCAGTCGCCGAGCAGGCCCCGGCGGCGGGCGACGGCGGCGGCCTCGCCCCGGGTCCCGGCACCCAGCTTGGCCAGGAGGCGCGACACGTGCACGCTGGCCGTCTTCTCGCTGATGAACAGCCGCTCGCCGATCTGCCGGTTGGTCAGGCCCTCGGCGACCAGCGCCAGCACCTCCGCCTCGCGGGGCGTGAGAACGGGCCCGGCGCGGTCGCCCGGCGCCTTGGCTTCGTCAGAGCCGGAGCCGGAGCCGCCGAGGTCGAATCGCGCCCGACGGGCCAGGCGCTCGATCGCCGCCGCCAGTGGCCGGGCCCGCAGCGTCGTGGCGGCGGCGTGGGAACGGCGAAGCTCGGCCGCCGCCCGATCGCGGTCGCCGCCGGCCGCCAGTGAGGCCTCGGCGCCGCGGTAGCGCGCGTACGCGGCGGCGTAGGGGAAGCCGATGCCGTCCCACGTCGCGACCGCCTCCTGCCAGCGGTCGGGGTCCGGCCGGACCGTGAGCCGGCTCAGCTCGGCGCGACCCGTGAGGTGCGCCGCAAACGTCTCGGAGGTGTGTGGGGCATTGCGGACCATCGCCTCGCCTGCAAGCTCGTCCAATCGCTCCATCAGGCCGGCGGCGATGTCGCTGGGATCGTCCCGCCGGGGCGAAGGGCCGGAGGCGGCGCGGGTGGCGGCGGCCCTGTCCGCCTCGGCGCGGAGCCCCACCGCGGCGAGGCGGGCTTCGAGCTCCGGGTCTCCCGTGTGTGCCAGCAGCCCCAGGCCGGTGGCGACCTCGCGGCGGGCATCATCGAAACGCTCCTGCCAGGTCGCCAGCTCGGCGAGGGCGCGATGCAGCAGTCCGTTGAGCCGGCCGTCGCCCACCTGGTGGCACCAGGCCCGCGCCGTCTCCAGGCGCTCACGGGCCAGGTCGTGGTCGCCACGATCGACGGCCAACGTCCCCGACACCAGCGTCCGTGTCACCGCGGTCACCGCCGACTCGCTATCCCCGTACGGCACGCCGTCGGACCCAGCCCGGCCCGCGCCCAGCAGGCGATCGGCCTCGTCCCAGCGGCCCAGCTGGTGGAGGGCGGCGGCGCCGATGCTGCCCATCAGCGAGGGCGATGGCTCACCCGACCCCGGGGACAGGATCCCGACGACCAGGTCGACGAGGTCGCCTCCCCGGCCCGCTTCGACCAGCGTGCGCCACAGGTGGACGTACGCTCCGGCCACCTCGGCCAGGTCGCCCAGGCCGACGGCGATCTGACCCGCCTGGTGGAGCTGGCCGACGGCCTCGTCGGTCCGTCCCTCGGCGGCGAGCACGAGGCCGAGCACGTGGCGGGCCTGGCCCTCGCCCCCGATGTCGTCGATCGACTGCGCCAAGGCGATGGCCTCCTCGGCGCAGGCACGGGCTTCGGCGTGGCGCCCCGCCCGCTCCAGGGCGTGACCCTGGGCCTGGACCACCCCGACGCGCGCCGGGCTGGCGGGCTGCTTGGGGACGAGTGCCACTGCTCGTTGGTAGGCCTCCAGGGCATCGGCGTCCCGGCCCGACCGCATGAGGTACCAGCCCCGGCGCTCCTGCAGCACGCCGGCGCGGATGGGATCGGCTCGCACCGGTCCCGTGTCGAGTGCCTCCCCGACCAGGGTGAGCGCCCTGGTGATGGCACCGGCACGGCTGGCGGCGTCGGCGGCCCGCGCCAGCAGCTCGCCCCGATCGCACCCGGTGGCGGTGATGGGGTCGGCGGCGCGATCCCACAGTCGCACGCTCCACTCCAGGTAGCGGTGGGCCTCGGGGACGGCGAAGGCCCGCTCGGCGGCGAAGCCCGCCCTGACCGCGGCGCCCAGGGCGGCGTCGTAGTCTCCGGCCGCCGACCAGTGGTGAGCCAGCCGGGCCCAGCGGTCCCCCCCGTCGGAGCGGTTCGCCGGCCCGACGCCCCCCGGGACGTCGGCGAGAAGCGCCCGTGCGTAGGCCCGGTGGAGCCGCGTCAGCTCCCCGGGCAGGATCTCGTCGAGGACCGCTTCGTGCACGAGGGCGTGGCGGAAGCGGTACCCACCGAGCTCGTTGTCGACTACGAGGAGTTGGTGGTCGACGCCCGCGCGCAGGGCCTCGGCCAGCTCGTTCTCGCCCGCGCCGGCGGTGCCGGCGATCTCGATGACCCGGGCCAGGAGGTCGTGCTCGACCTGGCGCCCACCGACGGCGCAAGCTCGGAGCGTGGCCGCCGCGTCGGGCGGCATCCGCCGGACGCGGCTGAGCACGGCATCGCGCAGGTGCGGGGGCATGGGCGCGGCGGGGTCGTCGGCGATCGCGGCCACCAGTTCCTCGACGAACAACGGGTTGCCGTCGGACCGCTCCGCGATCCCGGCCGCCAGCTCGGCGCTCGGTGGGCTGCCGAGGAGGGCGCCGGCCAGCTCCACGACCTCGCCCCGGTCCAGGCGCCGGAGGCGCACCTGCGTGACCCCACGCCGGGTCAGCTCCGCCAGGAGATCCTGCAGGCCGCGGCGCCGGCCCCCGTCGTCGGTGCGATAGGTCGCGGCGAGCAGCAGCGGTAGGTGGCGGGCACCGGTGCTCAGCAGGGTGATCAGATCGTCGGTCGAGCGGTCGGCCCAGTGGATGTCCTCGATGACCAGCACTACCGGGCCCTGTGCCGTCAGGCGGTCGAGGAGGGTGAGCAACAGCTCGAAGACCCGCGCCCGTCCGAACGGGTCCGCGGCTGCGGTCGCCGAATCCGGCCCGGTCGACGCACTGTCGCTGGTCGGGCTCCCCAGTGCCACGCGGAGCGGGCCGATGGTGGCGCCGCCCTCGTCGGCCGGTAGCTCGCGCTCGAGCGTGCGCAGGATGTCGACGAACGGCGCGTAGGGCAGGCCGCCCTCCTCCAGGTCGAGGCAGTGCCCGACGAGCACCCGGGCGCCGTTCCGCCGTGCATGGGCACCCAACTCCCGCACGAGGCGACTCTTGCCGACCCCGGCCTCCCCGCCGACGAGCGCGGTCATGGCGCGGCCGGCCCGGGCGTCGTCGAACGCCTCGATCAGTGCAGAGAGCTCCGGGACCCGCCCGACGAACGCCGGTGTGGAACCACGACTCATCATGGTCACCGCACTACATCCTCGCATCGGCGCAGGCGCGCCGGACGTTAGTTTGCCGGGGTGGTCTGGCTGTTCGCCGTGCTCGCTGCCGTCGCCGTGTTCGCCATCGCCGCGGTCACGGTGGGGCGCGAGGCGTTCCGACTCGGCCACCAACCGCCGCCGACGATCTTCGACCTGGACGAAGCCGTGGGCCATGTCGCCGACGACCTGCCGCCGGAGGCCCAGGCCCGGTTGACCTATGACGAGGTCCGCACGTTGATCCGGGCCGAGATCGAGCATCTCGAGGCTGAAGGGGTCCTGGCCGCGCCCGGCGAGGAGATTCGGCTCGAGGGTGGCGCGACACCCGACGTGGTGCTGGCCGACGACGAGGCCGTGGCGGTCGTGCTCGGGCGGGCCGAGGCGGCCGGCCTCGACGTCACCGACCAGGACGTGTACCACGTGATCGAGTCGCTGCACGGCTACCTGGCGAGCATCGGTGCGGTCGGGCCGCGTGCGATCCCGCCGACGCCCCCCGGCAACGGGCAGGGGGGATGACCCAGTTCGGGACGGTCAGGTCTCGCCGTCGCCGTCACCGTCGGTGCGGGTGTTGCCCAGCCAGCTTTCGTAGAGCCCGGCATAAGTGCCGCCGGCGCCCACGAGATCGGCGTGACTGCCGCGCTCCACGATCCGTCCGTCGTCGAACACCAGCACCAGGTCGGCCGCCTCGGCGGTCGAGAGCCGGTGTGCGATCGACACCATCGTCCGCCCCTCGGCCAGGCGGGCCAGGGCCTGGGTGAGTGCCCGCTCGGTCTCGGGGTCAACGGCGCTGGTGGCCTCGTCGAGGACCAGCAGGCCAGGGTCGCCGAGCTGCGCCCGCGCCAGAGCCACCAGCTGGCGCTCACCGACCGAGAGGCTGCCGCCGCGCTCGCCGACGGGTGTGTCCAGCCCCAGCGGCAGCTCGTCCAACCACCAGGCCAGCCCCAGCTCGGCGAACGCCCCGCGCACATCGTCGTCACATGACCCGGCGCGTCCGACGCGCACGTTCTCGGCCAGACTGGCATCGAACAGGAAGCCGTCCTGCGGCACCAGCCGCACGGCTCGGCGCCGCTCGTCGGGGCGGACGGTGCGCAGGTCGACGCCCCCGAGTCTCACCGCCCCGGTCGACGGATCGGCGAGGCGGCACAGCAGCTTGGCGAAGGTCGTCTTGCCGGATCCGGTCTCGCCCACCACGGCCACGGAGCTCCCCGCCGGCACCCTCACGTCGACGTCGTGCAGCACCGGCACCCCGTCGCGGTAGGCGAACCCCAGGTCGGCCACCTCGACCTCCAGCGCCCCGTGGGGGAGCGGCAGGCCGGGCTCCGGCTCGGGCAGGTCGATCGGCGTCGCCAGCACCCCCAGCACCTTGCGCCATCCGGCGATGGCGATCTGGGTCTGGTCGAGGATCTCCGACAGCTCGGCGATGGGGTTGAGGAGCAGCCCGATGAGGAACAGGAACGCCACGATCTCGCCGACACCCAGGCCCCATCCGGGCCCGTAGACGACGCCGGCAACCGCCACGCCCGCCAGGGCGATGGACCCGAACAGGTCGCCGAGCGGGAACATGAGTGCGAAGTAGCGGGCGGCATCGAGATAGGCGCGGTACTGGCGGTCGATGGCCGTCCGCAGGCGCGAGCGGTTGCGCTCCTCCAGCCCGTAGGCCTGGATCACGGCGGCGCCGGTCACCGTCTCGGACACCTCCGACAGCGACTCGCCCACGCTCGTTCGCACCCGGTCCTGGGCGGCGAGCTGGCGGCGCTGCAGCGTCGGTAGCAGCAACGCCACGGGCACGAACGAGGCGACGGCGATCAGCGCCAGGTGCCAGTCGTAGATGGCCATCACGGCGACGGTGGCGACGATGAGGAAGCTGTCGACGATCCATGCCACCGCCCCCCACTCCATGAACTGCGCCAGGGTCTCGATGTCGCTCGTGACCCGGGCCACCAGAGCCCCCCGGCGCTGCTCGTTGTGCTCGGCCATCGACAGCCGGTGGATGTGGTCGAAGGCCCGTACCCGCAGGCCGAAGAGGCTGTTCTCCGACGCCCGCACCAGGCGGAGGTAGGTGGCGCGGTTGGCCAGGTACAGCAGGACCACGCCGACGGCGGTGAGCGCGCAGGCGGGATAGACGAAGCCGGGGCGGAACGCCGCGTTCTCTGCCACCCCGCGGTCGAGGATCTGCTGGATCAGGATCGGCACGGCCAGCTTGCCGGCGGCGGTGGCGAGCGCCATCAGCGCGGTGAAGAGGATGCCCTGGCGCAGCTCCGGCGTGGACGCCACGCCCCGGCGCAGGACCGCGAGCGCCCCGGCGTGGAGGACATGAGCCTCCTCGGGAGTGGGGGATGGGTGCGGTCGCTCCTCGTCGCTCCCTCCCGGGGGCGCGGTCTCTGCCAGCACGGCGACCGCGGCGTCGTGCGGGTCCGGCACGTCGACAGGGGTGTCGCGCTCGTCGACGGTCACGCCGCATCCATTTCGTAGGCGCGGGCGAGGGAGGCGTACGCGGGCACCGAGCCGAGCAGGTCCTGGTGGGTGCCGCTGGCGGCGATGCGACCCCCCTCGAGGAACAGGACGCGGTCGGCCAGCGCGATCGTCGACACCCGGTGGGCCACGACCAGCGTGGTGGCGCGCAGCGCGTCGGGGAGGCCGTCGAGGATCTGCCGCTCGACGGTGGGATCCACCGCCGAGGTGGCGTCGTCGAGCATCAGCAGGCCGGGGCGGCGCAGCAGGGCCCGGGCCATGGCCAGGCGCTGGCGCTGGCCGCCCGAGAGCGTGACGCCCCGCTCGCCCAGCGGCTGGTCGAGACCGAGCGGCAGCCGGTCGACGAAGCGCCGGGCGCGGGCGGCGTCGAGCGCCCAGAGGAGCTCGTCGTCCGAGGCGTCCCAGCCGAGCGCGAGGTTCTCGCGCACCGTGTCGGCGAACAGGAACGCCTCCTGGAACACGAGGGCAACGGCCGAGCGCAGCGATGCCGGTTCGGCGGTGGACAGGTCGACACCACCGAGCCGGACCCAGCCGGCCGTCGGCTGGTAGAGGTGGGCGAGCAGGTGGCACAGGGTCGACTTCCCGGACCCGGTGGCGCCCACCAGCGCGACCACCTCGCCGGGCGTCAACGCGAGGTCGACGCCGGCCAGTACCGGCTCGGCGTCCACCGAGTAGGCGAATCTCAGCGCCTGCACCTCGACGGCCAGCGGCCCGTCCGGCAGCGGCGTTCCGGCTCCCTCGGCCGGGGCCGGGCGCGTCGGGGTGGCGAGAACTCCGGCGATCCGGTCGGAGGCGACGACCGCCCGGGGAATCTCCTCCAGCAGGAACCCCACGACGCGCATGGGGAACGTGAGGATCGTGAACAGCGCCATCGCCTGGACCAGCTGCCCGGTGCTGATCACCCCCTCGGACACTCGCCAGGCGCCCAGGGCGAGCAGGGCGATCGTCCCGAGGTTGGGGAGGGCGTCGAGGACGGGCTCGAACGTGGCCCGGAGCCGGCCCACCGCCAGCCGGGCCGTGCGCAGCTCGCGGGCGGCGCCGGCTAGGCGCTCGACCTCGCGGGCCTCGAGGCCCAGCGTCTTCACCAGGAGCGCGCCCTCGAACGACTCGTGCGCCACGCTGGACACCTCGCCCAGGCGCGCCTGCGTGTGGCTGGCGGGGGCCTCCACCCGGCGGCTGTAGGTCTGGTTCAGGATCGCCAGGGACGGGAACAGCGCCAGCCCCACCAGCATCAGCAGCGGGTCGATCAGGGCGAGGCTCACGATCGACAGCCCGATCAGCACCACGACGCCCAGCGACAACGGCAGGGGCATGATCACCGTGATGGCCCGCTCGACATCGGCGTCGGCGTGGGCCAGGAGCTGTCCCGTCGGCCGGGAGCCGAAATACTCGAGCGGGACCCGGAGGTACGTGTCGGTGAGGCGGCTGAACCACGTACGGTGCATCCCCCGCGCCGTCATGTTGCCGAAGTAGCGGCGGAGCACGACGCCGCTCGATCGGAGCAACGCCACGGCGAGGATCGCGCCGGCGCCGGCGGCGATCGTCGCGCCCGACACGCCTTCGTCGAATCCGGGGACGATGACCCGGTCCGTGATCTCGCCGAGCAGCAGCGACCCGGCGACCGCCATCGACCCGTACAACACGGATCCCAGCACCGACACCGCGAATGGCCGCGGGTGCTCGCGCACGCTGATCCACAGCAGGCGGGCCCCGCGCCGCAGGAGCGAGCGATCGGCCGGGGCGGGCTCGGGGGAGACGTCGACAGCGGTCATGGCCGCAGCGAGTCTGCCGGAACTACGGCGGAATCGTGCTCCCGGTGTCCATCAGGCCGGACCCCCACCTCCCGCCCGACCCGGCCTGCCACCCGTGGCGGAGTCGGCCCGACGGCCGACTCGCCGCCGCTGATGGTGCCGGTCTGCGACAGACCCGTACTCTTCTCGACATGGAGCGTCTGGGCCGGTTCGAGCACTACCAGTTCCTGGGCGACAAGCGCAGGCAGGTCGTCCACGACATCGACCACGTTCCCGACGACCATGAGGGAGCGATCGCCGAGCTCGTCGAGGCCGAGGCGTTCACCTGCTTCGGGCCCGACACGCTGCCCGAGGCGCGCAACCGCGGCTACCGGCTGTGTCGTACCTGCCGGCGCGCCCGGCTGGCCGCCGGCGTCGACGACGAGGCGCCGAGAGCCGCGGCCTGACGGCCGTGGCTCTGGGCCGCGTCGTGACCATGGACGAGCGCATCGTCTCGAGCGGGTTGAAGCTCGCCGCCCACGTTGCGCGGCCGCCGGGTCGGCCGAGCGGGCCACCTCCGGCGGTCGTCTTGTGCCATGGCTACCCCTCGGCCACCGAGGCCGGGGTCACGGCGTCGGAGCTGGCCGATCGCATCGCCACCGAGATGGGCTGGGTGGGGCTCGCCTTCGCGTTCCGGGGCTGCGGCGACTCGGAGGGCCAGTTCTCGCTGGTCGGTTGGCTCGACGACATCGGCGCTGCGGTGTCGTACGCCCAGCGCGAGCTGCGGCCCCTGGGGGTCTGGCTCGCAGGGTTCGGCACCGGCGGCGCCCTCGCGGTGTGCGCCGGCGCTCGGGACCCCCGGGTCAAGGGGGTGGCGGCGGTGGGGGCACCGGGCGATTTCGACGACTGGGCCGGGCATCCCCGCCGGCTGCTCGAGCACGGCCGCGAGGTGGGGGTGATCACCGATCCGGCCTTTCCGCCCGCGTTCGACGCGTGGGCGCGGGAGTTGAAGGAGGTGCGGGCCGTGGCGTGCGCGTCGCAGTACGCGCCGCGTCCGCTGCTGGTGGTACACGGCAGCGACGACGAGGCCGTGCCGTCGTTCGATGCCCGGGTACTGGCCGACGCTCACGGCTCGGCCGAGCTGCGCCTCATCGACGGGGCCGGCCACGAGCTCCGCCACGACCCCCGTGCGGTGGCGGTCCTCCTGGGCTGGCTCGACCGCCAACGTCACAACCTGCACCGTTAGCCCGCGGTCGGCGACTTCGGTGACCGGGTTGGCGCCGCCCGCGGGGAGGGTCCTGCCAACTTCATCGGCTTAGGCCAGCATCCCGAGTTGATCCACACCAACCTGTCAGGCGAGCAGGAGGCCCAGCTGCGGGAGGTCTTCGCCGAAGCCGAGTAGCGCGACTTGCAGTTCACCCGGGACGGTCACCCCCGCGGGTGAGGACAACCGGCTCGGTTTGCGGCAAACTCCCGATGCGCATGGGCTCTCACGCTGCACGCGCGACAACGGTGCGGATCATCCACACCAGCACGCAGCTAGAGCACAGGCAAACACCAGGTCCTCCGTAGACCCGCCGAGGGGGAGATGGGCGACGAGCTTCCGCTGCTGGGGCCGAGATCCAGCCTGGCGCGCCTGCCCGAGGCTCTCGTCCGGCGCCCCCGGCTCGACTCTCTGCTCGCCGATCGGGTCCGTCGGCAGGTGACACTGATCTCCGCACCGCCGGGGTCGGGCAAGACGACCCTGGTCACCGCGTGGCTCGCATCCCGGCGCCGGCGCGACGTCATGCTCACGGTCGATGCCCGCGACAACGAGCGGGACCAGCTGGCCGGCGTGATCGTCGCGGCGTTGGTCGATCGCGGCGCCGTCGCCACGGAGGAGATCGACGCCACGCTGCCCGGCACGACGCTCCTCGACGCCGCCTTCACCCAGCTGGAGCAGGGTGCGGGGAAGCGCGTCCTGGTGCTCGACGACCTCCAGGAGCTGACCTCGCGCCACGCCCTGCGGACGTTGGCCTATCTCGTCGAGCGGGCACCGGCCGCTCTCGACGTCGTGCTGTGTAGCCGTGCCGATCCACCCATACGGCTCACCAGGCTTCGGCTCGAGGACCGGCTCGCCGAGATACGCAACGACAGCCTCGCCTTCGACCTGCCGGAGACCTCCGCGCTCTTGACTGCCCATGGGCTGACGCTCACGCGAGCGCAGGTTCAGGCGCTGTGGCGGCGGACCGAGGGATGGGTTGCCGGCCTGCGTCTGGCGGCCTGTGCGCTGCAGGGCGAGGCGGACCCGGCCGAATTCGTGCAGAGCGCGGCGGGAACCGAGACGGCCATCGCCGACTACCTGCTCAAGGAGCTACTCACCCGCCAGGACGAGGCCATCCAGCGATTCATGCTGCGGACGAGCGTGGTCGGCCGGCTGACCCCCGACCTCGCAGAGGTGCTCACCGACGATCCGGCGGTGTCCAAGCGGCTCGGCGAGCTGGAACGGAACGGCGTATTCCTCGCCGAGCTCGAGGACCGCACCTGGTTCCGCTATCACTCGCTGTTTGCGACGCTGCTCGAGGCGCGCCTCCGACAACAGCACCGTGACCTGGCGGACGAGTTGCACCGTCGGGCCACCGCCTGGTTCATCGCCAACGACATGCCCGGCGAGGCCGAGGTCCACGCCCGGGCGGCGGGGGACTGGCCGATGGTGGGGCGCCTGGCCGCCGATCGCTGGGTCGCTCGAGCGCTCGATGGCGCCGAGACCAACGATGGCCTGCTGGCGGGCATACCGGCCCGGGCAGTGGCCGCCAACGAGAGCCTGACCATCCTGGCCGGGGCCGAAGCCTGCTCCCGACGCGACCGCAGCGCCGCGGACGCGCACTGGGCCGCCCTCGACAAGCCGGCGACCGATCCGGCCTCGGGTCCGACGCCAACCGATCCGATGACCGGCGTGCCCCCGCTGGCGCGACCGCTGCTGGGCGTCTCCTACGCCCGGGCATTCGGTGCCGACCCCCGAGCGCGAGTGGCCATCGCCGATCTACGGAGCGCCGATGACGATGCGATGACGGCGAGGCTGGCGGAGCTCCGGACCGTCGGACTGGACCTCGACGAAGGTCGGATCGAGCGAGCCCGCCGGCAGGCGGCTGCCCTGGCGCTCGCTGCCGACTCGACGTGGGTCGGCATGGAGGCGCTAGCGCTGCTGGCGCTCGCCGATGCCGTCGAGGGCGACCTCGCAACGGCGGCGCTCCACGGCGACCGGGTGCTCAACGAGCCGTCCCCGGCGAGCGGCGTCGCGCGCCACGCGGCCACGTTGGCGCTTGCCTTGCGCCACGCCCAGCGGGGTGAGCACCGGCATGCAGTGGAGGCGCTGTCGGCCGTCCGGGCGCCGGCAAGTGCGGACCGCGCGATTCTCGGCGTCGACGGCGCCCTGCGTGCTGCGTTGCGCACCCCAGGGACCCCGTTCGTCGGGCTCGAGGGCGACGATGCGGAACATCGCCTCGTGATGCGGACGCTGGTGGCGCTCGGCGTGCTGGAGGCCCTCGACTCGACCGGTCGGGTGCGGGCGACGGGTGGCCCGATGGAGGAGGCCGTGCTTCTGGGCCGGCAACGCTGGCGGGCGGGGAGCGGTGCCGGCGTGGTGTCGGTGCTGAGCGACCATCAGCGCCGGGGGTCGCGCCGCTGCCACCCGCGCACCCTGATCGAACGATCCGGTCTACTGGCCCTCGGCGCCGCCGACCGCGGCGACCGAGGTGCCACGCTGGCGGCCCTCCGGGACGCCCTGGTGGCGATGGAGAAGACGGGCATCTGGGCCCCGCTGCTGGTGCTGGCGCCCGATTTGACCGACCTGCTCGAGACCCGGGCGGACGAGCTGGGACCCCATCAGGGCCTTGCACTCGAGCTGGTCGACCGCGCCCGGACCTCGCCCGCTCCCGCCTACGTGGAGCCGCTCACCGAACGCGAGACCTCCGTGCTGTGCCATCTGCCGACGCTGATGTCGAACCACGAGATCGCCGACGTCATGCACGTCTCGGTGAACACGGTGAAGACCCACCTGAAGTCGCTGTACCGCAAGCTCGGCGTCGCCAGCCGACGCGAGGCGGTGCTGCGGGGGCGCGCCCTGGAGCTGCTCTAGCCCGTATCGGATCGGGAGCGGAAGGCGACGTCGGGTAGCCGGCGGACCTCGACCAGCTCGAGCCCCAGCGCCTCGATGCGCCGGATCAGGCCGTGCAGCGCGGCCTGATCCTCGACGGGCCCGGCGAGGATCGTCTCCACAGGCTCGACGCTGGCACCGAGCGACAGCTCCTCGAACTCGTTGATGAGCGTGCTGCTCAGTCGCCCCCGGATCCGCAACTCGTAGTCGAAGCCCATGTCGTCGCCAACTTCCGAAGACACCCGTTGCGATGACGAGCGTCGCCCTTCGTTCGGGTCCGGTCGTCACCCGCGAAGGGTGACGGGCACCCGGGTCCGTGCCCGGTGTGCGAACCGGGCGGCACGCCTTCGTCTGACAGCCATCGGTCACCCCCGGGGGGTGAGGACCCCCACCGGTCGTCGACCAACGATCGATGTCGTCAGGCACACGACGGAGGACTACCCATGCTCGGTGACGCGATCGGCGACCTGCTGCCGTCGGCCGTCGGGGTCGCCCTGAGCCCGATCCCGATCGTGGCCGTGATCCTCATGCTCGGCACACCCCGGGCGCGGACCACCGGGCCCGCCTTCGCCACGGGCTGGGTGCTGGGCCTGGTGACCGTGGCGGTCATCGTCCTGCTGGTGGCGGGGGATGCCGACTCGAGCGGCGACACCAGCACCGCCGTCGACATCGTGATCCTGCTGTTCGGCCTCCTCCTGCTCGCCGTGGGGGTCAAGCAGTGGCAGAGCCGGCCCCGGTCTGGGCAGGAGCCCGAGATGCCGAAGTGGATGGCCGCCATCGACGAGTTCACCGCCGGGCGTGCGTTCGGCCTGGGCGTGCTCCTGTCGGGGGTCAATCCCAAGAACCTGGCCCTGACGATTGCGGCCGCAGCGTCGCTGGCGCAGGCGGGGCTGTCGGCGGGCGGCGACGTGGTCGGGGTGGCGGTGTTCGTGGCCATCGGCTCGCTGACGGTTGCCGGACCGGTGATCGCCTACCTGCTACTGGGCAAGCGGGCGGAGCGGGTGCTCACTGAGATCAAGCAGTTCATGTCCGACCACAACGCCGCGATCATGACCGTCGTCTGCCTGGTGCTCGCCGCCAAGCTCATCGGCAACGCAATCGGTGGGCTGACGGACTGAAGGTCTGACGGCGGTCGGTGTCAGTCGGCCTTGGTCTTGCCCTGGGCCTTCATCGCCTTCTTCCAGGACCGCACCCGCTGCAGCGACTCGGGCGAGTCGACGTCGGCCACCGAGCGGGGTTGGTCGTCGGAGAAGGGGGCGGTCGCCTGTTCCCAGCCGGGCGGCCGGACGCCGAAGCGCTTGGCCAGCAGCGCAGTGAAGATTCTGGACTTGTCGGCACCGAAGCCTGGCAGCGCCTTGACCCGCCGCAGCAGCTCGGCACCGTCGTCGACGCCGGCCCACACGGCGGCGGCGTCGCCGCCGTAGTGCTCGACCAGGTATTGGCATAGCGCCCGGGTGCGCTTGGCCATCGAGCCGGGATAGCGGTGGAGCGCCGGCGGGCCCCGGAACATCGCCTCAAGTGCGGCGGGGTCGAGGGCAGCGATCTCGGCGGCGTCGAGCCGCCCGCCGAGCTTGTCGCGCAGCCGCAGCGGCCCGCTGAACGCCCACTCCATCGGCACCTGCTGGTCGAGCAGCATGCCGATCGTCAGCGCCAGGGGATCGTCGACCAGGAGCTTGTCGGCCTCGGGATCGCCGGTCACCGGCAGTGCCGGTTCGGTCGGCTCGATTGGCTCGGTCATGTCTCGCACGCTAGTGGGCTGCTAGCTGCCCCGGGTCAGGGCCGCGACCGCGGCACGGACCGTCGGAAACGTGCGCACCGGCGAGTCGGACTGACATGGGACAGCAGGTCGCGCACCTGTCCCACGTCCCTCGCCACGGCGAAGCGCACGCCGCGGCGTCCGAGGTCGTCGGCCAGCGCGTCGAGCATCCGCACCGCGGTCACGTCTATCGAGGGGACCGTCTGGGCGTCGAGCACAACCGCCGATGCGCCGGATCATCCCGGCGGGAGCGGGGGGAGCTAGGCGCCCGGGCCGCCGGAGCACTCCCGCCGGGGGTCCTTCTCGACTGACCTTCCGACGGATGATGCTCAAGCCGGTGCGGCTCCGCCTCACCCAGACGTGCAGAATCACCCAGGTGATTCCCGGGAGGAGTCCCACAGGAGCCCTTGCTCGCGGGCGCGCTTGACGGCGTCGACACGCGACGAGACCCCGAGCTTGCGATAGATCGACCGGATGTGCGAGTGCACCGTGTTGTACGACACGAACAAGCGGCGCCCGATCTCGCGCTGCGACAGACGCGTCGGGAGCATGCGGAGGATCTCGATCTCGCGTTTGGTCAGTTCCGTGCCGTCGACGATCGAGCGGGTGCTCACGGCCAAGCCCCGGCTGACCGCCTTCCACCGATCGGCGAGGACGCCGGGATCCGCGCAGGTGTCGATGAGGTCCTTCGCCTCGCCGAGGGCCAGCCGTCCCTCGTCGGCGGCGCCCCGCGCACCGAGCACGGCGGTCAGGGCCAGCAACACCTGGATCACGAGCAGCGGCTCCGACGCCGCTCGCATGCGGTCGATCCCGAGCCTGAGCAGCCGCTCACCTTCGTCGTGGTCTCCGGCGCGGGCGAGCACCGCGCCCAACGTGGCCGCGGCCCAGCCCCCGGTCGCCGTGTCCGCAAGGCCATGCGACTCGAGCACCCCCACCGCGCGCCGTGCCCATGCCTCGGCCGAACGGAGATCGCCCGCCTCGAGATCCAGGTAGGCGAGGAGGCAGTCGGCTCCGACGGCGTTGAGCCATTGCTCCGTGCGGGGGGCGAGAACGGCGCCCCGCTCGAGCAGGGGACGCGCCTCGTCAGAGCGACCGGCGAGCGCTAGCGCCCAACCGAGCTGCACGTGCACTGTCACCCGCCACATGGACTCGCGGTGGCCTTCCAACTCGAAGGCGCGTCGCGCCGCGGTCAACATCTCGCCGACGTCTCCCCACGGGAACCCGGCACGCAGCAACGCCGCCGTCGCCTCGATCGAGCTGGCGCCGTCGGGTAGCGGGCCCTCATAGCCGGCATCGATGGCGTTCTGGAGGGCGAGCTGGGCGTCGACGCGGCGGCGTTGGAAGCTCGCCACCCAGGCCTCCACGACCGACAGCCGCGCGTCGCCCATCACCACGCGGCGGGGGAACGCCGCGAGCCACGCCGCCACCGTCGCGTAGCCGCCCCACTCGATGGTCGACAGGTAGTGCTCGGCGACGAGGCGGGCCGCAGGCTCGATCTCGCCGGCCTCGACTGCGTGATGGATCGCCTCGCCCACGTTTCCCGCGTCGGCCAGCCAGGCGAACGCGTGCCGGTGGAGCTCGCGGCGCCGCTCGGTGGGCCGTCGATGGAGCTCGGCGCGCAGCAGGTCGGCGAACAGGTGGTGATAGCGGTACCACTCGCGATGATCGTCCAGCGCCGCCAGGAACAGGTTGGCGTGCTCGAGCTCGACCAGCAGGTCGGCGGAGCCGCTGCGACCGGTGGTGGCGTCGCAGAGCGGGCCGGACATCCGCTCGAGGATCGACGTCTCGACCAAGAAGTCGCGCACCGGCGGCGCCTGTGCGTCGAGCGCAACCTCCGTGAGATAGTCGCTGACCTGCCGCGTGGAACCGCCAAAGCCGGCAACGGCGCGCTCGCGATCGGCCTCGTCCCGCAGCGAGAGGTACGCGAGGTAGAGCCCGGCGGGCCATCCCTCGGCCTGCTCGTGCAGGACGGCGGCGGCTCGAGCTGACAGCCCTAGCCGGAGCGCGTCGTTCATGAAGCGCGTGGTCTCGTCCGGAGTGAACGCCAGGTCGGCCTCGCGCAGCTCGAGCAGTTCGCCGCGCGCCCGCAGCGTGCCGAGCGGGAACGGCGGATCGACGCGGCTGGAGACGACGAGGTGCACGTTGGCCGGTTCCCGCGTCAGGAACAGCTCGACCGATCGGTGGCACGCCGAGCTGGTGATCGTGTGGTAGTCGTCGAGCACGAGCACGATGTCGCTCTCGAGCGACGCCAGCTCGTTGAGCAGCCGGGGGACGATCGCGTCGACGAAGTCATGCTCACCAAGAGGGTCCCGCCGGTGGTGTCAGCGGGAGCGCCGGCTCGATCACCTGCAGGGCGGCGACGACGTAGTTCCAAAAGAGCATGGGATCGTTGTCGGCGCCGTCGAGCGAGACCCATGCCTGCCGCAGCTCGGCGGCCTGCCGCCATTGACCCAGCAGCGTCGACTTGCCGAACCCGGGTGGCGCCACGACCAGGACCGGTCCCCGATGTGCCGCGAGTCGTCCCAGGAGCCGCGTCCGCTCGATCGTGCTCGATCGCAGCCGCGGAACACTGAGCTTGGTGCCGAGTAGCACGGGTGCCGCGGGCTCCCGCGGCGGTCCGCGCCCCTGCGTGGGTCCCCCTGCCACCGAGCAATTCTGCCACGAAGTAGTCATCCTGGCCCTACTGGCTATCGGTCGCTTGCGGGCGGATGGTGGTGCGGCCGTGACGACACGGCCGTTTGGTCCTCGGTTCGATGGAGCGGCCGGCCGCGACGCGAGACTTGATCGATGCGCGAGGCCTGGGTTCCACCGCTGCACGTCAGCGATACGGCCACCGGCGGCTCAGGGCGATGCCGTGGCGCTCCTCGGATGTTCGGGGAACACGGTCGACCAGTCGTCCTTGATGCTGACGACGGTCCAGCCGTGCGCCCTGGCCTGGTCGAGGGCGTCCTCGGCGCCGGCCGTGTAGTCGAACTCGCGCTCGGGGTCGTCGTGCAGCAGCAGGAGGCGCAGGGCCGGGCCCGACGGACCGCCGGCGAAGTGCAGCATGGGCACGTCGCCGTTGGAGTTGCCGACCGCCACCGCTGGGCGCCGCCCGATGCGGCTCCATATGCGCACAGGCTTGGTGGGCCCGTCGTCGAAGAATTCCATCTGTGGCTTGTAGAGCAGCCCGCTGCCCTCGCCGTCGTGGCGGTAGTCGAGCGTGAGCGAGCTGCCGATCACCCGCTCTGGCGGCACTCCGTAGAGCCCACCGGCCACTGGGCGCATGAAGTCGCGGTCGCCGCCCGACGCGATGTAGGTGGCGAACCCGTGGTCCTCGAGGTAACGGAGCAGCTCCGCCATCGGTTGGTAGCTGCACGTGAGATAGGGCCGGTCCAGGTCGGGATGGTCGGCGGTGCGGAAGAAGGCATCGACCTCGTCGGCATAGGCCTCGACTGTCAGCCCCCCGAACGCCTGCGGCACGGCGGCCAGGAGCAGCGCCATGTCCGAGTCGTCGCCGCCGTAGTGCTTGACCATCGCGGCACCGAGCCACCCCAGGTCCTGCTCGTAGGCCGCCTTCCACGGCTGGCGGTCGCGCAGCGAAGCGTCGGCCTCGGCCATCGCCGCGAAGCGCCGGATGGTGAAGTCGAGCTGGATCGGCATCGGCTTCTCGCACCACAGCGTGCCGTCGTTGTCGAACGTGGCGACCCGCTGCTCGAGCGGCATCGAGCCCGGCCCGCTCGCGGAACTCGCCGCCTCGACGAACTGCGTGATCGCGTGGCGGGTCGGCGTGTCGTTCCAGGACGCCAGCGGATCGCCCGACGCCATCGTCTCAGTCCCGGGCCATCGCTGCAGCCAGATGGCGTTCCAGATCGATGTAGAGGTCGTCGCCGGAGGTGAACAGAACCTTCACGATCTTGCCGCCGTTCCAGTCGAACCTGCCGCGGTCGCGGCATAGATCGGACACGACATTGCCGCTGTCATAGCCGATGCACAAGCCCTCGCCGGTAATGCCGAAGTGGAAGGTTCTGGTGCGAATCTCGGCCTCGGCCACCGCCGGGTGGCGGATCTAGGCCGCGCTCAGGCGGTGTCGAACTCGTCGGTGCCTGCCAGCAGGGCCCAGATCACCGTCAGGTCGATCGCCAGCACGACCAGCGCCCAGATGGGGGCGACAAAGATCATGAACACCGCCAGCGACCCGACGATCGCGGCCCAGAGGACGCCGAGGAGCAGGCCCATCGGGTGACGGACGAAGATCAGGTAGGCGATGATGAGCTGGATGACGCCGGTGATGAGCCAGAACCATCCCCAGGCGGTGATGCTGACCCCGTACAACACCTCGTTGAGAGCATCGGTCTGGTCGTCCCCGGCGATGGCAGCGATGCCGCTCAGGATGTTCCAGATAGCGATGATCGCGGCGACGATGCCCGCGAAGGTCACCCAGCCACTGCGGAACCTCGTGGTTTCCACGCGTACCTCCAGGAGTGATGTACCGACGCAACGTGCAGCCCGGGGTGCCTGATTGCCTCACCCCCCTCGGGTGACGACCTGCCCCGTGCGCGGTCCGGACCATGGGCGAATGACCACGAGCCAACGGGCGGTCGCCGGCGGCGCGCCCGCGCCCGGCCCCGCTCCCGACCCCGGGATGGTCTGGGTACCCGGCGGCACCTTCCTGATGGGCTCCGACCGGCACTATCCCGAGGAGGCCCCCGCACATCGGGTGACAGTCGAGAGTTTCTGGATGGACCGGTACGCCGTCACCAATGCCGGGTTCCGCCGGTTCGTGGAGGCCACCGGGCACGTGACGGTGGCCGAGCGGGCACCCGATCCGGCCGACTACCCCGGTGCCGACCCGGCGTTGCTGCTGCCGGCGTCGGCTGTGTTCCGCAAGCCCGGGCACCCGGTCGACCTGCGCAATCCGTACAACTGGTGGATCAACGTCCCGGGTGCGTCGTGGCGCCATCCTCGCGGACCGCAGAGCTCGCTCAAGGGGCTCGACGACCACCCGGTGGTGCACGTGGCGTGGGCCGACGTCGAGGCGTATGCAGAGTGGGCCGGCAAGGACCTGCCCAGCGAGGCCGAGTGGGAGCGGGCGGCCCGCGGCGGGCTCGAGGACGCGGAGTTCGCGTGGGGCGATGAGCTCACCCCCGACGGGAAGCACATGGCCAACGTGTGGCAGGGCGAGTTCCCGCTGCGGAACGAGCTGCTCGACGGCTACGAGTACACGGCGCCGGTGCGATCGTTCCCGCCCAACGGCTGGGGCCTGTTCGAGATGACCGGCAACGTGTGGGAGTGGACCACAGACTGGTATCAGGGCCATGGCGATATCGCCCACGCGTGCTGCACCGTGGCCAGCCCCCGTGGGGGCGACCGTGATGCCAGCATCGACGGCGCCGATCCCGCGCGCGTCCCCCGCAAGGTGATGAAGGGCGGCTCCCATCTGTGCGCCGCGAACTATTGCCGGCGCTACCGTCCCGCGGCCCGCATGGCGCAGGCCATCGACACCTCGACGTCGCACCTCGGCTTCCGCTGCATCGTGCGAGTGTGAGGGCGGGCACAGAAGCCTGGCGAGAAATTCGGTTGCGCGGCGCCTGCCCACGCGGCTGACCTGCCGGTGGCACCGTCGCGGTGGCGGTGCCACTGCGACCGGACGGGAAGGTGGTGACCGATGCCCAGGTTCACGAGCGCCGGGCGTCGCGCGCCCCGGGTGACCGTCCGGCCCTCGCCTGGGCTCCCCTGAGCCCAACGGCCGAGCCGAGCCTCTGAGACGCCACCCCGGCGAACGCGACGCGGTCCTTTCGTCCTCGCTGCTCTTGGAGGTCTTCCCTTGGCGCGCGATCAGCGCAACTCCCGCCGTCGGTCGCTCACGTCGTTCCGGTGCCGCAACTGCCGGCTCGACGTGCCCATCGACGCCCCGGGCACCGCCCACCGCAACCACTGCCCCAACTGCCTGTGGAGCTGCCACGTCGACGACTCGCCGGGTGATCGCGCCGCGCTCTGCGGCTCGTCGATGGAGCCCATCGCCATCAGTGTCCGAGGTGCCGGCGAGTGGGTGCTGGTCCACCGCTGTCTCGGCTGCGACACGGTGCACCTCAATCGCATCGCCGGCGACGACAACCCGCTGCTGTTGGTGCGGATCGCCGTCGGCCCGCTGGCGCAACCACCGTTCCCGCTCGACGTCCTCGGCCGTCTCTGATTGTGCGGGGCACGTGTCTGGCCCGACCCAGCCGCGGTAGGCCCGCGGCAGCGGTCGTGTGCCGCTACAGGTCGAACGCCCGGGGGTCGGTGCGCTCGGGGTCGATGCCGTAGTGAGCGATGGCCTCGGCCACCGTCTCGGCCTTGACCTCACCCTGCTGGGACAGCGCCCACAGCGTGGCCACCACCACGTGCGGCATGTCGACCTCGAAGAACTGGCGCAGCTTGTCGCGGGTGTCGGAGCGGCCAAAGCCGTCGGTGCCCAGCGGCACGAACGGCTGGCGCACCCAGCGGGCGACCTGGTCGGGCACCGCCTTCATGAAGTCGGTCACCGCCACCACCGGTCCGCCCTCGGCGCCCAGCAGCTGGGTGACGAGAGGCGTGCGGGGCGGCTCGGTGGGGTGGAGCCGGTTCCAGCGTTCGGCCGCCAGCGCCTCCTCACGCAGCCGCTTGTAGCTGGTCGCCGACCAGAGGTCGGCGCCCACGTCCCAGCGGTCGGCCAGCTCGGCCTGCGCGGCCCGGGCAGCCCCCTGCGCCGTGCCCGAGAACAGGATCGTGGCCCGGTGCCCCGGACCTTCGGGCGCCTCGGCCCAGCGGTAGAGGCCCTGGATGATGCGGTCCTCCACCCCTTCGGGCATCGGTGGCATCAGGTAGTTCTCGTTGTACAGCGTCAGGTAGTGGATGACGTCCCGCTCGTCGACCAGCATCTCCCGGATGCCGTGGCGGATGATCGTCGCCATCTCGTACGCGAACGCCGGGTCCCAGGCCTCGACCGTGGGATGGGTCGACGCCAGGATCAGGCTGTGGCCGTCCTGGTGCTGCAGGCCCTCGCCGAGCAGCGTGGTGCGGCCGGCGGTGGCACCCAGAAGGAAGCCCCGCGCCCGCGAGTCGTTGGCCGACCAGATGAGGTCGCCCACACGCTGGAACCCGAACATCGAGTAGAAGGTGAAGAACGGCAGCATGGGCACGCCCCGGTGGGCGTACGAGGTGGCGGCAGCGATGAATGTCGCCATCGATCCGGCCTCGGTGATGCCCTCCTCGAGGATCTGGCCGTCCTTGGCCTCCGTGTACGACAGCAGCAGCTGGGCGTCGACCGGCTCGTACACCTGGCCCTGGGCGGCGTAGATCTTGAACTCCTTGAACAGTGCATCCATCCCGAACGTGCGGGCCTCGTCGGGGATGATCGGAACCACCCGGGGGCCGACCTTGGGGTCGCGGCACAGGTTCCGCAGCAGCCGGGTGAAGGCCATGGTGGTCGACACCTCTTGCTTGCCGGAGCCGGCCAGCACCTCGGCGAACGGCTTCTCCTCCGGCATCTCGATGGCGCGCTTGGTGCGGACAACGCGGCTGGGCAAGGAGCCGTCGAGCGCCTTGCGCCGGTCCATCAGGTAGCCGTGCTCGGTCGAGCCCTCCTCGAAGCGGATGTAGGGCGGCTCCTTGTCGTCGGCCAGCGCATCCTCGGGGATCACGTCTTGGAGGTAGAGCCGCTCGCGCAGCACCCGCAGCTGGTCGACCGTCATCTTCTTGATCTGGTGGGTGGCGTTGCGGCCCTCGACGTCTGGGCCCAGCGTCCAGCCCTTGATGGTTTTGGCGAGGATGACGGTGGGGGAGCCCCTCTGCTCGGTGGCGGCCTTGTAGGCCGAGTAGAGCTTGCGGTAGTCGTGGCCGCCGCGGGGCAGGGTGCGCAACTCGTCGTCGGACAGGTGCTCGACCATCTTGCGCAGCCGGGGGTCGGGCCCGAAGAAGTGCTCGCGGATGTAGGCGCCCGACTCGACCGCGTAGCGCTGGAACTCGCCGTCGACGGTGGTGTTCATCTTGTTGAGCAGCACGCCGTCACGGTCCTGCATCAGCAGCTCGTCCCACTTGCAACCCCAGATGACCTTGATGACGTTCCATCCGGCGCCGCGGAAGATGGCCTCGAGCTCCTGGATGATCTTGCCGTTGCCACGCACCGGTCCATCGAGGCGCTGCAGGTTGCAGTTCACGACCCAGATGAGGTTGTCGAGTTGCTCGCGGGCGGGCAGCGACAGGGCGCCGAGGGTCTCGGGCTCGTCGACCTCGCCGTCGCCGACGAAGCACCACACCCGGCTGCCGCTGGTGTCGTCGATCTTGCGGTTGTGGAGATAGCGCAGGTACCGGGCGTGGTAGATCGAGTTGAGGGGGCCGAGGCCCATCGACACCGTCGGGTACTCCCAGAAGTCGGGCATCAGCCGCGGGTGGGGGTAGCTCGACAGCCCGGCGCCATCGACCTCCTGGCGGAACCCGTCGAGCTGTGTCTCGGTGATCCGTCCCTCGAGGTAGGCGCGGGCATAGATGCCGGGTGCGGCGTGGCCCTGGAGGTACACGGCGTCGCCGGCGAGGCCATCGTCCTTGCCGCGGAAGAACCAGTTGGACCCGACGTCGTAGAGCGCCGCCGAGGAGGCGAAGGTGGACAGGTGCCCACCGATGCCTTCGGCGTGCTTGTTTGCCTTGATGACCATGACGGCGGCGTTCCAGCGGATGTAGGCGCGGATGCGGCGCTCGAGGTCCTCGTCGCCGGGGAACCAGGGCTCCTGCTCGGGTGGGATGGTGTTGACGTACGGCGTCGACACCGTGGCCGGCGAGCCCACCTGCAGCTCACGGGCGCGCACGAGCAGCTTGGACATCAGGAACCGGGCCCGGGTCTTGCCGTGGGCGTCGACCACCGCATCGAGGGAGTCGAGCCATTCGCGGGTCTCGGAGGGGTCGGTGTCCGGAAGTTGGTGGACGAACCCGTCGATGATCATGGGCCCATGCTGGCACCGCCGACGCGAAATCGGAACGTCTGCCGGGATCCCATCCCCGCGTAGGGTGCCCTCGTGCCCGCGACCCCGACGACGTCCACCACCGTGTTCACCGACGGTGCCTGCCTCCGCAACCCCGGGCCCGGCGGATGGGCGTGGGCCGAGGAGGGCGGAGCCTTCGCGTCGGGCCACGTTCCCCACACCACCAACCAGCGCATGGAGATCACCGCCGCCTACGAGGCGGTGCGCACCCACCCCGGACCGCTCGAGGTGGTGAGCGACTCGACCTACGTCGTCAACTGCTTCCGCGACCGCTGGTGGGAGGGCTGGATCCGCCGAGGCTGGGTCAACTCCGCCCGCAAGCCGGTGGCCAACCGCGACCTGTGGGAGCCCTTCGTCGAGCTGGTGCGGGCCCGCGGCGACGTGACGTTTCGCTGGATCAAGGCGCACGCGGGCCACGCGATGAACGAGCTGGTCGATCGGCTCGCCGTCGAGGCCGCCCAGTCCCAACGGTCGAGATCCGGCGTGTCGCGCTAGGCCGCGGACCGTGCAGGTCGGCGTCGACACCGGGGGCACGTTCACCGACCTGGTGACGGCCGACGGTCGTGCGGCCAAGCTGCTCTCGACGCCCGACGACCCGGTGCGGGCCATCCGGGAGGCGATCGACGGCGCAACACCTCCCGGTGTGGCGACCCGACCGGACTTCCTGGCGCACGGCACCACCGTGGCCACCAACGCGCTGCTCGAGCGACGGGGTGCGGCGGTCGCGCTGGTGACGACCGAGGGGCTCGCGGACGTCATCGAGATCGGCCGCCAGGATCGGCCGTCGCTCTACGACCAGCTCGCCTCGCGCCCCGAGCCCTTGGTGCCGCGCCGCTGGCGGTACGAGGTCGCCGGCCGCCTCGCCGCAGACGGGTCGGAGCTCGCGCCCGCGGACCCGGGTGGGCTACCCGCCATCGCCCCCGCCGTGGAGGCGGTGGCCGTATGCCTGCTCCACGCCGACATCGAGCCGGCGCACGAACGGGTGGTGGCCGAGGCACTGCGCGCCCGTGGCCACGACGTGAGCTGCTCGCACGAGGTGTCCCCGGAGATGCGCGAGGTCGAGCGCACGGTGACGACCGTGATCAATGCCGCACTGCGGCCCCGGTGCCGGTGGTACCTGCGGGGCATCGCCGACCTCGCCGACGACGCGCTGGTCATGACCTCGGCCGGAGGGCTGCTCCCGGCGGCCGAGGCCGCCGAGCTACCGGCGGCGCTGCTGCTGTCGGGGCCCGCCGGCGGCGTGCGGGCCGGGGCCGCGGCCGCGGTCGCCAACGGCTTCTCCGACGCCATCACCTTCGACATGGGTGGCACGTCCACCGACGTGTGCCTCGTCGTCGGCGGGAGCCCGGCGCCGGCGGCCGAGCGCGAGGTCGCGGGGTTCACGGTGCGGTTCCCGGCTCTCGACGTGCACACCATCGGCGCCGGGGGCGGGTCGATCGCCCGGATCGACCCCGGTGGGGCGCTGGTCGTCGGCCCCCAGAGCGCCGGCGCCGAGCCGGGGCCGGCCTGCTACGGGCGGGGCGGTGTCGATGCCACGGTCACCGACGCCAACCTGGTCGCCGGGCGGATCGCCGCCGACGCCGCGTTCGGTGGCCTGCGGCTCGACGCCGGCGCCGCGAAGGCGGCCCTGGAACGGGCCGGGGTCAGCGCCGACGGCGTGATCGCGGTGGTCGACGCCAACATGGAACGGGCGTTGCGCGCCGTGTCGGTGGAGCGCGGCGTCGACCCCGGGCGCCTGGCGCTGGTGGCCTTCGGTGGCGCAGGACCACTGCACGCCTGCGCCTTGGCGGAGGCCCTCGGGATGCCCGCCGTGATCGTGCCGGCGAGGGCGGGTGTCCTGTCCGCGGTCGGGCTGCTGACCGCCCCCCGACGTCGGGACGTGGTGCGGTCGTGGCCGACCCCCGAGGACCATGCCGGCTTGGCGGAGGCGCTGGCGATTCTGGGGGAGGAGGCCGCCGGGCTGGTGGGGCCGGGCGGCGGCGGGGGCGCAGCGACCGCGGTCGAGACGGCCGTGGATTGCCGCTACCGGGGCCAGAGCCACGAGCTGACCGTGGCTTCGGTCGGGGAGTTCCACGCCGAGCACCGCCGCCGCAACGGCTACGCCCGACCCGACGAGCCGGTCGAGGTGGTGGCATTGCGGGCCGTGGCGACCCGTCCGCCGACGGTCGCGGCTGCCGACCTACCGACGGCCGCCCGCGTCGGGGGCGAGGTGCGTGGCCCGGCTGTGATCGTGGAGCCGGACTGCACGATCTGGGTCGCCGACGGCTGGACGGCGCAGGCCGGCGCGGGCGGGGCGTTGCTCATGCGGCGCGGGAATATCGCATGAGCCTCGGTCCCGCGGAGCTGCAGGTGCTGATCTCGCGGCTCACCGGCATCGCCGAGGAGATGGGCGCCGTCCTCAGGCGGGCGGCCTTCAGCCCCAACATCAAGGAACGGGCCGACTGCTCGGCGGCCCTGTTCACCCCGTCCGGCGAGCTGCTGGTGCAGGCCGAGCACATCCCGGTCCACCTGGGCTCCATGCCCGCGAGCGTCTCCGCGGCGATCGAGACCTTCGGCGACGACGGCCTCGATTCCGGGGATCAGGTGGTGCTCAACGATCCCTTTGCCGGCGGCACCCACCTCAACGACATCACGCTGGTGGCGCCGTGTGTGGTCGACGGCGAGCTGGTGGGGTGGGCGGCGAACCGCGCGCACCACGCTGATGTGGGCGGCTCGGCGCCGGGGTCGATCCCGGCGGATGCCACGGAGATCTACCAGGAGGGCCTGCGGATCCCGCCCACACGCCTCGACGAGAGCGTGCGACGGCTTCTGCTGGCCAACTCGCGCACGCCGACCGAGCGAATCGGTGACCTCGACGCCCAGGTGGGCGCCAACGTGGTCGGCATCGAGCGCCTGGCTGACATGGCCGGCGGGCATGCGCCGTTGGCCGAGGTGGTCGACTACGGCGAGCGGCGCATGCGAGCGGCGCTGGCCGAGCTGCCGGACGGCACCTGGCGGGCGGAGGACGTCTTGGACTCGACCGGTGCGGCCCCCGAGCAGCAGCGCCCGGCGCGCGTCACCGTCTCCGTCACGGTGACCGGCGACGAGGTGACGTTCGACTTCACCGGTAGCGAGCCCCAGTCCCGGGGCAACGTCAATGCCGTGGAGGCGGTGACGGTCTCGGCCGTGTCGTACGCCCTGCGAGCTGCGGTCGATCCGTCCATTCCCGCCAACGGCGGGGCCCTGCGCCCGGTGCGAGTCGTGGCGCCGGCGGGCACGATCATCGCCGCGCGCCCACCGGCGGCCGTCGGCGCCGGGAACGTCGAGGTGAGCCAGCGGGTGGCCGATGTGTGCCTGCGGGCACTGGCCGAGCCCTGCCGGGACCGGGTACCCGCAGCGGGCCAGGGGACCATGAACAACCTGCTGATCGGCGGGGACGGCTGGGTCTACTACGAGACAGTGGCCGGCGGTCAGGGCGGCCGCCCCCACACCCCGGGGATGAGCGGCGTGCACACGGGGATGACCAACACGAAGAACACGCCCATCGAGGCGCTGGAGCGGACGTTCCCGCTGCGGGTCCTGCGCTACCGCCTGCGGCGGGGGAGCGGCGGGGCCGGTCGGCAGCCCGGCGGGGAGGGCATCGAGCGGGACCTCCAGGTCCTGGAGGAGTGCACCGTGTCGCTCATCACCGAACGACGGGTGTCGCGGCCGTGGGGCCTCTGGGGCGGCGAACCCGGAGCGCCGGGCGAGAACTGGCTGCTGCCCGATGCTGACGAGTCCCGAGCCGAGCGTTTGCCCGACAAATGCACGATCCGGCTTCAAGCCGGCGACGTCTTGCGAATGCTCACCCCCGGTGGAGGAGGGTGGGGACCATCGGGACGACCATCGCTCGCCCGGCGATGAAGAACCAGCCGAGCGTCACGATCGTCACGCCGACAGCTGCGTAGCAGTTCGCTCGCCCGTCGCCGTGGATACCGACACGCCCAAGAGCGCCATCGGGTGGCGCCCACGCACTAGCGTCACCGCCGACCCTGGTCCCCTGGCGCCGACAGGCTTGCTGGGGCCGACCAGGCCGGACTTTAGGGGGGACGAGTGAGCGATTTCACTGGGGATGCCCGAGTCATGACACCGCGCGCGGCCGGGTGGTTGTCGTTTGCCGCCGCGATGCTCGTGGTTAGCGGGGCGTTCAAGATCCTCGATGCCCTGTGGGCGTTCAAATACGACGACGACGTGTCCGAGGAGGTGCAGACCGTCCTGTTCGAGAACGACCTCGCATCGTGGGGCTGGCTCTGGCTGGTGATCGGCATCGTCCTCGTCCTTGCCGGTTTCGCCGTGATCAGCGGCGCACAATGGGCGCGCTGGGTTGGGATCGTGGCCGCCAGCGTCGCGGCGATCATGTTCCTGCCGTGGATCTACTACAAGCCGCTGTGGACGATCCTCAGCGTGACGCTGGCCATCCTCGTCGTCTATGCACTCGCGACCTACGGCGGCCCCCGGATACCGGAGACCCCCGCGCGTGCCTGACACGGGCACGTCCACGCTCTCGACCGAGCAGGTCGCCCAGGTGCTCAAGCTGCTCCGGATTGCCGGCAGCGTCGAGCTCAAGGTGAGCGTGCCCGATGCCGACCGCCGTTCGGCTGTAGCCGCCCTGGGGATCGACCCCCTCGACGCCCAGATCCGCCAGGTGGTCTTCTTCGATACGCCTGAGCTCACCCTCAACCAACACGGCGTGGTGGTGCGGGCGCGGCGGATCCAGCGCAAGCCCGGCGACTCGGTGGTGAAGCTCCGGCCCCTCGTCCCGGAGCAGCTCCCGCCGGCCTTGCGGAGGTCGCGCGACGTAGAGGTCGAGGTCGACGCGATGCCGGGTGGCTTCGTGTGCTCGGGCTCGATGAAGGCCCGGCGCGACGACGCCGGGCTCAAGGACGTCCTCGGCGGTAGCCGGCCGCTGCGCACGCTGTTCACCAAGCAGCAGCGTGCGTTCTTCTCCGCTCACGCTCCAGACGGTGTCCAGCTGGATGATCTCGCGGTCCTCGGGCCGATCAACATCCTCAAGGTCAAGTTCACGCCCGCGGGGCACGGTCGTCGCTTCGTTGCCGAGCTGTGGACCTACCACGACGGGTCACGAATTCTGGAGCTGTCGACCAAGTGCGAACCCACCGAGGCGTTCGAGGTCGCCGCCGAGACCCGGGCGTTCCTCGGCCGGCGCGGGATCGACGTCACCGGGGAGCAGC
The DNA here is from genome assembly GCA_963813485.1 of uncultured bacterium. GTDB lineage: Bacteria > Actinomycetota > Acidimicrobiia > Acidimicrobiales > VFJN01 > DASQUK01. The sequence continues at coordinate 96,917 of CAWEZE010000001.1, forward strand.
AGACCAAGACGAGAAAGGCGCTCGAGTTCTTCGCGAGCGAGCTCCCAGGAGGCAACTGATGGTCGAGACGGCGACCGCCCCCGCGCCCGCCGAGGGCTCGACAGATTGGTACGGGCTGTCGGACGAGGAGGTGTGCCGACGACTGGACGTCGACCCTGCCGTCGGCCTGAGCGCGACCGAGGTCGCCGAGCGACGCCAGCGGTACGGGCCGAACAAGCTGGCCGAGGAGGCGAAGGAGCCCGCGTGGCAGGCCTGGGTGCGCCAGTACCGCGACCTCATGCAGCTGGTGCTGGTCGGGGCGGCGATTGTCAGCATCGTCGCCCTCCAGGACATCTCGACGGGCGTGGTGGTCCTCGGCTTGACCGTGGTAAACGCATTGATGGGACTGCACCAGGAGGGCAAGGCGGCGGAAAGTGTCGCCGCGCTTCGCCAGATGCTGATCATGACGGCCAGCGTCCGACGCGACGGCGAGATCGTCGAAGTCCCGGCCGAGGAGCTCGTGCCGGGAGACATCGTGAGCTTCGAGGCGGGCGACAAGGTCCCTGCCGATGGCCGCATCCTGGTAGCGGCGACGCTGGAGATCGAGGAAGCCGGGCTGACCGGCGAGAGCACCCCGGTGGCCAAGAGCATCGATCCGGTCGCCGGCTCCGACGTGCCACTCGGCGACCGGGTCGACATGGTGTACATGAACTCGCAGGTCACCCGCGGCCGGGGCGAGATCGTCGTCACGGCCACGGGCATGTCCACCGAGGTCGGGCACATCTCGGGGATGCTGAGCGGCGTCGAGCAGGAAAAGACGCCGCTCACCAAGCAGCTCGACCAGATCACCGTGCTGATCACGATCATGGCCGCGGCGGCCCTGGTGCTGATCGTCATCCTCGGTCTGGCGCGCGGCGAGGACTTCGACACGCTGTTCCTCGTCGGCATCAGCCTGGCCATCGCCGCCATCCCGACCGGACTGCCCGCGGTCGTGACGATGCTCCTCTCAGCCGGCACGCGGGCCCTCGCGGATCGAGGCGCCATCGTCAAGCGATTGCGGTCGGTGGAGACGCTGGGTTCCACGTCGGCCATCTGCTCCGACAAGACCGGGACCCTCACCCTGAACCAGATGACGGCCCGCGAGTTGGTGCTCGTCGGCCGTCGCTTCAGCGTGGACGGCGAGGGGTACTCGACGACGGGTCGCATCCTTCGCGTCGCCGGAACCAGCGACGTCGCGTTCGAACCGTTCGTGCTCCCGATGGCGCTCGCCAACGACGCCGTCATTCGTGACGGTGCCTGCATCGGCGACCCGACCGAGGGGGCGCTCGTCGTCCTGGCCGAGAAGAGCGGCTTGGACGTCGAGGAGACCCGGCGAACGTACCCCCGGATCGCCGAGGTGCCGTTCGATGCCGAGTACAAGTTCATGGCGACCTTCCACGAGATGGAGGACCGCGGCCGCCAGGTCGTGAGGTGCTTCGTGAAGGGCGCACCCGACGTGCTGCTCGCGCGGTCCTCGCACTACCTCGACGACGCTGGGTCGTCGCCGCAGATGGCGGAAACAGCGGCCGATCGGGTCCTGGCGGAGAACGATCGGATGGCCGGCGAGGGTCTCCGGGTGCTGGCGGTCGCGCGACGCGACTTCGATCCCGCGACGTTCGATCCGACCGGAGACCTGCTGGCGCTGGTCAACGACCTGGAGCTGCTCGCCCTCGTCGGCATCGTCGACCCGCCCCGCAAGGAAGCCAAGGACGCCATCTCGCTCTGCAAGGACGCGGGCATACGCGTCCGCATGATCACCGGCGACCACGCCACCACCGCCGCCGCCATCGCCGGCCACCTCGGCATCGACGGGCGTGCACTCACGGGCGCCGAGTTCGCCGCGCTCGCCGATGACGAGCTCCACGCCCAGATCGGCGACATCGGCGTCGTCGCCCGTGTCGCTCCCGAGGACAAGGTGCGGATGGTCAGCATCCTCAAGGAACAGGGCAACATCGTCGCCATGACCGGCGACGGCGTGAACGACGCGCCGGCGCTCACCCGCGCCGACATCGGCGTGGCCATGGGAATCACCGGCACGGAGGTGACCAAGGACGCCGCCGAGATGATCCTGACCGACGACAACTTCGCCACCATCGTGACCGCCGTCGAGGGCGGTCGGGGGCTCTACGACAACCTGATGAAGTACATCCGAGTCCAGATGATCATGCTGGCCGGATTCATCCTGACGTTCGTCGGTGCAGGAATCTTCACGATCGCGGATGGCACCCCGCTCCTTCCGCTGCAGATCCTCTGGATCAACTTCGCCGTCGATGTCCTGCTCGCCATCGGGCTCGGCTTCGATGCGCCGACACCAGGCCTCATGCAGCGGCGCCCACGGTCGCCGGACGAGCCCGTGATCGCACCGGCTCTCGGTGTCCGGCTGGGTGTTGCGGGCCTCCTCATCGCCATCGGCACGCTTTCCGTCGTGGCGTGGGCCGAAGACCGGTACGGACTCGCTGTCGCAACGACCATGGGGCTGACCACGATGTCACTCCTCCACATCGTCACCGCGCTGGAGTGGCGCGACCCCGTACGGAGCATGTTCAACCGCGACACCATCGCCAACGGGCGCTTCAACCTCCTCGTGCTCGTGGCCCTGGCGCTCACCTTCCTGGTCACGACGCGTGCCGGGCCTGCAGCGCATCTTCGACACCGTCGACCTGGACGGCCAGCCAATGGCGGGCCTGCTTCATCGCCGTCGTCTCCTATCTCGTGTTGGCCGAGCTGGGCAAGCTCGTCCTGCGCCGCATAGATCACGAGGCCTCAGATGGTCACATCAGCACAGTCACAGACGTCAAACCCTGAGACGCGAGAGCGGATCACCAGGGAGCTGCGAGTCGAACCCGGCGCCAGCGCGAACCTGGCGGGGCGCGACACGCGCTGGACGGGCGGGGGAGAGTTCGATCGGCTCTCCGCCACCGAGCTCGACGCCACCGCCAAGGCGATCCTGGCCCGCGGCGTAGAGCAGCTGCGGGACGCGCAGGAGCTGCTGTGGGCGAGCGACACCTACGCGTTGCTGATCGTCTTCCAGGCGATGGACGCCGCCGGGAAGGACTCGACGATCAAGCACGTGATGTCGGGCGTAAACCCGCAGGGTGTGCAGGTCATCTCGTTCAAGCAACCGTCGAGTGAGGAGCTCGACCACGCGTTCCTGTGGCGGATCTCGAAGGCAGCACCGGAGCGTGGCCGGATCGGGATCTTCAATCGCTCGCACTACGAGGAGGTCGTGGCGCTGCGGGTACACCCGGAATGGCTCGATCGGCAGAAACTGCCAAAGAGCGACCGCGGGCCCGGCTTCTGGGCGGGCCGCTACGACGACATAAACGGCCTCGAGCGCCACCTCGATCGGAACGGCACGAAGGTCGTGAAGTTCTTCCTCCACGTCTCCAAGGCCGAACAGAAGCGGCGTTTCATGGCCCGCCTCGACAATCCCGACAAGCTGTGGAAGTTCAGCGCCGCCGATGTGGCCGAGCGCGCGCACTGGGACGAGTACATGCGGGCCTACGACGATGCCATCACGGCCACATCCACCGATTGGGCCCCCTGGTACGTGATCCCGGCAGACAACAAGCACGTGATGCAGGCGATGGCGGCCGCCATCGTCGCCGACACCATCGGGTCGCTCGACCTGCAATGGCCGACAGTCTCGGACGAGGATCGCGATGCCAACGCGAATGCCCGTGCGAAGCTGGAAGCCGAATCGGATGACTAACTGGAACCACCGCGAAACATTGCGGTGCTACCCAACGCTGGAGGTATGAGTTCATGCTGGCAGACGAGTTCGGCAGCGGGCAGGTGTTCCTGTCCATGCTGTGGTTCTTTCTCTTCTTCATCTGGATCTGGCTGCTGATCGTCATCTTCGGAGACATCTTCCGCAGCGACGACCTGTCGGGATGGGGCAAGGCCCTGTGGTCGCTATTCATCATCGTCGTGCCCTACCTCGGCGTCTTCGTGTACCTGATCGCCCGTGGCCACAAGATGCAGGAGCACCAGGTGCGGGCAGCGCAGGCGCAGGACGCCGCGATGCGTGATTACGTCCAGAGCGTCGCGAGTTCGAGCAGTGGCGGTGCGGCCGACGAGATCGCTCGCCTTGCAGACCTTCGTGACCGAGGCGTGATCAGCGAGGCCGAGTTCCAACAGGCCAAGGCGAAAGCCCTCGGGTAACGCGCCGGCGGCGCCTAACGCCGCCCGTCGGCGAGCGGTGTCGAACCCGATCCCGAGAATGGTGGTTCCCCTATGACCGAGCGAGCGGGTACCAGCGTTCCCGAGGAGGCAACGGGCAGTACACGGCTCGCCGTCCTGCTGGCGATGGCGATGTTCGTGCTCGTCGTCGACACGTCACTGATGAACGTCTCGATCTCAGCGGTAGTTCGGGATCTAGACACCACCGTCAGCGGCGTCCAGTCGGCGATCGCGCTCGAGGCACTGGTATCCGCCGCGTTCATCCTGATCGGCAGCAAGGTCGGCGATCTCATCGGGCGCAAGCGGGCATACGTGTTGGGCCTGCTCGGCTACGCCATCGGCGCGCTGTCAATGGCACTTGCCCAGGACTGAGCGGATCACGTCTTCTTGGCATCCTGGGTGGGCTCGGCGCGGCGCTCCTGCTACCCGCCATGCAATCCCTCATCCACGGCAACTTCGTGGGAGCCGCGCAGAAGAAGGCCTACGCGCTGGTCGGCGCCGCGGCTGCGATAGCCGCTGCGGTCGGTCCCCTGCTCGGAGGCTTCATCACCACCTATCTGTCGTGGCGCGTCGCGTTCCTGCTCGAGGATAGTCGTCATCGCGATCGTGCTGATCGGCATCAAACTCGTCCGCGACGTGCCGTACACGGGACCTCGGCGCGTCGACGCGGTTGGTGCGCTCCTCTCAGTCCTGGGCATGGGCGGCATCGTGCTCGGCATCCTCGTGTGGCAGGAAGGCGGCGAGTCCGTCGCGGCCCTCCTGGCGATCGGTGCGATCGCGCTGGGAGCACTCGTGCACTGGCTGGTGCGACGCAAGCGGCAAGGCAAACCGACACTGCTCGACCCCGACCTCTTCCGATCCAAGCTTTTCCGGTACGGGATCTCCGAACAGATGCTCCAGCAGATAGCTCTCGGCGGCACGATGATCGCACTGCCGATCTTCTTGCAGATGGTGCTCGAGTACAACGCCATGCAGGCCGGCTTGTCGCTCGCCCCACTCTCGCTGAGCATGTTTGGCATTGCGCTACTCGCCGGAAAAAAGGCAGGAGAACGGCGTCCGAGCAGCATCATCCGGTTGGGGTTCGCACTCCTCACGACGGGAATGGTGCTCTTGATCCCGGTCGTGCCTCGCGCCGAGTCCGGCTGGTACCTCGTGGTCCCGTTGCTGATTGCGGGATGCGGGTTGGGCCTGCTGGTGTCCCAACTCAACAACTACACCCTGTCCCCGATCTCGGAGGAACGGGTCAGCGAGGCCGCCGGCGTGAACTCGGCGGCCGGATCGTTCGGGCTGTCGTTCGGGTTGGCCTTCGCCGGCGCCATCATGCTGGCCACGCTCTCCCTCACCTTCACCAACTTGGCAGAGGCAAGCAGCGTCCTCTCGCCGGACGAACAGCAGCGCGTAGCCGACGGACTGGAGGACGACGCGGAAGTGATGAGTAACACCCAGCTCGACGAACTGCTCGCCGGCCAGCCCCAGGACATCCAGGACGAGATCCTTCGCATCAATACCGACGCGAGACCTCGTGCCCTTCAGGTGGCACTCCTCATTCCGATCCTCGCCGCGCTCGTTGGGTTGTTCAACTCGTTCCGCATGATGCGCTTACCCGACCCCGCACCAACGAGCGCTGTCGAGGGGATGGCCTTGGGCTGACCTCGCATCCACCCTTGAGTCCGGCACGTCGGGCATCCGCGGTCAGTGGCCCAACAGCACGGTGAGCGCTACAACGGCAACGCCGATGCCGGCCGTGGCCGCGGCGAAAGTCCAGCTTGCCGCCGGAGGCGCCGGGGCCACCCGGGCCACGAAGGCGCCGATGGCGAACAGCTGGAGGACGGCAACCAGAACCGCGACGATCCGGGCCGTGTCGTCGGTCAACAGATCGAGCCGGCCGAACAGGAGCACGGTTGCAGGCAGCACAGTGGACGCGAGGATCGGGCTGCCATCGACCAATGCCCGCACGACCTCGCTGCGCTGGCGGGGCTCGGGATGTCGAACGTGTTCTCCGAGGAGCTCGGCAAAGATATGAGCCAACCAGGTTGCCAACCCGACTCCTGCAACGAGCTCAGCGCCGTGGCCGTGAGCCACCTCCGAGACACCGATCACGCCGAGCGCGGCGAGGACGAGCACGCTGCCGTACGACGCCGCGCTCACCCGCTCCGCCAGCCGATCGCGTGGCATGCGGTCCGATGCTTGGAGTAACTGCTTCATCGCCCTGAATCAGGGCGGGGAGTGCTTGCGTCGGAATTCACTGGGCTCGCCGCCTGCATTGCACCCAAATGGTCTAGCCGCTGCCGAACGCGCAGCTAATGCCCGGGCTGAAGTGGTTGGCCTCAGCGAACTGGACCCGCCGGCGCCCGCATGATCGCGCGCCGGGCGCTTGTCACGCGTCCCGCTCACGCCGGGTGGCGGCGGAGGGGGGTCGCCCGCCTAGCGGCGCCGTGGCGTCGTACGACTGCGGGGCCGGGAACCGAGGCGCTTGAGCCCCACGTCGACCTCCAGGTTGTTCAGGCTGTCGGCGGCGGCGTCGAGGAACGCCGCCGCCGGGGCAGTCTGGTGCAGGTCCTCGTGCCAGACCGCGACCAGGTGTCGGGGTTGGACCGGCGGGATCACCGAGACCAGCCGTGTGCCGGGGTGCTCTGGGTCGAGGGTGAGCCACGGCAGCAGGGCGTAGGCCAACCCGGCGGCGACGCAGCCCTGCAGGGTGGGGTTGTCGTCGAATCGGTAGGGGAACCGGGGCCTTTGCGGCAGGCCGGTGAAGAGGTCGACGATCTGGGCGTGGTCGGCGTCGGCCCGCCAGCCGATCAACGGCAACCGGGCGATGTCTTCGAGGCTCACGTGGTGGCGGCGGGCCAGCTCCGAGGATGTCGGCGTCACGAAGACGTAGGGGTCGTCGAACAGGTGCCGCGTCAGGAATGGGCCCGGCGGCAGCGGCAGGTTGACGAATGCCAGGTCCAGCTCGCCACGCTCGACGTCGACCAGGAGGTGACGCGGCTCGAGTGCGGGCGTGATGTGGACCTCGACACCCGGCCACGACTCGAGGAACCGGCTCAACAGTCCGGGCAGCACTCTGGCTCCCACGCTCTGGAGGACTCCGACCCGGAGGCTGCCCACCTGACCGGTCGAGAGGGCTGCGACATCCGACTCCGCGGCGTGGAGCCGGGCGATGACGGCGTCGGCGTGGGGCAGGAGTGCCTCGCCGATCTCGGTCAGGCGGACGGGGCGGGGCCCACCGGGTCGGTTGAACAGTGACGCACCGACGAGCCGCTCGAGCGCCGCCACCTGCTGGCTGACGCCGGACTGGGTGTAGCCAAGCTCCCGGGCCGCGGCGCTGAACGACCCCGTCGAGATCACCGCCCGGAAGGCCAGGAGGTGGCGCAGCTCGATGCTCTGCCACCTAGTGGCGGCCGGGGACGCAGCGACTGGCGACGGTGGCGGGCCGCCCGGATCGCCGGGTGCTGGTGTCGTGCCGCCGCCCTCATCAGTAGTAGTAGTGATGGAAATGGATTCTAACCCGCACTTTACTAATGATCGGGGATCGGTCAGGGTTGGACCGTTCCGGATCCCGGTAGTCGGAGATCCGGACGGGTGCAGGCCCGGTCACCCAGGCATCCTCCGCCCTCCCCCGGGGGCGTGGCCGGGTCCCACCCGACCTTGGTCTCCCCGGATACTGGCCCCCAGCCGCTGGCTGGGGGTCAGCATCGTGGAGGGCGAGAACGCCGGGGCCGATGCGTCGGCGATCCCTCGGCGATCCCTCGGCCCGTCAGGGCTGGAGGACGACCTTGCCCGGGATCCTCTGGGTCGACTTCGCCATGAACGCCTCCCGGGCGTCGGCGAGCGGATACACCGCGCCGACCTGCGGGCGGAGCTGACCGGTGTCGACCAGGCGAGCCAGCTCGACGAGCTGGGCGCGGCTGGGCTCGCGGACGAAGTGGAGTGCCCGGATGTCCTGGCGGTCGGTGGGCGGAGGGGCCACGACCGACACGAGCGCCCCGCCCGGCTTGACGACCCCAGCCGATCGGGTGAGTACGTCCCCGCCGATCGTGTCGAAGACGACGTCGGCCTGGCCGATTGCGTCCTCCCACCGGTCCTGCTCGAGGTCCACGAAGCTGTCGGCGCCAGCCTCCATTGCGCGCGACCGGGCGCCGCTGCGACCCGTCCCGATCACGTGAGCACCGGCAGACCGGGCGAGCTGCACGGCGACGGACCCGACGGCGCCGCCGGCCCCGTGGATGACCGCAGTCTGTCCGGCGGCCAGATGGCCGTGATCGAACAGCGCTTGCCAGGACGTGAGCCCGGCTTGGGGGATGGCCGCGGCGTGGACGTGATCGATCGTGGTCGGCTTCGGGGCCACGTCGCGGGCCTCGATGGCGATGAACTCGGCCGCCGCCCCGTCGCGGTACCCATCGATGAGTCCGTAGACCTCGTCGCCCACCGCCAAGCCGGCGGTGCCATAGCCGAGGGCGGCTACCACTCCGGAGAACTCGTGAGCCGGGATGATGGGCGCACGATCGTGGCCCGCTCGGTCGGTCCAGAGCGGCCACAGCAACTCGGTGGGGGTGAACCCGGCGGCGTGAACCTTGACGAGCGCGTCGCCGACGGCGGGCACCGGCTCGGGTGCTTCCTCGTAGACGAGGCCATCGATACCTTCGAACCCCACGGGCTCGTGGACGCGGGCGGCCTTCATCGGTAACTCTCCATCGCTTCTGCTCCTCTGTCACATCGGCTGTGTTTCGGCGGTCACTGCTATGACACGGCGTGACGAGGGAATGTGACCGATGGACGACAACGACTGGCTGACCAAGCGATTCGAGGAACACCGGGCGCACCTACGGGCGGTGGCCTACCGAATGCTGGGTTCGCTCAGCGAGGCCGAAGATGCCGTCCAGGAGACCTGGCTGCGGCTCAGCCACGCCGACACCAGCGACGTCGAGAACCTGGGTGGCTGGCTCACGACCGTCGTCTCGCGCGTGTGCCTGAACCGGCTGCGTTCCCGCTCGTCCCGGCGCGAGGAGTCCCTCGACTCGCACGTGCCCGATCCGATCGTGCAGCGCGAGGACGAGCTCGACCCCGAGCACGAAGCCGAACTGGTCGACTCGGTCGGCCTCGCGCTGCTGGTGGTACTCGAGACGCTCGCTCCGGCGGAGCGGCTGGCATTCGTCCTGCACGACATGTTCGCGGTGCCCTTCGACGACGTCGCCACCATCGTGGGGCGCTCCCCGGCCGCGGTGCGGCAGCTTGCCAGCCGGGCGCGTCGCCGGGTCCAGGGCGCGGCCACACCTGACGTCGATGTGGCGCGCCAGCGGGAGGTGGTGGACGCGTTCTTCGCGGCCGCCCGGGGCGGTGACTTCGAGGCGCTGGTCGCCGTCCTCGACCCGGACGTAGTGCTGCGATCCGACGGGGGCGTCTCGCGTCCTAGCGTCTCGGTGCTGGTTCGCGGTGCGGCGACCGTGGCCAAGCGTGCGCTGATGTTCACGCGGCTCTCGCCGTTCGTGCGGCCGGCGGTCGTCAACGGTGCTGCGGGGGTCGTCGTAGCCCCCGGTGGCGTGCCGGTCTCGGTCATGGGCTTCACCGTCAGGGGCGGCAGGATCGTCGAGATCCACGCGATCGCCGACCCCGAGCGCCTACGCGAGCTCGAACTGCCGGTATTCGACGACTGATCGCTCAGGCGCAAACGTTGGGCCGAACGGTCAGATCTTGAAGATCACGACGTACGTGGCGCCGGTATCCGTCGCGAAGTCTGGGTGGGTCGAGTTGAGGAGATGTCCATGCGTGGCTCCTTTGCTTGACCTCGTTCGATGCGACACCGCTACGTGACCAGCACAGCGGCGCCCGTGAGCCGGTCGTTGGCCAGGTCGGCCAGCGCCCGGTCGGCAGCGTCGAGCGGGTAGGGGGTGGCCGTCACGCGCACGCCGAGGCGCGCGGCGAGCGCCAGGAACTCCTCGCCGTCGGCCCGCGTGTTGGCGGTGACGCTGCGAACCTGCCGCTCCTGGAACAGGTGGCGCTGGTAGTTCAGCGGCGGCACGTCGCTCAGGTGGATGCCGGCGACGGCCAGCGTGCCGCCACGGTCGAGGGCGGCCAGTGCGGGGGGCACCAGATCTCCGGCTGGCGCGAACAGGATGGCAGCGTCGAGCGGCTCGGGGGGCGGGGCGTCGGCGGGCCCGGCGGAGTCCGCCCCCAGGTCGAGCGCGAGCTGGCGGGCGGCCGCGGCGCGGGTCATGACGTGCACGGTCGCGCCTTGCGCCAGGGCCACCTGCGCGGCGAGATGCGCCGAGGCCCCGAATCCGTAGATGCCGAGCCGACCACCCGGCGGCAGCTCGGCCCGCCGCAGGGCCCGGTAGCCGATGATGCCGGCGCACAGCAGCGGCGCCGCGTGCACGTCGTCGAAGCTGTCGGGTAGCTCGTAGGCGTACGCCTCGTCGACCACGGCCCACTGGGCGTACCCACCGTCCGCGTCCCAGCCGGTGAAGCGCGGGTCGATGCAGAGGTTCTCTCGGCCTCGCCGGCACCACCGGCAGCGCCCGCACGTGTGGCGCAGCCAGGCGATGCCGGCCCGCTGGCCCATCTGGAACCGGCTGGTGCCGGCGCCGAGCGCGTCGACCGTCCCGACGACCTCGTGCCCGGGGACGGTCGAGGGCCGGTGGGGCGGTAGATCGCCCACGGCCAGGTGGAGGTCGGTCCGGCACACGCCGCAGGCGACGACCCGCACCCGGATCTCGCCCGGCCCGGGTTCGGGGATCGGACGCTCCACCGCCACCAGGGGGCCCGTGGCGATCGGCCCCGGCGTTTCGACGACCCACGCCTTCATGGCTCCCTCCCTGCGTTCGACGCACCAGTTCACCTTCTGTGAACTCATTCTGGATGGATCCGGCCACGCCGAAGAACTAGGCACCACTCCGATGGTGACGATCGAGGACGTGCGGGACCTCGCGCTCGACGCTTCCCCGGACCGAGGAGGCGTTGGTCCGGGACCGAGTCAAGTTCCGGATCGGCCGGATCGTCTACCTGGCGTTCTCCCGAGACGAGACGCTCATGGGATTCGCCTTCCCCAAGGAGGAGCGTCAGGCCCTGATCGACTCCGAACCCCACAAGTTCGTGATGCCGAAGCGCTCCGACCTGCGCTACAACTGGGTGGTCGTCCGGCTCGAGGCGATCGACGACATGGAGATGCGAGAGATCGTGCTCGACGCGTGGCGCATGGTCGTGCCCAAGCGTGTGGCCGCCGAGCACCTCGGGTGACTGGCGAGCCCGACCGATAAGCGGGTCGTGGCTCGTGCCCGATCCGGGCACAATCCTCGGGTGATGGATGCTCAGGTCCTGACCGACGCCGGCGTGTCGACCCGTGAGGCCGACGTGCTGTCCGGCGTCGCGGAGCACCTCACCAACGCCGAGATCGCCGCTCGCCTGTACATATCGGTGCGCACGGTCGAGAGCCACGTGTCGTCGTTGCTCCGCAAGCTCGGGGTCGCCGACCGCCGCGAGCTCGCCAGCTACGCCGCCGCGCTCGCCGCGGCACAACCGGCGGACGCGGAGGGACTCGGCGGCGCGCTCGCCACAACCCTGCCCGCGTCCAGGCCCCCGGCGCCGGCGATCCCTACCCCGCTCACGTCCTTCGTGGGCCGGGTGGCCGAGCGGGAGGCACTGGGCGCGGCCATCGCCGGGCACCGGCTCGTCACCGCCGTCGGTCCCGGGGGCGTGGGCAAGACACGGCTCGCCATCGCGGTCGCCGCCGAGACGGTCGAGTCCGCCGACGCGGTCTGGTTCGTCGACCTGGTCCCGATCTCCGATCCCGGGATGGTGGCGGCCGCCGTGGCCGCGGTCCTGGGCGTGGCGGAGCGTCCGGGCGGCACCATCGATGACGCGGTCCTGGCCCGCCTCGGCAGGTCGGAGGCGCTGATCGTGCTCGACAACTGCGAGCACCTGGTCGACGGGGTCGCCGTCTTCGTGGAGCGCCTTCTGGCCACCTGCCCGCAGACCCGGGTTTTGGCCACCAGTCGCACCCGCCTCATGCTGCCGTTCGAGCACGTCTTCCCGGTTCCCGGGCTGTCGTTGCAACCCGACGAGGACGAGGGCGCCGACGCGGTGGCGCTGTTCCTCGAGCGGGCTGGCGCGGGCGCCGGGTTCGAGCCGGGCCCGGGCGACGTGGCCCGCATCGCCCGCGTGTGCCGGTCGCTCGACGGCATGGCCCTCGCCATCGAGCTGGCCGCCGCTCGCCTCGCCACGCTGGGGCTCGACGGCGTGGAGTCGGGACTGGCCGACGCGCTGCGGATGCTGTCGGGCGGCTCGCGCCTCGACGAGCGGCACAGCTCCCTGCGCTCCACGATCGACTGGAGCTATGCCCTGCTCGAGCCTGACGAACAGGCGCTACTGCGGCGGGTGTCGGTGTTCGCGGCGCCGTTCACGGTCGAGGCCGCCGCCCAGGTGGCTGGCTTCGTGCCGGTCGACCCGGGCTTGGCGGACGGGCTCGCCCGGCTGGCCGACAACAGTCTCGCCGTCGCCCGACCCGGCTCCGAGACCCGCTACCGCGTGTTGGAGACGATTCGCCAATACGGCGTCGACCAGCTGGACCAGGTTGGCGAGCTCGAGGAGGTGCGGGCCCGGCAGGTGCGCTGGTGTGTGGCAACGGCCGAGAAGCTGGTCGAGCGGGCCGACGAAGGCGTCGAGGACTACGTCCAGGCTCGGGGTGGCGACGGCGCCTGGCGCGGTGCGTTCGATCTGGTTGCCGACGACCTGCGCGCCGGGCTCGCCTGGGCCACGGGCCGGCCCGATCTGCGCGCCGACGCCCACCGGCTGGCGTTGCTGCTGGCGGCGCTGACGTTCCTGCGGGGCCTGCCCGCGGAGGCGCAGCGTCGTTTCGAGGAGGCGGCGACCCTCACCGACGACCCCGCGGCCCGGGTCACGGCACTCAACGATGCCGCCGGCGCCGCGATGTGCCGCCACGTCGGCAACGACACGTTCCGGCTGTGGCGGCAGGCCGCCGACATCGCCGCCGAGGCCGGCGACGGGGTCACGGCCGCGCACAACCTCGCGACCGCGGCGACGCTGATCAACCGGGGCCCGGGCATCATGGCCGAGGTCCCGCCCCCCGAGGTCGTCGACGAGCTGATCCAGGAGGCGGTGGCGCTGGCGGGTGGCTCACCCCGCGCCGAGCCGTCGATCCTCACCGCGCAGGCGTTCAACGGGGACGAGCTCGACCCGGTCACAAAGGAACTGGCCGAGCGGGCGGTCACGCTGGCCCGGCGAGTCGGCAGCGCGTACGACGAGAGCGCGGCGCTCGACGAGCTGTCGGCGGTCCACTTGGCGGGCGGCGACGTCCCCGCGGCGGTGGCCACCGTGCGTGCCCGTATCGAGGTGCTGAAACGCATCCCGCTCGGACCGGCCAACGGCATGGAGTTCTCCGACTGCTACGCCATGGCGTCGGAGATCAGCCTGACCGCCGGCGACTTCGTGGCCGCCCGGACCTATGCGGACCGCTTGGCGTCGCTGCCGTTCGTCACCGAGCTCGACCACATCGCCAGCGCCCGCCGCATCAAGGTCGACGCCATGGCCGGCGACCTCGACGCCGTGGTGGCGGCTGCCGAGCGGTTCCGCCGCAGTTGGGAACAGGCCGGGCGACCGGTGGCGAGCAACCTGGCGGGCGCCGCCCTGGCGGTCGCGATGGTTCACGGCCTGCGCGGCGACGAGCGCCAGCGCGCCGAATGGCGCGACCGCACGATCGCGATCGGCATGACCGCCGAACGCCTGGAAAGCCCGCTGAGCGGCTACGGCCCGACGTTCGACGCGATCGTCCAGCTGCACGTCGGCGACATCGACGCCGCCGTCGCCAGGTTGTCGGTCGATCCCGACCGGCTGCGCACCTGGTTCAGCGGTGAGTGGAGCCCGTGGTACGCCGCGCTGTGGGCCGAGGCCGCGGTGCTTGCCGGGCGCGCCGACGCCGCCGAGCGCATCGAGCGGGCCCGGCTGTCCGTCGCCGCCAACCCGGTGGCGGCGGCGATGGTCGAACGCGCCGCGGCGTTCGCCGACGGCGACACCGACCGGTTGGCGGCGGCCGCGGCGGCGCTGGAACCGACGGGCTGCCGCTATCAGTGGGCTCGGACCCTGGTGATGGCGGGTGGCGAGCACCGGGAGGCCGGCGAAGCGGCCCTGGAGCGCATGGGCGCCACCACCATGGGTATGCCGCAATAGTGAACCGGTCGGGTGCCTGGCGTGCCGTGCGCGGCGCCGCTCTGGGCGGGCTGGTGCTGTTTGCCGCCATCCAGCTCGTCCCGTACGGCTGGGGTCACCCCAACCCGCCGGTCACCCAGAACGCGCCGTGGCCCGACAGCGAGAGCGAACGCATCGCTCGGTCGTCCTGCTACGACTGCCACAGCAACGAGACCGACTGGCCCGCCTACTCGTATGTGGCCCCGATGTCGTGGTTGGTGCGCAGCGACGTCGAGTCCGGGCGCGACGAGCTGAACTTCTCCGAGTGGGACCGCGACGATGGTGACGCCGACAAGGCGATCGAGGAGATCCTCGGCGGATCGATGCCTCCCGACCGGTACACCATGATCCACCGGGGCGCCCGGTTGACCGACGCGGAGGCGGATCGGCTCGTCGCCGCACTTCGCGTGTTGGACGAGGAACGGCGGGAGGGCAACGAGGATACCGGCGGCGGCGGCGGGGACGGAGACGGCCGAGGCGGAGACGACGAGGACGGTGATGCCTGAATGAGCGAGCCGCTGGAGCTCGGTCCGGTGTTGCACATCGGCGGCGCAGAGGTGCGGGTGGGCACCTGCTCGTGGACCGATAGAACCCTGGTGAAGGGCACCGACTGGTACCCGAAGCGTTCGATGAGCGCGGCCGAGCGGCTGGCCTACTACAGCGCTCGGTTCTCGGTGGTCGAGGCCGACAACACCTACTACGGACCGCCGTCGCGCCAGCTGGCCGAGGGCTGGGCCGAGCGCACGCCCGACGGCTTCCGCATGAATGTCAAGGCCTACTCGATGATGACGGGCCACCCCACGAAGCCCGAGACCCTGTGGCGAGACATTGCCGAGGCGCTCGAGCCGGAGGCGGCGGCCAAGCGCAATGTGTACCCCCACCATCTTCCCCCCGAAGCCGTCGAGGAGGTGTGGGCCCGCTTCGCCGACGCCCTCGAGCCGCTGCGGGCGAGCGGGCGGCTGGGGTCGATCCTGCTGCAGTATCCGCCATGGTTCACGCCCAAGCGCGCCAACCGTGACGAGCTGGCGCTGGCCCGCGAGCGGCTGGGTGGCCTGCCCGCCTGCGTGGAGCTGCGGTCGCCGTTGTGGTTCGGGCGCGACGATGTCGACCGGACGCTGCGATGGCTGGCGGACCACGAGCTGACGCTGGTGAACGTGGATGCCCCCAAGGTCAGCGAGCTGCCGCGCCTGGCGGCGGCGACGACGGATCTCGCAGTGGTGCGGTTCCATGGCCGGGCCGACGACACCTGGAAGGGGCGGGCAACGTCCGCCGCGGAGCGGTTCCGGTACCTCTACGACAAGCGTGAGCTGCGCCCGTGGGTCAAGCGGGTGCAGGAGTTGGCCGGCGACACCCGCGAGGTCCACGTGCTGATGAACAACTGCTACGAGGACTATGGGGTCCGCAACGCTGCCGACATGACCGACCTACTGGCCTCGGTGGTCGACTGACCTTCCTTACGTTTGGTTGTCAGTAGAGTCGTCGAGGCTCCGGCCCGGCGCGCAGGAAGGAAACCGTGGTCAACGAGGCAAGAACGACGGCGACGCGGCCGGCGAGGAGGCGTCCACCCCGCAGGGCCAGCGAGCGCAGGCGCAGGGCGAGCAACCACGATGACCGGTGGACCGACATCGTCGAGCGCGCGGGCGCGATCTTCTACCGGAAGGGCTACGAGGCGACGAGCCTCCAGGACATCGCCGACTCGGTCGGCATGCTCAAGGGCAGCATCTACTACTACATCAAGACCAAGGAGGATCTCCTCTACGAGCTGGTCTCCCGGGCGCAGGACATGTTCGAGGCCACGCTCGAGGAGGACGAGGAGATCGCACGATCGCCGGGGCCGGTGCGACTGCGTGCGTTCATCGGCCGCTGGATGGCGCTGACCTCCAGGGAGCGGGAATGGGGCCTGGTCGCGGAGCGCGAGTTCATGCGGTTGAGCAGGCGCCGCCTCAAGCGCGTGATCGAGCGCCGCGACGAGCTCAGTAGCTATGTGAAGGACATCATCCGGCAGGGCATCGACGAGGGAGCGTTCGACCCAACCACCGACGAGTCGGTGGGGGCAGCGGCGATCTTCGAGCTGATGAAGACCAGCCATCTGTGGCATCGACCGTCCGGTCCCCTCTCGATGGTCGAGCTCGGCGACTGGTACGCCACGTTCGCGATCCGCGGCCTCGGCGGGCCCCGCTGGCGCGACCTCGAGTCGGGCTGACCCGATCCGATGGACGCCTCGGTCACCGTCAATAGCAAGTTGCGCAGCCGCCTCCTCGAGGCGGGCAACGCCGTGTTCAGCGAGGTCGGCTACACGGGCGCGACCGTCGACGACCTCATCGAGCGCGCGTCGACCTCGCGGGCCACCTTCTACCGCTACTTCCGCAACAAGGACGACCTGTTCGACGAGCTCAGTCGCGCCTGCTTCCGGGACATGAGGGCGATCGTCGAGGAGCTGGGCCGCGTCCAGGCCGGCGAGATCGACACCCACGAGATCGAGGAGGTCCTGGGCCAGTACCGCGATCTGCACGCTCGCCATGCGGGTGTGTTCAGGGCCTGGTGGGAGCGGGTCGCCCGCCTGGACCCCGAGGTGCCGGCCGAGGAAGGCCACGTCTTCAACCGCCTCGTCGAGAGCCTCACCCGGTTCGTGAGCGACGCCCGGGTGGAGTCGCTCGTCGCACCCGAGGTGCAGGCGGCCCTGCTCTACCTGCTCATCGAGGGCTCGTACTCGGCGGTGACGTCGCGCTGGTCGCGCATCGACCCCGACACGTTGGCGCCCACGCTGGCCCGGATGGTGCACCGCACCTATCTCGGGGGAGATGCACCGCGCCGCACCAGTCGCCTGCGGCTCGTCTGAGACGACACGCATCTCATCCGGGCCGGGCCGCACGGATCAGGTCGCGTGCGGGGCCTCCTTGGGACCTGTCCGACCCGAAGACGGAGCGATGGACGAGCTCGGTCAAGCCGTCGACCAGCTCGTCGAACGAGACGACGAGCTGCCCTCGATGCGTCGACCGCGTGGCGCGGTCGATGAGGTTGTAGATGCAAACCGCCGCCAGATGGGGGTCGATGTCGGCGGCGTCGGCCGCTGTGATGCGATCCGCCAGCGCCGTGGTCCAGCGTCGTTGCGCCCGCAGGCCTTGCTTGGTGATGCGGGGATCGGCGTCCTCCACGATGGCGTCGAGCAGCGCCGCTTGGATGGCCGAATGCTCCAGGTAGAGACCGCACACCTCCGACAGCCAGGCGCGCAACCTGGCGAAGCCGGCCGGGCCGGGCTCGAAATCGGGCATCTTGGCGAGCAGGTCGTCCATCGCGGCGACGATGTCCTCCTGCATGGCGAGCAACAGGTCGTCCTTGCCGTCGAAGTAGACGTAGAACGTGCCGTGCGACGTGCGGGCCCGCTTGGCGACCCGCGCCACCCGGGCGCCGTGGTAGCTGTACGCGGAGAACTCCGCGACGGCGGCGTCGAGCAGGCGCGTCAGCGTGCGGCGGCCGCGCTCACGGCTCGTCCGAGCGTCGAGCACGCGGCGCCATCGCTCGGTCGAGGCCCCCACGCTTTGCGACACAAGTGTCAAGTTAGCCCCCGCGCCGGCCGGCGCCGGGCGAGGTACGCGACCTATGACCCGCGGAAGGTGGGTTTGCGCTTGGCGACGAACGCGGCCGCGGCCTCGCGGTGGTCGTCGCTGACGAACGTGGCGCCCTCGAGCAACAACCCCGTGTCCATGAGCAGGCTCATGCGGTCGCGCACGATGCGATTCAGCGTCGCCTTCGTGCCTTGGACCGCCAGCGGTGGCCCGTCCGCCAGGCGCTTGGCCAGGGCGGTGGCCTCGTCGAGGAGCTGGTCGCCGGGCACGGCCTTCAGGACCATTCCGAGGCGAGCGGCTTCGGCGCCGCTGATCGGATCGCCTGTGAGCAGGTACCACTTGGCGGCGCCGAACGGCATGATCAGGGGCCACATCACCGCGCCTCCGTCACCGGCCACGAGCGCCACGGTGACGTGGGTGTCGGCGAAGCGCGCGTCCTCGGCCGCGACCACGACGTCGCAGAACAGGGCGATCGTGGCCCCGAGGCCCATGGCGTAGCCGTGCACCGCGGCCACGATGGGCTGGGGCACGCCGAGGATGGCCTCGAGGAGCTGGGTGGCGTTGAGCGTGTGCAGCACCGTGTGCGCGGGGCGCGCCGGCTTGGCGCCCGAGGCACGCTCGTCGAAGCCCTTGACGTCGCCACCCACGCAGAACGCCCGCCCCTCGCCCCGCAGCAGGATGGCACCCACGGAGTCGTCCCGGCCGGCGCGGTCGAGGATCCCGATGAACTCCTCGTGGAGCCCGCCGCCCACGGCGTTCAGCCGATCGGGGCGATTGAAGGACACCGTCAGCAGGCGTCCGTCCTGGTGCGCCAGCATCGTCGTGTACTCGCCCCAGTCAGCCATCGGCGTCCTCCCTGGGGGCGGGCCGAAATCTCGGCACCGCGTTGCCCTCGCCGGTGAACGCCCTCCCTCGACGGGTCATGAGGCCGGCTACCGGGTGATGCCGTACCGCTCGAGGCCGAATGCGCGGATGGCGTTGCCGCGCAGCAGCTTGTAGGTCTCGTCCTCGGCCAGCCCCGCGTTGCGGCAGATCTCCTCTGCGACCGCCTCCGAGTTGGGGAACGTGCTGTCGGCGTGCGGGTAGTCGGTCTCGAAGCAGATCGTGTCCATGCCGATGCGGTCGCGGTTGGCGAGGCCCGTCTCGTCGTCGAAGATGCAGCCGTAGACCCGGCCGCGGATGTAGCTGGTCGGCGGTTCGGGGAGGTTGGTGCCGAACGAGTTGTCCGACCGCTCCTCCCAAAGCTTGTCCATTCGTTCGAGGAGGTAGGGCATCCAGCCGACCTGGCCCTCGGAATAGGCGACGACCATCTGGGGGAACCGCGCCAACGTGCCCGAGAACACGAAGTCGAGCAGCGAGCCCATGGCGTTCTGGAACGTCAACGTCGAGCTGACGATGAACGGCGCGTCGGGGGTCGTGCCCGGCATCTTCGACGACGAGCCGATGTGCATGCACAGCGCGGTCTCGGTCTCCTCGCACGCCGCGAACAACGGGTCCCACTCGCCCGAATGGATCGAGGGCAATCCCAGGGGATGCGGGTTTTCCGAGAACGTGATGGCGTGGCATCCCCGTGCGGCGCAGCGGTGCACCTCGTCGGCCGCCAGCAGCGGATCCCACAACGGCACCATGGTCAGTGGGATCAGCCGTCCCCTGCCGTCGCCCGCGCACCACTCGTCGATCATCCAGTCGTTGTAGGCCCGCACACACAGCAGTGCGAGGTCCTTGTCGTCCCGCTCGGCGAAGGTCTGCCCGCAGAAGCGGGGGAGCGTGTTGGGAAAGCAGATGGATGCGTCCATGTGGTTCGCGTCCATGTCGGCGAGCCGTTCCTTCTGCCGCCAGCACCCGGGCCGGATCTGATCGAAGGTGACGGCACCGAAACCCAGCTCGTCGAACCCGGCGGCGGCCGACAGCTTCATCAGGGGCGACACGAGCCCGTCGTAGTGCCACACGTCGGCCCACTCGCCATCGTCCTGGGCGGTCCACACGAGGCCGGTCTTGGCGATGTCGTACGAGCCCCTCTCCCGCACGATGCGGGGCCCCCGTTCGTCGTACTTGGCGGGAAGCCGGCTCGACCAGAGATCCGGCGGCTCGACGACGTGGTCGTCGACCGAGATGATCCGGGGGATCTGCGTCATGCGGTGCCCTCCATCACGCGACTTCTCCCGGTATTTCACCTCGGATTCCCCGGAAACCGGAGCTCCGAGCCACCCTATCCGTATGTGACAACAGCGTCTAACGAGCGGGTCTCGCCGCCAGCTCGCAACATGCGTCCACGCGGGTGAAGTTGCGGCAACGCTCGGTACGTCCTCTCAGGACGTGTCCGGCTTCTCGTACACCGAGACGTGCCTCTGGCTGTCGTCGTCGAACGCCTCGCGGTTCCATCCTCCCCACCGGTGGCGCAGCCGGAGCCCGGCCAGGCGGGCCATGAGGTCGAGCTCGGACGGCCAGGCGTAGCGGAGTACCACGGGCACGAGGCGCACGCCGGTGCCGGTGATCACGACGTGCTGGGCGTCGACTCGCTGCTCGACCGGCCGGTGTACGGACACGTCCAGCCGCACCCGATCGACGTCCAGGTTCATGACGTGCACCCGTTGGCCCCGGTCGAAGCGCGCCACGTCGGGGACGAAGCCCTCGAGCGAGAAGCAGCCACCGGGTTCGAGCCGCTGGGCGACGTTGGCGAAGCATCGCACCTGGTCGTCCTGGGTGAGCAGCGCGAAGAACGTGTTGAAGACGATGAAGATCAGCGAGAACGAGCGGTCGACGGGTACGTCGGCCAGGTGGCCGAACGTCACGCCGATCCCGCCACCGCCCGGCTTGGCGCGCATGAGCTCGACCATGGCCGGGGATGCGTCGATGCCGTGGACCTCGAGGCCCCGCGCCGCCAGGGGGATGGCGACGCGACCCGTCCCGATACCGAGCTCGAGCACCGGACCGCTCCCCGCCAGAGAGGCGAGAACCTCCACGGTCGCCGCCGGATCCATGCCGGCGTGCCACTCGTCGTAGACGTCTGCTATCCGCTCGCCATATGTCTCGGGCCCGTAGCGGTCCATGCATCTGCCCCCATCCGACGGTACGCCAGGCCCAACCGCGCCGGTCAACGGGTTTCGATCGTGGCTTCCAGCCGCCCGGAGCTCACCGCTTCGAGCAGCTCGGCATGATCCCGCTCATTCTGGTCTGCGTAGACCTGGGCAAAACGGGAGATCGCCCGGTCCAGCTTGGGACACGTCCCCATGTACCCGCTGATCATCGCCGCATCCGACGAGCGTGCGTGGGCCTGGGCGAGGCACGTGCCGCAGAGCCCGGCGTATTCGGCGAGCTCGGGCGCGCTCAGGGACTCGACGTCGTAGGCACCCTTGTTGTCCCAGAGCTGTCGCCAGTAGTACTGCGCGCCCTCGACGCCGGTCGCCCAGCCGATGAGGGCGTCGCTCGCGGACTGGAGGATGCGCTGCCCGGAGACGATCCGCTCACCCTGGTGGCCCTCGTGTGCCCGACCGACGAACGGCTCGAGGACCGATACCTGCGCTTCCTTTCCCTGCATCAGGAGGGGGTGACCGTTCGCGCCCTCGAGCAGGGCGACGAAGCAGCGCGTGCCGACGCTGCCCGTCCCCACGACCTTGAGGGCGACGTCGACGATCCGGTAGTGCTCCATCAGAAGGCGGCGATCGGGGCGCAGGGTCTCCATGTAGGTCTCGCGTTGGCGGTTGATCGCTTCCTCGATGGACGCGACCTGCTCAGGCAGCATGAAGTCATCGACTCGGACGATGAGCGGGGGACGGTGCTTGAGTCTCGGCCTCCCGTCGACGATCTCGGTCAGCTTGGAGAAGGCGTGCACGTGGTCCCGGCTGCTGGCTCGTGTCGACGCTCGCTCGGTTGCCCGCTTGAGCCTGCGATTCTGCGCCGCGGCTGCCGCTTCGATGCAGACGTACCAGACATCGAGCACGCTCATGGTCGCCAGCCGTGCCATCGTCTCCCGGTAGCCGCGCACGGCCTGTTGCGCCGCGAACGCAGCCTCGGCGCGGCCGAGTCCGGCCGATCGTGCCGCGACGACCGCACTCGCCGCCAGCCGCTTCAAGTCCCACTCCCACGGCCCCTGGATCGTCTCGTCGAAGTCGTTCAGATCGAACATGAGCCTCCGCTCCGGCGAGGCGTAAAGACCGAAGTTCAGGAGGTGGGCATCGCCGCTGGTCTGCACCTCGATGCCGGTCACCGCCGTTGCGGCCAGGTCGGCGGCCATGACGGCTGCCGCTCCTCGATAGAACGCGAGCGGTGAGGCGGCCATGCGGGCCCATCGGAGCGGGACAAGCTTGGGGATGCGGCTACGGCTCTGCTCCTCGAGCAACTGGAGCGGGTTCCGCCCGGCGCTGGGTGACCACTCGGCGTGCGAGGCACGCGGGATTCGGGAGCGAACGGCCCGGCCCATGAGCTCGCCGTTCAGCCGGCGAGACCGCTGCCGCCCGCCAGGGCGCCTCCGGGGCCGGGGTAGTCACGCACTGGCGAAGGTATCAGCCGAGGTTTGGCGACCACCCTGCGCGGCGCAAACCGCCCTGAGTGTCCGGCAGTCACGCGCGACGCAGGAACAGACGTCTGAGCGCGCCGAACGGGACCACGAGGAACACCGCGATCGCGCAGCTACAGCGCGCCTACAGGTCCGGGCGGGCATCGTGATCGATCTGCATCAGCTCGACCGGTGCGCCGTTGACGTCGATGAAGGCGACCGTCACGCCGATGCTCGGACTGTTGGGTTCGATGATCACTCGGTGCCCCACGAGTGCCGCCTCCAGGTCATCGACCTCGAACGCGACGTGAGGAACCGTCTTCACCAGGTCCGGGTAGGGGGCGTCGTCCCAGTAGCGCTGCCATTGGATTCCGAACGGATTGTCCTGATGGTCGCTGACGGTCATCTTCAGGTGCGGAAGGTGGATCTCACCATCGAAGCTGCGCGTCGTCGGGATGCCGATGTGATTGAACCTCATGGCCTGACCCCTCGCGTCGGCTCGCAGCCATCGACGATGCGCGGCATCCGGCCAGTCTGTCCACAACCGCCAGGATCCGCTCCTCCATTTCGTCGCAGCTGCTCGACGCCGGCGCGAGCTGATCGACCGCCGGCAGTGGATCGTGCTCGACTGATGCCGCTGTCGGATCTGGGCACCCGCCGATCGTCGTATCGACGACACCTCGACAACCGGGAGGACCCGTGAAGTACATGATGTTCGTCGTCGCCGATCCCGCCGCGGCCGCCGAGGCCGAGCCGTCCGAGAACGACCTGACCATCGACGAGTGGCTCGCCGAGGTCGAGGGCAAGCGGATCACCGGTGACGCGCTGTGCCCGGTCGATGACGCCACCACGGTGCGGGTTAGCGGGGGCGAGGTGCTGGTCACCGACGGCCCGTTCACCGAGTCCAAGGAGTGGATCGCCGGCTTCGACATCCTCGAGTGCGAGAACCTCGACGAGGCGATCGCGATCGCTTCGCGGCACCCTCAGGCCAACGGCGGCAAGCTCGAGCTGCGCCCGTTCTGGGTGCCCGACGAGTGACCGGCGACCAGGAGGCCACCGACGAGACGATCCTCTCGGTCGTGGCCGCCGAACGGGCCACGCTCGTCGCGACGCTGATCCGGCTCACCGGGGACTGGGACCTCGCCGAGGACTGCGTGCAGGACTCTGTCGAAAAGGCGCTCGCCCGATGGCCGCACAACGGTGTCCCGCGCTCGCCGGGGGCATGGCTGACGACCGTGGCCAGGCACCGTGCCCTCGACGTGCTCCGGCGGCGACAGACGGAGCGGGCAAAGGTCCAGGAGGCTGCGATCACGGCGGCTCCCGCCCAGGTTCCGCCGGATCCCATGTCCGACGACCTGCTCCGGCTGATCTTCACCTGCTGTCATCCGGCGCTCCCGCTCGAAGGCCGGGTGGCGCTGACGCTGAAGACGGTCGCCGGCTTGTCGACCACGGAGATCGCTCGGGCGTTCCTCGTCTCGGAGGCGACTCTGTCGCAGCGGCTGCTGCGCACGAAGCGCAAGATCGCCCGCGCCGGCATCCCCTACCGGGTGCCACCGGACCACCTTCTCGCCGAGCGCACGAGCGGCGTGCTCGGCGTGCTCTACCTGATCTTCAACGAGGGATACGGTCGTGCCGAGGGACATCTGTCCGCCGAGGCCGTGCGGCTGACCCGGCTGCTGGTCGACCTTATGCCCTACGAGGACGAAGCCCGCGGGCTGCTCGCGTTGATGCTGCTACAGGAGGCTCGCCGCTCGACGCGGTTCGACGCCGCCGGCGAACTGGTGCCCATGGAGGAACAGGACCGCAGCCGCTGGGATCGCGCCATGATCGCCGAGGGCTCCCGGCAGCTGCGTCGAGCGGGCGTCTCCGGGCGCGCACCCGGCGCCTACCGGTTGCAGGCGGAGATCGCGGAGTGCCACGCCACCGCTCCCGATGCGAATCGACGCCATGGGGCAGGATCGTGCGACTCTTCGATGCCCTGCTCCTGGTCCGGCCATCCCCGGTGATCGCACTCAACCGGGCGATCGCGGTGGGGTTCCGCGACGGCTACGACGCCGGCCTCGGGGAGCTCGCGGTGCTCGACGGCCTGGACACCTATCCGCTGCTCCCGGCGGCACGCGGTGACTTCCTGAGGCGCCTCGGCCGCTGCCAGGAGGCCCGGCACGCCTACCGCGTCGCACTCGGCCTCACCCGAGAGGGCACGCCCGAACGTCGTCTGTTGGAGCGCCGCCTGGTCGAGGTTGGCGGATGATCTGGGTGGCTCGCGTTTCGACCTCTAGTTGATGCAGGAGTGGGCCCGGCGCGACCGACTCTCCATGAGGATCGGCAGCGCTCCGCGACCGCACTCCGGCCTGACGGCTCTGTGTCCGGTCGGACTATGTTCCGAACGGGAAGAGAGGAGGAGGTGCATGGGCTCCGCGCAGAGCTATCCGCCGGGCACGCCGGTGTGGGTCAACCTGCAGACAGCCGCCGGCCATCTGTCGGCGAGCCGGTTCTACTGCGCCCTCTTCGGCTGGACGGTGCTGGCGCGGCATCGACCGCTGGACGATGAGACAGGCTGGTGGGTCTTCCGCCTGGGCGGCAAGGACGTCGGCGACATCGGTCCAGGTCCGAAACCGTCCTGGACCATGAACATCTCCGTGGACGATGCGGATGCCACGGCACGAGCGGTCGTCGATCGGGGCGGTGGGGTCTCCCTGTGGCCCACGAGGTATTTCGACGCCGGGCGCATGGCGATCTGTACGGACCCGCTGGGTGCACGGTTCGCGATCTGGGAGTCGGAGGGTCACATCTCGCCCGACGTGATGCACGAGCCCGGTTCGTTTACCTGGTGCGAGCTGACGTGCCGGGATGTCGATGTGGCGAAGCAGTTCTACGCCGCCGTGTTCGGCTGGGAATCCAAGAGCCCTCCCTACCTTGAAGGATCGGGCTACACCGTCTTCTTCCTCCCTGGTGTCGAGCCCCGCCCTGTCGCTGGCATGGTGCAGATGGACGAGCTGTGGCCGGAGGACATCCCGCCGCATTGGATGATCTATTTCGCCGTCGCGGATACCGACCTCACCGCCGCCCGGGCGGCCAAGTTGGGGGCCACGGTCTCCGTGGAGCCCTTCGACCTGTTCAACGTGGGACGTGTCGCTGTCCTCAACGACCCCGAAGGTGCCTCGTTCTCCATCCTCCAATGGAGCGAATGAATCGTCGCCGGCGCGTCATGACGAGCGCGTAATGCCCTGAACCGAGCTCCACTCTGCCTACTACGCCTGAGCTGGCCGCCCCTCAGGCGGTAGCCGCTACCGTCGTCCCGGCGTGACGACCGCGCGACCGGAGGGGGGTTACATGCCACTGCCCGACCTGGACTACGAACCGACCATTCCGGCCGTGGTCCGCCGTGCCGCGACGACCTTCGGGAACAACGACTTCATCGTCATGCCCGATCGCCGCATGAGCTACGCCGACGCAGAGCTGGCGTCACGCCGGGTTGGCAAGCAGCTGTTGGCGGCCGGGGTGGGGAAGGGCACCCGCATCGGGTTCATGTTCCCCTACGGCACGGACTGGGTCGTGGCATGGCTGGCCATAGCGCGGATCGGCGCGATCGGGATGCCGTTCAGCACGTCGTACAAGCCGGCCGAGCTGCGCAAGGCGCTCCGCTTCGGTGACGTCGACACGCTGCTCGTGGCGTCGACCATGTTCGGTGAGGACCACCTCGCGTACGTCGAGGATGCCGTGCCCGGGCTTGCGGAGGCGGGGCCGGAGCCGCTGCGGATCCCCGAACTTCCCTTCCTGCGGCACGTGCGGGTGAGCGGCCCGAGCGATCGGCTCTGGGCCAAGGCCCTGCCCCTCGACTTCAGGCTCGGCGCCGCCGGCGCCGACCCCGGCAGCCCGGGGCCGCGCAGCGAGGGCGAGGACATCAGCGACGAGTTCTTCGAGGCAGTCGAGGCCGAGGTCACTCCCTCCGACCTGATGATGACGATCTTCACGTCGGGCACCACGAGCGAACCCAAGGGCGTGGTTCACACGCACGGCAACTTCCTCCGCCACGGCGCCAACCTGGCCCGGTTCGCCGGGCTGACGTCCGAGTCCCGCCGCCTGTGCGCCATGCCGTTCTTCTGGATCGGGGGAGTGGGCCTGACGCTCAACTTCGCCCTCTCGGTCGGCAGTGCGATCCTGTGCGTCGAGAAGTTCGAGCCCGACGCCGTGCTCGAGCTCATGGAGGCCGAAGGCGCGACGGAGCTGGCGGTCTGGCCCCAGCTCGGCCAGCGGATGCAGCGCTACGTCGTCGAGACCGGCCGGGACGTCAGCACGATCCCCGCATTCACGCCCCGGCCGACAACCGACTACGGCCTGCTCCACAACTCGCTGGGCATGACCGAGACCATGGGACCCCATTCGGCGCCCGGCCCCGAGGCCGAGCGGATCCTCCCCGAGGAGATGCGGGGATCGTTCGGGCTGCTCGTGCCCTGCGTCGAGCACCGCATTGCCGACCCCGAGACCAACGCCACCCTGGACGAGGGCGACGTGGGGGAGATCTGCATCCGCGGCTACAGCCTCATGAACGGGCTGTACAAGTGGGAGCGCCACGAGACGTTCGATGACGACGGCTGGTACCACACCGGCGACAGGGGCTACATCCGGGACGGCTACCTGTATTTCCTGGGGCGCCTGAGCGAGATGATCAAGACGTCGGGTTCCAATGTGGCGCCGCGGGAGGTCGAGCTGTTGCTCGAGTCGTTCCCCGAGGTGGGCCTGGCGGTGGTCGTCGGCCTGCCGGATGCCGACCGGGGTGAGGTCGTCGCGGCTGCGCTCGTGCCCACGGCCGGCACCACGCTCGATCCGATCGAGACGCTCCGGCGGGCCGGCGACGAGCTGTCGAACTACAAGGTGCCGCGCCGTGTGCTCGTGCTCGGCGAGGGCGAGATGCCCTACCTGGCCAACGGCAAGCCCGATCGGCTGACAGTGCGAAAGCTGCTGGCCGATCGTGCAACCGAGGTGCAATGGCGCTGACGGCGCGCCCCGATTGACGCGCCGGCGACGAGAGATGCGCCCCCAAGTCGTCTGGACATCCGAAGCCCGGCTGGGGCACGAAAACCAGGCGAACGAGCGAAGAAAGGAAAGGGGCGCGTGATGAGCACGCACGTCTTTGGACTCACCGTGGCGACGCTGGCCGACGCGTCCCGCGCCGCACGCACGATCGATCATGCTGTGACCCTCGTGGACGAGGTATCGCACGTGGTGGTCGTCGTCGACCAGCGGGGTCGGGTGATCATGCGACCCCAGGAATGCCAGGCACTCGGCTGAACCGGTTTCGCCCCACCCAGTAAGTTACATACAGGCTTGACTGTATGTAACTGGGAGATGGATAGTGGACGGCATGCCCACGGTCACGTCGGAGCCGCAGCGCCCACGCACGAAGGCCGAGCGCAGCGCCGCCACCCGTGTCCGGCTCCTGGACGCCACCATCGACTGCCTCGTCGAGCTGGGGTGGTCCGGCACGAGCACTACCGAGGTGGTGCGTCGGGCGGGAGTGTCCCGGGGTGCCCAGGTGCACCACTATCCCACCAAGGAGGACCTGGTGCTCGCGGCGGTGGAGCACCTGTGCGCCCGCCGCATGAACGAGTACCGGGCGGCGCTCGAGAGGCTGCCCGCGCAAGAGCGGACGCCGGCCGCATCCGTCGACCTGCTGTGGTCGGTCTGGTCGGGCCCGACGCTAGAGGCATGGCTCGAACTGGTCCTGGCGTGCCGGACCCAGCCGGCGCTGCGCGCCCGCTTCGTGGAGTTCGAGCACCGGTTCTTCGACGCCGCGCTGGCGTTGTTCCAGGAGACACAGCCGGAGATGACCGTCGACCCGGAGTTCGCGCGGTTGGCATTGCGGTTCACCTTCTGCCTCCTCGACGGTCTGGCCGTCGCCCGTCTCGGCGGGATCGAGCGCCGGGACCTGGATGCGGTCGTCGAAGGTTTCAAGGTCCTCACCACCCTTGTCTCTCCCTCCGACCTAGGAGCCACCGAATGAGCGCCACCACGCTTGACGGACAGCCCCTCGACGAGGAGCAGCAGGACGACCGCTTCACCGAGTTGCTTCGGCGCCTCAGCCACCAGTCGGTGGTCAAGCATTTCGACGCCTACGCCGATGTCGATTGGGACCATCCCGATCACACGATTGACCCCTGCGATCCCCGCTGGGAGCTGGATTCGGGAAGTGGCCTGGCGCGTCACTGACTGGTACCGCTCGTTGCCGGCCGAGACCCGGGCCCGCATCGGGCTGCACGGCATCACGAGCAACATGAAGGCCGGGCTCCAGTTCGAGAACGTGCTCAAGCGAGGCCTGCTGGAGTACGCGTTCGGACTGCCCGATGGCTCACCCGAGTTCCGGTACGTGTACCACGAGGTCATCGAGGAGGCGCAGCACTCGCTGATGTTCCAGGAGTTCGTCAACCGGGCCGGGCTCGAGACCCCCGGCCTTCCCTGGGACATGCGCCTCGGGAGCCGGCGCGTCATCGGCCTGGCTCGGCGATTCCCGGCCATGTTCTTCGTGTTCGTCCTGGGCGGGGAGGATCCGATCGATCACGTGCAACGCACCGTGCTGCGCGGCGACAAGGAGATCCATCCGCTCCTCGAGCGGATCATGCGCATACACGTCACCGAGGAGGCGCGGCACCTGTCGTTCGCCCGCAGCTACCTGCGGACCAACGTGCCGAAGCTGCCGGCCTGGCGACGGCGCGCCATGGCCATGGAGGCGCCCGTGGTCCTGGCCACCGAGGCGAGCGTCATGCTGCGGCCGCCCCGCCACCTCGTCCGCACCTACGGCGTCCCCGACACCGTCCTGCGGACGGCCTATGGTCCCGGGTCCCAGAGCCGTCAGGACGCCAAGGATTCGCTTCGCAAGGTGCGCAACCTGCTGGTCGAGCTCGGCCTCGTCACCCCAGCGGCGAAGCGCCTGTGGCAGCGCCTCGGGATCTGGGACGAGGCCTGACGGCCCACGCCTGGCACGGCGTCATCCGGGCTCGGGCTGGCGCCCCTCGGTCGTGACCTTGCGGTAGGTGAACCGCCAGCGGCCGTCGCGCTCTTCGTACTCGTCGACATACCGCCCCCAATGGTCGAGGCCGTTGGCGCGGATCACGAAGAAGTAGCAGCGGCCCTTCGCATGCTGCCGATCCCCGAGGTCGATCTGATGTGTGGTGACGCAGTGGCGCACATACCGGGGCTGGGCGTGCGTGTCGGCCGCGGCCCGAAACGTCTCGATCGCACCGGTGAAGATCGTCTCGATCTCCTCGACGCCCCGGTACGTCCGGGTTTCGCCGCCCTCGCCGGTGATCTCCATGGTCGCGTCGGGGGCGAACAGCTCGAGGACCTGCGCGATCCGGCCGCTGTCGCCGTTCGAGTTGTACCGCGTGACGAGGTCTCGGATGCTCTCGCGGGCCAGCAGCTCCCATGGCTCCATCGGTGGGCTCATTTACGAAGACGCGCGCTTGGCCGCTAGTCGACGGTGGCGGTCGCCTGGCCGGCGAACACCTCGACCCCGTCCTGGTTGGTGGTCGTGATCCGGAGCTCGACGACGCCGACCTCGTTCTCGTCGTTGCGGATGTCGACGACCTCGGCCTTCGCCGTCAACGTGTCGCCCGGCCAAACCTGCGCCCGGAACCGTCCGCCGAACGAGCGCAGCCGGCCGTCGCCGACGTAGTTGGTGACCATCTTGCCGGTCAGCCCCATCGTCAGCATCCCGTGGGCGAAGATTCCCGGGAACCCGGCAACCTGCGTCGCGAAGATCTCGTCGCTGTGGAGCGGGTTGTAGTCACCCGACGCCCCGGAGTACTGCACGATCTGGGTCCGGGTGAGGTCGTCGACCACCACCTCGCTGTGCACGTCGCCGACCTTCAGCGCGCTCGCCTGGAGCGTCACTGTGACCCCTCCGACCCTGCGGTGGCCGCGGCTTCCGGGGCCCGCTCGGTGCGTACCCCGACGCTGCGGGCGGTGATGACGAGCTCGTCGTTCTGATCTCGGTAGTCCGTGATCGTCTCGCTGAACACGAGCTTCCCGGCGCGCCGACCCTCCTTCTCCCAGGTCTTGCCCGGCCGGGTCTCGGCCCGCAACACGTCGCCGGGTCGCAGGTGCCGGTGGTACTCGAAGTGCTGCTCGGCGTGGAGCCCCCGCGCCATGCCCCCTCCGCCCCCTCCGCGCCCTCCGCCCCCGCCGTCCTCCGGGCGCGGCGTGCCGGTGGGGTTTCGCCCCGAGCCGAACCACGGTTCGCCGATCTTGGGCCGCAGCGGCCAGTCGGGATCGAACTGGGCCCCCGCCTGAACGAACGTGGGGGGTGCGATGACATGGCCGACTTCGCTGCTGGCGGCGTACTCCTCGTCGGCGTAGATCGGGTTCGGGTCGCCGACACTGCGGGCGAACATCATGATGTGCCCGAGCTCGATCGGGAAGCGTTGGACTGCCATGAC
>CAWEZE010000002.1:0-35680 GCA_963813485.1 uncultured bacterium
GGTCCTCGCCCCCACCCGACGCTGGTCACCGTCGGACCGGCCGAGGGCGCTCCGCAGCGCTCCCAACTCACCCCGCGCCTCGGCCGCGCGACCCGAGGCTTCCGGCACCCCCCCGGCCCACTCCCGATCGAACCCGGCGCTGGCGCCGGCCAACCCGGCCTCCGCCTCCGCTAGCGCCTCGATGTCGGGTGCCAGTCCCTCGGTCTCGCCTTCGAGTGCGTCGAGCTCGGCGCGAAGCCGGGCGGAGTCGGCCTCGAGGCTGGCAATCACGGCCCGGTCCACGAAGGCGGCCCGCTCCCGGTCGACGCCACGGCGGCGTTCGGCGAGCAGTGCCAGCTGGCCGCGGGCCTTCTCCCGCAGCGCCTCCAGCCCCGCCAGGACGTCGCCCACCGCACTGCCACCCAGCGCGCCGAGCCGGGCCTCGGCGGCCACCACCGCGGTGTCGAGCTCGGTGAGACGCCGCTTGAGCAGCGCCTCCTCGTTGCGCAGCTCCGCCCGGGCGGCCGTCTGGTCGCCAAGCCGTCGCTTGAGGGTGGTGAGCTCCCGGCCAGCGACATACACGTGCAGTGCCTGAAGCTCGGTGACCAGGTCGCCGTGCCGGCGTGCGGCCTCGGCCTGGCGCTCGAGCGGGCGGAGCTGGCGGCGCACCTCGCGGAGGAGGTCGCCGAGCCGCACCAGGTTGCCCTCGGTGGCAGCCAGGCGGCGCTCCGAGCGCTCCTTGCGCTTGCGATGCTTGAGGATCCCGGCGGCCTCCTCGACGATGAGCCTCCGCTCCTCGGGCTTGGCGTTGAGCACGGCGTCGATCTGCCCCTGCCCGACGATCACGTGCTGCTGACGGCCGACCCCGGTGTCGCTGAAGAGCTCCTGCACGTCGAGCAGGCGGCAGGGCACCCCGTTGAGGGCGTACTCGCTCTCGCCCGAGCGCCACAGGGTGCGGGTGACGGTCACCTCCGTGAAGTCGATCGGCAGGAGCCCGGCGCCGTTGTCGATGGTGAGGCTCACCTCGGCGCGCCCGAGGGCCGGCCGGCGAGCGGTGCCGGCAAAGATCACGTCCTCCATCTTCTGGCTGCGCACTGCCGAGGGCGCCTGGGCCCCGAGCACCCAGCCGACGGCGTCCACCACGTTGGACTTCCCCGAGCCGTTGGGCCCGACGACGACGGTCACCCCCGGCTGCATCTCGAGGGTGGTGGACTCCGCGAAGGACTTGAAACCCTTGAGGGTCAGCGCCTTGAGGAACATCGACGCGCCAGGCTAGGTGGCGGCCCGGACGGGTCCGGGGATCCCGGCCGGCTCACACCTGGCAGCTCGGGCACCAGTACGTGACCTTGCCACCGCTACGGATCTTGGTGACGGTGCTCCGGCACCGCCGGCAGGGCTCGCCGTCGCGGCCCCACACCTGGAGCTCGTCCTGGAAGCTGCCCGCCTTGCCGTGGAGGTCGGTGAACGGATGCTCGTCGGTGGATGTGCCGTGGTGCTTGGTCGCCTCGTGCAGGATCTCGACCAGCGACCGGTAGAGCCGGCGGATCTCCATCGTCGACACCGTGGACACCTCGCGGTCGGGACGCAGGCCGGCGTCGTAGAGGATCTCGTCGGCGTACAGCCCGCCGAGCCCGACCACGAATGTGGGGTCGAGCAGCACGGCCTTCAGCCTCTCGTTCCGGCGGTTCACGAGCGACTGCGCGAACGAGGTCCACGACACGGGGGCGGCCACCGGATCGAGCCCCAGTTCGGCGAGCGCCGGCGCCTCCTCGAGCAGGAGGTCGGGCGTGACCACGAACGCCTCGGCCCTGGCCTCCGTGTCCGCCAGCCGCAGCTGGCCGCCCTGGGTGAACGTGATCGACAGCAGGAGGTCCTTGGGCGTCTCGTCCTTGGGGGCGGCGCGCAGGAGCCTGCCGGTCTCGCCGACGTCGAACACCAGTAGCTCCCCGGTGTCGAGCGCTTGCACGAGCAGGGACCCGCGGCGATCGACGTTGCGGATCTTGGCGCCCTCGAGCCGCGCCTGGAACGCCTTGCGCGAGCCGTTGCGGTTGGTCGCCTTGGCCGACAGCACGTCGACAGACCTGACGCGACGCCCGACGGTCTCGCGCTCGAGACCCCGCCGCAGCGTCTCGATCTCGGGAAGCTCAGGCAATGTCGGTCTCCAGCTCGGCCAGGAGCGTCGCGTAGGCGTCGCGCGCCGCGACCTGCTCGGCCTGCTTCTTCGACCGCCCGTCACCGATGCCCCTGGCGATGCCGCCGACGGCGACGGTCACGTGGAAGCGCCTGGCGTGATCCGGCCCCTCGGCCAGGGTCTCGTAGCGCGGCGCCTCGTCGAAGTGCCGCGCCGCCAGCTCCTGGAGCCGGCTCTTGTAGTCCTGCCCGCCCGGTCCCCCAGCGTGCGCCTCGGCGACGCGTTCGCCCAGCAGGCGCAACACGAGGTCGTGGGCCTCGCCCATGCCGGCGGCCACGTAGACGGCGCCGAGCACGGCCTCGAGGGCGTCGGCGAGGATCGACGGCTTCTCCCGCCCGCCCGATTGCTCCTCGCCCTTGCCCAGCAACAGGTAGTCGCCCAGGCCGAGCTCGTCGGCCACCTCGGCCAGGGTGACGGCGTTCACGACCGCCTTGCGGACATCGGTCAGCTCACCCTCGCTGAGCGACGTGTACGCGTGGAAGGCGTGGTCGGTGACGATCAGCCCCAGGACGGCGTCGCCCAGGAACTCCAGCCGCTCGTTGGACTCGTACCCGGGGTTCTCGGCGCACCACGAGCGGTGGACGAGGGCAGACGCCAACACGTCGGCGTCCTTGAGGCTGACGCCGAGGCTCCGGGCCAGCTCGTCGAGTCGTGCAACAGGAAGCGAGATCGGGGCGCCCCTACAACCGGGCGAGGACGTAGTCGACGGCGTCACGCACCGTCTTGATGTCCTCGAGGTCTTCGTCCTCGATACGGAAGCCGACGCTGCGCTCCCCCAGCTCCTCCTCGAGCGCCTCGGCCAGCTCGATGAGGGCCAGCGAATCGGCGTCGAGGTCGTCGGTGAACGAGTCGCCCTCGTGGATGGTCGACGGCTCGACCTCGAGGATGTCGGCCAAACGATCGCGGATCAGGTCGAACACCTGCTCGCGATCGAGGGGACTGCGCTCGACGTGGGTCTCGGCGGGCACGACGGATAACTCCTGGTCTCGGGCAGAACGCGGCGCAGTGTACCGGGACCGATGTTTGTGCGCTTGTGAACGCAGTCCACTCGTCCTGGTCGTAGACGAGCAGTCAAAAGCTGCGTGGCTAACGACCAGTTTCGGATCAGGCGGAGGCCACCGCCGACCGCAGGCGGTCGACGACGCCGGCCTCCACCATCTCGCTCGCCACCCGCGTGGCGTTGACGACCGCCGTGGCCGACGACGATCCGTGGCTGATGACGCACACACCGTCCACGCCGAGGAGCATGGCGCCGCCGGTCTGGTCGGGGTCGAGCGTCGCGTACAGCGGCACCAGGGCACCGAGGGCGGCGTCGGCGACATCCGTGGTGCTCAATCCCTCGATCACCGCCGTGACCAGGGATCGCATCCCGCCCTCGAGGGTCTTGAGGGCGACGTTGCCGGTGAACCCGTCGGTGACGACCACGTCGATGTCGGGGGTCATGATGTCCCGCCCCTCGACGTTGCCGACGAACCGCGCCCCGGCGCGGTCGAGGGCTCCCGCCGCCGCCAGCAGCCCGTGGGCCTCCTTGACCAGCGGGTTGCCCTTGGTGGGCTCCTCGCCGATCGAGAGCAGCCCCACCCGAGGCTCGGCGATGCCGTAGCGCTCACGGGAGAAGATCGCGCCCATCTGCGCGAACTGCACGAGCCACTGAGGCTGGCACTCGGCGTTGGCGCCGGCGTCGAGCAGCACGGTGGGTGAGGAGCCGGGGACGGGGATCGGCGTGGCGATGGCGGGCCGCGCCACGCCCTTGATCCGTCCGAGGCGCAGCAGCGCAGACGCCATGGTCGCCCCGGTGTTGCCGGCCGACACCATGGCCGACGCACGTCCGTCGCGCACGGCCTCGGCGGCGCGCACCAAAGACGAGTCCTTCATGGTGCGGACGCTGGAGCCCGGATCGGCGTCCATGCCGATGACCTGCGACGCCCCCACCACCTCGAGGTCGCCCCGCAGGGGTTCGAGGTCCTCTGGCCGGCCCACCAGCACGACCGGCACGCCCAACTCGGCGACCGCCCGCAGGGCGCCTCGACGATCGCGCCGGGGGCGTGGTCGCCGCCCATGGCGTCGATGGCTACCGGCAGCATCGTGGGGCCCGAGGCGAGTCCACTCTCCGAGGGGCTGACAGGGTTCAGTCGACCTCGACGGCCACCCGGCCGCCGTACCAGCCGCAGTTGCCGCAGACCACGTGTGGCAGCTTCACGGCGTGGCAGCGGGGGCAGACGCTGCGGGCGGGTGGCTCCAGGCGCCAGGCAGCGGCGCGGCGGCTACGGCTCTTCGCCTTGGAGGTCTTCTTCTTGGGGACGGCCATCGGTCTTCCTGGAGCGTCTCGAGGGTCGCGCCGAGCTGGGTGCGAAGGGCAACGATACGCCCGGCGGGCGCAAACGGGAAAGGCTAGCGGGCCGGGCGCCGATGGGCGCAACCGCGCCCCGACCTGCGCTACTGATCGAAGCGGAGGGCGTCGAGTGCCGACCACCGGGGATCGGCCGGCGCAGTGTCGTTGGTCCCATTGGCGCCGTGCCCCCCACCCTCGTCCTCGACCTTGACCGGATGGTCCTCGGGGTCGGGACCGGGGCACGTCTCGTCACAGAGCGGCGCCAAGCGGGAGCGCCAGGGCCAGCGCCTCGCGCAGAGCCGGCTCGAGGTCGACCTGGTCGGCGCCGAGTCGATAGGTCTCGCCCTCGACGGGGTCGGGCTCGAAGATCTCCCGGAGGCCAACTGTCAGCGCACCCCCGGTCGTCGCCAGGCAGCGCCGGCACTCGCCGGTCCAGCGGGCGACTAGCCGTCCCGTCACCGTGAGGGTGGAGCCCTGGGCCTCGAGCGTCAGGTCGGCCTGCACGTCGTCGTCGGTCAGGCGCGACGCCGACAGGGCGACACCCGACAACGGCCCGGCGAGCAGCACCTGCTGCCGGGCGCCCGGGTGGCGGAACAGCTCACCGGTGGGAACGACAAAGGGACGCGACATGTCGCGCCCTTATACCCGGTCTTGATCGAAAACGCGTTGTGGATCGCCTCCTCCTCGGCTGCGGCACCCAGCGTGCTGGTACGGGATTCCCCCGCACCACTGCTGCCCTGGCCGACCTCGGCGTCGGCACCCGGTTCCGTGCTCGATCCGGTCCCATTGGCGCGGAGCCGGGCGCGGCCCGTGGCCACGACCGTCATGCTTTTCTCGAGCACGGTCTCGAGCTGGGCCAGTCGCTTGTCGCAGTAGTCGTCGGCCTCGTTGCGGCGCCGGCCGGCTTCTGCACGCGCCTGGTCGAGGACGCGCCGGGCCTTGGCCTCGGCCGCCTTCATCACCTCAGACCGCTGCACCATGCGCTCGGCCTGGCCTCGGGCCGCGGCCAGGATGTCGTCGGCCTCGCGCTGGCTGCGGGCCAGGAACTCGTCGCGGTCCTTCATCAGCCAGCGCGCCGATCGGACCTCTTCCGGCAGGCGCTCGATCGCCTGGTCCAGGAGGTCGAGCAACTCGTCGCGGTCGACCTTCACCTGCTGTGCCGAGAGCGCTGCGGGCCGGGCGCCGTCGATCAGCTCGCGGACGCGCTGCAGCAGGGCCTCGACGTCACCCCCCGGAGCCCGCTGCGCCACCCGCATCTCGAAGGACTGGTCGTCGTCGCTCGGCATGCTATTTCCGAAATCGCTCAGCCAGCCGCTTGGCGACCGGCGCTGGGACCATCGAGCTGACATCGCCGCCGAAGCGAGCGATCTCCCGGATCAGCTTCGAGGCGAGGAACGAGTGCGCCGGGTCGGAGGGGATGAACAGCGTGTAGACGCCGGACACCGCCCGGTTCATCTGCGCCATGATCAACTCGGCCTCGAAGTCGGACACCACCCTCAGGCCCTTGACGATGAAGTCGGCGCCCACGTCCTGGGCGAGGTCCACGACCAGGCTCGAGAACATCGTGATCTTGATGTTGTCGAGGTGGGCGACCGACTCGTCGATCATCGCCTGGCGATCGGCCAGGCTGAACAGAGGCTCGCCCTTCTGGGGATTGCGCACGGCGGCCACGACCACCTCGTCGAACAGCCGCGACGCCACCTCGATGATGCCGAGGTGCCCGTTGTGGATCGGATCGAACGAGCCGGGGTACAGGACCGTGGTCACGGATCCCACGGTACCCCCCACCGCGCGCACGACCCCGGCATGCGACGGCGCCGGTCACGCGGCGACTGTGGCGAAACCCACCCACGTCCCCCCGTAGCGGCCCTCGCGCACGAGCTCGCGGCCGGCAGGGACGGCAACCGGCCCGTTGGACTCGATGACGACGAAGTCGGCCGGCAACGCCGCCAGCAACGGCTCCCAACCGGCGAAGCCGTAGGGCGGATCGCAGAACGCCAGGTCGTACCGCTCGGCCCCGAGTCGCGCCAGGAACCGTTCGGCGGGGGCGGCGATGATGGCGGCGCGGTCGAGGAAGCCACAGGCCTCGAGGTTGCGCCGCACCGCCTGGCGCGCGGCCCGATCGGAGTCGACGAACGTGGCCCGGGCAGCGCCCTGGGACAACGCCTCGACGCCCAGGGCCCCGCTGCCGGCGAACAGGTCCAGCACGTCGGCCCCCTCGACCACGTCCCGGCTCCGCAGGGCGTTGAAGATCGCCTCCCGCACCCTGTCCGACGTCGGCCGGGTGCGGCCGCCCGGCGGTGCCACCAGCGTGCGCCCGCGGGCGCTGCCACCGACGACTCGCACATGGCGACGATAGGCGGCGGTCCGGGCCGCAGATGGCATCCTCGTCGCATGACCGTTCATCCACGGGGGCTGCGCCCCCGTACCCCATCGTCGCCAGGCTCGCTGGCGCTCGCGCTCGGCGACCGGTCACGAGCGGCGCTCGTGACGGCCAGCAACGAGCGCGTGCGGGTCATCCGCATCGATCAGCCCAAGGTCCGCAACGCCATCAACTCCAAGACCGCCCAGCGGCTGCACGACCAGTTCGTGGCGTTCGACTACGACGACACGGCCAAGGTGGCGGTGCTCACCGGCGACACCGAGGCGTTCTGCGCCGGCGCCAACCTGCGGGACCTGCCCCGCCTGCGCGACAGCGGCCCGCTGGGGCCGACTCGCCTGGCGCTGTCCAAGCCGGTCGTCGCGGCCATCGAGGGGTGGTGCGTGGCCGGCGGGTTGGAGCTGGCGGCGTGGTGCGATCTCCGGGTCGCCGGCCGGAGCGCCCGCTTCGGCTGCCTCGAACGGCGCTGGGGTGTGCCGCTGGTGGACGGCGGCACCTATCGGCTGCCCCGAATCGTGGGGCTGGGCCGGGCGCTCGATCTCATCCTCACCGGCCGCGAGATCGGGACCGAGGAGGCGGAGCGGATGGGCCTGGTCGACCGGCTCGTGCCGGCCGGCACCGCCCTGGACGCGGCGGTCGAGCTGGCCGAGGAGATCGCGGCGTTCCCGTGGCGCTGCGTGATGAACGACCGGCGGGCCGTGTACGACGGGCTCGGCCTGAGCGTGGTCGACGCCCTCGCCAACGAAGATCGCCTAGGGCGCGAGGTGATCTTCGGCGACGACTTCGCCGCGGGTGTGTCCCGCTTCGACGAACACCAGGCCGAGCGCTAGCCCATGGAGGTCGACGAGATCATCACCTGCGTCGACTGCGGCGGCCGCGCCCATCTGCTCACCGAGCCGCCCGAGTGGGGGTGGCAGCCCGGCGACCTGCTCGTGTACCGCTGCGAGGACTGCCTCGACCGCTGGGACGTCGTGATCGCTGACGACGACACCGACGGCCTGGACGACCGCTGAACCCCACGGGCGGCCACCGGCCAGGCTGCGCCTGATGCCACGTCTGTTCTGTGTCAGGTGACGGCGTACCTCCGACGCTCATCGCCCGATCATCACGTCATGATCGGATTCACCATCACCATGCTCGTCGTGTCGGGCGTGCTCGTCGCTCTCTCCGGACTCGTCGGACGGGAGATGCGCGACGACGCCCGCGAACGAGACGAGATCGCCGACCTGTTCATCGATCCACTCGGTCGCGACGCCTCTACCAGGGTCTCGGGCCGTCGGTGAGCTAGCCCTTGAGCAGGAACTCCTGGTCGTCCTCGTCGAGGAAGAGGGCGACCTCGTCGAGCAGGTCGGCGTGAGCCTCGAGTCCTCCCTCGCCGTCCACGATGGCGAACGCCACCTCCCGGGCCTTCTCGACCCACTCCCGGTCGCGCCGCAGTGACGCCAGCTTGAGGTCGCTGCGGCCCTTCTGGCGCTCGCCCATGATCGTGCCCTCGCCGCGCAGCTCGAGGTCGACCTCCGCCAGCGCGAACCCGTCGGTGGTCTCGACCAGGGCCCCGAGGCGGGCCTCCGCCTCGGGGGTGTCCGACCGGCTGACCAGGTAGCACCAGGACCGCTCGCTGCCGCGGCCCACGCGCCCGCGGAGCTGGTGGAGCTGGGCGATGCCGAAGCGGTCGGCGTCGAGGATGACCATGGCGGTGGCGTTGGGCACGTCCACGCCCACCTCGATGACGGTGGTCGCCACCAGCACGTCGAGCCGGCCATCGCGGAACTGGTGCATGGTGGCGTCCTTGTCGGCCGAGCCCAGGCGTCCGTGCAGCAGGCCCAGCCTCAAGCCGGCCAGCTCCCCGGCTTCGAGCCGCGCGTACGTCTCCTCCGCCGAGCGCACCTCGAGCTTCTCCGACTCCTCGATGAGCGGGTTGACCACGTACACCTGGCGCCCGGACGCCACCTCGCTGCGGACCGCGTCCCACATCGACTCCTCGTCGGCGTCGGTGCGCACCCACCGGGTCGTGATGGGCTGGCGGCCGGCCGGCAGCGACCGGATCACGGTCACGTCGAGGTCGCCGTAGACGGTCATCGCCGCCGTCCGGGGGATGGGGGTGGCGGTCATGACCAGCACGTCCGGCAACATGCGTTCCGCTCTTGCAGCTCCGCTGCGGGCCGCTCGGGCCCCGGTCTCGCTCGATCGCTCGACCTCACGCCCACCGGCCGACTTGTCGCGCAGGGCGGCCCGCTGCTCGACGCCGAAGCGGTGCTGCTCGTCGATCACCACCGCGCCCAGGTCCCGGAATTCGACACCCTCCTGGATGAGCGCGTGCGTGCCGATCACCAGGTCGACCTGCCCCGCCGCCAGGCCGGCGAGGATGCGCCGCCGATCCCCCGCCCCCACCCGATTGGTGAGCAGCTCGACCCGCACCGGGCGCGCCTCGAACAGCGTTGCGGCGTCGTCGGGCACCTCGACCCCGTCGAGCAGCTCCCGGATGCCCTGGGCGTGCTGCTCGGCCAGCACCTCGGTGGGCGCCATGAAGGCCCCCTGGTAGCCACCCTGCACGGCCACGAGCAGGGTCGAGACGGCGACCACGGTCTTGCCGCTCCCCACGTCGCCCTGCAGCAGCCGGTGCATCGGATGGGGGGCGGCCAGGTCGCGCTCGATCTCCTCGACGGCCGCGCGTTGGTCGTCGGTCAGGTCGAACGGCAGCCGGGTCACGAACGCGTCGACGAGCGGTCCGTCGACCCGGTGGGCGATGCCCTGGGTGGTCCGCTCGATGTGGCGCTTGCGCTGGACCAACGCCAACTGGACCCGGAGCAGCTCGTCCAGCACCAGCCGGCGGCGCGCCACGTCGCGGTGCGCCATCGAGTCCGGCGAGTGGATGCCGGCGAATGCCTCGGGCCTGGTGACCAGGTCGAACCGGTCGAGCACCCAGCCCGGGACGGGATCGAGCAGGCCCCGCACCTGCGAGCGCCGCAGCGCCTCTGCGACCCAGTCGCCGATCTCCCACGTGGACAGGCCGGCCTTCTCCGACTGGGGATAGATGGGGACGATGCGGCCGGTGCGATCGCCGATCAGGTCCACGACCGGGTTGGTCATCTGCTTCCGGCCGGCGTAGATCTCGAGCTTGCCGAACAGCGCGACGGTCATACCGGGGCGCAGCTGCCGCTCCCGCCACGCCTGGTTGAAGAAGCTGACCCGCAGGTGCCCGCTGCCGTCGGTCACGTCCACGGTCACCAGCACCTTGGGCGGGCGCCCCCGGGTGCGCCGCGACGACACCCGCTGCACCGTCACCAGGACCAGCGCCTCCTCCCCCACCACCAGGTCGCGGACCCTCGCCTCGTTGGTGCGGTCGACGTAGCGCCGCGGGTAGTACGTGAGCAGGTCGAGCAGGCTCTCGACGCCGACGACCGCCAACCCCTCGGCCTTGCGCTCCCCGACGCCCTTGAGCCGGGTGACCGGGATGGCCGCCAGCTCCCCCAGCGTGATCGGTGCGGCGTCGGTGGCGGTCGGGCTTTGCTTCCCGCTCATGCTGCTTCGCAGCGGGCCCCTCGGGCCTCACTCGCTCTCTCGGCCTCCGGCACGCTCGCTCAGGCCTACTACTCGATGCCGAACAGGTAGGGGTAGAGCGGCTGGCCGCCGTGGTGGACCTCGACCGAAGCGCCGGGGTGGTGGTCGTCGAGCCACTCGGTGATGGCGCGGGTGTCGGCTGGGGTCGATCCCTCGCCCTCGATGACGGTCACTATCTCGTGGTCGTCCGTCACGAGGACGTCGAGCAGCCGGCACGCCGCCGCCGCCTGGGTCTGCTCCACGGCCCGTATGCCGTCGCTGGTGATGCCGAGGTAGTCGCCCTCTGCGATCGGGCCAACGTCGCTGGTCGAGTCCCGCACCGCCTGGGTGACCTCGCCCGCCAGCACGTTGGACGCCAGCGCCGTCATCTCCTTGGCGTTCTCGTCGGCCCGTGCCTCGGGGTCGTAGCTCATGAGGGCGGCAAACCCCTCGGCGATGCCCCGGGTCGGAACCACGCGCACGATGCGATCGGTGTGGGCGTCGACCTGCTCCGCGACCGGGATGATGTTCTTGTTGTTGGGGA
Source organism: uncultured bacterium (assembly GCA_963813485.1). Lineage (GTDB taxonomy): Bacteria > Actinomycetota > Acidimicrobiia > Acidimicrobiales > VFJN01 > DASQUK01. The sequence continues at coordinate 10,967 of CAWEZE010000002.1, forward strand.
GGATGACGACCTCCTCGGCGGGCACGGCCTCGACTGCGGCGAGCAGCTCGGCGGTCGACGGGTTCATCGACTGCCCGCCGGCGACGATCCCCTGCACCCCCAGGCTGTAGAAGATCCGCTTGATGCCATCGCCGGCGGCCACGGCCACCACCGCGGTGCAGACGGGTTCGCTGGCGTGGGGCGGCAGGTCGACGACGTCGCCGGCGCCGGTGGCCTCTCGCACCCAGCGCTCCTCCTCGACCTGCTCCGCGAGGTCGGTGACACGGATCTTGCGGGGCCGGCCGGCGTCGACTGCCGCCTCGACGGCCGCGCCGATGTCGTCGGTGTGGATGTGGCAGTTCCACAGGCCGTCGCCCCCCACGACCACGATCGAGTCGCCGATGCCGGCCCAGACGTCCTTGAACGCGGGGATGGCCTCGTCCGGCGCCTCGAGGAAGTACATGACCTCGTAGCGGAGTCCGGACGAGCCGTCGCCGTGCTCGTCGGCCGCGGCACGCACCAGGCGGGCGTCGGCGCGGACCGCCCCCTCGCCCACCCGGGGCTCGGGGACGGGGCGACCGTCGACCACGTGCAGGAGCACGTCGAGCAGCAGCAGATAGCCGGTCCCGCCGGCGTCGACCACGCCGGCCTCGGCCAGGACCGGCAGGAGCTCCGGGGTGCGGGCCAGCGCCTTGTCGCCCCGCTCGCGGGCGGCCGCGAGCACGCTGACCAGGTCGGAGTCGGGGTCGGCGGCGACGGCCTCCTCGGCTGCCTCCGCAGACTCGCGCACGACGGTGAGGATCGTCCCCTCTACCGGGCGCATGACCGCCTGGTACGCGGCATCGGATGCGGCCCGCAGCGCCGCGGCCAGGCCAGGCCCGTCGAGTCCCCCAGAGTCGGCGATCACGCCCACGAAGCCCCGCAACACCTGCGACAGGATCACGCCCGAGTTGCCCCGGGCCCCCATGAGCGAGCCGTGGCTGACCGCCTTGCACACCGACGCCAGGTCGTCCTCGGCACCGCGCAGTTCCTCGGACACCGACCCCAGCGTGAGCGACATGTTCGTGCCCGGTGTCACCGTCGGGAACGGGGTAGACGTTGAGCCGGTTGATGGGCTCCCGGTGGGCCGCCAAGGCGTCGTTGTAGGCCTCCACCACCGCTCGCAGGTCGGCGGCGCCCAGGTGATCGAGGGCGGTCACGAGGGCACCTCGTGACCGGCCGATCGTGCGACCGCCAGGGAGCCGAGCGGCGATGGGGCGCGGGGGCGCAGCCCCCGAGAGATCGCGGTCACGAGGGCACCTCGTGACCGGCCGATCGTGCGACCGCCAGGGAGCCGAGCGGCGATGGGGCGCGGGGGCGCAGCCCCCGAGAGATCGTGGTCACGCTGGTGGATGGTAGGTGAAGGTTGCGGCGTCGGGGCCGCTGGTCTCGGCCTCGTCGCGGGTTGTGACCCTGGGGGGCCGCCAGTACAGTTGCTCGGTCCTCAGCCAGTCCGAGACAGAGGTGACGCGTCCATGGCAGCCGTATGCGAGGTGTGTGGCAAGCACCCATCGTGGGGCATGAGTGTCAGCCACTCGCACCGGCGGACCAAGCGTCGGTGGAACCCGAACATCCAGCGCGTGCGGGCCCTCGTCGACGGTGCGCCCCGGCGCATCCACGTCTGCACGGGCTGCATCAAGGCCGGCAAGATCGAGAAGCTCGCCCACTGAGGCGAGCGGTCAGCGATTCGTCTGCGGCCCGGGCGGCGACTTCCACCCGTCCGCCACGCGGAGCTCTCCGCCGATCCAGCGCTGGACCTCGGCGATGGGCACGAAGATGACGCTGCTGGAGCACTCGGCCGCGGCCTGATCGCCACAGCTCACGCGTGCTCCGTCCACGCCGCCGTGAATCACGCCGACCGCGTGGGTGCCGTCAGGGCCGGGACCGCTGGGAGCGAAGACCGGCCCCCCACTGTCACCGCTGCCGGACGCAACCCCACCGTCGGTGCGGTAGCCCCGGGCCGTGTGGCGGACGGTGTAGGTGGCCCCCGAACGAGGCAGCGTCGCCCCCTGCATGACGTCGACATCGCTGACCTTGATGGCGCAGTTCTCGCCGGTTGTGGCGCCAGAGCCGCAGACCCACATGCCCTTGACGGTCGGCGAGGTGTCGGTCACGGTGCGCACGGCCCGGTGACGGTCTCCCGCACCGCCGGACCACACGTGCGCCGAGGTGCCCGACCCCTCAGGCTGGTCGGTGGCCACGTAGGCGATGTCGAGCGCTAGGGACATCGCGTCCCAGTCCCCGATCGCGGCCTGGCGGCTGCCGTTCCAGGCAGTGGCGTCGACCGCCTCGTCGAAGCAGTGGGCCGCGGTGACCGTGTGCTCTCGCATGGTTCTCGGGTCACGCAGGCCGAATCCCAGGGAGCAAGCGGCCCAGCGCTCCGATCCGCCATCGTTGACCCTGATCATCGCCCGGCCGCCGGCCGACCAGGGGGCGCTGTCGTCGATCCGGCCGAACGGCCGCGACGGTCCCTCGATCACCACACTGACTGGGACGCCGACCCCAGCGCCCAGCTTTGCCGCGGTCGCCCGCACATCGATCGAGCGCCCATGCAGCTCGACCCCGACCCGCAGCCCAGCGCCCTCGGGCGGGACGGCCACGCTCGTGATTTCGACCCCGGCGGAACGCGCCAGGGGCGAGCCCGGCGCCAACCTCTCGGCCGCCCGCGACAGCTCGGCGTGGTCGTAGTCGGCGTCGTCGTGGACGACCACCCGCAGGTCACGGCGGACCACCTCGGCCACCTCCCGGGGTGGCGCGCCCACCCAGTAGAGGTCGAGGCGGCACTTCTCGGGGGTGACGACGAACCCGGCGAAGCCCGCGGCGCCAACCTCGTCGAGCACGTCGTTGGTCGCGTCGACCAGGTCGAGCAGGTCGGCCTGCTCGGCCCAAGGGGGCTGGTTCCGGGGCACGTCGCAGCCCGTGCCCGCCGGTGGCTCGGGCGCCCCTCCCGGCGGTGGCGGCGGGGGAACGGTCGCCGGCGGAGCCGCCGGGGGCGGGGCGGGTCGCTCGGGCGGGACGGTCGTCGGCGCGGACGGACGCGCCCCTGGACCTGCGGGCGCGGTCGGTGCCGGCGCCGACCGGACCGCCGGCTTCGCCGTGCGTGCCGGCGCGGCAGTGGTCGTGGTCGTCCGCCGCTGCGACGGGGCGGTCGCCCTTGTCGGCCGCCCGGCATCCTCGACCTCCTGGCGGCGTGGCGCAGCCGCCGGCGGCCGCGACGGCGGCGCCTCCTGGGGGTCGGGTCCGCCGGGCGGCTCGACGACCATCGGTACCTCGCGCGGCGGGGCGTCGCTGCCGGGCGACTCGCGATCGGCCCCGCTGCCGGCCAGCGCCGCCATCGACCACCCGGCCAGCAGCGCAGTGAGGCCGAAGAGCATCGCTCCCAGGGGTGGCCTGCGTTGCTGCATTGTGAGGCTCCGGTGGTCGTGGTCGGACTGACTTCGCAGCCGACGCCCCGTCCGGATGACGACCGACGCGGACACGCCTTGGGTCGCCGCGGGAACCGTCCGATACGGTGGGGGACCCACCGCAGCCAGCCCGGCCCGAGCACCCGTCGGGGCGGAAATCACATCGAGGAGCCCACGGTGCAAGGCGTGATCAAGTCGTACGACCCCGGATCGAGGGACGGGATCGTGATGCGGGACACCGATCTCGCCGAGATCGATCTCGCCCCCGACGCACTCAGCGGCTCCGTCTTCCGCCAACTACGCCAGGGCCAGCGTGTGATCTTCGACCTCGACGGCGAGGGTCGCGCCACACACCTGCGGCTGGGGTCGGAGGTCGACATGGGGACGCCGGGACTTGATCCCGAGCGCTTCCCGGTAGGAGACGACCCGACCCCCGCCTGAGCTGACAGACCGACATCGCCGCGGAGGACCATGGCCGCAACCACCACCAACCAGAAGCTCGAGAACTGGGTCGACCATTGGGCCCGTGTCCTGGAACCGGAACGGGTCGAGTGGTGCGATGGCTCCGACGAGGAATGGGAGCGGTTGACGCAGCTGCTGGTCGACGGTGGCACATTCGAGCGCCTCAACCAGGAGTGCCGGTCGAACAGCTTCCTGGCCCGGTCCGACCCGGCCGACGTAGCCCGGGTCGAGGATCGGACGTTCATCTGCTCCGAGCGCCAGGCGGATGCCGGCCCCACCAACAACTGGCGGGACCCGGCGGCGATGAAGGCAGAGCTCACCGGCCTGTTCACGGGGGCCATGCGCGGTCGCACGCTGTACGTGGTGCCGTTCTCGATGGGACCCCTCGGGTCGCCCATAGCCCACATCGGCGTTCAGCTCACCGACTCGGCCTACGTCGCCGCCAGCATGCGGATCATGACCCGCATGGGCCAGGGTCCGCTCGACGTGCTGGGCGCCGACGGCGAGTTCGTCCCCTGCCTCCACTCGGTCGGCTACCCCCTGGTCGATGCCGACGGCAACGCCCGCGAGGACGTGCCGTGGCCTTGCGACGCCGAGCGCAAGTACATCGTCCACTTCCCCGAAACCCGGGAGATCTGGTCCTACGGATCCGGCTACGGCGGCAACGCCCTGCTCGGCAAGAAGTGCTTCGCGCTGCGCATAGCCTCGACGATGGCCCGCGACGACGGCTGGATGGCCGAGCACATGCTCATCCTCGGGGTCACGCCACCCCAGGGCGAGAAGCGCTACATCGCGGCGGCGTTCCCCTCAGCCTGCGGCAAGACCAACATGGCGATGATGATCCCCACCCTGCCGGGGTGGAAGGTCGAGACCGTGGGCGACGACATCGCGTGGATGAAGTTCGGTGCCGACGGCCGGCTGTACGCCATCAACCCCGAGGCCGGCTTCTTCGGGGTGGCGCCGGGGACGGGCAAGGACACCAACCCCAACGCCGTGGCCACCCTGTACGGCAACTCGATCTTCACCAATGTCGCGGGGACCGACGACGGCGACGTCTGGTGGGAGGGCCTGTCGGCGCCACCAACCCACGCGATCGACTGGCGGGGGAACGACTGGACGCCGGCGTCGGACGTGCCCGCCGCACATCCCAACGCCCGCTTCACCACCCCGGCGTCCCAGTGCCCGTCGATCGCCCCCGAGTGGGAGGACCCTAAGGGCGTGCCCATCTCGGCAATCCTGTTCGGCGGCCGCCGGGCCACGAACGTGCCGTTGGTGACCGAGTCGTTCGACTGGACCCACGGTGTGTTCCTCGGCTCGATCATGAGCTCGGAGAAGACGGCCGCCGCGGCCGGGAACGTCGGCGAGCTCCGCTTCGACCCCTTCGCCATGCTGCCGTTCTGTGGCTACAACATGGGCGACTACTTCGCCCATTGGCTGGAGATCGGCGAGGCCACCGGCGCCGACAAGCTGCCCAGGCTCTTCTGGGTCAACTGGTTCCGGCGCGGCGAGGACGGCTCGTTCCTGTGGCCCGGTTTCGGGGACAACAGCCGCGTGCTCGCCTGGGTCGTCCAGCGGGTCGCAGGCGAGGGGGCGGCGGTCGACACCCCCATCGGCCGGGTCCCGGCACCCGGCGCCATCGACACCACCGGCCTCGACATCGACACCGACACGCTTGCCGAGCTCGTCGACGTCGATTCCGAGTTGTGGCGGCAGGAGCTACCCCAGCTCGAGGACCACTACCGGAAGCTCGGCGACCACGTCCCCACCGAGCTACGCGAGCAGCTCACCGAGCTCGAGAAGCGCCTGGCCGCTAGCTGAGCGGCACCGCCCGCGTCCCGGGTGTCCCGGCGACCGGACGCGTAGACCGGGTCCGAGGCAATGGGGTCCCGAACTCTCGAGGCAATAGGGCACGCATTCGGCTGCGCGGCGCGAACTACGATGCGGCTCCGCCCCGCCGGCACGAGGGAGGCTCAATGGCAGTCAGCGCGTACATCCTCATCCAGACCGAGGTGGGTAAGGCCGCTCAGGTGGCCAGCGAGGTGGCCGGAATCGACGGTGTGGTGTCGGCCGAGGACGTGACGGGCCCGTACGACGTGATCGCCCGGGCGGAGTCCAACACGGTCGACGAGCTGGGCAAGATGGTCGTGAGCCGGGTGCAGATGATCGAGGGCATCACCCGGACGCTGACCTGCCCGGTGGTGCACCTGTAGCCGGCGGCCCGATCGCGTCGTCAGCGATTGGGACCGACAACCATCGCGCGGATCCCGAGCCCCATCAGGAACAGCCCGCCCAGCCCATAGAGCAGGTACCGGCGGCCGGCGAGCTGCTGGCGGTAGCTGTAGATGATCCCCACCGAGGCCAAGGCCACGAAGCCGTAGAACATGTGGAACTGCGGCGCCTCCCGGTCCTCACGGGCGACGAGGATCACGCCCAGCACCACCTCTACGGCGATGGCGATCTCTGCCACGGCCGTGAACCACCACAGCGACCGGTGGCGCAGTGCCGACCACCGGTGGGCGCCCAACGCCCACAAGCCGGCGAGGGCGTTGGCGACGACGACGACCCACGCCCCGACGACGTGGACGTCGCGCAGGTCCACGGATGGTGCGTCGTGCTCAGGACTGGGCGGACGGCGGCGACTGGCCGGGCGACGTCGTGGAGATCTCGTACGACCACAGCTCGCTCGACACCGACACCGGTCCCCCCGTATGCGGGTGCGGCTTGTCGGTGCCGGCGTGCCCGTGCCCGAACGCGGGGCTGTTCACCCACGCCTGGAACGACTCCTCGTCGCGCCATCGGGTGACCACCAGCCATGTGGTGCGGCCATCGGTGGGCTTGAGGAGCTCGAAGCCCTCGAACCCTTCCTGGTCGTCGACGGCGCCCGCCCGCGCCGCGAACCGGCGGCCCAGCTCGTCGCCGGAGTCCTCGGGGACGGTGATGGCGTTGATCTTCACAATCGTCACGCGGCCCATCATGGCGTTCCGTCAGCGGTCGCGTGCAAGACGCGGTCACCGCATCGGTGCATCAGCGGGGCGCCGCCGACTCCACGCCCGCGAACACGTCGTCATCGCGGTGGCCCGGTGGAACACCCCGTCGGATGAAGAACTCGGTGCCCATGGCGGCGCGGAAGGCTTCGGGCGCCATGGCCAGGAACAGGCCGGTGTCCTGAACCTGGCTGGCATGGGCCGCGATCGCCGCCCGCTTGCGGTCGAGGAAGTCGCCCACGTCGACCACGGTCGTGATCGCCTCGTCGGGCACGCCGAAGATGACCGAATCGTCCTCGAGGTCCGGCGCGTCGCCGATGTGTTGACCGGCGGCCGCCGCCTCGGCGATGAGCGACTTGACGTGCGCGCGACTCATGGTGGTCTCGAGCACGTGCGGCGTCCCGGCCAGCTCCGCGGCCCGGCTGCCCACCCGGTGGACCTGGATGTGATCGGGGTGGCCGTAGTTGCCGTTCTCGTCGTAGATGGTGAGGACGTCGGCCGACTCCTCCCGCAGGACTCCCGCGACCTGGGCGGCGGCCTCCTCGATGTCGGCACGCCAGAAGCACCTGGGATCGTCGTTGTCCGGTGTGCCCATCATCCCCGAGTCCCGGTACCCCAACCACGCCACCCGGTGGACCCCCAGCGCCTCGGCCGAGCGCATGGCCTCGGCCATCCGCCGTTCGACCAGCGACTCGCCCGGCTCGAGCAGGCCATCGGGCGCTTCGCCCACCTCGCCTCGGGTCGCGTACATCACCACGACGCGGTGGCCGTCGTCCACGGCCTTGGCCAGCGAACCCGACTGCAGGAGGCACTCGTCGTCGGGGTGGGCGTGGAAGGCGACGAGGGTTGCCATGGACAGCATTCTGGCGGGGACCACCGGCGTTTCTTGCGTTCTGGTCGTCGTTGTGCGGCATCTGACCTCACGACTCGACCAATTCGCGCGGTCAGGCGATGGCGCCCGCCTCGTGGAGCTTGGCGATCCGGTCCGCGTCGAAGCCGGCGGCGGCCAGGATCTCGTCGGTGTGCTGGCCGGCGTGCGGCGGCGGCGTCGCTATCTCGGGCGCGGTGCGGCTGAACCGGGGCGCAGGGCCCGGCTGACGGATGCCCGCCACCTCGACGAACGTGTGGCGATCGACGTTGTGGGGATGCTCGATCGCCTCGGGGATCGACAGAACCGGCGCGAAGCACACGTCGGTGCCCTCCATCAGCACGGACCACTCGTCCCGGGTCTTCGTCCTGAAGATCGCGGCCAGCCGTTCCTTGAGCGCCGGCCATTGCACCCGGTCGTGCTGCCAGGGGAGCTCCTCGCCCTCGAGCCCGGTGAGCCGCAGCAGTTCCGCATAGAACTGGGGCTCGATCGAGCCGATCGACACGTACTTGCCGTCGGCCGTCTCGTAGACGTTGTAGAAGTGGGCGCCGGTGTCGAGCATGTTGGTGCCGCGCTCGTCGTCCCAGATCCCCATGGCCCGCAGTGCGTGGGTCATGGTCATGAGCACGGCCGCGCCGTCGACCATCGCCGTGTCCACCACCTGGCCCTGTCCGGACCGCTGCGCCTCGAGCACGCCGCACACGACGCCGAACGCCAGCAGCATGCCGCCGCCGCCGTAGTCGCCGATGAGGTTGAGCGGCGGCACCGGCGCCTCGCCCCGTCGTCCGATGGGATCGAGCGCGCCGGCCAGGGCGATGTAGTTGATGTCGTGACCCGCAGCCCCCGCCAGCGGGCCGTCCTGCCCCCAGCCTGTCATCCTGCCGTAGACCAGCTTGGGGTTGCGGGCCAGGCACTCGTCGGGGCCGATGCCGAGCCGCTCGGCGACGCCTGGGCGGAAGCCCTCGATGAGGGCGTCCGCTTGCTCGACGAGGTCGAGCACGACGGCGACGCCGTCCGGGTTCTTCAGGTCGACACCGACCGACCGACGCCCCCGGTTGTTCAGGTCGGCGGGCGGGTTGGCCGGATCGCCGCCGGCGACGTTCTCGGCCCGGTCGACCCTGATCACCTCGGCGCCCATGTCCGCCAGCATCATGGCGCAGAACGGACCGGGCCCGATCCCGGCGATCTCGACGACGGTGATTCCAGCCAGGGGTCCCATCTAGGCGTCCTCCGTTGCGTTGATCTAGGCGGTCGGCCGGTAGTCGGCAAAGTGGCCGCAGATGGCGTCGACCAGCGCCGGCCACAGAGGCGGGGCCAGGTCGTGGCCCATGCCGTCGACCAACAACAGCTTGGCATCGGGGATCACCTCGGCGGTCCGCTCGCCGCCCGACGGCTGGACCAGCGTGTCGGCGGTGCCGTGGATCACGAGCGTCGGGATGTCGAGCGTGGCCAACCCGGCGGAACGGCTACCCGAGGCCAGGATGGCGGCCAGCTGCCGGGCGACGCCCAGTGGCTCGTGGCAGCGGTCCCACGACTCGCCGGCCAGCCGGCGGAGATGGTCCGCGTCGAACAGGCCGGGGCTCCCCCACACGTGGGCCTGGCGCACGGCCCCGTCCTGCGCCTCCTCGCGGGTCTGCGCGGGAGGCGCGACGATCGCCGCCATCGCCTCGGCGGTCGGGTGACCCACGTCGGTGTCGCCGGTGGTGGACATGATCGAGGTCAGTGTCAGCACCCGGGCGGGGTGGTCCAGGGCGATCGTCTGGGCGATCATGCCGCCCATCGAGACGCCCACGACATGGGCGCGGTCCACGCCGAGCTGGTCGAGCAGGCCGACGGCGTCGTCTGCCATGTCGGACAGCCGGTAGGGCACGGCGGGCGCCGCCGAGCCCGACGCCTCCGACGCGAACAACGCGAACACGTCGACGCCACCCTCGAGGTGGGTCGACAGCCCCACGTCGCGGTTGTCGAAGCGCACGACGTGGAACCCGCGCTCCGCTATGAGTCCGCACAGTTCCCGGTCCCACTGGATCAACTGGCCCCCCAGGCCCATGACCAGCAAGACCGTGGGATCCGACGGATCGCCCATCGAGTCGTAGCAGATCTCGATCCCGTTGACGTTGGCGGTGGGCAGCTCGCTCATGGTGCCATGGTGTTGCCTCTTGACCAGCGGGTCAAGCGGGGTTCGTGCCACCATCGGGCCGTGCCCACCTTCGGCGTCCATACGGGCCTGCAGAACGCGACGGTGGCCGACCTCCGCGGCCTGTGGCGGCGGGCCGAGGACGCCGGCTTCGACGCCATCACGGTGTGGGACCACCTGTACTCGTCGGACCTCAGCACGTACGAGTGCCACGAGGCGGTCGCCATGCAGACCGCCCTCGCCTGCGCCACCACCCGGGTGCGCTGTGGCTGCCTCGTCTACTGCGTCGGCTTCCGTCACCCGGGCGTCCTGGCCAAGGCCGTCTCAACCGTCGACCACCTATCCGGCGGACGAGCGGAGGTCGGCCTCGGCGCCGGCTGGGCCGAGGCCGAGTATGCGGCGTACGGCTTTCGGTTCCCGCCCGCGGGCGAGCGGCTCGACCTGCTCGACGAGGCGGCCGGCGCCGTCCGCAGCCTGCTGCACGACGGAAAGGCGGACTTCGCCGGCGAGCACGTTCGGCTGCGCGACGCCCGGCTCGAACCCCGGCCGGTGCAGCCGCACCTGCCCATCTGGATCGGGGGCGCCGGCGAGCGGCGCACGGCGCGCATCGTCGCCCGCCACGGCGATGGGTGGAACGTGCCCTTCGTCGCTGCCGACGTACTCGCCCACAAGCGAAGCGTCCTCGACGACCACTGCAGCGTGGAGGGCCGCGATCCGGGCGAAGTCCGGCTCGGCGTCAACGTCGTGTTCTGCGACGACGAGGCGTCGCTGGCCGCCCAGTTCGGCCCCCGGGCCGAAGCCGTGCGGGCCGGCGCCGTGGTCGGCACCAGCGTCGACGAGGCGACGGACGCCCTCGGGCGGTATCTGGCTGCCGGCGCCGACCAGGTCAATGTGGCCCTCCGGGCGCCGTGGAACGATGGCGCGCTCGACCGGGCGGCCGCCGCGGTGGCGGCGCTCCGCTAGGCCCCAATACCGGTACGGGCAGCAGAACGGCACCAGGACGGCAGCGGGACACGAGGCATCGCATGTCCGACCAGCGCATCGACGAGCTCAGCGGATCCGCGGTCGTGGTCGCGGGCGGCCGTCAGCAGCGCCCCCACCGGCCGTCGACGGCCTGCCCGTTCTGCGTCGGCGGGCTGGAGGCGCCCGAGCCCTACGACGTCAAGGCCTTCGTCAACCGCTGGCCGTCGTTCACCGACGGGCGCAACGAGGTGGTGGTCTACACGCCCGAGCACGACGCCAGCTTCCCGGACCTGGGGGCGCGAGGGGCCCGGCGGGTCGTCGACCTGTGGACCGACCGCACGGCCACGCTCGGGGCCCGCGACGACGTCGCCTACGTGTTGGTGTTCGAGAACCGGGGCGTTGAGGTAGGCGCCACCATCTCCCACCCCCACGGGCAGATCTACGCCTTCGACGAGGTGCCGGCGGTCCCGTTGGCCGAACTGCGGCGGACCGCGCGGGGCGACTGCCCGCTGTGCGCACCGCGCGATCCGGCGCTGGAGGTCGCTGCGGCGGCCGACTGGCGCGCCTGGGTGCCGACCGCCAGCGCCTACCCGTACGGGATGCTGCTGGCGCCCGACGTCCACCGTCCCGACCTGCACGCGCTCGACGGCCCCCAGCGGGACGGCCTGGCCGACCTGCTGGTCGACGTGCTGGCCCGGCTCGACCGCCTGTTCGACGCCCCGCTCCCCTACATGATGTGGATCCACCAACGGCCCACCGACGGTGGCCTGTGGCCCGAGGCCCATCTCCATGTGCATATCGTCTCGCCGATGCGATCGCCCGACGTCCAGCGCTACGTGGCCGCCGGCGAGCTGGGAAGCGGTGTGTTCGTCAACCCGGTGGTCCCGGAGGACGCCGCCGCCGCACTGCGAGGAGCGTGATGGGACTGCGATCGTGGGCGCCGGGGCGGGTCAACCTGATCGGGGACCACACCGACTACATGGGAGGGCTCGTCCTGCCCATGGCGATCGGGCTCGGCACCGAGATAACCGGTGACCGAGGTGGCAATTGGGTCATGCTGGGATCGGAGCGGTTCGACGGCGTCGCGGAGATAGCGCTCGACGGCGGCGACGACCCGGCGAAGGCGGAGCCGCCCTGGGCCCGGTACGTGGCGGCCGTGGTGGCCGAGCTGCGGCCCGACAACGGGCTGGTCGGCATGGTCCACTCGGAGCTGCCACCGGGCGGCGGGCTGGCCTCGAGCGCGGCGCTGGAGGTCGCGCTCGCCGCCGCGCTGGGCGCCGACCTCGGCGACCCCGTCGGCGTGGCCCAGGCATGCCAGCGGGCCGAGCAGCGGGCGGTCGGCGTGCCCTGCGGGATCATGGACCAGCTCGTCGCCGTCGCCGCCGAGGCGGATCAGGTCCTGCGCATCGACTGCCGGAGCCTCAGCGTCGAGAAGCTGCCCTTCCCCGAGGACGCCGAGATCGTGGTGGTCGACTCGGGCGAGCCCCGGGAGCTGTCCGGATCCGCCTACGGCCAGCGCCGCAAGGAGTGCGAGGCGGCCGAGGAGATCGTCGGTTCGCTCCGGGAGGCATCACCGTCCGCCGTCGAGGCCATCGATGACCCGCTCCTCCGCCGGCGGGCGCGGCACGTGACCACCGAGAACGACCGCGTCGATGCCCTGGGGGCGGCGCTGGCCGAAGCGCAGCTGCACTACGCCGGCGAGCTGCTGGTCGCGAGCCACGCCAGCCTGCGCGACGACTTCGACGTCACCACCCCGGCGCTCGATGACCTGGTGGTCGCCCTGCGGGGCGTGCCGGGGGTGTACGGGGCCCGGGTGACGGGCGCCGGCTTCGGCGGTTGCGTGGTGGCATTGTGCCAGCCCAAGACCCGGCTCAAGATGCCGGTCCTGTGGCGCGGCCGGCCTTCCGGCGGGGCGTGGGGCAGCGAGAGCTAGCCGCGCCACAACTGGCGGCGGAGCCGCTCTGCGGCGGCGGGGGTGCGCACGCCCCACCAGAACAGGTCCTGGCCGTCGACCAGCACCACCGGCGCCACGTCAGCGAGCAGCGGGACGTGGCGCTCGCGGAACGGATAGGGCTCGCTGGGCGCCAGCACCACGTCGGGCCGGCGGGCCCGGGCAGCCTCGAGTGTCACCGTGGGGTAGCGGTCGTCGGCGTCGGCAAACACGTTGTCGACCCCGATGGCGGCCAGCAGCGACGACCCGTACGTCCCGCCGGCAAGGCTCATCCATGGCCGCTTCCAGATGGGAACGAAGGCTCGCAGCCGCCCCTCGACCGGCGAGCTGGTGGCGATCTCCTCCACGCGCTCGGGATCGACGCCCACGAGCCCGGCGAGCATCCGCAGCGCCGGCGCCACGTCCGCCACGCCGTCGATCGAGAGGGCCGCGGTGGCGATGCCGGCCCCGGTGAGTGCGTCGGCGTCCTCGCGGCGGTTCTCCTCCACGCACAGCACCACCAGGTCGGGACGGAGCTCGACGACGCCCGCGATGTCGGGGTCCTTGGTGCCGCCCACGTGCGGGAGATCGGGCTGTTCGCAGAACCGGGTGCACGCGACCGGGGTCACGCCCCACGCCAGCAGTGTCTCCGTGACCGACGGGACGAGGCTGACGACCCGGGGCCGGGTCACATCCTGTCGAGGAGCTGCTGCTTCTTGCGGGCGAACTCCTCCTCGGTGAGCAGTCCCTGCTTGCGTAGCTCGTCGAGCTCGCGGATCTGGGCCGGGATCGAGTCGGTGTCGTCCGCCCTCTGCGAGGCGGTGGTGCCGGCGGCGGCGGAGACGCCCACCCGGTCGTACTTGCGGTTCTCGTTGGCCTCGATCTGGCGGTAGATCTCGTTCTGGACCGCCGACGGCTTGCGCACGTTGGAGAACCGCTGGCGCCCCGTCTCACTGGCCGACTCGATGATGAGGTCGCCGGCGCCGACGATGCGCTCGAAGATCGACTGTCGGAAGAAGACGGTGTTGACGCGGTCGAGCGGGATCTCGATGCCGTGCTTCGACAGGACGCCGTGCCGGTAGATCAGGCGATCGGTGGTCACCACGAAGTTGGTCGTGATCCAGCGCAGGTAGCGCCAGCCAAACCAGGCGAGGAGCCCCAACACGAGAATGCCCACGGGGATCTTGAGGGCGGTATGGACGTCGTTGGCGAGCGCCAGGATGCCGAGGACGACCGCAGCGATCAGCGCGAGGAGCGGCGGTGCGAAGAACCACCAGTGCGGATGCAGGTCGAGGACGATCTCTTCGTCGTCGTTCAGCAACTTCCGCGGAAACGGCACGTGGCGAAGCGTATCCCCACCGCTTGTCGAGGTCATGAGTTCCGCGTCGTTCAGGCCCAGCCCAGTTCCTTGAGGCGGGCGTCGCCGATGCCGAAGTGATGGGCCACCTCGTGGATCACCGTCACCCGCACCTGGTCCACCACCTCCTCCTCGGTGCGGCAGCGAGCGCAGATCGGCAGCCGGAAGATCGTGATCCGGTCGGGCAGCGTGAGCGAACCCGTGCCGTACCACTCGCCACGCTTGGTGAGCGGTACCCCCTCGTAGAGGCCGAGCAGGCGGCCGTGCCGCACGCCGTCCTCTACCAGCACGGCGACGTTCTCCATGTACCCGCCCAGCTCGTCGGGAATGCTGTCGAGGGCCTCGCCCACGAGCTCCTCGAACCGGTCAAGGGCCACGTCGATCATCGCCGGCAGCCTAAGGGTCCGAATAACCTCGCCGTCGGTGGCCGCCGATCGCCTGCTCCACGACCTGGACGAGGCGCAGCGGCGTGCGGTCACCTCGCCGGCCCAGCCCCTCGCCATCCTCGCGCCGGCGGGATCGGGCAAGACCCGGGTGCTCACGCGGCGGATCGCCTGGCGCATCGAGACCGGCGATGCCGACGCCAGCCACGTCCTGGCCCTCACGTTCACCCGCAAGGCCGCGGGTGAGCTACGGGACCGGCTCCGGGGACTGGGCCTGCGCGATGGCGTGGCCGCCGGCACGTTCCACGGCGCGGCCTATGCGCAGCTCCGCGGGCGATGGGCCGACGAGGGGCGCGCCGCGCCCGAGCTCCTGGTGCGCAAGGGCCGGCTACTCGAGGACATCGTCGGTAGGTCGCGCGGCCAGAGCCAGCTCTCGGTCGGCCAGCTCGCCGCCGAGATCGAGTGGGCCAAGGCCCGCCTCAGCGGTCCCGACGGCTATGCCGAAGCCGTGGCTGGCGCCCGCCGGCGCACGCCTTCGCCACCCAAGCGGATCGCCGACCTGTACCGCCGCTACGAGGAGGCGAAACGCAAGGCCCGCATGGTCGACTTCGAAGACCTGCTGCGGCTGTGCAGCCATCTCATCGAGACCGACTCGGGTTTCGCCGCCGCTCAGCGGTGGCGGCACCGCCACCTGTTCGTGGACGAGTTCCAGGACGTCAACCCGCTCCAGCTCCGGTTGCTCGACGCCTGGCGCGGCGAAAGCTACGACCTGTGCGTGGTCGGCGATCCCCAGCAGGCCATCTACGGCTGGAACGGAGCCGACGCCGGTTTCCTCGAGGGCTTCCGGCGTCTCTACCCACCCGCCGACGTGATCGAGCTGCTGGGCAGCTACCGCTCCACGCCGTCGATCCTGGCGGCGGCGGGCGATGTCCTCCGCGCCGCCGGCGTCGCGGGTCGGGAGGTGCGCGCCCGGCGGCCCGACGGGATCCCACCCCGCCTCGAGCGCCACGCCGGCGACCTGGACGAGGCCAGGGCCATCGCCCGGGCGGTGCGCGACCGCCGGGGCCCGCGGGCGGCGTGGTCCTCGCAGGCAGTCCTGGTGCGCACCCACGGACAGATCCCGCCGATCGCCGACGCCCTTCGTCGCGCCGGGATCCCCCACCGGGTGCGCGGTACGGACACCCTGCTGGACCAGCGGACGGTCCGGGAGGCCCTGGACCTGCTCCGGCGCAACGACGCTCCGCTCAGCGAGCGCCTGCCAGATCTGGCGACGTTGGTGGACCCGGTGGACGACGGCGACGAGGCCGCCGAGGGACCCACGGCCCGGGGCCGCGCCGAGCTCGACCTCGTCCTGGAACTGGCTCACGATCACCTGCGCCTGAACCCCGGCGCCCGTGCCCCGGACTTCGCCACCTGGCTGGTCGCCACGTTCACGGCCGAGGGCGGCGAGGGCTGGGGAGACGCCGTCACGCTGGCCACGTTCCACGCGGCCAAGGGGCTGGAGTGGCCGATCGTCCACCTGGCCGGGCTGGAGGACGGCTACGTGCCCATCACCCACGCCCGCACCGCCGCGGCGCGAGCGGAGGAGGCTCGCCTGCTGTACGTGGCCATGACCCGGGCGGAGGACGAGCTGCGTTGCTCGTGGGCGGCCGAGCGGACGTTCGGTGGCCGCACCGGCGAGCGCCGGCTGACCCCGTGGCTGGCGGGATTGGCCGAGCGCCAGCGGGAGCAGTCAAGCGACGACCTCCCCGAGAGGGCACCCGACTGGCGGGAGCGGCTCGCCGACCAGCGGGCCCATCTCGCCGAGGCCACCGCCGGGCGGGCGCCGTCGCCCACGCTCACTGCGCTGCTGGCGTGGCGGGACGAGCAGGCCCGAGCGGCACGGGTCGAGCCGGTGGCGCTCGTCGACGACCGGCTGCTGGAGGCGATCGCCGAGGCCATGCCTGCGACGACCGACGAGCTGGCGGCGATCCCGGGCATGGGCCGGCTGCTGGCGGTCCGGATCGGACCCGGCCTGCTGGCAGCCCTCCGGGGCTGAAGTTCTCCGTTGACCTGCAACGCTCGGCGCGCGACAAGTGGTGCATGGGTGATCCCTTCGACTTCATCAGCGAGGACGGGTGGCCCTACCGAGATGACGGCGACGATGCCGAGCAGCTCGAGCCCATCGACCTGCGTTCCGATGCTGACGACGATCTCGTCGCGCTGCATGCGTTGCCGACCCATGCCCTCACAGGGTTGACGGACATGGAGCGCCTGGTCGTGAGCGCCCGCTTCGGGCTCGACGGCCACGAGCCACGCACGCTACGCGAGCTACACGACGAGCTCGGGCTCTCGCGTGAGCGGGTCCGGCACACCCTCGCTGATGGACTGGACAAGCTGCGAGGCGTGCTCGAGGTCTAGAGCACGTCCACGAACTGAGGTGCGTGATCGCTGGGCTTGTGCCCCTTGCGCGCGTTGCGGTCGATGAACGCCCACGCCACCCTGTCCGCAAGGTCCGACGACAGCATCATCAGGTCGATGCGCATGCCCTGGTGCTTGTGGAAGGCGCCCGCCCGGTAGTCCCACCAGCTGAACAGGTTGGGCTCCCCGGGGTACTGCTCGCGGAACGCGTCGCGGAGCCCGAAGGCCTCCAGCTCTCCGAGGGCGGCGCGCTCGTCGGGCGTCACGTGCGTGGCGCCGTGCACCGCCTTGGGGTTCCACACGTCGATGTCCTCGGGGGCGACGTTGAAGTCGCCGCACACGGCGATGCCGGCACTCGCGCCGTAGAGGCCGGACTCGGCCTCGACGTGGGCGCGGAGGCGCGCCAGCCAGCGCAGCTTGTGATGAAACTGCTCGTGCCCTACCTCGCGGCCGTTGGGCACGTACACCGACGACACCCGCACGCCGTCGCAGGTGGCCGACACGAGGCGCGCCTCGTCGTCGGGAGGTCCGCCGTCGCCGAAGCCGGACACGGGGTCGTCGAGCCCGACCCGGCTCGCGATCGCCACGCCGTTCCAGCGTCCCTGCCCGTGGTGGACGCTGGCGTAGCCGCGGCTGTGCAGGTCGAGCGCCGGGAATGCGGCGTCGGTCACCTTCGTCTCCTGAAGGCAGACGATGTCGGGCTGCACCACGTCCAACCACTCCCAGATGCGCACCAGGCGTTCCGCGGTCAGCGAATTGACGTTCCAGGTGGCGATGCGCACGAAGGGCGAATCTAGCGACGCCCGGGCCGATGACGAACGGTGTCCCGAACTTCGGGCAATCTCCCGCGCAAGCCGGTCGCGGTTGCCTCCGCCCTTCTCTCTGGCCTTCGCTACTGCCTCGGCGACTTCTTGGCGCTGCTCGCCTTCTTGGTGCCCGCCTTGCCGGCGACCTTCTTGGCTGCGGACTTCCTCGGGGCCGCTCTGGCTCCGGCTGCGGCCTTCCGGGAGGCACCCGGTGAGCCGGCGGACTTCCTGGCCGAAGCCTTCGTCGCCGCCTTCTTGGGCACAGTCGCCTTGGCCTGCGCCTTCTTGCTGGAGCGCTTCGGGGCTGGGCTCTTCTTGGCGGCTGCCTTCTTCGTCGCCGGGCGCTTCGTGCTCGTCCTGTTGACCGCCGCCCTCGCCTTCGTGGCCGCACGCGCCTTGGCCGGCGCCGACGCGTCACCCATGCCGAGGGCCTCGACGACCTGCTCCGCGACCGGGGCGCCCGAACCTGCCGGGACCGCGACGACCCCCGGGAGCGCCAGATCGATTCCCCGACGAGGTGCGTCGATGGCGATCACCACGAAGCGACGCGTCTCACCGAGGTTGAGCACCTCGCGGGCGCTGCGCGGTGCGGGTTGCGCAAGGTTGCGGAGCGGCACGTAGCCGCGGGCGTCGCCGGTCAGCACGTAGGCCCCGTGCGAGCTGAACCGCTCGACGGTCGCCTCCACCTCGCTGCCCACCGGGTGATCGGCGATGAACTCGATGAACGGCAACGCCTCGTTGTACGGCGAGACGTCCTTGGCCAACCGGTTCGTCGTCGACTCACCCTGTCCGTCATCGGAGGCGTCGACCGGCGCCGTGCTCGGGGTTGCCGCCGGCGCCGCGTCGGTGGTTCCGTCGCCGGTCGCAGCCCGATCTGCGCGGCGTCGCTTCGGCGCCGCGGTTTCGGTTGCCGCCGCCTTCGTGGCCTTCGTGGCCTTCGTGGCCTTCGTCGGCTTGGATGCCTTGGTCGCCTTGATGGCCTTGCGGGCCTCGCTCACCGAGCGCCGGCTGGCGGGTCCCCGCACCGGGACCCGCTCCATGAACACCCAGCCGACCTGGGGCACCGGCTTGCCGCCGATGAGCCGGCCCGGTTCGAACAGCCATGGGTAGTCGCCGTGGAACTCCTGGAACGAGTCGTTGGACAGGATGGCGGCATCGGCCTTGCGGGCGATCTGCAGCACGAAGGCGTCGCCCCGTCCGATGGCCCCCGCCGGTGGGGTGACGAGCTCGTTGGCGGCCACCGCGTCCTCGTAGGTCCGCCGCTCCTTGGCATCGATCCGGTTGGGGAAGGTGGCGTCGACCACGACGGTGACGACCTCGGGCGCGTACTCCTCGATGAACGCGCGTACGGCCTCGTCCAGCTGGGCCAGGCTCGGCGTGTCCCGGCCCTCTGTCGCGATGTTGGATCCGTCTATGACCACGTGTTTCATCGCTGGCCACCAGCGCGCGGTGTGCGGACCAGGGCTATCGCCGGTCTCGGCCGAACGGAATCGGCAGGCTCATCTCGGGTTGGGTTTGTCACCAAGAGACGAGATTACGGCCGTGTCGCTGCCACGTGGGCCACGACGTGCCGCCGAGCGTCGTCCGGGGGCGCGGTTGATCGAGGAGTTCGCCCGCCGCCCTGAACCCGGTGCGACGGCGGCCGCCAGCGCCGCGCTCGATCAGCTCACCGAGCGCGAGCGCGAGGTGCTCGAGCTCGTCGCCAAGGGCCAGTCGAACGCGGAGCTCGCGGCCACGCTGTACGTCAGCCACGCCACCGTCAAAACGCACGTCAGCCGCCTGTTGATGAAGCTCGACGCCCGCGATCGCGCCCAGTTGGTGATGATCGCCTACGAGACCGGTGTCGCATCGCCCGGCGTCGCGTGATCGGCAAGTCCCCGACCACCCCGGGTACCGTGCCAGCGATGGCGACCGTGTCCGACGACGTCACTCACGAGGTCACAGACCTCCTCCAGCACCTGGTCCGCAACGCCTGCGTCAACGACGGAACCCCCGAGTCGGGCCACGAGTCCAGGAGCGCCGACCTGCTCGAGGCGTATCTCGCAGGGTCCGGCGCCGACGTCGAACGCTACGAGCCAGCGCCAGGGCGCACCAGCCTGGTGGCCCGGATCGAGGGCACGCGTCCCGAGGCACCCACGCTGCTGTTGATGGGCCACACCGACGTGGTGCCCGCCAACGCCGCCGGCTGGCAGCGTGACCCGTTCGGCGGCGAGTTGGTCGACGGCGAGGTCTGGGGGCGAGGGGCCATCGACATGCTCAACCTGACGGCGTCGATGGCGGTCGCCACCCGTCGCCTGGGCACGGGAGGGTTCCGGCCCGAAGGCACGCTGGTCTACCTAGCGGTCGCCGACGAGGAGGCGCTCGGCACCTGGGGCGCGGACCATCTGGCGCGCCACGAGCTGGACGCGGTCGGTGCCGACTACGTGATCACCGAGTCGGGCGGCATACCGGTGCCGGGTGGGGACGGCGGCCTGCGGCTGCCCGTGCTGGTCGGCGAGAAGGGATCGTGCTGGTGCACGCTCCGCATCACCGGCACGCCCGGCCACGCCTCACAGCCCTACGCGACCGACAATGCCCTGGTGACGGCAGCGACTGTGGTCCAGAGGCTCGCCGACTACCGGCCCGAGACGCGCATCCACGACACCTGGCGGCGGTTCCTCGAGGGCCTGGCCTATCCCCAGGAGGTCGTAGGTCCGTTGCTCGATCCGGACAAGCTGGTGGACGCGCTCCCCGACTTTCCGGTGGCGATGGCGCGCCAGTTCCACGCCTGCACGCACATGACGATCGCTCCGACCGTTGCGCACGGGGGGACCAAGACCAACGTCATCCCCGACCGGGTCGACCTGCAGCTCGACATCCGCACGCTGCCCGGTCAGTCGCTACCCGACGTGGAGGCCGTGCTCGACGAGGCGCTGGGGGATCTCGCCGACCGCGTCGAGCTGATCGCCGCCCATGACGATCCCTCGACCGAGTCGCCCGTGGAGACCGCCCTGTGGGACACCCTGGGCCGCACCACGCAGGCCTTCTACGACGGCAGCCACCTGGTGCCGATGATCAGCGTCGGCGCCACGGACGCCCGCTTCTTCCGCCGGCTCGGCGCCACCGCCTACGGCTTCGGCTTGTTCAGCCAGAAGCTGACGTTCGAGGACTACGGCCGCATGTTCCACGGCGACGACGAGCGCGTCGACGTCGAGTCGCTGCGCCTGTCGACGGAGCTGTGGGAGGCCGTGGCCCGCGACCTGCTCGTCGGGTGAGGGACCGTGGCCGACGCCGGCCCGGATCCCGGCCCGCTCCCGCCATAGGATCGGCGGGCTATGGGCATCCGCGCCGTCATCTTCGACTTCGGCGGGGTCATCCTCACCAGCCCCTTCGAGGCGTTCGCCCGCTACGAAAGTGACCACGGGTTGCCCGAGGGTTTCCTACGGCGGCTCAATACCACGGATCCCGACACGAACGCCTGGGCGAGGCTCGAGCGCAGCGAGGTCGACTGGCCGGGCTTCGCCGACCTGTACGAGGCCGAGGCACGCGTGGCCGGGCACGAGATCGACGGCCGTGCGGTACTGGCCCTGCTGATGGGCGAGGTCCGCCCCGAGATGGTGGAGGCCCTGCGCCGCTGCCACGACCGGCTCAAGACCGCCCTGCTCACCAACAACTTCGTGGTCCCGGACGCGACCGGCCAGGCGCGGCCGGATGCACCGATGGCCGGGCTGGCCAACCTCTTCGACGTCGTGATCGAGTCCAGCAAGGTGGGACTGCGCAAGCCGGACACCGCCATCTACGAGCTGGTCTGCCGTGAGCTGGGGGTGGCGCCCCGCGAGGCGGTGTTCCTGGACGACCTGGGCGTCAACCTCAAGCCGGCCCGGGCGATGGGCATGACCACCATCAAGGTCGACGAGCCCGACCAAGCCCTTACCGAGCTCGAGCGAGTCGTGGGGTTCCCGCTCCGGTGAGGACGGGTTGTGCGCTGCTGGTCGCGTTGGTGGCGCTGACCGCCTGCAGTGGAAACGGGGGTGAGGGGGACGACGCCTCTGCCGACAAGAGCGACACGAGTGGGACGAGCGAGACGACCGGGACCGAGGGCACCGGTGGGACCGCCAACGAGTCGCCGGCATGCCGGCTGTTGAGCACCGACGAGGTCGGCGACCTCTTCGGCGAGCCGGCCACCGTGGTCCCCGCCGACCGGGACGTGCCGGTTGCCGGTGGTGCCGACAGCTGCCTCTGGGAGGCGTCGGTCGACGATGGCCAGTCGCCGACGATCTACCAGTTGCAGCTCTCCGTCT
Source organism: uncultured bacterium (assembly GCA_963813485.1). Classification (GTDB taxonomy): domain Bacteria; phylum Actinomycetota; class Acidimicrobiia; order Acidimicrobiales; family VFJN01; genus DASQUK01. The sequence continues at coordinate 32,959 of CAWEZE010000002.1, forward strand.
TCACGGGCAGCGACGCGTTCGATCCGCAGGCCTGGGGCGAGGACCCGGAGACCGTCGACGGCTTGGGTGACGAGGCGTTCCTCGTGCGCGCCGGCGAGCTCGGCACCACCGCCGGCTACCGGGCCGGCGATCGCTCGGTGTTCCTCAGCTACGCCATCCCCCTCGGGGAGGACGCACCCGACAGCGCCGCGCAGGCGGACGAGATTGTCGAACTGCTGCGGACCGTCGACACCCGCCTCGGCTGAGGGGCGGGGATCAGCCGGTCGCCTGGAGCGACTCGTACTCCTCGCCGGTGTCCTGCCAGTCCTCGAACTGGATGACGCCCAGCTCGGTGAACTTGGTGCGCAGCCAGCCGTCACCGGCGTCGAGCAGGCCGAGCTTCTTGCAGTTGGGGACGATCTTCGAGAACAGCATCTGCTGGAACATCCCCCGACCCGGGTCCTGGATCACCAGCGGCAGGATCTCGCTGGGCTTGATGCCCATGCGGTCCCACACCTCCTGCTGGAGGAAGCGGTCGCGCATCCGCACCGCCGCCTCGAAGGCGAACTCCTGGCGCTCGCGCAGCTCCGCGTCGGACAGTTCGCCGTAGTACTCCTTCAGCGACAGCACCCCGAACGCCACGTGCCGGGCCTCGTCGCTCATCACGTAACGCAGCATCTTCTGGAGCAGCGGGTCGGGCGTCATCTGCTGCATGAACCCGAACGCCGCCAGCGCCAACCCCTCGACCATGACCTGCATGCCCAGGTAGGTCATGTCCCAGCGGCTGTCGTTGATGATGTCGTCGAGCAGCATCTTCAGGTGGGCGTTGATCGGGTAGTGACCCGTGAGCTTCTCGTCGAGGTACTTGGCGAACACCTCGACGTGGCGGGCCTCGTCCATCACCTGGGTGGCGGCGTAGTACTTGGCGTCGATCCAGGGCACGCTCTCCACGATCTTGGCCGTGCAGAGGAGCGCACCCTGCTCGCCGTGCATGAACTGGCTCAGGGTCCAGTTGTCGGACTCGATCGACAGCTGGATCATGTCCTCCTCGGTGAACTTCTCGAGCGGCGTGCCCGTCCGGTCCACCTCGAGCTCGGCGTACTGCATGCGCTGGAGCGCCGCGTTCTTCTCCAGGTCGACCTCGGTGTCCCAGGGCAGGTCGGTCTGGGCGTTCCACTGGGCGCCCTTGGCCTTCTCGTAGAGCTTGTTGAGCCCCGGGCGGGCGCCCTTCTCGTAGTCCCACGTGAAGATGGCGTCGGAGTTGTCCTTGACCGCGTGCACCGCTTCGTCGATGTCGGTGTTGGTGACCGAAAGGATGGCCTCGAGGTCGTTGATCTCGTCGCGGCCGATCATCTCGGCGTTGGCGGTGTACTCATCGAGCGCCATGGGGACTCCCTGCGTCGGCCGGTCTTGATAACGATCATTATCGACCAGTTGCGGCCGCCCGTGAAGGATGCGGTTTGTGACGTTGGCCACATGGGGGCCGCGTGGCGCGGTGGATGGATGGCAGGTAGGCCCCGGCCGGGGGCCGGGGCCTGGGTGATTGTGGGGGCCCTTGGCGGGCTCGAGTGCGCCGGCGTCAAGGGTTCGCTGCGCCGGCCTTGCGGCCGCCCTTGACCCCGGCTCGACGGCCGCTCGTCGGTTTGCCTTCCCGGGCCGATCTCGGCCAGAAAATGGGGTGTGAGCTGGGGTTTTGGGCTGATTTGAGTAGGCGAACAGGTGTACGATCGTGGGTATGTTCGAGGAGCTGGGGGCCGCCATCGACAAACTCGACATCCCCGTCGATGGCGCCGCCCTGGCCGCCGTGGTGGGGTTGCGGGACCGGCTCGACGCCCGCATCAGCGACGCCGTCGCCGCCCACGACCGGGCGGGTTTGTGGGAGCTCGACGGCGCCACCTCCATGACCGCCTGGCTCACCGACCGGGCGGCCATGCCCCTGGCTAGGGCGGCCGCCACGGTGTCCCGGGCCCGCAAGCTCGCCCGCCTACCGGTCACCGCGGGGGCGTGGCGCGACGGGTGCTCTCGGCGGTCAGGTCGAGGCGATCGCCGCCAACCTCGACGCCGACACGCTCGCCCTGTTCGCCGACCACGAAGCGGTGATGATGCCGACCCTGGTTCATCTTTCGGTGCGTGACGTCGCCACCGCCATGGCCGCCTGGCGGGAATGCGCCACCGCCGACGACGACCCAAAGCCCGAACCCGCCCAGGCGCTGTACCTGACCGACGTTGGGTGGCCGCTGGCGGCTCGACGCCAACCTCGGTCCCGAAACCGGCGAACTGCTCGCCACCGCCCTGCGCCTCACGCAGAGCCCCGATGGGAAGGCGAACCGGCCCGCAGCCCCGCCACCCGCCGCGGGGACGCCCTCGCCGACATCTGCCGGCACTTCCTGGACCACCAGCGCACCTACCCGGTGGCCGCCACCGGCCCCACCTCAATGTCATCCTCGACATCGAGCGCTATCGCAGCCTCACCACCGCCGGTGCCACCACTGTCGACGGCATCCGCCTCGACCGCACCACCACCGACCGGCTGATGTGCGACGCCGCCTCCACCGAGTCCTCACCCAAGGACGGTCCGCGATCCTGGATTACGGCACCACCACCCGCGCCATTCCCGCCCCCCCTACAACGCCTCGTCCTGCCGACGGTCACTGCCGCTTCCCCGGCTGTGACCGCCCCACAACTGGTGCGAAGGCCATCACATCCAACCCTGGCAACACGGCGGCCCCACCAACCTGGCCAA
>CAWEZE010000003.1:0-42690 GCA_963813485.1 uncultured bacterium
GCAAGTGCTCTAGCCAACTGAGCTAACGGCCCGGCGGAACGAGCAAGCTACCACAAGCGTGCCGCGACCCCGTCTGCTCGCCAGGCGGCGTGGCATCTCCGCGGGCGGCTGTCGGATCCTGCCGATAGCCTCTATGAACCCGTCGAACCAGGAGTCCCCCCGCTGGCCGAGACAAGCCCCGATCCGCTGCCCGCCGAGCTCGCACCCTTCATGGCGCAGGCTCGTGCCCGACTCGAACAGGCGACCGACGGCCTCGACCACGAAGCTGCCGTCGAGCACCTCGAGGCAGCCGTCGCGCGCGCCGCCATCGAGGCGTCTCGGCTGGGGTTCAGCTTCCCGTCGCCCGACTCGACCGCCGAGCCGCTGGCGCTCGGCGAAGGCGACGGATCGATCGTGGTGGTCCAGCGGCTCACCGGTCCCGACCAGCCCGACTGACCCGCCCGGGCGGGCGCGACCGCGCGGTCAGAGGTTGCCGCGGGCGGCCTGGGCCCGCTCGATGGCCTCGAACAGGGCCTTGAAGTTGCCGGCCCCGAAGCCGGTTGCACCCTCGCGCTGGATGATCTCGAAGAACACGGTGGGCCGGTCGCAGATCGTCTCGGTGAATATCTGCAGCAGGTGGCCCTCCTCGTCGCGGTCGACCATGATCCCCAGCTCGGCCAGGTCGGTCCAGGGCAGGTCGATCCCGGCCATCCGCGACCGGGCATCCGCGTAGTACTCGGGCGGGACGTCGAGGAAGCGCACGCCTCGATCCCGCATCGTGCCGACGGCGTGCACGATGTCGGGCGTGTGCAGCGCCAGGTGCTGGACCCCGGGCGACCGGTAGTAGTCGAGGTACTCCTCGATCTGGCTCTTGCGGCGGCCCTCGGCGGGCTCGTTGATGGGCAGCACGACCTTGTCGTGGTTCCAAACCACCGTCGACATCAGCGCCGAGTACTCGGTCGAGATCTGGTCGTCGCCGAAGTGGACGAGCAGGTCGAAACCCAGTACGTCCCTGTAGTAGTCGACCCACTGGTCGAGGTGACCGAGCTCGACGTTGCCGACGATGTGATCGAAGCGGGTCAGGCCCACCGGCTCCCCGACGGGAGTCGGAAGCACCGGGGGACCGAATTGGGGGGCGAACGGGCCGGTGTACGCCGAGCGATCGAGGAACGTGTGCACGGTCTCGCCGTAGGTGCGGATGGCGGCCTGGTGGATGCCGCCCAGCTCGTCGGTGTCGACCCTCGGCTCCCGTTCCGGCAGGGCGCCGCGCGCCACCGCCGCCGCGAACGCGGCCTCGGCATCGTCCACCAGGAAGCAGATGTCCTTCACACCGTCGCCATGGGTGCGGACGTGCTCGGCGATCGGGGACTCGGGCCCGAGCGCGCCGGTGACGATGAACCTGATGCGGCCCTGCTGCAGCAGGTGGGACACCCGATCGCGGCGCCCGGTCTCCGGCCCCGCGTACGCCACCTCCTCGAACCCGAACGCCGAGGTCAACAGGCCCGCGAAGGCTCGGGCGTTCCCCACCCACCACTCGACGTGATCGATCCCGCCGATAACGGGTGGTGCGACCGGGTTTCCCTGGCGATCATGGTGGAGCGCGGTCGTGGCCATAGTCACCCCTCGGTGGGACAACATCGCGGCTGGCCCACATGGTCGAACTGCACGACCCAGGAAACGCGTGGGGGATCAAGACGTCAACTCAACGGTCACATGCTGGACAATTCAGCCAGTGAGCGAGCAAGTGTGTTAGACACATTGCTCATGTTGCCCACTGGGATGGACGGCCTCGATGCCCGCCTGATCCGGGCCATGTGCGACACGCCCCGCGCCGGCGTGATGGAGCTGGCCCGCCAGCTCGGCGTCGCCCGAGGGACGGTACAGGCACGGCTCGACAAGCTCCAGCAGCGCGGCATCATCTCCGGGTTCGACCCGGACCTCGACCTGCGCGCCATGGGCTACGAGGTGCTGGCCTTCGTGAGCCTGGAGATCGCCCAGGGTCGGCTCGAGGACGTCACCAAGCACCTGCGCGAGATCCCCGAGGTCCTGGAGATCCACTCGGTCACGGGGCCGGGTGACCTGCATTGCCGTGTCGTGGCCCGCACCAACGACCACCTGCAGGACGTGATCAGTCGCATCCTCGAGGTGCAGGGGATCGATCGCAGCACCACGCAGATCGCCCTGACCGAGCAGCTTCGCCGCCGCGTCCTGCCCCTCGTCGACCTCGTGATCGACAACGAGGACCGCACGCACGAAGACACTGGCTGACCCCTGCGGTCACGCCGTCTCGGGCGTGAAGCCCTGGCGGAGTGTGTTCTCGGTGATCACTCGTGGGTCGAGGAACTGGTGCAGGTAGTCGGGGCCGCCGGCCTTGGAGCCCACTCCGGACATGCCAAAGCCGCCGAACGGCTGGCGGCCCACGACTGCGCCGGTGATGTGCCGGTTGATGTAGATGTTTCCGGCCCGTAGCTCGGCGGCCGCCCGCGCGATGTTGGCCGGCGAGCGCGAGAAGATGCCCGCGGTGAGCGCGTACTCGGATCGGTTGGCGATCTCGATGGCGACGTCGAGGTCGTCGGCCCGCAGCACCGTGAGCACCGGGCCGAAGATCTCCTCGCGGGCGATCGGGGCGTCGGGATCGTCCACCGCGACCACCGTTGGGGCTACGAAGTAGCCCTCGTCGGGCACGCCCTCGTGCTGGCCGAGGATGCGGCCCTGCTGTGGCGCCTCCTCGACCCAGCGCAGGACCCGCTTGTGCGCCTCCTCGTCGATGACCGGCCCCACCTGCACCTCGGGGCGGGAGGGATGGCCGACCAGCAGCTCGCGGGTGGCACCGACCACCCGCTCGACCAACTGGTCATAGATCGAGCCGACAACGATCAGTCGGCTGGCCGCCGAGCACTTCTGACCCGCGTACCCGAACGCCGACACCACGGCCGCCGGCACGGCTTGGTCGGGGTCGGCGTCGTCGTCGATGATCAGCGCGTTCTTGCCACCCATCTCGGCGATGACGCGCTTCACGTGGCGCTGGCCCGGCAGGGTGACCGCAGCCTGCTGGTTGATGGCCAGGCCGACGGCTCGCGACCCGGTGAACGCGATCACCGCCACCTCGGGGTGCTCGACCAATCGGGCGCCGACGACCTCGCCGAGGCCGGGGAGGAACTGCACCACCCCCGGGGGTGCACCCCCGGCCACCAGGGCCTCGATCAGTCGCCACGCCACCCCCGGCGATTGCTCCGCCGGCTTGAGGATCACGGGGTTGCCGGCGACCAGCGCGGCCACCGTCATCCCCGTGGGGATGGCGAGTGGGAAGTTCCAGGGGGCGATGACCGCAGTCACACCCTTGCCCTGGTAGACGAGCCGGTTGGTCTCCCCCGGCGGGGACTGCACCAGGTCGGCGGCCGCGCCGTCGAGTCGGAGCATCTCCCGGCCGTAGTACTCGCAGAAGTCGATCGCCTCGCTGACATCGGCGTCGGCCTGATCCCAGGGCTTGCCGGCCTCGAAGCACTCGAGGGCCGCGATCTCGTAGCGCCGACCCCGCATCCAGTCGGCGGCCCGGAACAGCACGGCCGCCCGCTCCCCGGCCGGGGTCCGGCGCCAGTCGTGCGCGGCCCGCGCCGCGATGGCAACCGCGGCGTCGACGTCGGCCGCCGTGCAGGCCGCGGCGCTGGCGACGATCGTGGCCGGGACCGCCGGATCCACCGACGCCAGGGTGTTGGGGGTGGTGACCCGCTCGCCCCCGATGAAGGCGGGCACCTGCTCCCCAAGGCCGGCCGCCACGGAGCGGACGGCGGCGGCCATGGCGTCGCGCGCCGGCCGGCGGCGCCACTCCGAGTTGGGCTCCGGCTCGTAGGGCGTGGGGTGGCCGGGATCGGTAGGCGGCGGGGGCTCGCTCCATTCGGGCACCGGAAGATCCCGGGGGCCTTGGACTTCGAGCAGCTCGTCGAGGTCCCGGCCCTCCGCAAAGCGGTGCCGCACGAACGACTCGTTGGACGTGTTCTCGAGCAGCCGCCGCACCAGGTACGCCATCCCGGGCACGAGCTCGCCCACCGGCGCGTAGACCCGCAGCCGGAAGCCAAGCCGGCGAATGGCTTCGTGCATGGGTTCGGCCATGCCGTACAGCATCTGGATCTCGTAGCCGGTATCGGGGATGCCCTTGCGGCGGGCGTACGTGATGGCGTAGGCGAGCGACTGGAGGTTGTGGGACCCGAAGGCGGCACGCACCTCCCCGTGGTGGTCGTGCAGCAGGCGCACGCAGCGCTCGTAGTTGGCGTCGGTGTCGGCCTTGTCCTCGAACACGGGAACCGGCCACCCCTCGGCCCGGGCGTGGACGGTCTCGGCGTCCCAGTAGGCACCCTTGACCAGCCGCACCGTGATGGGCTCGGGCCTGCGCGCGGACCAGGCGACCAGGTCGGCCAGGTCGTCGCGGCTGTCACGCAGATACGCCTGGACGACGATGCCGGCAGGCATGCCGGCGAACTCGGCCTCCGACAGCAGGTCCCGGAACAGCTGGAGCGTCAAGTCCTTGGCGTCGTAGTGCTCCGTGTCGACGTTCACGAAGGCGCCCCGCTCGCGGGCCAGCCGCAGGATCGGCCGCAGGCGCTCCTTGGCCGACGCCAGCCCCGCCTCGCGCGAGAGCGGCTCGTAGTGCGTGGCCAGCGCCGTGGGCTTCACGCTCACGTTGACACGGTGCAGCGTGCCCAGGTCGTCGCGCTCGAGGTGGTCGTCGGGGGCCCAGTGCCGGCTGGCGTCGTCGAGCGCAACGACGAGCTCCTCGACCCGCGCGGCGTACCGGTCGGCCTCGGTGCCGACCACGGTCTTCTCCCCCAGCACGTCGACCGTGAAGGCGCTCCCCGCCCGCCACAGCTCGTGCAGGCCGCTGACGGCGTCGCTGGCCGTGGCTCCGACGATGAACTGCCGGGCCATCCGCATGATGTTGCGGCGGGCGATCCGGGCCTCGACCCGGGCGCCCAGGGGCACGCGGTCGGCGAGATCGATGCCCAGGTCGAGAGCCCTGGGCGCGTCTACGCCGTCGAAGTACTCGGACAGGTGGCGGGCGACGTCCGGCGCGTCGGTCAGCGCCGGGAAGACGTCGACGAAGCGGAAAAGCTGGGTCTTGAACCCGGGCCGCTCCATCGCCCAGTCCATGACCCGATCGCTCCACCAGGCGCCACTGAGGACCCCGGCGCGGCGGCCCGTGCCCAGGTCGGCGATCCGGCGGGCGAGGGTGAGGGTGTCGCGCTCGATCTCGGCGACCACGGGGTCAAGGTAGCCGGGTGTCGGTTCGAAAAAGCGCGATCCGCCGGCCTCACGGCGTAGCCTCATCCCTGCAGTACCGCGCCTCGAGTCGGCACGGGCAGAGACAGAGATAGGCAGAGACACCATGGCAGTAGGCACCGTCAAGTTCTTCAACGCTGAGAAGGGCTACGGCTTCATCTCGCGTGAGGACGGGAGCGATGTGTTCGTCCACTTCTCCAACATCGAAGGCAGCGGCTACCGCTCACTCGAGGCGGGACAACAGGTCGAGTTCGAGATCGGCCCGGGCCGCAAGGGCGACGAAGCACAGAACGTCCGGGTGCTCTGACTAGACGTGTCACGGCGGCGAACGACCTTCGGAAAGCTCCAACGGGACCGCGACAAGCAGGCCAAAGCCCAGGCCAAGCTCGAGCGGCGGGCTCAGCGCGCGGAGCAGAGCGATGAGCAGGAGCCCGAGACTCCGGCTCCCGAGATCGACCAGGCCACTGTCCTGGCGCAGCTGGCCGAACTGCACGCCGCCTTCGACGACGGGAAGCTGGGACTCGAGGACTTCGAGGCACGCCGCGAGGAGCTGACGAGCCAACTCAGGGTCGACTGAATTTCCCCCCCGACCCCCGCCGCCTCAATGCGGGTTACATCAGGCCTGAGTAGGCGCCGCCGTCTATCGACAGCGCGGTCCCGGTGATGAACCGAGCCTGCTCCGAGCACAGGAACGCCACCGCGGCGCCGAGGTCGTCGGGGTCGCCGACCCGACCGACCGGAATTGTGGCGGCGGCCGCCGACAGGTCGCCGCCTTGTAGCTGGGCCAGCCGGTCGGTGGCGTGCAATCCGGGCTGCACCGAGTTGACGGTCACCCCTTGCGCCGCAACCTCGGTGGCGAGCGTTTTGAGGAACGCCGTGGCACCAGCACGGGCGGTGTTCGACAGGATGAGTGTCGGCGCCGGCTGGCGCACGGTCATCGACGTGATGGCGACGACGCGGCCCCAGCCGCGCTCGGCCATGGCCGGGACGGCCGCTTTGCACATGGCGACCGTCGACATCAAGTTCTGCCCGAGCGCCGAGGGGTAGGCGGCCAGGTCGGTCGACGCGAACGTCCCGGGCGGCGGGCCACCCGCGTTTGTCACCAGGATGTCCACGCCGCCGAGTGCCTCGGTGGCCTGGTCCACGAACGCGCCGCCACCCTCGGCGTCGGACACGTCCGCAACCAGGCCAAGTGCGTCGGCGCCATCAGCTCGCAGGGCGGCCGCGGCCGCCTCGACCCGGTCCGGCCGGCGACCGCAGAGCGCCACCCGCACACCCTCCGTCGCAAGGGCACGCGCACAAGCCAGCCCCAGCCCGGCCGACGCCGCAGCCACCGCGGCGCGACGGCCGCTGATCCCGAGATCCATCGGTCGGACGCTAGTGGGCGCTCGCGGAACTTCCGCGAGGGCCACTAGTTGTGTAGCGCTCGGCGAACGAGGGAAGAGGGGGGCCACATCCCCAGCGAAGCGAGATTGTCGTGACCACCACAGCTTCCGCCACCACCACGAACCCGACGGATCACGAGGGGTTCCGGCAGTACCAGGCCAGCGGCGACCGCGCGGTCCGCAACCGCCTGATCGAGGACCACCGCTGGCTGGCAGTCCACTGTGCCCGGCGCTTCGCCGGCAAGGGCGAACCACTCGACGACCTGATCCAGGTCGCCATGCTCGGCGTGCTCAAGGCGGTCGAGCGCTTCGACCCCGACTACGGCGCCACCTTCGCCACCTTTGCCGTCCCCACCATCACCGGTGAGCTGCGGCGCCACTTCCGCGACACCACGTGGGCGGTCCACGTCCCGCGGCGGGCCCGCGACCTGCAGCACACCGTCAAGGTCGCCGTCAACGACCTGAGCCAGGCGCTGGGCCGCTCCCCCACCGCCGACGAGGTCGCCGAGCACACCGGCGTCCCCGTCGAGGAGGTCCTGGACGCGCTCGAGGCGGCCCGCTGCTACCGCAAGACGCCCCTGGCCTCGGCCGGCGGCGGCGACGAGGACGACGTGGACAACCTGGGACACGACGATCCGGCACTCGATGCCGTCGACGCTCGCATGACCGTGGAGCGCCTGCTGCGCGAGTTGCCGGCACGGGAACGCCGCATCGTCGAGCTCCGCTACCTGAGCGGGCTCAGCCAATCGCAGATCGGCGAGATCGTGGGCGTGAGCCAGGTTCAGGTTTCACGCCTGCTGCGGGCCAGCCTTGCGCGTATGCACCTGTCGATGATCGACCGGACCGCCTACCCCGAGTTGGTGTCATGACAACCTGCCAGCTGGTGTACGTCGAAGACATGCCGCAGCGCGTACTTCTCGACGTGTTGCCGCTCGACCCACTGCCCATCGACGGCGCGATCGTGCCGGGTGGCACGCCCGTCACGCTGAGCTTCCAGCCCAGCGGCGACCTTGGCGATCACGTCCAGATGGTGGAGCTACTCGACCGGTGGCGGAGTGACGACGGCGTCATCGACCTGTCGGTGGTCGACGTCTCCGGCGTCGGGGGCATGCGCTACATATTCACGCGCGACGACGAGCAGCTCGTGCTGGACGTGGCCGCCTGACGAACCGCTCGTGGCGAGCGTCGCCGCGTGAATGCCTGGGGAGCCGCGCTACCAGGAAATCCTCAGCCCACGCCGCTGCCGCGCAGGCGCTTGCGGGCGGTGAAAGCGAGGGTGCCACCCGAGCGCACCAGCCCGTGCCCGTCGGTCACGACGTCGAGGATCTGCCTGCTCAGGTTCAGGCGGTCGTCGTCGATGACCTCGTGACCAGTCGTGGCGGTGGTGCCGACCACCACCAGGGCATCGCCCGTCATCTGGAACGCCAGCTGCACTGCGTCGCCGTCGCCCATCTCGATCAGCGTTGCGCACAGCTCGTCGACCGCGATGCGGAAGTCCTCGACCTCCTCGAGGGGGAGCCCGCACGACGTCGCCACCCCACTGGCCATCAGCCGCGCCAACCGCATGTACCGGCTGTCCGGCGGCAGCGACAACTCGATCCGCTCAGCCGCCTCGTCGTGCTGCATCGGCTTTCCAGTGTCCATGGAGATCACCCCGCTCCGAACACGACCACGGCCCCACCGCCAGGCAGCCGCTGCACGTCGAGGGGCATCGGCCCCGGCTCGGCGCCGGCTGCCGCCCCATCGTCCGAGCAGGTCGCGGCCGCCGCCAGCCGCGACTCCAACGCGGCGAAGACGTCTTCGGGGAGCACCGATGACAGCGCCTTGCCGACGACCGCATCGCCTGTCAGCTGCTCACCGGCCCCTCGGCTCAGCGCTCGGATCCGCCGGTCGTCGCCCACGACCACCACCGGCGTGTCGAGCAGACCCAGCACGATGTCCATGATCGTCTCCAGCTCGTCGACCCACTCGTCCCGGGCCGTCAGCTCCGACGTCAGGCGGTCGATCTCGGCGGCTGCGGACTCGACTCGGGTGCGCATGTCGGCGAGCAGCTCGCTCTGGTCGTCGGTGGCTTGTCGTGGCATGACCATCCCCGAGCGGATCGTACGCATCCGCCTGCGAACGCCATACCCGTCAGTGCCTCTCCTGATCCATCGACGCCCATCGAGCACGTGTAGGAACGTCCTCCAGTGGGAAGGGACGGGGGATGCCGTCCGGTGTGCTCGCCCGGGAGGTCCGCCGTTGTGAGCGGGCCATCGACGACCTGTCCCGGGCGTCCGATCGTGCGCATGCCGCCCTGACGATCCCCTCCGATGCCGTGGACCGGCGCTGGGTGGAGAGCCGGGCCTGTCGCCCGGCCGTCGAACGGGAGCTCTGGGCCCTGCACGTCCGGTACACCCGCCGACACGACGCCGACGCCCTCCAGGCGCTGGTCGAGCAGTACCGCGGCCACGCCGAGGCTCAGGCGCGGCGCCACTACCGGCGCGGCGAGCCGGTCGACGACCTGACCCAGGTCGCGTACGAGGCGCTGTTGCTCGCCCTCAAGCGCTTCGATCCCGACCGCCGCATCCCGTTCCTGGCGTTCGCCAAGCCGACGATCATCGGCTCGCTGCGCCGCCACTTCCGGGACACCGGCTGGGCGATCCGGGTGCCCCGCCGGGTCCACGAACTGTCGACGCCGGTGCGCGACGCCCAGGAGCTGTTGACGCACGACCTCGGGCGCCCGCCGTCGCCAGGCGAGATCGCCGACTTCATCGGCGTCGACGAGCACGAGGTGCTCGAGGCGTTCACTGCCGAGGATGCACGCATCACGACGTCGCTCGACGCCACCGACCCCGCCAGCGGGCTGCAGGCGGAACAGGTGATCGGCCAGCCCGACCGGGGCTTCCTCGGCATCGAGAACCGCACAGCGCTGCGCCAGAGCCTGGAGCTCATGTCGGAAGAGGACCGCGATCTGCTGCGCCAGTACTTCCTCGAGGAGCGTACGCAGTCGCAGATCGCCGAAGTGCTCCAGTGCAGCCAGATGCAGGTGTCACGACTGCTGCGCAAGGCCATCCACCGCCTGCGCAGGCACATGCTGGGCGCCTGATCGCCGCTGGCGAACGCCGACGGTGGCCGTTTCGTGGCCATTTGCGGGGGTAGCGCGCGCCGAGCACAACCGACCACACGGGGAGACCAGCGATGGCGACCATCGTGCGAGACGTGATGATGACCAACCCCCTCAGCGTGGATGCAGGGGCGTCGATCCGGCAGGCCGCGGAGGTCATGCGGGACAACGACATCGGTGATGTGTTGGTGGTGGGCGACGGGAACCTCCGGGGCATCGTCACCGACCGCGACATCGTCGTGCGGGCACTGGCCGACGGCCGCCAGCCCGACGCCACCGCGGTCGGCGACGTCTGCAGCCCCGAGCTGACCGTCGTCGACGCACAAGCGGAGCTGGACGCGGCGGCGGACCTCATGGGCCGTCACGCGGTTCGACGGCTACCCGTCGTCGACAACAACGAAGTCGTCGGGATCGTGTCCCTCGGCGACCTGGCGCGCCGGAGCGACCCTGAATCGGCGCTCGGCGACATCTCGGCCGCCCCACCGAACGCGTGAGCCGGCCGCGCGGCCACGGCGAGCGGGTGGGCCGACGGTGAGCCAGCCAACGGCGCCGGGCGCCCGCCGGCTCGCGGAGATCGCCAGCGGGGCCGCGCAGTGCAATCGCTGCGACCTGTACCGGCGCGCCACCCAGACGGTGTTCGGCGAGGGCCCGGTCCCCGCCGCCATGATGCTGGTGGGTGAGCAACCGGGCGACCAGGAGGACAAGCAAGGGACACCGTTCGTCGGGCCCGCGGGACGCGTCCTCGACGACGCCCTGGAGGCGGCCGGCGTCGACCGGGGCGCGGTGTACGTCACCAACGCCGTCAAGCACTTCAAGTGGGAGGCGCGCGGCAAACGTCGCATCCACAAGCGCCCCAACGCCACCGAGATCGAAGCGTGCGCGCTGTGGCTGGGCGAGGAGATCGCCCACGTGCGCCCGGCGGTGGTCGTCGCGATGGGAGCGACCGCGGTGAGGGCGGTGCTGGGCAAGACCCGCGCGGTCGCATCGCTGCGCGGGCAGGTGCTGAGTTCCGCATTCGGTCCCCCCATGGTCGCAACGGTGCATCCCTCGGCGATCGTGCGTGTGCCCGACCGGGACGACCGCCGCGCAGCGCTGGAGGGCATGGTGGCCGACCTGCGCCGGGCCCGCGAGGTGACCGCGAGATGACGGCGAGGTGACGGCAACAACGGGCACCCGTGCGCCGCCCGGCGTGACCACGCACCGTGGGCAATGTGCGCAGCACCGCCGTGTGACGGTTGACACATTGCGACCCTCGGGGCAGGCTCGGTAGCGGATCGACACCGCATCGACCACAGGGGGCCACAACTCATGAAGCGCACGCCGCGCCGACTCGTCTCCGTCCTGGCCGTCGTCGTCTTGCTCTGCGGGCTCGCGGCCGGCAGCGCCAGCGCCGGTCCCACCCAGAGCCAGCCGGCTGACGACGACCAGCTGGACGCCTACACCGCAGTGGTCCAGGCCGACGAGCTATCCACGATCGCCGAGCAGGGCATCGACGTGACCGGCCAGCGACAGGTCGCGAACGGCACCGAGCTGGACATGGTCCTCGACCAGGCCCAGGCCGACGGGCTGAGGGGCAAGGGAGTCGACCTGAAGCTGACCCGGGTCAAGGGCGGCAAGACCGTCCAGCAGTTCGCGGCGGAGCAGGCCGCCAACGGCTTCACCGTCTGGCGCTCGTACGACGAGCCCGGCGGCATCCGCGACCAGCTCTACGCCGCGGCCCGCAACAACCCCCAGCTGGTGAAGCTCGAGGTCCTCGGCCACACCGGCCAGGGTCGCGAGATCATCGCGGTCAAGCTGACCCAGGGCGCTCGAGAGCACACCGGACGGCACGCGTCCGGCCGTCCTCTACAGCTCCACCCAGCACGCGCGTGAATGGATCTCCACCGAGGTCAACCGGCGGCTGATGAACCACTACATCGACCGGTGGCGGGCCAACGACCGTGACGTCCGCAAGCTTCTGCAGACGACCGAGCTCTGGTTCGTCCTCGTGGCCAACCCCGACGGCTACCAGTACACGTTCGACCACGAGCGGCTGTGGCGGAAGAACCTCCGCGACAACAACGGAGACGGGCAGACCCAGGTCGGCGACGGCGTCGACCCCAACCGCAACTTCCCCAACCACTGGGGCTACGACGAGGAGGGGTCGTCGTCCATCCAGTCCAGCGACACCTACCGGGGCCCGGAGCCGATGTCGGAGCCGGAGACCCAGGCGATGGTCGGCCTGCTCGACCGGATCGGCTTCGCCTTCCAGGTCAACTGGCACTCCGCCGGGCAGTGGCTGCTCTACGCCGAGGGCTGGCAGACCGGCACCCCCACCGCGGACGACCCGATCTACTACGCCATGTCCGGCAACCTGGACGACCCGGCGATCGACGAGTTCCACCCGGGCCTGAGCTCGGACGTCCTCTACGTCACCAACGGTGAGACCACCGACTACGCGCACGCTGTGACCGGCGCACTGGCGTGGACGCCGGAGCTGTCCGAGGGCTGCGACGGCTGCGGCTTCGTCTTCCCCGACGACGAGGCGCTTGGTGCAGGCGGAGTTCGAGCGCAACCTGCCGTTCGCCAGGTCGGTGGCGAACTCGGCGGTCGACCCCGACGACCCGAAGACGGTCACGGGGATCACGACCAAGCCGTTCTACGTCGACAGCGACGACCCCTACAAGCGCAGCAACCCGGGCGTCCAGCTGAGCTTCGCCAAGTCGTACGGCGACCCGCAGCCGGTCGCCGTGATCGCCAAGCGCAGCCTCGGCGCCGTGACGGTGAAGTACCGCATCAACGGTCGGCGCGGTGCAGTCGGCACCCACGTCCGAGTGGGAGGGCGGGTCGACGTACAACCCGGCGTCGGTCTACTACCACCAGATGCGAGGCGTGGTGACCGGCACCGACCCCGGCGACTCGGTCGAGGTCTGGTTCGAGGGTGGCGGCCAGCGGAGTGACTCGTTCACCTACGAGGCCGTATCCGAGAGCGGCAACCGCGTGCTCGTCGTGGCCGCCGAGGACTACACCGGCGCCTCGCCGGTGCAGGATCCGGCAGGCCCGCACTTCGTCACGCAGTACACCGACGCACTGGCCGCCAACGGCCAGGAGGCGGACGTCTACGACATCGACGCAGCCGGCCGGATCGCCCCGGACGCCCTCGGCGTGCTGAGCCACTACGACGCCGTCGTCTGGGAGACCGGAAACGACCTGGTCACCCGCACCGCCGGCCGCGGCTGGCGGCAATGCCGACCGGCTGGCACTCGACGAACTGCTCGAGTTCCGCTCGTACATGAACGAGGGCGGCAAGGTGCTCCTCGCAGGCGACTCCGCCGGCCAGCAGTACACCAACGCCGCCGTGGGCAACCAGCTCTACGACCCCAAGGGCGAGATCGCCTGCAACCCGCTTCCCGCGGGTACGGACCCGCGGCGCTGCCTGCCCTTGTTCGGCTCGTTCTTCGGTGGCGACACCACCAACGACGTGCTGCAGTACTACCTGGGTGGCTACGTTGCCGTGGCCAACGACGGTCACGTCGGAGGCGCGGCGTTCGACTCGATCAGGCGTCGACGACCCGTTCACGGGCCTCGCGTGGGGTCTCGACGATCCCATCTTCGCGGGCAACACCTTCCGGAGGTCGTCGTTCCTCGCGACGAGCGGCATCCTGCCGACCGACCAGTTCAAGCAGTTCGAGAGCTGGGCCGCGGCGCGGTACGACAAGCCGGGTGGCCCGTTCGACCCGCACACCGGAACCCAGTACGTCTACTCGCAGATCGCCGACGTCTCCTACAAGAGGCTCACCCGCGAGATCGCCGTGCCGGCAGCCGGTGGGTCGATGACGTTCTGGACGTCGTACGACACCGAGGCGGAGTGGGACCACCTGTTCGTGGAGGCGCGTACTCCCGGCGGTGACGACTGGACGACGCTGCCGGACGCCAACGGGCACACGACGACGTCGACCGGCCAGAGCTGCCCCGCGGGCTGGGTCGACGCTGCACCCGCAGCTCGCGCACTACCAGACGTGGGACGGCGTCGACGCGTGCACCGGGACCGGCACCACCGGCGCCTGGAACGCCGCGAGCGGCAACTCGGCCGGTTGGCAGGAGTGGAGCATCGACCTCTCGGCGTACGCCGGTGAGACCGTCGAGATCTCCATCGCCTACGCCAGCGACTGGGCGTCGCAGGGCATCGGCGTCTTCGTGGACGACATCACGCTCCCCGACGGCACCAGCACCTCGTTCGAGACCGGCCTGGACGGCTGGGCGATCACCGGATCGCCTGAGGGCAGCGCGCCCAACGTCAACGACTTCATCCGAACCGACGCATCGGGCTTCCCGGTCGGCAACGCGATCTCCACGCCGCACTCGCTGCTGCTGGGGTTCGGACTGGAGGGCGTCTCGACTGCGGCCGAACGCAACGCAGTGATGGGCCGGGCGCTCGACCACCTGCTGGAGTAGGAGGAGGGCAGACACCTTCGTGGTCGCTGAAGCCGGGGTGGACGAACGGTTCACCCCGCTTCGTGGGCCACCTCATCGTCGTGGGGGGATTCCATCCCCCCACGACAGGTCAAGCGCCGAACCGGCCCAGCTCGTTGAGCGGCTCCGCGATGATGCGCAGCAGCAACCACGCCGACACGCCCATCACCACCAGCGTCACCAGCACCTGACCCGCCGCAAGGGCGATGCGCTGGTAGCGGGGGCGCTGCAGCCCCAGGACGATCGCCTCCCAGGCAGCGTCCCAGTCGATGGGCTCGTGGCCCCTGCCGACCTCCATGGCCGGTCCCTCCCAAACGCCCGTGTGCCGATGGTCACACTACTCTCCATCGCCGTGGAGGAGCTGCAGCGATCGAGCCGAGACCTCGACCGGATGCGCCAACGCCTGGAGCTATGGCTGGCCACGAAGCTGCCGCCCGACGCCGCGCCCGTCATCCGCTCGCTCGAGGGCACCTCGGCCAACGGGATGTCGAGCGAGACCCTGCTCTTCGACGCCGAGTGGACCTGCGACGGTGCCCGCTGCCCCCAGCGACTGGTGGCCCGGGTGGCGCCCGACTCCGCCGACGTTCCCGTGTTCCCCAGCTATGACCTCGACCGGCAGTACCGCGCGATCGGCCTGGTCGACCAGCTGACGACCGTGCCGGTGCCGCCGGTGTGGTGGTCGGAGCCCGACCCCGTGCCGCTCGGCGCGCCGTTCTTCGTGATGGGACGGATCGACGGCCAGGTGCCGCCCGACGTCATGCCCTACAACTTCGGCGACTGCTGGCTGTTCGACGCCGACCCCGCCGATCAGCGCCGGCTCCAGGACGCCACCGTGGCCGTCCTGGCCGAACTGCACGCCATCGACCGCCCCGAGGAACGATTCGACTTCCTGACCCACGACGCTCCCGGCGACACGCCGCTGCGGCGGAGGGTGGGCCACACCCGGGCGTGGTACGACTTCGCCGCCGCCGGGCTGGGACGGCGCTCTCCGCTGATCGAGCGGGGATTCGGCTGGCTGGACGCGCACTGGCCAGCCGAGGAGGGGCCGACGGTGGCGTGTTGGGGTGACTCCCGCATCGGCAACGTGATGTACCGGGACTTCGCTCCGGTGGCGGTGCTCGACTGGGAGATGGCCGCGCTGGCTCCTTGCGAGCTCGACGTGGCCTGGCTGATCTACGGCCACCGGATCTTCGAGGACATCGCCAACTCCATGGACCTACCGGGGATGCCGGATTTCCTGCAACCCGACGACGTGGCCGGAACGTACGAGTCGCTCACGGGGCACACGCCGCGCGACCTCGGCTTCTACGGCACCTACGCCGCCCTCCAGTACGCGATCGTGTTCCTGCGCACCGGGCACCGGCAGGTCCACTTCGGCGAAGTCGACGAGCCCGACGACGTCGACGACCTGGTGATGAACCGCGAGCCGCTCGAACGCATGCTCACGGGCAGCTACTGGAACTGGTAGGACGGGCCGATGCTCCCCGTGCCCCTGGACGAGTACCCGATCCATCAGGCCCCCGTGTCGCTGCGCTACGTGGCGTCGAGCGACCGGAACTTCTACGACCGGTCCTACTTCAATGCCCACGACCGGACGGGCGACCTGTTCTTCGTCACCGGGCTCGGCGTCTACCCCAACCTCGGCGTCATCGACGCCTACGCCACCGTGCGCCGGGGCGAGCGCCAGTGGACGATCCGCTGCTCCGATGCCCTCGCCGACGAGCGGCTGGCGCCCAGCGTCGGCCCCTACCGCGTCGAGGTCGTCGAGCCGCTGCGGCGGATCCGGCTGGTGTGCGACGGCGACGACCACGGCCTGGGCTTCGACCTGCGCTGGGAGGGGTCGTTCCCGGCGGTCATGGAGCAACGCCACGTCATGCGGGCCGGGATGCGGGCGATCCTCGACGCCTCCCGCTTCGCCCAGGTGGGCACCTGGGAGGGCGTCCTCCGCATCGAGGGGGACGAGCTGTCGGTGTCGCCCGACGTCTGGGTCGGCACCCGGGACCGGTCCTGGGGCATCAGGCCCGTGGGCGAGGGTGAGCCGGCGGGGCGTCCGGCGGACGACCCCACCGCCGGGCTGTGGTGGCTGTACGTCCCGCTGCGGTTCGACGACTTCGCCGTGGTGGTCATCGTCCAGGAGAACGCCGACGGCTACCGCACGCTCAACGACGCCACCCGCGTGTGGCCCGACGGCCGCGTCGAGCAGCTGGGTTGGCCGGAGGTCGAGATCACGTACCGGTCCGCCACCCGCCTCCCCGAGCGGGCCGCCATCCGCCTCACCGAGCGGGGCGGCAAGCCGCTCGACCTCGAGGTCTCATCGCTCGGCTACGTCGCCCTCCACGTCGGCGCCGGCTACGGCGGTGACCCCGACTGGGGTCACGGGCAATGGCGTGGACGGGGCTGGGTCGAGGGTGCGGTGTACGACCTCACCGACCCGGCGATCGTGGCCCGGATGCCGTACGGCGTGATCGACCATGTGGGCCGCGCGACCTGTGACGGCGCCGAGGGCTGGGGGCTGTTCGAGCACGGCACGATGGGCCGCCACGACCCCTCCGGGTTCGCCAATTGGGATTCCGTCGCGCCTGAACACGGTCCGGTTCGCCGTCCGCACGGGAGTGGCATGCGTTCACCTCGGGGGCTGCGCCCCGCACCCCATCGTCGCCCGGCTCGCTGGCGCTGCACGGTCGACCGGTCAGGGCTGCGCTCATGACCGACATCGCCAAGCTGGTGGCCGAGCTGACGCTCGACGAGAAGGCGGCGCTCACCGCCGGCGCCGACCTGTGGTCCACCGTCTCCGTCCCGCGCCTCGGTATCCCCTCGGTCCTGCTGACCGACGGCCCCAACGGCGCCCGCGGCACCCGCTCGGGCCCTGAGGGACCCACCGCCGCATGCGTGCCGTGCGGGTCGGCGCTCGGCGCCACCTGGGACCCCGACCTGGTCGAACGGGTGGGCGCACTGGTCGGGCGGGAGGCGCGCACCATGGGAGCGCGCGTATTGCTGGCGCCCACGGTCAACATCCACCGCTCACCCCTCGCCGGTCGCAACTTCGAGTGCTACTCGGAGGATCCCCTGCTGGCGGGGCGCCTGGCCGCCGGGTTCGTCCGCGGGGCGCAGTCCCAGGGCGTGGCGACGACGGTCAAGCACTTCGTGGGCAACGACGCCGAGTTCGAGCGCTACACGATCAGCTCCGAGATCGACGAGCGGGCGCTGCGGGAGGTCTACCTCCGCCCCTTCGAGCTCGCGGTCCGCGAGGGAGGGTCGCTCGGGATCATGACCAGCTACAACCGGGTCAACGGACGCTGGTGCACCGAGCAGCCGGAGCTCGTCGCCGCTGTCCTGCGGGACGAGTGGGGCTTCGAAGGGTTCGTCGTCACCGACTGGTTCGGCATCACCGGCACCGTGGCATCCGCCGAGGCGGGCGTCGACCTCGAGATGCCCGGACCGCCACGCGCCTTCGGCCCGGCGCTGGCGGCGGCGGTGCGCGCCGGCGAGCTGGCCGAGGGCGTGGTCGATGCACAGGTCACTCGCCTGCTGACCGTCTTCGACCGCATCGGCGCGCTCGACGTCGCCGGGCCCGACCCCGGCCCGGATGAACAGCGGCGCGGACCGGCCCGAGGACCGCGCACTGGCGCGCCGCGCCGCGACGGAGTCGATGGTCTTGCTGGCCAACGACGGGCTGCTGCCCCTCGACCGTTCCGCGCTCTCGACCGTGGCGGTGATCGGCCCCAACGCCGACCGCGCCCAGATCATGGGCGGCGGATCGGCCTCGCTCCGACCCCACTACCTGGTCACACCCCTGGAGGCGCTCCGGGCGGCCCTGGGAGACGGCGTCCGGGTGGTGCACGAGCGGGGCTGCGACAACCGCCGTTCGACGCCGACACTCGGTGGACGCGGCACCGAGGCGCCGAGCGGCGGCGTGGGCTTCGACCTCGAGTACTTCGCCGATGCGGACCTCGGCGGCGAGGTCGTCCACCGCGCCCGGACGCCCGCCCTCGAGCTGTTCGCCCTCGAACCCCCCGCACCGGCGCTGCCCCGCTCCGGCTGGTCGTTCCGGGCGTTCACGCGGTTCACTCCAGCCGAGAGCGGCACCCATGTGTTCACGCTGATCCAGGCCGGACGGGCGCGGCTGATCGTCGGTGACCGCGTCGTGATCGACGGGTTCGCCGACCGCCCACCGGCCGGCGATGCGTTCTACGGGATGGGCAGCGTGGAGGTCGAGGCCCCCGTCGAGCTCGTGGCGGGTGCTGCGGTCGACGTGATGGTCGAGTTCTCGGCCCTGGCCCGGCGGGGGCAGGGCGCGCTCAAGGTGGGCTGTCGGCCCCCGGAGCCGGCGGACCTGCTCGAGCGCGCCGTTGCCGCCGCGGCCGAGGCGGACGCCGTCGTGCTGGTGGTGGGGACCACCGGCGAGTGGGAGTCCGAGGGCCACGACCGGTCGTCGATGGACCTGCCCGGCGCCCAGGACGAGCTGGTGCGCCGCGTTCTCGACGCCAACCCGGCCACGGTGGTGGTGGTGAACGCGGCGTCGCCGGTCACCATGGACTGGGCGCCCGACGCCCACGCCCTGTTGCAGACCTGGTTCGGTGGGCAGGAGATGGCCGGCGGGTTGGCCGAGGTCCTGCTGGGCGATGCCGAGCCCGCCGGGCGGCTGCCGATGACCCTTCCCCAGCGACTCGAGCACAACCCGTCGTTCGGCAACTTCCCGGGCGAGAACGGCCGGGTGCGCTACGGCGAGGGCGTGCTCGTCGGCTACCGCTGGTACGAGGCCCGCCACCTGCCGACGCGGTTCCCGTTCGGGCACGGCGGGTCGTACACGACGTTCGCCGTCGGCGAGCCCGCACTGTCGGCGCGATCCTCCACGGCGGCGTCGTTGGCGGCGGGCGAACCGCTGGTGGTGACGGTGCCGCTCACCAACACCGGTGACCGACGCGGCGCCGAGGTGGTGCAGTGCTACGTAGCGCCGATCGCGCCACGGCTGCTGCGGCCGCCCAAGGAGTTGGCGGGCTTCGCCAAGGTGCGGCTCGACCCGGGGGAGGCGGCGACGGTGCGGATCGAGCTCGACGACCGGGCCTTCGCCTACTGGGACGGCGGCCAGCCCGACCGCGACGCGATCGCCGCCCGGGCGACGGCGCTGCCGATGCAGCGCCCGTCTGGCCCCGCGCGGACGGCTGGCTGGCAGATAGATCCCGGACGCTACGAGCTGCACGTCGGGCGCAGCTCGGCCGCCATCGACCACGTGCTGCCGGTGGAAATCACCGGGTGACCTCGACAGCCACGCCGGTACGGTGCCCCCATGGGTGACCGCGCCGAGCCACCGTTGGCGGCGGGCCAGGTCGTGACCGTGTTCCGCTCGCGCCTGCGGCCCGATGCGTTCGACGAGTACCAGCCCCGGGCGGACGAGATGTTCGCGCTTGCCCTGACGATGCCGGGATTGGTCGACGTCAAGACGTTTGCCGCCGACGACGGGGAGCGGGTGACGCTCGTGACCTTCGCCGACGCCGAGTCGCACCGGGCCTGGCGGGAACACCCCGACCATCGCCTCGCTCAGCGGGCCGGCCGCGACCGTTTCTATGCCGAGTACAGCATCCAGGTGTGCGAGTGCACGAGGGTGCGCACGTTCACCGCCGCGGCGGCGCCCGTCGTCGGATCACGCCCAGATGGCGGCGAGCCGGCCGTCGGCTAACCGCTCGGGCGGATCGGGGAAGCTGCGGGCCTGGCCGGCGGCGATTCGCCGGGCGCTCCAGGCCACCGCGGCGGCGTCGAGCACGTCGTCTGGGGCCACACCATGGGCCTCGGCCAGGTCGATGGGCGCGGGGATGCCCGCGTCCGAGAGAGCCTGCCGGCGAGCCGCCAGCCCCTCCGGACTCCGCTTGCCGGCCATGATGGGTGCGCCGGTCAGCAGCGAGAACGACACCTCGGGGTGGACCTCGTAGATCGGGCAGGGGGCCGCCGGCAGCCACGCGCCGACCTCGAGGATCTTCTTGCGGAGCGCCCAGGCCTGCCGACTGATGGCCCGGCCATGCAACGCACGGGACACGGCGCAAGCGTCGGCGTACGACGGCGCCGCGAGCGCCGAGCGGACCGGGGTGAGGAAGATGCTGCTGGCCTTGCGCCCGAGGTGGGCACGGGCGGCCAGGTCGGCCGGCCGCGACCCGGCCTCGGGCGGGTGGATGGGCATGTCGATGCCGACGGCCTCGATGGGGCCCGCGGCGGCGCACGCGGCCTCGACCAGCAGGCCGATGGTGGCGCCGAGCACGCCGGCGACCGGACGCGCCGGTGCTAGCACGACGCCCACCCAGCCGGAACGACAGCCGTCGACGCCGAGGACCACGTGGGTTTGTGGACCGCCAACGGGGAAGCTCACACCCGACCAAATCCTCCAACGGGAAGGATCGACCATGGCCGATTCCGGCGCCAAGTCCGGCCTCCGGGGCATCTTCGAGGGCATCAAGGGCACGTTCAAGGAAGCCACCGGTGCCATTGCGGACGACGAGAGCCACGAGGCCCGCCAGGAAGCTCACGAGGACCGCTGAGCCAACGCTCCCGCCCTGGCCCGGGAACAGGCGCCGGGGCGGGAGCGTTGGGCCGGATCGGTGGCCGCTCCGCACGTTCCCCTGTCAGTTCTAGATCTGGCGCCCGTCGGTGAGGGCTCGTCGCCGGCCGCGGCGCTCCAGGCCTCGCTGGTGCTGGCACGCGAGGCCGAGAGGCTCGGCTACTCGCGCTACTGGGTGGCCGAGCACCACAACATGCCCGGGATCGCCAGCTCCTCGCCCGCGGTGCTCTTGGCCCACGCCGCCGCAGTCACGTCGACCATCCGGCTCGGCGCCGGCGGGGTCATGCTGCCGAACCACTCCGCGCTCGTGGTCGCGGAGCAGTTCGGCATGCTCGAGGCGCTGCATCCCGGGCGCATCGACCTGGGCATCGGACGCGCGCCCGGTACCGACCAGCTCACCGCCCGGGCGTTACGTCGCAACCCACTGGCCCTGGCCGTGGACGACTTCCCCGAGCAACTGGTCGAGCTGTTCGGCTACTTCGACGGCGCCTTTCCCGAGGGTCACCCCTACGGCCACATCACCGCCACGCCGGGTCTGGGCTACCGGCCAGCGATGTGGCTGCTCGGGTCCAGCGACTACAGCGCCCAGGCGGCAGCCATGCTGGGCCTGCCGTTCTCGTTCGCTCACCACTTCGCGGCCGGCAACACCCTGCCGGCGCTTGCGGCCTACCGCGAGGCGTTCCGTCCCTCCGAGCACCTGGGCGAGCCCCACGTGATGCTCGGCGTCGCGGCGATGTGCGCCGAGACCGACGAGGAGGCCCGGTGGCTCGCCGGCCCGGGCGCGCTGGCCTTTCTGCGGCTGCGCTCGGGGCGCCCCGGCCGCTACCCCACCCCCGAGGAAGCGGCCGAGTACAACTTCACGCCGCAGGAACGCGAGGTCATCAAGGCGTGGACCGGCTCACACGTCGTCGGAAGCCCGGACACGGTTCGCCGCGAGCTCGCCGAGCTGGTCGACCGCACCGCTGCCGACGAGCTGATGATCACGACGATGACGCATGGCCCGGCCGCACGGTTGCGCTCGTATCGGCTCGTCGCCGAGGCGACCGGCCTGGCGGCGGTCCGCGAGGACGACGCCGCCACGACCGTGTTAGACGACCGGGCGGTGGGTTAGCGTCCCGGAACAATCGAAGGTCCGAGGAGGAGTCCAGATGACTGACGTGATCCGCGGTCTGTCCGACGACGACATCGCCACCGAGTGGCGTCACGAGCGGGCGAGCGAGGTGACCGACGACGATGACGCCACCGACCCCAAGGAAGACGTCGACGGCTCCGACGACGCCGACGGGGTCGACCCCGACACCGGGCCCGCCGACAGCGACTCCGACGAGACCGATTCGTAGCGACGGCCGTGCCGCGGGTGGCGGTGAAGCCGCGGCCACCGACGCCGGACGCGAGGCGCTCGGCCGCTGCGTCGGCGATCCCGCTGCCTTCCTGGCGAACGTCTTCGGTGCCGAGCCTCACCTGCGCCGGGGCGCCGGGTCGTTCGGGGACCTCCTGTCGCTCGACGACGTCGATCGGGCGCTCACGGGATCCGGGCTCCGCCAGCCCGCCTTCCGCCTGGTTCGTGACGGCGAGCCGGTGGACCCCCGCAGCTACACGCGCCTGGGCCGCACCGGTCGCCACCAGTTCTCCGACCTGATCGACACCGGCCGGGTCCTCGACCTGTTTTCCGGTGGCGCCACCGTCGTGCTGCAGTCGCTGCATCGATGGTGGCCGCCGCTGGCGCGCTTCTGCGGCGACCTCGAGCTGGCGCTGGGCCATCCGCTGCAGGCCAACGCCTACCTCACCCCGCCCGGAGCCGCCGGGCTCGCCCCCCACCACGACACCCACGACGTGTTCGTCCTCCAGGTGGCCGGCGCCAAGCACTGGGTAGTCCGCACGCCGGTCCTAGCCGCGCCGCTCGCCCACCACCAGTCGATCCACGAGCTGGCCGCGGCGCAGCCCGTGATGTTCGAGACCGACCTCGACGCCGGGGACGCGCTCTACCTGCCGCGCGGCTTCGTCCACTCGGCGGCCACCCAGCAGGGAACGTCGCTGCACCTGACCCTCGGCGTGCTTGCCACGACGGTCCACGACGTGCTGCGCCGGGTGATCGATCGGGCCGGGGACGACATCGCGTTCCGCGCCAGCCTGCCTGCCGGCTTCCCGTTCGACCGTGACGCGGCCGTGCGCTCGGTCAAGGCGGCGCTGTCCGACCTCATGGGCTGGCTCGAGCGGCTCGACCCCGGCGACGTCGCCGACGAGGCGAGCGAGCAGTTCTTCGCCCGTCGCACTCCCCTGCTGGATGGCCAGCTCACCGAACTCACCGCACTCGACCGGATCGACGACACAACCGTGGTCCGCCGCCGCGCCCGCGGGCCGGTCGCAGTCGGCCATGAGGGCGACGGACGGTTGCGACTCACGCTCGGCGATCGACGCCTGCTCCTTCCCGGCGCCCTGGAGCCGGCGGTCCGGCGGTTGCTCGACGGCGCGCCCCGGCGGGTCAGTGACCTGGCCGACCTGCTTGACGCCGACAGCCGGCGAGTGCTGGTGCGACGGCTGGTCCGGGAAGGCGTCCTGCGCACGGCCACCGGCGCGGGCACCGCCGGTGGCTGAACGGCCCGGCCTGCGCTGCGCACCGGAGTCGCTGGGGCGCGCCGAGCCCATGATCGCAACGGCGTCCCGGGTCCAGCGCTGGATGATCGTCGAGCAACCCGGGGCGTGGGGCGTGGATGCGCTCGCGGAGAGCAAGCTCGATCCCGACACCGCCATCGCCCTGGCCGAGGCCGCCCGTGCTCACGGCGTGCGGGTCCTGCTGGCGCGGCGCCGTGCGAACCAGCGACGGTTGGGAGCCACACGCACCGTGTTCCTCGCCCACTCGCGGGCCGAACGCTGGTGGCTGGAGCAGGTCGACGTCGACGCCGCCGATCCGAAGGCTCTGCTCCGGCTCGACCTCGGGGCGCTGGCGTTCCCCGACCCGCCCGGTACCGGTGTTCCGGGACCGCCCTCCCTCCACCTGGTGTGCACCAACGGCCGCCACGATCCGTGCTGCGCCGACTTCGGCCGCCCCGTGATGCGGGCGCTCGTCGAGGCCGGTGCTCCCGACGTCTGGGAGTGCTCGCACGTCGGCGGTGATCGCTTCGCCGCGAACGTCGTGTGCCTACCCGAGGGGATCTACTACGGCCGCGTCGAACCGGACCTGGCGGCGAGCCTGGTGGCCGACTACCGCGTGCGCCTGCTCGACCTCGACCACTACCGGGGGCGCAGCTGCTACGGGCCGCTGGTACAGGCGGCCGAGGCGTTCGGGCGCTCGTACCTGGGCGAGCGAAGCCTCGACGGCATGTCGGTGCTGGCCGCCGACCAGCGTCCCGACCGATCGGTGGCGGTGCGCCTGCAGCAGCGCGACGGGGCGACGCTCGAGGTGGTGGTCGCCCGCGATCGGAGTGAGGGGTCCGTGCAAATGACGTGCCACGGGGGTCCGGGCGTGCCCTGGCGCTACCGGCTGGTCGAGATCGGCTCGCTCTGACCGTTGCCCGACGGGACCTCCGCCAGACGTTGGTGCAGCCGCGCTCGCAGCTCGTCGGGCGTGTACTGGCGCTGGGTACGACGCCTGCGCATCACGACCACGCCGGTGGCCGCCACGCCCGCCAGTCCCGCCAGTCCGATGAGCTTCCAGGGGATGCGCATTGCAGTTCCGTAACCTACTCGTGTGCCCCCTCAGGTGACGGCCGGCGTGCGCTTCGACGAGGCCGTTGACACGGCGGCGACGGGCGACATCTGGCTGTTCCGCGGCGCCTCGGTGGCCGACAGGGCCATCCGCACGTTCACCAATGCCCCGGTCAACCATGTCGGCATGGCCGTGGCGCTGGACGACCTCCCGCCGCTGCTGTGGCACGCCGAGCTAGGGCGGTCGCTGCCGGACGTGTGGACCGGCGAGCATCACCGGGGCGTGCAGCTCCACCTCCTGGCCGACGCTGTCACGATCTGGCGGGAGAAGTACGGCCAGCGAGCCTGGGTGCGCCAGCTCGATGGTCCCATCGGGCGCGACCACGAGGACCGCCTGATGGAGGTCATCGCCCGCTTCGACGGGCGGCCGTTCCCCCGGATGGGCGGGTTGGTGCGGCAATGGATCCGTGCCCGGGTGCGGCGGCGGCCGTCGTCGCTGGAAACGATCTATTGCGCCGAGCTGGTCGCCGCCACCTATCAGCACATGGGCCTGCTGCCCGATCACCGCCCGGCGAGTTGGTACGACCCCGGCAAGTTCTGGAGCGGGGACACCATCGAGCTGACGCCCCCGTTCGTGCTCGGCCGTGAGGTGGCCGTGGACTAGTGGGCTCGCTCGCGAGGCCCTACCGGAGCACCCGGCTGGTCGCGCTGCGGAGCCCGTGGCAGCCACCGACGCGTGCCCCCTATCCCTTCGGGCGCTTCAACAGCAGCACAGGGGTTCTCGCGCTCCGCAGCCTTCCTTGGGCGAACACCGTGATGTCGTCGGTGACTTCCCAGCCCTCGTCGCCCAAGCGGTTGAGCCCGTCGAGCCACGACTGGGCGCCCTGTTCTACGAAGACCGAGTAGGTGCGGTATTCCCATCGCGTAATCGCCATGCTGCGGAGGGTAGGCATGCCGACATGCTGGGCGCATCGCCGCCGGGGTGCGCCCGCCGTCAGCCGCTGGTGAGGCGGGCTTCGAGGTCGGCGTCGACCAGGTCCGCGTATTCGGGCTGGCGCTCGATGTAGCTCCTGATGAACGGGCACCGCGCCACCAGTGTCCGGCCCGACGCCCGCACGTCATCGAGTGCGCCCCGGGCCAGGGCGGTTCCCACGCCGCGGCCCTCGAACGCGGGAAAGACCTCGGTGTGCGTGAACACGCGGGCGCCGCCGTAGTCGCGATACACCGCGAATCCGGCCACCGTGCCGTCCAGGATCGCCTCGTAGCGCTGCCGATCGGGGGCGTCACGAACCTCGATGTCCATGGTCGGGCACGCTATCTGGCCGCTCGCCGGCCTCATGTCCGGGAGCACGACCACGCCGTCCGCGGCCCGATTCGTCGGTCTTTGAAGATCCTTTCGGGCCATGGTCACCGCGCCCCATTCCCTTCAAAGACGCGGGTGGGAGTCCGACAAGATGCGGGGATCAGCCCGCTCCGCGTCCTCGTCCTCGCCGACACCCACCTGCGTGACGACCTGTCGAAGCTGCCGACCGACGTGTGGGACCACGTGGAGGCCGCCGACGTGATCCTCCACGCCGGCGATGTGGTCACCGGTGACCTGCTCGACGCGCTCCGGGGACGCCGACCGGTCCACGCGGTGCTGGGCAACAACGACACGGCCCTGGTCGGCGCCCTGCCCGACCGGCTGGAGCTCGAGCTGGCGGGCGTGCGCATCGGGATGGTGCACGACAGCGGCGCCCGGACCGGCCGGGAGCGCCGGGTACGCAGGTGGTTTCCCGACGCCCGGCTGGTCGTGTTCGGCCACAGCCACGAACCGGTCGACGCCGTGGGGGTCGACGGTCAGCGCCTGTTCAACCCCGGCTCGGCGGTCTTACGCCGCCGCCAGCCGCGCCGCACAGTCGGGCGCCTCGAGTTGGCGGGGGCGCAGGTCGTCCGCCACGAGATCGTCCCGGTGACGTGACCCCTCCCGCGCCGCTACAGCTCCTCGTTGCGCTGCATCTGCTGGAACATGATCCATCCGGGAATCATGGGGACCCAGTACGTGGCCAGGCGGAAGGTGAGGACCGAGGACACGGCGGCGCTGTCGGCCATGCCGTAGCCCGACAGGGCCGCCACGAGCGCGGCCTCCACCGCCCCGAGCCCGCCGGGAGTCGGCGTCGCGGACCCGATGGCCGCGGCGATGAGGTAGGCGGCGCCGATCTCGGGGAAGCTGACGCCGCCCCCGAACGCCGCCACTGAGGCCATCAGCGTGAGGATGAAGGCGAACGTGATGCCGAGGGCGCCACCCAGCAGCGCCAGCACCCGCAAGGGGTCGGTCACGACGTCGGCCAAGGACGAGCCGGCAGTGCGCAGGTAGCCCAGCAGAGGCGGAAGGACTCGGCGGCGGAGGGCCGGCACCAGGCCCACGACCAGGCCGCTGACGGCTCCACCGATGGCGATCACCACCAGCCAGATGTTGGTGTCGGGCAGCGAGAAGCCCGGGCCGCGGGCACCGGCCCAGGCGACGAATGCCGCCATGAGCGACAGGTGGACGACGAGCCCGACAAGCGCGTTGAGCCCCACGGCGGCCCCGGCGGCCGCCGTGTCGACGCCCGAGCGCTGCAGGAAGCGGACGCCGACCGCCAGCGTGCCCGTGTTGGCCGGCGCGATCCGCCCGACGAAGGCTGACGCCACCTGCATCCGCACGGTGGCCAGATAGGGGATCGGCTGCGGCACCGACCCGAGCAGCGACAACGCCGCCGCGAAGAAGGTCGCCGCGGCCCCGGCGAAGATCGGCACCAGCCACCACCAGTTGGCCCGCGTCGCCGCCTCGGCGGTCTCGCCCACGTCGGCCAGCTGGGGCAGCAGGAAGTAGAAGCCGCCCGCAAGCGCCAGGATCGACACCGCCGTCCGGGGCCGCACCCGTTCGAGCCGGGCCAGCGGGGCAGGCTCGACACCGGTGGCGTTCCGCACCGCCACCTTTAGGGCGTCGAGGACCTCGCGGTTGCCACGCAGGCTCCGCCTGGTCTGCGCCGGCAGCGCCAGCGGCTGGAGATACGGCACCGCAGCCACGACCGCCTTGGGGCCCAGGGCCTCGATGGCCACGGCCACGGCCTTGTCGGCACCCACCCGCAGAGCGGTGTCGACCAGGAGCTGGGCACGGTCCAGGGCCAGGTCGCGGTCCGAAGCCGCCAGCCGAGCGACGTCGAATTCGGACATGACGACGTCGCCGGTTGCGGTCACGCTCACCATGCCGAGCCCGAGCGACCGATGGGCGATCCGCTGGCGATGCAGCGCCGCCACCTGGTGCCAGATCCTTTGCAGCAGCGGCCGGCCCAGCCTCCCGGCGGGCAGATCCGACGCTGCCGTGCCGTCGAGGCGTTCCTCCAGCAGCCCGACCGACCCCGCCGGCGACGCGACGATGTTCCGTACGGCCGGCACGCGCACCCCGGCCGCCCCGGCCATCGTTTGGGCGAGTGCCTCGTGCTCGATGCGTCGCTGGACCGTGGCGTACGGCTCGTCGACCTGCGACGTCCGGAGCCGGACGGTGCGCCAGGCCTGCTCCAGCCGTTCCGACGAGCGGTCCGTCCTCGTCCGCACCCTCAGCTGCAGCTTCTCGCCATCGGCCAGGTCGACGGCGTAGCGGAGCGGCGTGTCTCCCTCCAGTTGCTCGATGCGCACGGGATCCACCACTGGACGGAGCATGGAGGCCAGCTCGTCGGCGTCCGGATCGGCGCTCTCGGTCCCGAACGCCAGCAGCGCCAAGTAACCGATGGCCATGCCGAGTGCCACCGCGATGACGATGTCGAGGGGTGGCTCGCTGGACGAGACCACCCGGAACAGGATGAGCAGGCCCACCCCGAACCACAGGACCCGGCGCCATTGGCGCGACACTCGGGGCGAGGCGATCACGACGAAGGCGACGACGGCCGCAATCAGGGGCGACGTTGCGAACTCGGGATCGGTGAGCTCGATGACCCGTTCGGTGGCGGGGTTGACGGCGGCCACGACACCCCGGTCGGCAAGCACGTCGCTCAGCCAGTTCATGGCCACGACGGCAGCCAGCCCACCGAGGACGAGGGCCGCCGCCTGCCGGAAGCGCCGGAGGAGGACGAGGAAGACCACGACCACGACCGGCACGATCGTGGCGGAGACAACCGTCACCGCCGCCAGCACGTCGGCGAACCGCTCGGGCACGCGTTGGTACACGTCGACGATGTCTTCTTCGGCCCCGCCGATCGTGTTGCGGGCGTTGATGGCGATGAACACGCCCGCGGCCAACAGCGCCAGGGACGCGAGCAGGCGCACGAAGTCGGCCTGGTAGCGAACGCGCTGGCGGGGCGCAACCGACACGGTGACGTGGTGAGACTCGCCCGTCTGGTCAGTCGCTATCGCCTCCGACGTGCGCTGCACGCTGGTCATCCTGGCACGGCGGGGTCGCGAAGCACGCGACGCCGCCGCATTCCGCCGATCACCGACTGCACACGTCGCCGGCGGCCGGTCGTGGCCGAGCATGGGCGAACCGGGCGGTCGCCGGGCGGCGCTACGTGATCAGAGCTTGGCCAGCACCGATTCGGCGGAGCTGACGTCGAGGCCCGGGTTGGGCTCGACCATGAGCTCGGTCACCACCCCGTCGTCGATGATGGCGGCGTAGCGCTGCGAGCGGGTGCCAAGGCCGAAACCGGAGCCGTCCAGCGTCAGCCCGACCTCGGCGGCGAAGTCGCCGTTGCCATCGGCCAGCATCGTGACCTTGTCCCCGGTGCCCTGTGCCTCGCCCCAGGCGCCCATGACGAAGACGTCGTTGACGGCGATGCAGGCGATGGTGTCCACGCCCTTGGCCTTGATGTCCTCGGCGCGCAGCACGAAGCCCGGCAGGTGGTGGTCGGAACAGGTGGGCGTGAAGGCGCCGGGCACGGCGAACAGCACGACCTTGCCCTTGCCGAGAACCTCGCCGCTCTGTACCGGCGCCACGCCGTCGCTCGTCACGGTCATCAGCTTGACGTCGGGGATGCGGTCACCAACCGAGATCGCCATCGATCCTCCTGGGTTGCGTGTGGTGCACGAACGTCCCGCATCATGCCCCAACCGACCGATCGGGGTTCGAACGCGGCATCGCCCCCGGCGACGGGCATCCCGGCGGCCGGGGGCGACGTCCAGCGCGATCAGAGCGCTAGCGGATAGGCACGTCGTCTTGGCTTGCCGTGGTCAGTGCCGTCCGGAGGCCCAGCTGTTGAGCCGGGCCCAGCGACAAATCTCCGCGCGGTGGTGCCCTTCGGACCGTCCCATCCGCTGGGCCTCTCAGAACATGCGACGTCGGATCGGGCGACGCCTCAGCCGGCGGGTGCTGGTGGCGTTGTAGATGAGCAGGACGATCACGGCACCGATGATCGACCCGATGACGCCCGACGCCTGCAACGCCCCCTCGTCGAGATCCTTGTCGAAGAGGAGGTAGCCGAGGAAGCCGCCGATGAACGACCCGACGATGCCGAGCACGATGGTGCCGACGACGCCGAGCGGGTCACGCCCGGGCACGAGCAAGCGGGCCAGGTAGCCGGCGATCGCACCGACGATGAGCATCCAGATGATGAATCCGAGCATCTTGTTGCTCTCCCTTTCGGCCGCGGTCCCGACCGCGGTGTCGAGTGGTTTCGCTCTTATGCGTGCCCCGATCGCAGCGCAATGATTCGCTCGCGCTGAGTGGTCGAACAATCACACCCGTTTCCCCACGTCACGCAGGCAGACTCGTCTCCGATGCCCCCCGACGCCGCAGCCACCCGGACCCCGCCCGACGACATGCCCGCACTCCCCTCTCGCTCGGACATCAAGGGCGCGGCGCAGCGCCTGGCGCCGTGGATCCGGGTGACGCCGCTGGTCGAGGTCGACGCTGTCGATCTCCAGCTGCCCGACCGGCGCTGGCCGCTGCTCCTCAAGCTGGAGATGCTGCAGCACGCCGGCTCGTTCAAGGGCCGGGGCGCGCACAACCAGCTCCTGGGCGAGATGCCGGCGGCGGGTGTGGTGGCGGCGTCAGGCGGCAACTACGGCGTGGCCGTGGCCTACGCCGCCCACCGGCTGGGGGTGCCGGCGACCGTCTTCGTGACCGATACCACGGCGCCTGCCAAGCTCGACGTGCTCCGGTCGCTGGGTGCCACGGTCGAGGTCGTTCCGGGCTACTACGACGAGGCCCTGGCCGCCAGCCACGAACACGCCGCCGCTACCGGCGCGCGATTCCTTCACGCCTTCGACCAACCCGAGATGCTCGAGGGCGCCGGCACGCTCGCCGCCGAACTGGAACGGCAGGCGGCGGCCGCATCACGCAGCACCGAGGGGACCGACAGGCTCGATCGGGTCGTCGTCGCCGTCGGAGGCGCCGGGCTGATCGGGGGCGTGGCCTGCTGGTATCGGGGAGCGGTCCGCGTCACGGGTGTCGAGACCAGGGGGTGCCGGGGCCTCGACACCGCCCTGCGTGCGGGTCGGGTGGTCGACACCGACGTGTCGGGACTCGCCGCCGATGCTCTGGGCGCGCGCCGGGTCGGCCAGCTCGGCTTCGCCGCCGCCCGCGCCTGGACCGAGGGCGTCGTCGTCGTCGAGGACGCCGACCTCGTCGATGCGCAACGACGCCTGTGGCGCGCGCTGCGCATCGCGACGGAGCCGGCGGGGGCCGCTGCCCTCGCGGCGCTGACGACGGCGGGGCTGCACGCCGATCCCGACGAGCGCATCGCCGTCGTGCTGTGCGGCGCCAACGTCGATCCCGGCACCCTGCTCTAGATGGCGGAGCGCGGCTGGACACCGCTGGAGCCCGCGGACCGGCCACAGACGTGGCGACCCCGAGGCGGCTAGCGGCGCCGGGGCAGCATCACCTGTGCGGCGACGGCGCGGGCCAGGTACGGCTCGCTGGCGGCCACCTGCGCCGGCGTCCAGAACGACGACCCGTTCTCGAGGATGCATGCCATGTCCCAGTAGGGGTGGAACGCGTCGCCGGTGAGCGACTCGTAGGCCGCGCGGAAGTCGTCGGCTGCCCGGTCGCCCGCCAGGTCCGCGAGGTTGGCGCGGCAGGTGGCCACGTCGCATCCCGTGGGACCGACACAGGCGTTGGCCCAGTCGACCACGCCCGACGCATGGCCCCGCGACCACAGGACGTTGCCCGGGTGGAAGTCCCGATGGATGAACATCGGCACGTACTCCGGCACCGCGTCGTGCCACAGCCCGATGGCCGTCTCCCAGAGCTCCGGCCACCGTGACGTTGACGGCGGAGCGACCGTCGTGCCGGCATACCAGGGGAAGTAGTCGTGGCCGAAGCCGGCGGGGTCGGCGGCGTGAATGGCGGCCGCGACCTCGGCGAGTCGGTGGGCGTCGGGCGCCGCCACCGCCCGTCCCGGCAGGAAGCTCATGAGCAGGGCCGGCACCCCGTCGCCGATGTCGACGCCCGCGATGTCCGCCGCCACCACCTCCGGCACCGCCAAGCCGCGGGCCGAGCCGAACCGCAGGGCGTCGACCTCCCGGCGGGGGGCGAGGGGCTCGTCATCGAGGAACCCCGGCCACACGTAGCGCCGCAACACCAGCCGGGTCCCGTCCGCTGCGTACAGCCCGTGCACCGCGGTCGACGACGCCCCTGCCAGCCGTCGGACCCGCACGATGCGCACGCCGGCGTTCCGCTCCGCCCAGGCCCGAACGGCCTGGGGAACCGTGGTTCGCCGCAGCTCTGGTGGCAATGAGGCGACGTCGCGCTGGTTGGGGTGGGGATGCTTCGTCGCGCCGCTCGACATCCTGGGCCCGAGTCTGCCCCTCTACGTCAACTCACGCGCGCGCTCAGCTCGCGGCGCGCCGCCTCAAGCCACTCCCGGCCGGCGTCACGCGACGCCCGGGCCGCGTGCAGGTCGACGCCGTAGACGGCGGCCGCGTTCAGGCCGAGGACCTTGTCCTTGGCCGCCGGGGTCAACGGCGGGTAGCCGTGCTCCTCCTGCAGGCGCTCGGGGATCGTGAAGGCGCGGAAGGCGTCGATGAGCGGTTGCGGGGGGCCGTACCACACGGAGTCCGTGCCCCACACGATGCGGTCTTCCCCCACGGCGAGCAGGAGCTTGCCGAGGACGTGGGCCGCCTCGCGGGGCCGGCGGAGCATCAGGAACCACGTGCTCCCGAGCTCGGCGTACACGTTGGCACCGGGGCCGATGCCGGCGTCAGCCAGGCTCGCCACCAGCCGGCTCACACCCCGGCCGGGGTCGGCCTCATGCGGCCCCTCCTCGCCCATGGGATCGGGCTCGTAGCCCGAGTGGTACACGAGAAACGTGAGGTCGGGGAACAGGGCGGCCGCCGGTCCGATGTCGCGGGGGTCGGACCCGGCTGGGGCGGCGCCGGGAACCGGCCCGCCGATGCCCTTGTGGGCGCAGACGATCCTGGGTCCCAGCGCGCGCACCTGCTCGAGGAACGGAATGCCGACGGCCTCGTCGTCGAGGAACCAGCCCGTCGGCATCCCCCCGGGCGGCACGGTCTCGGGCGGGTCCCACAGCGTGTACACCTTCCAGCCCGACGGCCGCAGCTGGTCGCGCCAGGCCTGCATCGCCTCGACCTCCCCGGGCCCGTAGT
This sequence comes from uncultured bacterium, assembly GCA_963813485.1. Taxonomy (GTDB): domain Bacteria; phylum Actinomycetota; class Acidimicrobiia; order Acidimicrobiales; family VFJN01; genus DASQUK01. The sequence goes on from CAWEZE010000003.1 coordinate 32,948, forward strand.
TGGGGTGGACGATCGTGTGGGTGAGCACCCGGCCGGTGCCCGCATAGCGATCGACGACCTCGCGGCAGGCGGCGATCTCGGCGTTGGACAGAACGTTCTCGTGCGATTGTCCTGGCAGCGACGTGAGCAGGGCGACGGCCGTCTCGCTGCCGCCGAACACCAGTGCCGCCCACTCGGCGGCGGAGATGCGGGCCGGGTCGACGCCCCCGGACCACCGCTCCGGATCGGTCAGCTCGAGGAACCCGGTGAGCGCTGCGGCCCCGGGGCCGTGGAACTTGGATGGGTTCACGAGATGGGTCTGCACGTCGACCACGACCGACCCCGCTCCACCTTCGAAGCAGGCGTCGGCGGTCGGGATGTCGATCTCGGCCTCGGCGGGCAGGGTGTAGAAGCCACCGCCGGCGGCGGCGTCGATGGCCCGCAATGCCGCCGCCGTGCCCCGGCGGTCGCTCACGTACGCCGGCGGCGCGAGCCCGGCCCGGCGCGCTTGTTCCCTTGCTGCGTCCCCGAAGAGGGCGAGCGCCTCCCGGTCGGGTCGCCGCCAGGGCAGGGGACGGTACTCGTCGGACGACAGCCGCCGGAGCAGAGGCGGCACCGGGACGCGCAGGGTCACCGGTCCCCCGCGGCCCGGCCGGGGGTCAGCGTGAACCCTCGGTACCCCGCAGCCGCCACGTCGTCGCAGGTGGCGCGATATTGCGGGAAGCCGCCGACGTAGGGCAGGAAGACGCGTGGCTTGCCGGGCACGTTGGCGCCCATGTACCAGGAGTTGGCCCTCGGGAACAGGGTGGCGTTCGCGAGCTGGTTGACCTGGTCGACCCACGCGTCCTCAGCCTCGACGGTGGCCTCGATGGCGTCGAGCCCGTTGGCTCCCAGGAACGACAGGCAGTCGGCGATCCAGTCCACGTGCTGCTCGATGGCCATGACCATGTTGCTGAGGACCGACGGGCTGCCCGGGCCCGTGAGGATGAAGAGGTTGGGGAAGCCCGCCGTCGCGATCCCCAGGTACGTCCGGGGGCCGGCGGACCACTTGTCGCTCAGTGGCCGGTCCCCTCGGCCCCGGATGTCGACGCGCAACAGGGGCCCGGTCATGGCGTCGAACCCGGTGGCGAAGACGATGCTGTCCAGCTCGTGGACGCCGCCGGTGGTGCGGATGCCGGTGGGGACGATCTCGGTGATCGGTGTCTGCCTCAGGTCGACCAGGGTGACGTTGTCACGGTTGAAGGTCTCGAAGTAGCCCGTGTCGAGGCAGGGTCGCTTGGTGGCGAAGGGATGGTCGGTCGGCGTGAGCACCCGGGCAACGCCGGGGTCGACGACGATGTCGCGGATCTTCGAACGGATGAACTCTGCGGCGGTTTCGTTCGCGTCCTGGTCGAGGATGAGGTCGCGGAACGTCGTCGTCACTGACATCAGGCCACCCCGGGCCCAGGCCGCCTCGTAGCGCCGCTGGCGCTCGGCGGGTTCGACCTCCAACGCGAGCTCCGTCGGGGCCGACACCGCGATGGCGGAGAACGAGCTGCGGGCCGCTTCGCGCAGTGCGCGGTAGTCGGCCTTCACCTCCGCCTGCCTGTCCGGGGCCAGCGGCTCGTTCCGGGCGGGGAGGCTGAAGTTCGGCGTGCGCTGGAAGACGACCAGGTGCGACGCCTGCCGGGCGATCACGGGGATCGACTGGATCCCCGACGAGCCGGTGCCGACGACGCCGACCCGCTGCCCGCTGAAGTCAACGACCTCGTGCGGCCACTGGCCGGTGTGGTACGAGTTCCCGCGGAAGCTGCTCAGGCCGTCGATGTCGGGCGTGGAAACGGCCGACAGGCAGCCGGTCGCCATGACGCAGAACCGCGCCGACACGTCGTCGCCCCGGTCGGTCGTGACCCGCCATCGGCCGGAGGTCTCGTCGAAGGCGGCGGCGGTCACCCGGGTGTCGAACTGGATGTCGCGCCGGAGGTCGAAGCGGTCGGCGACATGGTTGATGTACCCGAGGATCTCGGGCTGGGGCGCATACCGCTCGCTCCAGTCCCACTCCTGCTCGAGCTCCCGAGAGAACGAGTACGAGTACTCGAGGCTCTCGACGTCGCAACGGGCGCCCGGATAGCGGTTCCAGAACCAGGTGCCACCCACGCCCGAACCGGCCTCGTACACCTGCACCGAGATCCCGAGCCCGCGCAGGCGGTGGAGCGCGTAGAGGCCGGCGAACCCTGCGCCGACGACCACGACGTCGAGGCTGCGGGGTCGGTCCATAGGCGTGCTCATCGGCGGGCTCCTGCCGTCGTGCCGGGAGTGTCGGAGCCGGGCGCCAGGAACTCGGCGATGTCGATCGGGCTGCGCAGCGACACGCCACCATCGGCCACCAGTACCTGGCCGGTCACCCACCGCAACTGCGCCAGGGCCACGGCCGCTGCGGCCACGTCGTCGGCGCTGCCCACGGCACCGAGCGGCGTCCGGGCGCTCACCGCCTCGCGGTAGCCGGGCACGGCGTCGGTCCGGGCGAACAGCGGCGTGTCCGTCGTCCCCGGGGCAATGACGTTGACCCGGATCCCCCGGGGCCCGAGCTCGGCGGCAGCGATCCGGGCGAGCTGGACCACGCCGGCCTTCGAGCTGTTGTAGTGCGCCATGTTGCGGTCGGCGAGGAACCCGGACACCGAGCCCGTTATCACGATGGATCCACCCGTCCCGTTAGCGACCATCGCCCGGGCGCACTCCCGGAGGCAGAGGAACGTTCCCCGGAGGTTCACGTCGTGGTTTCGATCCCACTCGTCGGCGGTCATGGCCAGCAGCGGCGCGAGTCCGCCGACTCCGGCGTTGAGGAATGCGAGGTCGAGCGCGCCGAGCCGGTCGATGGCCGTGGCGACGGCCTCGACCACTGACTTCTCGTCGGCCACGTCGCAGAGCAACGCCACATCGCCGTCGCCGTCGCGTGCCTCGAGGTCGAGCACGGCGACGCGGCTGCCCGCCTCACGGAGCCGGCGAACGATCGCCTGGCCGATCCCCCTGGACCCACCGGTCACCAGCGCCGCGGTGCCCTCGATCGTCATGGCGGGTCGCAGTCAGCCGCCAAGGTCGACGTCGAGGATCGCCTTGCGCCGCTTGAACCGCCACCCGCCGGGCGTGCGTACCAATTCGTCCTCGTAGCGGCCGGTCATACGGATACCCACACGGTCGCGGGCCTGGCTCCGGTTGGCGATGATCACGGTGCAGCGCTGGGTGGCGCGGTCGCCGTCGACCTCGATGATGGGGTCGGTGGTGATGTGGACGAAGCCGTAGCCGGTGGCTTGTGACATTTTGACCAGGGCGTCGCGGCCCGAGATGGGTGCGCCGCCATACTCCATCACCCCGTCCGGGGTGAACGTGTCGGCCCAGGCCTCGGAGTCGACGTCATCGAAGGCCCGGTTGTACCGCGCGGTGAGCTCCCTGATGGCCAGGTGGTCGAGCACTCGTTCCAGTGCGTCTGGCATCGCTCCCCCTCACGTGGCCGGCTGCCCTCAACTGTACTCTGTATCATTATGCTGATGGCCGGGAGTCCCGAGGCCAAGGGCCATGGCGTCGGACATCGACATGGTGGCGGCCCGGGCGCGATTCTCCTCCACGATTCCGTCGTCGGCGTCGTAGCGACGCAGGTAGTCCACACCGCCACGACCATTCGGCAGCTCGGCGACCTGAGCCCCACAACCCTCGCGATCATGCACGGCAAGTCGTTCCGGGGTGACGGCAAGGCGGCCCTCTACGATCTTGCCTCTGGCTACGAGACGCTGATCGCCGGCGGCTGACCGGCCGCTCGCTGCCACCACCGTGCGCCTGCGGGGGAACCATGGAGCCGCGATGGACGTCATTGCGACATGCTTGCCTCTTTCCCAGCACTGCCGGTTCACTCGGACCGGCCGGACCTCGACGCCCGCCTGCAGTCCCTCCTCGGGCAGACGGTCGGTGACGTCGCCACGGCCTCACGCCACGCGGCGCGCACCTCGGTGCGCCGCCGCGTGGCGCTGCTCCGTCGCCGCCGGCGGCTCCGCCGCGTGCTGGGCTCCAGCACGCTGGCGGCCGGCATGGTCGCCGGCGGCCTCGACGCCCGCCTCGACGGGCACACGAGTCCCGCGGCCGCACCCGCGGCCACATCGGCGGTCCCCGGGGGCGCGCCGCCGCCCACAACACGGCCGACGGGCCCGCTCGCCCCGATACAGCCAGCGAGCAGTTGGAGCTGGGATCAGGGCGAGGGCGTCGACCGCGAGGCTGCCGACCCCGGGGCGCTGTACGCCGACGGCGGCTTCCACGTCTACGCGACGTCGGCCACCCACTGCGTGCGCGGCACCTGCCACGACTATCGGGTCCCCCGCTTCACCAGCCACGACCTGGCCTTGGGGGGGCGGCTCGACGGCGACGCCATGCCGGATCGGCCCGCTTGGGTGGCGCCCGATGACTACGCCATCTGGGCGCCGGCACCGGCCCGGATCGGCGACCGCTACGTGCTCTACTTCGCCGCCACCGCGGCACGGTCGGGAGACGCCACGAAGTGCCTCGGGGCCGCGATCTCCGCGTCACCGGCGGGGCCGTTCGCCCCACTTCCCGGCCCACTGCACTGCACGCCCGGCTACTGGAGCATCGACCCCTACCCGGTCAACGACGGCCGTGGCTGGTACCTGCTCTGGCGCCAGGACGACGGCGCCAACGTCACCGGCAGGATCGTGGCATCCAGGCTGGGCCCCGACGGGCTCTCCATCGCCTCCATGGCGGGGCCGACCACAACCACGTTGCTCGTCGGCGCCTTCTCGTGGGAGGAGGGCTACCCCGAGGGGACCCCCGGCATCGGCCCGATCGAGAACCCGGCCATGGCTCGCCATCCGGCCACCGGCCAGTGGCTGCTCACATGGTCGGCGAACCGCTGGGAGACGCAGGACTACGCAACGGGCCTAGCAGTCTGCGCCGGACCGCTGGGGCCCTGCCGGCGGACGGGTGGCGCGTCGCCGTGGCTTCGCACCAGCGCGGACCCGGGCATCGTCACCACGGCCCAGCTGGGCGGCGCCGGAGGCCTGTCGTTCGCCGTCGGGCCCGGCGACGAGCTCTATGCGGTGCTGCACGCGTATCGTGGTGCCGGTCAGGCTCCCGGGGCCTTGCGGGTGGCGTGGGCGTATCGGGTCGAACCCTCCGGGGGGCCCACTGGATATCGGCTGATCGAGATCGCGCGGAACCACTCCGCCGAGGCGCCCGTCAATGAGGCATGAGCATCACAGGCGGTGCGCTCGCGGGGGCGCAGCTCCGGGCGCGGGAGGAGACGGGCGAGCGCATGCCGGTGGAGCTGGGGGCGACCACGTTCGAGGACTTGTTCCGGAGTCGGTACGAGCCGATGGTCAGGGTGGCGTTCCTGCTCGTCGGATCGCGTGCCGAGGCCGAGGATGTGGTCCAGGACGCCTTCGCCCGCATCGAGCTGCGCTGGGCCCGCCTCGACAATCCCGAGGGCTACCTGCACAGATGCGTCGTCAACCGGAGCCACGACATGCTGCGACGCCGCCGCCTCGAGCAGCGCTTCCGGCTCCTGCACCGGGACGACCGGACGAGTGAGCTGGGGGCGGACGAACTGGGTGATGCCCTCGCCTCGCTGGCTCCCAAGCGCCGGGCCGCAGTGGTGCTCCGCTACTACGCCGGCCTGCCGGAACGCGAGATCGCCGAGATCCTGCGGGTTCGTCCCGGAACCGTGAAATCGATGTTGCATCGGGCCCTGGCCCAGCTCCGTGAGGTGATCGAGCGATGACGCCGCCGCCGTTGGAAGACCGCCTGAACCGCCTAGCCGACGATCTGGCCGCGCCCGCGACGCCCGACGCGAGGCAGGCCATCGGTCGCCGGGCAGCCACGCTCCGCCGTCGACGCCAGGTGCGGAACGCGGTCGGCGGTGGGCTCATGGCGCTGCTCGTCCTTGGCGGCGCCATGGCGCTGCAGATCGACCACCCGCCGACGTCGAGACCGACATCTGCGGGACCCACCCCGGGCTCACTACCGGCGTTGGCCGCAGACCTCGACGGCTGGCACATCACGGCCGACGACACGACGGCGACCCCGGACATGAGTGACGTCTACGACCCAGCCTCGGGGTCGATCCAGGTGTTCCGCCGGCCCGACAAGCTCACCGGGCCGAGCATCTTCCTCCACCACCAGGTGGCGTCGGACGCGATCGTGCCGGACCCGGGCGCACATCCGGCGGCCGTCGCTGGAACTGAGGGATACATCGAGCAAACGGGCTCCGAGAGCTTCACCGTCCGTTGGAGCCCGGCACAGAGCGACAGCCACGCCTACCTCGAGGCCCGGGGCCTCACCCAGCGTCAGGTCGTCGAGTTCGCCGATGGTCTCGATATCAAGGACGGCGACATCCAGTACCCGCCGGTGGAAGCGAAGCTCGGGTTCGTCGCCCGCCGACTGCCCAAGGGCATGAGAGAGGACCCCATTGCGCCGACGAGCCCCGACCGGAACGCCGTCCGCCGGCTGGTCCTCGAGCGAGGCGCGGCGACCATCCACGTCACAATCGACGACCGGGGCGAGGCGTCCTTCGAGACGTACCTGGGTGAGTTGTTGGCGACCGATAGCGAGGTCGAGCGGGTGTCGGTGCTGGGTCACCGGACGGTGCTGGTCGAGGACCGGAACGACGGACGGTGGTCCCTCGTCTGGCGTCAGACGGACGCGGCCACGGTGGTCGCCACGCTCAGCGGTGTCGACCGTTCCACGGTCGACGACTTCGTGAGCAGCCTCGTCGAGATCTCCGAGGACGAGTGGCAGGACCTTGTCGCCGCCACCAACTCCGACGCCGGAACGACCGAGTCCACCGTCGCTGTGCCCTGATGGACCGCCCAGCGCGCCCACGCGCGGGTGTGGGGCCGGCGACGCTCGCCGGCCCCACACCGCGATGAGCTGTTGCGCCTACCAGCGGTGGGCGACGTCGATGACCAAGCGGGAGCCTGCGCCCGGTCCGGCCAGGATGAACACCCGGAACGGCAGGCGGGCACGCACACCGAGCCCGATCTGCGTCTGTCCCTCGAAAGTGCCGTCGAAGACGACCTGTCGGAAGGTCGAGAACCCGGCCACGTTGACCGCGCGGGTCGCGTTGGCCGGCCGGTACGTCGGCCTGCCGTCGTCGTCGATCGCACGAGCGTGCACGACGATCGAGAGGTCGGCCGCACCCGCGAGCGCGATCGGCCTGTCAGAGGGATCGCTCGTGAACTGGCTCACGTAGCGCACCTGGTAGCCGTTGGCATCGGGTCCCGGCCAACCCGGGCTGCGCGGCCCGAGGTCGACCACGAGGCGGTCGAAGCACGCGTGGCGCCCCGCCCGCAGGTTCGTGATGTTCGCTGTCGTGTAGTGGAGATCCTGCTTGGGCAGTGATCCCCATCGAATGCCGCAGAAGGGAGCGGCAGTGCCGCGCGCCTCCGCGGGAAGGGCAAGACCGGCGAGCAGGGCAAGTGCCGCCATCGCCAGGACCAAGAACTTCCGCATCGCCAGAATCCTCCTCGCCGTCCCCGTCCGCCGGGGACGCACCCGTACAGACGCCCGTCAGGCAGAATTGGTGGACACGACTGGGCAAGATCTCGTCGGAGGCACCGCGTGCTGAGCCGATTCCACTACGGGGGCGACACGCCCTGGCGGCCGCCCGGCCCTACGAGGTGGCGGCTCGACCCCCCGCCGGACGGTCAGACTTTGCGCGATGCAAGCTGAGGTTCCCGATAGAGGAGGCGCTCCATGCCCAAGGCCGTCCGGTTCGAGCGCTACGGCGACGTCGACGTGCTGCAGGTGGTCGAGGTTCCCCGTCCCGTCCCCGGCCGGGAGCAGGTGGTCGTGCGCGTCAGGGCCGCCGGGATAAACCCGGGCGAGGCTGCCATCCGCGCCGGGCTGCTGCACGAGCGGTGGCCGGCGACGTTCCCCTCGGGGCAGGGCAGCGACCTGGCCGGCGTGGTCGACGAGGTGGGCGACCGGGTCACCGGCGTGGCGGTCGGCGACGAGGTGATCGGCTTCACGCACGACCGGGCCAGCCAGGCCGAGCTCGTCGCCGTCGACGCCGACCACCTCACCCCCCGCCCTTCCGGCGTGCCGTGGGACGTGGCCGGCGCGCTCTTCGTCGCGGGGGCGACCGCCTACGCGGCGGTCAATGCCGTGGCTCCCGGCGACGACGACACCGTCGTCGTGTCCGGGGCCGCGGGTGGCGTCGGGACCATCGCCGTGCAGCTGGCCCGCGTCACCGGCGCGACGGTGCTCGGGCTTGCCAGCCCGCCCCACCATGGCTGGCTACGCGACCACGGCATCGTGCCGGTGGACTACGGCGACGGCGTGGAGGAACGCATTCGTGACGCCGCTGGCGGGCGAATGGACGCGTTCATCGACACCTTCGGTGGCGGTTACGTCGACCTCGCCATCGCCCTCGGCATCACCCCCGAACGCATCGACACGATCGCCGACTGGACCGCCGCTCGTCGCTACGGCGCCAAGACCGACGGCAACATGGTCGGCGCCCGCGCCGAGGTACTCGCCGAGCTGGCCGGGCTCATCGACGCTGGCCGCCTCGATGTGCCGATCGCCCGTACCTACCCCCTCGCCGAGGTACAGGAGGCGTATCGCGAGCTGGAACAGCGCCACACCCTCGGCAAGATCGTCCTTGTCCCCTGACGATGGCCCGTGCGCCCCGCCGGCCTGCGGTCACAGCAGTCCGGCGTGCCGACGCCAGAACTCGACGATCGCGGCAGTGGCATCGAAGTGATCCGCCACCGGCGGGTTCCCGTGGGTCGTCGGGGTCGGCCAGTTGTGACCGCCGTTGATCACGGTTGCCAGCAGGAAAGCCTCCGTTCCCTCGAAGAGCTGCACGACCACCTCGGTGACGCCAGCGCTCCCGGGCATCAGTCGCGTTGTGGCCGGCGCGTCTGTGGGAATGCCGTTGCGCTCCAGCATCTCCGTCGCGGTGAACGCGGGCAGCGTCATGCCCAGCGCCGTTTCCAACTGCGTGAACGTCGGGCGGTAGCCGCGGTCGGCGGTGCCCTGGATGTAGGCGACCGGCGCCGGCTCGGGCAGGGCACCGGCGCTGGCCAACTCGCACCGATAGCGCCGGGCCTTCTCCGGATCCAACGCCATGCCGACGGCGGCGAAGCCGCGGAAGGCCGCCGACAGGCTGGAGTTGAGCAACTGCCACACCATGCCGCCGCCGTTGGAGAAGCCAGCCGCGTACAGCAGACCCGGATCCGCAGTCACGGTAGGAAAGGTCGCCGACGCAGTTTCGTACGCACGCGTCGTCAGCTCGGTCACGAGCAGTTGCACGAAGTCGAGGTCCAGGGTGGGAAAGCCGCTGTCGCCGGCTTTGTAATGAACCCACTCCTCCCCGAGGCGGGGGTCGGATTCCGGAAACACCAGCAAGTAGTCGGTCAGATTCACCGGAACAGGGTTGGGTGGATCGACTCCCCAGCGCCTCGCGATCGTCGTCACATCCTGTCCTCCACCGTGAAACACGACGATGGCCGGAACGGTTGCCCCGACGGGATCGTCAGGAACGTGGACGGCGTACGAGCGGGTGATGTCCCCGGTGATCTCCTGACCCGTGAGGAGCGACATCGCCGTTCATCCCTTCGCGAGAGCGAGCAACGGCGTCGGGGGACGGCGCCGTCATTAGCCGCATACTGCGCCGAGGGCACGGGCCGCAGAAACCGTAGGACTACACAAACGGATGGCCGATGGCCGCAGGGGCGCTGAGGCGGCGAGGGTCTGAGGCGGCGAGGGGAATCGAACCCCTG
>CAWEZE010000004.1:0-234390 GCA_963813485.1 uncultured bacterium
TCGGAGGGGGGACTTGAACCCCCACGCCCTTATCGGGCACCAGGCCCTCAACCTGGCGCGTCTGCCAAATTCCGCCACTCCGACGTGGCTGTCCGGGAACCCGGGCAGGAGAGAAACTCTAGCGCGACCGCCCTGGGCTCCCAATCGTGCGACGGCGGCTCCAGGGTGTCAGCGGCGACGCCGGCGGCGCAGGAAGATGGTCAGGAGCCACAGGACCGTGAGCCCGATGAGGGCAGGCGCCAGCCGCTTGGCGACCGGGGCGCCGGCGGCTTCGAGGAGGTCGACGGGCTCGGGTTCCGGCGAGTCGACCACCCGGATCGACGGGCCGGACGTGCCGTTGGCCCGCGCCCGGTCGGCGTCGCCGGCGGACGGTGCGGTGGCTTCGGCCGTCTTGGCCGTGGGTCCGGAGGACGCCGCCTGGCCGGGCCAGGCTGCGCCTTGCGGCACGTCTTCTAGCGTCGCGGCCGCGCCCTCCGAGGCGATGTCCCGGGGGCCGCCGGTCGCCGATGCAGGCGGGGCCGAGCCGGCAGAGGTCGCCGAGCCGGCTTCGCCACCACCCGCACCGCCCACAGCGCCGGCATCACCACCGCCAGCTGCGCCGCCGCCCCCGCCGGCCTCCCCCGCCAGGAGCTTCGTTTCGAGGCAGTCGGCGAACTGGCCCAGGAGCTTGGTCGACACGTCGGCCAGCACACCCCGGCCGAATTGGGCTACCCGGCCGGTGATGGTGAGATCCGTCGTCACCGAGATCTTGGTGCCGTCGCCATCGGAATCGAGCTGCGCCGTGATCGTGGCGTTGGCGTTGCCCTGGCCCCTCGTCTCGCGACCTTCGGCCCGCAACACCGCCCGATGCGCGGCCTCGTCCTTTTCGACGAAGCGCGCCGCGCCCTTGTACTGCGCCGTGATGGGGCCCACCTTGACCTTCACGACCCCGCGGTACTCGTCGCCCTCGATCTCCTGGAGCTGCGCCCCCGGCATGCACGGGGCGATGCGCTCGACGTCGGTGAGCACCTTCCAGGCTTCCTCCACCGGGACGCCCACCCGGAACTCGTTGGTCAGGTCCACGGCATCAGCTCCATTCCCTCAGATCGTCGACGGTATCGATGTCTGCGGCACCTCCCGGACACGGTACTTCCATCACCAGGTCCGGCCGGCGGCGCATCACCACCCTCGCGCCCTGGTCCCCCGCGACCGGCAACAACGGCCAGACGAGCGAAGACAGGCGTACCGGGTTCCCCCGGGTCCCGTTGTACGTCGCTACGCCGATGGGCTTCGCCTTCGCCTGGGCCACGCGTTGCCAGGACTCGGCCAGCACCAGCGGCTGGTCCCCGAGGCCGACCACCACGGCGTGGTGGCCGTCCCGGCGCGCTCGGGTCAGGCCGGCCCGCAGCGACGTCGCCATGCCCTCCCGCCACCGGTCGTTGGCCACGAACCGCACGGTGTCGGCCGCCAGCCGCGGGACCGGCAGGTCGGTGGCGCCCCGGACCACATAAACCCCGTCCAGCCCGGCGGCGGCCGCGTTGTCGATGGCCCACTCCACCACCGTGCGCCCCCGGTAGGGCGCCAGCAACTTGTGGCCGTCGCCGCCCGATGCCCTGAACCGTGATCCCCCGCCCGCCGCCAGCACGATCGCCGCGACGGTCACGGCTCAGCCGCCGACGAGCGGCTCGGTGTCACCGCCGTGGATCGGGCCCTCGGTGTCGCGGAGGGGACGGGCGTCGTGGCGACCGGTGCGCTGGGCGATGATCTCGGAACAGATGGACACCGCCGTCTCCTCCGGCGTTCGGGCTCCGATGTCGAGGCCGATGGGGGCCCGGATCCTGAGGAGGGATGCGGCGTCGACGCCCGCCTCCTCGAGGCGCGCGATCCGTTCGGCGTGAGTCCGCCGGCTGCCCATCGCGCCGATGTAGCCCACGTCGGTGGCCAGCGCCGCCACGAGGGCGGGAACGTCGAACTTGGCGTCGTGGGTGAGCACGCAGACAGCGTCGCGCGCCGTGAGCCCGCCGCCGACGCGGCCCAGCAACCGATCGGGCCAGTCGACCACCACCTCGTCGGCTTGCGGGAACCGGACCCGCGTGGCGAACACCTCACGGGCGTCACACACCGTGACCCGGTAGCCGAGCACCTTGGCCACCCGCACCAGTGCCGCCGTGAAGTCCACCGCGCCGAAGACCAGCATCTGCGGCGGCGGGGCGAAGCTCTCCACGAACACGGCCACGACAGTCTCCCGTGCCTCGCCGTGCTCGCCGTAGTGGCGGACGACCGTCGTGCCGGCGGCCAGCTCGCCCAGGGCGTCGCGGATGACGACCCGATCCAGGTCGGCGTTGCCCAGCGAGCCGATGGGACTGCGCCCCGGACCGACCAGCAGCTTTCCGCCCTGCCCCGGGCCGGCGATGACCGTGGCCAGCGCCACGGCGTCCTCGGCCCGGATGGCCGCCGCCAACTCCTCGTACAGACGCCCCGAGCCGTTCGACGCCACGCCCGTCACCAGTCCAACGGCTCCAGGAACAGATGGATGGTGCCGCCGCAGGTCAGGCCCACCGCGAAGGCGTCGTCGTCGCTGTAGCCGAAGGTCACGACCTTGCGCTGGCCGGTGCGCAGCACGTCCAGTGCCTCGGTCACCACGGCGCCCTCGACGCAGCCGCCCGACACCGAGCCGATCACCTCGCCCCGCTCGTTCACCGCCATGGCGGCACCCGGCGCCCGCGGGCCCGAACCGTCGAGGTCCACCACCCGGGCGATGGCGACCGGCACGCCCTCCCCGCGCCAGCGGTCGAGCTCGTCGAGCAGGTCTCTCATGGAACCATCCTTTCGGTTTCCGCCTGCGCTGTCATCGCGCCACCAGCTCCGCCAGCGCCTCCAGCGAGGCAACCGAGTGGCCCTCCACGAACTCGTCGATGTGCGGCAGGGCCGCTGCCATGCCCTGCGCCAGCGGTGCGAACCCGGGCGACGCCTTCAGCGGGTTCACCCACACCACGCGGTAGGCGACGCGCCGCAGCCGCGCCAGCTCGGATCCCAGCAGGGTGGGATCGCCCCGGTCCCAGCCGTCGGACAAGATCACCACCACCGCTCCCCGCGCCAGGCCCCGCACGCCCCAGCGGTCGTTGAACGTGCGCAACCCTTCGCCAAGGCGGGTGCCGCCCGCCCAGTCGGCGACTGCATCGGCGGCCCGCCGCAGCGCGGCGTCCGGATCGTGGGTGGCCAGCTCGTGGGAGATGCGGGTGACGCGGGTCCCGAGTGCGAACACCTCAACCTGGCCCCGCTTACGGGCCGCCACGGCCGCGTGGGCGAACCGGGCCAGCGCCCGGGCGTACGGCTCCATCGAGCCGCTGACATCGAGCAGCAGGACCAGCCGACGGGGCCGCTCGCCGCGTTCGCTGGCCGCCGGGCGCACCACCTCGCCACCCGTCCGCAGCGATCGAGCCACGGTGCGGCGCAGATCGGGATGACCGCGATGCCGCGACGTCCTGCGCCGGCGGCGGCTGCGCCGCAGGGCGGCGTGCACACGCAGGTCGGCCATCAGCCGGTGCGCCTCGGCGAGCTCGTCCGCCGTGCACTGGGACAGGTCCTTGTGCCGGAGCAGCTCGGTGGCGCTCCAGCGCAACGCCCGCACCTCGCCCGCCGGCGACTCGTCCTCGTCGCCGTCGTCCCGCGGGTCGTCGGCCTCCGGGTCGTCGGGGGCGTCGACATGGAGCTGGACCGGGACCGACAGCCGTCTCACCAGCGCGTCGTCGGCGCCGGCGAAGAACGCCGCGAACGCCCGGTCGTAGGGACCGATGTCTTCCGGGCGGCGTACGAGGGTGGCGCGACCGGCCCAGTACAGGGCGGAGAGCCGCGTCGACCGCAGGGCCCCCAGTGCCCGCCCGTACTCGACCGCCGATCCCGGGGGCACAGCCAGACCCTCGCGGCGCACCCGGTCCACGAAGTCGACCACCATGCGCTCGGGTCGCGTGGCCCCCGAGCCCCGGTCGTCAGGCGCCATCGCGCACCGCGTGCCGCACGAGCTCGTCGATCCCGTGGTCGCGCACCCGCTGCTCGTCCTCGCGGTACTTGACCACCGACCCCAGGGTGGCCGACGCGGTCTCGGGGTCGAGCGACGTCCGGCCCAGCGTCGACAGGGCGCGTGCCCAGTCGATGGTCTCGGCGATGCCGGGCGGCTTGTAGAGGCCGAACGTCCGCACCTCGGCGACGGCCATCGCCACGTCCCGCGCCAGCGTCGCCGGTACCTCGGGCGCCCGGAGCCGCACGATCGCAACCTCGCGCTCGACCTCGGGCTGGTTGACCCAGTGGTACAGGCAACGGCGCTTGAGGGCGTCGTGGACGTCGCGCGTGCGGTTGGACGTGAGGACGGTGACCGGCGGGACGGTGGCGCACACCGTGCCCAGCTCGGGGATGGTCACGGCCCAGTCGGACAGCAGCTCCAGCAGGAACGCCTCGAACTCGTCGTCCGCACGGTCGATCTCGTCGATGAGCAGCACCGGGGGTGCGCTGCCGTCGGCGACGCCGTCGAGGGCCTGGAGCAGCGGCCGCCGCACCAGGAAGCGCTCGTCGTAGAGCTCGTCCTCGAGTGCCTCCACTCCCGTGGCGGTGGCCCGCCCGGCGGCCTCGGCCGCCCGCAGGTGGAGCAGCTGGCGGGCGTGGTCCCACTCGTACAACGCCTGCGAGGCGTCGATGCCCTCGTAGCACTGGAGGCGCACCAGCCGCCCCCCGGTCCAAGCGCTCAGGGCCTTGGCGACCTCGGTCTTGCCCACTCCCGCGTCGCCCTCGAGGAACAGCGGCCGCTGCAGGCGCAGCGCCAGCAGCACGGCGGTGGCCAGCCCCTCGTCGGCGAGGTAGTCGTGCGCGGCCAGGCCCTCGACGACGTCGTCAACGGTTTCGGCGGCGACGGCTCCCCTGGCGACAGGGACGCCAGAGACGGGGCCGGCGGGGCCGGCGGATGCGGCGGGCATGCCCACCAGCCTACGGCCCAGGTCCCGTCGGGCGGTTGCCGGGCCTGGCTGGGCCCGAGGCAATGGGGTCTGCAGACCCAGACTCGAGGCACGAGGGTCCGGGCGCCGGACCCTCGTGCCTCGAGAGTGGCTGCGCGGTCCCTATTGCCTCGGGACCACCGCTACCTACGCCTGGGCGGACTCCAGGGCCCGGCGGACCAGCACCTGGGCGAGGTGCCGGCGGTACTCGGCGGAGGCGTTGAGGTCGTCGGGGGGATTGGTGCCCTCGTCGGCCCGGGCAGCCGCGTCGCTCGGCGACGCTCCGTTTCGTAGCGCCTCCTCCACGCCCGGGGCTCGCAGCGGCGTCGCGCCCATGTGGACCAGCCCCACGCCGGGCCCGCCCGACGTGCCGTTGCCGAGCACGGCTGCGCACCCGACGATCGCCCAGTCCTGCGCCCGACGAACGAACTTCTGGAATCCCCACGGGGCGCCACCCACCGCCGGGACCCGGATCTCCGTCAGGACCTCGTCCGGCGCCAGCGCCGTCTCCAGGAAGTCGGTGAACATCTCGTCGGCGGGAATCTCCCGTTCCCCACCGGGCCCGCGGGCAACGAACGTGCCCCGCAACGCCAGCAGCGCCGCGGGCAGGTCGGACGCCGGGTCGCCGTGGGCGATCGAGCCGCCGATCGTGCCGCGGTGGCGCACCTGCGGGTCGCCGATCTGGCCCGCGATGTGGGCCAGCAGCGGCACCTGCTCGCGCAGTTCGTCGGACGTGGCCAGGTCGTGGTGGCGGGTCAGCGCCCCGATCCGCACCTGGCCGTCGTCACTGCGGACGTACGACAGGTCGTCGAGCCGGCCGATGTCGATGAGCACCGCCGGGGCAGCAAGCCGCAGCTTCATGAGCGGCAGCAGCGAGTGGCCGCCGGCCAGTAGCTTGGCGTCCTCCCCGTGCTCGCCCAGCAGCCCGACGGCTTCGTCGACGCTGGACGCGCGCTGGTAGTCGAATGCTGCGGGGATCATGCCTGTCCCTCCCGAGCCTCCCGGATGGCCGCCCAGACCCGTTCGGGCGTGGCCGGCATGGCGATGTCGGTGATCCCCAGCGGCGCCAGGGCGTCGACGATGGCGTTGATGACGGTCGGCGTCGACACGATCGTGCCGGCCTCCCCGATGCCCTTCACACCCAGCGGGTTGGTCGGGCTCGGGGTGACCGTGTGATCGAGCCTGATGCTCGGCACCTCGGCGGCCGAGGGCACGCAGTAGTCGGTCAGCGTGGGATTCCGGAGGAGCCCGTCGTCGTCGTACATCGCCTCCTCCCACAGCGCCTGGGCGGCGCCCTGCACGATGCCGCCATGGAGTTGGCCCTCGACGATCATGGGGTTGACCTGGACCCCGCAGTCGTCGACGGCGGCGTAGTCGAGCAGCTCGACGCCTCCGGTCTCCTCGTCGATCTCGACCACCGCCACGTGGGTGCCGAACGGGAACACGAAGTTGGGTGGGTCGTAGGTGACCTGGCCCACGAGGTTGGGCTCCATGCCGTCCGGCAGGTCATGCGCGCTGAAGGCCTCGAAGGCGACCGCCTGGAGCGTCATCGCCTTGGTGGGCGTGCCCTTGACCCGCAGCTCGCCATCGACCAGCTCCAGGTCGTCCTCCGCGCACTCGAGCTGGTGGGCAGCGATCTTGCGGGCCTTGTCGAGCACCTGGTCCGAAGCCATGCCCACCGCCACGCCGCCGACGGGCAGCGAACGGCTGCCGTAGGTGTCCATGCCAATCGGGCTGATGGCGGTGTCGGAGTGCAGCACCTCCACGCTGTCGGGGTCGACTCCCAGCTTGTCGGCCACGATCTGCGACCAGCAGGTCTCGTGGCCCTGGCCGTGGGGCGTGGCACCGCTCACCACCTGGACCGTGCCGGTCGGCAGCACGCGCACCGTCGCGGCCTCCCAGCCGCCGGCGGCATAGTTCAGCGACGCCAGCACCCGGCTCGGGGCGAGTCCGCACATCTCCACGTAGGTGGCGATGCCGATGCCCAGGTGCTTGGTGTCGCCGGCGTCGCGCCGACGCTGCTGCTCCGCCCGGCGCCCATCGTGGTCCACGAGCTCGAGCGCCCGATCGAGCGTCGGCTCGTAGTTCCCGGAGTCGAAGGTCAACCCCGACGACGCGTCGTAGGGGAACCGATCCGACGGGATGTAGTTGCGCCGGCGGATCGCTGCGGAATCGACGCCGACCTCCCGGGCGAGCGACTCCATCGCCCGCTCGATGGCGTAGGTCGCCTCGGGCCGCCCCGCGCCCCGGTACGCATCGGTGGGGGTCTTGGTCGTGAACACGCCCGTGCACTCGAACGAGTACGCGGGGATGTCGTACACGCCGCCGTAGAGGAAGGCTCCCAGGAGCGGGATCCCCGGCGTGACCAGCTGCATGTAGGCCCCCATGTCGGCCAGCAGCTTGACCCTGACGGCCGTGACCCTGCCGTCGGCATCGGCCGCCAGCTCGATGTCCTGGATCTGCCCCCGCCCCTGGATCGTGGCCACCGAGTTCTCGCTGCGGCCCTCGGTCCAACGGGTGGGCACGCCCAGGCGCCGGGCGACCGCCACGGCGATCAGCTCTTCGGCGTACACGTTCAGCTTGGACCCGAATCCGCCACCCACGGTCGGGGCGATCACCCGGACCTTGGACTCGGGGACGCCACACGTGGCGGTGATCATGATCTTGAGGATGTGGGGTATCTGGGTGGCCGAATAGACGGTCAGGTCGCCGCCGTAGACGCCCGGGACGGCCGCCACCCCGCGAGTCTCCATCGCCACGGGGATCAGCCGCTGCTGCAGGTAGCGCTCCCGCACGACGTGAGCGGCCTCCGCGAACGCCCGCTCCACGGCGTCAGGATCGGGTACCAGCGTCCACGTGTAGCTGCGGTTGGTGCCGAGGCCCTCGTGGATCACGACCCGATCGCCGGCTGCGTCCTCGAGGTCGACCACGGCCTCCAGGGGGTCGTAGTCGACCTCCACGGCGTCGACGCCGTCGACGGCGGCGTAACGGCTGTCCGCCACGACTACGGCCACGATGTCGCCGACGTAGCAGGCCTTGTCGACGGCCACCGGCCAGTGGTCGGCCGCCTTCATGTCCTCGGTGACGGGCCAGGCGCACGGCATGGCCGCAGCCCAGCCGTCCCGCAGATCCGCCCCGGTGAACACATGGCGCACGCCGGGGATGGCCAGCGCCGCGCTGGCGTCGACGTTGCCGATGCGGGCATGCGCGAACGGGCTGCGGACCATGCCGAGCCACAGCGCGCCCGGGATGGACAGGTCGTCGACGAAGCGCGCCTCGCCGGTGAGCAGGCGGGCGTCCTCCTTGCGGAGCAGCCGGGCGCCCATCCCCCGGGCGCCGGCCTTCTCCTGGGCAACGTCGGTCGCGGTCATGCCGGCACCTCCTCGGACTTCGGAAGTTCGCCGGCGGCGGCTAGCACCGACCGCACGATGTTGTGGTAGCCGGTGCAGCGGCAGAGGTTGCCCTCCAGGCCCAGTCGCACGTCGGCCTCGCTGGGATGGGGGTTCTCCTGCAGCAGCGACACCGCGGCTATCACCATGCCGGGGGTGCAGAATCCGCATTGCAGGCCGTGCTGCTCATGGAAGGCCTGCTGCATCGGGTGCAGGGCGCCCGGATCCCCGTTGTCCCCACGGGCGGTCGCCGCCAGACCCTCGATCGTCGTGATCTCGTGGCCGTCGGCCTGCACCGCCAGGATCGTGCACGACTTCACCGATTCCCCGTCCATCAGCACCGTGCAGGCCCCGCACGACGATGTGTCACAGCCAACGTTGGTGCCGGTCAGCCCGAGGTCGTCCCGGAGGTGGTGCACCAGGAGCCGGCGAGGTTCGACGTCGGTCGAGCGCTCCTCCCCGTTGACCGAAAGGGTGATGTTCACAGCGGTGGCCCCCCTCACGTTCGGTCGTGACGGTCGTCACGACCCGCTGGTGCTCATCCTGCCCGTTTCCCGGATCGCCCGCCACACCCTCGCCGGCGTGCACGGCATGTCGATGTGCCGGACCCCGAGGTGCGCCAGGGCGTCGCACACTGCGTTGTGGACCGCAGGGGTGGAGCCGATGGTCCCGGATTCGCCGATGCCCTTGGCACCGAGCGCATTGACCCACGTTGGCGTCTCCAGGTCGACGAGCTCGAACGACGGCAGCTCCGCCGCGGAGACGATCGGGTAGTCGGCGAAGGTGGCGGTCAACGGGTTGCCGTCGGCGTCGAAGGCGACCTGCTCGTACAGCGCCTGGGCGGCGCCCTGCGCCAGGCCGCCGTGGCGCTGGCCGTGTGCGAGCAGCGGGTTGAGGATGCGGCCGGCGTCGTCGCACGCCACCAACCGCACGAGCCGGACGTCACCGGTCTCGGTATCGACCTCGACGACGGCCACGTGCACGCCGAACGGATAGGTCGGCTGGGATACCTGGAAGTCGTGGTCGGCGGCCAGCGGCGTCCCCTGACCGACCGCCGCCGCGGCGACGTCGGCCCAGGTGCGCGTGACCGCGGGCGTGCCGACCACGCGGAAGGTCCCCGCCGCGGCGTCATGCTCGACGTCGTCCAGCGCGGCCTCCAACAGCTCGGCCGCGACCTTCCGGGCCTGGTCGACCACGTCGACGGCGGCGCCGCGCACGGCCGACCCGCCCAGCTGGAGCGACCGCGAGCCCATCGTTCCGCCGCCCCTCGGGACCGTATCGGTGTCGCCGTGCCGCACCTCGATGTGCTCGATCGGGACTCCCAGCCCGTCGGCGACCAACATGGCGAACGCCGTACCCAGCCCCTGCCCATGGGGCGAGCTGCCGGTGGAGACGACGACGTCGACACCGTCGGGGCCGCCGGCGGCGTCCGGCCGGGGCCGCACCTCCACCCGGGCGAACTCGCTCCCGCCCGACGGACCGGCGGTCACCTCCACGTAGACGGCGACGCCGATGCCGAGGGCGATGGGGTCGCCCTGCCGGCGGCGCCGGCGCTGCTCGGCGCGCAGCTCGTCATAGCCGGCGGCCACCAGCGCCCGCTCCAACGCCGCTGGGTAGTCACCGCAGTCATAGGTCTCCCCGGTGGGCGTGGTGAGGGGCTCGTCGAACCGGGGCAGCAGGTTGCGCCGGCGCACGTCGGCCGGGTCCATCCCCACCTCGGCCGCGAACAGGTCGACCGCGCGCTCGATGGCGGCGGTGGCCTCGGGGCGGCCCGCCCCCCGGTAGGCGCCGACCGGCGGGGTGGTGGTGACCACCACCCGTGCGTCGGACTCGACGACGGGGATGGCGTAGGTGCCGGCCGCCATCGACCGGGTCATCATCGGCAGGTAGGCGCCCATGCCCGGGTAGGCACCGGCGTCCTGCACGATCGACAGGCGGTAGGCCTCGATGGTGCCGTCGCGCCGGCCGCCGATGGCCACGTCCTGCACCTGGGCACGGCCCTGCACCATCGCCAGCAGGTTCTCGCTGCGGCTCTCGACCCAGCGCACGGGCCGGCCGCAGCGGCGGGCCAGCCACGGGAGCAGCAGGTCCTCGGGATGGAGGTCGATCTTGGCCCCGAACCCGCCACCCACGTCGGGCGCGACCACCGCCACGTCGGCCTCGCCGATGCCGTAGAGGCCCGCCAACGCGCCCCGGACGCCGTGTGGGTTCTGCGTCGAGCACCACACGTGCAGGCGCCCTTCGACCCAGGCCGCCGCCGACGACCGCACCTCCAGCGGGCAGGCGGCCACACGCTGGTTGACCAGGCGCTGGCGGACCACGATCTCGCAGTCGTCCAGCGCGTCGGGGCCATCACCGCCGGGATCAGTGCCGAACTCGCACACCAGGTTGGTCCCGACCTCGGGGAACAGGCTCACCTCGCTGGCCAGCGCCGCCATCGGGTCGACCAACGCCGGCAACGGCTCGTAGTCGACGGCCACCGCCTCGGCCGCATCCACGCCCTGGTCGGGACGCTCGGTGAGCACCACCGCCAGCGGCTCGCCGACGAACCGCACGCGGTCGCGCGCGAGGTGGGTCCGGACCATGGCGGGGTTGAACCAACCCGGGATCGGTGCCAGGTCGACGTCGTCGCCGGCGACCACGTCCACGACGCCGGTCAGGGCGCGTGCGGCGCCGACGTCAACGGCAAGCAGCCGGGCGTGGGCCACGGTCGAACGCACGTAGGTGGCGTGGACAGCGCCGTCGAGGCGGCGATCGCGCACGTCGGCGCAATACGTGCCGCCGGCGGTCAGCAAGCGCGGGTCCTCTATCCGCAGCACCCGGCTGCCGAGGATGCTCATGAGCCCGCCCTCCCCCGCCGCTACATGTCGAGTCTCAGCCGCGCATCAGGGAGAGGGCCATCACCGTGAACCCCCATACGAGCGCCACGATCACCGTCAGGCGGTCGAGGTTGCGCTCCATCACGGTCGACCCCATGGCGCTGGAGCCCATGCCGCCACCGAACATGTCGGACAGGCCGCCGCCCTTGCCGCTGTGCAACAGCACCAGCACGATGAGCACGAGCGAGGCGAGGATGTTCAGCGCAGCGGTGACAGCGGTGATCACGGGAATCCTTGGCGGGGTACGAAGGGACGATCCAGGCTAGACGACCTCGCGCTGACGCGCGAAGTGACAGGCGGCGGGATGGCCGACCCCACTGGACGGTCGGATCTCGAGCAGCGGCTCCTGCTCCACGCACACCGACGTGTCCACGCCCCCGTCCTCGAGCTGACGCTTGAGCCAACACCGGGTGCGGAACCGGCACCCGGACGGCGGGTTGGCCGGGCTCGGCACGTCGCCCGTGAGTAGGACGCGCTCGCGCGTGCGCTCGCGCTCGGGATCGGGCAGCGGTATGGCCGAGAGCAGCGCCTGGGTGTAGGGATGGCTGGGGCTCTCGTAGATGTGCTTGCGCTCACCCAGTTCGACGATCTTGCCCAGGTACATCACCGCCACCCGGTCGGAGATGTGACGCACCACCGACAGGTCGTGGGCGATGAACACGTAGGCCAAGCCCAGCTCGTCCTGCAGCCGCTGCAACAGGTTGACCACGCCGGCCTGGATCGACACGTCGAGCGCCGAGACCGGTTCGTCGAGCACGATCATCTCGGGCTCGAGGGCGAGCGCCCGGGCGATGCCGACCCGCTGGCGTTGGCCGCCCGAGAACTCGTGCGGGAACCGATTCGTGTGCTCGGGCGCCAGCCCCACCGTGCGCAGCAGCTCGCGCACCCGGTCGTCGATCCGCTCCTTGGGCCAGTCGAAGTGGACCCTGAGCGGCTCGGCCAGGGCCGTGCCGACCGTCATGCGGGGGTTGAGCGAGGCGTACGGGTCCTGGAAGACGATCTGGAATCGGCGCCGCATCTCGGCGAGCCGCTTGCCCTTCATGCGGCTGATCTCCTCGCCGTCGAACACGACGGTTCCCGACGTGGGCGTGATCAGATTGAGGAGCAGGCGTCCGGTCGTCGACTTGCCGCACCCGGACTCGCCCACGAGCCCGAGCGTCTCGCCTCGGTGCGACCGATAGGCTCACGCCGGCGACGGCCGACACGTACCCAACCGTGCGGCTGAACACCCCGCCCCGGATCGGGAAGTCCTTGACGAGGTCGCGGGCGACGAGGAGGGGCCCGTCGGCCCCCGGCTCGGTATCCGTGCCCGCCACGGCGGTATCGGTCACAACGGCTCGCCCCGCTCGCGGTCGGGTCCTACCGGGCCGGTGTCGGGGCGCTCCCCCTCCAGGCTCCGCTCGACCATGCCCTGATGGGCCACTCCTTCCTCGACGAGCAGGTCCGTGGGCACGACCTCGAGGTCCTCCTCGCCATCGGGGCCGGGTCCGGCAACCTCGACGTCGAGCAGCTCTGCCTCGGCGGTGACGTCGACCGACTGCCGCAGCGATTCGATCGAGACGTCGGCCAGCTCCTCCGCGTAGTGGCAGGCCGACATGTGGGCGTCGCCGGCCACCAGCCGCAGGGCGGGAACCTCGGCGTCGCACAGGCCCGGCACCCGTGCGAAGCGGCAGCGCGGGTGGAAGGCGCAGCCGGACGGCTTGCGGATCAGCGAGGGTGGCGACCCGACGATGGGCACCAGCGGCTCGTCGCCGACGTCGTCGAGGCGGGGCAGGCTGGCGAGGAGGCCCAGGGTGTAGGGGTGCCGGGGCTCGTAGAACACCTCGCGGGTGGTGCCGAGCTCGACCGGATGGCCGGCGTACATCACCATGATCCGGTGGGCCAGGCCCGCCACCACGCCCAGGTCGTGGGTGATGAGGATGATGGCCGAGTCGATCTCGTCCTTGATCTCGACCAGCACCTCGAGCACCTGCGCCTGCACGGTCACGTCGAGGGCAGTGGTGGGCTCGTCGGCGATGAGCAGGTCGGGGTTGCAGGTGATGGCCATGGCGATCATGGCCCGTTGCCGCATGCCTCCCGAGAACTCGTGCGGGTACATCCTGGCTCGCTCGCGGGGCTCGGGGATGCCGACGAGGTCGAGCAGCTCGACCGACCGCTCGAAGGCCTGCTTCTTGTTGGCGCCCTCGTGGATGCGGGCCATCTCGCCGATCTGCCTGCCGACCGTGTGCACCGGGTTGAGCGCCGTGAGGGGGTCCTGGAAGATCATCGCGATCTCCTTCCCCCGCACGGCGCGGCGCTCGTCCTCGGGCAGCGTGAGGAGGTCACGACCCTTCCACAGGATCTCGCCCTCGGTGACGTCGAGCGTCGGTTGCAGGTCCAGGATCGACATGGCTGTCACCGACTTGCCCGAACCCGACTCGCCCACGATGGCGAACACCTCGCCGCGTGCCACGTCGAACGACACGCCGTCGATCGCCTGCACGCGGCCGTCATCGGTGTTGAACCCGGCCCGCACGTTCCGCAGCGACAGCAGCACCTCCTTACCTGGCGCCACCGATCGCCCTGCGACTTCGTCGATCACGTTGGTCATGGATCTACTTCAGCTTGGGGTCGAGGGCGTCGCGCAGGCCGTCGCCAATGAATACGAACGCCAGCACGGTCAGGACGATCGCACCCGCAGGGAAGAACAGCAGGTGTGGCGCGTTGGTGAGCGCGCCCTTGCCGTCGAACGACCATCAGGCCCCAGGACGGGGTCGGTGGCTGGGGGCCGACATTGAGGAACGACAGGGCCGCCTCGGCCAGGATCACCGCGCCAACCGTGATCGTGCCGATCACGATGATCGGCTGGAGGGCGTTGGGGAGGATGTGTCGGAACATGATGCGCCGGCGCGAGAAGCCCAGGGCGGTGGCCGCCTCGACGTATTCCAGGCGGCTCAGCGACAGGAAGCTGGCCCGCACGATCCGGGCGATGTAGAGCCAGCCCGTGAGCCCCAGCACGAGGATGACCGCGTTCTCGCTGCGCCCGAACACCGACGCGATGGCGACCGCCAGCACGATGTACGGGACGGCGAGGAACACGTCGATCACGCGGCTGATAACGGTGTCGGTCTTGCCGCTGAAGAAGCCGGCCACCGCCCCGAGAAGCAGCCCGATGACGACCGAGATGGCCGTGGCGGCGAAGCCAATGCGCAGCGACACCCGGGCACCGTAAACGATGCGGCTGAACAGGTCGCGGCCGATCCCGTCGGTGCCGAACCAATGATCGGCCGACGGCCCCTGGCGGAACTCGCCCGACGCCCGCTCCGTGATGCTGTAGGGCGCGATCAGCGGGGCGAAGACCGCGACGAGCCCGAGGAGGATGAGGAACACCAGACCCACCATGGCGAGATGGTTGCGCTTGAACCGCCTCCACACATCGGCGCGCAGGGGGCGGGCCTCGCCGAGCTCCTCGGGCGCAGCGACCTCGGGGACGCCGGTGACCGTCGTCGGGGTCCCGGGCTCGACGAGCGTCATGAGGAGTCTCCCTTCCCGAGCCGGATACGTGGGTCGAACCAGGCGTACGAGATGTCGACCAGCAGGTTGACGAGCGCGAAGGCGAGAACGACCACAAGCGTGAGCCCGAGTACAACGGGCAGGTCGCGCTGGGTGACCGAATCTGCGATCTCCGACCCGAGTCCCGGCCACGAGAAGGTCGTCTCGGTGAGCACGGCGGCGCCGATGACGACGCCGAAGTCGATGCCGATGAGTGTGACGACCGGCAGCATGGCGTTGCGGAGGCCATGTTTGACCACAACGTCGCGCTCGGTCAGCCCTTTGGCCCGGGCCGTGCGCATGTAGTCGGCACGCAGCACCTCGAGCATCGAGCCCCGCATCATGCGCGCCGCCAGCGCGGTGGACACCGAGGCCAGGGTGATGGCAGGCAGGATCAGGTAGCGCCACTGTTCACCCGTGGGGATGAAGAACAGCGCCCACGAGTCGGGCCCGATGCCCTGCGTGCGCAGGGCCGCCCACTCGGGCCAGCCCAACTTGTTGGGCTGGACCGCGAACAGCCCACTGCAGGACGAAGCCCAGCACGAAGACGGGTATGGCCGAGGCCGCGGCGGTGAGGATCGTGGTGACGCGATCGCTGATCGAGTACCGCCGTATGGCCGAGAGCAATACCCACCGGGATACCGACGATGATCTCGATGATGATCGCCCAGATGGCGAGCCGGATGCTGGCGGCCGCCTTCTCGCTGAGGATGTCGTTGACACTTTGCCGGGTGAGGAACGACTCGCCCAGGTCCCACTGGATGGTGCGCGCCCAGTAGTCCTTGAATTGGACGAGCAGCGGGTCATCGAGGCCGTAGCGCTCGTTGACGCGCTCGACCACGCCCTCGTCGATGCTGCGGTCGGCGCCGCCCGCGATGAGGCTGGCCGGATCACCGGGGAGGGTGAAGAACAGGAAGAACAGGAACGACAGTGCCAGGAACACCGTCGGGATGATGAGCAGGAGGCGGCGGGCTATGTAGCTGGTCATCGGGTGTCCTCGAAGGAGGAACCGGTGCCGGGGGCGCTACGCCCCCGGCACCCATGGTCAGGACCCTGAGATCAGGGACCCTTGTGCGCTAGCTCTTGACGAACACCTTCTCACACGGGATGAGACCGAAGTTGGTCTGCGTGAAGCCGCCGATCTTGTCCTCGTTGAAGACGTAGTCGCCCCGGTACCAGTTGAGCGGGATGGTCCCGACGTCGTCGAGCAGGATCGTCTCGGCCTCCTGGAACAGCTCGGCCTGCTCGCTCCGGGTCGGTCGTCTGCTTGGCCTCGTCGACCAGCTCGTCGAACTCGGGGTTCGAGTAGCCGTGGTTGTTCCCACCGAGCGAGTCGGTGTGGTACAGGTCGTACATGAAGTTGTCGTACGTCGGGTAGTCGGCGAACCAGCCCGTCCGGCAGATCTGGCAGGCACCCTCGGCGATCTGCGTGAAGTACGTCTCGGTGTCGATGCCCTCCTCGACCGCGTCGATGCCGATCGCGGCCAGGTTGTCGATGATGATGGCGACGACGTTCTCGTGGCCGGCGCCGATGTTGTACTGGATGCGCAGCGGCTCGGTGAGCTCGTTGCCCTCGGCCTGTCCAGGTGTCGAAGTGCTCCTGGGCGGCCTCGGGGTCGTACACGCAGTCGTCGCAGAGATCGGCCTCCCAAGCCGGGGATGCCCGGGGGGGTGATTCCGTTGGAGACCGTGCGGCTGCCCTCGTAGACGGCCTCGTTGATCTCGTCCCGGTCGATCGCCTGCGAGATGGCCTTGCGGAGCTCCTTGTTCTCCTCGCCGCCGACCACGGGGTCGCGCAGGTTCACGTCGAAGTGGTAGCTGCCGAGGATGGCCACGTCGGTGGTGTTGGCGTAGGCGCTCGTCGCCTCGTTGACCCGGCCCGGCGGGATCTGGCCCGTTGTCGCCCTCGCCGGCCTCGAACGAGTTGTACGAGGTGTCGGGGTCGGTCGAGACCCGGAACGTGAGCCGGTCGAGGTACGGCTGCTCGGGGAGCGCGAACGCCTCGTCGTACTGGGTGCCGTCCCAGTCGGGGTTGGGCACGAGCACGATCTCGGTGTCGGTACGCGGCGCCTCGAGCATGAACGGGCCGTTGCCGAACATCTCGCCGTTCTCCCACTCGGCGGCCGTCGCGGCATCGGTGCCGGCATCCTCGGGCACCGGCATGAACAGCTGGAACCCGGCGACGGCATCGAAGTTCGAGTAGGGGGCGGCGAGGGTGACCGTGAGGGTCATGTTCTCGTCGTCGGCCTCGACCCCCTCAAGGGTGTCGGCCGTGCCGTCGAGCTTCTCGGCACCGCCCTCGATGAAGTTGAACAGGTACGAGTAGTCGCCCGCGAACTCGGGGTCGCTGGCGCGCTCCCACGACCGCTGGAACGTGCTCGGCAGGATCTCCTCGCCACCGGCGAAGGTGAGCCCTTCGCGGATGGTGAAGGTCCACTCCGTCGCGTCCTCGTTGGACTCGAACGGATTCGGCCACCTGCGGCACGATCTCCGGGTTGTCCGGATCGCTGGCGTCGATGTCGGTCAAGCCGTCGTAGACGGAGTTCACGACCTGGTAGGCGTCGAGCGTCGTGTTCAGGGCCGGGTCGATGTGCTCGGGCGGGTCGCCCACGAAGGTGCCGAGATCAACGACCTCGCCACCCTGCTGGGCTTCTTCGTCTGGGGCGGCTGCTTGGCCGCCGTCGTCGTCGTCGTCGCCACCACAGGCAGCGGCCACGAGCGAGAGTCCCAGGATGAGAGCAAGGAGCTTGAGGCCCCTGCGCTGTCGTCTCACTTTGGAGGACCTCCTAGATGGTCACTATGAAACGCCGGGGAGAGACGTCAGGGCCCCGGATCGCGAGTGCGATGGACGAGATCACGGCGGCTCCCCCTGGGGTTGGACGCACCGGAGGTGAACAAACCGCCCCCGGTGAGCGGAGAAACGTAGCAGGATCGCCTGACCAAGCGCCGATTCGGTGACCCAGACGACAGCCTGAAAGGCACTCAAATGGACATTCGTGCCAGCCCATCGCGCAATCGTCACACAACCTGCACCTCGCCGGAGCGCTGCTGTCGTAGCTCCGTGCACCCTGCTGTGTAGCACTCCGTGGCGCGTGTCACACCATCCTTGACGGGTCAGGCCCGGTCGCGGTAGCGAACGATGGCCGCGAATGCCTCGCTCTCCAGGCTGGCGCCGCCGACCAGGGCGCCGTCGACATCGGGGCAGGCCATTAGATCGGCGGCGTTCTCGGGCTTGACCGAGCCGCCGTACTGGATGCGCAGCGCCTCGCCGGCGGCGCCGCCGCTGATGCCACGCACGGTGGCTCGGATGGTGGCGCACACGGCCTGCGCGTCGTCGGGGGTGGCGGTCCGGCCGGTGCCGATCGCCCAGATGGGCTCGTAGGCGATCACCAACGCGGCCACCTGCTCGGCCGACAGCCCGGACAGTCCGGCCTCGACCTGGCCCGTCACCTTGGCCTCGGTGGTGCCGGCTTCGCGCTCGTCGAGCGTCTCGCCCACGCACAGGATCGGCGTCATGTCCCACCGGAAGATGGCCCGCACCTTGCGGTTGACCATGTCGTCGGTCTCCCCGAACAGCTCGCGACGCTCGGAATGCCCGGCGATCACGTAGGCCACGTCGAGCTTGCGCAGGGCCGCAGGCGACACCTCGCCGGTGAACGGGCCCTTCTCCTCCCAATGGCAGTTCTGGGCGCCGATGGCGATGGGCACCGGGTCCTTCTCGGCCAGGAAGTAGGTCTGCACCGTCCGCAGGTTGGTGAACGAGGGGTGGATCGACACGTCGACGGCGGCGTAGTCCGCGGACGTCAGTTCGTAGACCAGCTTCTGCACCAACGCCGTGGCTTCGAAGTGGTTGAGGTACATCTTCCAGTTGCCGCTGATGAGCGGCTTGCGGCCCTCACGGTCGGCCTCGACCATCGTCATCGTCCTCCAGCCCGAGGCAATACGGTCCGGCGCCGAGCTCTCGAGGCAATCGGGACCGGCCCCCGGACCGTATTGCCTCCAGTCCTTGCGGGCGGACCCTATTGCCTCGCCAGGTCAGCCCTTCCACTCGCCGCGAAGCGCCGCCAGCCCGGGCAGGTCGCCCTTCTCGAGCAGTTCCAGCGAGGCGCCACCACCGGTCGATATGTGATCGACGGCGTCGGCCAGCCCGAACTGCGACAGCGCCGCGGCGCTGTCGCCCCCGCCGACGACGGTGAACCCAGCGGCGTCGGCCATCGCCTGAGCGACCGCCCGGGTCCCCGCCTCGAATCGGGGATCCTCGAAGACCCCCATCGGCCCGTTCCAGAACACGGTGCGGGCGTCCGCGATGCGGTCTCCGAAGTCGGCGGCGGTCCCCGGCCCGATGTCGACACCGATCCAGCCCTCGGGCACGCGGGTGCCCACCTGGCGCACCTCGCCCCCGGCGTCGGGGTTCATGAGCTCGCCGCCCGGGCCCAGGGCGGTGATGTCGGTCGGCAGGACCAGGCGGTCGCCGTGCCGGTCGAGCAGCCGCCGGCACTCGTCGACCATGTCGGCCTCGAAAAGGCTGGCCCCGATCGGGTTGCCCTGTGCCGCCAGGAAGGTGAAGCACATGCCACCGCCGATGAGGAGCGCGTCGGCCACGTCGAGCAGCGCCTCCACGACCGAGAGCTTGTCGCTCACCTTGGATCCGCCGAGGACGGCGACGAACGGCCGGCGGGGGTCGGTGCGCAGGCCGAGCAGGACGTCCACCTCCCTGGCCAGCAGGCGTCCGGCCGCCGACGGCAGGAACTGCGGCGGCCCCACGATCGAGGCGTGCGCCCGGTGCGAGGCGCCGAAGGCGTCGTTGACGTAGGCGTCGAACCCGTCGATCAGCTTGGCCACGAACGCAGGGTCGTTGGCCTCCTCGCCGGGATCGAAGCGGAGGTTGTCGAGGAGGCGCGACGCCGGGCGCCAGCTCGGCCAGCCGCCGGCGTACGGGCTCGACCGAGTAGCGGGGATCGGGCCTTCCCTTGGGCCGCCCGAGGTGGGTGCACGCAACGACGTCGACACGCCGGTTCCGGAGCCATTCGATGGTGGGCAGGGCGGCGCGGATCCGCAGGTCGTCGGCGATCTGGCCGTCGCGGATCGGCACGTTGAAGTCGGCACGCAGCAGCACGCGCCGGCCCTCGAGGTCGGGCAGGTCCTCCAGCGTGGGAACGCTGGTCACGCGGCCGGTTCTACTTCTGGTTGGCGGCGCCGACGATCAAGGCGATGTCGACCAGCCGGTGGGAGTAGCCCCACTCGTTGTCGTACCAGCCGAACACCTTGACCAGGTTGCCGATGACCTGGGTGAGCAGGCTGTCGAAGGTGCAGCTCGCAGGCGAGCCGACGATGTCGGTCGACACCAGCTGGGCGTCGGAGTAGTCGAGCAGCCCGGCCAGGGGCCCGGACTGCGACGCCTCCTTGTAGGCCTCGTTGACGTCCTCGACGGTGACGTCACGCGACACCAGGCCGGTGAAGTCGGTGAGCGAGCCGTCGGACACCGGCACGCGCAGGGACTGCCCGTCGAGCCGGCCCTGCATCGACTCGAGCACGAGGCCCGTGGCCCGGGCGGCGCCAGTGCTGGTGGGCACGATGTTGATGGCGGCGGCGCGAGCCCGGCGCAGGTCCTTGTGGGGCCCGTCGACCAGCATCTGGTCGCCGGTGTAGGCGTGGACCGTGGTCATCAGGCCCTTCTCGACCCCGAACGCATCGTCGAGCACCTTGACCATGGGCACGAAGCAGTTGGTGGTGCACGAGGCGTTGGACACCACCTTGTGCTCGGCGGGATCGAAGGTCTCGTGGTTGACGCCCATCACGAACGTGGCATCGGCGCCCTTCGACGGGGCCGACACGATGACGTAGGGCGCCCCGGCGTCGAGGTGCGCGGCGGCCTCGTCGCGGCTCGTGAAGAACCCGGTCGACTCGACCACGACGTCCACCCCCAGGTCGGCCCACGGCAGCTCCTTGGGATCGCGCACGGCCAGCACCTTGAGGGTGTCGCCGCCGATCTTGATGCCGTCGTCGGCCACCTGGATGTCGTCGTCGAGCCGCCCGAGCACGGAGTCGTACTTGAGCAGGTGGGCCATCGTGTCGACCGAACCGAGGTCGTTGACGGCGACGAAATCGATGTCGGCGCCCGCCGCCTTGGCCGCTCGGTAGAAGTTGCGGCCGATGCGGCCGAAGCCGTTGATCCCCACTCGGATGGACATCGGGACTGGACCTCTCTCGTCTTCTGTCGTTGCCGTCGGTCAACTTCGACCCTAGAGGGTCGCGGTGACGATTGGCGACGTGACCTATCCGCTCACGTGTCTAGGGCACCAGCTCGGCCAGCACCCCGGCCAGCCTGGCCGTGTCGTGGGCCAGGCCAGGGGGACCGGCAACGTCGGCCTGCACCACCTCGACGCCCGCGCCGAGCTCTCCGAGGTCGCCCAGCGGCAGCCCACCGGCGTGGGTCACCACGACATCGGGCGAGATCCCGTGCCGCCGCAGCGCCGCCACGTGGTTCGCGACGTCGTAGCCGAAGGTCTCGGTTCCCTCGGCCCGCAGGTTGCAGACGTAGACCACACGGCCCCGGCTGTCGGCGATGCCCTGGCGCACCTCGTCCACCACCGCGGCGGCCAGCACGGACGTGAACAGCGACCCCGGTCCCAGCACGACCTGATCGGCATCGACCAGCGCCTCGACCGCGGC
This sequence comes from uncultured bacterium, assembly GCA_963813485.1. Classification (GTDB taxonomy): domain Bacteria; phylum Actinomycetota; class Acidimicrobiia; order Acidimicrobiales; family VFJN01; genus DASQUK01. Next base: position 21,436 of record CAWEZE010000004.1, read on the forward strand.
CGCCGGGGCGCGAGCCCCGCCCGGTTCCACGGCGACCCGGTCGATGCCGCCGGCCCGGGATATGGCCACCTGCCCTGTCAGCTCACCACTGTGAACGCCAGCGACGGTGGCGCGCAGGACGACCGGCTCTGCGGTTGCCGGCAACACCCGCGCCACGTCGGGGTCGAGGCCCACGAGCCGCGACGCCTCGTCCACGGCTGCGACGAAGTCGCCGGTAACGGCGGCCAACCCCGCCAGCAGCAGGTTGCCCAAGGCGTGGCCCGCGACGTCGGTACCCTCGAAGCGGAACTCAAGGGCGTCGACGAACGGCGTCGCGCCGCCATCGGCGTCGTTGCCGGCCATGGCCACCAGGCAGTGCCGCACATCGCCCGGCGCCGGCAGTGCCATGGTGTCCCGCAGCCTGCCCGTGGACCCGCCGTCGTCGGCCGTGGCCACCACCGCCGTGGTGCGCCCGGCGTAGCGGCGCGACCGCCCGGATCGTCGCCGCCAAGCCGTGCCCGCCACCCACCGCCACCACGTGTGGCTTCAGCACGCCGTCCTACTTGCCGATGTCACGATGCAGGACGCCCGCCGGCATGCCGTGCTTGCGCAACAAGCGCGCCACCTCCTCGGCGATGGTGACCGACCGGTGGCGGCCGCCGGTGCACCCCAGCGCGATGGTCAGGTAGGCCTTGCCCTCGGCCACATATGCCGGGAGCAGCTGCACCAGCATGTTCTCCAGGTTGGCCAGGAACTCGTCTGCGGGCGGCTGCCCCAACACGTAGTCGCGCACCCGCTCGTCGAGGCCGGTGAGCGGACGGAGCTCGTCCACCCAGTGGGGGTTGGGCAGGAACCGGCAATCGATCACCATGTCGGCGTCGAGCGGCAGTCCATGCTTGTAGCCGAAGGACAGCACGGTCGTCTGCATCGTGGGCTCGGCTGCATCGGCGGAGAAGAGCCCCTGCATCCGCCGGCGCAGCTCGTGGACGTTGAGGTCGCTGGTGTCGACCACCACGTCGGCCTCGGCCCGGACGGGGTCGAGCAGCTCGCGCTCGCGCTCGATGGCCGCGACCAGGTGCTCCTGGGTCCCCCCGCCGGAGAGGGGATGGCGGCGCCGGCTGCTCTCGTAGCGGCGCACCAGCGTGTCGGTGGCGGCGTCGAGGAACAGGATGCGTACCCGCGCGCCGGCCGACCGGAGCCACGCCAGCATCGGCAGCACCTCGTCCTGGTACGCACCGGTGACGACCACCAGGGCGATCCGTTGCACCTGCGACCCGGGCGCCTGCGCCAGCTCGGCAACCTTGGGTGCGAGCTGCGGCGGCAGGTTGTCGATCACGAACCAGCCGAGGTCCTCGATGGCGTCGGCCGCGAGGCTGCGACCGGCGCCCGACAGTCCCGTGATCACGACGAACTCGCTCATTCGGAACTGAAGGATATTGGCGATCGGTCGCGCATCCGGGCCTGCCAGCATGCGGCGCATGCCCGCCAACACGCTCACCACGGCCGACCACATCGAGCTCCTCGGTGCGGAGGCGGACCGGTTCGCCTCCTCCCTGATGGGCGCCGACCTGGACACCACCGTGGTCACGTGTCCGGACTGGACGGTGCGCGACCTCGTGTCGCATGTCGGCGGGCTGCACCGCTGGTCGACGGAGCTGGTGGCGGGCGGCATCGTGGCCGAGACCTGGCGGTCGTCGCTGCCGCTGGACTACCCCGACGACGCTGCGCCCCTGGACGCCTGGCGGGATTGGCTGACGGCCGGGGCCGCCTTGGCGCGCCGGACGTTTGGCCTCGCCGAGCCCGCCACCCCCGTGTGGGCGTGGGGTGCCGACCAGCACGCCCGCTTCTGGCCCCGGCGCATGTTGTTCGAGACCGCCATCCACCGCCTCGACCTCGACCTGACCCTGGGGCGGGCGGCGGACCTGCCGGTCGGCGTGGCCGTCGAGGGGATCGACGAACAGCTGGAGAACCTGCCCTTCGTGGCCCGCTGGAACGGCAAGGTGGGGAGCCTGCGCGGCCAGGGAGAGACACTCGGGTTCGCCGCCAGCGATGCCGATGCGTCCTGGCGTGTGCGCCTGGAGCCGGACGGCTGGTGGTGGGATCGAGGGTCGGACGACCACGACGTCGTGGCCGAGGCCCGCGCCGTGGACCTGCTGCTGCTGATGGTGGGTCGTCCCGTTCCCGACCTGGCGGTCCGCGGCGACCGGATCCTGCTCGACCGCTGGCTGGCGGCGACCGCGTTCTAGGCCGGACGGCTCTCGGCCCGCAGGAGCAGCAACCGAGGGATGGTGCCAGCGCCCGCGTACTCCGGCGCCAGGGCGACGAACCCCGGCGGTGGCGCTGGCTCGTCCATGTGGGTCACGAGCAGGCCGCGGTCGGCCAGCCCGTTCACGTAGCGGTTGAGCGGTCGGTGGACGAAGGGCAGCCGGATGCCGGCCTCGACCTCCTCCAGCGAAACGTCCTCGTCCAGATAGGGGCCGACCCGCCAGTACTGCTCGGGCGGGTCGAGCACCCGGTCGTCGATCCAGCCGCTGCCCGGCGTCTGGAACAACGGGTGGTTGAGGAACAGCACCAGCCGTCCGCCCGGGCGCAGCACGCGGGCGATCTCGTCGAACGTCGAGTCCAGGTCGACGACGTGCTCCAGCACCAGGCAGACGACCACCGCGTCGAACGCGCCGGACCCGAACGGGAGCGCGCCGCCCGCGCCGCGGGCATAGGCCACCCCCCCGCCTCGCCGGACGGCCTCGGCCAGTTGGGCGGCCGCCGGGTCGAGGCCCACGACCCGGTCGGCGCCCCCGGACACCGCCAGCCGGGCGATCTGACCCTCGCCGCAGCCGAGGTCGAGCACGCGGCCGGCACCGGCCAGGTGCTCGGCAGCCAGCGGCAGGATCTGCTCCACGTACTCGACGTCGGCGCCGTTGGTGAACTCGCGCTGCCACCAGCCCGCGTGCCGCTCCCAGACGTCGGCGAGGCCCCCCTCCGGTCTTTGAAGCCTTTCCGGGGTCATGGCCCGTTTTTCCTTCAAAGACGGGTGGGGGCCCGGCCCGCCGGCTGATGGATCTTGTCGTAGACGGCGTCGGCCACGCCGTCCGGCAGCCAGGACAAGGCCCGCAGGTCCTCGCGCGACGCCCGCCTCACCGCGTTGACGCCGCCCAGTTCCTTGGTCAGCCGCTTGCGGCGGGCGGGGCCCAGGCCCCTGATGTCGTCGAGCACCGAGCGCGTCATCCGCTTGCCGCGGAGCTGGCGGTGGTAGGTGATGGCGAAGCGGTGGGCCTCGTCCCGGATGCGCTGGAGGAGGTACAGCGCCTCGGAACCCCGCGGCACCCGCACGGGGTCCGGCGAGCCCGGCAGGTACACCTCCTCGTAGCGCTTGGCCAGCGCCGCCGCCGGGATCTCCTCGTCGAGCCCCAGGTCCTCCAGGACGCGCACCGCCACGTTCAGCTGGCCCTTGCCCCCGTCAACCAGCAGCAGCTGCGGCGGGTAGCTGAACTTGCCCGTGCGCTCGCTCACCGGCAGGGCCCGCTCGTCGATGTACGCGGACAGGCGGCGCGTGAGCACCTCCTCCATGGCGGCGAAGTCGTCGTTGCCGGGAACGGTGCGGACACGGAACCGCCGGTAGTCGGACTTCTTCGGCAGGCCGTCCTCCATCACCACCATCGAGCCGACGTAGTCGGTGCCCTGGATGTGGCTCATGTCGTAGCACTCGATGCGGAGGGGGGCGTCGGGCAGCCCGAGCGCGTCCTGCAGCTCGTTCAGCGCCCGGGCGCGGGCGTTGTGGTCGCTGGCCCGGCGCAGGCGATGGCGGGTGAACTCCTCGGTGGCGTTGCGGGTGACCGTCGCCTGCAGCTCCCGCTTGGCGCCGCGCTGCGGCACGCGCACCTCGACCCGCGAGCCTCGGAGCTGGGTCAACCAGTCCTCGTACAGCTGGGGATCGTCGGGCGCGGTGGGTACCAGGACGGCCCTCGGCACCCCCAGGGGCGGGTCGTCGTAGAGATGGGCGAGGATGTCGCCCACCATCTCCTCGGGGCTGACGTCCTCGACCTTGTCGAGCACGAAGCCCTTGCGCCCCACCACCCGGCCCCGGCGCACGAAGAACGCCTGGACCGCCGCCTCGAGGTCGTCCTCGGCGATGCCGATCACGTCGAGGTCCTCGTTCCGGTCGGCCACCATCTGCTGGCGCTCGATGACCTTGCGGACGCTCGCCAGCCGGTCGCGCACGCGCGCGGCCCGCTCGTACTCGAGGTTGTCCGCCGCGGACCGCATCTGGTCCTCGAGCCGACGCACGACCGTGTCGGTCTCGCCGTCGAGGAAGTCGAGCAGCTCTCCCACCAGGCGGTCGTAGGTCTCGTGGTCGACCTCGCCCACGCACGGGCCGGTGCACTTCTCGATGTGGAACAGCAGGCAGGGCCGCCCGAGCCGCTGGTGGCGATTGAACTTGTTGTCGCTGCAGGTGCGCAGCGGGAAGGTGCGGAGCAGCAGGTCGAGCGTCTCGCGGATCGCGTAGGCATGGCCGTAGGGCCCGAAGTAGCGCACGCCCTTGCGCTTGCGGCCCCGCATCACGGTGGGCCGGGGCCACTCGTCGGAGACGGTCACCGCCAGGAACGGATAGCTCTTGTCGTCGCGCAGCCTGATGTTGAAGCGAGGCCGGTGCTGCTTGATGAGGCTGTTCTCGAGCAGGAGCGCGTCGACCTCGTTGCGGACCTGGATCCACTCGACGGTCTCGGCGCTGGCCACCATGGCGGCGGTGCGCGGCGGCAGGCTGCGGAGGTCGCCGAAGTAGTTCGACAGCCGGGAACGGAGCGAGCGCGCCTTGCCGACGTAGATCACGCGGCCCTCCCGGTCCTTGAACTGGTAGGACCCGGGGGCGTCGGGGATCGTGCCGGCCGGCGGACGCTGCACCACCCGATCGAGGGTAGAGCCGTTCCCGACCGATGGCGGGGAACGACCACGAGTGGCCGGCGTCCGAAGCCACCGAAATCCGGCACCCGTGAGCGCCGGTCCCGGTCGCAAGCTCGTAAACTGCGATTCAAGCCGGCCCGGAATTCCGGCTGCATATCGACTCCGGGGACGACATCCCCGTGGGTGAGGCGACCGGGCTGTCCCCACCGTCCGCCAACCGGAGTCACCTCGACGGAGGTTCCATCACATGCTTCGGCTACAGACCCCGCTCGCCGAGCGGTACACGGCGGCGTCCCCGGATGATCTAGCCAGCAGGATCGGCGCGGCCAAGGCCGCCCTGGGCGATCGCCTCTTCATCCTCGGCCATCACTACCAGCGCGACGAGATCATCCGCTGGGCCGACGCCCGGGGCGACTCCTACCGGCTCTCCGTGCTCGCCCAGCAGCGGCCACAGGCCGAGTACATCGTGTTCTGCGGCGTGCACTTCATGGCGGAGTCGGCCGACGTCCTCACGGCCGACCACCAGACGGTGATCCTTCCCGACCTGAACGCCGGCTGCTCCATGGCTGACATGGCCGACATCGACGAGGTGGAGGAGGCATGGGACGCCCTGTCGGGGATCGTCGACCTCGACCGGGTCGTGCCGATCACGTACATGAACAGCTCGGCCGCCATCAAGGCCTTCGTCGGCCGCCACGGCGGCGCGGTGTGCACCTCCACCAACGCCCGGGCGGTGCTGGAGTGGGCCCTCGGCGGGCCGGAGGCCCGCGGCCGCGGCGCCGGCCGGGGTGACCAGGTGCTGTTCTTCCCGGACCAGCACCTCGGCCGCAACACCGGCATCGCCATGGGTTATGGGCTCGACGACATGCGGGTCTGGGATCCGCGGCGCGACCTCGGCGGCCTCACCGATGGGGAGTGCAAGGAGTCGACCTTCCTGCTGTGGCGGGGCCACTGCTCGATCCACCAGCGGTTCCGCCCCGAGCACATCGAGGCGTTCCGGGCCGAGCATCCCGAGGGCATCGTTGTGGTGCACCCCGAGTGCCCCCACGAGACCGTGGCGCTGGCCGACCAGGTCGGGTCGACCGACTACATCATCCGGGCCCTGGCCGACGCCCCCGCCGGGTCCACGATCGCCGTGGGCACCGAGGTCCACCTGACCAACCGGCTGGCGCACGAGCATCCGGACAAGACCGTGGTCTCCCTCGACCCCATCGTCTGCCCGTGCTCGACCATGAACCGCATCGACGAGCCCCACCTGGCTTGGGTGCTCGAGGAGCTGGTCGAGGGCCGTGTGGTCAACCCCATCCGCGTCGACGCCGACACGGCCGAGTGGGCTCGGGTCGCACTCCAGCGCATGCTCGACATCACCGAGCCCGACCGCCGGGCGCGGGGAGCAACTGACTGACGGCCACCGGGCCGCTTCGCCCCCGCCAACCCCGGCGTTCCGTAGGCGCCAGCGACGACCGATGGCACCCGATCGTCAGGCTCGGGCGGCGTGTTCGGGGGACACCACCCGGGGCATGGGCGCCCGCCCCGCCGGCTGCTCGGGGCGAGGCAACCGGGGCGGGCTCGGGATGGGCCGACGCTCGGGCTTGTCACCCAGCTCGAATGCGTCGGAATGGTGCTCGATGGTGATCGGGTCGCCGTCGCGGAGGTCGTAGGTCGCCCGTTCGTGATCGACCGTGACCGCGATGCGGCGGCCGCGATAGCGGATCCGGAACTCGAGGCGGCTGATCGCGCTCGGCAGCCGCGGCGCGAACCGCAACCGGCCACCGCTCGCCCGCATGCCGCCGAAGCCCTCGACCAGCCCGGTCCAGGCGCCGGCCAGCGACGCCATGTGCAGGCCGTCGCCGGTGTTCCGCGCCAGGTCGGCGAGATCCACGAGCGCGGCCTCGCCCAGGTAGTCGTACGCGAGCTCGAGGTGGCCGATCTCGGCGGCGACCACCGCCTGCGTGCACGCCGACAGCGACGAGTCACGGACCGTCAGCGCCTCGTAGTACGCAAAGTCGCGCTGCTTCTCTTCCGCGGTGAAGGCTTCGCCCCGCAGGTGCAGTGCCAACACCAGGTCGGCCTGCTTCACGACCTGCTTGCGATAGAGATCGAAGTACGGGAAGTGGAGGAGCAGCGGGTACTGGTCGGGGCGGGTGCCCTCGAAGTCCCAGCGGGCGTGGTCGGTGAACCTCTCGCTCTGCGGATGGACGCCGAGCCGCTCGTCGTAGGGCACGACGACCGCGGCCGCAGCGTCCCGCCACGATGCAGCCTCTTCCGGCGTGACGCCTAAGCGGGCGGCGACCTCGCTGTGGCGCGCCGCCACGTCGGCGGCCGCCCGCAGGTTCTGTTGCGCCATGAGGTTGGTGAAGACGTTGTTGTCGGCCACGGCGCTGTACTCGTCGGGCCCGGTCACGCCGTCGATGCGGAAGCGACCGTCCATGTCGTGGTGGCCGAGGCTGCGCCACAGCCGCGCGGTCTCGACGAGCAGTTCCACGCCCACGTCGCGCTCGAAGGCCTCGTCCTGCGTGGCGTCGACGTACCGCACCACGGCGTCGGCGATGTCGGCGTTGATGTGGAAGGCGGCGGTGCCCGCCGGCCAGTAGCCCGACGACTCCCAGCCGCGCAGCGTGCGCCACGGGAACGCGGCGCCATCGAGGTTCAGCTCACCGGCGCGCTCCTTGGCGATGGGGAGGGTGAGCTGCCGCCAACGCAGGACGTCGGCGGCGGGGGCGGGCTGCGTGTACGTGAGCACCGGCAGCACGAACGTCTCGGTGTCCCAGAAGGTGTGGCCGTCGTAGCCGGGACCCGTGAGGCCCTTGGCCGGGATCGGGCGCTGCTCGGCCCGGGCGCCGGCTTGCAGGATGTGGAAGAGCCCGAAGCGCACCGCCTGCTGCACCTCGGCGTCGCCATCGATCTCGACGTCGGCGCCGGCCCAGAACTCGTCGAGGTAGGCGCGCTGCTCGGCCAGCAGGCCGTCCCAGCCACCCAGCTGCGCCCCCGCGACCGCCGCGACCACCTGGTCGTGCAGCGCCGGGCGGGTCCGCTGGCTCGACCAGCCATAGGCGAGGAACTTCACGACGCGCAGCCGCTCGCCGGGGCGCAGGACCGTCGCGATCGTGAGCCGGCACACGTCGGGCGAGCTGGTGATCTCGGCGTTGGACTGCTCGGGCCCCTCGACGAGGTGATCCATCCCGGCGGCGAGCCGCAGGCCGCTGCGCCGGGTGCGATGCACGAGCAGGGCCTGGTGGTCGCGGGCGGTGTGCTCCTCGCTCACCAGTGGGTTCTCGAGCGCCATCGCGGCGCGCGGGTCCTTGCTCTGCGGGGGGAGCTCCTCGTTCGCCACCAGCTCCGACTGCAGGACGATGCGCAGCGGCTTGTCGTCGACCGGTTGGACCTCGTACGCGATGGCCACGATGGCCCGCTGGGTGAGCGACACCATCCGGACCGACGAGATGCGCACGGTGTCGTGGGCCGGCGATGTCCACTGGACCTGGCGGCTGAGGGTGCCCGCCCGCATGTCGAGGATCCGCTCGTGGTTGTCGAGCGTGCCGTAGCGGATGTCGAAGGGCTCGTCGTCGACCAGCAGGCGGATCAGCTTGCCGTTGGTGACGTTGATGACCGTCTGGCCCGACTGCGGATAGCCATAGCCCGCCTCGGCGTAGGGCAACGGGCGCAGCTCGTAGACGGAGTTCAGGTAGGTGCCCGGCAGGCCGTGCGGATCGCCCTCGTCGAGGTTGCCTCGCAGCCCGATGTGCCCGTTGGACAGGGCGAACACCGACTCGCTGCGCGCCAGCATGTCGAGATCGAGGCCTCGCTCGGTCACGCACCAGGGCTCGACCAGGTACCCGTGGGTCACCCGTCCTCCAGGAGCTCGCTGAGATCGCCGACGACCACGTCGGCGCCGTGGCGCCGCAGCTCGTCGGCCTGCCCGACCCGGTCCACCCCCACCACCAGCGCGAAGCCACCGGCGCGACCGGCCTCGACCCCGACGAGCGCGTCCTCGAACACCGCGGCGCTTTCCGGACCGACCCCCAGCGCCGCTGCGCCGGCCAGGAACGTGTCGGGTGCGGGCTTGCCGCGGAGGTGACGCTCGGCGGCGACGATGCCGTCGATGCGGGCATCGAACAGGTGGCTGATCCCTGCGGCTTCGAGCACCTCCGCGGTGTTGGCGCTCGACGAGACCACTGCCGTGCGGAGACCGGCGTCCCGCACGGCCTGCACGTAGCGCACCGAGCCCTCGTACACCTCGACGCCGCCCTCGCGCAGCAGGCGTAGCACCAGATCGTTCTTCTGGTTGCTCAGGCCGTGCACGGTCAGCGCGCCGGGCGGATCGTCGGGCGAGCCCTCGGGCAGGTCGATGCCGCGGGACTGCAGGAAGCCACGCGTTCCCTCGTACCGGGGCCGGCCGTCGACGTAGTTCTCGTAGTCGCTTCCGGCGTCGAAAGGCACGAACTTCTGCCCTGTGCGGGTCGACCAGAGCTCGAGGAACCCGTCGAACATCTGCTTCCAGGCGGCGGCGTGAACCGTGGCGGTGCGCGTCAGCACGCCGTCGAGGTCGAACAGACAGGCGGTCACGCCGGGCGGGAGGCCGAACACTCGGCTGTCTCTTACCCCGAACCGGGGGTCAACAGCAACGGTGCCAGGTACTGGCCGGTCCAGCTCGCGGGCTCGGTGGCGACCTCTTCGGGTGTGCCGGCGGCGACCACGGTGCCGCCCCCGCTGCCGCCCTCGGGACCCAGATCGATGATCCAGTCGGCGGTCTTGACCACATCGAGGTTGTGCTCGATCACCAGCACCGTGTTGCCCTGGTCGACCAGCCGCGACAGCACGGTCAGCAGCTTGCGGATGTCCTCGAAGTGCAGGCCCGTCGTGGGCTCGTCGAGGATGTAGATCGTGTGGCCGGTCGAGCGCTTGGCCAGTTCGCTCGACAGCTTCACCCGCTGGGCCTCGCCCCCCGACAGCGTGGTGGCCGGCTGCCCCAGGCGCACGTAGCCCAGGCCCACGTCGACCAGCGTGCGCATGTGCCTCGCGATGGCCGGCTGGTTGGCGAAGAAGTCGAGCGCCTCCTCGCAGCTCATCGCCAGCACGTCGGCGATGTTGTGGTCCTTGAAGGTGATGTCGAGCGTGTCGCGGTTGTAGCGGGCGCCCTTGCACACCTCGCAGGGCACATACACGTCGGGCAGGAAGTGCATCTCGATCTTGATGGTGCCGTCGCCGGCGCACGCCTCGCAGCGCCCGCCACTGACGTTGAAGCTGAAGCGGCCCGGCAGGTAGCCACGCACCTTGGCCTCGTGGGTCTGGGCGAAGAGCTTGCGGACGTGGTCGAACACGCCGGTGTAGGTGGCCGGGTTGGACCGGGGCGTGCGGCCGATCGGAGATTGGTCGATGTCGATGACCTTGTCGAGGTGCTCGACGCCGTCGACCCCGCTGTGCAGGCCGGGCGGCATCTTGGACCGGTACACCTTCTGCATCAGCGCCCGGTACAGGATGTCGTTGACCAGCGTCGACTTGCCCGATCCCGACACGCCGGTGATCGCCACGAAGCAGCCGAGCGGGAACTCGACGTCGATGTTCTTGAGGTTGTTCTGCCGGGCGCCGCGGACCTTGAGCCAGAGGTCGCTGGGCTGGCGCCGCCGGGCGGGCACCGGAATCGAGCGCTTGCCCGTCAGGTACTGGCCGGTGATCGAGCGCCGGTTGCGGAGCAGCTGGGTGACCGTGCCGGTGTGGACGATCTCTCCCCCGTGCTCCCCCGCCCCGGGACCGATGTCGACCACGTGGTCGGCGACCTTGATCGTCTCCTCGTCGTGCTCGACCACCAGCACCGTGTTGCCGAGGTCGCGCAGCCGCATCAGGGTGTCGATGAGCCGGCGGTTGTCGCGCTGGTGGAGGCCGATCGACGGCTCGTCGAGCACGTAGAGCACCCCCACCAGCCCGGATCCGATCTGCGAGGCCAGCCGGATGCGCTGCGCCTCGCCACCGGCGAGCGTGCCCGCCGAGCGCGACAGCGTGAGGTAGTCGAGCCCCACGTCGAGCAGGAAGCCCATGCGGGCGTTGATCTCCTTGACCACCCGCTCGGCGATGAGCCGATCGCGCTCGGACAGCTCCAGGGCGGCCAGCGTCTTGGCCGACTCGGCGATCGACATGTCGCAGATGTCGGCGATGGTGTAGCCGTCGACGGTCACCCCCAGCGTCAGCGGCTTTAGCCGGGCCCCGCCGCAGGCCGGGCACGGCACCTGGCGCATGTAGCCCTCGACCTGCTCGCGGGCGGTGTCGGACTCGGCCTCGGCGTGCCGCCGCTGCAGGTACGGCACCACGCCCTCGTAGTGGGCGTGATAGGTGCGCTCACGCCCATAGCGGTTCTTGAACCGCACCCACACCTTGTCGACGCCCCTGCCGTACAGCACCGCCTGGCGCTGCTTGGCCGTGAGCTTCTCGAACGGCGCGTCCATGTCCACGCCGAGCTCGTCGGCCACGGCCACGATCAGCCGCTGGAAGTAGCGCTGGTGCCCGCCCGCCCAGGGCGAGATGGCGCCCGCCTCCAGGCTGAGGCTGGGGTCGGGCACCACCATCTCGGGGTCGACCTCGAAGCGGGTGCCGAGCCCGTCGCACGTCTCGCAGGCGCCATAGGGCGAGTTGAACGAGAAGTTGCGGGGCGCCAGCTCCTCGAACGAGCCATGCCCGTTGGGGCAGGCCAGGTGCTGCGAGAACGTGAGCGTCTCACCCTCCAGCGGGGCATCCCCGCTGGAGGGTGACTCGCTCTCGGGGCGCGGCACCACCGGCGCGGGGCACGATCTCGACCTCGGCCACCCCGTCGGCGAGCTTGAGCGCCGTCTCCAGCGACTCGGTCAGGCGTCGGGCGATGCCGTCGCGCCGCACCAGCCGGTCGACCACGACCTCGATGGTGTGCTGCTCGTAGCGCGCCAGCTCGATGCGCTCGGACGTCTCGTGCAGCTCGCCGTCCACCCGGGCCCGGGCGAAGCCCTGCGCCGACAGGTCCGCGAGCAAGGTCTCGTAGGTGCCCTTGCGGCCCCGCACCACCGGGGCCAGCACCTGGAACCTTGTGCCCTCGGGCAGCTCCATGATGCGGTCGACGATCTGTTGGGGCGTCTGCCGGGTGACCTCGGCGCCGCACGTGGGGCAGTGGACCACGCCGATGCGGGCGAACAGCAGGCGTAGGTAGTCGTAGACCTCGGTGATCGTGCCCACGGTGGAGCGCGGGTTGCGGGAGGCGCTCTTCTGGTCGATCGAGATCGCAGGTGACAGGCCCTCGATGAAGTCGACGTCGGGCTTGTCCATCTGCCCCAGGAACTGGCGGGCATAGGCCGACAGCGACTCCACGTAGCGGCGCTGGCCCTCGGCGTAGATGGTGTCGAAGGCGAGCGAGGACTTGCCCGAACCGGACAGCCCCGTGAAGACGATCAACCGTTCGCGGGGCAGCTCGAGACTGACGTTGCGGAGGTTGTGCTCCCGCGCACCCCGGACGACGAGCGAATCAGCCACGAAGTCAGAGGCTATCGCCACGGCGCGCCTGAGGAACGCATGTTCGATGGCGCCGCCGGCGCCCCTCAGCTAGCGGAGGACCAGCAGGTCCATGCCGAGCTGCCAGGGTTGGTTGCCCGTCGCCTGCGCCCATTCGATGGCGGCGATGCCCTTGTCCCACTCCTCGTCGTCGAGGTCGACAAGGGCGGTGTCGCTGCGACGCATCACCGGCAGCAGCTCGAGCACCTCGTCGTAGGTGTCGAACGTGGGCTCGCGGACGCGCTCGATCGCCTCGAACACGAAGCCGGCGTCCTCGAACGCGGTGATGACGCGGCCGAGCCGAGGCCACGTCTCTGCCACGCGCAGCGCCCCCGGGAACAGGTGGAACAGCTCGATCTCGTCCTGGCGACCGGGATACCCGCTGCGGATGAGGACGGGTCCTCCAGGCTCCAGGACGCGACGCAGCTCCCCGGCCGCCCGGGAGAGATCCGGGAACTGGTGGATGACCGTCGACAGCCAGGCGGCACCGACCGACTCGTCGGGAAGCGGCAATGCCTCGGCGTTGCCCGCCACGTAGTCGACGCGCGGGTGGGGATGCGCGGCCGAGGCGTGGGCACGCATGCCCTCCGACGGCTCGACCGCGTGGACCCGGCTGCCGAAGCTGTCGGCCAGCGCCTTCGACCAGATTCCCGTCCCCGAGCCGACGTCGACGATCGTCTGCGGAGGCGGGTCGGCCAGGTAGCGGCGCACGCGCTCGCACCAGACCCTCTGGGCGTCGGGCCGGCGGTCCCGCACCGCGTCGAAGTCTCTCCCCACCTCGTCGTAGGCGACGTGGCTCACGTTCACTCCCCCATGGTCGATGACGTAACCCCGTGTCCATCCGATGGACATCTGGAATCCACCATCGTGCCACGTTCGGACCGTCGTGGCCCGCCCGCAGGTCGCGCCGCCTCACACTCCCGCCTCACGCAGCTCGCGCTTGAGCTCGCCGACCTCGTCACGCAGGCGGGCGGCGTACTCGAAGCGCAGGTCGGCCGCGGCCTCGTGCATCTCCTCCTCCAACGTCTGGATCAGGCGCCCCAGCTCCGTGGGCGGTAGGTCGGCCAGCTCGGTGCGCAGCCTCTCGGCGGCCCCGACCCGCCGGCGCCGCCGGCCCTGGCCCGGCACCGGCGCACCCTCCTCGGGCCGGAGGTGGGCGAGGATGTCGTTGACCGCCTTGCGGATGCTCTGGGGCTCGATGCCGTGCTCGGCGTTGTAGGCGATCTGCAGCTGCCGGCGGCGCTGCGTCTCGCCGATGGCCCGGCGCATCGAGTCGGTGACCGCGTCCGCGTACATGATCACCTGGCCGTCGACGTTGCGGGCCGCCCTGCCGATGGTCTGGATCAGCGAGGTGCCGCTGCGGAGGAAGCCCTCCTTGTCGGCGTCGAGGATGGCCACCAGAGACACCTCGGGCAGGTCGAGGCCCTCTCGCAGCAGGTTGATGCCCACCAACACGTCGAACTCGCCGAGCCGGAGCGCCCTGAGGATCTCGATGCGCTCGATGGTGTCGATGTTGGAGTGCAGATAGCGCACCCGGAGCCCCTGCTCGAGCAGGTAGTCGCTGAGGTCCTCGGCCATCTTCTTGGTGAGCGTCGTGACCAGGACCCGCTGGTCACGCTCGATGCGGGCGTTGATCTCGACCATCAGGTCGTCGATCTGGCCCTTGGTGGGCTTCACGATGACCTCGGGGTCGACCAGGCCGGTGGGCCGCACGATCTGCTCGACGACCTGCGACGACACGTCGAGCTCGTAGGGCCGCGGGCGTGGCCGAGAGGAAGACCACCTGGTTGACCCGGTCGACGAACTCGTCGAACTGGAGCGGGCGGTTGTCGGCCGCCGACGGCAGGCGGAACCCGTGGGTGATCAGCTCCAGCTTGCGCGACCGGTCGCCCTCGTACTGGCCGTGGAGCTGGGGCACGGCCACGTGGCTCTCGTCGATGACGCACAGGTAGTCGTCGGGGAAGAAGTCGAGGAGCGTGTTGGGCGTCTCGCCCGGGCCCCGCCCGTCGATGGGCGCCGAGTAGTTCTCGATGCCGCTGCAGTAGCCGACCTCCTGCATCATCTCGAGGTCGTACTGGGTGCGCATGCGGAGGCGCTGAGCCTCGAGCAGCTTGCCCTCCTTCTCGAACCAGGCGAGGCGCTCCGCCAGCTCGGCCTCGATGCGCGTGATGGCCTTCTGCATGCGCTCGGCCCCCGCGACGTAGTGGGTGGCGGGGTAGATCCAGAGGTCTTCGAGGGTGCGGATCTGCTCGCCCGTGACCGGGTCGACGACCGTGATTCGCTCGATCTCGTCGCCGAACAGCTCGATGCGGAGGATGGTCTCCTCGTATGCGGGATGAACCTCGATCGTGTCGCCCCGCACCCGGAACCGCCCCCGGGTCAGGTTGGCGTCGTTGCGGTCGTACTGCATGTCGACCAGCTTGCGGAGGAAGTCGCGCTGGTCGATGTGGTCTCCGACCAGGTGGAACAGCACGTTCTCGCGGTACTCCTCGGGCGAGCCCAAGCCGTAGATGCACGACACGGAGGCCACGACGATGACGTCGCGCCGGGTGAGCAGCGCGGCCGTGGCCGAGTGGCGCAGCCGGTCGATCTCGTCGTTGATCGACGAGTCCTTCTCGATGTAGGTGTCGGTCGAGGCGATGTAGGCCTCGGGTTGGTAGTAGTCGTAGTAGCTGACGAAGTACTCGACGCGGTTGTCGGGGAAGAACTCGCGGAACTCGTTGGCGAGCTGGGCCGCCAGCGACTTGTTGGGGGCGATGACCAGGGTGGGCTTCTGGACCTGCTCGATGGTCCAGGCGATGGTGGCGCTCTTGCCCGAGCCGGTGATGCCGAGGAGGGTCTGGTAGCGCTCACCGTTGGCGATGCCCTCGCTGAGCGCGGCGATTGCGCCCGGCTGGTCGCCGGCCGGGGCGAACTCGGACACCATGCGGAACGGTGACGTGCGCGTGGCCATCGCTGTTGGAATCTACCGACCAGGTGTGACATCCCCCGGGCCGAGCGCCGAGGCGAACTCGGCGGAGTGCGGTCATGGGCCTCACAGCGTACGACCAGAACGGATCAGGTGGGCAGGCCAGGGCGGTTAACGTGCGGGTCCGTGGCGGAGCTTCCCGCCGTCGGCAGCTTTCTGGGCTCGCTGGCGGCCGACGAACGGACGGCGCTCGGGGAAATCGGGCACGCCCGGTCCTACCGGCGGGGCGAGCGGATGATCCTGGAGGGAGACCAGAACGACACCACGTACCTCGTCCTCGAGGGACGGGTGCGGGTCTTCACGGGCACGCCCGAGGGCAACGAGGTCACGTTGTGCGTGCGCGGACCGGGCGACCTGATCGGCGAGATGGGCGCCCTCGATCCGGGTGGCCGCCGCTCGGCCAACGTCGTCGCCCTCGAGCCGGTGCGCTGCCGGGTCATCGCTGCCCGTGAGCTACAGGCCTTCCTCGAGGCGCATCCCCGCTCGACGCTGGCGCTGTTGCGACTGGTCATCGGCCGGCTGCGGGGTGCCGACCGCCGCCGGACGGAGTTCGGGCCCTACGACGCCACGCGCCGGCTGGCCCGCGTGCTCATCGAGGCCGCCGACGAGGCATCCGCCGGCGCGGCGGCCCAGGGAGCGCGGCGCGACAGCGGCGCCGGAGGCGTGCAGCTCGGGCTCGCGCTGTCGCAGCACGAGCTGTCGGGGCTCATCGGCGCCTCGAGGGAGTCGGTGGCACGGGGGATGGCCGAGCTGCGCCGCCGGGGGTTGGTCACCACCGGGCGGCGGTCGGTCTCCATCCTTGACGCCGACGGCTTGCGCAGCTTCGCCGGCTGATCCGCCGGCAATCCGAGGCGTGTGACCCCGAGCACACGCGAACTGTGTCGTGTGACAGCGACCGCCCGCCACCGGATGCCCGACCATGGGACGTGGCGCGGGAGCGGTCCGGCGCCCGCCCGGGAGGAAGCTGTCGACTCCCGAGCCGGTAGGCGGACCGGTCCCGGCCGTACCGGTCGGGGTACGCGGTGGGCTACCCCCGGCCGGTGCGGCGCGTATCGGTCGGGGCAGGACGCCGGCGGCCCAGTGGGTGCGTGCTCGACACCGGGCCGACGCCCATGCACACTCGGACCATGGGGGATGGAACCTCGTTCCGGCGACGCGTCCGATCGAAGACGCCCGCCATGACGGCAGCTACCTGCGCACGACCTGGCACGCGGAGCGGCGGGCCTTCGTGGTGAGCACCTGGCGCAACGAGGTGTGCACCGGCGCGGTCCGGGTGCCGGTCGCCGCCGCTGGAGAGCTTGCCCGGGTGCTGATCGACGGATTGGCCGACGCGGTCGCGACCCCGCCTCCGCCGGCCCCGTCGCCAAGCCCGGGACGATCCGACGTGCTCGCCGCGCCCGAGCCTGGCTCCATGGACTCCGGCTGAGCGTAGGACGCAACCCGCCGCGGCGCCCTCAGGCGACGTCGGCGACCGCGGGCGCCGGGTCGACGTGGTACCGGTGGTAGCGGCCGCCGCGGCCGGCGCCGCGACCGAAGTAGTGCCACTCGGGGAAGTTGAAGTCGGCCGTCACCGATCGAGGCAGGAGCATGACCGCTCGCAGGAACTCCTCGAGGTTGTCGACGGCGTAGAGGTTGACCTCGTGGCCCCACTGGTCGAGGTGGTCGAGCAGCACGGCGATGGAGCTGGTGTCCCATGCGAGCGAGAACCGGTCGATGCCCCATGCCGCCAGCTCGTCGAGTGCGGCCCGGGCCCGATCCGGGGTCGCCACCATCACGGGAGCGAGCGCGTCGATCGGGCACTGCACCGTGGCGGCCGGGCATGCCCGCCGCAGGCGCTGGAACGCATCCCTCCCGAGCACGTCGACGCGCCCGTTGAACCACAGGTCGTTTCCGGACGCGCCGCTGCGACCGGCGAGCGCCACCAGCTCGTCGGCGATGTCGGGCTGCTTGATGTCGAGCTTGATGCCCTTGCCCGCGGCAACGGCGACGCGAAGGAACTCGTCGGCCATGAGCGGTCCCGGCGGCTGACTGGTGGGCGAGGGCGCAGCGGTGCCCCCGAATGCGTCGTGGCGGAGTGCCAGCCGTCCCTGCGGGTCGCGCCGGACGTCACACTCGCCCCACCGCACCGGCGAGGCGAGGAAGTGGCGCAGGTTGGCGCGGTCGTTGATGCCGTGCCACACCAGCTCCACGCGGTCGGGCAGGTCGGCCTCGCCGACGAGCGCACGCAGGTCGCGGCGACGAGCGGCCGGCGCGTCGGGTGACAGCGAGCGCCGCCACTCGTAGAGCGTCTGTCCGGCGAGGAATCGCGTCCAGTCAGACATCGCTGCGCGCAACGTAACGACCCACCGTGAACAACCAGTGAGGCCCCGGTGTCGCGCCGGATATCGGTGCGCGAACGGATGTAGGCCCCAACCGGGGCCGGGGCGCCCCGGGCGGCCTGGAACCGGGTCCGGTCGGTCAGGCGGCGCCGGCCCGGAGACGCTCGATCCAGTCCCAGATGGCGTCGACCTGGCGGGCGAGGTCGCCGAGCGTGCCGCGGTTGTCGATCACGACGTCGGCGCGTGCCCGGCGCTCTTCCCTGCTCGCCTGCCGTGAGATGCGGGACCGGGCGTCCTCTTCCCGCATGCCGCGGTGCATGACCAGCCGCTCCACGGCGATGTCGGGGTCGACGTCGACGACGATCAGTCCCGCCAGCGGATAGCCCCGGGTCGCCTCGACCAGGAGGGGCACATCGAGCACCACCACGGCATCGGTGCCCGAGAGCTCCTCCATCTGCTGGGCGATCTCGGCTCCCACCGCCGGGTGGACGATGGCGTTGAGGTCTTCCAGCGCCTCCGGGTCGGCGAACACGATGTGGGCGACGGCGGCCCGATCCAGCGTGCCGTCCGCGGCGACGATTCCGGGCCCGAACCGCGCGACCATCGCGTCGAACACCGGGGTGCCGGGCCGCTGCTGGTCCCGGACCACGGCGTCGGCGTCGACGACCACCGCACCCTTGGCGGCCAGCAGCGCCGACACCGTCGACTTCCCGGCCCCGATACCCCCGGTGAGCCCTACGACCAGCACGGTGGCGGACGTTAACCGGAGGCTCAGGCCTGGGGTGTCTCGGCTTCGCCCTCGTTGGCGGCGGGCTCAGCCTCGGCGGGCTCAGCTGGCGCTGCCTCGGCCGCGGCCGACTCGGCCGGCGCGGACTCGGCCGGCGCGGCTCGGCCGGCGCGACCTCGGCCGGCGCGACCTCGGCCGGCGTGACCTCGGCCGGCGCGGCCTCGGCCGGCGCGGGCTCGGCCGGCGCGGCCTCGGCCGCGGCGACGTCCGCAGCGGCCGCGGCCTCGGCAGCAGCCGCGGCCCCCGCGGGGCTCTGCTCGTAGTACTCGGCCCAGGCCTCGTCGGCCTCGGGCGAGTGCTCGACGGAGGGGCCGATGTAGTTGCCCTGATCGTCGTAGGCGTGCTCGCCGAAGTGCTCCTGGTACTCGGCGGCCACCACGCCACCCTCGGCGGCCTGCTTGATCGACAGGCTGATCCGGCGGCGCTGGAGATCGAGGTCGATGATCTTGACCCACAGCTCCTCGCCGGGAGTGACCACCTGCTCGGGCAGATCGACGTGGTGGGCGGACATCTCCGAGATGTGCACCAGGCCCTCGATGCCGTCGCCCACCTGCACGAAGGCGCCGAACGGCACGAGCTTGGTGACCCGGCCGTAGACCAGCTCGCCGACGCGGTGGCTGGTGGCGAACTCCTGCCACGGGTCCTGCTGCGTGGCCTTGAGCGACAGGCTGATGCGCTCGCGGGACAGGTCGACATCGAGCACCTGCACCTCGACCTCGTCGCCCACGGACACGACGGAGCCCGGGTGGTCGACGTGCTTCCACGACAGCTCGGACACGTGGATGAGGCCGTCCATGCCACCGAGGTCGACGAAGGCGCCGAAGTTCACGACGCTCGACACGACACCCTTGCGCACCTCGCCGGGCTTGAGGTTGGCGAGGAAGTCCTCGCGCTGCTCGCGCTGCGTCTCCTCGAGCCAGGCCCGGCGGGACAGCACGACGTTGTTGCGGTTCTTGTCGAGCTCGATGATCTTGGCCTCGAGCGACTTGCCGACGTAGGGCTGCAGGTCGCGAACCCGGCGCAGCTCGACGAGCGAGGCGGGCAGGAAGCCGCGCAGCCCGATGTCGAGGATCAGGCCGCCCTTGACGACCTCGATGACCGGGCCGGACACGACCCCGTCTTCCTCCTTGACGCGCTCGATGTCGCCCCACGCGCGCTCGTACTGCGCCCGCTTCTTGGACAGGACCAGGCGGCCGTCCTTGTCCTCCTTGGTGAGCACCAGGGCCTCGACCTGGTCGCCTACGTTCACGACCTGGTTGGGGTCGACGTCGTTGCGGATCGACAGCTCGCGGCTCGGGATCACGCCCTCGGACTTGTAGCCGATGTCGAGCAGCACCTCGTCGCGGTCGACGCGCACCACCGTGCCGGTGACCATGGCGCCATCCTCGACGGACACGAGGGTCGCATCGACGGCGTCGGCGAAGCTGCCGCTGAGGTCGTCGTCGATGATCTGGCGCGGGGTGTACCCCGACTCTGCGCTCACGTCGCCATCGGTGGCGGTCGCAGGGGCGGTGGAATCGGTCGTTTGGGCGTCGGACACGAACGGGTCGGCTTTCTTCGGGGGTCGGGATCGGCGGATTGCGGGTCCCGCTGGCGACGGGACAGCCACGAGGGCGCGCAGCACAGCGCGTTCGGGCGAGGGTAGCAGCCGCCCCCGGCGGACCGCTACGAACGCGCAGCCACGAGCAGGAACTCGGGAGAGTCGATCGTCGGCGGATCGGCGGCATAGGCGCCGGGCGCCACCGACCAGATGGCCCGCACCTCGAGCCCGGCGCGAGCCGCCAGGAGCCGGAGCTCGCGGGGCGTGAAGCACGTGGTCCACAGGTCGGCCGGCGCGGGCACCCCGTCCTCGTCGCGGACCTCGGTGCGCTCGTGGTTGACGCCGGCGTCGGCATCGAAGGTGTCGTCGTGCTCGAGCCAGCGCACCTGGAAGTAGGCCGAGAACCCCGACACGGCGGCGACGCCGCCGGGCCGGAGCGCGCGGGCGATGCCCGCGAGCACGTCGCCGTCGGCGTCCAGCGCCGCGGCCGGCCCGGCGGCCAGGCCGAAGGCGCCCTGGCACAGCGAGATGGCCGCGTCGAACTCGGCATCGAACCGAAGGTCCCGGGCGTCGGCACGGAAGAAGCTGGCGCCGGGTGGGGCGCCGTCGCACGCGATGGCGACGAACCGCCGGCTGATGTCGACGCCCACGACTTCCATCCCCCGTTCCGCGAGGGCGTACGCGTGCCGCCCCGGACCACAGCCGACGTCGAGGACCCGCTGGCCCGGCCGCAGGCCGAGGGCGCCGACGAGGAACTCGATTTCCTGGGCCGTGCCCTTGGTGAAGGAGTAGCGGAGGTAGGCGGCGCCCAAGTGGTCGGCAACCGGCTCGAACCAGTGCCCTGCACGTCTTTGAAGAAAATCAGGGGCTGTGCCCCGGATTTTCTTCAAAGACGGGATCGGGTCGTCCCGACGACCGCTCACCCCTTGGCGTCCGCCCAGCTGGGGCCGAACGCCAGGTTGACCTCCAGCGGAACGCTGAGGTCCACCGCCCCGGTCATGGTGTCGACGACCACCTCGGCGGCCCGGTCGTGCTCGGCGGGAGGCACGTCGAGCAACACCTCGTCGTGCACTTGGAGGATGAGCTGGCTGTCCATCTGCGAGTCCTCCAGCGCCGCAGTGAGCCGCACCAGCGCCACCTTGAAGATGTCTGCGGCCAGCCCCTGGATCCCGGCGTTCATGGCCTGGCGCTCGCCCGCCTGGCGGATGCGGTAGTTGGGCGACGACAGCTCGGGGATCTGGCGGCGCCGGCCGAACAGCGTCTCCGTGTAGCCGCGTTCCCGGGCCTCGGCCACGGTGCGCTCCATGTACTCCTTCACCGAGGGGAACGCCTCGAAGTAGGCGACGAGGATGAGCGCCGCCTCCTCGGTGGGGATGTTGAGCCGCTGGCCCAGGCCGTAGGCCTCCATGCCGTATGCGAGCCCGTACGACACCATCTTGGCCTTGGACCGCTGCTCGATGGTCACTGCGCCCGGTTCGACGCCGAACACCCGCGAGGCCGTCTCGGTGTGGATGTCCCGGCCCGAGCGGAAGCTCTCGATCAGCCCCGGGTCCTGCGCCAGATGGGCGATGCAGCGCAGCTCGATCTGGTTGTAGTCGGCCACCAGCAGTTCGCAGCCCGGCGCCGGGACGAACGCCTTGCGGAACTCCCGCCCGATCTCGCTACGCACGGGAATGTTGTGGAGGTTGGGCTGGTCCGACGACAGCCGGCCGGTGCGCGCGACGGTCTGGTTGAACGTGGCGTGGATCCGTCCGTCGCCCGCCACCTCGGCGAGCAGGCCGTCGCCGTAGGTCGAGCGCAGCTTCTCGACCTCTCGGTAGGCCAACAGGTGCTCGATGATGGGGTGCTGCCCGGCCAGCTTCTCCAGCGATGACGCGTCCGTGGAATAGCCGGTCTTGGTGCGCTTTTGCGGCGTCAGCCCCAGCTTGTCGAACAAGATCTCCCGCAACTGCGGGGTCGAGTTCACGTTGAACTCGGTGCCGGCGTCGTCGTAGACCTGCTGGCGCAGGTCGTCGACCTCGGCGTTGAGCCGATCTCGTAGGCCCCGCAGTTCCTTCGCGTCGACACCCACTCCGGCGTGCTCCATGTGCGCCAGCACCCGGACCAGCGGCACCTCGATCTCGTCGTTGAGCGCTCGCAGCGCCTGGTGGTCGAGCGCCTGCGTCAGCGGCTCGATCAGGCGGTCGACCGCCAGCGCGTAGCGACCGGTGCGCTGGGCGGCCGACACCGTCGAGCCCTCGAGGTCGAGCTGACCCTCGGGGGCGGCGCCGTCCGTCGGCAGCTCGGCCGAGGCGTAGCGGCGCAGCACCTCGTCGAGCAGGTAGCGCGACTCGGCAGGATCGAGCAGGTAGGCGGCGATGGCGGTGTCGATGGCCAGGCAGCGCACGTCGACGCCGACGTCGAGCAGGGACCGCATGATTGCCTTGGCCTGATGGGCGGCGACCGGTCGCCCACCCTCGCCCGGCTGCGCCACGAGCCGGGCGAGCTCGGCGCGCACGGTGTCGTCGACCAGCAGCCCGATCGGGATCCACGCGACCGCGCCCGCCGCCGGATCGGTCACGATCGCGACGCCCTCGAGCGGCGTGCGGCCCTCGCTGCCCTCCCAGGCGGCCGCCACGGCCAGCGGCGCGCCCGCCGCGCCCTCTCGCAGCCGGACCAGCAGCGCGGAAGCATCTGCCGCCCACTCGATCGTCGTCACGTCGGCCTCGAGCACCTCGGCCGGCGGCCGGCCCACGCCGAGGTCCTCGCCCAGTGCTTCGGTCAGGCGCTCACCGAGGCTGTGGAACTCCAGGAAGTCGAACAGGTGGCGCACCTCGTCGACGTCCGGCGGGCGGCGATCGAGCTCGTCGACGGTCACGCCGACGGGCGCGTCGCAGATCAGCTTCATGAGCTCGGCGTTCTGGCGGACCTGGTCCTCGTGCTCACCCAGGCTGGTTCGGAGCTTGGGGGTCTGCTCGTCGAGGTGCTCGAAGATGCCGTCGATGCCGCCGTAGGTGGTGACCAGCTTGGCGGCGGTCTTCTCCCCCACGCCCGGCACCCCTGGCAGGTTGTCGGACGTGTCGCCGCGTAGCGCCGCGTACTGCAGGTAGAGCGTCGGCGGCACGCCGGTCCGCTCCTCGATGCCGGCCTCGTCGTACAGGACGTAGTCCGACACCCCGCGCCGGTTGTAGAGCACCTTGACGTGCGGGTCCTCGACGAGCTGGTAGACGTCTCGGTCGCCGGTCACGACGATGACGTCGAGCCCGGCGTCCCGGCCCTGGGTGGCGAGCGTGGCGATGATGTCGTCCGCCTCGTAGCCCGGCAGCTCGAGCACCCGGATCCCCAGGGTCTCGGCCACCTGGCGGACCAGCCCCATCTGCTGGCGCAGGATGTCGGGCGCCGCCTGGCGGTTGGCCTTGTAGGTGTCGACCCGCTCATGGCGGAACGTGGGCTCGGGCCGGTCGAACGCCACCGCCATACGCCGGTGGCCGTGGTCGCGCATCAGGTTGATCAGCATCGACGTGAACCCGAACACCGCGTTGGTGACCTGGCCCGAAGCGGTGGAGAGGTCGGTGGGCAGCGCGAAGAAGGCCCGGTAGGTGAGGGAGTTCCCGTCGATCAGGATGAGGGGGTCGTCGGCCACGTACCTAGTAGTACACCCCTGGCGTCATCACTCCGCCGGGTCTGACGGTCGATGCCGCCGGTAGCCCGGTCGTCCGGCAGCGACGCTTGTCGGCCCGTGCATGTCCCGCGGGATCGACCGTCCGTCACTCCGCCGGCTTGATGTCACCGTCGATGATGCGCTGGGCGATGGCCCGCATGGTGACCCGCTCCGACATGGCCCGGCGCTGGATGAAGCCGAACGCTTCGCTCTCCCCCATGCCCGACTCGTCCATGAGCTTGCCCTTGGCGCGGTCGACCACCTTGCGGGTCTCGAGCTGCTCCTCGAGGCTGGCGGTCTGGTCGGCCAACGCCCGGATCTCCCGGAACCGCCCGAGCGCCACCTCGACCGCCGGCACCAGCTCGCTGCGCTCGAACGGCTTGACCAGATAGGCGAGCGCGCCCGCGTCGCGTGCCTGCTCGATCAGGTCGCGCTGGCTGAAGGCGGTGAGGATCAGCACCGCTGCCCGGCGCTCGCCGGCGATCTCCCGGGCGGCGGCCAGGCCGTCGAGGCCCGGCATCTTGATGTCGAGGATGGCGAGGTCGGGCTCGAGCTCACGGACCAGCTTGACCGCCTCGTCGCCGCGGCCCGTCTCGCCCACGACCTCGTAGCCCTCCTCCTCGAGGGTCTCCTTCAGGTCGAGGCGGATGATGGCCTCGTCCTCAGCGATGACGACGCGGGTAGCCAAGCTCGTTCCTTCTTTCGATCCGGTGTGTTCTAGCGCGACCGGGATTGCGCGAGCAGCCGATCGAGCAGCTCGTCCTGGTCGCGCTCCAACTTGGCGATCTCGTCGTGCACCGCGGCACGGTGCCGGCGCATGGCCTCGGCATGCCGCTCGGCCTGCCGGTGGTCGACGTCGGCGACGGGGGTTTCGGACACCAGGGCCCGCAGTCGGGCGTCGTCGGCGGCATCGGCCAGATGAGCCAGCTGCTCACCCGAGACTTCGAGCTCGGCGCGCAGCTGCTGCAGACGCCCCGCGACCTGGCTGAGGCGCCTCTCGACCAACGACTTGGGCATGAGGGCGAGTCTATGTGGTGGCGCCACGACCCCCGCTCGGGTCGCGGCGCGCACGGTACGTGGCGTAATCCAGGCGGAACCGCGGGACGGGCCTGATTGACTCCGGTGGGTGCGTCGCCTGTTCGTGCTGGCCTTCATCTGGGGCTGGTCGTTCCTGTTCATCAAGGTCGCCGGCGAGGGCCTGACGCCCACGACCGTGGCCTGGGCGCGGATCGCCCTGGGCGCGGCGGTGCTCTACGCGGTGCTTCACGGCCAGCGGCGCCGCGTGCCGGTGGATCGGGTCTCGCTGCGGCACTACGCGGTGGTGACGCTCGCCGGCAACATCGTGCCGTTCACGTTGCTGGCCTGGGGCGAGCAGCACATCACGTCGGCGCTGACGGCGGTGCTGAACGCCTCGACGCCGCTGTTCACCGCCGTCTTCGCCGCCATCGGACTGGGTGAACGGTTGCGGCCGGTGCAGATTGCCGGACTGGCGCTGGGAATGGTCGGCGTGGCTGTGGCCGCGGGGGTGGGCGCCTCCGACCTCGAGGGATCGTCGACCGCGGGCGCCGTGGCCGCGATCTTCGCCGGCGCCGGCTACGGCATCGCCTTCGTCTACATGCGCCGCCACCTGATCTCCTATCCACCGATCGTGGCGGCCACCGGGCAGCTGGCCACGGGGGCCCTACTGCTGTTCCCGGTGGCGGCGGCCACGTCGATCGCCGGTGGCGTGTCGCTCACCCCCACCCGGGTGGCGTCGATCCTGCTGCTGGGCGTCCTGGGGACCGGTGTCGCCTATGTCCTCAACTACCGGATCATCGCCGACATCGGCGCCACCAGGGCCTCGCTCGTCACCTACATCATCCCGGTGGTGGCCGTGGTCGTCGGCATCCTCGTGCTGGACGAGCCGTTCGAGGCACGGCTGCTGGTCGGCGGTGCATTGACGGTCGCCGGGATCGCCGCCGTCAACCACAAACCCCGGGTTCGCGCGCCCGAACCGAGCGTCCTCAGTCCCTGAAGCTCGGCGCGGACGCCGGTACCGTGCGCGACATGGCTCGTGTCGACCGCCGTGTGGGGCGAGACGTGCGCCAGCGGTCGGCACCAGCCACCTGACATGGCGACCGACCCCTGGGGCATCGACGACGGCTACTGGGACGCCTTGGGAAAGTGGCACCGGACCTCCCCGGAAACGGTCGCCGCGCTGCGGGAGGCCATGGGCGCCGACAACTCTGCGGAAGCACCGCCTCCGAACGGTCCGGCGGTCTGGGTCGTGCATGCCGGCCGCGCCGAGCCCCTGCTCGGTCCCTGTGAGCTGGCCCTGGAGGACGGCAGCGAGCTCCGGGCCGAGGGTGAGCTCCCGCCCGACCTGCCCATCGGCTACCACGAGCTCCGCCCCCTGGCCGGCGGCCCGGCGACCCGACTGATCGTCACACCCGGCCGCTGCCACCTGCCGGGCGAACTGCGAACGTGGCTGCTCACGGTCCAGCTCCCCGGCTGCCGGTCCGCAGGGAGCTGGGGCATCGGCGACCTCGCCGACCTGCGATCCATCGGCGCCTGGGCCGCCGGGCAAGGTGCCGGCATGCTCGGGGTCAGCCCGATGCACGCACCCAACCTGGTCGCCCCGGTGGAGGCCAGCCCGTACTTCCCGTCGAGCCGCCGCTGGTTCAACCCTCTGCTGCTACGCATCGAGGAGCTGCCCGGCGCCGGCGACACAACGGTCGAGGCGCTGGGCGCGGAGGCCCGGAGGTTGAACGCCGCGCCCGTCGTGGACCGGGACGCGGTCTGGGCGCTCAAGCGGCGCGCGCTCGGCCATCTGTGGACGGCGCTCGGTCCCGACCTGCGATTCGAGCGGTGGCGGGAGCAGATGGGCAGCGAGCTGGAGACCTACGCCCGGTTCTGTGCCTTGGCCGAGCATCACGGGACTGGTTGGCGCGCATGGCCGACCGGGCATCGGCACCCATCAGGAGCCGACGTGGCCTCCTTCGCCGCCGACCACGCCGACCGGGTGGCGTTCTGGGCATGGGTGCAGTTCCTGGTCGACGAACAGCTCCGGCGCGCCGAGGAACCCCTGGCCCTGCTCACGGACCTGGCGGTGGGCGTGGATCCGGACGGGGCCGACGCCTGGTGCCTGCAGGACCTGCTGGCGCACGACGTACGGGTGGGGGCGCCGCCCGACGAGTTCAACCGCGCCGGCCAGGACTGGGGGCTGCCACCGTTCGTCCCCCACGCCCTCAGGGCGGTCGCCTACGAGCCGTTGGCCGCGCTGTGGCGGGCGGCGATGGGACACGGCGGCGGCCTCCGCATCGACCATGTCATGGGCCTGTTCCGACTGTTCTGGCTGCCGCCCGGCGGCTCGCCCACCGATGGCGCCTACGTGCGCTACCCGGCGGACGAGCTGCTGGCGGTCCTGGCAATCGAGAGCGTGCGTTCGGGGGCGGTGGTGGTCGGCGAGGACCTGGGCACGGTCGAGGAGGGCGTACGGGACCGGTTGCACGCCGCCGGGCTGCTGTCGTACCGGCTCGTCTGGTTCGAGGAGGCCGCGCCCGAGCACTACCCGGCCCAGGCTCTGGGCGCGGTCACCACCCACGACCTGCCCACGATCGCCGGCGTGTGGTCGGGCGACGATGCGGCCGACCAGCGGGCGGCGGGCGTCGAACCCGACGAAGCCGCGCTCGGGCGGCTGCGCGACAAGCTCGTGGCGTTGAGCGGGCTGGACGTTGGCGCTCCGGTGGATGAGGTGATCGTCGCCGTGCACCAGCGGTTGGCGGCGGCGCCGTGCGCACTCGTCGGCGCCACGCTGGAAGACGCCTTGGCGCTCCGTCGGCGCCCCAACCTGCCCGGCACGACCGCGGAACGACCCAACTGGTCCC
Source organism: uncultured bacterium (assembly GCA_963813485.1). Taxonomy (GTDB): domain Bacteria; phylum Actinomycetota; class Acidimicrobiia; order Acidimicrobiales; family VFJN01; genus DASQUK01. The sequence continues at coordinate 48,942 of CAWEZE010000004.1, forward strand.
TCGGCCTCCCGGTCGCGTTAGAGCGGGTGCTGGACGACCCGCTCGTGGGCCGGGTGGCGGCGGCCCTGCGGCGCTAGTGGCTCAGCGGGCGCTGCGGCCGGCGCCATGGGATCGGACGTCGGCCAGGATCTCGCGCACCGTCGAGTCCTGGACTTGGGAGAAGTCGTCGTACCAGGTCCCGACGGCCCGGAAATGGGCCGGCGCCGCGAGGCACACCACTCGATCGGCGGTCTCCCCGACGCTGGCGCAGGCCTCCGGCGAGCCCACCGGCACGGCCACCACCAGCTCCTTCGGCCTCCGCCCCCGGACGACATCCACCGCCACCCGCATGGTCGCCCCGGTGGCCATGCCGTCGTCGACGAGGACGGCCGTCCGGTCCTCGACCGGGATGGCCGCCGCCTCGCCCCGGAACAGCTCGGCCCGGTGGGCGAGCGCGGCCGCATGCCGGCGGGCGAGGACATCGACGTCGACGTCGGTCATCCCCACGGCCGCCATCACCCCGGGGTTGTAAGCGACCTGGCCGTCGTCGGCGACGGCTGCGAGTGCCAGTTCCTCGTGGCCCGGTACGCCGATCTTGGCGACCACGAGCACGTCGAGCGCCGCACCGAGCGCCCGCGCCACCTCGGCGGCCACCGGCACGCCGCCGCGCGGGAGGCCCAGCACCACGATGTCCTCGCCGGCGAGGTCGGCAAGTTGCTCGGCCAGCCGGTGGCCGGCGTCGACGCGATCCGCGAACACCACCGCCATACGCATTCATTCTTCCCCTGCCCAGGCCGATCGACACGATCGAAGGCTCGGGAGACCGAGTTCCTCCGTCGAATCGGCGGTGTGGGGTGCCCGGAGCGGGACTCGAACCCGCACGCCCTGACGGGCAAATGCTTTTGAGGCATTCATGTCTGCCTGTTCCATCATCCGGGCAGGCCAACCAGCCTACCCTTGGTGCCCGTGCGCAGACTGCTCCTCGTCCTGACCACGCTGGGCGTGTTGGGCCTGCTCGTGTACCGGCAACGAACGATCGACCGGTGGGAACGCTCGCTCGGCATCGGCAACAACTCGGGCGGAACCGTCCCAGCCTGACCCGCGCCCTCAGCCCAGTAGCGCTCCCTCGTGGCGCAGCAGCCAGACCTTGGTGTCGAGCCCGCCGCCGTAGCCACCGAGCGCCCCGCCGGTGCGCAGCACCCGGTGGCACGGCACGACGATGGGGATCGGGTTGGTCGCCATGGCGGAACCGACCGCTCGGCTGGCCTTCGGGTTGCCGGTTCGCTCGGCGAGCTGCTTGTAGCTGACCGTCTCGCCGTACGGCACCTCCAGGGACAGCGCCTCCAGGACGGTGCGCCGGTAGCCCCGCGACAAGCGACGATCGACCGGCACATCGAAGCGGCGGCGCCGCCCGGCGAAGTACTCGTCGAGCTCGCGGCGCACGTCGTCGAGGCGGGCCGGCAGGCGGACGACCCGTGGCGACACCTCACTGGCCAGCTCGTCCAGCACCAGGTCTTCGTGGCCGAAGCCGATGCGCACCAGGCCTGCGGACGTGGCCGCCAGCGTGAGGGGGCCGATCGGCGTGTCCTCGACCACCCAGCCGACGTCCACGAGCCCTTCGGCGTCCGCCCGCCGTAGGGCGGCGTCGACCAGGGCGGCGACGTCGGTGGTGTCGGCCCGGCGGAGCCGCTCGCCCAGGTCGTGCACGTCGGCCTCGTTGGCCTCCTGACGGTCGGACCGCCGGCGAAGATCGTTCGTGGAGTTCGTGGAGTTCGTGGCATTCATCGCGTCACCTCCTGACGCAGGCGTTGCAGTCCGGCCCGCACGTTCTGGCGGGCGGAGTCCTCGCTCGACCCGATGACCGCGGCGATCTCCGCGTACGGTCGGTCGAGCAGGTAGCGCTGCACCACCGCGGATCGCTGCTTGGGCGGCAGCCGCCGCACGGCATCCCATAGCTCGGCGTCGCCGAGCGTGTCGGCGTCGAGCTGGGGGATCTCGGGGGGATCGGCGGCGGGCACCGCCTGCCGGACCCGCCGGCGGGCCTGGTCGATGATCTTGCGGTGGGCGATCGTGAAGAGCCAGCCGCGCAGGTTGTCCGCGTGGCGCAGGGCCGGGTACGACCGCAACGCCGAGATCACCGTCTCCTGGAAGAGGTCGTCGCCGTCGTGGTGGCCGACGGCGACGACCAGGAATCGGTGCAGGTCCGGCGCATGGGCGTCGAGCAGCGACTGGAACGGTGGAAGCGTCACCGGCATGTCAACGCCCGGGGGGCGCCCGCCGTGAGATGCCGCCCCGCGGCCCGGCCTGCGACCCGGCGTGACGCCTACCCCCCGAGCGCGGCGAGCAGCTTGGTCGGCGTGTCCTTGGGGCTGATCTTGGGCCACACCTCAGCCAGGTTGCCCTGCTCGTCCACCAGGAACGCCGACCGGACTATCCCCATGAACTTGCGCCCGTACATCGATCGCTCGCCCCAGGCGCCGTAGGCGTCGGCCACGGCGTGGTCCTGGTCCGACAGGAGCGGGAAGCCCAACTCGTACTTGTCGTCGAAGCGCTTCTGCTTCTCGGGCTTGTCGGGGCTGATACCCACGACTGCGGTGTCGCCGATGTCGCCCAGCACGTCCCGTAGGCCGCACGCCTGCGTGGTGCAACCCGGCGTATCCGCCTTCGGATAGAAGTACACAAGGACCTTCCGGCCCCTCAGATCTGCCAGGTTGACCGTCTTCCCGTCCTGGTCGATCAGCGTGAAGTCCGGCGCCTTGTCCCCTTGCTTGAGCATGCCGACGACCCTATCGGCGCCAGACAAGGCACGAACGAGACCCGTCGCTCAACGCGGTGGATGGACGTCACACCTACCGTCACGATGCCGCCGAAGACCCTCGCCTGCGCCGGCCCTGTCAATGATCAGGGTCGGGGCTGAGTACGCAGGAGCGAATCATGCGGACAGGGTGATGCTCCGGCCGGCGCAGCAGAGCACGCTCGCCAACACATCCGTGGGGCCGGTCACGACCTGTTGGTGCTGAAGAGGAGGTCGACGGCGTACCGCCTATGGACAGCCATCCGAAGACGAACGTACGGGAGATCATCATGTGGTTCGGACTGGGAATCATCGGCCTCATCATCTGGATTGCGATTGCCTTCTGGCCCGCGAGGGTTGCCGGGCGGAAGGGACACAGCTTCTTCGGTTACTTCTTGCTCAGCCTGTTGTTCTTCCCGCTCGCGGTGATCCTGGCGTACGCGGTGGAGGACCGCACGCGAGTGGTCTACGGCTGAGGTCGAGCTCGGGTCTGCGGACGATGCGCGTTGGCTCCCCGCGACGCGCATCGCAGTCGGTTGCGTCTCGTTCGCCTCGTCGACGGTCGCCTTCAGCTGGCCAACAGCCCTCGCAGTTCGGCGCAGCTAGTCGATGTCATCGAGGAAGGCGAGCACCCGTTGTCTGACCAGCGTCGCCGCCGTCTCGTCGTAGGCGGGCAGGCTGCTGTCGGTGAACAGGTGGCGGTCGCCGGGATACAGGAACACCTGCGCACCCTCGACTGTTTGGGCGAGCTCGCGGGCGACGTCGACGTCGCCCAACTCGTCGTCCTCCATCGTGTGTATCTGGAGCGGGACACCCTGCGGCCAGGGGCCGCCGAACTCGGAGGGCGGGACCGTTGCGTGGAGCAGCAATGCAGCTTTCGCACCGGGACGTGTCTGCGCCAGCTTCTGCGCCGGCATCGCCCCGAGTGAGAACCCTGCATAGACGATCTCGTTGGGCAAGCCCTCGGCGGTTCGTTCACCGCGCTCGATGATGGTGCCGAAGCCGACCTGCTCGGCATAGCCGATGCCGTCGTCGAGCTCGGTGAACGTCTTGCCGTCGTAGAGGTCCGGGGTGTGAACCACGTGTCCGGCAGCGCGCAGCTCAGCGGCGAAGGAGAGGCACCCCTCCGTCAGGCCCTGCGCATGATGAAAGAGCAGGAGCTCAGCCATGTGCACGGCGCCGAGTAGGCATACGCCAGGCTGACGGAGGGTTGCCGCCCGGGTCGGGCAGCGTGAGCTTCGGAGCGTCGTCCTTCTTGAGCATGACGGTGACCCTATGTCACGCGATCGGAGCCTCCGATCAGCGTGGTGCGGTCGCGGCCTCGCCGGCCTCGGCGCCCGCGCCGACCTGGCGGCGGAGGTCGTCGAGCAGCCTGTGGCGTTCCTTCATCCCGGTGCGGGTCGCGCCGCTGAGCGCCCATGGGTGCAGGCGCTCCAGGGAATCGCCCAGCACCTCCGGCCCGACGGCCTCGCGGGCGACGGCCACTGCCCGCCCCGGCCCGACCTGGAGCGTGGACGAGGCCAGCAGCTCGGCGACGTCGGTGGCGAGGAGGAGCGATGACGCCGCCAGCTCGCTGAAGCCGAAGTCGATCAGCCACACCGCACCGTCGGACGCCAGGAAGACGTTGGCCAGGCGCAGGTCGCGATGGGCGATGCGGTGCTCCCGCAGGCGGCCCACCTGCTCCCAGATCGCCGCGAGCACGGCGTCCGTGACCTCGTCGGACTCCAGCCGATCGAGGCTGCGGCCCTCGATGGCCTCGTACGCAAGCACGAACCCGTGCGGGTCGGCGGTGGCGAACGCCACCAGCCGCGGCGTGCGGATGCCGGCGTCGCGCGCCGCCAGCGCCACCAGCGCCTCGTGTTCGACGCCGCGCCGGAGCGAGGAGAAGGGGCGCTCGTCACCGAGGTCGCGGCGGTTGAGCCAGCGATAGACGCGGAACAACAGGTCCGCGCTGCGCTGGTCCTCGCCGAGCGCCTTGACGAACAGCGGCCGCCCGTCGGCGCCCGTGCCGAAGTAGGGCGTGGAGCCCCGGGCGTCGACGCTCGCCTGCTCCAGCCGGGCGAGCGGCACGCCGACGGCGGCCAGCCCCTCTGCAAGCGCCTCGCCGGACGGGCGCCGTCGCGGTCCCCCCAGGAGGACGAGCACCCCCGCGCCGGCGACCCAGCCGACCAACGCGTTGCGGAGCGAGTCGAACGACACGGGCGACGACAGGAAGCGGGTCAGGATGACGCCCACGACCAGCAGCCACCCGATGCGCCGCCAGCGGCGGCTCAGCCAGGGGGCCGCCGCGGTCAGGACGGCGGTCACCACCGCCACCCCGGAGGCGGACGGGAAGCCGGCGGCGGTCAGCGGTCCGACGAGGTTGTTGTCGACGTTGACGACCTCCGTGCCGGAACCCGGGGCAAAGGTGTCGAGCAGGACGGCCAGGCCGAGGGCGATGAGCCCCGCCGCCACGACCGTGACCATCATCCGCAGCCGCGCCGTGCCAGAGCGTGACCACCAGACCCCCGCCGATGACGACGATGGCCAGGACACGGGTAGCGACCACCACGGTGTGGACGATCCAGTGCGGCAATGCGTCCAGCCCTCGCAGCAGCTCGCTCCCGAAGGAGACCAGGGTGTCGCCGAACAGCGCCTGGACGACCAGCAGGATCGCAAGGAGCACGACGGCGACGACGAGGCGCAGCAGATCCGAGGGCGACCGCTCCACCCCGGGCGCAGGTGCCTCGACCACGATCGTTCCCGTCCCACTCCCTGATGACCCGTCCATGGGCCACACGATGTCAGACACGCGTACCCCTTGCGGACGGGCGCCGGCTCACTGGGCCCGGAGCGCGTCGGCCGCCTCCGCGTCGGCGTCGACGAAGCCCTCGCCGTCGACGTCGATCTCGACACGGTCGAGGCGGCCCGTGAAACGGAACGAACCCCGGTAGTCGCGGTCCGCCGGGGAGAAGTCCTGCGCCCACCCGACCGTGAGCCCGGCGCCGGTCAGCGAGAACTTGCTCCAAGTCGCACGCTCGATCGGGCCGGCGGCGATCTCCTCTCCGTCGACCAGCAGAACCCCTCGGTGGGCGGCGCCGTGCGAGCCAGGGACGAACCGGAACGACAGCGCGTGGGCGCCGGGCCCGAGGCGCTCGCCGACCGAACCTTCGATCCGGTAGACACGCCAGCCCGCCAGGTTGTGGACGTAGCACAGCCGGCCGTCCGCCAGGAGGTGGAACGACCAGCCCCCGAGCACCGAACCCTGAACGGCCAGCACGCCGGCGACCGGGCCCCGCCCATCGACCTCCACGTACGCGGATATCGAGTGGCGCCGGTTCTTCACATTCACCGCCACGTTCTCCGGCACCGGGGCCCGATCGGGCCGATACACGTACCGTCCCCGCTCCGGCACCGCCGGCGGCCGGCCGAAGACGAGCTCGGAGAAGGGCCGGTTGTCGAGCGGCAGGACCTGGTGGCGGGCCGCCTCGATCCACCATCGCTCGACGAGCGCCTGCAGGCGGTCGGGGTGCTCGGCGGCCAGGTCGTCGCACTCCGACGGGTCGGCCCGCAGGTCGTACAGCTCCCATGCGGTGCGATCGAGGCCGGGGTCGTCGGACTGGATCGGGTGATAGGTGACCGCCTTCCAGCCCTCGTGGTAGAGGGCGCGGCACCCGAACATCTCGTAGTACTGCGTCGAGTGCCGCTCCGGCGCCGCGGGGTCTGCGAACGAGTAGGCGAAACTGGTCCCCTCGATCGGCTTCTGCTCCACGCCGCCGATCGTCGCCGGGGGATCGATCCCGGCCACCTCCAGGATCGTGGGAACGATGTCGATGGCGTGCACGTACTGGGTGCGTACCTCGTCCCGGGCGCCGATCCCGCCGGGCCAACGGACGATGAGCGGATCGGCCACGCCCCCTTCGTGCGTCTCGCGCTTCCAGCGCCGGAACGGGGTGTTGCCGGCGACCGTCCATCCCCACGGGTAGTTGTTGTGGATGCGGGGGCCGCCGATCTCCTCGAGGCGCTCCGCCGCCTCCTCCATGGTGCGGGGAAGCATGTTCCAGGCGCGAGCGTCGTTGAGCGAACCCACCGGACCGCCCTCCGACGAGGCCCCGTTGTCGGACAGGACCAGCACCAGCGTGCGGTCCAGCTCACCGGTCCGCTCGAGCCATGCCACCAGGCGGCCGACCTGGGCGTCGGTGTGGGACAGCATGCCTGCGAAGGCCTCCATGTACCGGGCGTAGACCCGGCGCTCCTCCGACGTGAGGTCGTCCCAGGCCGGCACCCAGTCGGGGCGGGGCGACAGCGCAGCGTGGGCCGGCAGGAGCCCGCTGGCGATCTGGCGCCGCAGCGCCGCTTCCCGCCACCGGTCCCAGCCCGCGTCGAACCGGCCGTGGTAGCGGTCGATCCACTCCCGGGGCGCCTGGTGGGGCGAGTGGCAGGCGCCGGTAGCAAGGTAGAGCAGCCAGGGCTTGTCCACGTCGACGTGGCGGAGGTCCTCCAGGTACTCGATGGCCCGGTCGACGAGGTCCTCGGTGAGGTGGTAGCCGTCGTCGTAGCTGCGCGGCGGGTCGACGAAGTGGTTGTCGTGCACCAGCGCCGGCACGAACTGGTGGGTCTCGCCCCCGAAGAACCCGTAGAACCGCTCGAAGCCCCGGCCCAGCGGCCAGCGATCGCGGCGGGCGCCGAGGTGGAGCTCCTCCTCGGGCGTGAGGTGCCACTTGCCGACGGCATAGGCGGCATAGCCGTGGGGGGTGAGCATCTCCGGTAGGAACCCGCACGAGCGGGGAATGCGGGCGTCGTAGCCCGGGAACCCGCTGGCGAGCTCCATGATCCGGCCCATCCCACACGTGTGGTGGTTGCGCCCGGTGAGGACGCACGCGCGCGTGGGGCTGCACAGGGCCGTCGTGTGGAAGTTGGCGTAGCGCAGTCCCTCGGAAGCCAGGCGATCGAAGGTGGGCGTGGCGATGTCGGAGCCGTAGCAGCCGAACTGGGCGAACCCGACGTCGTCCAGGAGCACGATCAGCACGTTGGGTGCCCCCGGCGGAGGCACAGGCTCGGGGGGCCACGACGGCTCGGACTCCCAGTGGTAGCGGCCGATCGTGCCCTTGAACTCGCCTGGATCCACTGTTCCAGTCCCCTCTCGCTCGACGCCGCGATCGTCGCCCATATCTGTCGCCCATATCTGTCGACGGCCGAGAGCCTAGGAAGCCGGCCGGCGCTGGGTCGGTGCCGTCCGGTCATGCGCCGCATGACACACCCGTTCCGTGTCAGCTGACGACCACCAGCGCCGTGAGATTCCCCATGATCGAGCGGTACGAAGCAACGCGGCGAGTCGAGCAGCAAGGAGCCGGACCGATGATGCCGTTCGAAGCCATCGAAGTCATGGGCCGTGAGCGCCGCGAGGGGCTCGTGTCCGATGCGGACAATCGACCGGTTGACGCGACCGGCCCGACTGCGGGCCCGGCGAGGGCTCGCCAGCAAGGTGTCATCGTTGGCGCTGTCGATCCGCCGACCCAGCCTGCGTTCCCGCCGGCGCCCAGCCGACTGGGACCTGCAGGTCCCCCACGCGGCGCGGCGCGCGACCTGACGAAACCGGGAGCCTCAGCGGGCGTTGACCATCGCGTCGGCGGTCATGGCGAAGTAGTCGAGGAGCGTGGCCTCCACCACCGGGTGGAGGCCACGCTCGACCACCAGGCTGTCGAGGGCGGCCCCCATGTGGCGCAGCCAGGCGTCGCGCTCCGGCTCCCCGATCACGAACGGCGCGTGGCGCATGCGCAGCCGAGGGTGCCCCCGCTCGTCGGAGTAGGTGGTGGGACCGCCCCAGTACTGTCCGAGGAACAGTGCCAGGTGGCGCCGCGGGCCGGCGAGGTCGTCGGGATAGAGCGGCCGCAGCAGGGGATCCATCGCTACCCGCCGGTAGAAGCGCTCCACGAGGTCGTCGAAGAACGGTTGGCCGCCCACTGCCTCGTAGACGTTCAGGACCGAGGGCTCGCCACCAGCCTCGACCTCGCTCACGAGGCTTCCTCGTTGCGGTCGCGGCGGAAGCCGTGGCCGAAGAAGCCGCCCTGGGGGCGGGCATGGGCGTGGAAGTGGTCGGGGATGTTGCGCATGTTGTCATCGACGTAGTGACCGTCGAACACCAGGTCGGCGACGTCAGCGAGCCGCCCGAGCATGTGCTCCAGCTCCGCGGCGGGCGGATCGACCCCGTGCCAACGCCAGACGACCATGGGCGTGGCGCAGATCTCACAGTCGGCGATCCAGCACACCTCGTCCTCGTGGTACCAGGGGGTGATGCGCTCGGCCGCGCACAGCACGCAGCCGTCATGTCGCTCGCCGGGGGGCACGGCGGTCGAGCGTACAGGGGCTACAAGCCGGCGCCGCACGCGCTACCGGCTGCGCGCCGGCGCCTCGCAGCCCCACCCCGCGGTGACCCGCATGTCGGTCGTCATGTCCGTGCCTCGCACGTGATGCGTTGCCTGAGGGGGTCGTAGTAGGCGAGCGTGCCGGTGGCGGAGGAGGCCCCCAGCGCGGAGGTGGTGGGAACGCTGGAGGTGGAGGTGGGGGCAGCGCCGGAGGTGGAGGCGGCGGGTCACTCACCCGACATCGTCCAGGCCGATGCGCAGCTCACGCACGAACGCCGCCGCCTCGTCGGGCCCACCGCCGTCGAGCAGCCGCCGCACGAGCGCGGACCCGACGATCACGCCGTCGGCCACCGCCGCCACCTCGGCGGCCTGCTCGGGGTTGGACACGCCCACGCCCACCAGCACCGGCTTGTCGGTCACGGCCTTGAGCCGCGCCGCGATGTCGAGCGCGCTGCGCTGCAGCCGATCACGTTCGCCCGTGACGCCGAGCAGGCCCACGCCGTAGACCCAGCCGCGGCTTCGGGCACAGATGCGCACCAGGCGTTGCTCGGAGGCGGTGGGCGCCGCGAGCAGGATGGTCTCCACCCCGGCGACGTCGGCAACCTCCGCCCAGGCCCCCACCTCTTCGAGCGGTAGGTCGGGCACGATCGCCCCCGCCACACCTGCCGCCGCCAACGATGACGCGAACCGCTGATGGCCGGAGTGGTGGACCGTGTTGTAGTAGGTCATCACGACCGGCGGAACCCCGCCGGTGTCGAGCCTGCCCAGGGCGCCGACGATGGCCTGAGGCGTGGCGCCGGCCGCCAGCGCCCGCTCCGAGGCGGCCTGGATCGTCGGCCCGTCCATGACGGGGTCGGAGAAGGGGATGCCCACCTCGATCGCGTCGGCACCGGCGTCGGCGACGGCCTCGACGACCCGCTCCCATCCCGGGAGTCCCCCGGTCACGTACGGAACCAGCAGCTTCCGCCCCGCGCCACGAGCGGCCCGCAGGCGCGACTCGAGGGCACCGGTCACCGCCACGCCGGTCGTCATCCGCCGGGACCCTCCGGAGCGCCGGTCCCGCGCGGGTCGCCTGTGAGCCGGGCGACCTGTTCGACGTCCTTGTCCCCCCGGCCCGACATGTTGACCAGCACGACCTTGCCGGCCAGCTTCTCCCGCTCCCGGCTGATCCACGCCAGCGCGTGGGCCGACTCCAGGGCCGGGATGATGCCCTCGGTGCGGGCCAGCAGGGCGAAGGCGTCCAGCACCTCGGCGTCGGTCACCGGGATGTAGCGGGCCCGGCCGATGGTGGCCAGGTAGGCGTGCTCGGGACCGACGCCCGGGTAGTCGAGACCCGCGGACACCGACTCGGCCTCCAGCACCTGGCCCTCCTCGTCCTGGAGCAGCAGCGACTTGGAGCCGTGGACCACGCCCGGGACTCCGCGACCCACCGCCGCGCCACCGGCCGGCTCGGCGCCCACCAGCTCCACGCCAGGAAGGTCCACGAACGCCGAGAAGATGCCGATGGCGTTGGACCCGCCACCCACGCAGGCCACGACCACGTCGGGATCCCGCCCCAGTAACGCCCGGCATTGGTCCCGGGCCTCGTCGCCGATCACCCGCTGCAGCTCACGGACCAGGAAGGGGTAGGGGTGGGGGCCCATGGCCGAGCCCAGGCAGTAGTGGGTCGACTCCACGGTGGCCACCCAGTCCCGCAGGGCCTCGTTGATCGCGTCCTTGAGGGTGCGGCTACCCGACGACGCCGGCCGGACCTCGGCGCCCAGCAGCCGCATGCGGAAGACGTTGAGGGCCTGGCGCTCCATGTCGACGTCGCCCATGTAGACCGTGCATTCGAGTCCCAGCAGCGCGGCCGCCGTGGCGGTCGCCACGCCGTGCTGCCCGGCCCCGGTCTCGGCCACCAGCCGGGTCTTGCCCATGCGCCTGGCCAGCAGCGCCTGGCCGAGCACGTTGTTGATCTTGTGGGACCCGGTGTGGTTGAGGTCCTCGCGCTTGAGGAGCACCCGTACGCCCAGCTCGGCTGACAGGTTGGCGCAGTCGGTGAGCAGCGACGGCCGGCCCGCGTAGTCGCGCAGCATGCGATCGAGCTCGCCACGGAAGCCGGGGTCCGCCCACGCCTCGCGGAAGGCCCGCTCCAGCTCCTGGCACGCGGGGACCAGCGTCTCCGGCACGAAGAGGCCGCCGAAGTCGCCGAACCGCCCCCGGGTCCCGGGGTCACCCATCAACGTCGCGCCCGGCGGGCTCATAGGGCGAGATCGACCCGGCCGCAGGCCGAGTCCACTCTCCTGCCCCCGACGGAGGGCGGAGGTACGGGCGGGCGTAGCCGGCTCACGAGCGCTCGTCGACCATCCAGTCGAAGGGCCGGTCGAGGCGGTCGCCCTGGGGCAGCGCCTCCGGTGGTTCGGCGCCCTTGGCGGCGGCGACGAAGGCCCGCAGCTTCTTGGCGTCCTTGCGGCCGGGAGTCGACTCGACGCCGCTGGCCACGTCGACACCCCAGGGCCGAGCGGCGCGCACGGCGTCGGCCACGTTGGCCGGGGTGAGCCCGCCCGCAAGGATCACCCGGCGGTTGGACGGCGCGCCCTCGGCGAGCGACCAGTCGAAGACGTCGCCCGATCCGGGGGTCGCCGAGTCGATGAGGATGGCGTCGGCGCCGTACTCGTCGGCGGCCTCGAGCTCGAGGTCACCCGCGGCGAACGCCTTGATGACCAGCCGGACCCGCTGGCGGATCCAGTGGGAATCAGCCGGCGTCTCCCGGCCGTGGAGCTGCGCCGCCCGCAACCTCGTGTGGTGGATGGTGTCGACCACCCGCTGGCGTGACTCGTCACGGAACACCCCCACCGTGACGATCTCGGTAGGCAGCCGCTTGGCGATGTCCGCCGCCTTCTGCGGTGCGATCTGGCGCGGCGACGGGGCAAAGATGAAGCCGACCGCGTCGGCCCCCATGGCCACGGCCAGGAGTGCGTCCTCCTCGCTGGTGACGCCGCAGATCTTGACGAACACGCTGGCAGGCTAGCCAGCGGGCCCGGCCACTCCGAAGCGGGATCCGCTAGCTGGAGCCGGCCGTCAGAAGCGCCCGGACCGCCGCCGCGGGGTCGCCGGACGTCACCAACGACTCCCCCACCAGGACCGCATCGAAACCCGCGCCGGCCAGGGCTGCGGCATCCTCCGGTCCCCGGATGCCCGACTCGGCCACTCGGACGACGTCGTCGCCGCGCTCGGACAGCGCCCGGCCCACCCGCACGGCTCGGGTGGCGTCGACCTCGAAGGTCACCAGGTCTCGCTGGTTGACGCCCACCAGGCGAGCGCCCGCGGCCAGGGCCCGGTCGAGCTCGGCCTCGTCGTGCACCTCGACCAGAGTGTCGAGGCCCAGCTCACCGGCGAGTGCGTGGAAGTCGCGCAGCTCGGTGTCGTCCAGGGCGGCGACGATGAGGAGCACGGCGTCGGCGCCCATGATCCGCGCGTCGCACACATCGGCCGCCGCCACCGTGAAGTCCTTGCGCAACACCGGAAGGGCGGCGCCCGCGCGGGCATCGCGCAGGTCGTCGGGCGAGCCGCCGAAGAACTCCCGATCTGTCAGCACGGAGAGGCACGCGGCCCCGCCGCGCTCGTAGGCGCGGGCGAGCTCGGCTGGATCGAGGCGCGCATCGAGGTCGCCCTTGGAGGGCGACCTCCGCTTGACTTCGGCGATCACGCTGAGGCCGGCGGCGGCCCGCGAGGACCGGACCGATCGGAGGGCGGCGGCGAACCCGCGGGTCGGCGGCCGCGCCTGGGCCTCCCCGATGAGCCGGTCGAGCCGCCGCGCGTCGGCGCGCGCCGACCTCCTGTGGGCGGCGACGATGCGATCGAGATAGGTCGCCACCCGCTGTTCAGCCATCGCTCACCGCGGTCATCCGGCGACGGCGTCGCCCTTGCGCTTGACGATCTCGACGCGGCGCAGGTCCGCCGGACCGCCCAGCAGGCCTCCCAGGGAGCCGACCGCCTCGGCCATTGCGGGGCTGGACATGTGGGCCTCGAGGGCCGCCTCATCGGCGTACAGCTCCGTCAACCAGATGCCGGCCGGGTCGGCCGTGTCGGCGTAGAGGACGTACTGCAGGGTCCCCGGCTCCGACTCGGCGGCGTCCACGAGCCGACCGAGGGCGGCGATGGCCTCGTCACGCTTGCCCTCGGCGGCGGTGAGCCTGGCGATGTAGGCGACTTCGGACATGGGGCGGAACCCTAGATGAGACTCGCCGAAATCACCGCCCTGGCCGGCGGGCCATGGCCCGCAGGGGCGCGAGGACGAACAGTCCGGCCGCGACGATGAAGGCGCCCGCGGCGAACGCCATCAGCGTCGGGGCGGTGAAGAAGATCGCGGCCACGAACAGGCCCACCGCCCCGAGCAGCATGGCGGGCGGCATGATGGCCCACCAGCCCTGGAGCGCCCTCGTCTGCGCGATGGGCCTGCCGTCGGCCAGGTCGGCCCACTCCTCCGCCGTGAGGCGGGCGTCGGGATCGATCGGCCAGTGGTCGCCGTCGGGCGTCCACCGCGTGTATGTCGGCGGCGCCGCGTCCGGCACTACGAACTCCGCCTCGGGGGCGCCCCCGGCCAGGGCCCGGTCGTAGCCGGCGCGGCGGACCGGGTCGCCGAGCACGGACCACGCGACGTTGAGCGCCCGCATGCGGGCGGCGTCGCCACCGGCGTCGGGATGGTGGTCGCGCGCCGCGGCCCGGTACGCGGCCCGGACCTCGGCTGGCGTGGCGCTGGTGGGAACGCCGAGCACGTCGTAGTGGCTGGGCAGCGGCACCGTCAGCCCATCGGCAGGTCGACGACGGTGACCGGCAACGCCGTCCCACCGCCGCGCACCTCGGCGGCGGCCGGCGGCGCCACGCTCCGGCGGACGTAGGCCAGCGCCACGGCTCGATCGGTGCCCGGCGCCGGGGCCGCCGAGGTCACCATGCCGACCTCGGCCCCGTCGACCACCACGGGCGCGCCCACGGTGGGGAGCTCCCCGGCGTCGACGACCAGTCCGCGAAGGCGGCGGGGGACATGGCCGCCGCGACTGTCGATGCGGGCGACCAGCTCCTGGCCTGTGAAGCAGCCCTTGGTGAAGCTGACCGAGGCATCGATGACCCACTGGCCGGCCTCGGCGGGAATGGTGGCGTCGGTCAGCTCGGCATCCATGCGGGGCACGCCCGACCGGATCCGCAGGCTCGCGTACGCCGACGCGTCGGCCTCGGGTATCCCGGGGGGCGGTTCGACGCCCGGGCCGAGCAGGTCCACGCCGTCGACACCCGGCCACCCGGCCGGAGCCACCAGCGCGTCCTCCCCGGCGCCGGCGGGGACGGCCGCCGCGGCCCCCGGACCCCGGAGTGCGACCGCTCGCCAGTCGAGCGAGTCGACGTCGGCCTTGGTGCGGAGCAGGAACCGCCGCAGGCGGGCCGTCAGGGCGTCGCCGCGTCCCTCGTCGACGTCGAGGACCACCTCGTCCGGCGCGGTGCGGGTCACCCGGACCCAGGCGTCGACCTTGCCGTTCGGCTGCAGCACGAACGAGCGGGCGCTGGACCCCACGGCCAGCGCCTCGATGTCCTGGCTGAGCTGGCCCTGCAGGTAGTCGACCGCGTCGGGCCCCGCCACCCTGACGACGTCCCGGCCCTCGGGGAACCATCCCAGGACGGTGCGGAGGTCGATGGGGCCATCACCGGGCATGCGGCAAGTCTGGCACCGTACGGCGAACCCCGGTCCCGTCAGCGCCGGGGCCCGGTGTGGTCCCTGGCGTCCGGCAGAACCATGGGGAGGCTCAGGAGCCGAGCGGATAGGGCGGTTCGTGCAGCCTACGCGTGGGAATTTGGCGGTCGACGGCCAGCTCCACGGCTCGGCTCCCCGGGAACACTGACCACCATGAGCCAAGAGGACGTGCCTATCCGCTCAGGTCCTCAGTCGCCGGTCGGAACCGCCGTCGGCGGGGTCGACCGGCCACGCCGGGCCGCCGTCATCCGGCGCGCCGCGGGCACGGCGGCGAGCAGTGCCCGGGCCTTGTTGCGGCACTCGAGGTCCTCGTGCTCGGGCACCGAGTCGGCGACGATTCCGGCGCCGGCCTGGACCGACGCCCGGCCGTCGTCGTCGATGACCATGGTGCGGATGGCGATCGCGGTGTCGATGTTGCCCGAGAAGTCGATGTAGCCGACCACGCCGGCGTACGGCCCCCGCTTGGTCGGCTCGAGCGCGTCGATGATCTCCATGGCGCGCACCTTGGGGGCACCCGACACGGTGCCGGCGGGCAGCGTGGCCCGCAGCACGTCGATGGCAGTGCGGCCCTCGGCCAGCTCGCCCGACACCTGCGAGGTGAGGTGCATGACGTGGCTGTAGCGCTCCAGCGTCAGGTACTCGTCGATCTGCTCGGTGCCGAAGCGCACCACCCGCCCGACGTCGTTGCGGGCCAGGTCGACGAGCATGACGTGCTCGGCGATCTCCTTGGGGTGCTCACGCAGCTCGGCGGCCAGGCGGGCGTCGTCCTCGTCGGTCGTCCCGCGACGGCGCGTGCCGGCGATCGGTCGGGAGATCACCCGCCCGTCGGTCAGCCGCACCATGGGCTCCGGCGACGCCCCCACCAGCGTCAGCCCGCGTGCCCCGCTCCCACGGCCGCTCGGGCCATGCTCCCCGCTCCCACGGCCGCTCGGGCCATGCTCCCCGCTCCCACGGCCGCTCGGGCCGGGTTGCCGCACGAAGTACATGTACGGGCTGGGGTTGACCTGGCGCAGTACCCGGTAGACGTCGAACGGCTCGGCGTCGAGGTCGAAGTCGTAACGCTGGGACAGCACCACTTGGAAGATGTCGCCGGCCAGGATGTGCTCGCGAGCGACCTCCACCGCCCTGGCGAACAGATCGGTCCCCATGGTGGATCGCACATCGGGCAAGGGATCGTCGGCTGCCGGCGGCTCGACAAGGGGCTCGTCGACCGGGCGCGCACCATCGGCCGCCAGCTCGTCGAGCCGGACGACGGCACCGTCGTAGAGCCCATCGAGCTGGCCCTCGGTCGCGTCGTCGGGGACCACGACGTTGTCGATCAGGACCACTCGCTGGCGCCAGTGGTCATACGCGGCCAGCTGGCCGATGACAGAGACGACGGCATCGGCGTGGCCCAGGTCGTCGGGGGGCACGTCGGGCAAGCGCTCGACCTCGCGCACGACGTCGTAGCCGAGATAGCCGAGGACGCCGCCGTGGAGGGGGGGCAGGTCCGGGAGCGTCGGTGCCCGCCACACCCGCAGAAGCTCCTCGAGTGCCGCCAGGATCCCCCGGTCGCAGGGGACCGAGGGCGGCACCCAGCCCGCCACGTCGATCGTGCGGCCCCGAGCCGTCAGCGTCGCCAGCGGGTTGCGGCCGATGAACGACCAGCGGCTCCAGCGGGCCTCGCCATGCTCGACCGACTCCAGCAGGAAGCCGGTCCCCTGACCCACGAGCCGGGCATAGGCGGCCACTGGAGTGGTGAGATCGGCCAGCAGCTCGCGCCACACCGGAATGACGGTGTGGTCGCGGGCCAGCGACCGGAACTGGTCGCGGGACGGGTTGATCACGGCGCTTGGCCGAATCCGGAGACCGGATCGGTCGTCTGCCGACCGGCCGCCCCTCCGGAACCGGATCCGAACGCCCGGAAAAAGCACGAGCGCTCGCCGGTGTGGCACGCCCCGCCGCCCTGCTGGTCAACCACGAACAGCAGCACGTCGCCGTCGCAGTCATACCGGGCGGACCGCACGTACTGGACGTCGCCCGACGTCTGGCCCTTGCGCCAGACCTCTTGGCGGCTGCGGCTCCAGAACACGGTGCGGCCCTCGGCCAGCGTGAGCCGAAGCGTCTCGGCGGTCATCCAGGCCAGCATCAGCACCTGACCGGAGGCGTGGTCCTGCACGATGGCGGGCACCAGCCCGTCAGCGTTGTAGCGGACCTGTGCCAACTGCTCGTCGGTCGCCTCGATCGACGTCGCTTGGGGCGTGGCCGGCACCGGGCCATGGTACGGCCCGGCCTACGCGTGGCAGAACCCGAATCCGGTCACGGGGCGCCGACCGACGTGATGGAGACGGTGCTGTCGGGCTCCGCGATCGAGTCGGAGTCGCAGTCGGTCGAGAACTGGATCGTCTTCTGGTTGTCGCCGGCCAGCCCCGCCTCGACGCTCCGCCGCGCCTCCTCGAACGTCGCGCCGGTCTCGTCGGGAAATTGGTCGTAGGCGGGGAACTCGCCCGTGAACGCGATGTCGATGTTCTGGGCGCTGAACCCGTTCCGCAGCAGATGGTCGCGGATGCCCGCCGCCAACAGCTCGTCCAGGCCGATCCGCTCGGCGGCCAGCCTGATGCAGGCGGGGTTGAGCGTGGCCAGCTGGCCGATCTTGAGGACGTTCTCGGCCGTGCCGACGTTGAGGTTGGTGAGGCCGAGAGTCATGCCGTCGACGGCCTTGGTCAGGATGCTCTCCGACTCCTCGGGCTCGAAGACGAACGCCCCCGTCGAGTAGGTGCCGTCCTCGAGGAACACGCGCGTCCCCTTCTCGATGGGCAGGCCGCCCGCCTCCGATACGCGCCCATCCTCGACCGTGAACGTCACCGGCTCGCGAAGCTGCTCCACCCGTTCCTGCACGAAGACGTTGGCCCTGGGGATCGTCACCGTCACTTCGTTGTCGTTCGACACCTCGATGTCGGGCAGGTCCTCGACCCGGAACTCCAGCAGGCCCGGCACCTGAGCCGGGAAGACGTCGGTGTAGATGTCCTGCGTCCGGCCCAGGATCTCGATGTCGTGCGTGACCCTGAGCTCGACGTTGTTCTGGACGGCCATGAGGCCGAGCGTCGTCTCGAGCTCCGAAGCCGGGAACACCAGCCGGCTGTTCACGCCCCGGCCCTCCTCGGACTCGTTGAACCCGAACTGATCCGAGCAGTAGCCGATGCCCAGCGCGGCGACACCCACGGCAGCCACGGCGGCGATCGCGGTCCTGACTCGACCGCCGCGCCTCAGCCGCCTCTCGTCACGTCGCATGTCACACCATCATTGCCGGATCGGCGTCAGTCCGTCGGCGGCAAGGACGAGGAGCCACCGCCGGTGGTCGCCGACGACGACGGACCGCTGACGCAGTCGGTGCCCCCCGACGTCGACGTCGTGGGCCAGCGCATTGCCTCGAGCGTTGCCGGACCGTACTCGCCGTCGGCCGTGACCCCGGCCCGTTGCTGCACGTCCATCACGGCCGCGGCGGTCTGGGGGCCGTACTCGCCGTCGACGGCCACGTCCTCGCGATTGCATCGCGTCAGCGCGTCCTGCAAGACGACGACCGCGTCCTCCGACCCCCGCCCCACGGACATTCCACACGTGCTCGAGGCCGACGAGAAGAGGTTCGTGTCGCCCGGCACCCGTATGGGCTCGGAGTCCACGTCGATGACGACCACGCCGTCGCACGTCGGCAGCCCGTCGCTCGTGCTCGTGCTGTCACTCGTGCTCGTGCCGTCGCTCGCGTTCGCCTCGTCGCTTGTGCCGAAGTCGAAGTCACCGTTGCCAGCGATACCGTTCGCCGACGCGAGGGCCAGAAGTCCGAATACCACCAGAATGAGGACTCCCATGGTGGCTCCCTCCTTCGTCGCGTTCCCCTGTAGGTGTACCCCCCCAACCGCAACTCGTGTCAACGGAACGTGCGATGGGTAGCACCACTGCGAAGGAATTTGGGTTGTTGCCACACTGCGCGCGCAAATTGTCACGATTCGTGGCGACAGGGAGCGAGGGAGACCGATGTCCGCGCACGATCATGACGCCCGAACCGGCGGGTGGCGCCGGTGGCTCGCCCCTGGCGGGCGGATCGTTCCGGCGCTGGCCGTCGTCGGCGCCGGTGCCATCGTGCTCGCCGTCATCAACTGGGGGATCATCGATCTCCCTGACTGGTTCGGCGGCGGCCGGAGCGATCCCGCCCCCCGGGGCTCGGTGATCTACGAGGGGCAGGAGGCCAAGACCGCGTCCGAGAACTTCCTCGTCGACATCGGCGACGGCGAGGCAGTCGTGGCGGTGCAGGCCAAGCAGAACTGGGACCGGTCCGGGTGGATCATCAACGGCGACTTCCAGTCGACCAACGGAACGTCGAGCGTGGCGGATCCGCAGGATGGTGACTCGCCCGCCCGCTTGGCTGTCAAGGTGGACTACTGCGCCGACGGGACGATCACCACGACGGAGACGCACCGCGGCGACGAGCCGGTGACGTCGATCAGGTTCGCGATGGGCCGGCTCTACGTGTGCGACGCGACGCTGGAGCACACCTCCGCCAACGATTCGGCGTTCAAGCAGGACGACACGCCCAACGAGTTCCACGGCTCGTTCGTCAGCTTCGTGGCCGACGCCGCCGAGGCCACCGCCGCCGCCTCGGCCTGCCCGACCGACGAGCTCGCCAAGTACCGGACGAGCGAATACCGCGCGTTCGTGCGCGAGCAGCTGGCCGAGCGGTTCCGTCTCCCGGTCGCCAATGTCGAGGTCGCCGCCGGGCATATCGGCGGGTCGGACGACGCGACCCAGCGGGAGCTGCGGGCGGCACTCGAGAGCTTCGCCAACAAGCGGGACCCTGACGACCCCTCCAAGACGTACGACGCGCTGACAATCCAGTACCTCAGCGGCGATGGCGAAGCGGTGACCGACTCCTGCTACCAGGACGCCGGCGACCGCGCGCTGGACGACCTGGGCACCGTCCGCGCCCCCGATCCCGACGCCGACTGATCCGGGGCGCCCGTCGGTCTGCGGCCCGCCGCCGAAGCGCCGGCTTGCGGTAGTCGGGCCCGCCGGCCGAGGCGCCCTACAGGTACAGGCCCGTCGAGGCCTCGCCCAATCGGGTCGACGCCACCGCGTGCACGTCACGCTCGCGCAGGATCACGTAGTCGTCGCCGCGGACCTCGACCTCGTAGCGGTCCTCGGGCGCGAACAAGACGTGGTCGCCCGCCTGCATGGCGCGCACGTTCGGGCCGACGGCCACAACCTCGGCCCAGGCCAACCGCTTGGACGTCTGGGCCGTGGCCGGGATGAGGATGCCGCCCGACGACCGCCGCTCGCCCTCCGCACCCGCTATGCGCACCAGCACCCGATCGTTGAGCATCTTGATGGGCAGCTTTTCTGTCGCGGTGCCGTCGTCGGCGGTCACCGTGGCGGGATCCGGCACAGGAACGACGCTAGCGGCAGCCGGCGGCGACCGACGACTCTGCCGCGCCAGCGCCGTGGCCCGTGCTCGCTCAGGGGCGGACGCTGCCTCCGGAACGCCAGTACTCGCCCGCGGCCCGGTCGAGGAACCCCTCGTCGACCAGGAATCGCCGCAGCGAGGCGACGTCTTCGTGGAAGCGGCGCAGGATGGCGTTGACCTGGCGCTCCGAGTAGCGGGAGCCGACGTCGAACTCCTGCGCCAGTCGGTCGAGGACCACGAGCTTGCGCGCCCGTTGCAGGGGGATCTGCGTCAGCCGGCCACCCCGGAGGTAGCGGCGCAGGATGCGCGCGTCGTCCTCGGGCACGTCGTCGGTGGGGTCCGGGGCCGGGCGCTCGGGAGCCGCCGCCATGGCCGCCAGCCGGAAGGCCTCGCCCAGCAGCACGTGCTCACCTCCGTCGCTGCGGACCACCAGGTCGCCGGCCACCAGCCGGGCCAATGCGGTGACGGCCCGGCGTGACGTCAGCCCCGTCGACGCCCGCACCTCCTCGAGCGTCGACCCGCCCAGCACCAGAGCGGCGAACACGCGACGCCGGTCGTCGTCGGCCAGGAGACCGACGATGGCGCCGGCGTCCGGCACCGGGGCGGCTTGGTCTTCGCCGGGGTCGGCCACGTCCGGGAGGCTAGGGCGCTAGACGGGGCGGACGATCAGGCCGGCGCGCGTGAGCTCCTCCTTGGCCTCGGCGATCGTGTGCTCGCCGAAGTGGAATATCGATGCCGCCAGCACCGCGTCAGCGCCGCCCTCGATCACGCCCTCGGCGAGGTGAGCGAGCGTGCCCACGCCACCGCTGGCAATCACGGGTACGCCCACGGCATCGGTCACCGCCCGCGTCAGCTCGAGGTCGAAGCCCTCCCTCGTGCCGTCGCGGTCCATCGAGGTGAGCAGGATCTCGCCGGCGCCGCGGCCCTCGACCTCCTGTGCCCATGCAACGGCGTCGAGCGTCGTCGACGTCCGACCGCCGTGGGTCGTCACCTCGAACCGGGACGCGTCACCGGCGGCGCGTCGGGCGTCGATCGCCACGACGGCGCACTGGGTGCCGAACTCGGTCGCCAGTTCGGTCACCAGATCCGGGCGCTCGACCGCGGCCGTGTTGATCGACACCTTCTCGGCGCCTGCCATCAACAGCCGGCGGGCGTCGTCGACCGACCGCACACCTCCCCCCACGGTGAAAGGAATGAACACCTCGTCGGCCGTGTGCCGGGCGACCTCGACGATGGTGTCCCTCGCGTCGGCGGAGGCGGTGATGTCGAGGAACACCAGCTCGTCGGCGCCCTCGGCGTCGTAACGGGCGGCCAGCTCGACCGGGTCCCCGGCGTCGCGCAACCCCACGAAGTTGACGCCCTTCACCACCCGGCCCGCTTCGACGTCGAGGCAGGGGATCACCCGGACGCTACGCATCGGCCACTCGCCCGGCCCGTAGCCGGGCATCCGGCACCACGCCCCTTGCGACGCACACGCCGGCAGTCACGCGTGCGCCTCCACCGCGGCGACGGCGTCGGAAACCCGGAAGGCGCCTTCGTAGAGTGCCCGGCCCACGATGACGCCGGCCAGACGCCGGCCGTCGACCTCGAGCAATGACAGCGTCCGCAGTTCGGCGAGCGTGCCCACGCCGCCGGACGCGATCACGTCGACGCCGGTGGCCCCCAGCACGGCGGCGAGCTGGTCCAGTGCCGGACCGGAAAGCGTGCCGTCCCGCCCGATCTCGGTGACGACCAACGCCGCCACACCCGCGTCATCGAACCGGCGGGCGACGTCGACGAGGTCGTGGCCCGACTCCTGGACCCAGCCTCGCACCGCCACGTCGCGGCCCCGGGCGTCGAGCCCGACCGCCACCTGCCCGGGGTAGCGGTCGGCGAGCGATCGCACCCAGTCGGGCCGTTCCAGGGCGGCCGTGCCCACCACCACGCGGCGCACGCCCCGGCCCAGCAGCGCATCGGCGGCGGCATCGTTGCGCACGCCACCGCCGCACTGCACGGGCACGTCGACGGCGGCGGCGACCGCGGCCACGAGCTCGTAGTTGCGGGGCTCGCCCGTGCGAGCGGCGTCGAGATCGACGACGTGGATCCAGGGCGCCCCCTCCGCGGCGAATGCTCGCGCCTGCGCCACCGGGTCGTCGGCGTACACGGTCTCCCGGGCGTAGTCACCCTGGTAAAGCCGAACACAACGCCCGTCGCGCAGGTCGATCGCGGGGTACAGGTCCATCCGAGGCTCAGGCGGGCGCGCCGGTCACGCCGCGGCCGCCGACTCGACCGCCCGACCGACGAAGTTGGCGAGGATGCGCATGCCCGTCGCCCCCGACTTCTCGGGGTGGAACTGCGTGGCCCACAGCGCGCCGGCCTCGATCGCGGCCACCACGGGGCCGCCGTAGTCGCACGTGGCCACCGTGTGCTCGTCGATGTCGGCGGCGTACGAGTGCACGAAGTAGACCCACGTCGGCTCGGGCACGCCGGCCAGCAACCCGCTCTCGCCGTGCCGATGGAGCACGTTCCACTGCATCTGCGGGCGCTTCACGCCCTCCGGGAGCAGCCGCACGACCCCGGGCAGGACCCCGAGGCCCGGCACGGAGGGTGTCTCCTCCGAACCCTGGTACAGCATCTGCATCCCGACACAGACGCCGAGGAACGGCCGGCCCGAGCACGCACACTCGATGGCCAGCTCGTCGAGGCCGCTCTCCTCGAGCGCCTCCATGCACCGGCCGAAGTTGCCGACACCCGGGAGCACCACGCCCGCCGCCTCGCGCACCAGGCCCGGATCGGCGGTGAGCCGGGCATCGGCCCCCACGCGCTGGAGCGCCTTCTGCGCCGACCGGAGGTTGCCGATGCCGTAGTCGAGGACGGCGATGAGGGTCATGGGCGGCCTCTCACTCGCGCCCGATCCTACGGTTGGGCAAAGCCGGCCCCCGAACCGGTTACGCCCACGGCGTCACTCGGCATTCCAGCGCCTGATCGCGCGGACGTCGCGCTCCCACCCGAGGACCGACACGGTTCCGGTGTCGAGCACCAGGCGCGCGCCCGCCGTCGCCGGCAGTTCGATCCAGCGGGCGGCCAACACCCGCAGGAAGTGGCCGTGGGAGAACAGCAGCGCCCGGGTCGGCGCCTCCCGCTGCATGCGGTCGATGAGCCGGTCGGCCCGCGCACCGACCTGGTCGGCGGTCTCACCGCCCGGCAGCGGGTGCGTCCACACCGTCCAGCCGGGGACCTTCTCCCGGATGGCCGCCGTGGTGAGCCCCTCGTACTCGCCGTAGTCCCACTCCTCCGCGGCCGGTTCCGGGATGGCTTGTGGGAACCCGGCCAGTGCCGCCGTTTCGTCGGACCGGCGGCGCGGGCTGGTGAGCACCAGATCGAAGGCCACGCCGGACAGCCGCGACGCCAGCCGCCGGGCTTGATCGACCCCGGCGGGCGTCAGCGGCAGGTCCGTGCGGCTGGTGTGGCGGCCATCACGGCTCCACTCGGTCTCGCCGTGCCGGCACAGCCAGATCTCGGGTCGCGCCATGTGACCAGCCTGCCCCAGCGGAGGCAATGTCACCCGGTGGGCCGCGGGCGCGGCCACACTGGTTCCATGCTCCTGGTGGGAACGGGTGACGGATTGGTCGAGCTGGGGCTCGACGGGAAGGTCGTGCGCCGGGGCCTGGCCGGCGTCGAGGTGACCGGCATCGCCGGAGACTGGGTCATCGCCGACGAGCGGGTCGTCTCGCTGGAGGACGGGGCGCCCAGGGCGCTGCCCGACGGGTTGCTCCCCCGCTGCTTGCTGGCCCTGGCCGGAGGCCGGGCGCTGGTGGGGAGCAGCGAGGCTCGCCTCGTGCTCGTAGGCAGCCCGGACGGCCCTGCCGTCGACCGGGCGTTCGACGCCATCCCGACCCGTCGCCAGTGGACCACCCCATGGGGCGCCCCGCCCGACCTCCGCTCCCTCACGATGGGAGATGCCGGGCTGTTCGCCGGCGTGCACGTCGGCGGGGTCTGGCGGCGCGATCCCGACCAGTGGATCGAGGTGGTGCCGGCCGAGGCCGACGACCACCAGGTTCTGTCAGAGGGCGACACCGTCGCCGTGGCCGCCGCCGTGGGCGTGGGCCAGAGCTCAGACGGCGGGAACACCTGGCACTGGAGCACCGCGGGGCTCCACGCCGAGTACTGCCGGGCGGTGGCCCTCTCGGAGGGATGGCTGCTGGCCAGCGCCTCGACCGGGCCCGCCACGCACGAGGCGGCGGTCTACCGGCGGCCCATCGACGACCCGGAGCAGCCCCTGGTGCCCTGTGGCGGCAGTTCGGGCCTGCCGGCGACGTTCCCCCACAACATCGACACGTTCGGGCTCGTCGCGGCCGGCAACCTGGTGGCCGTGGGCGAGCGCTATGGCCGGGTCTACCTGTCCGAGGACGCCGGGGAGAGCTGGCGCAAGCTGGCCGAAGCTCTCCCCGGCGTGTATTGCCTGGCGTTCGCCGGCTGACGGGTACCGGCGCCAGGCGATCTAGCCGTCGCTGCCGCTGTGGCCACCGTGGTCGTCGCCCGGCGGATCGTCAGCACCGTGCCCACCGGAGCCCGGACCGCGGTTGCCGTCGCCACCGTGGTCGTCGCCCGGCGGATCGTCAGCGCCGTGCCCACCGGAGCCCGGACCGCGGTTGCTGTTGTCGTCCGCGACGCGGTCGTCGCCGCGGCGGTCGTCGACCCGGTCGTCGACCCGGTTGCCCGGCTCGGTCCGGACGACGACGCCGTTCTCGAGGCGGATGTCCGTCCCGTCGGCCTCGTCGCGAATGCGGATCCGCTCGCGCACCGCACCATCCTCGAGCTCGAGGTTGACCTGCACGCGCCGGCTGCCCTGGCGGAAGTCGAGCTCGATCTCGGCGCCGGCGGCCTGTTCCACCTCGACGCGCCAGCCGCGGGCCGGCACCGCGCTCACGAGGGTCAGCTGCGTGCCGTTGCGGCGGAACGTCACGGTGCCCGCCCCGGCGGCGTCGACGACCTGGTCGCCCGACGTTGCCGCCGCGACGTTCGCATCGCCGGCGGTCGTCTGGGTGGGGCTCGTCGACGTGGTCGAACCGCCGTCGGAGTCGCCGCCTGACGCCGCGGCCAGGAGGGACGGTGCCGGACCAAGGCCCGTGACGAGCGCAAGGCCGATGCCACCGCCCACGAGGCCGGCGACCGTGCGCATGCGACGTGGTGAGTTGGAGAGGTTCATGACTGGGGGGCTCCTTTCCCGCTCCAGGGATCCATCCGCCCCAGCGTCTCCTCGCCCCCCGTAACGGCGTCTCCGACCGACCCTAAGGATGGGCTAAGGACCTGAGCCGAACCGCGTGTCCAACCGGAGCCGGGACCGCCGCCGCCGTCATCCCCGGAGCCCGGTCCCCGGTTGTCGCCGGCGACGTCCTCACCGTCTTCGCGCCGCTCGACCTGGGGGCCACCGTCCCACCACGCGTCCACCCGGCTCTCGTGGCCGTCGCTCTCGAACTCGACCTTCACGCCGTTGCCGTGCTCGGGCTCGGAATCGACGGTGAAGCCCTCGTTCGGCGTCGCCCCGACGACCTCCACGCCCGCCGGCGAGAAACGGAGCGTCACTACGCCACCCTCCATCCGGTACGTACGCATCGTCGCCGAGGCGTCGGCCGGCGGCGCGGCCGCGGTGGTTGTCGGCCCGGGCGGGGCGGTCGTGGTGCTGCCCGCCAGCTGGTCCGCCTCCACCGCCTGCGCTACCTGGTCGGCGCTCAGCGGCGCCGGACGGTCGTCGGTCACCTGGTCGCCGACCACCCCGATGCCCGCCCAGGCGACGCCGGCCGCAAGCGCAGCCGCCACTACCCAGACGGCACCGAGCGCGAGGGATCGCCGCACACACCCATGGTGCCCGCCCAGTGGCCTACGCCACGCCCAACCCCGGCCTAAGCGTCGGTTAAGGACCGCCGGCTCATCCATGGCGAGGTCACGGCGGGCCTAGCGTGGCCCAGTGGCATCGGTGCTGGTGATCGAGGACGACCAGCGGATCCGTGAGGCGCTCGCCAGCGGTCTCGCCGGGTCTGGCCACGCCGTGCGCACCGAGGCCACCGGGGCGGCGGCGCTCACCGCGGCGATCGAGTGGCGGCCGGAGGTGATCGTCCTCGACCTCGGCCTGCCCGACCTCGACGGCGCCGACGTGCTCCGGATGCTGCGGGGTGTGTCCGAGGTGCCCGTCATCGTGGCCACCGCCCGGGACGACGAGGCCGAGATCGTGAGGCTCCTCGACCACGGTGCCGACGACTACGTGGTCAAGCCCTACTCGGCCGCCCAGCTCGAAGCCCGCATCCGGGCGGTGCTGCGCCGCGGCGGCGGGGGTGAGGACGACGACCGGCTCGAGGTCGGCGGGCTGGTGGTCCAGCCCCGGGCCCGCAGCGCCACGCTCGACGGGCGGGACCTCGACCTCACCCGGCTGGAGTTCGACCTTCTCGCCCACCTCGCGCGGCGGAGCCCCGACGTCGTCACCCGGCGTGAGCTGTTGGCCGAGGTGTGGCGCCAGCCCTACGGCGGCGCCGACAAGACAGTCGACGTCCACCTGTCGTGGCTGCGGCGCAAGCTCGGGGAGACGGCTGCCGCGCCCCGCTACGTGTACACCGTGCGGGGGGTGGGCGTGAAGCTCGACATCCCGGACGACGACGGCCGCGCCCCGTCCACCACCTGAGGCAGGCATGCGTCGCCGGCTCCTGCTCGTGGTCGTGGCGACGACCAGCCTCGTGGTGGTGGCGTTCGCGGTCCCGCTGGGAGCGCTGGTCCGTTCCGTGGCCCGTGACCGCGCCCTGAGCGCGGCCGAGCGCGACCTCGGGGCGCTGGCGCCGGTCCTGGCCCTGTCACCCGAGACCGCCGCGGTGGACGACGCCATGGCCCGGACGGGCGCAGGCGCCGAGGCGCGCCTGACCGTGTGGCTCCCCGACGGCACGCGCCTCGGCGATCCCACGCCCGACGACGACCAGGCGCTCGCCCTGGCACGCGGCCAGCGACGTTCCTTCAGCCAGGACCGCGACGGCGCCCGCGAGCTGTACACCGTGGTGGTCACCGGGACCGGCGACGCCGACGTGTCGGTGGCCAGGGCCCGCGTGCCCGAAAGCCTGCTCGACGACGGGGTGACCACGGCGTGGGCCGCCCTGGCGGGGGTGGCGGTCGCCCTGGTGGCGGCGGCGGCCCTCATCGCCGACCGCCTCGCCCGATCGGTGACCCGCGACGCCGCCGGCCTGGCGGCCACGGCCCGGGCGCTGGCCTCGGGCACGGCGGAGGCCCGGGCCCGGGCCGGCCCGACGCCGGAGCTGGCGGACGCCGCCCGGGCGCTCAATCTGCTGGCCGACCGCATCGACGAGCTGCGGGCGGCCGAGCGGGAGCGGGTGGCCGACCTGTCGCACCGGCTGCGCACGCCGCTCACGGCACTGCGCCTCGACGCCGAGGCCGGCGGCGACCCCGGCCTCGTGGCCGGCGTCGACCGGCTGGAGGCGGCGGTCTCGGACCTGATCCACAGCGCTCGCCGCCCACTGCGGTCCGGTCTGGTGGCCGAGAGCTGCGACCTGACCGCCGTGGCCCGCGATCGCGCCGCGCACTGGAGCGCCCTGGCCGACGACGACGGCCGCCCCTGGACCCTCGAGGTCGAACCGGACCGGCCGGCGCGTGTGCGGCTGTCGTCCCGGGATGCCGAGGCGGCCGTCGATGCCCTGATCGGCAACGTCTTCGCCCACACCCCCGAGGGCAGCGGCTACGCCGTCGCCCTGCGTCGCCACGACGGGACCGTCGAGCTCGCGGTCGACGACGCCGGCGCCGGGATCACCGATCCCGACGCCGCGCTGGCGCGGGGGGTGACGCGGGCCGGCTCGACGGGCCTCGGCCTCGACATCGCCCGGCGGTCGGCCGAGGCCGCCGGCGGCAGCCTCGCCATCGAGCGCTCCCCCCTCGGCGGGGCCCGGGTGCGGTTGCTGCTGCCGATCGACGGCGCCGGTGGCGCCGGCCGCTGACCTACCCGACGAAACTGGTCGTGCCCATGCGGTCATCCGCCGCGTGCCTACGACCAGCTCGCCGTGGGCCGGCTAGAGCGAGCCCTTGGTGGATGGCACGGCCTCGCCCTCGACCCGAACGGCGTCGCGCAGGCAGCGGGCGACACCCTTGAACGTGGCCTCGACGACGTGGTGGGTGTTGCTGCCCGCCCTGCGGGTGACGTGCAGCGTGATCCCGGCCGAATGGGCGAACGTTCGCCAGAAGTGCTCGGCCATCTCGGGGTTGAACGGCGGGTCTCCGAGGGGCAGCACCTCACCGAAGGGCACGTCGTAGACGACGAACGGACGGCCGGACAGGTCGAGCGCCACCTCGATCAGCGCTTCGTCCAGCGGGAACAGCCCGCTGGCGAAGCGGCGGATCCCGGCCTTGTCGCCGAGCGCCTCGCCGAACGCCTCACCGACGACGATGGCCACGTCCTCGACGGTGTGGTGGCCGTCGACGTGAAGGTCGCCCTGGGCGTCGACCGTCAGGTCGAACCCGCCGTGGCGCCCGAGCTGGTCGAGCATGTGGTCGAAGAACGGCAGACCAGTGGCGGCGCGCACCTTGCCCTCGGGGCCGTCGAGGTCGATGCCCACCGCCACCGACGTCTCCTTGGTCGTGCGCCGGCGCTGGGCCGATCGGGTCACGACAGGACCTCGGCGAGGGCGGCGAGGAAGGCGTCGTCCTCGGCCGGGGTACCGATCGTGACGCGCAGGCAGCCGTCGAGGCGGGGCCAGCTGGCGCAGTTGCGGATCAGCACCGAACGGTCCAGGAGCGCCCGCCACACCTCGGCCCCCTCCCGCTCCCGAGGCCGGAACAGCACGAAGTTCGCGTCCGACCGCCACACGTCCACGGGCAGCTCGGCGAGGGCGCCGAAGACCCGCCCGCGCTCCTCGACCAGCGCCGCGACCCGTGCCCGCATCTCGTCCGTGAACGAGAGCGCCAGCGTGCCCGCCAGCTGCTTCACCACGTCGAGGTGGTAGGGCAGCACCACCTTGTCGAGCTCCGCCACCAGCCCGGCGGGACCGACCAGGTAGCCGAGCCGGGCACCGGCCATCGACCAGGTCTTCGAGAAGGTGCGGCTGACGACGACACCCCGCCTCTCGTCGACCATGCCGAGGGCGGACCACGGGGCGAACTGGCCATATGCCTCGTCCACCACGACGATGCCGGGTGCCATGTCCGCGACGGCCTGCACCGTCTCCTCGGGCTCGGCCATTCCCGTCGGGTTGTTGGGCGAGCACAGGAACGTGATCTCCGGTGCGTGCTCGGCCAACACCCGGCGGACCTCGCCGAGGTCGAGCGTGAGGTCTTCGGAGCGTTCGCCCACCGCGACCCCGGTCCCCGTGATGCGGGCGATGTGGCTGTGCAGTGCGTACGTGGGCTCGAACACCGCCGCATGTCGACCCGGACCGCCGTAGCTGAGCAGCAGGGTCTGGAGCACCTCGTTCGATCCGTTGGCCGCGAACACCTGCTCCGGCGCCACGCCGTGGTGCTCGGCGATCGCCTCCCGCAGCGTGCGGTACCCGCGGTCGGGATAGCGGTGCCATTCGATCGTGGCCAGCGCCTCGCCCAACCGGCGGGTGAACGCCGCCGGGGGCGCCTCCGGCGCCTCGTTGGTGTTGAGCCGGACCGCCACGTCGACCTGGGGCGAGTGGTAACCGGACATCATGGCGAGGTCGTCGCGGGGTGCGAGCGTCATGCCGGCCGCCCGGCCTCCTGGGCCCGCAGGCGGACCGACTCTGCGTGGGCGGGTAGTCCCTCGTAGTCGGCCAACACCTCGACGTGCCGCGCCACCTGCGTCAACCCGTCGGGCGGCACCACCACGGCGTGGATGTGCTTGCGGAAGTCGTCGACCCGCAGGGCACCCGAGAACCGTGCCGACCCGGAGGTGGGCAGCACGTGGTTGGCCCCGGCCAGGTAGTCACCGATCGATGCCGGGGCGAGGGGACCGCAGAACACGGCGCCCGCGTGCCGCACCTGCGGCAGCAGCGCCTCCCAGTCGTCCACCAGTAGCTCGAGGTGCTCCGGAGCGATGGCATTGGCGACCGCCAACGCCTGCTCGGCTCCGTCGGTCAGCACGGCGTAGCCGCCCTCGGTCAGGGTGGCCTCCAGGTGGCGGCGCCGGGGTGAGCGTGGGACCAGGCGGTCGACCGCCTCGCAGACGGCGTCGACGACCGCGGCGTCCCAGCTGATCAGCCAGGCCAGCCCATCGGGACCGTGCTCGGCCTGGACCAGCACGTCGATGGCCGCGTGCTCGGCCGGCGTGGAGGCGTCGGCCACGACCACCACCTCGGACGGTCCTGCGAACGCGGAGGGAACGCTCACCAGCCCCAGCCCCGCGACCTCTCGCTTGGCCTGGGCCACGCGTGCGCTGCCGGGCCCGACCACCACGTCGACCGGGCGGATCGATTCGGTGCCGTACGCCAACGCGGCGATCGCAGCCGGTCCCCCGACCCGGTACACCTCGTCGGCGCCGGCGAGGGCGGCGGCGGCGAGGATCCCGTCATCGACCGTGCCGTCGGCGCCCGGTGCGGTAACGAGTACGACCTCCGGCACGCCCGCCACCCGGGCGGGCACGACGGTCATGAGCACCGTGGAGACGAGGGGAGCGGCGGCGCTGGGCACGTAGCAGCCGGCGCGGTCGACGGGTCGCACCAGCTCCCGGATCTCGATGGCGCCGTTGCGGTGCACCAGCTCGGGCCGCCGCTGCGCGGCGTGGTAGGCGCTGATGTTGGCGTGGGCGACCTCGAGGGAGGCCCGCAGGCGGGCCGGGACGCGGTCCAGTGCTGCGACGACGTCGGTGGGCGGCACCCGGAGCTCGTCGACAGCCACCCCGTCGAAGCGCTCCGTCAGCGAGCGGAGCGCCGCGTCGCCTCCGTCGCGTACTTCCGCCAGCACGGTGCGCACCTCGTCGACGGGCGGCTCGACCTGAGCGGCGGGGCGCGGCAGCCGCGAGCGCAGGTCGGCGGTCCCGGATCCACGCAGGTCGAGGCGGCGGAGCACGGAGCAACGCTAGCGGCGCGCAGTGGAGCGACCCCATCCGGTTCCGGGTAGAACCGGAACATGGACAGCGACCGCGCCCAGCTCTCGGCCCTGGCGACCACACTCGACGACCTGGCGACCCGCATCACCGCCGTCGGGGATCGCTACCGGGGGTCACCCCGGCCGGACGTCGCCGACGGGCTCTACGAGGTCGAGCGGTCGCTGCTGACGGCGAGCCGCCAGCTCGAGCGGGTCATGCGGTCGATGCGCTGACGCGTGCTCGACGAGGCCTGGCCCCGGAAACAGCGACGGCGCCCTCGTGGGGCGCCGTCGCGGCGACGCCAGGCGGCGGATCCCAGCGTCGCATTGGAACCAGGTGGCGGGAACCTGGTCTTCATCCAAGTTATCGCTCACAGCAGGGCAGAGGGTGCGCGGCCAGCCGACATTTCTTTGCAATGCGTTCACGACCCGTTGGCCTCGCGTCGCAGGATGCTCGATCGCATCTCGGGTGGGGCTGCGCCCCGCACCCATCGCCGCCGGGTGAGCTGGTTGCGCGCGCCACCCGCCTGCGGTGCTCGCTTCGCTCCCACCTCAGAACGTGAACGCCGAAGGACAGACGTCTGCCAGCACGCACACGTCGCACCGGGGCTTGCGCGCCATGCACACCCGGCGGCCGTGCAGGATGAGGCGCAGGCTGAGAGCGCCCCGCTCGTCGGCCCGAACCATGGGGTTCAACTCGAGCTCGACCTTCACGGGGTCGGTCTGCCGGGTGAGCCCCAGCCGGTGTGACAGCCGCAGCACGTGGGTGTCGACTGGTAGGCCGGGCTCACCGAGTGCCACGCTGCGGACCACGTTGCCGGTCTTGCGGCCCACCCCCGGCAGCGTGACCAGGTCGGACAGCTTGTGCGGCACCTCGCCGCCGAACCGTTCGACCAGCGCCGCCGCCATCCCCATAAGGCTGCGCGTCTTGTTGCGGAAGAATCCCGTCGACTGGATGATCGTCTCGAGCTCGGCCGGATCGGCGGCCGCCAGGTCCGCGGGCCGCGGGTACTTGGCGAAGACCGCCGGGGTCACCATGTTGACCCGCTCGTCGGTCGTCTGCGCGGACAGGATCGTGGCCACCAACAGTTCGTAAGGGTTGGAGTAGTCGAGCGCACACAGCTCGGTCGCCGTCCCCGGGTACTCCTCGGCGAGCCGGTCGGCGACGACGCGGGCACGTCCCTTGGGGCTACGGGGTCGACCGCCGCTCATCGCTCCCGACGTCCGCTCATCGCTTGCGGACACTACCGGGCAAGCATCGCGCCCCCGAGTGGCCCCGGCCTGCTACACCAGCGCCAATGGCACGGCGGTCACCGGCGTTGCCCGCGGCGCTTGCGGCGACACTGCTCGTGGTCGCCCTCGGTGGCATCCGCCCCGAGCCGGACGCCCGAACCGACGGCGCCCCGGGCTCGGCGAGTGTGGCCGGGTTTCCCGGCCGGAACGAACCCCGACGGCTCGACGGGCATGCGGCCGCAATCGCCAGGGCGAATGCGGCGTACGCGGCCGAGCACCCCCGGACGTTCACGCTGGTGGCCACCGGCGACGTCCTGCTCCACACGGCCCTGTGGGAGCAGGCGCGCGCCGACGCCGCCTCGGCGGGAAACCCCGGCGGCCACGACTTCGGGCCCATGCTCGCCGGCATCCGGCCGGTGGTGAGCGGGGCCGACGTGGCGATCTGTCACATGGAGACGCCGGTCGCTCCGCCCGGCGGGCCGTTCTCGAGCTATCCCAGCTTCTCCGTGCCCCCGGAAATCGCCCCGGCGCTGGCGGCCACCGGCTACGACGCCTGCACGACGGCGTCCAACCACACATACGACCGGGGCTCCGAGGGCGTGACTCGGACCCTCGACGCGCTCGACGCGGCCGGGATCCGCCACGCCGGGTCCGCCCGAACCCCACAAGAGGCCGGCACGACGACGCTGCTCGACGTCGACGGGGTCAGGCTGGCGCTGCTCTCGTACACGTTCGGCTTCAACGGCATCCCGGCCCCCGGCGGCGAGACGTGGCGATCCAACCCCATCGACGAGGGCCGGATCCTCGCCGACGCGAGCGTCGCCCGGCGTCGGGGCGCCGAGGTCGTCGTCGTGGCCCTCCACTGGGGCGACGAGTACAACCACGAACCCAACGGGCAGCAGCAGGCGCTGGCCCCGAGGCTCATCGGGTCGCCCGACATCGACCTGCTCCTGGGCCACCACGCCCACGTGGTGCAGCCGATCGAGGCCGTCGGCAACGAGTGGGTCGTGTACGGCATGGGCAACCTGGTGTCCAACCAGGGCTCCCAGGGGCCGGACAAGCTGGAGGGGCTGCTCCTCCGGTTCAGGTTCACCGAGCAGCCCGACGGCGGCTGGCGCGTCACCAGCGCGGAGTTCTCGGCGGTGCTCACCGACGATCGCGGGCCGATCCGGGTGGTGGACGTCCGGCGGGCGCTCGCCGATCCCGGCACCGACCCGAGCCTCCGACCCCGGCTGCAGACCGCCTGGGAGCGCACCGCCGGGATTGCGGGCGCCCGGGGCGCCCCGGCTCACGGGTTGCGCCCGATCCCCACCTAGAGGACGTGCCTATCCGCTCAGGTCCTTAGTGTCGGAGCGTGCGACAACTCGAGGTCAAGCGACAGCTATCCGCCGCCGACATCGAGGCGGTCAGCGCGCTGGTCCGGGCGGCCGAGCGGGCCGACGGCCACCAGCCGCTCGACGAGCACCGCTTCCTCGACGCCGCGGTAGGCGGCGGGCACGACTTCGCCGGGCTGCTGGCCTGGCCATCCGGGCACGACCACCCTGTCGCCTACGCCAACGTCATTCGGGGTGACCGGCGCTGGGAGCTGGAGCTGGTGGTCGATCCCCAGCACCGCGACGAGCTCGACGACATCGGCCCGACCATGCTGTCGGCGGCGCTCGACGTGGTGCGAGACGAGGGCGGCGGCCACGTCCACCTCTGGGTGTACAAGCCGACACCGGCGCACGACCGCATGGCCGAAGCGGTCGGGCTGGCCCGCGGCCGCGACCTGTGGCAGCTCCGCCGACCGCTCCCGGTAGGCGAGCCGTACGCCCTCGAGACCCGGCCGTTCGACGTCGGCCGGGACGAAGAGGCGTGGCTCGAGGTCAACAACCGGGCCTTCGACTGGCACCCGGAGCAGGGCGGCTGGACCCTCGACGACCTGCGCAGCCGCGAGGCGGAGCCGTGGTTCGATCCCGCCGGCTTCCTACTGCACGAGCGGGACGGGCGGCTGGCCGGCTTCTGCTGGACCAAGGTGCACGCCGACCATCCCCGTTGGGGGAGATCTACGTGATCGCCGTCGACCCCGCCGTACACCGTCGGGGCCTGGGTCGGGCACTGGCTCTCGCAGGGCTGGACCACCTCGCCGGCGAGGGGCTGAGGGTCGGCATGCTGTACGTCGACGCCACCAATGAGCCGGCCAACAAGCTCTACGCCGACCTGGGCTTCACCCGCGACCACACCGACCGCGCCTACGTCGGCGACGTTCCGCAAGGCTCTAGTGCGATCGTCCGCTAGCCGGTACCCACCCCCAGGGCGTTGCCGATCCCGAACGTGATCAGCGCCGGCACCACCGTGAACACCACCTGGCGGCCGATCGCCCGGCCGATCGGGCGGTCGGTGGAACGGCCGATGAGCCACCCGACGACGACCGCCGCCAGCACGCCAAGGACCAGCGACGCCACCTTGGCGGCGTTCCCGGACGTCACGAACCAGGGGACCAGCGGTACCAGCGCCCCGACCGAGAACGACACGAACGACGACGCCGCCGCCGCCAGTGGCGAGCCGAGCTGTTGGGGATCGATGCCCAGCTCCTCGCGGGCGTGGGCCTCGAGCGCCACAGCGGGATCGCTCATCATGGCCTCGGCCACGTCGCGCGCCTGGTCGGGGGCGAGGCCGCGCTGCTCGTAGATGTCGGCCAGCTCCCGGGTCTCGTGCTCGGGGCGCCGGCGCAGCTCGCGGGCCTCGATCCGCAGCTCCCGCAGCAGGAGCTCGGACTGCACCCGCATGGAGTTGTACTCGCCGGCTGCCATGGAGATGGCGCCGGCAATGAGCCCGGCGAGCCCCGCCAGGCGGACCACCGCCGGCTGGGGATTGGCCCCGGCCACGCCCAGGATCAAGCCCATGTTGCTGACCAAGCCGTCGCTGACCCCGAAGACCGCGGCCCGCACCGCCCCGCCCTGGACGTCCCGATGGTGGAACTCGGGATGTGCGGAGACGGCGCCGGTGCTTCGTCCGGCGGCGGCCCGCGGCCGCGCCGAGCCCGCATCGACGATCCGCCAGAACGAGGGCACGGTCGCACGGTACCGGCGGTTGAGCCCCGCTACCGCCGTAGCCTGGCGATCGTGCCCACCCGCTACGACGTGGACCGCGACGAGCTCACGAGGATCCTGGCCGACGAGCCGCGCTACCGGGTCGAACAGGTGTGGGACGGCCTGTACCGCCAGCTGGCATCTCCCGCCGATCTGACCACCCTGCCCCGGGCCCTGCGCGCCCGCCTGGACGACGAGCTGCCGGTGGCGCTGTCAAGCGTGACGGAGTCGATCGACCGGTCCGGCGCGACCGTGAAGTGGCTGTTCGGTCTCGAAGGGGGAGCCCACATCGAAACCGTGCTGATGCGCTACCGCGACCGCACGACCGTGTGCGTCTCCACCCAGGCGGGATGCGCCATGGCCTGTGGGTTCTGCGCCACGGGACAGGGCGGCTTCGAGCGCCACCTCACCACCGGTGAGATCGTCGAGCAGATCGTCCGCGCCGCTCGCCGGGCCCGTGACGACGGCGGGCGGCTGGGCAACGTCGTGTTCATGGGCATGGGTGAGCCCCTTGCCAACTACGACCGGGTGTGGCCCGCCGTCGAACGCACGCACGGCGACCTCGGCCTGTCGGCCCGCCACCTCACGTTGTCGACCGTGGGCGTCGTGCCCGGAATCCGCCGGCTGGCGATGGAGGACCTGCCGGTGAACCTGGCGGTCTCCTTGCACGCCGCCAACGACGCACTGCGTGACGAGCTGGTCCCGATCAACCGGCGCTTACCCGCTCAGCGTTCTGGCCGGCGCCTGCGCCGACTACCTGCGGGCCAAAGGTCGTCGCCTGTCCTTCGAGTGGGCGCTGATCGACGGCACCAACGACCGGCGCACCGACGCCCGGGAGCTGGCGGACCTGGCCCGCGCGTTGCCGCTGCCCGCCCACGTCAACCTCATCCCGCTCAACCCCACGCCCGGCTACCCGACCCGCGGGACGCCGCCGGACGGTGTCCGCCGGTTCCGACAGTGGCTCCAGGACCTCGGCGTCAACGCCACGGTGCGCCGCAACCGCGGCACCGACATCGACGCCGCCTGCGGCCAGCTCGCAGCCCCGGCCAGCGGTGGTCGAGCTCGGACCCGCTCGGGTGGGCTCGGTCACCGCACCAGCACGGTGACGTCGTCGCCGGCACGGACGGCGTCGACGAGCCGCTCCCCGCGCCGCACCCGGGCGCCGGGCCAGATCACCGAGCGCACCACCTCACCGTCCACCTCGGCCCCGGTGCCGATCACCGACGTCCCGCCGGTGGCAGCCAGGTTCGCAGCCAGGTAGCGCGCCGGCGTCCCGCAGTCGAGGCAGGGCCCGTCCCAGCGGACGACGTCGATCTCGCCGGCAGCGGCCAGCCCTCGCCACGACGCCTCGTAGAGCCCCGACGGCAAGGGCGCCAACCGCGCCACCTCCGGCCACGGCATGAGCGCGGCGGCGACGCGGCTGGCGTGACCCAGCCGCTCGTCGGGGCCGGCGAGCGCCAGCCTGACGCGGGTGCCGTCGGCCCCGGCGACGAAGGCGGCCAGCGAGCCCGGACACCAGGTGTCGCTGTTGAGGACCAGCGTCGGGCGGCCGTCGATCCACGGCCGGAGCCGTCCCAGGGCGCCGGCGGTGCCGAGCGCCTGCGGCTCCTCGACCGAGACGTGGACCCGGGGGTCGAGGTGCGCCTCGATTGCGTTGCGGGCGTGATGAACGTTGACGGCGATGGCGGACGTGACGGAGCGCGCCCGGTCGAGCGCGTGGTCGACGAGCGGCACCCCGTCGACGGGACAGAGCGGCTTGGGACGCACCCACGTGAGCGGGCGAAGCCTGGCGCCCTCGCCTGCCGCCAGGATGACGGCGCAGACCTCGGTTGCGCCTGCGCTCCGGGAATCGGGCATCATCGCCTCCATGACGATTCACCCGAGGGGGCTCCGCTCATGACCCTGCATCCTCGGGGGCTGCGCCCCCGCACCCCAACGTCGCCCGGCTCGCTGGCGCTCGCGCGGTCGACCGGTCACGAGCTTCGCTCATGACCCTGCATCCTCGGGGGCTGCGCCCCCGCACCCCAACGTCGCCCGGCTCGCTGGCGCTCGCGCGGTCGACCGGTCACGAGCTTCGCTCATGACCACCATCGTGCAGGGAATTGGCGGGTTGCGGGACCTCGTCGGCCAGCATCTCGGCTACAGCGACTACGTCGAGATCACGCAGGACCAGGTGAACCTCTTCGCCGACGCCACCGGCGACCACCAGTGGATCCATGTGGACGTCGAGCGAGCCAACCGCGAGAGCCCGTTCGGGGGCCCCATCGCCCACGGCTACCTGACCCTGGCACTCGGGCCCCGCCTGGCACCGCAGGTGACGCGGGTCGAGGGCATCAAGATGGCCGTGAACTACGGCTGCGACAAAGTGCGATTCCCGTCGCCGGTCCCGGTGGGGTCGAAGCTGCGGCTCGGCATCGAGCTGCTCGAGGTCAGCGAGGTTGCCGGCGGCGTGCAGGTGAAGGAGCGGTTCACGTTCGAGGTCGAGGGCGCGGCCAAGCCGGCGTGCGTGGCCGAGAACCTGTTCCGCTACTACGAGTAGAGCCGAGCGTCCGAGGCAATAGGGTCCGGCGACCCGCTCTCGAGGCACCGAGGGTCGCGGGCCGGTCCGCATTGCCTCGAGAGACCCCGGACGGTCCCTATTGCCTCGACGTCGAGGGCCGACGTTCAGGCCGACAGGCGCGACCGCACCGCCGCCCAGCCGGGCAGTGCCCGAACGCTCGCCAGGTCGGGCTCGCCGTCGAGCAGACCCGGGGCGTGGAACCCGGCGTCGACCGCCGCCTCCACCCACTGCAGCGCCTCCTCGGGCCGACCCGCCCGGGCCCACGAACATGCGACCTCGAATGCCGTTTGCGGCCGGCTCTGTGGGCCCGCCGCGAACACCTGCTCGCCGACCTCGGCCGCCGCCTGGAAGCGCTCGGCGTAGTGCAGGTGGGTCTGCAGGCCGCTGGCCGCCTCGATACCGGACGGGCCCGACGCCACCAGCCGCGCCGCCACCGGCACCGCCCGACCGCGGTCGGCCAGGAGCGTGGCGGGGACGAGATTGGGCGGGCCCCCGGGATCCCGGCTGTAGGCGGCCTCGAACAGATCGTCGGCCATCTCCAGCGGGCCGGTGAGCAAGGCGATGCTGGCCCGCAGGAAGGCATTCCCACCTCCTCCGGCCTGGCGCATGATCGCTGCCGCCCGGTCGCCCTCTCCGGCGCGCAGGGCATTCCACGCCCGTGTCTCGGCCTCCGCCGTCGAGGCCCGCGGCGTGAGGTCGGGCAGCGCACCGGCCCCCGGTTGCCTGACGACCTGGAGGTTGGGGCTCCCCCGCCGTCTCGTGCGGCGGCCGAAGCCGCGGCCTGCCCCCGATCGGGTGCCCCCTTCCGGCGCATCGACATCGAACACGCCGGTGCGCTGGCCTGCGCGCAGCTCCTGGAAGTTCATGTAGGCGAAGAGCCCGAAGAACAGCAGGCCGAACAGGCCGATGAACGACGCCCGGTAGGCGAGGAACCCGGCGACGATGGCGGCGCCGATCGAGAGCTTGCAGGCGTTCTCGAAGCCGACCAGCTCCTCGGCCACGTGGCCCCCGTCGAGCGGCCTGATCGGCAGCAGGTTGAACACCGCCCACCAGATGCTGACCCACTGCAGGTAGTAGAGGACCGGCGCCCAGCTGAAGAATCCCTGGTCGAACGCGTAGTCGATGCGCTGCTGAAGACCCCAGTCGGTCTCGTAGAAGATGAACCGGGCGGGCAGCCCGAGCACCAGCAGCTGCGTCAACGCACCGGAGAGGCTCACCAGGATCGACTTGGGCTTGCTGAGCGCCCGCCGGCCGCCGCCGGTGGGCACCGTGAAGCCACCGAAGCCGTGCAACACGATCGCCGAGCGTTGCCCGAGCAACCGGTAGGTCACCGCGTGGCCCAGCTCATGGACGAGCACGGACACGAACACGATCACCGCGAACGCGAACACCACCCACAGGGGCTCGATGCGGATGCCGAACAGGAAGGCGACGACCACGAAGAACGGCTCGACCCGCACGGGGATGCCGAAGATCCGGAAATGCGCCCTTGCC
Source organism: uncultured bacterium (assembly GCA_963813485.1). GTDB lineage: Bacteria > Actinomycetota > Acidimicrobiia > Acidimicrobiales > VFJN01 > DASQUK01. The sequence continues at coordinate 88,583 of CAWEZE010000004.1, forward strand.
ACGAAGGCAGCGTAGGCGCGGCCGGTGCCGGCCATGTGATCGAGCGAGGGGCGTGCGGACGCCGCCGACCGTTTGCCGGGCGCCGTCGGCACCCTCGTACCATGCGGCCGATGGTTGCCGCCCGGATGCCGGAGACGCTCCCCGAGGGCGACGACAAGGTCCGGGCGGTGCGGGACATGTTCGACGCCATCGCCCCCCGCTACGACCTGGTCAACCGCGTCATGACGTTCCGGATGGACGTCGGTTGGCGGCGGCGGGCCGTCGGGTCCTTGGCCCTGCGGCGGGGATCCACGGTGGTCGACCTTGCCTGCGGGACGGGCGACCTGTGCCGCGAGCTGACGTCAACCGGGCTGGTGCCGCTGGGGATCGACCTGTCGTTCGGCATGCTGGCCGCCGCACGGACCCGCGCCCCGCTGGTCCAGGGCGACGCCCTGCGCCTGCCCCTACGGGCCGGGTCGGTCGACGGAGTCACCTGTGGCTTCGCCCTGCGCAACCTGGTGGCGTTGCCCCCATTCTTCGCCGAGCTGGCGCGCGTGCTGCACCCCGGGGGGCGCATCGCCCTGCTCGAGGTGGCGACGCCGCCCAACCGCCTCCTGCGCTGGGGGCACCGGGCCTACTTCGGCAAGGTGGTTCCGGTCATCGGCGGCCTGCTGTCGGACGGCTCCGCCTATCGCTACCTACCCCGCTCGGTCGCCTATCTGCCTGCCCCGGACGACATGCGCCGGATGGTCGCCGACGCGGGGTTCGTAGACGTCGACCGGCGCCTGCTCTCCGGGGGCATCGCCCAGCTCATCCTCGCCACGAGGGCGTCGTGACGGCACTGCTGGCACGCACCCGCCGGGTGGACGCAGACGTCGACCTGCTGCGCTTCGCCGGGCGCGACGGGGTGCTGTTCGAGCGTGGGCGCTCCGGGCTGGCCGGCCGGGGCTGCGCAGCCCGCGTGCCGTGGCCAGGCGGCGATCCGACGGCGGCCGCGCGTTCGGTCGCCGAGACCCTGGTCGGCATCGAGGTCGACGACGAGGTGAGGCTGCCCGGCTGCGGACCGGTGGCCTTCGGGACCTTGCCGTTCACGCCGGGGGCGCCCAGCGAGCTGATCGTCCCCGCCGTCGTCGCCGGCCGCGCCGACGACGGCACCCGGTGGATCACCACGATCGGCGACGCTGCGATCGACGCCGGCCGCCCAGACCTCGAATCCGAGCTCGAGCCGCTGGCAGCGGTGCAGCGGTTCACGGTCAGCGCGCAGCGCGACCCCGACGACTGGTGCGCACTGGTCGAGCGGGCCACGAAGGCCATCGCGGGCGGCACCTTGCACAAGGTCGTGCTGGCCCGCCAGATCGACATCGCCGCAGACCGGCCCATCGACCGGCTGGCGGTGCTCGAGCGACTGCGGTCGGCCTATCCGGGCTGCCACATCGTCTCGGTCGCAGGCTTGGTGGCCGCCAGCCCCGAGCTCCTGGTGTCGGTCGCCGGCGACATCGTCCGCTCCCATCCCATGGCCGGCACCGCCCCGCGCGGCGGCGACCCCACCACCGACCAGCGGCTGGCGGCATCGCTGCTCGCCTCGACCAAGGACCGCCAGGAGCACCAGATCACCATCGACATGGTCCACGACACGCTGCTGCCGTGGTGCTCGTACCTCGACTACGAGGCCGAGCCCTCCGTGGTGGCGGTGGCCAATGTCCAGCACCTGGCGACGCTGGTGGAGGGACGCCTGTCGCGGCCGGCGCCCTCGGTGCTGGAGCTGGTGGCGGCCCTGCATCCCACGCCCGCGGTGGCCGGCTGGCCTCGCGACGAGGCCGTGGACTGGATCGCCGAGAACGAGGGCTTCGACCGCCGGCGCTACGCCGGCACCGCCGGGTGGGTCGATTCTGCCGGCAACGGCACCTGGGCCGTGTCCATCCGCTGCGCCGAGATCGACGGGCTCACGGCCCGGGTCTGGGCCGGCAACGGCATCGTCGCCGACAGCGATCCGTCCACGGAGCTCGCCGAGACCCGGTCCAAGCTTCAGGCGCTGCTGTCGGCGATCGTCCGGCCGTAGCTGCGGCGCTCCGGCGGTGCCGCGGGCACGACGGTTACCAGCGTTGTCCTGCGAGCCCACCGACTAGTAAAGGGCCGCGTCGACCGCGGCCGCCACGGCGTCGTCGATGCGGCCGTGGACCCCGATGTTCGCGGCCCGGTCGGTCCGTGCCACCAGGACGTGGACGCCACCTTTGGCGGTTGCCTCGCGCACGGCCGCGCCAGCCTCGTCGTCCCGGCCAAGGGCATGGGCGTCGACGCCGAAGGCCGCCGCCACCGCCACCAGGTCGAGGCCGTGGGGGGTCCCGAACAGGGTCTCGAACCGCTCGGTGGGCAAGGCCCGGGCCTGCGGGAGGAACGAGAAGATGCCGCCACCGTCGTTGTCGACGACGACGCACACCAGGTCGATCCCCCGCCCGGCGGCACCGAGCAACCCGTTGCTGTCGTGCAGGAAGGCGATGTCGCCGATCAGCAGGGCGGTCGGCGCTGCCGACCCGATCGCGAGGCCGACGGCCGTGGACACCGTGCCGTCGATGCCGTTGGCGCCCCTGTTGGCCAGCACCGTCACACCGTGGCGGGGGGCGGCGTAGCGCTCGACGTCACGGATCGGCATGGACGACGCCACCACCAACCGAGCGCCGTCGGGCAGGGCCGCGACCACGTCCCGGGCGAGCGCGGGCTCGTTGGGGGTCGACTCCTGGGCCAGTGCCGATGCCACCGCAGTGGCGGCGGCATCCGAGGCCGCCCGCCACCGGTCCAGCCAGGCACCCGGGGCGGGGTTGGTGACCCCCGAGCGCAGCGCCGCCAGCACGCCCGCGGGCGGCCCGTCGATCACGGTCACCGCCGTCGCCGCCGGGTCGGACCACCCGGGTGCGCCCACCACGACCTCGTCGGCCCCCGACGCCGCCAGCCATTCGTTGACGACCCGCGACGCTCCGGGCGCACCGACGCGCAGGATCGCCTCGGGTCGCAGCCCGTCCGCCGCGCGGCGCGAGCGGAGGATGCCGTCGAGGTGCACGATGCCGGTGGCGGCCGGGATCCAGGCCGGAGAGCGCGGCTCGGCCAGCACCGGCCACCCGAGGGCGTCCGCCAGCCCGTGGAGCGCGGGCCCGTCGAACGGCGCGGCCCCGGCCACGATCACGCCACGCCGGCCTGCGAGCTCGCGCAGCCCGTCGGGCACGTCGACGCCCGTCGCCGGCGCGGTCGCCGTCGCCCCCGCCAACACCGTCGCCACCCAGGGCCGGTCGCCGCGTCCCGGCGGCAACGGTCCGGCGCTGCCGACGAGAGGCTCCCGGAACGGCAGGTTCAGGTGGACGGGACCGGGCCGGGCGCCGAGGGTCGCGGCGTATGCCCGCCCGGCGAAGGCGCGCCGAGCGCGACGCCGACCCGAGGTCGGGCACCCCGGGATCGCCGAACCAGCGAGCGGCCCGGCCGAACAGATGCACCTGGTCGATGGCCTGGGGCGCACCCACATCGCGTAGCTCCGGGGGCCGATCCGCAGTGCAGGCCAGGAGCGGCACACCGGCGAGGTCGGCCTCCACCACGGCGGCGTGCAACTCGGCGGCGGCGGTGCCGCTGGTGGTGAGGACGACCGCCGGTCGGCCGCTGGCGAGTCCCAGCCCGAGGGCCAGGAACCCTCCCGAGCGCTCGTCGTGGTGGACCTGGAGATCGATCTCCGGCCGCTCGGCCAGCGCCAGCGCCAGGGGCGTCGAGCGCGAGCCCGGGCACACGACGGCGTGCCGCATCGCCGCATCGCAGCCACTCGTCGACCAGCGTGGCGGCGAACGATGCCTGCACGGCGGCGGGGGTGGGGGTCTCGTCGGCGGTCATGGGATTGGTCGATCGCTGCAGTGCAAGTCAAGCGAGCGCCGCTGGGTGACGACGCGAGCGCCAGGTCGCCCGGCGGCGATGGGCGTGGGGCGCAGCCCCACCGGGAACGCTGAGGTGCAAGCATTCCCCGCCGTGCCGCTCCATGGCGAACGCGACGGCTCCGGCCCGCGGCTGGTGCTGCTGCACGGGTTCGGCCAGACCTGCCGATGCTGGGGACCGGTGGCGCCGACCCTCGCCGCACACCACGAGGTCGTGCGCATAGACCTGCCGGGTCACGGTGGCTCGGGTGCCGTCGCCGCCGACCTCCCGGCCACGGGGCGGCTGGTGGCCCAGGCCGCCGGGCCGGCGGTCTACATCGGCTACTCGATGGGCGCCCGCATGGCCCTGCACGTCGCCACCGAGGCCCCCGGGTCGGTGCGTGGGCTCGCCCTCGTGGGCGGGACGCCGGGCATCGAGGACGAGGACGAGCGCGCCGAGCGCCGGGCACGCGACCGGGCCCTCGCGGCGCGCATCCGGGCCGAGGGCGTGGATTGGTTCGTCGACTGGTGGCTCGCCCAGCCGATGTTCGCCGGGCTGTCCGCCACCACCCGATTCGACGACGAACGACGACGCAACACCGCCGAGGGGCTGGCCCGCAGCCTGGAGCTCGCCGGCACCGGCAGCCAGCACCCGCTGTGGTCGGCGCTGCCGGCGATCGACGTCCCGGTGCTGGTCATGGCGGGCGAGGACGACGAGCGCTACGCCGCGATCGCCCGGCGAACCGCGGCGGCGATCGGCGCCAACGCCCGCGTCGAGCTGGTCCCCGGGGCCGGGCACAGCGCCCACCTGGAACAGCCGGCCCGGTTCCTCGAATCGGTCGGGCCGTGGCTGGCAGAGGTGGTGGGCACGTGACCACCCGAGGCAATGCGGTCCGGCGGCGACAGGACGAGGCAATGCGGTCCGGGGGCCGGTCCCGATTGCCTCGACAACTCCGGGGCGGACCCAATTGCCTCGGGTTCCGGACCCGTCAGGCGGTCAGCCAGAGGCCGAGCGCCAGCAGGGCGCCGAAGGCGAGTTGTACCCGTCCCGTCTCGCCCAGCACCGGAACGAGCTGGCCGCCACGGGCGCCGCCCAGCACGGCGATCACCGGCCGCCGGCCCAGCGGGACGGCCGCCAGGGCCAGCGCCGCCCCGGCCCGCCCCCCCACGGCCGCCACCACCGGCACCATGATCACCGCGCCCACCAGCAGTCCGACGTAAAACCAGCGGGTGCGCCGGTCGCCCAGGCGCACCGCCAGCGTCCGCTTGCCCGAGGCGGTGTCGCCGGGGATGTCACGCAGGTTGTTCACGACCAGGAGCGCCGTCGCCAGCAGGCCGACCGGCACGCTCGCTGCGAGGGCCAGCCCCGACAGGCTCTCCTCCTGCACGTAGGCGGAGCCGGTCGTGGCCACGATCCCGAAGAACACGAACACGAACAGCTCGCCGAGCCCCAGGTAGCCGTACGGCCGGGGTCCGCCGGTGTAGAACCAGCCGGCGGCGATCGCCAGCGCCCCGACCACCAACAGCTCCCAGCCGACCGCGATCGCCAGGGCGAGCCCCGCCACACCGGCGACCAGGAACGACACCAGCGCCGCCCGCTTCACGGCCCCGGGCGTCCTCAGCCCCGAGCCCACCAGCCGCACGGGGCCGACCCGGCGGTCCCCGCGGTCGGTGCCCCGCACCCCGTCGCTGTAGTCGTTGGCGTAGTTGGTCCCCACCTGGAGGGCCAGCGCCACCACGCCTGCCGCCACCGCCCGCCACGCCACGACGTCGGTCCGCCCGGCGGCACAGGCGGTCCCCACCAGCACCGGCACCACCGCTGCCGGCAGGGTCCGGGGCCGGGCACCGGCCAGCCAGACCCGCCATCCGACGGGAGCGGCGACGCTCGCCATCAGGTGAGCACCCGCCGGCGGAACCCCTGGATGCCCACCCGCAGGAGCACGGCAGTGAAGGCGAGGCACGCGGCGTAGACGACAACCCCGTTCATGTGCGGGATCGTGTCACCGGTCAGCCCCATCCGCACACCCTCGGACAGGTAGACGAGCGGGTTCACGAGCACCCCCCAGCGCAGCCACGGGAGCGGCTCGAGGCTCGTCCACGGGTAGTAGACCGCCCCCAGGAAGGTCATGGGCAGCACGAGCAGGCTGAACACGAGCGGCACCTGACGTGGCTCCACGCGGGTGCCGACGGTGAGCCCGAGCGAGGCGCCCAGCACGGCGGCGAGCGGCAGGAACGTCAGCGTCACGGGCCAGTTCACGTCGAGGTGCACGTCGGTGGCCGGGATGACGTAGGCCAGGGGCAGGACCACCAGCGCGGCCAGCAGTCCCTGGATCGCACCGGAGGTCACCTTCTCGAGCGCCACGCCCTCGACCGGGATCGGCGCCAGGACCCGGTCCTCGATCTCGCGGGTGAAGCCGAAGTCCTGCACCATGGGCAGGGCCACCGCCTGGATCCCCTGGAAGATCATGACGCTGGCGACCACCCCGCCCACGAGCAGCGTGCTGAACGCACTCTCCGCCGAGGCCCCGCCGGCGCTGCCAATGCCCTGGCCGATCTTCGGGAACACGTAGGTGAACACGAACATGAGCAGCAACGGCTGCATCACGGTGCGGGCGATGAACGCGGGCAGGTCCTTGCTGAGCACGACGAGGTCGCGCCGGAGCAGGGCGGCGAACGCGCGCCAGCTCATCGGCGTCCACGTGCGCAGGAACCCCGGGTGCCGCGTGGATGGCGCGAGTGGTGCGGTCGTATCAATGCTTGAGGGTCGATTCCGCCCGTCCTCCAGGTGGTTGCTCAAAGCCGGCGTGCCCGACGCACGTGGTCCGCGGAATCCACCCTCACTCATTCCCGCAGCTCCCTTCCGGTGAGGGTGATGAAGACCGTCTCCAGCGTCGGTTCCTCGACGCGCAGGTCCCGCACCGCATGGCCGGCCCGCTCGGCGGCGGCGATCACGCGCGGCAGGAGCCCGTCGCCGCCATCGACGTAGAGCCGCACGGCCCCGTCGACCACCTGGGCCCCGGTGGCACCCTGGAGCCCACGCAAGGCGTCCGCCAGGTCGTCGCCGTCGCCCTCGGCCTGGATGGTGACGACCGTGTCGACGCCGAGCGACCGCTTGAGCACGGCGGGTTGGTCGAGGGCGAGGATGCGGCCGTGGTCCATGATCGCCACCCGTTCGCAGAGGTGGTCGGCCTCCTCCATGTAGTGCGTGGTGAGCAGCACCGTCTGCCCGTCACGATGGAGCTCGCGGACGATGTCCCACAGCCCGAGCCGGCTCTGGGGGTCGAGGCCGGCGGTGGGCTCGTCGAGGAACAGGACCGGGGGCCGATGGAGGATGGCCCGGGCCACCATCAGACGCTGCGCCATGCCGCCCGACAGCGTGCCGACGTCAGCCGAGGCCTTCTCTGTGAGCCGCATGACCTCGAGCATGCGATCGGCGGCCGCCCGGGCCTCCCGCCCGTCCATGCCGAAGTAGCGGGCGTGGAACTCCAGGTTCTCCCGCACGTCGAGGGACCGGTCGAGGGTGTTGGTCTGGGTCACGACCCCGATGCGTTCCTTGGCCCGCGCCGGCTCGGCCACCACGTCGATGCCGTCGACGAACGCCCGGCCGCCGGTGGGCACCACCCTGGTGGTGAGCATGCCGATCGTGGTGGTCTTCCCGGCACCGTTGGGGCCGAGCAGACCGAACAGCTCAGCGCGCCCGACCTCGAGGTCGAGGGCGTCGACGGCCGGCGGCGCCGGGTGGCCCTTGTCCGCCGGTCCCCCAGGAACGGCTTCGTAGACCTTGGTCAGGGCCTCGGTGCGGATGGTGGCGTCGCTGGTCGTGTCGGGGGCGTCGATACCACCGACCGTAGATCGCCACCGGCGCCCGTAGTCTCCAGCACCGTGCGCAGGCTGATCGTCGTCGAGGCGCGGGGGACCAGCGAGTTCGTCGACCGGCTGCGACGCGCCTGGGACGAAGGCGACGCGGTGTTGCCCATCGATCCCCGGCTGCCGCCACCTGCCCGCGAACGGGTCCTGGCCGCCGCCCGCCCGGATGAGCCCGTCGCCGACGGCGATGCGCTCGTCGTCGCCACCAGTGGCACGTCGGGCGACCCCAAGGCTGTGGTCCTGACCCACCACGCGGTCGACGCCTCCGCCCGGGCCACGAGCCGCCGCTTGGGCGTCGACCCTGCGTCCGACCGCTGGCTGGCATGCCTACCGCTGGCCCATGTCGGCGGCCTCGCGGTCGTGACCCGGGCGATCCTGACCGGCACCCCACTGACGGTGCACGACGGATTCGACGCCGCCCGGGTTGCGGCGGCCTCGCGGGCGCGCGACCCATGCACGCTCACCTCGCTGGTGCCGACCATGCTCCGCCGGATGGACCCGACGGGCTTCCGGACGGTGGTGCTGGGTGGTTCCGCCATGCCGCCCGACCTGCCGGCCAATGCGGTCGCCACGTACGGGATGACCGAGACCGGCAGCGGCGTCGTGTATGACGGCGTGCCCCTGGACGGCGTCGACGTGCGGGTGGTCGCCGGCCAGATCGAGCTGCGGTGCCCGATGCTGCTCCGGTGCTACCGCGACGGCACCGACCCCCGGGACGCCGACGGCTGGTTCCCGACCGGTGACGCCGGCGCCTGGGACGCCACCGCGGGCCGCCTGCAGGTGTTCGGCCGTGCGGACGACGTCATCGTCACCGGCGGCGAGAACGTCTGGCCCGTCGCCGTCGAGCGGGTGCTGGCCACCCACGCGCGGGTCCGGGAGGTCGCCGTCGTCGGCAGGCCGGACCCCGAGTGGGGCCAGCGGGTGACCGCCCTGGTGGTGCCCGCCGACCCGGCCGACCCGCCCACCCTCGACGAGCTGCGGGATTCCGCCAAGCGGGACCTGCCGGCGTACTCCGTGCCCCGGGAGCTCGTCCTGGTGACCGCACTTCCCCGCACCGGTCTGGGGAAGCTGGTCAGGCGGGCGCTGTGATGGCTGCGGGCCGCCTGGTTACAGCCGCCGCGAGCCGACCAGCGCCCCGCCGTCGACCACCAGGGTCTGGCCGGTGATCCACGACGCCAGGTCGCTGGCCAGGAACAACGCCGCGTTGGCGATGTCCGCCGGGGCGCCCAGGCGCTTGAGCGGCGTCCGCGCCGCGACCTGCTCCTCGGCCGGCTCCCACAGCGCCCGCGCGAAGTCCGTCTTGACCAGCCCGGGGGCGATGGCGTTGACACGCACCCCCGGCGCCAGGTCCTGGGCCAGCGTGCGGGTCAGGTGGATCAGGGCCGCCTTGGTCACGTTGTAGTGGCCGATGACGGGCTCGACGGACAGCCCGCCCACCGACGCCATGTTGATGACGACCCCACCCCGCTCGGCCATCGACGCCTGCCAGGCCTCCTGCACCCAGACCACCGGGCCGCGGTAGTTGACCTGCCAGGTCTTGTCGAAGCGGGGTAGGTCGATGTCGATCGTCCGGCCCATGTAGGGGTTGGTGGCGGCGTTGTTGACCAGGATGTCGATGGCGCCGAACCGTTCCATGGTGGCGGCGACGCAGGCGGCGATCTGGTCGGGCTCGCCGGCGTTGGCCGCGAACACGGCCACCTCGCCGCCCGAGTCGGCGATCTCGGCAGCCGCCGCCTCCAGGGCCTCCTGCTTCCGCGACGACAGCATCACGGCCGCCCCGGCCTCGGCGTAGCTGGTCGCGATCGCCCGGCCGATCCCCCGACTGGCCCCGGTGACCAGCGCGACCTTTCCCTTGAGGCTGATTTCCATGGGCCCGAACGCTAGGGGGAGGTGGTGGCGGCGGGCGAGCGGAGCACCAGCTGGGTCTGCGTCACCTTGGCCACCGGCCGGTCGCGCCCGTCGGTGACGACGGTCTCCACCACGATCGTCGAGCGGCCCACGTGCAGGGGCCGCGCGCTTGCGACCGCCACGCCCTCCCGCACGGCGCCGAGGAAGTTGGTCTTCGACTCGATGGTCGTAGTGCCTACGGCGCCCTCAGGCAGGTTGAAGTACGTGCAGGCGGCGCCGGCCGAGTCGGCCAGCGCCATGACCATCCCGCCATGGAGCATGCCGTTGCTCGTGCACAGGCCGGGTGCCCAGTCGATCTCCACCCTCGCCTCGTCGGGACCGGCGGCCGTGGCTCGCATGTCGAGCGTGTCGCACAACGGCATGGCGGAGCGGAGGAAGGCGGTGGCCTCGTCGGGCGTCATGTCTCCATGGTTCCCGTTCGGGGTGCAGGTCCCAATTACCCGTGACGTAGGCGTTCGGGCGCGCCGCCCGCCTCCCCTACCGTGGGTGCCATGAACCGCCTGGCCGACGAGACCAGCCCGTACCTCCGCCAGCACGCCGACAACCCGGTCGACTGGTACCCGTGGGGTGACGAGGCCTTCGCCGCGGCCCGGCGTGACGACAGACCGGTGCTGCTGTCGGTGGGCTACTCGGCCTGCCATTGGTGCCACGTGATGGCGCACGAGTCGTTCGAGGACCCCGAGATCGCGGCGCTGATGAACGAGCTCTTCGTCAACATCAAGGTCGACCGCGAGGAACGCCCCGACGTCGACGAGATCTACATGGAGGCCGTCCAGGCACTGACGGGACAGGGCGGCTGGCCGATGACCGTGTTCCTCACCCCTGACGGCCGGCCGTTCTTCGGGGGGACCTACTTCCCGAGCACGCGGCGCGGCGGCATGATCTCCTTCCCCGAGCTGTGCCAGCGGATCGACGAGCTGTGGCGCACCCGCCGTGAGGACGTCGACACTCAGGCCGGCCAGCTCACGGCCGCCCTCGGCCGCTCGGCGCTGGTGGATCCGGCCGACGGATCCCCCGGCGGCGATGCCCTCGAGGCCGCCGTCAAGACGCTCCGCCAGCAGCATGACGACGCTCGGGGCGGCTTCGGGGGTGCCCCCAAGTTCCCGCAGGCGATGAGCCTCGACCTGCTGGTGCGGGCGCTGGCCCGCCGGCCGGTGGCGGATCCCGACATCCAGGGGGTGGTGGAGACGTCGCTCGACGCCATGGCCTCGGGCGGGATCTACGACCACCTGGGCGGCGGGTTCGCCCGCTACTCGGTCGACGCGGTGTGGCTGGTGCCGCACTTCGAGAAGATGCTCTACGACCAGGCGCTGCTGGCACGTGCCTACCTGCACGCCTGGCAAGCCCTGGGCCACGAACGGTACCTGCAGGTCCTGGACGAGACCGTGGCGTACGTCCTTCGCGACCTGCGGCACCCGGAGGGAGCCTTCTTCTCCGCCGAGGACGCCGACAGCGAGGGCGAGGAGGGCCGCTTCTACGTCTGGACCCCCGACGAGGTCGTCGCGGCGCTCGACGGCGATCGGGAGCTCGCCGACGAGGCCATGACCTTCTACGGCGTGACGCCGGGCGGCAACTTCGAGGGCCGCAGCATCCTCAACCGCATTCACGTGCGCGCCCAGCGACCCGTCGACCTCGCGCGCCCGCCCCACATCGAGGAGGCGCGGGCCCGCCTGTTCGCCGCCCGGGAACGGCGGGTGCGGCCCGGCCTCGACGACAAGGTCCTGGCCGAGTGGAACGGGCTCATGCTGGCCGCGCTGGCCGAGGCGGCCGCCGCCACCGGCCGGCGCGACTGGCTGGACGCCGCCGTGGGAACGGGCGAGTTCCTGCTGCGCTCGCTGCGCCGCGACGACGGCCGCTGGCTGCGCTCGTGGCAGGCCGGTGGACAGGCTTCCCGCTCCCCCGGCCCGAGCGGCCGCGGGAGCGAGTCACATGTCTCGGGCCGGGCTCGCCACCTCGCGTACGCGGCGGACCATGCCGCACTCGTCGACGCGTTCGTGCGGTTGTCGGAGGCGACGGGCGAGGCGCGCTGGATCGATGCCGCCCGTAGCACCGCCGACGCGCTTCTCGACCTCTTCTGGGACGAGGAACGCGGCGGTCTGTTCACGACCGGGAGCGACGCCGAGCGGCTCGTGGCCCGCAACAAGGACCTGATGGACAACGCCACTCCCAGTGCCAACAGCCTGGCGGCGGTCGCCCTGCTGCGCCTGGCCGCGCTCACAGGCGAGGAGCGCTATCGCGACCGCGCCGAGCAGATCCTGCGCCTGGCGGGGTCACTGGCGACCGAGCATCCGACCGCCTTCGGCCAGCTGCTGGTGGCCGTCGACCTCGCCATCCAGGGAGTCGACGAGGTGGTGGTGGCGGGCGACCGACCCGACCTGGTCGAGGTCGTCCAGAGCCGGTTCCTCCCCGGGGCGGTGCTGGCGTGGGGCGAGCGCTACCCGTCGCCCCTGTGGGAGGGCCGCGACGACGGCCGTGCCTACGTGTGCCGCGACTACGCCTGCCAGCTCCCGGCCGAGGACCCCGAGGCGCTGGCAGCTCAGCTCCGCGTCAGTCCTTGAAGATCTTTCGGGCTATGGCCCCGGTTTTGCTTCAGAGACACGGATGACGGTCTTGCCCATGTTGTCGCCGGTGAACAACGCGTTGAGGGCGTCGACCGCCGACTCCAGTCCCTCGTACACCTGGGTGCGGTATTTCAGCTTGCCCTCGGCCGCCCAGTCCCCCAGCGTGGCCGCCACCTCCCCGAAACGGTCCCAGTGGTCGAGCGACAGAAACCCCTGCATGCGGGCGCGGCGGTTGATGAGCTGGAAGTAGTTCGACGGGCCCGGCGGGCGCCCGCGCTCGTTGTAGATGGCGATGGCTCCGCACAGGACGACCCGCGCGTGCATCGCCAGGCGGTCGAGTACCGCATCGAGGATGGGGCCCCCCACGTTGTCGAAGTAGACGTCGATGCGATCGGGGCACAGCTCACGGAGCCGGGCGTGCACGTCCTCGGTGCGGTGGTTGATGGCGCCATCCAGGCCGAGGTCGTCCAACAGCCAGCGGGCCTTGTCGTCGCGTCCGCAGATGCCGATCACGCGGCAGCCCTTGATCCTGGCGATCTGTGCCGCCAGCGAGCCGGTGGCCCCGGCGGCGGCCGACACGACCACGGTCTCGCCCTCCCGGACGCCCCCGATGTCGATCATCCCTACGTACGCGGTCAACCCGGTGGCGCCGTAGAGGGCGAGGAGCGCGGGTGCGTCGACGTCCTCACCCAGCGCCGTCGCCAGCGGGTCGTCACGCACGATGCCGTAGCGCTGCCAGCCCGGTAGCGCGTACACCGCATGCCCGAGCGGGAAACGCTCGGCCCGGGTGGCCACCACCCGGCCGATGCCGCTGGCCCGCACGGCCTCGCCGATCTCGACCGCCGGCAGGTAGCCCTCTGCCTTCGACAGCCACGTACGCACCGTGGCGTCGATGCCGATCCAGTCGAGCTCGAGCAGCGCCTCGCCCTCGGCCGGGACCGGCAGGGGGACGCCTTCCTCCAGCTCGACGTCGGCCGCGGTCAGCAGGCCCTCGGGCCGCCGGCGCAACACCACCCGGCGATTGGTGGCGGCGTCGAGGTCGATTGCGGTCTCTAGCTCCATTGCTCCCCGCTCTTGGCCTGCGGCCAGGCCGCTCGGGCTTTCGACGTGTTGTCTCCCGCTCCCACGGCCGCTCGGGCCGGCTCGCTCTCTCGCCGTCCGGGACGCTCGCTCATGGCGCGGACGCTAACCCTGGGCGCCTACCAGCCGCCGCGGTGGACCACGTCGCCGAGCGGTGGGCGACCGCGCCCCGAGGACCGTCCGGGTTCGTGGGGCGCCGGCCAGCCCAGCGCGACCGCGCCCGGCGCCCGCCAGCCGGACGGCACGCCCAGGTGGTCGAGCACGGACCGCTCGTGGTCGAACAGGCCATAGAAAAGCGCCCCCAGCCCGGCATCGACCGCGGCGAGCAACAGCGTCTGCACCGCCATCCCCCCGTCGACCCACCAATAGGGGACGGGCCATGCGGACGTGCCGGCCCCCAGTCCCGTGGTCCGCTTGTCGGGCTCGCGATAGCGCTCGACGTAGGCGTCCGCTGACACCAGTGGCACCACCACCACAGGGGCGCTGAGCAGCCCCGGCCACCGGAACGCGGCGCGCCGGCTCGCCGGCAGCGTGACGTCCCACAGCGCTGCCGTCTGCGCGCCCTCCAGGACCACGAAGGCCCACGGCTGGGTGTTGCCCGCCGAGGGCGACCGCCGGGCAAGGTCGAGCAGCCGGTCGACCAGCTCCGGTGGGACCGGGCGTCCGTCGAACGCCCGCACCATGCGACGCCGCCGGACCGCGTCGCCGAGCTCCATACGCCCGCCCGTCAGGCGAACTTGCGGAGGTCTTCCTCCATGGCCCAGCCGAAGCCGATGAGACTGTCGCCCTTGCCGGCGTGCAACCCCTCGAACCGCTCGACCACCTCTTGGTCGCTCTGCTCGGGGTGCAGCGTCTCGTGGTCGAACACCGGGGCCGGGCCGCTGCCGTCGCCGCGGGCCGCGAACGCCCGCTGGTCGTAGGCGCTCGCCTCGATGCCGTAGCGCTTGGCCAGGCGACCTCCCCAGGCGCGTTCCTCGCCCGTGGCCTTGTGGCCGGACCGGGGCACGATGTCGTTGAGGTTGCGAAAGGCGTCGAAACCGCCCACGTCGCCGAAGCGGGCGGCGATCAGTACGTCCTCGTCGGGGAACGCGAGCACGGCCCGGCGCAGCAGGTCCTGCACGAGCGCGCGCAGCACCGTGTCGCGCTTGGAGGTGCGGCGCACTGACGCCATGCCCACCAGCACGCACGGCGTGCCGCCGATGCGCTCGAGCGTGGAGAAGGCGAAGCCCTTGAGCTTGGCCTCGTCACGGACCTGCGTGATCAGCACCCACGCCTCGGCCTGCTTCGACAGCGTGCCGATCTCCTGGCTGTACTGGGCTTCCGCGCAGAGATCGGCCATCTCGACCAACTCAGCATCGCTGAGGGCCGTGCAGTCCTTGGTGTCTACAGCGATCGACATCTCCGGCGTAGCCCCCGTTCTGCGTGCGGCAACAAGCCACTAGTCCAGTCAAACGATGCGGGTCGTGCAACTCCGATGACCGAACACGCGCGCGCGGTGGGCCCTAGGTGAGGATGGCGGCGGGACCCAGCGCCTCCCTGAGCTGGCCCACGAGGCCGTTGGTGGCGTCGACGTTCCAGCGTTCGGGTAGCCGAACGACCCGCTGCTCTCCGAGCTGGAGGAAGACCGGCGACTCGCCGGGGTGATCGGCCAGGAGCCGCTTGAGGTGCGCCACGTTGGCCTCCGACAGCAGCTGGGGCGGGACCCGCAGGCGCAGCGGCTCGACCTGGCTGGCGCCCACCTCGACCACGTCGATCGCCTGGGCGATGAGCTTGGGGGCGTCGTCGCGGGTGTCGACGCGACCCCGGACGATGACCACGGCGTCGTCGGCGAGCTTGTGCCCGTGCTCGGTCATGGTGCGGGGGAAGACCATCACCTCGGCGGTGGCCCGCAGGTCCTCGAGGGTGAACACCGCCATGAGATCGCCACGGCGGGTCCACTTGCGCTGCAGTCCGGTCACCACGCCGCCCACGGCCTTGAGCTCCCCGTCGTCGAGGTCGGCCAGCTCGTCGAGCGAGCAGTCGGCCCTGCGGGAGAGCGCCGCTTCCGCGCCCAGCAGGGGATGATCGCTCACGTAGAGGCCCAGCATCTCCTTCTCGAACGCCAATTGGTCACGCTTGTCGAACTCCAGGTCGGGGATGGTGGTGCGCTCGAAGTCGCCGAAACCGCCGGCCCCGGCGTCGTCGGCGTCGCCGAACAGCGTCATGATCCCCATGTCGCGCTCGCGGCGGCGGGCGAGGGTGTGGTCGACGATCTGCTCGAACACCGTGAGGAGGCCCTTGCGCTTGTGGCCGAGGCTGTCGAATGCCCCCGCCTTGATCAGCGATTCGATCGTGCGCTTGTTGAGGACGGAGGAGTCGACCCGCTGGCAGAAGTCGTAGTAGTCGGTATACGGACCATTGGCCTCTCGCTCGGCGACGATGTGGCCGACGAGGCCTTCGCCAACATTGCGGACCGCCGACAGCCCGAAGACGATGACTCGCTGTTTGCTCCCCGGGCCACCGGAGACTCCGTCCCCGTCCGCGCGGTCGGCCGGTTCCACGAGCGGTACGAAGTCCGCCGCAGAGCGGTTGATGTCCGGCACCTCGACGGCGATGCCCATGGCCCGGCACTCGGCGAGGTAGATGGCCGCCTTCTCCAGGCTGGCCTTGACGCTCGTGAGCAACGCCGCCAGGTACTCCGCGGGATAATTAGCCTTGAGGTACGCCGTCTGATAGGCGACGAAGCCGTAGCCATACGCGTGCGCTTTGGGAAAGGCATAGTCGGCAAAGGGTTCGATGATATCGAACCACGCCTTGCCCAGTCCGGCGCCATAGCCGGTCCGGTCGCAGGCATCGATGAACTTTTCGCGCTCCGCCGCCATGATCTCGCGGCGTTTCTTGCCCGCAGCCTTTCGGAGATTGTCTGCTTCGGCGAGGGAGTATCCTGCGAATCGCTGGGCAATCCGCATCACCCCCTCCTGATAGATGCATAGACCGTAAGTGTCACCCAGCACTTCGGCAGCGTCGGGATGCAGATATTCGACCGGCTTGCGGCCGTTCTTGCGGTCGGCGTAGTCGTTGTGCATGTTCGCGGCCATGGGACCGGGCCGGTAGAGCGCCACCAGTGCGGCCACGTCCTCGAACGTCGTCGGTTGCAGCGAGCGCATGAGCGCCCGCATGGGCCCGCCCTCCAGCTGGAACACGCCGACCGAGTCGCCCCGGCGCAGCAGCTCGTAGGTGGGCTCGTCGTCGAGGGGCACGCGGTCGATGTCCAGGTCGACACCCCGGGTGCGGCGGATCACCTCGACGGTGTCGGTGATCACGTCGAGGTTGCGCAGCCCCAGGAAGTCCATCTTGAGCAGGCCGAGCTCCTCGACGCCGTGCATCTCGTACTGGGTGACGATCGGGGCGTCCTCCAGCGACTGACCGTTCTCGGGCTTGCGCTGGATCGGCAGGTACTCGGTGAGCGGTTCCTTGGTGATCACCACCGCGGCGGCGTGGATCCCGTCCTGGCGGCGTAGGCCCTCGAGGCCCTTGGCGACGTCGACCACCTGCTGGACGTCGGGGTCGTCCTCGTACATCTGCCGCAGCTCGCCCGCCATCTTGTAGCCGTCCTCGAAGCGCGGATCGGGATCGAGGCAGGCGTACAGGGGCGTGTCGCGCCCCATGATCAGCGGCGGCATGGCTTTGGCCACCCGGTCACCGACGGCGTAGGGCTGGCCCAGCACCCTCGCGGCGTCGCGCACTGCGGCCCGAGCCTTGATGGTGGAGAAGGTGACGATCTGGGCAACGTGGTCGCGGCCGTAGCGCTCGGCGGCGTAGCGGATCATCTCGTCCCGGAACCGGGAATCGAAGTCCATGTCGATGTCGGGCATGGAGATGCGTGAAGGGTTGAGGAAGCGCTCGAACAGCAGGTCGTACCGGATCGGATCGAGGTCGGTGATGCGCAGGCTGTATGCCACCGCGCAGCCGGCGGCGCTCCCCCGGCCCGGGCCCACCCGGATGCCGTTGCGCCGGGCGTGGGCGATCAGGTCCCAGACGATGAGGAAGTACGAGCTGAAGCCCATGTCGGCGATGACCTGCAGCTCGTACGCCAGCCGCTCGACTACGTCGTCGGGCAGCGGGTCACCCCAACGCTCCTTGGCCCCCTCGAACGTCAGGTGGCGCAGGTAGTCGCGGTCGCTGGCGAACTCCTCGGGCAGCGGGAAGGTGGGCAGCTGCGGCTTGCCGAACGCGATCTCGACGTCTGCCCGATCGGCGATCCACAGCGTGTTGTCGCACGCCTCCGGGACCTCGCCGAACAGGGACCGCATCTCGGTGGCTGATTTCAGGTAGTGCTGGTCGCCGTGGAACTTGAACCGGTTGGGGTCGCTCATCAGCGAACCCGTCTGCACGCAGAGCAGGGCGTCGTGGGCCACGGCGTCGTGCTGGTGGACGTAGTGGCTGTCGTTGGTGGCCAGCAGCGGCGCCCCGATGCGCCGGGCGATCTCGATCAGCTGGGGGTTGGTCCTGTGCTGCTCGGCGATGCCATGGTCCTGCAGCTCGACGAACAGGTTGTCCTTGCCGAAGATGTCCTGGAGCCGCGCCGCCTTGGCGGTGGCGCCCTCGGCGTCGCCCTGGAGCAGCGACTGGAGCACGTGCCCACCCAGGCATCCGGTGGTGGCGATGAGGCCGCCGGCGTGGTCGGCAAGCGTCTCCCAGTCGAGGCGTGGCTTGTAGAAGTAACCCTCGAGGAACGCCCGGCTGGCGAGCTGGATGAGGTTGCGGTAGCCCACATTGGTCTCGGCCAGAAGCGTCAGGTGGTAGTAGAGCTTCCGCCCGCCCTCGGTGTCGCCGCCGGTGTCGTCGACCCGTCCGCGCCGCGCCGGGCGTTCGAACCGTGACTCGTGGGCCATGTAGGCCTCGGTGCCCAGGATGGGCTTGATCCCCTGCTTCCGGCACTCCTTGTAGAAGTCGAGGATGCCGTACATGTTGCCGTGGTCGGTGATGCCGAGCGCAGGCTGGCCGTCGGCCACGGCGGCACCCACGACCTCGCCGATGCGCGCGGCCCCGTCGAGCATCGAGTACTCGGTGTGGACGTGGAGGTGGGTGAAGGTTCCTCGAGGATGCACCCCGGCCGACTCCCTCCGTCGCGAACCTGCTCGATCAGTTCACCGGCGTGGTCGTCCACAGGGGCCTGTGGACAAATGACACCCGTGTGATTCGTCGAGCGTAGCGCGCCGGACCGGGCCCCGGGAACGTTACGCACCGGGCCCGGCGCAGCCCCGAGGATCAGTAGGCGAAGACGCCGGACGAGGACCCGGCGCCCGCCGGATCGCCGCGGGCGGCCAGCGCGTCCCAGATCGCGCCCAGCGCCGGATCGTCGTCCGGTGACGTGAGCGACGCGCTCTCCAGCTCGGAGAGCGGCAGGCCGCGGCTGCGGAGGTAGCCACCGATGCCGATGCGCAGGCGGCGCTCCAACACCTGGGCGCCGGCGCGATCGATGTCGGGGAGAACGACTGCGAACCAGTGTTGGGTCTGGTCCGGCACGTGGACCAGGTGGTCGATCACCCCGCCCGCCACGAACTGGTGACCCAGCTCCCGCAGGAGCGTCACCTGCCGCCGATACGGCAGCAGTGCAAAGGGCTCGTCGGGTACCTGGACCAGGACCAGCGAGAACGGGCTCCCGGTGCGGTTGCAGTACGCCTTCTCGGCAGCGATGCGGTCGCACAGGAAGCGTGCGGTCCACAACCGGGTCTCCGGATCGATCGGCGGCGGCGGCACCGACGGGGTCGCGGAGACCGGGGGCCGCAGCGGAGCAGGCCGGGCCGGTGGCGGCGGCACGGCGTCGTACCACGCCCCTGGCTGCCAATGGGCGTCGTCGGGATCGGAGGCGGCGGGCGTCCCGCCGGGATCGGACCAGGGCGCCGGCGATCCAGCGGGCGGCGCCCAGTCGCTGCGGTCCGGCTCCCCCACGGCCGGGCTCCCGTACGGATCGGACCAGGGCGCCGGCGATGCCGCGGGTGGCGCCCAGTCGCTGCGGTCCGGCTCCCCCACGGCCGGGCTCCCGTACGGATCGGACCAGGGCGGCGGGGCCATGGTGGGTGGGTCCGGCGGCCAGCCATTGGACGCGGGCGCGCGTGCGGGCGGCTCCGGTTGCCAGCCGTTGGACGCGGGGGCGTGCGCGAGGTGCTGCGGTTGCCAGCCGGGTTCCTGGCCGAGCGACCCCAAGGGCTCGGCCCACTCCGACGCGGTCGCGTTGCCGCCGGCCCCCACCGGTGCTGGCTCGGACCACCCGGGCGAGTCGGCGTAGGTCGACGCGGCGTACGCATCGTCGTCCGGCGTCGTGACCCACACCGAGGTCGGCTGGCCCGCCGCGAACGCGTCGTCCCCGGGACGCTCCCGCTTGGAGAGGGCACGGCCCCGCGCCACGAGCGCCGAGTCGTCCCATTCGTTGCCCCGCGACAGGCGGTCGACCAGTGGCTGGGCCCTGAGCCCCACCTCGGCCGCAACCGCGTACGCGACCGCCCGCGTCAGCGCCAGCAGCCCCACGCTTGCCGCCCCGGCGTCGTCCATGTCGGCCGAGCGGAGCGCCACGTACACGACCGTGGCGACGCCAGCGGCCAGCCACCCCGCGCTGCGTCCCACGATGAGACCCGCGGCGAACACCGGGACGAACAGGAGCGTCGCCACGACCTCGACCCGATCGACGTCGGCGGCCACCAGTCCCACCGCAACGACCGCCACCACCGCAGCGACCGCGAGCACCAGCAGTGCCCGGGCCCTGTGCTCACGCAAGCGGCCAATGCGCCCGTTCCCCGGCATCCCCATCAGCGCCAGCCTACGTGCCCTCTCGGCTGGAAGAGAGGCTCACTACCCTGGGAGGAGGGCGCCACACGGTGGGTAACCGCTGGTGAAGCTCGCCGACACGCCCTCAGAGATAGGTGCCGGGCCGGGTTTCCCCTTCGACGTTGGGCTGCGGTGCGCCAGGCGGGAGCCGACGGCGCATCTCGTCGAGCTGCTGACGGGCCGCCATCTGCTGGGCGAAGAGGGTCGCCTGGATGCCGTGGAACAGGCCCTCGAGCCAGCCCACGAGCTGGGCCTTGGCGATCCGCAGCTCGGCCTCGCTGGGCGTCGCGGTATCGGCGAAGGGGTGGGCAAGGCGGCCCAGCTCGTCACGCAGGTCGGGCGAGAGTGCCCCCGACAGCTCCGAGATCGACGTCTCGTAGATCTCCCGCAGCCGGTCGCGGCTCTGCTCGTCGAGCTCCGACTGGCGCACCTCTTCCAGCAGGAGCTTGATCATCGACCCGATCCGCATCACCTTGGCCGGCTGCTCGACGGCCTCGTTGGGCTGATCCCGCTCCTCGGCGGGCCTCACCACCTCGGGGTGCTCGACCGGACCGGGAGCCGAGCCCGCGACGGTGCTCCCGTCGGCCGAGGTGGCCGGTGGCTGACCGGGCCCGGGCTGGCCGGCGTTCTGATCGTCGGTGAACGACATGGGGGCCATCCTGCCACGGTCCGCCGCGTATCCCGCCCGCCGAGAGGATCCCGTCCGATGCTCGGGCGCACCGTCAGCGCCGGGCGGCGAGGAGGGGGACGAGCATCTCGGCCGGGGTCAGCGACCCGTGCCGTCCGACCAGCTCGTAGGGGCCGACGTCCTGGGGGTCGTGGAAGGCGGCGTTGGTCCTCGCCACGAGGGCCACGTCCCCCAATCGAGACCGCGCCGCCTCGGTGACCACCGGGCCCAGCCAGCCCGCGGCCACCATTTCGTCACGCGTGACCACCCAAGCGTCGTCACCGTGGTGCTCGGCCGCCGCGTCCCACAGGGCTCCTGCCCGGCCCGGCCGCGCATGCAGCCACCGGAACCGCGCCTCACCCGACTGCATCGAGCACTGCCCGAGCACGGCGGGCGCCAGCTCCACGACGTCGTCGCCGGTCTCCACCTGACCGTGGTCCGCGATGACCACCAGTGCCGCCCCCGCGGGCAGGCGGGAGACGATCCGATCGACGACCTGGTCGATCCATGCGAGCTCGGCGTCGTAGTACTCCCCCAGCCCGTACTCGTGGGCCACCTTGTCCAGGCCGTCGTAGTAGGCGTACACGAAGGGCTCTCCCCGCGCCAGGAGGCTCTCGACCTCGGTGACCATGGTCGCCATCGTGCGGTAGCCCCAGAACCTGGCGGGCTCGAGGTGCACGCCCGTGAACCCCGATCGGCGGTACTCGGCCCGCGTCACCACCGGGGGTCGCTGGCCCAGGAACGGGGCCGTCGTCTGCATCTTGGCGGGCGGCAGGCTCTGGTGGGCGTCGCCTGCGGCTGTGGCCCAACGCAGGACGTTGAGGACCTCGCCATGGACCGCCATGCGGTAGCCGACGATGCCGTGCTCCCCCGGGGGCACGCCGGTGGTGATCGACGTGAGGGCGGTCGCCGTCGTCGACGGCGCCACGGTGGTGATCGGTCCTCCCTCCATGGCGGACAGCGTGGGGGCCAACGAGCGCCGTGCCGTGAGCTGCTCCCAGCCCATGCCGTCGAGCACGAACAACACGACCTGGCGGGCATCGACGGCGGTTCCCGGAAGCCAGCGCGGCGCATCGTCGGGATGTCCGAGGAGCGCAGGCACGACGTTCGTGACGCAGGCCCCGCCGTAGTCAGGAAGTAGGGGTTCGTGGACCACGCCTGTGCCTTTCCGGGCTCCACCGTACCCAGCCCGCGCCACGAGATCAGGGGCGTTCGGGGCCTCTCCGCCCGGTTCGCACTGCGCCCCGTACAGTCCAGCCCGACCCCGGCCGCCACCCCGAGTGGACCCTCGCGGAAGTCATCGTGGCGTCTCGCCGGCCAGATCCGCCGCTGGACATCGTCCTCGTCGCGCCGCAGCCGCTGCTGCGCCTTCCTCTGTCTCGCCAGCGACGAATCTGCCTCGGCGATACATCCACGGAACTTCCGCGAGCGCCCACTAGCGGCGTCGGTCTGCGACCGACTCGTTACGCTCGCGGCATGAAGGTGTCGACCCGCGGTGACTACGCCAGCCGGGCACTGCTGTCGCTGTCGCTGCATGCGCGCGAGGCGGGCCCGACCTCGGTCCGCGACATCGCGGAGCGCACGGGCCTGCCACAGCCCTACCTCGAGCAGATCCTCCTGGCGCTCAAGGGGGCGGGGCTGGTCCGGTCGAAGCGGGGCGTGGGGGGCGGCTACGTGCTGGCGAGGGAGCCCGCCACCATCACGCTGGGCGACATCGTGAGCGCGGTCGACGGGCCCATCGCCGTGGGCGACTTCGGCGAGCCCCACCAGAACGGCGCCTGTGACCACGAGGGCCAGTGCGTGCTGCTGGCCATATGGGGCGTCCTGAGCGAGCACATGCGCCGCCACCTCGACGAGCTGACCCTGGCCGACATCGCCAGGATGGCGCGCGGCGAGCGCGACTGGCCGGTGGTCGAGCCGGTCGACTGAACCGGGCACAGACAGCTCCGGCAGACACCCCGGGAGCCGGTGTCCTCAAGGCAGGGATCCGTCGCCGGCACGGTCGCCGGAATCAGCGCAGCGTCGCCAGCACGGTCGCCAGGTCGGCCGGCAGCGGGGAGTCGAACGCCAGGGGCTCGCCAGTGAGCGGGTGCTCGAGCGCCAGGTGCTCGGCGTGCAGCCACGGCCTCGGCGAGGGTAGCGACGCGCGACGGCCACCGTAGCGGGGGTCCCCGACCACCGGGTGGCCGATCGACGCCATGTGGACCCGAATCTGATGGGTACGGCCGGTCTCGAGCTTGCAGCGCAGCTCGGTGACGGTCACGGGGTCCGTGAAGCGGCGGACCACCTCGTAGCGGGTGCGGGCGTCCTTGCCGCTCAGTGTCACCACCATGCGGGTGCGATCACGGGCGCTGCGCCCTACGGGAGCGTCGACCATCCCGGTCGGCGAGTCGACCGCACCCCACACCAGGGCGCGGTAGCGCCGCTCGACCCGGCGGGCCGCCAGCATTGCCACCAACTCGTCATACGCGGGCTGGGAGCGGGCGACCAGCAGCAGCCCCGACGTGCCCTTGTCGAGGCGGTGGACGATGCCGGGCCGGTCGGGCTGACCGACGGCGCGGATCTCTGGGTAACGGGCGAGCAGCCCGTGGACCAGGGTTCCCGCGTGCTGTCCCGCCCCAGGATGCACCACGAGGCCCGCGGGCTTGTCGACCACCAGCAGGTCGGCGTCCTCGTACACCAGCGGCACCTCGACGGTGGGATCCGGGGCCAGGGCCTCGCCGGCGGGGCGATCCGCCGCCGCCACCTGGAGCGCGTCGCCCTCCGCAACGCGGTGCGAACGGGTGGTGACCGCCCGCCCCCCGACCGTCACGCCCCCGGCATCGACCAGCGCCGCGGCCTCGGACCGGCTGCAGCCCGCGACCATGGCGACGACCCGGTCGAGCCGCTGGCCGTCGAGCGCCCGCGGCACGACCGCTACCAGGGCCGATCCCGCCGGTCGCCCCATTGCCGGCCAGCCTCCGTCTCGCGAGCCGTCCGCGATCCGCGGAATCGACCCTCGCTCAAGGCGTGGGTTCCTCGTCGCCGTAACGCCACTGCGTGCCGAACAGCAGCAGAGCACCGACGACGATGGCGGCGTCGGCGATGTTGAAGACCGGCCACCACTGGAGGTCGATGAAGTCGACGACCCCGCCCCCCAGCAGGCCGTCGCCCTCCCGGAAGGCCCGGTCGATCAGGTTGCCCAGCGCCCCCCCGGAGACCATGCCGATGGCCACGGCCATACTCGGCCTGGTGGCGTAGCGACCCGAGCGGAGCAGGACGGCCACCACCGCCAGCGCCAGCAGCGAGATCACCGCACCGCGCCCCGGGGCCACGCTGAAGGCGGAGCCGTAGTTGATGGTGAGGTGAAGCCGCAGCGTCCACACGACGTCGATCGTGCGCGTATCCAGCGTCTCGACGGCCCACCACTTGGTGAGCTGGTCGGCGGCGAGGACGGCGGCTGCGACACCTAGGAGCAGTGGCCAACGCGCCCTTTGGGCGGTGGCCTCCGCGGCCGCCTCCCCCGTCAACGCCCCAGGCCCAGACCCCCGCTCTTGCACTTCACGCACAGCGCTGCGTACGGCAGGGCCCGGAGCCGCTCCTTGGGGATCGTTGTGCCGCATGTGTCGCACTTCCCGTAGGAACCGTCGTGGATCTTCTCGATCGCCCGGTCGATCTGCTCGATGGCGGCCCGGGCCTGCGCGGAGAGCGCCAGGTCACGTTCGCGCTCCACGGCCAGCGTGTCACCCTCGCCCGACTCCTCGTCGAACTGGACGTCGCCCGGCTCGCGGTCCTCGGTGAGCGAGTCGGCCTCGGCCTGCAGGCTCTCGGCCTGGCGCAGGTACGTGGCCCGCTCCTCGGTCAGTGCCTGGAGCTGACCCTCGAGGAACTTGTCGAGCGCGGGCGCCTTGCTCGAGCGCTTGGTGGCCTTGGAGCGGGAGGCGGACTTGCGGGCAGGAGCGGCTTTCGTGGCTCTGGGCATGGGGGATCTCGCCGTCCTCGGGAAAAGGGTGCCGGATGGTACGCCGACCCCCGCAGGGGGTCAAGGGAAGGCGTGCAGGATACGTGTGAGGGGGCCGAATCCCACCGCGGCCTACGCTGAGCACCATGCCTTTTGGGCCCGTCGACCCTGGTCTGGACCTGCCCGCTCTCGAGGAGCGGGTGCTGGCCCGCTGGCGCGAGCGCGAGGTCGTCGAGGAGGTGGCGCGTCTACGCAAGGGCGCCGAAACCTGGATCTTCTACGAGGGTCCCCCCACCGCCAATGGCCGGCCCGGGCTCCACCACGTGTGGGCGCGGGCGTTCAAGGACCTGTTCCCCCGCTTCCAGACCATGCGGGGCCGTGACGTGTCGCGCAAGGGTGGGTGGGACTGCCACGGCCTGCCGGTGGAGCTGGAGGTCGAGAGGGAGCTCGGACTCGCCACCAAGGCCGACATCGAGGCGTACGGCATCGAGGCGTTCAACCAGCGCTGCCGGGAGTCCGTTCAGCGCTACGTGGAGGATTGGTCGGCGCTCACGGAGCGCTCGGCCGTGTGGATCGACACCGCCGACGCCTACTGGACGCTGGCCAACGACTACATCGAGTCCGTCTGGTGGATCATCCGCCAGCTCTGGGACAAGGGCCTGCTCTACGAGGGGCATCGGGTCACGCCGTACTGCGGGCGGTGCGGCACCACGCTCAGCTCGCACGAGGTGGCCCAGGGCTACGAGGACGTCGTCGACCCGTCGATCTACGTGCGCTTCCCCCTGACCGGCGCAGCCGGCGGCACGGCCGCGCCGGACGCCGATCTGCTGGTGTGGACCACCACGCCGTGGACCCTCATCTCCAACGTGGCGGCGGCGGTCGGCCCCGAGTTCAGCTACGTGCGTGTCAGCGCCCCCGACGGGGGCCGCGACCTGGTGCTGGGCGAGCGGGCCGCGGCGCGGCTGTTCCCCGAGGCCGAGGTGCGGGAGCGGTGGCGCGGCAGCGACATGGCGGGCTGGCGCTACCGGCGCCCGTTCGACTTCGTCGACCCGCCCCGGGGGACTGAGGTCGCATCGCAAGATGCGACCGGCGCCCGAGCGGCCCGCCAGCGGAGCGCGCAAGAGCCGGAAGCAAGTCCCCGAAGGGAGGGATGGCGGGTCGTCGTCGCCGACTACGTGAGCGACGACGATGGCTCCGGGATCGTCCACCTGGCGCCGGCCTTCGGGGAGGACGACGCCCAGGTCGGCCGCGCCGAGGGGCTGCCGGTCCTCAACCCGGTGGACGCCGACGCCACGTTCGACCACACCGTGCCGCCGTGGCAGGGGCGCTTCGTCAAGGACGCCGACCCCGACATCATCGCCGACCTCCGCCGGCGCGGCCTGCTGGTGGCCGAGCAGCCGTACGAGCACAGCTATCCCCACTGCTGGCGCTGCGGCACCCCGCTGATCTATTGGGCCAAGACGTCGTGGTTCGTCCGCACCGAGGAGCGGCGCGCCGACCTGCTCGCCCAGAACGAGGCCATCGCCTGGTACCCCGACCACATCAAGCACGGCCGGTTCGGGCGCTGGCTCGAGTCCAACATCGACTGGGCCCTGTCGCGCGACCGCTACTGGGGCACCCCGCTGCCGATCTGGCGCTGCCGGGGCTGCGGCTCGGACACGTGCGTCGGGTCGATGGCTGAGCTCTCGGAGTTGGCGGGAGTCGACCTGTCCGACATCGACCTGCACCGCCCCTTCGTCGACGACATCACGTGGACGTGCACCGAGCCCGGCTGCCAGGGCACGGTCCGCCGCCTCCTCCCGGTGTTGGACGCCTGGTTCGACTCGGGATCGATGCCGTCGGCGCAGTTCCACTACCCGTTCGCCGACGACGGCCGGTTCGAAGCCAGCTTCCCCGCCCACTTCATCTGCGAGGCCATCGACCAGACGCGGGGGTGGTTCTACTCCCTGCTCGCGGTGAACACCCTGGTGTTCGACTCCACGCCCTACCGCAACGTCGTCTGCCTCGGGCTCCTCGTCGACGAGCAGGGCCAGAAGATGTCGAAGTCGAAGGGCAACGTCATCGACCCCTGGCAGATCTTCACCGGCTTCGGTGCCGACGCCCTGCGCTGGTACTTCTTCTCGGCCGGCCAGCCGTGGACGACCAGGCGCGTGTACGAGGAAGGCATCCGCGAGTCCACCCGGCAGACCCTGCTGACGCTGTGGAACGTCTTCAGCTTCTTCGTCACCTACGCCGACCTCGACGGCTGGCGGCCCGCCCCCGGGGCCGAGGGCCCGGAGCCGGCCCACGTGCTCGACCGCTGGCTGCTGGGCGAGCTCGACGCCACCGTGTCCAGGGTCACGGACGCGCTCGAGGGGTTCGACGCGCTCGGCGGGGCCACCCGCCTGGCCCGGTTCATCGACGACCTGTCGAACTGGTACGTCCGCCGCAGCCGGCCCCGGTTCTGGAAGGCGAACGACCCCGATGCCCACGCCACCCTGCACCATGCCCTGGTGGTGACCAGCAAGCTTCTGGCGCCGTTCTGCCCCTTCCTGGCCGACGAGCTCTACGTGGCGCTGACCGGCGACGTGTCGGTGCATCTGGCCGACTGGCCGCTGCCGACCGGTCCCACCGACGAGGCGCTGGCCGAACAGATGAGCGCGGCCCGGCGGCTCGTGGTCCTCGGCCGGGCTGCCCGCACCGACGCCAAGGTCAAGGTGCGCCAGCCGCTGCAGCGCGCGCTGTTGCTGCATCCCGGCGCCAGCCTCGGGCGCGACGTGCTCGACGAGATCGCATCGGAGCTCAACGTCAAGGCGCTCGACGACGTCGACACACTCTCGGGCCTGATGTCGTGGACGATCGTGCCCAACTTCCGCGCGCTCGGGCCCCGCCTGGGACCGAGGGTCAACGACGTGAAGCGCGCACTGGCCGACGCGGACGGGTCGGCGTTGCAGCGCCGGCTCGAGTCCGACGGGTTCATCGAGGTGGCCGGCGAGCGCCTGACCCCCGAAGAGGTCGAGGTTCGGGCCAACCGCCACGAGGACTTCGCCCTGGCCGAGGACGGCGGCTGGGCGGTGGCGCTCGACCTCGAGCTCGACGACGAGCTACGGCGCGAGGGCCTGGCGCGCGAGCTGGTGCGGAGCCTGAACGACCTCCGCAAGGACGTGGGCCTCGACATCGCCGACCGCGTCGTCCTTGCGATCGGGGCCGACGACGAGGTGTGGGCCGCGCTCGACGCCCATCGCGACTACGTGATGAACGAGGTGCTGGCGGTCGAGCTGACCCGGACCGCGGCCGGCGGACCCCATGCGCTCACCGTCGACGGCCACGAGGTCGTCGTCACCATCGACGTGGCCTAGAGGCCCAGCGGATAGGGCGTTCCGAAGGGCACCCCCGCGTGGGAATTTGACGCTGGGTCGCAGCTCAACAGCTGGGCCTCTCGGCAGCGCTGACCACGGTCAACCGAGACGACGTACCTATCGGCTCGAGTCCTTGGGCCCGGGGGTCAGCCCTCCGGCGGGTCGGTCAGCTCGGGATCGAACACGGCCCGACCCCACTCGCTCGGCCGGGTCTCCGGCTCGGGCGACGCATCGGTGCCGTTGGCCCCGGGCTCGGCGCCGGACGCCAGCGGGTCATCGGCCGCGGGTGCCTGCATCGGAGGCGCGGGCGGGGGCGGCTCGTCACCCACCGACGTTCGCAGCTCGGACGGCAGCCACGGGCCCCTGGCGTCGCCGGGTGCCATGAATGGCATCGGCTGATTCCACGGGCCGTTGTCGGACGCTGGCGGCTCCTGAAGGGCGGCGACGTGGGCGCTCGGATTCCCCGCGCCGTACGGTGACGCCGGGTCGTCGGCGGGCTCGGATGGTGGTGGCGCCGGACGGGAGCCGAACTCCGCCCGGCTGGGAAGGGGCGGGGCCGCCAGGTGGTCGTCGTCGGCGAAGGCGGGGAGCGGGCCGGGGGTCAGCCGGGCGTCGTCCTCGACGATCCTGCGCAGCTCGGCGATGCCGGCCCGGATGCGCTCGCGTTGGTCGTCGATGTGGCGGTTCAGCATGTCCAGGTCGGCCCGGATCGCCTCGCGCTGGTCGACCAGGCCGTCGAGCTCGGCCTCGATGGAGGCCCGGGCGTGATCGGCACCGAGCCGCGCCTCGTCCTCGGCGCCCATACGGGTGCGGGTGGCTTCGGTTCGGGCCTCGTCGATCAGGCGGTTGGCCTCCTGCTTCGCCTCCTTGATGGTGGCGTCGGCGGTGCGCTGCGCCAGCACCAGCGTGCGCCGTAGCGTGTCGTCGGTTTCGTTGACGCCGACCGCCTGGACTGCGGGGCCTGCCGCCGGCACCGCGGACGGCCCGCGGCGCTGGACCTCCTCGAGCTGCCGCTGCGCATCGAGCAGCCGAGCCTCGGCGGTCTCGGCCCGGGCGCCGACCTCACGCAGGCGCTCGTGCAAGTGCCCGACACCTGCGGCCACACGCTCCAGGAAGTCGTCGACGTCGCGGGTGTTGTAGCCACCGCGCCGTGCCTCCCGGAACTCGACAGCGTGGAGCGTCTGCGGGGTCAATTCCATGGCGCGACAGAGTAACGAACCCGGCCAACGGCGAACTGAAGTGCCGCGCCGAAGCCCCTCAGCAGATGGCTCGATAGACGATCTGGCCCACGAGGAAGACGATGATCGGTGACAGATCGAGCGCCGCCACGCCCATGCGGATCGGCGGCAGCATCGAGCGGATGGGCGCGAGCACCGGCTCGGTCAGCCGGTAGAAGACGTCGTAGATCTGGGCGTAGGTCGTGCCCGGCGTGGGCAGGAACCAGCTCATGATGATGCGGGCGAAGATGACCAGCATGTAGAGCTGGATCGCGATGCAGACGATGATCACGGGTCGGGTGGCTCCGGCGGTGCTGGCGAGGATGGACGGTAGGAGGCTGGCAGATCAGGCTTCGTAGCCCCGGTCGCGGAGGCGGCGCCTCTCCTCGACCGAGACCTCGACGTCGTTCGGCGTCAGAAGATAGACCTGGTTCGCTACCCGCTCCATCTGGCCCCCGAGGCCGTAGCAGAGGCCGCTGGCGAAGTCGATGATGCGACGGGAGAGGTCGCGGTCCACGCCCTGCAGGTTCAGGATCACCGGCACATTGATCTTGAACTTGTCGGCCACGTCCTGCGCGTCGTTGAACGAGGTGGGGCCGACCACGAAGGGCTTGCTGGTCGCGCCGGGCGCCAGCGGCCGGATGACCCCGCCGCGTCCGCGTCCGGTGCGGTCGACATCGGACCCGCGACGGGTCGCACCGCGCCCGCGCCCGGGCGAGACGTCGCCGGTGAGGTCGTCTTCGCGGGCGTGGCCGTGGCCGTTGCCGTTGCGGTCGTCGTGGCGGTCGGGCGCGAGGGTGCGTACCGATCCGCTGGGCTCGGGGTCATGCTGCACCGTGCCCGACGCGCTCCGCGAGCCCGACGCCCGGGCCGGGCCCGAGTGCGGCGCCACCGGGTGTTCGCCGGTGAGGTCGAAGTCGTCGTACTCGTCGTCGGGGCCCAGCCCCAGGTAGAGCATCGCCTTGCGCCACATCGATGCCATGAGTCCTCCACGGCCGTGTCTGGTGACTAGTCTCGCACCCCCGCCGGATCGGGACGCGGACCGAAAAGGTCGCGGCCGACGCGGACCATCGTGGCCCCCTCCTGCACCGCGACATCGAGATCGTCGGACATTCCCATCGACAACTCCCCCAGCCCCAGCCGCTGCGCGAGCTCGCGCACGGCGCGAAATGCGGGCCGGGCACCCTCGGCGGGACCGGCCGGTGCGATCGTCATCAGCCCGCGGACATCCAGGCCGAGGTCGATCAGGCCGTCGACCAGCGCCGGCGCCATCGACGGCTTGCAGCCGGCCTTGCTCGCCTCGCCGGAGGCATTGACCTGGGCCAGCACGGCCGCACCCGGCGCGCACCGGGCTATCTCCGCCCCCAGCGCGAGGCGATCGACGCTGTGCCAGAGCCAGATGTGCGGCGCCGCCTTGCGCACCTTGTTGCGCTGCAGCCGCCCGACGAGGTGCCAGCGCAGTCCCCGGTCGCGGGCGCTTTCGCCGAGCTCGGAGGCCTTGCCCACCAACTCCTGCACGTAGCTCTCGCCAATGTCCTCGAGCCCTGCGTCGAGCGCCTCCCGCACGACGGCGGCGTCGAAGCCCTTGGTGACCGCCACCAGGCGCACCGCCTCGGGATCCCCACCTGCCTCGGCGATGCGGTCCCGCACCGCCGCCACCCGACTCGGGAGGTCGATCGCGGGGGCGGTACTCATCAGGGGCTCGGCTCCCGGTTCCCGCCCTCGAGCCACACGACCATCGCCTGGCGGGCGGTGTCGCCGCGTGCCCGATGCGAGAACATCGGCGGCGTGCCGCAGGCGGTGCACCCCGGGCCGGCGTGCGTCACGTCGACGCCCGGGATCGCCGCTAGCGCCAGCGCCGATGCGACAGCGGCGGGCATGTCGAGGGCCAACCGGCCCGACAGGGTCCTCGCCCGCACGCCGTCGCCGTAGCGAGCCACGACGCGATCGAGGTCCGCGGCGCCGAACTCGTAGCAACACGCGTGGATGCACGGGCCCACGACCGCACGCAGCCGGCTCCCACCCGCCCGGCGGACGGCCTCCGCGGCCCCCTCGACGACGCCGGCGACCAGGCCTCGCCAGCCGACGTGGACGGCGGCCACCACGCCCTCGTCAGCGACCAACGCCACCGGCGCGCAGTCGGCGGTCTGGATGGCCAGCGCCGCCTCCGGCCGGGCGGTCACCGCAGCGTCGGCGTAGGCGCCGGCCTGCGCGCCGGGCTCGTCGACGACCACCACCCGGTCGCCGTGGACCTGGTGCAGCCACGTCCAGGACAACGGCACCAGCGCCTGCCGGCGCGCCGCCAGGACGTCCGCCGCTTGGCCGACGGCGAAGTCCCCGTCGGCAGCGACGCTGAACCGGACGTGGGCCGTCGGCCCGGACGGCAGTGCCCAAGCCAGCGACGTCGTCGGCACCACCGCGGTCGGCGCCCCGGCACCCACCGACGACCTCCCCGGCTACTTGAGGAACGACGGGACGTCGAACTCGTCGTCGCTGTCGAGGTCGAGATCGTCCAGCGACGACGCCGAGCTCAGCGACCCGTCGTCGTACGACGTCGCTCTCGACGTGTCGGATCCGTTGGCGCCCCGCACCCGCACCGTCCCCTTGCCGGTGGTCTCGTCCCAGCGGTCGAACCCGGCGGCGATGACGGTGACCCGCACCTCGTCGCCCATCTCGTCGTCGATGATCGAGCCGAAGATGATGTTGGCGTCGGGGTGGGCGACGCCGTGGATGACCTCGGCCGCCTCGTTGACCTCGAACAGGCCGAGGTCGCTGCCCCCGGCGATGGTGAGCAGGATGCCGCGGGCGCCCTCGATCGATGCCTCCAGCAGCGGGCTCGAGATGGCGTTGCGCGAGGCCTGCAGCGCACGGCCCTCGCCCGACCCGTAGCCGATGCCCATGAGTGCCGAGCCGGCGTTGCTCATGATCATCTTCACGTCCGCGAAGTCGGTGTTGATGAGGCCGGGTGTGGTGATGAGGTCGGTGATGCCCTGCACGCCCTGGAGCAACACCTCGTCGGCCATCTTGAACGCGTTGACCATCGAGGTCTTCTCGTTGGACACGGTCAACAACCGGTCGTTGGGGATGACGATGAGGGTGTCGACCTTCTCCTTGAGGTGCTGGATCCCCTGCTCCGCCTGCACCGCGCGGCGCCGGCCCTCGAACGAGAACGGCCGGGTCACGACGCCGATGGTGAGCGCCCCGATGCTCTTGGCGATCTCGGCCACCACCGGCGCACCCCCCGTGCCGGTGCCGCCGCCCTTGCCGGCGGTGATGAACACCATGTCGGCGCCCTTGAGGATCTCCTCGATCTCGTCGCTGTGCTCCTCCGCAGCCTGCCGGCCCACGTCGGGATCGCTGCCCGCCCCGAGGCCCCGCGTCAGCTCTCGACCGATGTCGAGCTTGGCGTCGGCGTCGCTCATGAGCAGCGCTTGGGCGTCGGTGTTGATGGCGATGAACTCCACGCCCTTCAGACCGGCGTCGATCATCCGGTTCACCGCGTTGACACCACCACCCCCGATCCCGACCACTTTGATCACGGCCAAGTAGTTCTGCGGATTGCCGGCCATGGGTCGTCCCACCTCCACCTTCGAGGGTCACCGGGGAGAATTGTCCGGCTCGGAACCGCCATTGCTCCCGAGCAGGGTTTGGAGAAAGTACCAAAGGCCCGCAGCCCCACCGGCACCGGCCTCAGCCTCAAGTGGAGGTCGATACTTTTCCTCAACCTCTGGTTGTTCTCGCAGCCTACGAACACCTCTGGTGACGGGTCAAGGCCGGACTTCCCGGAACTCGTACATCGAGCAGCTCGAGGCAGGCCGTGTCCACGTCGGCCAGGACGGTCTCGACGGCCACGATCTTGTCGTCGAGATCGTCGGTGCTGCCGAACCGGATCTCGCCGCCAGAGGCCACGGCTGCGTCCAGGTCGGAGGAGACCGAGGCCACCACGCCGGGCAGGCGCTCGCCCACCGCGCGCAGGATCGCCAGGGCGTCGCGGGTGCCCCGTCCGAGCTCGTCGCCCTCGGCGATGCGCCCGCGGACGCCGGTCACCTCCGGGAGTCCGGCAGGTGGCTGGCGGGTTACCTCCAGGACGCGCCCGTCGCCGTCGACCAAGGCCACCCGGCCCTCGGCGACCTCGACAACCGCCACCGGCCGGCGCTCGGTCACGTGGATCTCGATCGTCCCGGGCCAGCGGCGCGCCACCGTCGCCTGCGCTATCCAGGGCAGGTCCTCGATGCGGGCCGCGGCCCGATCCACCTCGACGCCGACCATCGTGTCGCCGGGGCTGATCCCGGCGGCTCTGGCGCACGTCGGCGCTGGCGGTGTGGCCGACGCCGGCGACGCCCACGCGGTCCACGTCGAGGAGCGGCGTCTGGGTGGCGACGACGGCCGCGACCAGGATGGCGACGGCGCCCAGGGTCACGGTGGCCCGCTTGAGGCGGCGTCTGCCCTGGTCACGGCGCACGGCGATGCGCCGCGACCGCATGCGCGGATCGACGACGACCGGCGCCGCCTCCCCGGTCTTCAACCCTCGACCTCTACTTGAGGTTGAACTCGAGGTTGAGGGTTGTCGAAGCCCACGAGGCGGGTCTCGGGATGGAGATCGACGCCCGAGTGGTCCCGCACCCGCCGGCGCACCAGCTCCATGAGCGCCCGGACGTCGTCGGCCGAACCGCCGGCGTCGGCCTGGAAGAAGTTGGCGTGCTTGGGCGACACCTCGGCCGATCCCAGGCGCAGGCCCTTGCATCCGGCGGCATCGATCAGCCGGCCGGCCGAGTCGTCGGGAGGGTTGGTGAAGACCGACCCTGCGTTCTGGCCGCCGGGCTGGTTGGCGCGCCGCCAGGCCACGATCTCGGCGATCTCTCGCTCCCCCGCCGCCCGGTCCCCCGGCCGCAGCCCCAGGGTGGCGGTCACGACGACGTGGTGGGGCGCGACGGCCGACCGCCGGTACCCGAGCCCGAGCTGCGCCACCGGTACGACCGCGTCGTCCCCCGGGTGCGTCAGGTCGACGACGTGGGCCTCGATCAACGACGCCGCCATGTCGGACCCGTGGCCGCCGGCATTCATCCGCACCGCGCCGCCGATCGACCCCGGCACCCCGACCGCCCACTCGAAGCCCGTGAGCCCGGCGCGCACGGTGCGCCGCGCCGCCACCGGGAGCGCCGCCGCGCCGCCCGCTTCGACCCGGGTGCCGTCGACGGCGATCTCGGCGAAGGCGGGACCGAGCACCACGGCCACGCCCGGGAAGCCCGCGTCCGCCACCAGCAGGTTCGAGCCCTTGCCCACCACGAGCGTCGGCAGCCCGGTGGCGGCGACCGCCTGAGCCACCCGCCGCAGGTCGTCGACCGACGACGCCTCGACGAACAGGGCTGCCGGTCCCCCCACCCGGTAGGTGGTCAGCGGCCCCAGCGGTACCTCCCGTCTCGCCAGGCCGTCGAGCAGTTGCGCGGCCTCGCTGACGGCCCCGTCGGGCTGGGTCATGGCCGCGGCTCCCTTCGGCCGATCACCGCCGGTCCTCGAGCATCGCCAGGATGCGCGGGGCGAGCGTGGTCAGGTCCCCCGCTCCCAACGTCAAGCACAGGTCACCCGGCCGCAGGACGCCCCGCAGCCAGGTCACCACGTCGTCGAGCCGGGGCAGCCAGGCGACGAGCGCCCAGGGGTCGGCGTCCAAGACGGCGTCGACCACGAGCTTGCCCGAAACGTCCGGCCGCGGCGTCTCGCCGGCGGCATAGACGTCGGTGACGGCAAGCAGGTCGGCGTCGTGGAACGCGTGCGCGAAGTCCCGCCAGAGCGCCTCGGTGCGGCTGTAGCGATGGGGCTGGAACACGGCCACGATCCGCCGCCACTGGCCCGTCGCTGCGGCAGCCAGCGCGGCCGCCACCTCGGTGGGCAGGTGGGCATAGTCGTCGATCACGGTGACGCCCTTGGCCTCGCCGCGGCGCTCGAAGCGCCGGGCCACGCCCCGGAACCCCGCCAGCGCCGCCGACGCCTCGGCCAGGGGCACCCCGAGACGATGGGCGGCAGCCAGCGCCCCGGTGGCGTTGGCGGCGTTGTGCGCCCCGGGTGCCGCGGGAACGACCACGTCGACGGTCTCGCCGCTCGGCGCATGGTCGAGCGCGAAGCGGACACCGGAGCCCTCGGGCTCGACCCCGCCCAACCGATACTCGGCGTCGGCCGAGGTGCCGTAGGTGACCGGCTCCTTGGCGTGGGCCACGAGCGCCGCCGCACCCGGATCGTCGATGCAGAGCACTGCCGGGCCCTCGAGGCCCGCCACGAACCCCTCGAAACCGTGGCGGAGCGCCAGCTCGCCACCCCAGTTCTCCAAGTGGTCGGGCTCGACGTTGCTCACGATGCCGGCGTAAGCCCCGAGGGCGAGGAAGGTGCGGTCGCTCTCGTCGGCCTCGACCACCAACGGGCCACCGCCGCCCCATGCGGCGCTGCGGCCGAGATGCGGGATCGTCGCCCCCACCACATAGCCCGGCTCCCGTCCCGTGCCGGCGAGGATCGTGGCCAGTAGGGCGGAGGTCGTTGTCTTGCCGTGGGTGCCTGCCACCGCCACGGTGGTCCGCTGGGCGCAGATGGCGCCGAGGGCGGTGGAGCGGTGGAGCACGGGGATGCCGCGAGCACGGGCGGCCACGACGTCCGCGTCGTCCGCCGGCGTGGCGGTGGACACGATGACCGCCTCGACGTCCTCGCCCAGCTGTGGCGGCTGCGGACCGGTGGACACGCTGACCCCCCGCCCGGTCACCATGGGCAGGAATGGCGTCGTCGCTGCCGGATCGTGCCCGCTCACCCGGTGTCCCATCTCCACCAGGAGCGTGGCGACGGCGCTCATCCCCGCTCCGCCGACATTGCAGACGTGGAGGCGGCGGGGCCGGCTGAGGTCGAGCTCGGGCCGGTCCGACGAACCCGGTGTCGCTGTTCGGTCAGCCACGGGCGTGCTGCTCCACCAACGCGGCGATGGCAGCGGCGGCGTCGGGGCGCGCCGCCGCCCGGCCGGCCGACGCCATCTGCTCCAGGCGGCGCGGATCGGACAGCAGGGCGTCCACCTCGGCCACAAGGCGCTCGCCGTCGAGCTCGGCGTTGGGCACCACCACCGCCGCGCCCGCGCGTTCGATGTGACGGGCGTTGGCGGTCTGGTGGTCGGCCGTCACGAACGGCGACGGCACCAGCACGGCCGGCAGGCCCACGGCCAACAGCTCGAAGCTGGTGCTCGCCCCCGAGCGGCAGACTGCGATGTCGGCCGCCGCCAGCGAGGTCGGCATGTCGTCGTCGTACTCCACTGCCTGGTACCGGAGGGGGCCGTCCGCGGGGACCGGCGGGCCGTCGGCGGTGATCTCGGCCCAGTCACGCGAGCCGACCACGTGCCGCAGATGCAGGTCGTCGCGCGCCGCCCAGCGCCGCGCCGCGTCGACCGCGGCGCGGTTGATCCGCAGGGCCCCCAGCGATCCACCGAAGACGAGCACCATCCGCCGGCCGGGCTCGACGTCGAGCTTGGTGCGGGCGGAGGCCGCGTCGCGCACCCGGTCGATGGCCAGCACCTCGGGCCGCACCGGATTGCCGGTCACCACCGCCCGGGGTAGGGGCGTGCCCTCGAACGACACCGCGCACGCCTTGGCGAACCTGCCCACCAGTCGGTTCGCAGCGCCCGGGGCTGCGTTCTGCTCGGCGACCACGATCGGCACGCGCCGCAGGACGGCGACGAGCGCGCACGGCACGCTGGCGTAGCCACCGACCGACACGACCACGCGGGGCTTGCGGCGGCCCACGAGCCGCCACGCCCGACCGAAGGCCACCAGCAGCGAGAACGCGGAGCGCACGTTCCTCAGGCTGAGTCGGCGCTCGAAGCCGCGGCCAGGAAGCGTCGTCAGCCCGAACCCCGCCGCCGGAACCAGCCGGGTCTCGATGCCGCGCTCGCTGCCCACGAGCTCGATCGACGCCACTGGGTGTCCCCGGTCGACCAGCGCCCGGGCGATGGCGATGGCGGGCTGCACGTGCCCGGCGGTGCCGCCCCCGGCGATCAGCGAGAAGCACCCCTGCGCGTGGCGTCCGCGTCGCATCAGCGCCGACCCGAGGCCGTGGCGCGCGGCGGCAGGCTCGTGGCCCGGGCCTGGCGCGCGACCGAGAGCAGCAGGCCGCCGGCGGCCATGGTGAACAGGAGCGACGAGCCTCCGGCGCTCACGAACGGAAGCGGGACCCCGGTGATGGGGAGGATGCCGATCACGGCACCGATGTTGACGAACGCCTGCACGCCGAACCAAGCGGTCACACCGATCGCGAGCAGCAGGCCGAACCGGTCGGGCGCGTGCAAGGCCACACGGACACCGATGATCACGAGCAGCACGAACAATCCGACGACCACCGCGGCGCCGACCAGCCCCAGCTCCTCGCCGATGATGGCGAAGATGAAGTCGGTGTGGGCATAGGGCAGGAACCCCCACTTCGCCCGGCTGGCGCCCAGCCCACGTCCGAAGAAGCCGCCCGATGCCACGCCGACCAGTGCCTGGATGTTCTGGTAGCCCTTGTCCATGGGGTCGGCCCACGGGTCGAGGAACGTGAGGACCCGGCTGCGGCGGTAGGGCGCGGCCAGGGCGAGCGCCGTGGCGGCACCGATGCCCAGCGTCGCCCACGCCGCCAGGGGGCCCAGCGGCGCTCCGGCCGCGAAGCACAGCGTCAGCGCGATGGCGGCCAGCACGATGGTGGTGCCCAGGTTCGGCTGCAGCATGAGCAGCGTCGCCATGACGGCCAGCACGACGACCACCGGCCGCAGCGTGGCCCGGGAGTTGTGCATGAACGCCGCCCGCCGGGCCAACAGGTCGGCGACCCACACCAGGAGGGCGAACTTGGCGAGTTCGGCGGGCTGGAAAGTGAGCGAGCCGACGCCGATCCAACGGGTGGCGCCGTTGGCGCCGACACCGATGCCGGGAACGAGCACCGCGACCAGGAAGCCGAGCGACACCAGCAGCAGCGGCGTCGCGAGTCGACGCCAGCGGTGGTAGTCGACGCGCGCCACAACCACCAGGGCCAGGGCACCCACGCCCGCCCAGGCGGCCTGCCGGGTCACGAAGTACCACGAGGACCCGTACTCGTCGAGGGCGATGACCGACGACGCCGACATCACCATGACAAGGCCCAGCAGGGTGAACACGGCGATCAGGAACGCCAGCGCCAGGAACATCGCCGAGCCGGTCGCGCTGACCCGCGGCGGGCGGGACGTGGGATGGCGCCGCCGCGCGCCTGCGGCCCCTCGCCCCCGCTCGCGTACGGCGGTGCTCACGCCGTTCCCCGCTGCCCCTCGGAAGCCCCGGTCAGCTCGCGCACCGCGCGGGCGAAGTCGTCACCCCGCTCCCCGTACGAGCCGTACCAGTCGAAGCTGGCGCAGCCGGGCGACAGCAGCACCGCGTCGCCGCTCTGGGCCACGTCGACCGCGGCCCGCACTGCCTCGTCCATCGAGCCGGCGCGTGTCACCGGGCGAACGCCGCCGAAGGCCGCCGCCACCTCGGGTGCCGCCTCGCCGATCGCCACCACCGCCCGGATCGATCCCGCCGACTCGGCGAGAATCCGGAGGTCGAGGCCCTTGTTGCGCCCCCCGGCGATCAGCACGACCGACTCGAAGCCGGCGATGGCGGTCGCCGCCGCGTGCGGGGTCGTCGCCTTCGAGTCGTCGTAGAACCGCACCCCTCCAGCCTCGCCCACCAGCGCCACTCGGTGGGGGAGGCCCCGGAACTCCAGCAGGCCCCGACGCACGCCCTCGAGGCTGGCGCCGCCCGCCAGCGCCGTCGCCGCCGCGGCCAGCCCGTTGGCGATGTCGTGCGGCAAGGCCCTTCCGAGGTCCTCGACCCGGGCGATCTCGACGGCGTCGCCGTGGCCGCTAGCGGGACCGGTGAGGCACCCGCCGCCCGCGGCACCCCCGACGAGGTGGAAGTCGGCGTCCGTGGCCAGCCCGAACGTCACGTGCCGCGCCGGCGCTTCGGCCAGACGCCCCACGACCACCGGGTCGTCGGCGTTGCCGACCGCGACCTGGTCGGCCGACTGGTCGCGCCAGATGCGCGCCTTGGCCGCCTCGTACGACGCCAGGTCGGAGTGGCTGTCGAGGTGGTCAGCGGCGAAGTTCAGCCACGTCCCCACTGCGGGAGAGAAGCGCTGCGAGTGCGCCAGGCGAAACGAGGACGCCTCGACCACGAACACGTCGGTGGCCGGATCGTCGATGGCGGCCACCAGCGGCACCGGGGTGTTGCCGACGGCGACCGCCGTCAGCCCGGAGGCCACCAGCATGTCGCGCACCAGCGTGGTAACCGTGGTCTTGCCGTCGGTGCCGGTGACGGCGAGCAGCGGCCGGTCGTCCCACCACGAGGCGAGGTCGAATTCCGACAGGACCGGCACGCCGGCCACACGCGCCGCCGCGAACAGGGGATGCCGGGCCGGCAGCCCGGGGGCGGGCAACACGGCGTCGGCCGCGGCCACCAGTACCGCCAGCTCGTCGGCGGACGGCGCATCGGCCAGATCCAGGCCCAGATCGTCCGCAGCCGCCCAGGCCGCAGGCCCGGGGCCGTCATCGACTGCAACCACCTCGTGGCCGTGCGCCATCAGCGCCCGGGCAACGGCCGCGCCGGTAACACCGAGCCCGACGACCAATGCCCTCACTCGAAACCCCGACTCGACCGAGGACGTTCCGTACTGACGACGTTCGGTCTGCGTGCCGGCGGGGGGTGTGGGGGGCAGAGCCTCCTGGCGGAGCCCCCCACCGTCGCTCGAGCCGGCTTCGCCGGTCGAGCGACAGGAGATCGACGCCGCCGACAGGCGGCGGCCAAACCCTCGTTTCGCAACCTCCGGTTGCGAAACGAACCATCAGTCCGGCACTCCGATGGAGACGAAGTCGGCATAGAAGATGGCCAGGGCCACCGCCATCGACATGATGGCCAGGATCCAGAACCGCACGATCACGGTGGTCTCGGGCCACCCCCCCAGTTCGAAGTGGTGGTGCACCGGCGCCATGCGCAGCACCCGACGCCCGAAGATTCGGAAGCTGCCGACCTGCACGATCACCGAGAGCGTCTCGAACACGAACAGCGCCCCCACGATCGGCAGCAACAGCTGCACGTTGAGCGTCAGGGCCAACACCGCCAGACCGGCGCCGATGGCGAGCGCCCCGGTGTCCCCCATGAACACCTGCGCCGGCGGCGCGTTCCACCACAGGAACCCGGTGATGCCGCCCACCATGGCGGCGGCGACGACCGCCAGGTCGAGGGCATGGTTGATCCCGTAGACGTCGGGGTGGCGGAAGGCCCAGAACGCCACCACCGTCATGGTCAGGAAGGCGTAGATGGACGAGCCGGCGGCGAGGCCGTCGAGCCCGTCGGTGAGGTTGACGGCGTTCGTGGTGCCGAGGATCAACAGCACGGCGAGCACGACCCAGCCGCCCTCGCCCAGCTCCCAGCCGGGCTCCGTGGCGCGGGTGAAGCTGAGCGTGGTCTCCACGTCGGTCCACCTCACGCAGGCGACCGCGAACCCGATCGCTACGACGAGGAGGCCGCCCATCTTGGCCCGCATCGACAGGCCGAGATTGCGCTCATTGCTGACCTTGATCCAGTCGTCGATCGCCCCGACGACAGCGGCGCCGGCGATGGCCAGCATGACCAACACCCCGCTGCGGGTGAATGCCAGCCCCCCGCGGACGTGGGCGATCGCGTAGCCGAGCACGGCGGCGACGACGATGGCGACGCCGCCCATCGTCGGCGTGCCGGCCTTTGTCGTGTGGCCGTCGGGCACATTGGCGTGGATGGGCTGGCCCACCTGGTGGGCGCGCAGCCAGTCGATCAGGAAGCGGGTCCCCAGGAGCGACAGCGCCAGGCTGATGCCCCCCGCGAGCAGGAGTGAGATCACCGCCCACCACCTGGGGCTCGCGATGCCAGCGCCGCCAGGGCCACGCGCGCCACCTCACGGTCGTCGAACGGGAGGACCCGGTCACCGATCGTCTGGCTGGTCTCGTGGCCCTTCCCGGCGATCACCACCACGTCGCCTGGCCGGGCCTCCGCCACGGCCTGCTCGATGGCGCGGCGCCGATCGGGCTCGACGGCGACGGTGGCGTCCGTGCCTGGAGGGATCCCGGCGCGGATGTCGTCGATGATCGCCTGCGGCTCCTCCGAGCGGGGGTTGTCCGAGGTCAGGATCACGTCGTCGGCCAGGCGGGTCGCGACCTCGCCCATGAGCGGCCGCTTGGCCACGTCGCGATCGCCCCCGCAGCCGAACACGACCAGCAGCCGCCGGCGGCCCGAGCGGCCGTGGGAGCGGGGGGAATGTCCGGCCACCAGCTCGCGGGCCGACCGCAGGGCCTGGTCGAGGGCGTCGGGCTTGTGCGCGTAGTCCACGAGGACCGTGAAGCGCTGGCCGCCGTCGATCGCCTCGAACCGGCCCGGCACCGGCTTCGCCGCCGACAGGCCGCGCGCCACGACGCCGGGCTCGATCCCCAGCGCCTCCGCGGCGGCGCCGGCCGCCACGGCGTTCGCCACGTTGAACCGACCGGCCAGCGCCAGCTCGACCGGCTCGCCCCGCCAGCGGAACGACGCTCCTGCGGGAGACAGGGTCAGGTCCTCGGCGTCGGCCAGTGAATAGGCGGTGGCCGTCACCCCCGATCGTGGCCCGCTCAGGCGGGCGAGCAGCTCCCGGCCCCGTGGGTCGTCGGAGCAGACGACCGCCCGATCGGTGAACCCGGGCGTGAACAGGGCGGACTTGGCTGCGAAGTAGTCGTCCATCGTGTGGTGGAAGTCGAGATGATCCTGGGACAAGTTGGTGAAGACTGCGACGGCGAAGCGGGTGCCGTCGACCCGGTGCAGGGCCAGGCCATGCGACGACACCTCCATTGCCACGGCCCCCCGGCCGGCCCCAGCTCCCGAGTTCCCCCGATCCCGCTCGACGGCCAGCATGGCCTGCAGGTCGGTGGCCTCGGGCGTCGTCCGGGCACCCGACAGCGTGCCAATGATCGCGCACGGCGCGAGGCCAGATGCTTGCAGCACGGGACAGAGCAGGTGCGTCACGGTGGTCTTGCCCGACGTGCCGGTCACGCCCACCACGACGAGGTCGTTTGAGGGATTGCCCCAGAAGGCGGCAGCCAGGGGGCCGATCGCCCTGCGGACGTCGGGCACGACGACCTGCGGCACCGGCAACGGCAGGGCGTGATCGACCACCAGCGCCACGGCTCCCGCCGTCACTGCACCGCCGGCGAGCTCATGCCCGTCCACCCGCGTACCCCGGACACAGCAGAACAAGGACCCCGGTATCACGTCATGCGTGTCGTGGACCACGGCGCGCACATCGGGGTCGCCGTCAGCGCCGTCGCGCCGCGCGTCGGGGTAGGCGGCGATCAATTGCCCTAGCAACACGGGGTAGTGCCTAGCCGCCGCGGGCGGGAACTGTTGCGGCGGTCGTGGCCGGTGGCTGCGCCCCCGGAGACGCCGGTGTCGCCACCGCGACCGTCGTCGTGGTCGCACCAGGAACGGTCGTGGTCGCGGGCGTGGTCGTCGTAGTGGTCGGCGGCGCGGCGGGCTGGGCGCGAACCTTCGGCTCTTCCAGCGGCGGCAGCGTGCCGACCGCGTTGGCCGCCGCGGGCGGCGCGATCCGCATGGTCCGGAGAGCCTGGCGCCCGATGTTGGCGAACGCGGGCGCCGCGACGTCGCTGGCGTACGGCGACGTGGTCGGCTCGTCGATGACGATGATGATCGACACCTGGGGATCGTCGGCGGGGATGAACCCGGCGAAGGTGGCGACGTAGTGGTACTTGCCCTGGGCGTCCTTGTAGCCGCCGCCGGGCTGGGGCTTGCGGGCCGTACCCGTCTTGCCGGCGGCGTGATAGCCCTCGATGGCTGCGGCCTTGCCGGTCCCCGAGGTCACCGCCTGGGCCAGCATCTCCCGGACCTGCGCAGCCGTCGTGGGCGACACCACCCGCCGAACCTCCCCGGCCACGGCCGGGTGGCGCTCGCCCTCGGCGTCGAACGTCGCCCGCAGCAACGTGGGGGGCACGTAGACGCCGTCGTTGGCGATCGTGTTGTAGGCGAGGAGCATCTGCATGGCGGTGACCGAGATCCCGTGACCGATCGGGATCGACCCGATCGACGTTCCGGACCAGTTGTCGGGATCGAGCAGGATCCCCGGTTCCTCGTGAGGCAAGCCGAGGGCGGTTCGCTGGCCGAGCCCGAACCGACGAAGGTACTCGTCCAGTCGCGGCATCCCCAGTCTCTGGGCGATCTCGATCGTCCCGATGTTCGACGACCGGGACAGGATCTGGCTGGCCGTCATCCGCGATGGGAGCGAGTGAGCGTCGGTGTAGACGTGGTCGGCGACGTGCAGCGTGTCGGGCACCTGGAGCTCGGTGTCCGGGGCGACCAGCCCCTCCTCGAGCGCCCCCGACATCGTGATCACCTTGTTCACCGATCCCGGCTCGAAGTTCTGCGTCACCGCCAGGTTGTTGCCCGTGTTGGCGACCGTATGCGTCTTCGGGTCGGTCTCGACATTCGCCAGCGCCAGCACCTCACCGCTGCCGGGATCCATCACGGCGGCCCAGCCCGCCCTGGCACCCGTGGTCCGCACCTGCTCGGCGAGGATCCCCTCGGTGGCGTACTGCAGGCTGCGGTCGACCGTGAGCACGATGTCGTCGCCGGGCTCGGCGGGGTCGATCAGGTGGCGCCCACCGGGAATGGTCCGGCCCTCGAGGTCCCGCTCGACCATGTACTCGCCCGAGTCGCCGGCGAGCTGGTCGTCATAGCGCAGCTCGAGGCCGGCCACACCGACGTTGTCGAGGTCGACGCTGCCGAGCAGCGAGCGGGCCATGTCGCCCGCCGGCAGCAGTCGTGCCGATTCGTCGAAGACGAGCACCCCGGGGATGCCGAGGCTCTCCACTCGTTTCGCCACCTCGTCGTCGACCTGCCGGGCCAGGTAGACGAAGTGGGTGTCGGCGGCGAGCTTGCTCGCCACCTCCTTGCCTGGGAGCCTCAGCACCCGCGCCAGGCTCCGGGCGGCCGCCGCCCTATCGCCGATCACGCTGGGATCGGCGCCGACGCTCTTCGCCGGCGTCGACAGCGCCAGGTCCTTGCCGTCGCGATCGAAGATCGTTCCCCGCGCCGCCGGCAGGACGATGGGCTCGATCCGTTGCTCCTCGCCGTAGGCAACGTACTGGTGGGCCCCGACGGTCTGGACGTAGCCGAGACGCAGCACCACGACGCCGAACAGGAGCCCGAGCGCGACCAGGAGGCTCAGCGAGCGGTAGCGGGGATCGCCGGGCCGGAGGAGGCGAGGATGCGGCGACTCGACTCGCCTGCTCCGACCCGGAGGAGGGGTGC
This sequence comes from uncultured bacterium, assembly GCA_963813485.1. Taxonomy (GTDB): domain Bacteria; phylum Actinomycetota; class Acidimicrobiia; order Acidimicrobiales; family VFJN01; genus DASQUK01. The sequence goes on from CAWEZE010000004.1 coordinate 133,160, forward strand.
GACGTGTCTCGGACCGGGGGCGGCTCGAGATCGATCGCGTGCTCGCCGACCGGGAACGGGTGCGTGTGGATCCGGCACCACTCACCCCGTGGGCTCCAGGTAGCGCTTGACGCGGGCGGCGCTGGTGTCGGGCGACTCCGGCGGCGGGTCCTCGGGGAGGTCGCCGGTGGCCGCCGGTTCATCGGGCGACAGCCAGACCTGGTCCCCGGCCGGCACCATGCCGAGCTTTCCGGTGGCCTCGCCCAGGATGCGTTGGGGGGACTCCAGCTCGGCAACGTCGCGTCGCAGCTCCTCGTAGCGGGACTGCTCGGCGGCCACCTGCTGATCGAGGTCGTCGACCTTGGCCTGGCCCTCGATGAGCAGGGCGTGGCTCACGGCCACGCCGAACAACGCCACGAACAGCAGGACCGTGAGGACCACACCCGCGCGGGCTGAGCCGGAGCGCGGGGCGGGCCCGGCGGTTGGGCGGGACGACCCGGAGGTGCCGGTCGCGCTGGTCACGGTCCCGAGCCGGGCGGCCGCTCGGGAGCTGGGCAACGCGGGCGATGGCCATCACGCCACCTCCAGGAGCTCGAGCTTCTCGACCGCCCGCAGGCGGGCGGCCTCGGCCCGCGGGTTGGCGGCGACCTCATCGGCTCCCGGCCGCCACGCACCCCGGCGCAGGAGCCTCACGGTGGGGTGGACGTCGGGCGGCGTGGGCAGATGTGACGGCCCGGTCCAGCCGCCGCTGGCCGCCAGCCGGAATCGGTCCTTGACGATGCGGTCCTCACCCGAGTGGTACGCCAGTGCTACGCAGCGCCCGCCCGGCACCAACAGGTCGATGGCGTCGTCGAGGCTCGCGGGCAGGATGGCCAGCTCGTCGTTGACCGCAATGCGAATGGCCTGGAACGTGCGGCGGGCCGGGTGCCCACCCCGTCGGCGCGCCGGTGCGGGCACGGCGTCGCGCACCACGTCGGCCAGTTGCTCGGTGGACGTGATCGGGCGCGCCGCCACGATGGCGGCCGCGATCCGGCGCGCGTAGCGCTCGTCGCCGTAGGCGTGCAGCAGGCGGGCCAGCTCCGACGCGGGGGCGCCGTTGACCAGGTCACCGGCGCTCACCGGCCGCCCGGGATCCATGCGCATGTCGAGCGGGCCCGGCGCCCGGTAGCTGAAGCCCCGCTCGGGCCGGTCGAACTGCGGCGAGCTGACGCCGAGGTCGAACAGGGCCCCGCTGGCGGCCCGATGGCCGAGCTCATCGAGCACCGCCCGCAGTTCGTCGAAGCGACTGTGGCGCACCGTCGCGCGCTCGCCGAAGCGGTGCAGGCGTTCCGCGGCGGCGGCGATGGCCTCCGGGTCCTGGTCGAGCCCCACGAGCGACAGGTGGGGATGAGCGTCGAGCAACGCCTCGGCGTGACCGCCGCCGCCCACGGTGGCGTCGACCACGACTCCCGGCGGGACGGGGGCGAACAGCTCGACCACCAGGTCCACCAGGACGGGACGGTGGACGAACTCACCGCCCTGGGGGCCGCCCGGCTCACCGGCGTGCCTCCGGCACGCCAGTGAGCGAGCGCCGCGGCGCGGCGACCAACGCACTGCGTTGATGGTTCGCTCGCTGGCGCTCGCTCACTGCGATCCCCGTTCGGCGGCGCTCGCCGGGATGTCTCCCCGGGACGGGCTCGATGGGAAGCGCGCGGAGAAGGGGCCTTCCACCGCGCCGGCCGGGGATCGGGCGGCGCGCAGGGCGGCACCTGGTGATAGCTCGACTCGGCCGCAGGCCGAGGCCGCTTCCCCGCCTCGGGCGGAGGCGGGTAGCGAGCGGGTGGCGCTGAGGATGCGGCGCCGCTGCCGGCGCGTGTTGGCGCCGGCGGCGGTAGGCGCCGCACCGGAGGCGACAGGATCCGTGAGCGGAGGGGGGCGGGCGGGCGGAGCCGGCTCACAGCTTGAGATCCCGCGCCGCCTCGCGAAGGGCCGTGTCGGGCCCCTCGGGGATGGAGTCCATGCGCTGCGCCCAGCGGTCCCGCGCCCACACCGCGATCCGCTGGCGCGCACCGACCACCATGACGGGGCCCGCCAGGTCGGCGAAGCTCCGCAACGAGCGGGGAACGACGATGCGGCCCTGGGCGTCGGGTTGGACCTCGAAGGTCGCGGCGGAGAAGGCGTCGTAGGCCTCCTCGGAGACGATGCCCAGCCCGATGCCGTCCTCCCACCGCTGGACGACGGACCCGAAGCCCTCGGCCGGCCATAGGCCGAGGTACCCGTCGAGCGGTCCCAGATAGGCGCCGTCGGCCAGCCGGCTGCGGTAGGTCGCGGGGAGGACGAGCCGGTTCTTGTCGTCGACCGAGTGCTCGTAGCCGCCCATGAACCAGCGGGCGCCCTCGGGGCGCGCCGGAGCGACGACTGCAGCCTCGACTCGCGGGCCCGGTCCACCAGGTTGCTCCACTTCGTGGGAAATTACCCCACTGCACCCCACAAGACAAGGCGCGGCCGCCTCCGTCACCGCTCGGGTACCGGATGGGTTCCCAGCGCCGACAGACGGCCCGGCTAGGCCGGAAGGTGGCGCACGAACGCGTCGACGAGGGCGGAAGGGTCCCGCTCGGTGCCGACCGCGGCATCGGCGATGGCCGTGCGGCCCTCGTGGTCCAGGCGCAGGAGGCGGGCCAGCGGCTCCGGGTCCCACCGGCGGTAGGCGGCACACTGAAAGCGAGCCGCGGACCGGGTGCGGCGCTGGCTGATCCCCACCACCTTGCGGGGGACGTCGCCGCCGGTGACCGTCACCTCGCCGGCCCCGACCGTCGCGAAGCACACGAGCCGCCCCAAGGGGCCGCATGCCAGCGGACCTTCGTGGACCTCGGTCGCGTCGACGCCCAGCTCCCCCAGCGCCGACTGCCACGTCCGGCCCAGCCAGTGGGCGGCGCGGGCGATGTCATCGTCCCAGAGCGGGTCGCCGGCGGGCAGGATCACGTCGACCCAGGCCGTCTCGCCCGGCACCACCAGCACCACGCCGCCACCGGACCGGCGCCGGGCCACCTCGATGCCGGCGGCGGCCGCCGCCCTGCCGTCGACGAGCTCCTCGGACTGCGTCGAGCCCAGGACCAGCGCGGGCGCAGTCGCCTCCAGCACCCAGACGGCCCGGCCGGGTGCCTCGGGGAGCGGCTCGGCGTGGAGCTCGGCGGCCGGGCCGGTGAGCCGCCGCAGCTCCCAGACCGATGGCGGCGCCGTCACCTCCCAGGTCCCGACACTAGGCGGCGGCGTTGAGCAGGTAGGGCGTCCACGTCTCGGGCACCACGCCGAGCGCGAACGTCAACCAGCTCGATCCCCGCGGGACGCTGGGCAGGCGGAGCAGCCGCATCGACGTCTCGTGCAGCATGCGGTCGCGCTTGCGCACGTTGCAGGGCCGGCAGGCGGCGACGACGTTCTCCCAGGTGTGGTCGCCGCCGCGGCTGCGCGGCACGACGTGGTCGATGCTCTCGGCGGGCCCGCCACAGTACTGGCAGCGATGGTCGTCGCGGGCGAACACCGAGCGGCGATTGAGCGGCGTGTTCCAGCGGTACGGCACCCGCACGAACCGCCGTAGCCGCACCACGGATGGCACGGCGACCGCGAACCGGGGCGAGTGCATGACGGCGTCGCTGGCGTGCAGCATCTCGGCCGTCTCGCCCAGCACCAGCACGACCGCCCTGCGGTCGCTGACGATGCACAGGGGCTCGAACGTGGCGTTGAGCACGAGCGCCCTGGTCATCGCCGCGCCTCCGGCACGCCGACGACCGGCCGCCGCTCCGCGGCGGATGGGCCACGGTGCCCGTGATTCGCTCGCCGACGCTCGATCATGTGGCGGACAAACTACTGGTGGCGCGGCCCCCTCCGTCGCCACTTCTGGGATGTCCGTTGTTCGCGGCACCAGCGGAGATAGGTCACGAGGTCGTCGGGATCGGGATCCCTGTCTCCCTCCCCGCCGTAGGCGGTCTGCAGGCGGAACCGGAGGTATTCGGGCGCGGGCAGCGGCAGGAACGGGCGGCGGTGCCACCATCCGGGCTCGGCCAACACCAACGCCTGGCGGAGCGCCGTGGGCCACACCGACGGGTGCCCGGCCACGGCGCCCACCGCACGCCAAGCCCAGCGCGGCGGCACCGCCTCCATCAGGTCCCCGCGCCGAGGCCGAGGTCGTGCCCGAGGCCCCGCCGACCGACGGCGGCCGCCCCCACGAGGGGCCCGGCATCTCCGAGCCCGGCGGGCAGGATGCGGGCGCCGCGGGCGAACTCGATCCGAGCTCGAGCGTCGAGCTCGGCCTGGGCGGCGTCGAAGAAGGCTGCGCCATAGCCCAGCGCCACCGACCCGGCCACGACGGCCAGGCGCAGGTCGAGCAGGTTGGCCACCGTGGCCACGGCCCGGCCGACCAGCGTGCCGACCCGCCGCCGAACGTCATCGCCCACCGCCTGCGGGTCGAGCCCCGTTGCCGCCCGGATCGACGGCCCGGACGCCTCTGCCTCGAGGCAGCCCTGCGCGCCGCACGCACAGATCCGACCCCCGGGCTCGACGATCACATGCCCGATGTGGCCCGCGTTTCCGGTCGCCCCGTCGAGCAGGCGGCCGTCGAGCACGATCCCGCCCCCGACGCCGGTGGACACAACCATCGCGATGTAGTTGCGCACGCCCCGGGCCGCACCGACCCAGCCCTCCCCCAGCGCCAGGGCCTTGGCGTCGTTGTCGATGTGAACTGGCAGCCCGGTCAGCGTTCCCAGCCGCTCCCGCAGGGGGAAGCCACGCCACGCAGGAACGTTCAGCGGCGACACCGTCGCACCCCCGGGCTCCATCGGCCCACCGCAGCCGACGCCGACCACCACCTCGTCGCCCTTGCGAACGGACGAGACCAACCCGGCCAGCACGTCCCAGAGCTCGCCGGCCGTTCGCGCGGCCGGTGTCGGCACCGCCCGCTGGTCGAGCAGGACGCCGCCGCCGTCGACCCGGCCCACGGCCAGCTTCGTGCCCCCGATGTCGACCGCCAGCACCAGCTCGAACATTTTTCCCGCTCCTGGCCTCCGGCCGGGCCGCTCGGGCCCCGCTCGCTCTCCCGCCCTTCGGGACGCTCGCTCAGGCTCGCGGCAACCTACTCGTCGCCCCTGACGGCGCCTCGCGCCCGCCTTACGTTGTCCGCGGCCTAACCTGACCTGGCTCACCCAACGACGGAGGGAGTACGAGGCTGTGGCCACCAGCCAAACCACGGCTGCCCGGGGGGCGACCTTCTCCGACTACTACGACAGCGTGGTCGACAACGTCGAGCGCGTCATCCAAGGCAAGCGCGACGTGATCGAGCTCGTGCTCCTGTGCCTCGTCTCCGAGGGCCACCTGCTCCTCGAGGACGTGCCGGGGGTCGGCAAGACCAATCTCGCCAAGTCGCTCGCCACGTCGCTCGAGTGCAGCTTCGGGCGCGTGCAGTTCACGCCCGACCTGCTGCCATCCGACGTGGTCGGCATCACGGTGTGGAACCGTGGCGACGGCTCGTTCGACTTCCGGCCCGGGCCCGTGTTCAACAACGTCGTGCTCGCCGACGAGATCAACCGCGCCTCGCCCAAGACCCAGGCGGCGTTGCTCGAGGCCATGGCCGAGAACCAGGTCACGGTCGACGGGGTGACGTATCCCCTCAGCCGGCCGTTCATCGTCATCGCCACCCAGAACCCCATCGAGCACGAGGGGACCTACCCGCTACCCGAGTCGCAGCTCGACCGCTTCCTCATGCGAGTGTCGGTGGGCTACCCGTCACCGGACGCCGAGCTCGAGATCCTGGAGACCCACGGTGATCACGACGCCTACCGGGACATCGGGTCGGTCATCGGCAATGACGAGGTGATGGGGCTGTCGGCCGCCGCCAAGGGCGTGCACGTGGCTCCGAGCCTGAAGGCCTACCTGGTCGACCTCGCGCAGGCGACGCGCCGGAGCGCGCACCTGGCGCTCGGCGTCTCGCCGCGCGCCACGTTGGCTCTGCTCCGGGTCACCAAGGCCCGCGCCGCTTCCCAGGGCCGCGCCTACGTGATCCCCGACGACGTCAAGGCACTCGCCAGTCCCGTGTTGGCCCACCGCCTGCTGGTCACCCCCGAGGCCCAGCTCCAGGGCTTGTCCCCCGCCGACGCACTGGACGAAGTGCTGCGCGCCGTCCCCGTCCCCGGCGGGCACTAGTGGGCGCTCGCGGAAGTTCCGTGGATGAATCTGGCCGGCGAGACGCCACGATGACTTCCGCGAGGGTCCACTTGTGACCGCCCCACGATGCTGACCCGGCAGGGGTGGCTGGTCGTCTGGGGGGGCGTGGCGCTGGTCGTGCTCGCCCGATTGCTCGGCATCAACGAGTTGTACGTGTTCGGCGCCGTGGCCCTGGGGCTGGTGGCGTTCGCGCTGCTCTACGTGCGCCTGACGCGGCTCGACGTCGAGATCGACCGCACGGTGCACCCCGCCCGCGTCCATGCCGGCCAGGTCAGCCGGGTCGACGTGCGCCTGCGCAACCTCCGCCGCACCGACACGCCGGTCCTGAGGCTGCGTGACCCGGTGTCGGGGACCGCGGGGGCCGAACTGCTCGTGCCGCCGCTCGACCAGGGCGCCGCCACGCTCGCCACCTACCGGCTGCCCACGAGCCGCCGCGGGATCGTGCGCGTCGGCCCGCTGCGCGTCGTGGTCAGCGATCCGTTCGGGCTGGTGCAGGCGAGCAGCGTGGGAGCCCCCCAGGTCGAGGTCACCGTGTTCCCGGCGATCGACGACATCCGACCGGTGCCGCTGACCTCGGGGCACGACCCGCTGGCGGGCGCCATCCGTCCCCACGCCCTGGGCAAGACCGGCGACGACTTCTACGCCCTGCGGCCGTACGTCGTGGGCGACGACCTGCGGCGGATCCACTGGCCGTCGACCGCCCGCCACGACGAGCTGCTCGTGCGCCATCAGGAGCAGCCCTGGCAGGGCCGGACCACCGTCCTGCTCGACGTCCGCCGGGCGGCGCACGACAGCGTGTCGCTGGAGCTGGCGGTCTCGGCGGCCGCCAGCGTGGTCATGGCCAACGGCGCGCGCCACGACCTGGTCCGGCTCGTGACCACCGACGGGACGGATTCCGGCTTCGGCGTCGGCGGCACCCATAGCGAGGCGCTGCTCGAGCACCTGGCCGTGATCGACGCCGCCGGCAGCGCCAGCCTGCAGAACGATGCTCGACCTGCTGAACCGCAGCGGTGGCGGCGCGCTGGTGGTGATCGTGGCGCAGAACACGTCGGCCGAGCTGTCCGGCGTGACCCGGTTGACGCCGCCGGTTCGGCTCGCTGACCGTGGTCCAGGTCGACGGCGCCAGCGGCGGCAGCCGGGCCCCGGTGTCCGCCGGCGGTTCGGCGACACTGATACGGATCGGGCCCGGGGCGCCGTTCGGCGAGGTCTGGGACCGCGCCATCGCCGCCAGCCGACCCGGCCGCACCCCGGTTGAAATCGCACGCGGCGCTGGCACTCCGGGTGCCCCGACGGTGACGCCGGTGCCGGACATCCCCGTGGGGGACGCTGGGTGAGCGAGCGCCGACACGGGCACCTGCTGCTGGCCACCGAGGTGGCGCTGGCGCTGGTGACGCTGGCCGCCGTGACCGGCATGCACCGCCTGTTCGTCGACGGCTCCTACTGGGGACCGCTGGCCCTCCAGGCCATCGCCGCCCACGTGGTCGTCGCGACACTGCGCCGCCGGCGCGTGGCCCTGCTGCCGGCGGCCGCGATCACAGCCGTGGCCGGGGTGCTGTTCATCACGTGGACCCGCTTCGGCGACACCGTCGGCTATCTGCTCCCCACGGGTGCGACGCTCAGCGCGGCGGGGGACGACCTGGACGCCGCCTGGCGGGTCTTCCAGGACGTGAAGGCCCCCGCCCCGGTCGTCAACGGGTTCATCGTGGCCACCGCCATCACCATCTGGTTCCTGGCCTTCGTGGCCGACTGGGCCGCCTTCCGCGCCCGGGCGGCGTTCGAGGCCCTGCTGCCGGCCACCACCCTGTTCCTGTTCGCAGCCGCCCTCGGCGCACCCGGTGGCCGGGTGGCGTCGGCCGCCGTGTTCGCGGCGGCGGCCCTGCTGTTCGTGCTTCTCCACCGGACGTTCGTCCAGGAGGAGTCCTCGACCTGGGCGGCGAGCCACCGGGATCGGGGGCGCTGGTCGCTGCTGGGTACGGGTGCCGCGCTCACGGCTGTCGCGGTGGTGGCCGGCGCGGTGACGGGTCCCCGGCTGCCCGGGGCCGAGGCCGACGCAGTCATCGACTGGCGGCACATCGGCGACGCCGAGCCGACCCGGGTGGTGCCGAGCCCGATGGTCGACCTGCGCACCCGGATCGTCGAGCAACCCAACGTCGAGGTCTTCACGGTGCGCAGCGAGGTGCCGTCCTACTGGCGGCTCACCGCCCTCGACGAGTTCGACGGACAGATCTGGAAGTCGTCGTACGGCACCGACGGCGCCGACGGCGAATTGCCCCGGGCCGTCGACTCGGCGGCGGAGACCGAGTCCGTCAGCCAGACGGTCACGGTCGAGGCCCTGAGCGGCGTCTGGCTCCCCGCCGCCTTCGAGCCGCGTTCGCTCGACGCCGGCGACGCCAAGGTCGGCTGGGATCAGGACTCCAGCACCCTGATCGTCGACCGCGACGTCCCCACGTCCGACGGGATGACCTACGAGGTCACCTCGGCCATCCCCATTTGGAAGGATGTCCAGCTGCGCGAGGTCAGCGACGCCGACGTGCCGGCCGAGTTCCGTGACCAGTACACCGCGCTGCCCGAGGCCGTGTCGCCGGAGGTCCGAGGATTGGCCGAGACGATCGTCGGTCGGGCCGAGGCCGCGCACTCCCTACGACCGGGCGATGGCGCTGCAGAGCTACCTCCGTGGCCCGCCGTTCACCTACGACCAGACCGTCGGGCCCGGCGCCGGGGCTGACGCGTTGACCACGTTCCTGTTCCAGACCCGGCGTGGCTACTGCGAGCAGTTCGCCGGGTCGTTCGCGGCGCTGGCCCGTGCCGTGGGCCTCCCGACCCGTGTGGCCGTCGGCTTCACGTGGGGCGCGCAGGATCCGGAGGAGCCCACGCTGTACCGGGTCCGCGGCGTGCACGCGCACGCCTGGCCCGAGGTCTACTTCCACGGCTACGGCTGGGTGCCGTTCGAGCCGACACCCGGGCGCGGGCCCGTCCAGGGCGATCAGTGGTTGGGCCTGCCCCCCGACGGACTGCAGGATGCCACCGGTGGCACCGCCGGCGCGGCGGTCCCGGGTGCCGGCGAGGGGGCCGATCCTGGGGCCCCGGGCGACCTGAGCGCCGGCGACGAACAGCTGCTCAACGCCGGTCTCGCCGAGGGCGGTGCGAGCGGCGAGTCCGGCCAAACCGAGGACCGGGGCTGGCCCGAGGGCGTGCGGAACGTGGCCATCGTCATCGGTCTGGCCCTGGCGGCCTACCTGGTGCTGGTGCCCCTGGCCATCGTGGGCCGCCGATTCGTCCGCCGCCGTTTGGCCAAGAGCCCGGCCGACAAGGTGCGGCTCTCGTGGCGCCAGGCCATCGAGCGGGCCGAGGCCGCCGGCATCAGGTTGCCGGCGTCACTCACCGTCGCCGAGACCGCCAACCGGTTGGTGGCGGCGGTGCCGCGTTCGGGCGAGGCGGTCCAGGGGATGGCGCGCACCATGGAGCGGATCGCCTACGCCGAGGAGGCACCCACGCCCGACGACGTGGCCAACGCTCAGCGCGCCTGGTCCTCGGTCAATGCCGAGGTCAACCGGTGGGAGCCCCGCTGGCCGCGGGTGTTGCGCTACATCGACATCCGCCAGCTGCGGCGCCGCGATCGCCGGACCCGGCTGGTCACGCAGCACCACGCGGTCGTGGCCGCGGGACGCTGAGCCGTCAGGCCCCAGGGGCCGCGACGCGACCGGTCGGCGGCCTGAACGTCGGCGGGACTACTCGTCGTCGCGTTCGTCGTCCCGCCGGAAGCGCTCGCGGACCCGGCGCCCGGCGCCGCCGAGGGCCTCGCGCAGCCCGTTGGCGCGCACCGACTTGGAGAGCTGGTCGAGCCCGGCGCGCCCCAGCTTGCGGAGGTTGCGCTCGAACAGCAACGCGCTGCCGAGCATGCAGAGGAAGCCGATGAACGAAAGCCAGTAGGAGGTCGACAGCGTGGCGACCAGGAAGACCGCGCCCGCAACCAGGCCCACCACGGCCCACTTCATCCGGCCCACCGTGTGGCGGTAGAGCGTGGTCTCGCTCACCTCACGCGCGAACGAAGGATCGTCCTCGTAGAACCGCTGAGCGATTTCCTGGAGGATGCGTTCCTCGTCCTCGGATAGCGGCACCGGAACCCCTTGTCGCACAGCTGACTGAACCGGCACGATCAAGTGTTCCACAGGCCGCCTGGAACGACAACGCGTGGACCCAAGGGAAAAAGTTCACTCGGATCGCTGGTCGGCCGCTCCCCGCTCGCTGGGACCCCACTGCTGCTCCCCCCTCCGGGGTACCCGCAGACCGCCCTCGTCCACAGCCGACGCCGGGCCGATGGCGCGGTCGCCGAAGCGCTCACGGATGGCGTCGACCGCTCCGCTGGCCTCGTGCCACGAGGCGCCACCGAGATCCTCGAAGCTGAGCTGCTGGGCTGCGCCCGTCACAAGGCCCGAGACGCTCACGCCGAGGAGGCGGACGCCCGGCGTGGGATCGACTGCGGCCAGCAGCCCCAGTGCGGCCCGGGCCACCGCCGGACCGTCGTCGACCGTGGCCGGCAGGGTCGACGACCGGGTGATGGTCTGGAAGTCCGCGAAGCGCACCTTGAGCGTCACGGTCCGACCGGCCAGGCCGGCGCGGCGCAGACGCCAGGCCACGCCGTCGGACATGCGCACGGCCTCACGGTTCAGCGTCTCGTGCTCGTGATGATCGTGGGCGAAGGTCTCCTCGTGGCCCACGGACTTGAGCTGCTGGTCCGGCTCGACCGGGCGGGCATCGATGCCCCGCGCCAGCTGAGCCAGGTGCCGCCCGTGCGCCGACCCCAGGGTCGCAACGAGCGTGTCCTCGGGCAGGTCGGCGATGTCGCCGACGGTGCGAACGCCGAGTCGCTCGAGGCGATCGAGGGTGGCCGGGCCGACCCCCCAGAGCGCGCGGGCGGGCAGCGGGTGGAGGAACGCCAGCTCGCTCCCCGGAGCGATGACACGCACGCCCTCGCCGGGCAGGGGGCCGTCAGTGGAGGCCTGCGGCTTCGCCGCCTCCGACGCCAGCTTGGCCAGCATCTTCGAGGGCGCCACGCCAACCGAGCACGTGAGCCCTTCCCGCGCCAGGACGTCGTCTCGGATGCGGTGGCCCACGGTCGCCCCGTCGCCCTGGGCACAGCGGGCGCCGGTGACATCGAGGAACGCCTCGTCGAGGCTGATCGGTTCGACCAGCGGCGTGAACGACCGGAAGATCTCCATCACCCGCTCGCTCACCGTGCCGTAGTGCGCGTGGTCGCCGGGCAGGAACACGGCGTGCGGGCAGAGCCGCCGGGCCCGGGCGCTGGGCATGGCGGAGAAGACGCCGTAGGCGCGGGCCTCGTAACTGGCCGCGGCCACCACGCCCCGGCTCCCGGTACCGCCCACCACGACCGGCCGCCCCCGCAGCTCGGGCCGGCGCAGCAACTCGACCGACACGAAGAATGCGTCCATGTCGACGTGCAGGATCGTCCTGCTCGTCTGCGACGCCGCCGACCCGGCGTCCGTCTCGTTGCGCCCGGGAGGTTTCGATGCGCCGCCCGTCACCTTCGGCTGACCGTGGCGGTCCGGGGATCGTCGCCCTCCACGCAGTAGCGGTACCGCCGGCTGTCGACCCACCGGTTGGACAGCCACTCCGCCAGTGGCTCGCTGACCCAGCGATGGCAGCCGGCCAGGCGGCCCTCGCAGTCTTCGGCGTCGACGTAGGCGGCCTCGACGACGATGCCGTCGGGATCGTCGACGTGGAGGGCGCCGGCGTGCTCGAGGGCCAGGTGCGCCTCGACCCGTAGCCGCCAGCCCAGGCCCGGTGCCTCCACCTCCACCTCGTAGACGGGACCGCGCCAGCGCGAGACGGTCACGCCCGTCTCCTCGGCGACCTCCCGGGTGAGGCCATCGATGAGCGTCTCGCCGGCGTCGATCACGCCGCCCGGCGGAGTCCAGTCGTGCTCGCCGCTGCGACGCCGGTTGCGAACCAGGAGCAAGCCGCCCCCGTCGAGGATCAGCCCACCTCCGACCAGCCAATCCCGCATCGGTCCAGTGTTGCACGCGGCCCTTACAGGCCCAGCAGACCGGGCGCTCCGAAGGGCACCCCCGCGTGGGAATTTGTCGCCGGGTCGCAGCTCGATAGCTGGGCCTCCCGGCAGCATTGACCACGGTGGGCCGGGAGGACGTACCGATCGGCTCGAGTCCTTGGAGGCCCAGCAGACAGGGCGCCCCGAAGGGCACCCCCGCGTGGGAATTTGTCGCCGGGTCGCAGCTCGATAGCTGGGCCTCCCGGCAGCATTGACCACGGTGAGCCAGGAGGACGTACCGATCGGCTCGAGTCCTTAGAGTGGCTGCGTGCCAGCCCCCGGATCCCTGCCTGGAGACGGCGGCTACGCGCCCAGCGCGCTGCCCTCCACGACCGCCCGGGTGCTGGCCTTCGCGTCGATCCTCGTGGGGGGCCTGTGCGGCGGCCTGATCGGCTGGGCGTTCGTCGATCTGACGTCCGATGATCCCGGCATCCTCGCGGGGCTTGCCGGGCTGGGAGGCGCGATCGTCGGGGCCCTCGGCGTCGCGGTAGTCGCCACGTTGGCGCTGCGGGCCATGGGCGAGTGGCGCACGATCCAGCACCGCCAGGAGGGCATTCCGGGGGGCGGCGGCGGCCAGACCCCGAGGCGATAGGGTCCGCCGGACCTGATCGCTCGGGACGCGCTGGCATTGGGCGCCCGGGGGCGCTAGCCGAAGCGCAGGCGGCGGAAGGACTCGGCGTGGCTCACGCCGACCTGCGCGCCCGACTCTGCGGTGCGGGTCCGCAACAGCTCGGCGACCAGCGCAGGGTCGCCACCCACCCGACTCTCGTGGCACTGCACGGCCGCGACCTTGAGCTCGAGCGAGTCGGAGATGTCGACCCACACATCGGGCTCGAAGGTTCCCGACAACAGGAGCCCGGCGACCTGGTGCGGCGGGCCGGTCTCGGGGAAGTACAGCGGGCTGGCCGCCGCCGGCGCCACGGCGTCGACGACGGCCCAACCCACCTCACGGTGGTCGCGGTGATTGACGTAGCTGTCGCCGAAGAACACGGCGGTCGGGTCCGGGCACACGACGATGTCGGGACGGTGGGTGCGGATCAGCTCCACGAGCCGGGCCCGCAGAGCGAGATCGTTGGTCACCTCGCCGTCCGGCAGCCCCATCCGCTCGACCCCGGCCAGCCCGAGCACCCCGGCGGCGGCGTCGACCTCCCGCGCTCGGCGCTCGGTCAGTTCCGCGGGGTCGGTGGCGGTGTCGGGCGATCCCTTGTCGCCGGCGTTCACCACGACCAGGCGGACCTCGGCGCCGGCCCGCGCCCAATGGGCGAGCGTGCCGCCGCACGAGACCTCGGGATCGTCGGGGTGGGCGTACACCGCCAACGCCCGCGCCGGCGAGTCGTCGAGCAGGGCGGAGGGCATCGACCTACGGGGCCCGGTGGATGGCGGCGACCGTCCGGGCGATCGCCGACGTCGTCCACGTCGCAATGGGTGACGAGGCGCACGGTCTGCGGGCCCAGCGTCACGGCCCACACGCCGTCCGCCGCCAGTGCGTCCAGCAGACCCACCGGATCGGGGTGGCGGAACAGCACGACGTTGGTCTCCACCTCCTTGGGGTCACAGCCGGAGTCGGGCCAGCGCTCCGCCACGGCCTCGGCCAGCGTGCGGGCCCGGGCGTGGTCGTCGGCCAGGCGTTCGACCATCGTGTCCAGGGCCACAAGGCCAGCGGCCGCCACGATCCCTACCTGGCGCATCCCCCCGCCCAGTCTCTTGCGCTCGACGCGCGCCCGGCCGATGACGTCGGCCGGGCCGGCCAGCAACGAGCCGATCGGCGCCCCGAGCCCCTTCGACAGGCAGGCGGTCACGAGGGTGGCCCGGGCCGCGAGGTCGGCTGCGGCGACGCCGGTGGCCACGGCGGCGTTGAACAGCCGCGCCCCGTCGAGGTGGACGGGGACACCGACGGCGGCGACGGCCTCGAGCCTCTCGAGCGGCCAGGGGCGGCCGCCCGAAGCCAGGTGCGTGTTCTCCACGACGACCGCCGCCGGCGGCGGCCAGCGGTGCTCGGCGCCGGCGACCAGGTGGGCGATCTCGCCGGGGTCGAGGGTGCCGTCGGCGTCGTCCACCACGTGGAGCTGCGCGGACTGGTTGGCGCCGAACGCGCCGCCCTCGTGCGTCACGACGTGCTGTCGCCGTCCGGCCACGACCAGCGTGCCGGCGGCAGCCAGAACCCGCAGCGCGATCTGGTTGGCCATCGTGCCCGACGGGACGAAGAGCGCGTGGGGCTTGCCCACGCGATCGGCGAAGACCTCCTGCAGGCGGTTGACAGTCGGATCGTCCCCAAAGCCGTCGTCGCCGACCTCGGCCTCTGCCATGGCCCGCCGCATCGCGGGTGTCGGACGGGTCACGGTGTCGCTGCGCAGGTCCACCACACCGCGGGCGTCGGACGCATCGGGGTCCATCGGCGGGCACGGTACCGTCGCTCGCCATGGCTGTGCGTACCGGTCCGGTCGCGCTCTTGGACCTCGCCACCGATGCCGCCCAACGGGCCGCGGACCTGTTGGTCGACGGGTTCGAGCGGGCGCGCGCCACCGTCGAGACCAAGTCGACGGCCACCGACATGGTGTCGGAGCTGGACCGGGCGTCCGAGCGGCTCATCGTGTCGACGCTGCTCGCGGCCCGCCCCGACGACGGTCTGGTGGGCGAGGAGGGCAGCGCCTCGCCGGGCACCAGCGGCCTGCGCTGGGTGATCGATCCGCTGGACGGCACCACCAACTACCTCTACGGCCACCCCGGCTGGGCGGTGTCGATCGCCGCCGAGGACGACGCCGGAGTCGTTGCAGGCGTGGTCATCGACCCGATGCACCGAGACGTGTTCACCGCCACCCGGGGCGGCGGAGCGCGGCGCAATGGCCAGGCGATCGCCTGTTCATCCCTGGACGACGTCAGCACGGCCCTCGTCGCCACCGGCTTCGGCTATGCCGCCGAGCGCCGGCGAGCCCAGGCGGCGGTGCTGGTCGAGCTGCTCCCCCGCATCCGCGACATCCGTCGCATGGGCGCAGCGGCCGTCGACCTGTGCTCGGTGGCCTGCGGGCGTGTCGACGCCTACTTCGAGCGGGGCTTGGCGTGGTGGGATCTGGCGGCCGGCGGCCTCATCGCCGCCGAGGCCGGTGCGATCGTGTCGGCCATCGATGGCAGACCGGCCGGGCCGGATGCCGGCTCGATCGTGGCCGCCGGACCCGGCCTTTTCGATACGTTGCGTGAGCTGCTCCGCTCTCTGGGCGCCCACAATGTGTCGTGAGTCACCGAGATGCCAAGTCGTTACCAGATCGCAATGGACTTGCGCCCCGCGTCGTCACGATCCGTGGGCATCCTCGTGGAGATGTCCGCCGCAACCGCAGGGTCGCCCACGCGTCCCACCGCCGCCGGAAGCGACGCCCTCGCCTCCATGCCCGAACCCGCTGCCGTCAACGTCACCTCCGATGGGACCGCCCTAGTGATCGCCGTCGAGGGCAGTCTCGACCAGTCGACCGGTGAGGCGTTGATCGACGCCGCCACGGCCGCGGTCGCCACCGGCCCCTCGCATCTCGACATCGACCTGCGGGGCCTGGAGTCGTTCACCGACGAGGGCGCCAGGGCGCTGGTGACCTGCCGGACGCTGGGGTCCGACCTGCCCGGAGGGCTGCACTACCGCACGAGCCGCGGTCCCGGACGCGAGGCGCTGCTCTCGGCCTATCGCGAGCTCGAAACCGACGGTCTCGCCGACTGAGTGACCTGAGGCCGACCCAAGCGGACCGGCCCGGGGCGAGCGGCCGTGAGAGCGGGACGCACGCGCCGAAGCCCGAGCGGCCGCAGCGAAGCTGCAAGAGCGGGAGCATGTTTCGGACCCGCCCGTTCGGCGCGGGCGTGCGAGATGAGGCACCATCATGCCCGTGGGGACACGGATTCTGTCGGTCGAAGACGACGAGCGGATACGCACCGCCGTCAAACTCGCCCTCGAGGACGAGGGCTGGTCAGTAGAGGAAGCCGACACCGGCGAGGAGGCGCTCAACTCCTTCCAGCGCCAGCCCGCCGACGTGGTGCTCATCGACATCATGCTCCCGGGCATCGATGGCTTCGACGTCTGCCGCGCCATCCGCCGCACCTCCGACGTGCCGATCGTCATGGTGACGGCGCGAGCCGACACCCATGACGTCGTGGCCGGGCTCGAGGCCGGCGCCGACGACTACCTCACCAAGCCGTTCGCGCCCAAGGAGCTGTCGGCACGGATCCGGGCGCTGCTGCGCCGGGCGCGCTCCACCGACGCCACCGCCACCCACCTCCGCTTCGGCGAGCTCGAGATCATCCCCGACGAGGGCGTGGTCCGACGGGGCGGCGAGGAGATCCACCTGACCAAGACCGAGTTCCGCCTGCTGGTCGAGCTGGCGTCGAGCCCGGGCCGAGTGTTCAGCCGCGAGGTCCTGCTCGAGCGGGTATGGGGCTACGGATACTTCGGGGACGGCCGCCTGGTCGACGTGCACGTGCGCCGGCTGCGCACCAAGGTCGAGGCCGACCCCGCCAACCCGCGCCACGTCGTCACGGTGCGCGGCTTGGGCTACAAGCTGCAGGCCTGATCCCAGCCCGGTGAGGCGCTTCCTCCCCCGGCTGGGACTCCGAGCCCGCATCACCATCGCCTTCGCGGTCGGCGCCCTGTTCATGTCGGCCGTGCTGGCCGGCGCCACCATCGGACTGACGCGGCGCAACCTGCTCGACCAGCGCGAGTCGGCCGCCACGGCCCAGACGTACGCCAACGCCCAGAACGTGCGGAACCAGTTGGAGTCGGACGTGAGCGATCCGCTGGGGGTGGTCTCGTCGCTGGTGACGCCGACCGGCTCCAACCCCGTGCTGCTGCTGGAGGGCACCTGGTATCCGCTCAACGCCGAGTTCAGTGGCGACGACCTTCCGGCCGACCTCAGCGAGCTGGTGCAATCGGGGCAGCCCGCCCGCATGCGCTTCCGGTACAACGACGAGACCGAGCTGGCCGTCGGGGTGCCGCTCGAATCCGTCAACGGCGCGTACTTCGAGATCGTGTCGCTCCACGAGCTGGAGGAAACGCTCGAGTCGATCAGCATCTCGTTGCTTGCGGCGGCCCTGCTCACCACCCTGGCGGGGGCAGCGTTGGGCTGGTGGGCCGCCCGGCGGGTGCTGCGGCCGCTGGTCGGGATCGGCGAAGCGGCTGGCGCCCTGGCCACCGGGCGACTCGACACCCGGGTGGAGGCCAGCGCCGACCCCGACTTGGCGCCTCTGGCCGACTCGTTCAACGAGATGGCCGCCGCCCTCGAGGAACGGATCCAACGCGACGCGCGATTCGCGTCCAACGTGAGCCACGAGCTGCGCTCGCCGCTCATGACCCTGTCTGCGTCGATCGAGGTCCTCGAGAACCAGCGGGACGACATGTCCGAGCGGGCCAAGGCGGCGCTCGACCTGATGGTCGCCGACATCGACCGCTTCCGGCAGCTCGTGGAAGACCTGCTGGAGATCTCCCGCTTCGACGCCGGTGTCATGCACCTCGACCTCGAGGAGGTCCACCTGGCCGAGCTGATCATGCAGGCCGTCACCGCCTCGACCGACGCCGACGTGCCGGTCGACATCGATGCCGACCTGGCCGGCGTGGTGGTGAAGGCCGACAAGCGGCGCCTGGTGCGGGTGATCGCCAACCTGCTGGACAACGCGGCCAAGTACGGCGACGGCGCCACCCGGGTGCAGCTCCGCAAGGACGACGACAACGTCCTGATCGCCGTCGAGGACAACGGTCCGGGCGTGCCCCCCGAGGACCGGGAGTCGATCTTCTACCGGTTCAACCGCGGCTCGCGGGCCGGGCGCCGGCTCGACGTCGACGGGGTCGGCCTCGGGCTGGCGCTGGTCGCCGAGCACGTGCGCCTGCACGGCGGCTCGGTGTGGGTCGAGGACCGCGCCAACGGTGAACAGGGGTCGCGCTTCGTGATCGAGCTGCCAACGGAGGCGCCATGAGCCGGCACGTACGCAAGGTTCTGGGCGCGGCGGCGCTGGCGGCCGCGGCGCTGGCGGCCGCCGGGTGCGGCATACCGACCGACGACGGGCCCCGCGCCATCTCACGCGAAAACGTTCCGGACGACGTCGTGGACGCCACCACCGAGGCCACCGCATCCCAGCCGACGGTCACCGCCCCGATCTACCTCGTCCAGTCACCCGAGGACCCGCGCCTGGTCACCGTCGACCGGCGCGTGCCGGCCGGCAGCCCGGCGGCGGACCCGGACCCGGCGGCAGTGCTCGAAACGCTGCTGAGGGCCACCGCCAACCCCCAGGAACAGGCCGACGGCATCACCAACCTGATCCCCCAGGACACCCGCCTGGCATCGCAGCCCGAGCTGGCGGGAGGGACCCTCGTAGTCGATCTGACGCGAGAGATCTTCGACGTCGATGGGTCGACCCAGCGGGCCGCGTTCGGGCAGATCGTCTGCACGGCCAATGCGCTCGAGGGTGTCCGCTCCGTGCGCTTCCTGGTCGAGGGTGAACCAAGGGATGTGCAGGCCGATTCGGGCGCGACCGGGGGTCCCGTCACCTGCGCCGACAACTACGAGCGCCTCCTGGCCGACCGCGACGCGGGGTGAATCAGCCGAAGAACACGGAGGCCACGTCGTAGAGGGCGGGGTCGATGAGCTTGAGCTCGGCGGTGCCTGCGCCGAGCGGCACCCGGACGATGTCGCCGGCGCGCAGGGCCACCATCGTGGCGAACTCTCCGTCGTGGACGGCGTCGATGGCAGCGATGCCGAAGCGCGTCGCCAGCACCCGGTCGAACGCAGTGGGTGTACCGCCGCGCTGGATGTGCCCAAGCACGATCGCGCGGGTCTCGTACCCGGTGCGCTCCTCGATGGCGGTCGCCACCTGGTCGCCGATGCCTCCGAGCCGCACGTGGCCGAAGGCGTCGACTTCCGACGTGGCCGTAGCCATCGTGCCCTCGACGGGCTGCGCGCCCTCGGCCACCACCACGATCGACGCCCAACGGCCGCGCACGTGCCTGTGCCGTATGACCCGGCACACCTCGTCGATGTCGAAGGGCCGCTCGGGGACCAGCACCATCGTCGCCCCGCCGGCGATGGCCGCCCACAGGGCAATGTGACCGGCGTGCCGGCCCATGACCTCGACCACCATGACCCGGTGATGTGACTCGGCGGTGGTGTGCAGCCGGTCGATGGCGTCCACACACACCTGGACGGCCGTGTCGAAGCCGAAGGTCAGCTCCGTGGCCGACAGGTCGTTGTCGATGGTCTTGGGCACGCCCACGACCGCCACCCCCTCGTCGGCCAGGCGGGCGGCCACCCCGAGCGTGTCCTCCCCGCCGATGGCGACCAAGGCATCGATGCCGTTGTCGGCCAGCGTGGCCTTCACCCGCTCGGGGCCGCCGTCGAGCTTGTAGGGGTTGGTCCGCGAGGAGCCGAGGATGGTCCCGCCGCGGGGCAGGGTGCCGCGGAAGGACTCGACCGACAGGTCCATCACCTGGTTCTCGACCGCGCCCCGCCAGCCGTCCCGCAGGCCCACCATCTCGTCGCCATAGTGGACCTCGCCCTTACGCACCACCGCCCGCATGACCGCATTCAGGCCGGGGCAGTCGCCGCCCCCCGTGAGCATCGCCACACGCATGCACGTGACACTACCGACGGCCCGCCGACCGTCGACGCCGCATGTCCCAGGCGCAAGGCCGCCTAATAGTGGACCCTCGCCCACTAGCGTGCGGCGCCGATGTCCGTGGTCATCGCCATCGACGCCGGGACGACGGGGGTGCGCAGCTTTGCCGTGCGGGAGGACGGGTCGCCGGCGGGCTACGCCTACCGCGAGTTCCCCCAGCACTTCCCGCAGCCGGGGTGGGTCGAGCACGATCCCCGCGACATCTGGGACGCGACCACGGCCACCCTCGGCGAGTTGGTCGCCGGGCTCGACGGCGAGCCGGTGGCCGCGTTCGGGATCACCAACCAGCGGGAGACGGCGGTGGCGTGGGATCGACGGACCGGCGCACCCTTGCACAACGCGCTCGTCTGGCAGGACCGCCGCACCGCGGGCCGCTGCGACGCGCTGCGCGAGGCGGGGCATCTCGACCACGTGCGGACCACCACCGGTCTGGTGCTCGACCCCTACTTCTCGGCCACCAAGTTCGAGTGGCTTCTCACCGAGGGCGGCGTGCCCGCTGGCCCCGACACCGCGCTCGGCACGGTCGACAGCTGGCTGGTGTGGAACCTGACGGGCGGCCCGGACGGCGGCGTGCACGCAACCGAGGCCTCGAATGCCAGCCGGACGCTGCTGTTCGACATCGGGAACCTCACCTGGTCGCCCGATCTCGCCGAGCTCTTCGGGGTGCCGGTTGCGGCCCTGGCCGAGATCCGGCCGTCGGGCGGGCGCTTCGGTGCCACCGCCGGCGGGCTGCCCGTCCCCAGCGGCATCCCCGTGTCGGGGGTGCTCGGCGACCAGCAGGCGGCGCTGTTCGGGCAGGCGTGCCTGGCCCCCGGCCTGACGAAGAACACATACGGCACCGGGAGCTTCGTGCTCATGAACGTGGGCGAGGCGTGCCCCGATCCGGTGGAGGGCCTGCTCACCACCGTTGCCTGGACCATGGAGGGGCGGCCCGGGGCCACCTATGCGCTGGAGGGGGCCATCTTCATAACGGGTGCCGCCGTCCAGTGGCTGCGCGACGGGCTCGGGCTGATCAGCGACAGCGCCGAGATCGGGCCGTTGGCGGCAACCTGCGACGACACGGGGGGCGTGGTCGTGGTGCCGGCCTTCACCGGGCTCGGCAGCCCATGGTGGGACCCCTACGCCCGCGGCACCATCCTCGGCATCACCCGGGGAACCACCCCCGCCCACCTCGCCCGCGCCGTGGTCGAGGCCATGGCGTACCAGACACGTGACGTGGTCGAGGCGATGTCGGCGGCCTCGGGCCAGACGATCCCCGAGCTACGCGTCGACGGCGGCGCGTCGGCGATGGACCTGCTCCTGCAGATCCAGGCCGACCAGCTGCAGGCCCCGGTGGCCCGCCCGATCGTGCAGGAGACGACTGCGCTCGGCGCCGCCTACATCGCCGGGCTGGCCGAGGGGGTGTGGTCATCTCCCGAGGAGGTGGCGTCCCGCTGGACCCTCGACCGCCGCTTCGACCCGCGCCTGCCGCCGGCCGAGGCCGACGCCGGCCACGCTCGCTGGCGCCGCGCCGTCGAGCGGTCACGTGGATGGGCGACCTGAAGCGGCAATCACGCCAGAAATGTCGCCATGATGGTGGCGACATTCGATCCGAGACTGACGACAATGGCGAGATCGATGCGGATCGGCGCCAGCATCGAGTGGGAAACCGGGCGCACGATGTTCGTTATGTACGGGCGGGCAAGCAACCTGCTGCCGCCCGACGTCGACGACACCCTGATGATCCGGCGCTGCCCCGACCGCCCCGCCGTCCTCGCCGAGTCGCCAGACCGATTCTTCCTGACCGCCCACTACGGCGAACCCGGCGAGTCCGGCACGGTGCTGACCCGCCTGTCGGAGAACACGACCGACCACATCGACGAGCTGGCCGAGCTCATCGAGGAGTCATGGCGAGCCCTCGCACCCAAACGCGCGCTCCGCCCACAACCGAGGAGAAGACCGATGACACGGTTCTCGTCCGTTAGCCCGTACCTGTATTACGGCGAGCACGCCGCGGCAGCGCTCGACTGGCTTGCCCGCGTGTTCGACTTCGGGCCCAGCACCCGCTACGTCGACGACGCCGGCGTGGTCCACGAGGGCCACATCATGGTCGGCGACACACGCGTCATGGTGTGCGGCGCGTCACCGGAGGGCGGCCATGGGCAAGGGATGCTGATGATCGTCCACCTCGACGACGTCGACGCGCACCACCAGCACACGGTCGCGGCCGGCGTCGCCGCTTCCCCGCCGGAGGACAAGCCGTACGGCCCGCGTGCCTACTCGGTGACGGACCCCTGGGGCTACCGCTGGACGTTCTGGCAGCACGTCCGCGACTACGTCGAGGACGAGGTCAATGCGCTCCACGAGATCGAGGTCTGATGCCGCCGCCTCAGCCGGTGGGGCCGAAGCGCTCCACTCGGATCCGCTCCACCGGAACGTCCAGGTCGACCAGGAGGCGGCTGGCGGCGTCCGCGAACCCGGCGGAGCCGCAGACGTACGCAGTGGCGTCCGGCAGGATCGCCGGCTCCAGGTCGGGGATCCCGATGCGCCCCGCGGGACGGTCCGCGTCGGCGGGCGCCCGGCGCGAGTACACGATCGTCGCCTCCGGCCCTGGGAGCTCGTCGGCGTAGTAGAGGTCGTCGGGGCTCCGCACCGACACGACCAGGCGGACCAGGCCCGCGCGGCCGGTCCGCCGTGCGAGACGCAGCATGGCCATGAGCGGCACCACGCCCGAGCCACCGCCCACGAGCAGGGCCCCGGTGTCTCCCGGCCACACGAACCACCCACCGATCGGCCCCCGGACGTCGATCTCGTCGCCGAGCACCACCACGTCGTGCAGGAACGTCGAGACCTCGCCACCGGGCAGGCGCTCCACCGTGACCTCGATCTCGGCCGAGCCGTCGGGGGCGGACGCCACCGAGTACGAGCGCGACGCCGTGTACCCATCGGGTGCGGTCAGCCGGATGATGTAGTGCTGGCCGGCCAGGTGATCCGCCGGACGTGGCAGGGCGAGCCGGAAGGTCTTCGCCTGCGGGGTCTCGTCGCGGATGCCGACGACCGTCGCCGTCTGCCACGGGTCACGCCGGCCGCCTACGCCGGCGCCCGCCCCCGCTTCGGTATCAGCGGGGCCCACTAGTGGGCGCTCGCGGAAGTCATCGTGGCGTCTGCTGGCCGATCCGCGCTGGCATCTCGTCGCCGCACTCCACGGAACTCCCGCGAGCGCCCACTAGTCCCCCTGGTAGCGCTGCTCGAGCCAGGGGTCGCCGCGGTCGTGGTAGCCGTTGCGCTCCCAGAAGCCCGGTTCGTCGTGGTCGAGCACCTGCAGCCCGGCGACCCACTTGGCGCTCTTCCAGAAGTACAGGTGGGGCACCAGCAGCCGGGCCGGCCCACCGTGGTCCACCGGCAACGGGCCGCCGTCGACCTCCCAGGCGACCCAGGCGTGCCCGCCGGTGACGTCGGCAAGGGGCAGGTTGGTCGTGTAACCGGTGTGGCTGAATGCCATGACGTGCGTAGCGGCGGGCAGCGGGCCGGCCGCGTCCAGCAGGGTGTCGACCGCAACTCCTCCGAAGGAGATGCCCAGCTTCGACCAGGTCGTCACACAGTGGATGTCCCCGCTGTAGGTCGAAGCCCGGCAGCGCGTGGATCTCGTCCCAGGTCCAGGTGGTCGGCCGCTCGACGAGGCCCTCGACGGCGAATGTCCACGACGCAGTGTCGAGCCGCGGCGTCACCTCGGCCGTCAGCACGGGCCAATCGTTCCCGACGTCGTACTGACCCGGCGGCAACCGTCCCTCCTCCGCCGGCCGCCGCCGCCCGAAGAAACCTCTCGTCACCTTCGCCATGTGGGGTCCAGTTTGCACCCAAACGGCGGAGGGGGGAGGTCTCCGTCCCCCCTCACATCGGTTACCGGTCACGCGGGTGGAGGGGACACCAGCGAGCCGGTCCCCGACGATCAGCCACTCGGATGGCGCGTTCGGCTGCGGGCCCGCCGCAGCTCGCGCAGCCGGGTGTCGACGACACGGGCGAGCGCCGCCACCTGCCGGCGCTCCCGGGCCCGGTAGGGCATGCTCTCCCGGCCGAGCACGAGCGCGAGCCCCGAGTGCGGCAGTGGCGCCCAGACGACATCGCCGGCCCCGGATCCGCGGCTCCCGGGGGCTACCGTCACCCTCGGCGGCGCGGCTCCCGGCGAGGAACGCCAGGAGCCAGCGGCGACTCGGTGCGTCGTCGCTGGCCACGAGGGTTCCCGCGCCCTCGCCTTGGCCCTCGAGGTCGGTGACGGCCACCCACGTGGCTCCGACCACGCGGGCGGCGTGGCCGACGACGGCCTCGAGCAGCTCGTCGACGTCGTCGGCGCCCACGAGCTGGGCGGCCGCCTCCAAGGCGTCGAGGCGAGGGTCGTGCCGCGCGTCGGCCACCGGGCGCACCTCCTCCACGGCGACACCGTCGACCTGGCGCACCTCGGCGACCAGCAGGTCGACCAGGCGGGCGGATGGCAGCTCGACCACGAGCTCGTCGACCGCCTGCCCGTTCTCGCGCTCCAGGATGTCGATCCCGACCACGTCGCCCCGCACCGCACCGATGCGGCTGGCGACCTGCCCCAGGGCGCCGGGCCGGTCGGGAAGCCACATGCGGATGACGAACGTCGGCACAATCCGCACGCTAGGGAGCCCATGTGAACCGATTGTTTCGGCCGCGCGACGGGAGGATTAGGACTTGGCAGCCACGCGACGTGGCGTTCGTCCCGCGCACGGGGTTCGTAGCGGGGCGGATCACGCGAGCCATTGCTGACCGCAGGGTCAAGCGGTCCGGTACCGTTGGCCGCCGACATGGCCAAGCAGCTCACGCCTCGGGGCCAGCAACGGCGCGATCAGCTGATCGACTACGCCACCGCCCGCTTCGCCGAGCGCGGCTACCACGACACTTCGGTCGCCGACCTCGTCTCGGGGCTCGGCGTCGGCAAGGGTGTCTTCTACTGGTACTTCGAATCCAAGGAACAGCTCTTCGTCGAGATCCTGCGCGAGGCCCAGCTCGACCTGCGCCGCGCCCAGCGAGCCGCAATCGGCGACGAGCGTGATCCGGTGCGCCGTATCGAGCTCGGCATCCGCTCCTCGCTGGCCTGGATCGACCGGCACCCCCACCACAACGAGCTGATCCGCGTGGCCGCCGGCGACGACCGGTTCCGCCACCATGTGCGGCGGGGCGAGGAGATCGCGTTGGGCGATCTGTCGAAGCACGTCAAGGACGCCATCGTCGACCGCGGCCTGAACCACGCAGACCCGGAGATGGTCGCGCACGCGATTCTCGGCGTGGTCGGCCGGCTGGCCGGGACGTTCCTACCCGGCCGTGGGGCCCCCGTCGACGCCGTGGCCGATGCCGCGGTGGCCTTCTGCCTGGGTGGTCTGCTGGCCGAGCAGAGTGTCGGATGAGCACAACGCGTCGCTGACGCGCGAAACTGTTGTAACGCGATTGTCGTGAGTGGGCGTTCACCGCTGGGGGCTGGGGCCTCGAGTCGGTGATCGCGCCAGCAGCTTGCCGTGGAACCACCGACAGAGACCCCGCCACCGAGGCCGCCGAGCGATCTTTACAGCCTGCACCCCAGGCTGACGGTCCTCCAGGCCGCCGTGGACGAGCGCGCCCGGCTCGCCGAGCACCTCGCCCGCCTGCTGGTGCGCGCCGCCGACGGCGCCCCGACGTCACCCAGCGTGGCGGTCGGTCACGACGACTTCCAGGCCGCCGCCCGCGACGCCGCGACGCGGCGGGTCGAGGACCACGAACGGGTGCGCGGCGAGCTGTCGGCGAAGCTGCGCCGGGCCCGCGAGCTGCAGGCGGTGACCGCCAACCGGCGGGACGAGGCCGCAGCCCGCACCCGCCGCATGACGGGCCACCTCGAGGACTGCGACGCCCTGCTAGAACGCGCCGGCGAGCTGACCAATGCCGCGGAGGAGGCCCGGCGCAACCTCGACGCCCGCCGGGACGACATGGAGACGGCGCACGGCAAGCTGAGCCTGGTCGAAGAGCAGCGTGTGGCCGCCGCGCAGATGATCGGGGACGCCCAGGAGCAGCTCCGCGACCTGGAGGCATCTGAGCTCGACGAGCCCACCCTCCGCCGTGAGCTCGAGTCGGCCCGCAAGGAGCTGACGGACGCCGAGGAGTCACAGGCCGAGGCCACCGACGCCCTGCGGGCCATCGAACAGGCGGCCGTCTCCCGCGCCGCCACCCGCGACCACGTCCTCTACGAACGGGCCAACCTGGTCGCCCGTGTCGAGGCGCCCATGGTCGACACCGAGCTCCTGCGAGACGCGCTCGACGACTTCGACGCCGATACCGAGGTCGGTGAGCCCGACCTGGTGGCGCGCGAGCTCGCCCGCGAATGGCTCGAGGTGGACGGGGAGCTGGCGCGCATCGAGGACGCCCTGCCGCCTCCGCCCTCGGCCGAAGAGCTCGCCGCCGCGGAGCAGCGGCTGGACCAGATCGAGCGGACCATCGTCGAGATCGAGGCCGCCGGCCGCGAGGGCGAGCTCGTGCCGGGAGCCCGCGCCGAGATCGAGGCCGCCCACGAGGCCGTCCTGGCCGCGGAAGAGGCCCTCGACCAGGCCAACGATCGGGGCGCCACCGAGCTGCTGAGGAAGAACCGCGAGCACGAGCGGGCGGTGCTGCAGCGCCACGGCTACGAGACCTACCTCGAGCTGATCATGGCGGGGCCCCAGCCGGATGGCGAGAGCCAGGCCGACCTGCTCGAGGCCCTGCGCGCCCGCCGGGTGGCCGAGGACACGTTGGCTGCCCTGCAGGCCGCCGCCGAGCCCCCAGCCATCCTGACGGCGCTGCGTGTCCGGCGTGACCGCATCTACCGCGAGGCCGCCGACCTGCTGGGCTGCGACCCTGGCGTCAACGTCGCGGAGCTGCTCTATGCCCATCCGGTGGTCCCGCCCGCCCGCACACGGGCCCTGGCCTCGGTGCTCGGCACGTACCGCGTGAACCCCGTGGGTGTCTCGGTGCGGGAGGCGGCGGTCAGTTGGCTGGTCGGACAGGACCAGGAGCTGGTAGCCCGCGGCGAGTGCCGGCGCGAGATAGAGCGCCTCGACCGTGACCTCGAGGCCCTGGACGAAGAGGACGTCCGCGCCGCCGACGAGGCCCAGCGGGTGGTCGACTCGGCCGAGGCCATCGCCGCCGACTTCGACGTGGTCATGCACCGCGTCCGCACGTACGAGGAAGAGCTGAACGATCGGGCGACCCAGGACGAGCGGCGGCTGCAGCGCATCGCCGCCGCCGAGCAGCTCCGTGCCCAGGTCGCGGCGGTCACCGACGCCCTCGAGCGGTCCGAGGACGAGTACCACACGTCGCTGGCGGCGGCGGAGGCCGGGGTCACGAGCGCCGAGGCCAGCCTCGAGCGCGCCACCGCGGCACTGTCCGACGCGGTCCGGCGGCTCCGCCGGATCTCCGAGGCACTGCCCCCGGCCCTGCGCCCCCGGGCCGGCGACGACCCGCTGGGCGAGCTGCCCCGCCTGCGAGAGACGCTGGCGGCCGAGGTCGACCGCGCCGAGGTCGCCCTGGCCCAGGCCACCCACGATCTCGAGCGCGCCCGGAGTGACATCGACGAGACGCAGGCCCAGCTGGACGACCACCTCACGGTGGTCCCCGTCGACGACGTGACCGACGAGGACCTCCGCCAGGCGGTACGCGACCTGGTGGCGGACGCCGACGTCGCCGTGGTGCTCGACGATCCTTTCGGCGAGGTCGAGGGTCTGCGGGACGAGCTTCTCGACGAGGTCGCGGGTGCCGCCCGGGAGCGGCCCGTCGTGCTACTCACCGACGACCCTGCCACCCTCGGCTGGGCCATCAGCCTGCCCGACGAGGTCGGGACCGTGACCCGCCTGGCCGCTCCGACCGCACCCGTTTCCGACCCCTCCCCCCAAGGCCCGCCGCTCACCGCCGAGCCCCGGCCGGTCGGGTAGCACAAGGACGATCTGTGGCACGACGCATTCCCATCCGACGCAAACTCGCCGCCGCGCTGACGATCCCCATCGCCGCGCTGCTGGTGGTGGCGGGCCTCGAGGTGTTGCAGAGCACGCGCGACGGCGACGAGGTCAAGGAGCAGACCGACCTGGCCACCGCCTCGGTCGGCCCATCGGGCGTGATCAGCAGCCTCCAGGACGAGCGCAACTTTGCCAGCCTCTGGCTCCTGGCCCAGGAGGGGAACGTCGAGGTCCCGGTCGAGAACTTCGATGAGGCCAAGCAGGCGACCGACGCCGCCATCGAGAGCTTCCGGGCCGACATCGAGAGCAAGGGTGGCGAGGTCATCGAGACGTACGGCCCGGCGCTCGACGCGCTCGACGGGCTGACCGAGCTGCGCCAGCAGGTCGACACCTACGAGGGTGAGCGGGGCCTCTCCAACACCGACGTCTCCGACCCGAACTTCGTGGGCTACACCGAGATCGTCGCCGCGCTGTTCGACGCCAATACCCAGGTGGCACTGGCGATCGACGACCCTGTGCTGCGGCGCGGCGTCGAGCTCACCGACCTGGCATCGCGCCAGGCCGATGTGATCGCCCGCACCATCCGGTCGCTGCTCCTGGCCGGCGTGACGGAGAACACCCTGCTCGACAAGTCCACGGAGATCGCCGAGGCCTCGGGGCTCTTCAGCCAGGTGCTCGACAATGACGCGCGGGCCCACTCGCTGGGTGCAGGCGTCTACGAACCGGCGGCCCGCCGGCTCAAGGAGGAGAACGACGCCATGGGGTTCATTCCCCTGGCGCAGAAGACGATCGACGACGCCCCCGGTCAGGTCCCGGTCGTCCCCATCCTCGACACGGTCGACGTCGATCAGAACACGGGCTGGTACGGGTTCCGCCACCGCGTCGAGGACATCCTGGTCGACCGCGCCGACGACCTGAACGCCGCCGCCGACCGGATGCGGATGTGGTTCATCGTCCTGGCCGTCGTGGCGGTCGCCGTTGCTGTCGGCGTCACGTGGGTGGTGTCGCGGTCGATCACGCGGCCGCTGCGGTCGTTGACCGGGCAGGCCACGACGATGGCCGATCACCGGCTGCCCGAGGCCGTGCTCGACATCCTGGACACGCCGTTGGGCGAGGACGTCGAGGTCCCCGAGGTCGACCCGGTGGCGGTGCAGACCCGCGACGAGGTCTCCGACGTCGCCGAGGCCCTCAACACCGTCCAGGACTCGGCGCTGGACCTGGCGGTGGAGCAGGCGGTGCTGCGCCGCAACATCGCCGACTCGTTCGTCAACCTGGGCCGCCGCAACCAGAACCTGCTGGGCCGCCAACTCGACTTCATCACCGAACTCGAGACCAACGAAACCAACCCCGACACCCTCTCCAACCTGTTCCGCCTCGACCACCTGGCCACCCGGATGCGCCGCAACGCCGAGTCGCTGCTGGTGCTGGCGGGGGTGGAACCGCCCCGCAAGTGGGCCGCGCCGGTGCGGTTGACCGACGTGATCCGGGCGGCGTTGGGTGAGGTGGAGGACTACCAGCGGGTCACGGTCCGGGGCGTCGAACCCGCCACCATCGTCGGCGCCGCCGCCGCCGACCTGGCCCACCTCCTGGCCGAACTGATCGAGAACGCCCTCGTGTTCTCACCCCCCGACCACACCGTCGACATCCGCGGCCGTAATCGCCACGACGGTTACACGCTCGCGGTCATCGACTCGGGCCTCGGCATGCCCGCGGCAGATGTCGAGGCCGCCAACCGTCGGCTGGCCGGCGAGGAGTCGTTCACGATCGCGCCGTCGAAGTACCTCGGCCACTACGTGGCCGGCAACCTGGCCGCCCGCCACGGGATCACGGTTCATCTGGACAACTCGCCCGGCAACGGGATCACGGCCACGGTCAGGCTCCCCGCCAGCCTGCTCACCACCGACAGCCCGGTCGAGGACCAGCCGCCGGTGCGGGCCTCACAGTCGGCGGGTGTGCTAGCTCCCGTCCCCGACCTGGTTGGCGCCGATGCGGCCGGGATCGGCCCTGGTTCCAACGGCGCGTCCGGTAACGGGGCGGGGTCGCGGCCTGCGCTGTTCCCCGCGGAAGACGCTGGGGAACCCGGACCGATGCCCGCGCCGCCGCCCCCGCCCGCGACGCGCACGGCCAGCGGCCTGGTCAAGCGCGCTCCGCGTGGCACGCCCGAATCCGAGGCGCCGGCAGCACCGATGCCCGCTGGCGATCTGCTCGCCAGCATGAGCAACGTCGCCACGAATCTCGCAGGTCCGGACGGTGCCCCGCCTGCAAGGCCCCGGCGCCCCGCTGCCCGGCACACCGCGCCGCCGCCCGCGCCCACGGCGCCGGGTTCCCTGCCGCGGCGCCAGCCGGGGCGCTCCGACCTACCCGGCGCCAATGGCCCCGCGGGCGGAGGGCGTGTCCCGCCCTCGAGCGCCCCGGGGGCGGCCCGGACCGCCAGCGGCCTGACCCGCCGGGTGCGCGGCGCTCAGCTGCCGACCAGCGAGCCGCTCTCGCTCCGGCGGAGCGTCGATAATCCCCGGGCAGGTGACGGCGCCGGCACGGGATATCGTCGCGCTCCTGGCCTTCGCCCCCGCGGCGGCGACTACGGCAACGGAAACGGGCACGCCGGCGCTGGTGCGCGGCATGATGACAGCTCCGCCAGGGATGTCTACAGCTTTCTGACCAGCTTCACCGCCGGGGTGCAGCGAGGCCTCGACGAGGCCAAGCACCATCCCGAGAATCCCGAGGAGAGTGAATGAGCGAGCACGAGGTGCGAGCGAACGACGAGCACAGTGCTCTTGTCGCCACGAACCGGCGCTGCGTTGTCGGCACGTCGGAGGCGGGGCGATGAGCCTGAGCGACGAGGCCCGCAACTTCAACTGGCTGCTCAACAGCTTCGTAGACCAGACCGCCGGGGTCACCGACGCCGTGGCGGTCTCCTCCGACGGCCTGTTGATGGCGGCCTCGAGCTCGCTCGACCGGGCGTCGGCCGAGCAGCTGGCGGCCATCATCTCCGGCTTCGTGAGCCTGGGGCACGGGGCGTCGCGCTGCTTCGACTTCGCCGGTCTCGAGCAGATCATCGTGGCGATGCGGCAGGGCTTCCTGTTCGTGTCGTCGATCTCCGACGGAAGCTGCCTCGGCGTGGTTGCCACCCGCAACTGCGACATCGGTCTGGTGGGCTACCAGACCACTCTGCTGGTCGAGCGCGCCGGCCAAGTCCTCACCCCCGCGCTGGTCGCAGAGCTCAAAGCGGGGGTCGTTGCGTGAACCGGCTACGCCCGCCCGCGGCCCTCCGCCGGAGGCAGCAAGTGGCCTCGGCCTGCGGCCGAGTCGGAGTACTTCCGTGAACGAAGGTCACGACCTGGTGCGCCCGTACATCATGACGGGTGGTCGTACGCGTGCCCAGCGGCGTGACCTTCGAGTTGAGACCATGCTCCAGACCAAGAGCGATCAGATCCCGCCCTACCTGCCCGAAGAGCAACAGCTCCTACTCGATCTGTGCCTCCGGGCCCAGTCGGTTGCCGAGGTCGCGGCACACCTCAACCTGGTTGTCGGCGTCGTGATGATCCTGGCCGACGACCTGATCACAGCCGGGCTGCTCGATGTCCACCACACCGACCCGGTCGAGATCGAACTGTCGATGCTCACCAAGATGATCGAACGAGTTCGGGCTATCTAGGCCCGATTGCCCCGAGAGGTTCCGAGTGCAAACCACCGCCGAGAGCGCAGCCACGCGCATCACATCGGTCAAGTTCGTCATCGCCGGAGGTTTCGGCGTCGGCAAGACCACCTTCGTGGGCGCCATCTCCGAGATCGAGCCGCTCCGCACCGAGGCCGCAATGACGAGCGTGTCGACGGGCATCGACGACCTGAGCCAGATCCGCGGCAAGACCACTACCACGGTCGCCATGGACTTCGGCCGCATCACCGTCGACGACACGCTGGTCATGTACCTGTTCGGCACGCCCGGGCAGGACCGCTTCGGCTTCATGTGGGATGACATCTGCCTGGGCGCCCTCGGCGCCGTGGTGCTCGTGGATCCTCGGCGCATCACCGACAGCTTCCCGGGCGTCGACTACTTCGAGGCCAACGGGATCCCGTTCGTCATCGGCGTCAACGTGTTCGACGGCGCACCCCGGTACCCCATCCCCGAAATCAGCGAGGCCTTGGGCGTCGCGCCCGACACGCCGTTGGTCGAGTGCGACGCGCGCAACAAGGACTCGGTGAAGATGGTCCTTCTCACCCTGCTGGAGAGCCTTGTGGCCAAGGCGCAGGCGCGCGCCACTATGCGCTGAACGTCCCGGTCGTCCGGATCCTCCCCGATCCCAACCCAACTGGAGATTCAAGTTTGCGACGGGTTCCGATTCGCTTGAAGCTCATGGGGGCGCTGGCGGTGCCCCTGGTAGCGCTGGTCATAGTGACCGCGCTCGAGGTCTACCAGTCGGCCGACGAGGCGCGTGACGTGCGCGACCAGACGTCGCTCGCCGAGGCGTCGATCGGTCCGGCCAGCCTGCTCAGCTACCTCGAGGACGAGCGCAACGCGGCCAGCGTGTACATGCTGGGCGCCCAGGATGCGTTCGCCCTGCCGGTCGAGGACAACGCCGAGGCGCGGGCCACCACCGACAAGTCGGTCGCTGACTTCCGCGAACAGGTGCAGAGCATCGGCGGCGAGGTCGAGGCCGCCTACGGGCCGGCGCTCGACGCCATGAGCGGGATCGGCGAGCTCCGCAACCAGATCGATGCCTTCGCCGGCCCCCGAAACTTCGAGAACATCGAGCCGACCATCGAGATCTTCGATGCCTACGGGCCGTTCATGGCCCCCTTCTTCGAAGCCAACAAGCAGGTGGCCCTCGCCATCGACAATCCCGAACTGCGGCGGGGTGCCGAGCTGGTGGACCTCAGCTCGCGGCAGACCGACCTCATCGCCCAGCTGACCAGGGACCTGCTGCTGGCGTACATCGGCGGTGACAACAAGCTCGAAGACCCGGCGGAGGTCTCGGCCGTGGCCGGTCGCCTCGGCCAGTTGGATGCCAACAAGGACCTCATCCAGACCAAGGCCACGGGCGACTACTCGCTGCTGGCGGGGTCGCTGTTCCATTCGGAGGAGATCCAGCTGTTCCCCGACGTGGTCGAGGCGGCGCTCGAGACCGGCGAGATCGACGTCGACGGCGTCATCCGCTATTCGGCGGGTGAGGACCCGGAGACCTACGGGTACACGGTGTTCCGGACAGGCGTCACCGATGAACTGACGAGCAGGGCCGACGACCTCGAATCGGACGCAGTGGCCAGGCAGCGTGCATATGTGGTGCTCGCGGCGCTGGCCCTCGGCGTCGCCATCCTCGTCACCTGGCTGGTGTCACGGTCGATCACGCGGCCGCTGCGGTCGCTGACCGGGCAGGCGACCAAGATGGCGGACCACCGGCTGCCCGAGGCCGTGCTCGACATCTTGGACACGCCGTTGGGCGAGGACGTCGAGGTCCCCGAGGTGGACCCGGTGGCGGTGCAGACCCGCGACGAGGTCTCCGACGTCGCCGAGGCCCTCAACACGGTCCAGGACACGGCGCTGGACCTGGCGGTCGAGCAGGCGGTGCTGCGCCGCAACATCGCCGACTCGTTCGTCAACCTGGGCCGCCGCAACCAGAACCTGCTGGGCCGCCAGCTCGACTTCATCACCGAACTCGAGACCAACGAGACCAGCCCGGAGACGTTGTCGAACCTGTTCCGCTTGGATCACCTGGCCACCCGGATGCGCCGCAACGCCGAGTCGCTGCTGGTGCTGGCGGGGGTGGAACCGCCCCGCAAGTGGGCCGCGCCGGTGCGGTTGACCGACGTGATCCGGGCGGCGTTGGGTGAGGTGGAGGACTACCAGCGGGTCACGGTCCGGGGCGTCGAACCCGCCACCATCGTCGGCGCCGCCGCCGCCGACCTGGCCCACCTCCTGGCCGAACTGATCGAGAACGCCCTCGTGTTCTCACCCCCCGACCAGACCGTCGACATCCGCGGCCGAAGCCGTCCTGCACGAGGGGTCGGCAGCGCAAACGAGGTGTCCGGATACACCCTCGCGGTCATCGACTCGGGGCTCGGCATGCCGCCGGCTGACATCGAGGCCGCCAACCGTCGGCTGGCCGGCGCCGAGTCGTTCACGATCGCCCCGTCCAAGTACCTCGGCCACTACGTGGCCGGGAACCTGGCCGCCCGCCACGGCATCGGCGTGAGGCTCGATGCCTCGCCCGGCAACGGCATCACCGCCACCCTCAACATTCCGCCGGCCCTGCTCACCACCGAGCCGGTCGTCGGCGTCCCGGCCATGGTGCCTGACGACGGCCGGGAGCTCCCGGCGGGGGCGCCGGCCGCATCCGAACCGGCCGGGATCGCGGCCGTGGCGGGAGCGGTGGTCGGCGCACAGGCGCCGGGCGCCGAGGAGGCGAGCGATCCGTGGCAGACCGGCGAGTACCAGCCGGCGGTGACCAGCAGCTGGCCCGCACCCGTGGGCCTGGTGGGGGGCACCCCGCCACCCGAGTCCGCACCGAGCCGAACCCAGAGCGGGCTCGTCAAGCGCGCCCGCGCCAACGGCACCGCACCCGACGACGCCGGACCGGGGCCTGACGCCGCCGAGGCGACGCCCGGCGCAGCCCCGACCGCCGGGCCCAGCGGGGACCTGCTGGCCGCCCTGCGCCGCCACTCGGCGAACCTCCAGGGCGTCCCGGGCACGGCCGGGCAGCCCCCGTATCGGCCGCCCTCGGCCCGCGGACCACGATCGATGCCGCCGGGGCCGGCTGCCCCACCGCCCTCACCGACCCCCCGGCCGGCGTCGGGCGTCCATGACCCCACGGCACGCCACGACCGCGGTCCCGGAGACGACGGTCGGCAGCGTCCTCCCGCCCGAGAGGAACCGGCGACGCGTGGGCCCGACATGGGGGGCGAACGGCTACCTCGACGCACGCCGACCGGGGCACCGGGACCGAACGGACCGATCGGAACCGCGGCACCGGCCGGGGGTCCCGACTCGGGTCCCCCACTCACACGACGCGTTCGTGGTGCCCAGATGCCCACCACGAACCCGCTGTCGCTCCGTCACACGACCGGCGAGCATCCGGTCGCGCCCGCCGGTCCGGCGGCACAGTCGCGTGACCCAGCCCAGCCGCGTCGACAGACCCGCTCGGCCGACGACGTCTACAGCTTCCTCACGAGCTTCACTGCGGGCGTGCAGCGGGGCCTCGACGACACACGGCCCCCGGACCGCTCAGGCGACGACAACGGCAGCCGCTGAGCCTCAGCCGAGCTTGGTCAGCGATCGCCTGAGGTTGCGGATGGCCTGCTGCGTGCGTTGCTCGTTCTCGATCAGCGCGAAGCGGACGTAGCCCTCGCCCCCGGGGCCGAAGCCGACACCCGGTGACAGCGCCACCTGGGCCTCCCGCACCAGCATGGAGGCGAACTCGACCGACCCCATGTCCCGGTAGGGCTCGGGGATCGGCGCCCACGCGAACATCGTCCCCTTCGGCCGAGGCACGTCCCAGCCGATGCGGTGGAGGCCGTCGATGAGCACGTCGCGGCGCCGCTGGTATACCTCCCGCACCTCGTTGGGCGTGTCGGCGGCCTCGTTGAGCGTGACCGTGGCGGCGATCTGGATGGGCTGGAAGGTGCCGTAGTCGAGGTACGACTTGAGCCTGGCCAGCGCCTGGACCACCTCGGCGTTGCCGACCAGGAATCCGACCCGCCATCCGGCCATCGAGAACGCCTTGGTCATCGAGTACAGCTCGACGGCGCACTCCTTGGCCCCGTCTGCTTGCAGGATCGACGGCGGCTCGAACCCGTCGTAACCCAGCTCGGCGTACGCGTTGTCGTGCACGACCATGACCTCGTGTTCGCGTGCGAAGTCGACCACCTGCTGGAAGAACTCGAGGTCGACGGTGGCGGTCGTCGGGTTGTGGGGGAAGCTCACCACGATGACCCGCGGCTTGGGCCACGAGTACTCGTAGGCCTCGTGGACCCGCTCGATGAAGTTGCCGTCGGTCGACATCGGGATCTCGCGGGCCGATGCCCCTGCGAACAGGGGGCCGAAGATGTGGATGGGATACGACGGCGACGGCACCAGCGCCGCATCCCCCGGGCCGAGCAGCACCCACATCACGTGCGAGTAGCCCTCCTTGGCGCCGATGGTGCTGATGACCTCCCGCTCGGGATCGAGCGACACGCCGAAGCGCCGCTGGTAGAGGTCGGCGAGCGCCTGGCGCAGCTTGGGAATGCCCCGGCTGGCCGAGTAGCGGTGGTTGCGGGTGTTGTGCGCGGCCTCACACAGCTTGTCGACCGCGACCGACGGGGACGGCAGGTCGGGGTTGCCGAACCCGAGATCGATCACGTCGAAGCCGGCTCGCCGGGCCTCGACCTTCAGACCATCGATGATCGTGAAGACGTACGGGGGCAGCCCGGTGATGCGGCGGAACTCCATTACCTCCCGCTCCTGCTGCTTCGCAGCGCGCCGCTCGGGCTCCGACGCATTGCCTGCCCGCTCCCACGGCCGCTCGGGCTCCGACGCATTGCCTGCCCGCTCCCACGGCCGCTCGGGCCGGGCTCGCTCTCTCGTTGCTTCCCCGTCACCCTCGGAGGACGCTCGCTCATGGCGCCCACGGTACATGGGTGGGTTTGGCGCCCCGGAGCCGATTCCAACCCTGGTCACAGGGCGGGGCGTCGGGGATCATTCCTCCGTGACCGCACCCATCGACGTCGTTATCGAGATCCCGCGGGGCAGCCGCAACAAGTACGAGTACGACCACGACCGCCACGTATTCCGCCTCGACCGGCGCCTCTTCACCGCGACCGCCTATCCCGCCGACTACGGCTTCATCCCGGAGACCCTGTCGGAGGACGGCGACCCGCTCGATGCACTGGTGCTGCTGGACGATCCCACGTTCCCCGGATGCTGGGTCAACGCCCGTCCCGTCGGGGTGTTCTGGATGGAGGACGACAAGGGCCCGGACGCCAAGGTCCTGTGCGTGCCCGCCGGCGACCCACGCTGGGAGCGGGTGACCGACATCGCCGACCTGCCCGCCCACATGACCGATGAGATCGAACACTTCTTCGAGGTCTACAAGGTGCTCGAGCCCAACAAGCACTCGAGTGTGCGCGGCTTCGAGGGCGCCGACGCCGCCGCCAGCGAGATCGAGGCGTGCCGCCGGCGGTATGCCGAGGGGCGAAACCAACCCCCGCCCGGCTAAGGACGTGAGCGGATAGGCACGTCCTCTTGGCTCACGGTGGTCAGCGCTGCCGGGGCGCCGAGCTGTTGAGCTGGTGGTCGACCGCCAAATCCCCACGCGTAGGCTGTGCGAACCGCCCTATCCGCTCGGCTCCTAAGGCTTCGCCGGCCTCACTCGGCGATCGCAGAGGCTTCCCGGCCGCCGAGGAGCGCGGCGCCGGTGGCGCCCGCCCGCTCCCCCAGCTCGGCCGACACGATGCGCACGTCCTTGCGCTCCTCCGGTGCCATGACGTGTCGCACATAGGCGGCGCGCACGGGCTCCATCAGGACCTCGCCCGCCTCGACCAGCCCCCCACCGATCACGACCAAGGAGCAGTCGAGCAGCGTGACGAGGTTGCCGACCCCGAGGGCAACCCACCCGGCGAACTCCCGCATCACCTCGAGGGCAGCCTCGTCGCCCTCACGGGCCGCCTGGGTGACGTGTTCGCCCCGCACGTTGTCGGCCAGGCCCCCGGCGAGCTCGACGCCTCGTGCGAACTGCCCCGCCTCCGCGGCCTCGCGTCCGATCCAGCCGAGCCCGCTGCCCGAGGCGAAGCGCTCCCAGCAGCCCCGGCGCCCGCAGGGACACCGCGGCCCCCGGGGATCGACCACCATGTGGCCCGCCTCGCCGCCGAAGCCGTGGGCGCCGCGCACCAGCTCGCCGTCGGCGATGATGCCGGCCCCGATGCCGGTACCCAACGCGACCAGCACGGCGTCGTCGGCGCCGCGGGCGGCGCCGACGAGGTACTCGGCCCAGGCGGCGCAAGTGGCGTCGTTGTCGACGCGAATGGGCAGGCCGAGCCGCTTGTCGAGCTCGACCCCGATGGCGATGTCGCGCCGACCCGGCAGGTTGGGGCTCACACGCAGGCGGCCGGTGCGGTCGATGAGCCCGGCGATGCCCACGCCGACGGACGTGATCCCCGCGCTCCCGGCCTGGGCATCGAGCTGCCGCACCACGTCGGCCATGGCGTCGAGCAGCCCGGTCTCCGAGTCGGGCGTGGGGACCCGGGCCTCGGCGAGCACCACCGCTGGGTTTTCAGCTCGCAGCGCCACGCCGAGGACCTTGGTCCCCCCGACGTCGATGCCCGCAAGCAATCCCGTTTCCCCCAAGGACGCGGCAGGACGGCGACGGCTCAACGTTCTCCGCTCTCGTCGCCTTCGGCGACGGGCCGCTCGGGCTCCGACGCCGTGTATCCCGCTCCTGTCGCCTTCGGCGACGGGCCGCTCGGGCCCAGGGCTCGCTGCATTGCGGACGCTCGCTCAGTAGCGGAGCAGGGCGCCGATCCGCCCCATGACGTCGAGGTCGGCGTTGCCGACGCAGATCTCAACCTGGCACGACTGCGTCAAGGCCTCCTCGATGGCGTCCTCGACCAGGTCGTCGACCGGCACCATCTCCCCACGGCAGCCCTTGCAACGGCGACCGAAGGCGGCGAGCGTGTCGCAGCCCGTGCACCGCCAGCCGGGGGCGGCGTAGCCCTTGGAGACGATCAGCGTGCCGACCCGGTGGGCGGCCAGCGCATCCACCACCGGACCGAGTCCCGCCACCCCCCGACGGCGGCCGGCGACGGCGGCCCGCAACCGCTCGACGAGCACGGCCTCGCGCCGACGCTCGACCTCGGCCTCGGCGGCCTGGGCGGCGGCCAGCACCTCGGCGTGGCCGGCGGTGACCGGCACCGAGATCTGGCCGCAGAGCCGCGACCGGAGGTAGGGATGCAGATCGGACTCGAGCTGCGTCCGGACGTGGGGATCGGAGGCACCGACTACCAGGTGCCGGAAGGGATGCTGGTTCCAGACCTCGAAGGCCACCCGGGCGGCGTGGCGGACATGCTGCTGGGTGTGGGTCTCGATGACCTGCTTTAGGTCGCTGCCCCGGTCGCGCTCGCCGCGGACGTCGAGATCACGGGGTACGGCCTCGAACAGCTCGGACCGCTCGGCCAGCTCCCCGAGCTCGAACACGAACATGCGGGCGCGCTGACGATCGGCCAGCAGGACGCCCATGGGCTCGTGCTCGCGCAGCAGCACCTCCAGCTCGCCCACGGCCGGGACATGATTGATCACCACGCGGCTGTGTACCGGCATCGGCAGCTCGATCACCTCCCAGAGCTCGTCGGCCCAGCAGGCGAAGATCGCCAGTCCCCGGACGCGGGATCGGTCGATCCCGCCGCGGACGTACTGCTCGATGCGCCGCAAGTCACGAAACACGGACGCATCGCCGTCGGCCCGAGCCCGGGCGTCCTTGAGCAGGACGTCGACCTCGTGCTCGAGGTCACGCTGGCGAGCCACCCGGCGTCCGTCGACGTCGAGGTAACAGGATGTGATTGGTGCTCGCTCCCCCTTGATCGATGCCAACTCGCGAATCGTGGCTTCGGTCATGGCCGCCACGGCGCCTCCTCGAGCATGGGGGTTCGGGCGATCGTCGACGTGGTGTGTGCCGATCGTAGGTCACCGCCCCGGCCCCCGCTGGGGGCAGTCGGGGTTGTTTGTCGGGGGCTGTCGGGGGTTGTTGTCGAGGCT
The DNA here is from genome assembly GCA_963813485.1 of uncultured bacterium. GTDB lineage: Bacteria > Actinomycetota > Acidimicrobiia > Acidimicrobiales > VFJN01 > DASQUK01. The sequence continues at coordinate 172,704 of CAWEZE010000004.1, forward strand.
GTCGGCACCCGGGGTCGGCGCGGCGGTCACGCAACCGTGATGCGCTCGATCGTCGTCTCGGGAGCCGCTCCGGCGTCACCGTCGTCGTCCTCGGGGGAAGCGGTGGCACGGCGACGGGCAGCGTCACCCATGGCGCCAAGCGCGGCCGCCACGGTGGCGATCGCCGCGGGGTCGTCGACCAGGTCCTCGGCCACGTCGAGCAGGGCACGTGCGGCATGGATCAGCTCACGCGCCGCCGCCTGCAGGTGCTGGATCCCATCGCGGGCACGATCCGGGCAGTTCGTGTCTGGTTCCATCGACGTCCCTCTCGTCTCACCGGCCCACAGCGGCGGCGAAGGTCACCAGCAGCCGGCCCTCGTGCAGCCGCGCTCCGGCCACGGACCGGCGGCGGAGCGAGTCGGGAAGCACCAACGCCCGACGGTACGGGCCCACCCGGACGAGCAGCTCTCCGTTGCGCCTGCCCAACTCGAGCTCGTCGCGCTCAGTGAACGGCAGGTCGAGCTCCAGCACCGTCGCCGCCCCGTGGCGCCGCACGCGCATGGGCTCGCTCGACCCGAACCGCGCCGTCGGATCCTCGTCGCCGTAGAGGGCATCGGCCACCGTCCGCAGGGCCTCCACGCCGACCGGTTCCGCCGGCTGCAGCGGGAGCCGGAGCACCGGCACAGGGGCGAAGTCTTCGTCGATGGCCGACAGCTGCTGGGCATGCAGCGCCTTCCAGCCGGCGAACCAAGGGTCGGCGACCTCGTCGGGCAAGATGCGGTTCGCGATCACGGCGTCGACGTGGTAGCCGAACAGGGCCAGGTAGGTGTGCGTGCGCCTCGCCTCGGCGATGACCACCCGCTCGGGATTCACCACCAGCCGCACGCTCGTGCGCCTGCCGTCGGTGAGGATCTCGCGGACCCCGGCGAGCCGCTCGTAGAAGCGCCGGGTGGCGGCGAACAGGTCGTCGTGGGCGACCGGCAGCGTGGTGAGGCGGGACATCACCGGTGACACAACCCGGCTCACCTGGCGCCCGATCGGGAACACGCGCTCCATGTAGCGGGCCAGCACGTCGGGCAGCGACAGCAACCGGATCGTCTCGGCGGTCGGGGCGCAGTCGACCACCACGACGTCCCAATCGGCGTCGGCGTGCTCACGGATGTCGGCCAGCGCGAACACCTCGTCCAGCCCCGGCACCACCGACAGCTCCTCGGCCTCGAGCGTGTCGATCCCGGCCCAGCGGAACACCTCCACCAGGTAGCGCTGGATCTCCGCCCAGGAGTCCTCCATGCGGTCCTGGGCGTCGAGCTGTTGCCCCCAGAGCCCATCGGCCACCGGGGCGACGAGCGGGCCGAGCTCCACGTCGAGGGCGTCAGCCAGCGAGTGGGCAGGATCGGTCGACAGCACCAGGGTGCGCAGACCGGCGTCGGCGCACCGCAGGGCGGTGGCGGCCGCCGCGGTGGTCTTGCCGACGCCGCCCTTGCCCGTGAACAGCAGCACCCGGGCGTCGTGGGCCGCGCGGGCTCCCGGCGGTGCCCCAGCGGCCGGCATCAGTGTTCCAGGTGGTCGCGCAGCTGGCGGAGCGCGCTGTGGACGATGCGCGCCTCCGCCCGGCGCTTGACGAAGCCCGGCAGGGGCACGAGGAGGTCCACCTCGAGGTGGTACGAGACCTCGGTGCGCTCGGCGTCACCGTCGACGGCCCGCAGCTCGTAGGACCCGTCGAGCTTGCGCGTGATGTCGCCCTCCACCAGGCGCCACGCCAGCACGTCGGGAGCCCGCGCGTAGTCGTAGCGCAGCGTGTAGCTGGTGCTGCGGCCCATCGCGGCGGCCCGGAAGGCGACGTCGCGGGGGCGGCCCTCGTCGTCGCGATCGACCACGGTCGCCGACTTCAGATCGTGGGCCCAGGTCGGATAGTCGTCGAAGGCGGTGAGCACCTCCCAGATGCGCTGCGGCGACGCGCCGATGACCATCTTCTGCGTCGCCTGGTCCATGTCGCTGCGCTCCTCCCCGAGGTGGACGATGGGACGTGGGGCACGTTAGTGAACGCCGATTCCGCCTGCTGCCGGGCCCCCGCCCGGTTCGTCAGCCCGGCTTGGGTGCTCCGCGGAACCGGCATTCAGGACCTGAGCGGATAGGCACGTCCTCTTGGCTCATGGTGGTCAGTGTTCCCGGGAGAGCCGAGCCGGGGAGCTGGCCGTCGACCACCAAATTCCCACGCGTAGGCTGCACGAACCGCCCTATCCGCTCGGCTCCTTAGCCATCCCGGTCGGACAGCTTGGCCGGGAAGCGACCGTGGCGGGCCGCCCACAGCGCCATGAGGCCCAAGCCGAGCATCGGGACGAGGACCGAGAACGCCAGCGCCGTGAACGGCCGCACCGCCGCGGCCACGACCGCCACCACCACCTGCACGCCGAGCGCGCCGCGCAGCAGCCGGGTCACGTCAGGGGGAGCCACGCCCTCGCCGAGGAAGAAGAGCCCGCCCATCGTGACCGTCTCGTAGCGGCTGCGGCCGATCGCCAGGGCGTAGGCCCACAGGAAGGCGCCGCACCCGGCCGCGAACAACACGAGGTCGACCGGGACCGACAGCGGCAGGAACGTGTCGGGCCACACCGCCGCCAGCACCGAGGCCACCACGAAGACGGCGGTCGCCCACACCGCCACCCGGCAGATCAGGTCTCTCCCGGCGTTCGGCTCCGGCCGATCGCCGCCGCGATCGTCATCAGCCACGTCGCCGGTGCGTTCGTCGCCGGTGCGTTCGTCGCCGGTGCGTTCGTCGTCGGGTCGGTCGCGCCCGGGGCTCACCACCGCGCCAGGACCTCCCCCAGCCGGCCGGCCAAGCGGTCGTAGCCGAACTCGGCGACCGTTCGGGCGCGGGCCGCGCCGCCCATCGCGCGACACCTGTCGGGATCGTCGACGAGCCCGGCCAGCGCCGCGGCCACGGCGCTCACGTCGGACGGGTGGCCGACCACCAACCCGGTCTCCCCGTCGGCCACGGCCTCGGCCGCGCCGCCGCTGTCGCCGGCCACCTGGGGCACGCCGCAGGCGGCCGCCTCGAGGAACACGATGCCGAAGCCCTCCTGCTCGAGGCCACCCCAGCGGTTGCGGCACAGCATCGCGAACACGTCGGCGCAGCCGTAGAGCTCTGCCAGGTCGTCGTCGGGCACCCGGCCGAGCATCCGCACGGGCGCCCCGATGCGGGACACCAGGCGATCCAGCCGGCGTCGATCGCGTCCACCGCCGCCTATGGCGACGACCAGGTCGGGTCGCGTCGGCGCCAGCTGCGCCGCCGCCTCGATGAGGACGTCCATGCCCTTGCGGGGCACCAGGCGGCTCAGGCTGACGATCACCCGCCCGTCCTCCGGCAGACCGAAGCGAGCCCGGGCCTTGGCCCGCTGTTCCGGGTCGAGCGGCCGGAATCTCTCGGTGTCGACGCCAGGCGGGACCTTCGTGACCGGCAGCGGCCGCCCGGCCGCCCGCTCGGCCTCGTCTGCGGGATACCGCCCCGCGGCGACCACCTCCACCGCGCCCCGCAGCACGCGCCCCATCAGATGGCCGGTGACCGGCAGCCGTCCCGGCACCGTCACTTCCGCGCCGTGGAGCACCACCCCGTAGGGCAGGCGTAGCCGAGGGCCCACCAGACCTACCGGGAGCGCCGGGTCGAGCATGACCAGCCCGGCGCCGGTCTCGGCGGCGAGGGAATCGATGCGCCGCACCATCGCGCCGGTGGGCATGAGCATCCTCCGCGTGACGCGCTCGACCCGGAACGTCTGGGCGGCGTCCCAGGCGGCGGCGCCGTCGTGGGGCGTGGTCAGCACCGTGAAGCTGGCGGGATCCAGCCGCCGCCATAGCTCCCACAGGTAGGACTGGATGCCACCGAGCTTGGGCGGGAAATCGTTGGTGACCAACAGGTGGGACACGACAGGGATCCTCGGAGCTGGCGGGGGGATCAGCCCGTCGGCGCCTGCACTGACGTCGGCGCCGCAGGCGCGGCGGGGACGCGCGCGTCGACCGCCGCTTCGAGCTCCGCTCGAACGAGCGGATCGGGGTCGTGGGCGATGCCGGCCACCTCGCTCAGGAGGTCGGGCCGCCCGAGTCGCCGGGTGGCCCAGACCGCGTGGCCCCGCACCAGTGGGTCGGCGTCGGCAAGGGCCCGGCACAGGGCCGCCGCCACGGCGGGATCCCGGGGATCGGCGATGTTGCCCAGCACCACCAGGGCGTTGCGGCGCAGGTACCGCGCTTGGCGGTGAGGTATGTACCAGCGCCCGTGCCGGGCCATGAGCTCGTGGTCGCTGGCCGCCAACATCTCGAGCAGGTCGACGACCGGCTGCGCGCCGGCCGCGGGCTCAGCGGCTGGATCGACCCGGTCGGCGCGTTGGTTGGGCGGGCAAACCTCCTGGCAGTCGTCGCATCCGTAGAGCCGATCGCCGAGCGCGGCGCGGTGGTCACGGGGGAACGGCCCATCGATCTGCAGCAACCAAGCCAGGCACCGCCGGGCGTCGACCACCCCGGGGGCGACGATGGCACCGGTGGGACATCCGTCGATGCAACGGGTGCAGCTACCGCAGCCATCGGCGAGCCGCCCAGTGCCCGGAGCCAACGGCGCATCGGTGATGACCGAGCCCAGCACGAACCAGCTGCCCCGACCCGGCAGGAGGAGATTGGCGTTCTTGCCGTACCAGCCGATGCCTGCTCGGTATGCGGCCTCCCGATCGACGAGGGCGTTGTCGTCGGCCACGACTCGGCAGCGCCAGCCCGCGGCCTCGAGCTCGCGGGCGACGACGGTCAGCGCCGACCGCAATGGCGCGTAGTGGTCCTCCCAGGCGTAGCGGGCAACGCGACCCCGTGGCGCGGCCGGGACCACCGACCCGGATTGCACGGCCGGCCCGGCGGTCGCACCGGATGACGGCTCGGCGGTCGCTCGGCGGTAGCTCCGCGCGCCGACCACGATGGCACGGGCGTCTGGGAGTGCTTGCCCCGGGTCGGACGACCGCTCGGGGCGCCGATAGGTGAACGCCATGCCGGCGTGCAAGCCGGCGGCACGGCGGCGCTCGAGGTGGCGGCGCGTGGTGGCGAACGGCCTGGCCGGAGCGACGCCGACGGCGTCGAGGCCGTGCGCACGGCCCACCGCCACCAGGTCGGCGACCTGCGGGACGCGCCGAGGCGGGCGAACGAGGACCGTGGCCACCGGGCCATCGTGCCGGTCGCCCTGTCGCCGGGCAACTCTGGCATGGTCGCCAACGCGCAGGTGATCCTCAGCCCGTGCGGCGGACGTGGCGCGACCGGGGTAGCAGGCCGGCCTCGGACAGCGTGCGGAGGGCCCGTGCTTCCGCGACATCGACGACCACCGCCTCGCCAGGCTCGCGAGAGCAGATGAACGTCACCAAGCAGTCGGTGCAGCATTCGGTGCCCTGCATGGCGCAGTCGTCGCAGTCGATACGAAGGACGCCGTCGCTTGGGTCGTGGGAACGGGCCATGAACGTCTCCTCGGCTCGGGTCGCGGGCGGCCGCCCGGAATCTCGTCATGCCACGCATGCCCCGACGTTACGAACGACCTGTGACAATCAAGGCCCGGTTGGGCGCTTCAGGTGGTGCCGACGCCCAGCGTGTCGAGGAGCTGACGGGAGTGGAGCAGGTTGGCGCCGCCGCGGCGAGCGCCCTCGCGGACCCGGTTGTCGCTGGACACCACGATCACCGGCCGGCTGGCGGGGAGCTGGGCCACGAGGTCGAGCACCACGTCGTCAGCCTCGACGTCCGGCGGGGAGAATCGCACCCGCACCCACTGGCGGGCCGGTGCAGGCACGGTGATGGTGCCTCTGTCGACCTCGGCGCCGTCGAACACCAGCTCCACCCGGGTCGACGTGCGGGCGGCCAGGTCCGCAAGCAGTGCCACCAAGCGTCGGCGCTGGTCGGCGGCGGCCAGCTCGGGCCAGCCGGTCATGGTCACGTTGTAGCCGTCGACCACGAGAACGGCGTTGGGTGTTCGCAACAGGTGCTGCGCCGCCGCGACTGAATCGTCGAGCAAGCCGCCCGGCAGGGCCACCGGGGTGCGCCGTTCACGACGGACGGCGGCATCGCTGACGGGACGCCCCGAGGGCTCCGAGACGAGCCCCGAGGGCGCCGGCTCAGCTCCCCTGTCTGCCAGCGCCGCAGCCAGGCCGGCCAACCCATCCGCGAGCGACGACGCCCCCTGCGCGGCCCGCGCGAGCTCACGCGCCACTACGCCGAGGTCGGGAGCCGCACGCCCGGTGTCGTCGGCTGCTGCCGGGGCCGCCTCCTCACCGGAGGTCTGCGGTCGGGGCGCCTCCGCCTCCAACTCGCGCAGTCTGGCCTTCACGGCTTTCAGCTCGGTGGCCCGGTTGACCAACCGGGCGTCGGCGTCCTTGAGGTTCCGGACGGCAGAGGCCCGCGCCGCTTCCAGCTTGGCGACCGTGGTCTCCAGCTCGGCAAGGCGTGCTTCGCTGGCCGTCCGGGCGCGGCGCACCTCGTCCAGCTCCCGCTGCAGGCGATCGAGCTCGAGACGGCGCTCCTCGCCCACCGTCTCGGCACGCGTGAGCGCCGCCTGGGTGGCCGCCAGCCGCTTGGCGGCCGAGCGCTCGTCGCGGGCCTCTCGCCGTTCCGCCGCGCGGCTGGCCCGCTGCTCGCGATCCTCGGCCTCGATCGCCGCGAGGTCGTCGCTCCAGCCCGGTGGGCGGGTCAGCCACAACCAGGCCCCACGCCCGACTGTGTCCTCATCGACGGACGCCGTCACCCGGGCGCGGAAATCGTCGTCCTGATCCACGACTCGGGCGATGGCCGAGAGCGCTGCAGGCGACAGCTTGGCGAAACCCAGGTACGGCCGCAGTGCCGGGGGTGGCAGCACGCTCGGGTCGGCTCGCAGTCCGACCCGAGCGGCCTCGAGGGCGGCCTCGACCGCCGGGCGAATCGGCCCCGTCGGGTCGGTCAGATCTCCCCCGCGGCCTCGGCTGTCCGCGACGTGCCCGCCTCCCAGGCGACAAGAGTGCCATCGACTTCGTGCTCGATGACCGAAACCGACCCACCCGTGCCGCACCAACGGCAGGAGACGTCGTCGACCGACTCGTGGAGCACGGCCTCGTCCTCGACCTGTAGCTCACCGCCGACGGTGAAGTGATGGAAGGCCCGTGTGCGCCGCGATGTCACCACGTCGAATCGGGTTTGGTTGCCGCAAGCGGAGCAGCGATAGCGCGTCGTCACGGGTCACAAGCCTACTGATCCGGAGCGTCCGCCCCCTGGCCTACGCTGCCCAGCCGTGCTGACCGCCTTCGTGCTGATCAATGCCCAGCCCGACCGGATTGCCGACCTCGCCTCCGACATCGCGGACGTCGATGGCGTCGCCGAGGTCTACTCGGTGACCGGCGACCTCGACCTCGTAGCCATCGTGCGTGTGCGACGGCACGAGGAGCTGGCGGAGGTGGTGACCCGCCGCATCGCCGCGCTCCAGGGCATCGTCCACACCACGACGATGATCGCCTTCCAGGCGTATTCGCGACACGACCTCGACTCCATGTGGGGCCTGGGCATCGAGTGAGTCAGAACGCCAGGCGGCATGTGGCCAACGCCGTCCGCAGGGCGACCCGGCACGTGGGGCACCGTCCAGCCGCGCTAGTCACCATCCCGGGAGGGTGACGGGCGCGGAGGCTCCGGGGCGCCCGCGTCGGCCGGCGTCGACCGCGACCGCGTCGACCGCGACCGCATCGACCAGCCGGGCGATGAGCGTCTCCCACGGAACGGGATCTGGACGGTCGAGGTCGATGGCGCCGAACAGCAGGAACCCGAGCGCCACGGCGTGGCAGAACCGCACGATCGACCGCGTGTCCAGGGCAGGGTCGATGGCGCCCGTGCTCTTGGCCTCCTCGACGAGCGCGGTGAGCGACACGGTGCGCTCCTCGATGATCCGGCGCAGCATGCCGGCGACCTCGGGATCACGCCGGCCGGCCACGAATGCCTCGAGGAGCAGCGCCTGCCCGCTGTCGAACTCGTCGGTCACGAGGTGGGAGCCGACCGTCGTCAGGATGTCGGTGGCCCGCCCCTCGAAGCGGTGGTCGGCGAAGAGCTCCTCGAACTCGTCGTGCGAGTTCGCCTCCATCGCGGCCAGCAGCAACTGTGCCTTGCCGCGGAACCGCCCGTAGATGGCACCGGTGGTGAAGCCCGCTCGCCGGGCGATCTCCTGGACGCCGGCGCCGTCGTAGCCCTTCTCGGCGAACACCTCGGCCGCGGCCGTCAAGAGGCGGTCGCGGGTCGGGTCGCCGGTGGGCAGGGCTGCGCCGGACACGATGTCAATCTACGGCGGCGGCGGCCTCGGCGCCCGCCCGAGCGGTCCTCAGCCGTTCGAGACCGCGACCAGGCGGTCGAGGGCGGCGGCGGCGGCGCCGGCGTCGATCGCCGCCTGCGCCGCCTGCAACCCCTGCGCGAGGTCATCGGCCATGCCGGCGACGACCAGCCCGGCGCCGGCGTTGAGGCAGACGACGTCGCGGTGGGGACCAGGATCGCCGGCCAGAACCCGCCGAGCGAGTGCGGCGTTGGTGGCGGGATCGCCGCCCACCAGTGCCTCGGTGGGCGCCGGTGTGATACCCAGCTCCTTGGGATCGACCGAGTAATCCCGCACCCCGCCGTCGCGCAGCTCGACCACCTGGGAGGTGGTGGAGACCGTCAGCTCGTCGAGCCCGTCGTCGCCGTGGACCACCAGCACTCGCTCGCTCCCCCGGGCCGCCAGGACGCCCACCATGCGTTCCGCCATGGAGGGATCGGCCACACCGATCATCAGCCGGCGAACGCCCGCCGGGTTGGCCAGCGGGCCCAGGAAGTTGAACGCGGTGGCGATGCCGAGCTCGCGCCGCGGCGGACCGGCATGGCGCATCGCCGGATGGAAGCGCGGCGCGAAGCAGAAGCCGATGCCCGCCTCGGCCACACAGCGGGCCACCTCCTCGGGTCCACAGTCGATCCGCACCCCGAGCGCCTCCAGCAGGTCGGCCGAACCGGTCGCCGACGACGCAGCCCGGTTGCCGTGCTTGCACACCCGCCCGCCCGCGCCCGCAACGACGAGCGCCGACAGGGTGGAAACGTTGATGGTGTGGGCGCGGTCGCCGCCGGTGCCGACGATGTCGACCACGGTCTCGTTCGGCGGCAGCGTGACCCGCTCGGCCGCCGCCAGCATGGCGTCGACCAAGCCCCCGAGCTCGTCGACCGTTTCGCCCTTCATGCGCAACGCGACGATGAACCCGGCGATCTGCGCCGGCGTGGCCGCGCCGTCGAGGATCTCGGCCATGGCGGCCCGGGCCTGTTCTGTCGTCAGGTCGCGCCGCGCTGCCAGCGTCCCCAGAACCGCCGGCCATCCGCCCACCTCGTCGAACTCCATAGGGGCGTCAGACTAGGTCTCGCACCCCGATTGCACGTTCACGAAGCTCGGCGACGCTGGCGGAGGATGCGGCGGCGTTCCCGCTCGGTACAGCCGCCCCACACGCCGTCCTTCTCGCGCACGCTGAGGGCGTGCTCGAGGCACGCCTCCCGCACGGGACACTGAGCACAGACCGCCTTGGCGCCCTCGGCCTCGTCGTCGGAGGCCGGGTAGAACGTCAAGGGATCGAGGCCGCGGCACGCGGCATGCTGGCGCCAGGTCTGCATCATGGTGGCGGGTGGGTCCCCCTATGGCTGAGATCGTCGTACGCGATCGGCGTCGCAGCAGCGAGCTCGGATCGGAGTTTCTGTTCCCCGGGGGCCGGAACGCAAACCGTGGGGGACGCGCCGGCCCGGCACCGGGAGACAGTCGATCTTGGCACTCCCGACCGGCCGCTGGCAAGGGTGTTGCCCGGCGGCTCCGTGCCACCTGACCAGCTAGTTCGTGTGAGGGCCGACGCGGCCGACCGTTCAGCCGCCGAGCTGCAGATCGCGACGCAGCTCGGCCAGCGTCTCGGCGCCCAGCGCGGTCTCGTGCGCGTAGGCGGGATGGGCGACCACCAGCGTGATGGGCCCGGCCACGAACCACTCCATGAGGCGGTGCTCGCCCGTTCTTTGAAGATTTTTCGGTGCTGTGCACCGCCTTTCCTTCAAAGACTTCGGGCGACCACCCCGTAGGCTCTGAGCCGCCATGCCTCTCGGCACGTTCGATCGCAACGAGAACATCGCCCGCCTCGCCGAAGGCACATACGACGTGCTGGTCATCGGCGGCGGGATCACCGGCGCCGGCGTGGCGCTCGACGCGGCCTCCCGGGGACTGCGCACCGCCCTGGTCGAGCGTGACGACCTCGCGTCGGGGACGTCGTCGAAGTCGTCCAAGCTCATCCATGGGGGTCTGCGCTACCTGCAGAACGGCGACGTCCGGCTCGTGTACGAAGCCCTCCGCGAGCGCCAGCGCCTGCTGCGCAACGCCCCTCACCTGGTCAAGGTGCTGCCGTTCCTCATCCCCGTGTTCGAGGGCAAGGGCGGGATCATCCCCAAGCGACTCGCCCGTGCGCTGGGCTCGGCCATGTGGATGTACGACCTCACGGGCGGACTGCGCATCGGCAAGCGCCACCGGCGCCTCGGCCGAGACGCGGCCCTCGCCCACATGCCCACGCTCGGCGAGCGCCTGGCGTGGGCATACCTGTATTACGACGCACAGACGGACGACGCCCGGCTCACGCTGACGGTGGCCCGCACGGCGGCGCTCGACTTCGGCGCCACCGTCGTCAACCATGCCGCGGTCACCGCCATCGTCAAGGGCGACAGCGGCCGCGTGGCCGGCGCCGTCGTCGACACCGGCGGGGGCACCGGCGGCATCGAGGTGCGGGCCAAGATCGTGATCAACGCGACCGGCGTCTGGGCCGACGACGTGCGTGCCCTCGACGAGGGATCTCACCCCAACTCCATCCGCCCGGCCAAGGGCATCCACATCTCCGTGCCCTGGCACAAGCTGCGCAACGACATCGCCGCGGTCGTGCCGGTCCGCCAGGATCGCCGCTCCGTGTTCGTCGTGCCCTGGCCCGCTCCTGGCGGCAACGGCGACGAGGGAGGCGTCCTGGGCGAGGCCGCGGGCGACGGCCGCGTCACGTACATCGGAACCACCGACACCGACTACGACGGCGATGTCGACGATCCCCAGTGCACGCCCGAGGACGTCGCGTATCTGCTCGACGCCATCAACCATGCGATCTCCCAGCCGCTCCGGGAGAGCGACGTGCTCGGCACGTGGGCTGGACTCCGGCCGCTGGTGCGCGATGCCAGCAACAGTCGCACGGCCGACCTGTCCCGCCGCCACCGCGTCTTCGCCAGCGCCGGCGGCATGATCACGGTGACGGGCGGCAAGCTCACCACGTACCGGGAGATGGCGCAGGATGCCGTCGACGCCGCCGTGAGAGCGATGGCGTCCGCCGGCGAACCCCTCCCCCGCCGCGCCCGGCGCAGCCGCACCCGCTCGCTCCCCCTGCGAGGGGCCGCGGGTTGGCGCGAGGCCTGCAAGCGAGATGCCCACCTGGGCGGCCGCTACGGCGGCGAGGCCGCGGTCGTCGAGGCCATGATCGCCGCCGATCCCACGATGGCCGAGCCGCTCGTGCCCGGTCTCCCCTATCGCCGGGCCGAGGCCCTCTACGCGGCGCGTTACGAGATGGCCGCGACCGTCGACGATGTCCTGTCACGGCGCACGCGCAGCCGGTTGCTGGGCCGCGACGCCAGCGCCGCGGCGGCCGACGACGTCGCCGAGTTGCTCGCCCGGGAACTGGGCTGGTCGGAAGCCGAGCGGGCGGCGCAGGTCGATCGCTTCCGGACGGCTCTGGCGCACGAGCGCGAGGTGCCCGGCCTGCCCGAGAACGCGGCCGTCGCCGGGAGCGGATGACGGTGCGGCCCGACGCGGAGGCTCGGCCCGATGCCGAGCGGTTCACCGATGTACCCGCGGCCACCGCCCGGGCTCTGGACGCGTGCTGGGACGCAAACACCCGGCTGCTGGCGACGCTCGACGGGCTCGACGATGCCACCGCCCGCCGGCCCAGCCGCCTCCCGGACTGGACCGTCGGCCACGTCGTGACCCATCTCGCCCGCAACGCCGACTCGCACATCCGCATGCTGGAGGGTGCCATGGCTGGCCGGGTGACGGATCAGTACGAGGGTGGTCTCGAGGGTCGGGCGGCCGACATCGCGGCCGGTGCCGGGCGCCCGGCCGCCGAGCTGCTCGCCGACCTGGTCCGGGCCATCGACCATCTCGACGCCACCTGGGGCCGGGTCCCCGTCGAGGTCTGGACCACCGGGCACGGGCGCATGGGTAGCGGGGAGCTGTGCCCCTGCGCCGAGATGCCGTCCAGGCGCTGGCGGGAGGTCGAGATCCATCGTGTCGACCTGGGCCTGGGCGCCGAGCCGGCGGACTGGCCCGACGCCTACGTCGAGCTGGAGCTGCCCAAGGCCCTGGCCCAGCTCCCGGACCGGCTGTCGCCGGCGGGCCGCGCCGCGTTGCTCGCCTGGCTGGTGGGCCGCGCCGACGCGCCGCCCGGGCTGCCGCCGTGGTAGGCACGCCCATGGTCCAGGACTCGCGGGCGTGACCACGCCCCCCACCCTGCCCCCTGCCGGACCGGGTGCGCCCACCCCGCCGATCGCGATCGCCGGGGGCGCCGGCGACGCCACGCCCCGGCTCGGTGCGAACCGGATCGACGTGCCCGGCACCGTGGTCGAGCGACTGCGGGCGGCGTGCGCCGAGGTGACGACCGATCCAGCGGTGCTGGCCGAGGCCAGCCGCGACTGGTGGCCGGTGGCGATGGCCTGGGCGACCGAAGGCCAGGTGGCGGGGCTGGCAGGTGCCGTCGCCCGGCCCACCGACGCCGATCAGGTCGCCGCCGTGCTCGCGGTCTGCAACGACGCCAGGGTGCCGGTCACCGCCGCCGGAGGCCGCAGCGGCGTGTGCGGTGCGTCGGTCCCGGTGCACGGCGGGGTCCTCCTCGACCTCACCGCTCTGTCCGGCATCGTCGACGTCGACGCCACGTCGCTGGTACTTGATGTCCGGCCGGGAACCTTCGGCGATCTGCTCGAGCGCGACCTGCGCGCCGACCACGGCGCCACGCTCGGCCATTGGCCGCAGTCGGTCGCCCTGTCGACCGTCGGGGGGTGGCTGGCGTGCCGCTCGGCCGGCCAGCTCTCCGGGCGCTACGGCAAGATCGAGGACATCGTGCTGGGGCTCGACGTGGCGTTGGCCGACGGAAGCCGCATCACGACCGGCGGCTGGCCCCGAGCCGCGGTCGGTCCCGACCTGACCCAGCTGTTCGTGGGCAGCGAGGGCACGCTCGGCGTCATCACCGGCGCCCGACTGCAGCTGCATCCGGCGCCACGCCACGAGCGGCGCGGGGCGTGGCTGCTGGCGTCGTTCGAGGACGGCCTCGACAGCATGCGGCGCATCGTCCAGCGGGGCGCCACGCCCGCGGCGCTGCGGCTGTACGACCCCACCGAGGCCGACCGCACCTACCAGATCGGCGACAAGGCGCTGCTGCTCGCGCTCGACGAGGGCGACCCCGACTTGGTCGACGCGGTCATGGAGGTGGTGGCCGAGGAGTGCCTGCGCAGCGCCTCGCCCGCGCGGCGCGCCGATGCGGCGCTCGTGGAGCAGTGGCTGGCGCACCGCAACGACGTGGCCGCCCTGGAGGCCCTGACCAGCAAGGGATTCACCGTCGACACGATGGAGGTCTCGGCGTCATGGACGGCACTGCCGAGCATCTATCGCGCCACGCTGGACGCCCTGCTGGCCGTCGAGGGCACCATCGCGGCGTCGGCCCACCAGTCGCACAGCTATCCGTCCGGTGGCTGCCTCTACTTCACGTTCGCGGGCCAGGTCGAAGCTGACAGGCGCGACGCCTACTACCGGACGGTCTGGGACGTCGGCCAGCGGGCGGTCCTGGCACACGGCGGCGCCCTCAGCCATCACCACGGCGTGGGGCTCAACCGCGCGCGGTTCATGCGGGAGGCGCTGGGGCCGGCGCTCGACGTCCTGGTCGCGACCAAGCGCGCGCTCGATCCGCGCGGCATCCTCAATCCCGGGAAGCTTGGGCTGCCGTCCCCGTTCGGCGGCGTCGAGGGTTGGTGAGGACCAATGACCGAGCGTGACGGATCGATCCTGGTCGTGGACGTCGGCACGTCCGGCGTCCGTGGCGCGCTCGTGCGGCCGGACGCCACCGTGGGTTCGGTCCACTATCGGCAGGTGCTCCCGTCCTCCCCGGCGCCCGGCCTGGTGGAGTTCGACGCCGCGGCGATGGCCGACGCCGCCCTCGACGTCGCCCAGACGGCGCTGGCCGAGGGCGAACCCGTGGCGGCGGTGGGCGTGAGCAACCAGCGGGCATCCACCGTTGTATGGGAGCGAGCCACCGGCAAGCCCGTCGGTCCCGGGCTCGGCTGGCAGGACCTGCGCACGGTCGGCGCGTGCCTGGTCTGGCAGTCCCAGGGCCTGCGGTTCGCGCCCAACGAGTCCGCCACGAAGCTCGCGCACCTGCTCGACGAGGCCGATCCCCAGCGCGTACGCGACCTGTGCTTCGGGACCGTCGACACCTGGATCGCCTGGCACCTCTCGGCAGGTGAACTCCACGTCACCGACCTCTCCAACGCCGCCGTGACCGGGCTCGTGAGGGGCGATGCTTCGGCCTGGGATCCGACGGTGCTGGAGGCCCTCCGGGTGCCCGAGTCCGCGCTGCCGGCACTGGTCGACACCTCCGGGATCATCGGGACCGCCGGCGCCCTGCCTGGCGCGCCGCCGCTGGCGGCCCTGGCCGGCGACCAGCAGGCCTCGCTCGTCGGACAGGGCTGCGTCCACCCTGGGCTGGCCAAGATCACCTTCGGTACCGGTGGGATGCTCGATGTATGTGTCGGCCCCGACCGACCGGCGTCGGAACGCGAGGGCAAGCACGGAACGTTCCCGATCGTCGCATGGCGCCGGGAGGGGCAGCTGATGTGGGGCGTCGAGGCCGTGATGCTGACCGCGGGGGCGAACGTGGAATGGCTCCGCGACGACCTCGGCCTCATCGCCACCGCCGAGGAGTCGCACGACGTCGCCGCCGCTTGCGAGACGGCAGACGGGGTGATGTACGTGCCGGCGTTGCTGGGGCTGGGGACGCCCCGCTGGGACTACGGGGCCCGTGGCACGCTGCTCGGCATCACCCGGGGCACGGGCCGCTGCGAGCTCGTGCGGGCGGTCCTGGAGGGCGTCGCCCATCGGGGCGCGGACCTCGTCGAGGCCACCGAATCCGACACCGGGCTGGCCCTACCCCGGCTCCGGGTGGACGGCGGGATGACTGCCAATCCCACGTTCGTCCAGGCGCTGGCCGACGCCACCCGCCGGCCGGTGGAGGTTTCACCGGAGCGCGAGGCCACCACCCTGGGGGCCGGGTACCTGGCCGGGCTCGCAGTCGGCACCTGGTCGGGGTGGGACGACATCGCCGCCCGCTGGCATCCGGCGGCGGTGGTGGAGCCGGCACGCGCACTCGATCGGGAGCGGTGGCGCGAAGCTGTGGAACGCGCCGCGGGCTGGGAGCCCGACCTCAGCGCCATCAGCTTCTAGCGCCGAAGGGTGGACCAGATGGCACGATCGCGCCGGACGATCGGGGTGGCGGCCGGAGCCGTCGTGGTGCTGGGCGTGGCGGCGTTCGCCGGCTGGTGGTTCCTGCTGCGCGACGACGCGCCCCCCGAGGCCGACATCGACGCCGCCGGCGAGACGCTCGACGAGGCCGCCACGTCCGGTACCGGGGATGCGTCCTCCGACGGAACCACCGAGGGAGCCGGCGTCGACGGCACCTGGACCGTCGATCAGAGCGTGGGATCGTTCGCCGACTTCACCAGCACCTGGGCGGGCTATCGCTTCGACGAGGAGCTGGTCAGCATCGGCGCCAACACGGCCGTCGGCAGGACGCCGGACGTGACCGGCACCATGACCGTGGCCGACGGCGCCGTGACGGCTGTGGATGTCGAGGTCGACCTGACGACCCTCGACAGCGACAGCGACCGGCGCGACGGAGCGTTGCGGACCAGGGGCCTGGAATCCGACCGGTTCCCCACCGCCACTTTTCGGCTCACGGAGCCGGTGGCGCTGTCGACGGGGTTGACCGACGGCGAGCGGGCCGCGGTGTCGGCGACCGGCGAGCTCACGATCCACGGCGTCACCAACGAGGCCACCATCGAGCTGCAGGCGGAGCTGCAGGGCGACTCCGCCGTCGTGGTGGGCAGTGCCCCGATCGCCCTTGCCGACCACGGGATCGACCCTCCTACCGGGCTCTCCGTGCTGTCCATTTCCGGCGACGGCACTTTCGAGTTCCAGCTCTTCTTCTCGAAGGGCTGACTGGCTCAGGACGGCTCGTCGGGTGAGCGGGAACCGGGGATGCCCAGCGTCACGGCGTATGCCTGGTTGAGGTCGTCCCACCCGTAGTTACGGGCGTCCTCGCCCCGGATCGGACCGATGGGCGTCCCGTCCAGCAGGAGCTCGGCGACGACCAGGCAGATGTGCCAGCCGGCGGCCACCTTGGGCAACCACTCGCGGTCCTCGATCGTGTGCTGCAGGGTGAGCCGGGTCCCCCGCTCGGTGGGTGCCAACTCCCACCGTAAGAGGTCCTTACCCCACGTGTACTCCAGCAGCTCCGGCGGCTCGGCTCGGGTCACGGTGGCTGGAAGGTCCTCGGCGACTTCGCCGTCGATCATCGTCAGTGTCGCGTCCCCGGGCCTGCCGAGGTCGCGGTCGGTGGTGAACGGCGACCACTCCCTGAGCTGCGCGGGGTCGGTGAGTGCCGCCCACACCTTCTCGGGCGGATGGCGCAGGTCGCGGACGAACACGAGGGTCCAGCGATCTCCGCTGGGACGGCACTCGATGTGGGCCAGCGGCCCGGGCTCGAAGGTCGTGCGGTTCATCGCTACTCCTGACTGTCGTCGTGCATGTCACCCTGGCTGTCCAGGTGGCGTTCGAGGGCGTCGAGGTGCCGGGTCCAAAGGCGCCGGTAGGGCTCGAGCCACCCGTCGAGCCGCTCGAACGGCGGGGCCTCGATCCGGTAGATGCGGCGCTGTGCCGCCACCCGGCACGAGACGAAGCCCCCGTCACGCAACACCTTCAGGTGCTTGGACATCATCGGTTGGCTGACCGAGAGCGCGTCGACCAGGTCGCCGACGCTGCTCTCCGACGCGCACAGCTCGTCGAGGATCTGCCGCCGGGTCGGCTCGGCCAGTACGGCGAACGTGTCCATGGGCATGCGTCTAATATTCTTGTCTACGTATATGCCTGTCAAGGCGTATACGTGGCGTGTGACGACGAAGCGATGCGATCGCGACCGGTAGCCTGGTGGTGACGGTGAGCCGGCCGGGTGGCCGCGGCGCCGGGAGGCGTCGAGGAAAGTCCGGACTCCACAGGGCAAGGGTGCTGGCGAGAGCCAGGACGGGGTGACCTGCCGGTTCAGGGCAACAGAGAGCAGACCGCCGATGGCGGGGCGCCGGGTCCACCGGTGATCCGCACAGGCAAGGGTGAAACGGTGCGGTAAGAGCGCACCAGCGTCGGGGGCGACCCCGGCGGCTGGCAACCCCCACCCGGAGCAAGGCCAAGCAGGGGACGCTGGCCCGGCATATGTCCCCAGGTAGGCCGCACAGATGGATGGCCACCGGGGCGGTGACCGCAAGGAAACCGCCTCACAGAATCCGGCTTACAGGCCGGCTCACCGTCACCAACAGCTCTGACCAGGGCGTCAGTCCCTGAGGAGTCGCTCGCGGCAGCCACGGCGGTGATCGGGGCGCCCTCGGCAGCAGCAGCAGCGTCGAGGCGCACCAGTGGGCGGCAGGCGTGGAACTTGAAGCGGTCCTCGGCCAGCCCCGCGGCCACCAGCGCCGGTTTCCACGCCGACGCGTAGAACTGGTCCCGTCGGAGCATCTCGGCGTCCCGTAGCCCACGGACCAGGATCGGGCGCGCCCACCGAGACTGCGGGGGTCAGCTCGGTGACGCGTGATGAGGAGCGGCCGAGGACCGCAGAACAGGAATCTGGAGCGCCCGGCGGGATGGTCGATCGGCGGCCAGATCGCGGTTCCGTGTGCGGGTCTCCGCGTCGAGGCCGATGTTCTGTGCGCGTTCCAGCCGGGCGTTCTGGCGCGCCGGGTCAGGTCGCCGGTGCGAGCTGGACGCCGTGGCGGCTCGCGACCCGTCCGCAGATCGCCGGGACTGGCTCACCGCCGTGTTCGGATGCCGCCCGTACGTAGGTCACCAGCGCTTGGAGCGCCCAGAACCACAGGTCATCGGTACGCCACCAGCTCACCTCGTCGAGCAAACCCGGATCCACTCCGGCCCGGACCATCGCCGCCGCCCGCCCGACGGGCCGGAATCGCCAAACGTGTCGGGCCGCACACGCTTCGTCACGCGTTCATCATCGCTGCCCTCGACGCCGGCGTTCCCCTCCGCGACGTCCAAGAGGCCGCCAGCCATGCCGATCCCCGCACCACCATGCGCTACGAACGAGCGCTCGTGTCCCTCGACCGACACGCCGCCTACATCGTGGCCACGTTCCTCGCCGGCGCCAGCCGCTGACCCCATCAGCCCGCTCCGGCCCGCGAGATCGCTCCAGAGCGGGCAATCTGTGCGCGCGTGACTGATCGCTTGAAGTCGCTTCCGTTGCCTGACGACCCGAACCTGGCTGCGTGGGCGTCGGCACTGAACGACGCCGGCCATTGGGCGCAGATGTATGACGCCGGCGTGGCGGCTGTGTTCGCGACGGACGAGCTGAGGTTGAGCTTACGGGGACACAGGAGCGGGCACGGTCCTGCCAATCGGGTTCCACCTCTTTAGCGCGGAGACGACGCGGTTTCGCGTGTCGGTGAACCGCGGCGGCTTTGTGCTACCGGAGGTTCGTCGAGCGCGCTTCTTGGAGATTGGTCCTTACATCCTTGCGAGTACGCCGGGCGGCCGAGAAGAGCTTCGTCGGGTCGTCGATCCCGAGTTCGCTGACCTGGTCGACCAACTTGAACCCAAAGATCTTCCCCCTGTGTGGCCTCGCCCCGGCGCTGTCCGCCACGGTTCGGGGTTAGAGGTGGTGAGTTCGACGACGCATGTTCGGATCGATGACGCTCACGGAAACCTTGCGGGGTTTTGCAACTTGATCAAGCCCTCGGCGGGGATGTCGCAGCTTGCCGCGGCGGCCTATACGGTGGACCTGTCTCATCTCGAACGGATGCGGGCCGGTTGAGCACGCCGATCGTCGCCCTGCGGCGATCTTGATGGCCGATCTGGAAGCGTCTTCGCCGCTGGCGCGTCGTCTTTCGACCGCGCGGTACTTCGCGTTCGTTCGGCGGCTGGATACGCGCGGCGGACCGTTGCATCGTCGATGCCGGTGGCATCGTCGGCCGCCACGCCGGAGACGGCGTCGTCGCCTTCTTCCTCGCCGAGACGGCGGGCTCCGAATCCGCGGCCGCGAGATCGAGCATCATCGCCGCGCGTACCCTGCGCGACTCGCTCACCGACATCGCCGCGCGCAGCGAGATCCCTCCATCCGAGCTGTCACTGCGGTTCGGGCTCCACTGGGGTGCGACCCTGTACATCGGGCGAATCCTCACCGCTGGTCGCAGCGAAGTCACCGCGCTCGGCGACGAAGTAAACGAGGCCGCGCGGATCGAAGCCTGCGCGACCGGCGGCCGGACACTCGCCTCCAAATCGCTCATCGAACGACTCGACCGGGCCGACGCCGACGCGCTCGGGATCGACCCGAGCCGCATCACCTACACCCAACTCGCGGACCTCGACACCGCAACCGACAAGGCACGCCGAGACGCACCCGCCATTGCCGTCTGCGAGATCTAAACGCCACCGCGCCATATCTGCCGATCTCGCGCTCCGTCGTTCTGCTCGGAGTTACCGGGTTGCCGAGGTCGCGGCGCGGGGTCGCGTGTCAGCCGGCGATCAGGAGGAGGTCCTCGCAGAAGTCACCAGTGTCGTTGCGCCCGGTCGATTCCTTGACGACACCGACGAACTCGAGGAAGTCGTCGTCGGACGGGTCGGTGGGCGTGCCGGCATTGTCGATGAGGACCTCGACCCGGGTCAGGCCGGTGTCCCTCAGCACGACGGGGCTGTCAGAGCCCGATACGACGAAGTTCCCCGCGCCCTGACCGATGATCGTCAGCGTTCCGTCACCGTTGTCGGTTACGCGCAGGTCCTTGGTGGCTGTCGCGAACGTCTGGACGAAGGTGTGACCGTTGGGCAGGGTGAGCGTGTCGGTGCCGCGAAGCTGTTCGCCGCCGTACGCGAGGCCGTCGGGCCCGTGTGGATTGAACAGGAAGTGCCCGTCGACGACGCGGTCGTGTTGCAGCGTCAGGCCGCACTCGACGATGGTGTCATGCTCCTCTTCGTGGAAGTGGTCGTTCTCCAGGGGTTTCGCCCCCGCCGCTGCCGGCACCGTCAACACCGCTACCGCCGCCAGTCCCAACGCGATCCCGAGCGTGTACGTACGCCTCATTGCCCGCCTCCTTGCCCACCTTGACGCGGTGAGTGTTCGCGCTCGCCATCTGCTGTGTCCATGGGCTGCTCGACCCCGCCGAGGAACCCGTCGCTCATATCTGCCGCTAGGAGTGCTCGTATACGGCAACCTGGTTGGTGCTGTCTCGGTGAAGGGCTCCCGGTTCCATCCGGCCCATCGTTCGCGCAGCGTGAGACCTGCGATCTGGGCCATGAGATCGAGCTCGGCCGGCCAGACGTACCGACCCGGCGTGGCGTGATGCACGAGCCGCCCGTCGATCGACATCCAGTGGTGCGACCAGGAGATCTGGCTGACGACGTCATCAAAGGTCTCCACAGCCACGTGATCGGGTTCGAACGCGAAGACACGCCCGACCTCGCCCGGCGGCACTCCTCGAAGCTGAGGCACGACGACTTCGACCACGAAACGCCCACCCGGCCCGAGGTGTCGTGCGGCATTGCGGAACATCGCCACCTGCTCCTGTTGCGTCGTCACGTTCATCAGGGCGTTCCACACCACGTACACGAGCTTGAAATCGCCTTCGACGCGGGCAGCAGTCATGTCACCGATCGTGACGGGCACTGCAGCACCCTGCGGCTTCTCCGCCAGCCTCGCAGCCATAGGTGCTGACAGCTCGACGCCGTGCACCACCACCCCACGAGCACTCAACGGCAGCGCCACCCGACCCGTGCCGACCGCGAACTCCAACGCCGGGCCGCCGTCGGCCAGCTCCTCGAGCAGTGCCACCGTTGGGTTGAGCACGCTCGGCGCAAACATCGCCGCCGACGTCGCGTCGTACACCGACGCAATCTCTTCGCCCCACATGTTCGATCCCACGACCGCAGCGTCGTCAGCCCCGCTCGGCGACTCCACTCGATTTCCTTGGTCCGGGCACCCGCGCACAGATCTGCCAGTGAGACTGGGGTTGTCGCTGTTGGGTCCACCGCGGGGTTGATCGTGGTGGCTACGTTCAGCGGCTCTCGCGGTCTGGTCTGACTCTGGTTGTTGCACCGAGGTTCGTTGGGTGCGTGTCGGCTGGGCCGTGGGGACTCGAATGTGGCACGCCCCGTTCCGGAGGGTGACCGAGCTGGCTGCGGGAACAGCTTGCTCGACACGGTCTCCTTCGCGGGACGTGCGTGCCACCCCACAACCTCGAACAGGAAAGGGATGGCATGGCCATCGTAGAGACGACGCGCTCGATCACGGGCGGAGTCGACACGCATCTGGACACCCATGTGGTGGCAGCGCTCGACCCGAACGGCGGTGTCCTCGGTGTCGCCGCGTTCCCGGCGACCCGCTCGGGCTACTGCTCGCTGTCGAGCTGGTTGGGCGAGTTCGGAACGATCGGCCGGATCGGTGTCGAGGGCACCGGTGCCTATGGCGCCGGGCTTGCTCGCCATCTGCGCAGCCTCGGTGTCGAGGTGATCGAGGTCGACCGCCCGAACCGTCAGCTGCGCCGAGCACGGGGCAAGTCCGACACCATCGACGCCATCGATGCGGCCCGGGCGGTCCTGTCGGGCCGGGCAACAGGCGTGGCCAAGACGGCGGACGGCAACGTGGAGGCGATGCGGGCCCTGCTGGTCGCCAAGCGTTCGGGCCGCGAGGCTCGCATCACGTGCCTCAACCAGGTCCGCCACCTGGGCTTCACCGCACCCGACGAGCTGCGGGAACGGTTCCAGCGAGTGTCACGGGGCATGCTCGCGGCCCAGGCCGCCGCGCTGCGACCACGACCCGACAGCGACGCGGTGATCTACGCCACGAAGCTGGCGATGCGCAGCCTCGGGCGACGGGTGCTGGGTATCGACGAGGAGATCGCCCGGCTCGAGGTCGTCCTCGGCGAGCTCGTCACCGCGACTGCTCCCGGTCTGGTGGGCCTCTACGGCGTCGGTGTCGACACCGCCGCCATCCTCTGTGTCGCCGCCGGCGACAATCCTCAGCGAGTGCGCAGCGAAGCGGCCTGGGCGCATCTGTGCGGTGTCGCCCCGCTCGAGGCCACCTCCGGAAAGGTCACCCGCCGGCACCGGCTCAACCGAGGCGGGAACCGCCAAGCCAACCATGCCCTGTGGCGCATCGTGTTCACCCGCCTCGGTTCCGATCCCCGCACCCGCACCTACGTCGCCCGCCGCCTCGACGAAGGACGGTCGCGACCCGAGATCATCCGCATCCTCAAGCGTTACGTCGCCCGAGAGACCTACCGACACCTCCCCCGCTAACGGATCTGCAGCGGCGGGCCTGGCCCAAGAACTGCCTGACCCCGCCCCGGCGATGTGTCCTTCGATCGACCTGCCGACCCGCCGCTGCACACCCATCCGGCGTCGCCTTGGCCTAATAAGAGCCGACCTCAACGAGTGGCCCATCACTGGTCTGCCAGCACCGCCGGAAGCACCTTGACAACACATAGGAGCGTCAGTCCTCTCCGGTGACTTCGTTGTGCACGACGCGTCGCCCTGACCTCGAAGGACCAGTGCAAGAACGGCGGCTGGCGCGACTTCACCGACGGCCAGGGGCGTCCTTTCGACAACCGGGGACCGTGCATCGCGTTCGTGCAGCACGCCGCCTGACCGGGCACCGTCTCGCTGGTGGCTCCGGCTGGCAGCCGACCGGCACTCTACGTTGGGTGAGCGCGAAGCGCCCCCCGCGGCGGCAGCACAGGTAAAGCCGAGGGCCGTCCCCCGCAGGATCGTCGCGACGGATGGCCCGTGGTCAGCGCTCGTTGTGCCTGATCGGTGACCGACGCACAGCGTTTGGTGACGAGTTCGTACGTGTCGTCGACTGCAGCGAGCGCGTGATCCCACGAGCGGCGATCTAGGCCACCGGATGCGGGAAGACCGCTGAAGCGGGAGCGCATATCTGCCGATCTCGCTAGCCGGCGTTCTGTGCTGAGCACCGTATTGGCAGCGGCCGCCCGCAGCGGGCAACGAGTGTGTGAGGTGTCTCGCCGCGGGCGCTCGGCTTCTACGATCAGGTTGTGACCCTGATCTGGGAGCAGACGACCGTCGATGCACGCGACCCGAGCCCGCTCGGGAACGGTGGCGAGAAGCGCTCGGCTGGGTAGTCATCAACGACGACTCCGACGAGTTTGAGATCCGTCCCGCCGAGGATCGCCTGCCCGGCCTCCTGTTGTGTCGGTCCCAGAAGAGAAGACTACCAAGAACCGACTTCACCTCGACTTCCGACCAGACGACCGAGACGCCGAGGTACAGCGACTACTTGCTCTGGGCGCCACATGAGCAGACGTGGGACAGGGCGAGCAGTCGTGGGTGGTCCTGCAGACCCCGAAGGCAACGAGTTCTGCGTACTTGGGACACGCGTTTCATAGCCGGCGTTATACGGGCACTGCTCGACGCCGCGATTCTCTCCCTCGTCACACAAGGCGGTAGCGGAGATGTACGACGCCGTTGCTGAATCGGTGCTCGTCGAGGAGCTCGAGGTCGGCGCGCATGTCGGTCGGCAATGCGGGCTTGCGCCCACCGAGGACGACTGGCCAGACGAACAGTTGGAGCACGTCGACCAGCCCGGCCGCGAGAGCCTGTGCTGCGAGGTTCGGGCCACCCACGAGGAGATCCCGACTGGCGGCGGCTTTCAGGTCGTGTACCGCCCTCGGGTCGAAGTGACGTTCGAGCTGGGTGTTCGCCGTGGACGTCGCGGCCAGGGTCGAGGAATAGACGACCTTGTCCGCCGCCTGCCACACCCTCGCGTAGTGGGCCGTGAGGTCCGACTGGGCGGCCAGGGTGGAGTCGGTCTCCCAGACGGCCATCGTCTCGTACATGCGCCGCCCGTAGAGGTACGTGCCAGCGGACCGCATGAGCTCGGTGATGAACGCGAACACGTCGTCGTCCGGCGGAGCCCAGTCGAAGCCGCCACGTTCGTCCTCGGTGCAGCCGTCGAGGGACATATTCGACGCGTAGATCAGCCTCGCCATCACCGCTCCTGAGTCGCCCCTTGACGATCTGCCGATCCGCGCCCATCTCGTGCGCACCTACGTCACGTGCTTCTTGGTCCGGCAACAGGTCGTTGCGACAACTGCGACTAGGACTAGCGCGATCGCGCCGACTTTCAGAACCGCCAACGCGTTGAACCCGGCGTCTCTTCGGCGGTACCGACTGCGGTCGCGGTGCGCGGCTTGACTTCGTAGACGAACCACGGCGGCGGTCCGAGCGTCGGCGCGTTGAACGGTGCGGTGATGCCGGTTCCCGAGTCGTCGGGCTGCGCGGGCCATCCGCTCTTCGCCCACAACGCCGCGATCTCGGCCACGATCGTCGGGTCGGTCACGCGCCGGGCTTCGCCTGAGACCATCACGTCGAAGCCTTTCGTGGCGACACTGATCGTGCAGCGCGGGTCGCGTGCAACGTTCTTCGCCTTGCGGGTGCGTTCGCCGGTCTGGAACCAGCATGAGCCCGCGTGCCAAAGCGCGCCCACACTCGTCACGTGCGGGCTTCCGTCGGCGTTCAGGGTCGTCAGCCAGAACGTCGAGCGGTTCGGCGAGCGCGGGTCGTCGTGCGTCAGGAGGTCGGCGAGCTGCGTTTCAACTTGGGACCACTCGATCGTGGGCAGCCCATCGGCCTCACCAAGGTTTGTTGTTTTCATGGTTCTTGAGACTCCACCCCTACCCGAAACTCATCGCGAGCCTGTCAGCGCGTCCCATCGCTCTGGTTGGAGTCATACCCATCATGCAGGTCTCAGTTACAACAGCTTTTCGGTGCGCGAGCATCGCGTCTGACATCCGCGGCTGGCAGCGCATAAATGCCTGATCGGTATCACCGGTAGAACTGCTCCTGTCCGGGCGCGTGGCGGTCGGTGGGGTGCCGGCCGTTGAACTCGTTACGTGGTTCGTGCCGTAGCCGTTCGATGGTCTGGTGATCGAACCCGGTCACCGCGGCTAGGTGCTCGAGGGTGCAACCGGTGGCAAGTGCCTTGCTCATCTCGTAGCGGAGGTTCTCGCGCCAGTGGACGGACTTCGCCGCCGTGGTCCAGACCTTCTCTAGCTGTTGGAGCTGACGCTCAGACAGTTCATCGAACATTTGTTCGCATGGTATCGCGTAGACACCGGACGCGGAACCGCCCCCGACGCGTAGGTCGAGGGCGGTGTTCCTTCGAACGTGCTGCGCGGTTAATCGAGCCCGCTCGCCGAGATGCCGGCGATGACGGCGGGTGTCGCGATCGCAGCGGCGGCCGCCATGGCAGCGAACAAGGCGGCCCGCAGGAGGCGGATTCGTCTTATCGTCGGCTCCAGTCGAGCAAGTTGAAGCTGATGCCGGCATGGATCATCGCCGGCGCCCCGACCAGGGCCGCGTGGTCGCGGCGGCCAGCAGCCCGGCCCACAGGAGGCGGATTCGTCCAGACATCGTCAGCTCCCTCAGTCGAGCGCTCTCGCGGTGATGCCCGCTTGGACCACGGCCGGCGCCCCGACCAGAACGGCGGTGGTGGCGGCGGCCAGCAGGCCGGCGCAAATCAGTCGTGCTCGCGTGAACATGTCGGCTCCTCTGGCGGCGGCCATCTGCCGCCGCCGCTACTTCGGTGCGAGGACCAGTCGCGGATCATCCGGCCGCCGCGGTGGCGTCGAACACCGGCCATGATCTAGCGACGACTGACCCGAGCTCTGCTATCGATCCGACTGGCCAGCGGGCTGCTCGTGGGCACCGCGGGGGTTTGCGGGGGCGGCTATTTTTCCCCAACTCGGGGGATCAAAGAGAACACCCGGACCGACATCGTGCAGGCGCTGTAGGCCGACACGCAGCGTGGGTGTCCCGGTCACGAACGCGGAACCGGCCGACAGCGTGGCCGACACGTGTCATCCGGCACGTTGATCAGCGTCGAACTCACCGACATGAAGACACGACAATTCCTCGCCCACGCTGCGGCAGTCGCCGTGGTAACTGCCACGGCCATCGGGATGTTCCTGATAGTCCAGGGGCCAGCCACCAACAGCGAGGGCGCGACGCCCCAAAGGGACGGGGTCTACCTCGCTGGCGTCGACTAGGACGACTCCGGTTCGTCGAGCGGCCGGGCATGTGCCCTCAGCCGGCTCTCGTCGACCATCACCGATGAACTCGCGAGCTACCGACCCGCCGTAGCGGCTTGCTTGAGCCGCTCGATTGTGGCGTTGGCGCCCGGCGTCGCCTCGAGCACGCAGTTGACGCGAACAGTGCCGGTGATCGTCGTTCCGTTCGACCGGAGAATCCGCATGTGCGTTAAATCCGTCCGGAGCTCGGTGATGACCTGCGCGGGAACGTTGGCTGAGCCGCCGAGCGGGCTCGCCCGGTGCAGGCAGCGCCGAGTACACCGTCGCCGGCGCCGAGAACTCGGGCAGAGTGGCGAACCCGTTGGTCGCCAGGACTGGGATGCCGCTGAGCACGAACGTCGTCGACGCCGGCTCCTGGGCACTTGCGCTGGGGATCGTGGACACGGCCCAGCCCCCGCCGCCGCGGCCATGAGCAAGCCGAGTGCGAGCGCTATCCACCGCTTCGTCAGACTCACTGACATGATGTCCTCCCTTGGCCGAGGCATGCTTCGGGCCCGCCGTGGGCCCGCCAGCTCGGCCAAGGGAAGAGCGTGACAGTCACCCGGGCAGCCGCCCTTGCCTATCGGTGTACAGCGTGCGTTCTCCACGCGCGTTCGGATCACTCCACGATGTCCGCGCGATCGCCGATTACGGCCGCCGTGAAGCGCGCATTGAGAAGGTTCGTGGTGGTGGGAGTTGCTGCGCCTCTACCGCCACCCATCCCGCGCTCGCATCTCGTGGCGTTCTCGGGCGGTCTACCGCGCTCAGGCCGCGAAGGATCGCCCGAGATGAGGATCGATCTCCTCTACCGGCGTCTCGGTGACGTGCCTCATGAGCCGCTGGTCCGGCGCGGCTGCCTGTCGCGAGCGCAACCGATCGACGGATCCGCTGCGAGACGCGGGTCGATAGAAGCCCGCCGGCATCCCCCAGCGTGCGCCGCGGAGCGGCACAGGGGATCGACGTTGGCGAGCCCGCGGTGGCGCAGCGGCGTACGTTCGTGACGTGGCGAGCACATTCCAGCCCGACCTCACCGACCCTGCGTGCGGGGTCCGCAACAGCGGAGTCGACGAACGGAGGACCTCGTGAGCGCCGATCTGTTCGAGGCCACCAAGCGGTGGCGCCGCTGGGGTAAGGACGACGACCGCGGTGCGCTGAATCTCCTGACGCCGGACCGCGTCCGCCGGGCTGCCGCCCTCGTCCGGGACGGAGTCACCGTCCCGTGCGGCCGACGCCTTGCGACGGCGCCCGCGCTCGACAACCCGAACCCGGCGCTGCACCACATGATCCAGGCCGGGGACGTCGCTGCCACCCAGAATGGCCTCCAATGGGCCGGTGACTTCGTCGGTGTCGCCTTCCACGGCAATAGCGTCAGCCACATCGACGCCCTCAGCCACGTCTTCGTCGACGGGCGGATGTACAACGGCGCGCCCGCAACCGACGTCACGAGCGTCGGCGCCCGCCGCAGCTCGATCGAGGTCGCCGAGGACGGCATCGTTGGACGGGGCGTGCTGCTCGACATCCCACGGCTACGCGGCGTCGACTGGCTCGAGCCTGGGGATGCCATCGCCCCGAATGAGCTCGACGCCACCGGCGTCACCGTCGAGCAAGGCGACATCGTTCTCGTCCACACCGGCCGTGACCGGCGGCGCGAGGCTCTCGGCCCGTGGAACACCTACGTCGACGGCCTCGCCGGACTCGACCCCGAGTGTGTCCGGTGGCTGCACGACACTGACCCTGCTGTCCTGGCGGCGACGGCGTGTCCGACGTGATGCCCGGATCCGATCCCGAGTGGCCGATCCCCATCCACACGTCCACGCTCGTGGGCATGGGTATCCACCTGCTCGACAACCTCCGGCTCGACCTGCTGGCCGACGCCTGCGCCGAGCGTGGCCGCTGGGAGTTCCTGTTCGTCGTGGCCCCGTTGCAGATCGGTGGCGGGACGGGCTCGCCCGTCAACCCGATCGCCATCCTCTAGGGACAGGTACGTGACGAGCTCCAACCGCCGAACGCTTCTGCGAAGCGCGAGCAGCGGTCAAAGGCTCATCTGCGTCGACGCGGGTACCGCGGCCTGGGGCCCGGGCGGGGTTCCCGCCGAGGGTTCGTGGAAGCGCATATCGACGGTTCTGGTGCGTCGCCGCGAACACTCACGGCGACGACGCAGGCGACCATCGCCGGATACCGAACTGCCTGATTGAGTCGGAGGTGGCGCTGCGGGGGTGCTCGTAGCGTCGGTGGAGCGCTGGCGGTCGTTGCTCACGAACTGCCTGCCGCCCCGCGGGTTGGGGCTGGCTTCCGATAACGAGATGCGGGATCGCTGGTGCTCCGCCGCGGTGTGGCTCGAAAGAGGACAGCAGCTCGCTATCTCAAATCAGGAGTGCCCACCGCGGTCCACCCATCTCTCATGGATCTGGAGGATCACGATGGTCATGATCGGTATCGACCCGCACAAGGGCAGCCACACCGCTGTGGCGATCGACGACCGCGAGCAGGTGTTGACCGAGCGGCTGGTGCGGGCCACGCCCGTAGCTGCCTAGTCGGATAACTTTGGTGCTCGCTCGCCCAGCCGAGTGCCATGCGGCCTGGCGGCTAGGTTGAGTTGACGTGGGGTCGGGGTACACGATCAAGGCTCTCGACGAGTCGAGCTGGGATGCGTTCGCCGGACTGGTCGAGGCGAATAACGGCGTCTTCGGGGGTTGCTGGTGCATGGGCTTTCATCCGGATGACAGCCGCGAGTCGGCGCTGAACCGGGAACGCAAGCTCGCACGGGTGCGGGCAGGGAGGGCGCATGCGGCCCTGGTGTTCGATGGCGACGACTGTGTGGGTTGGTGCCAGTTCGGTGCGCCGGACGAGGTGCCGAAGATCAAGAACCGGGCCGCCTATGAGAAGAGCCTCACGACCTTGCCGGACTGGCGGATCGCCTGCAACTTCGTCGGCAAGGGGCACCGGCGCCAGGGCGTCGCCACGGCGGCGCTCGATGGGGCGCTCGATCTGATCGCACGTCTCGGCGGCGGAAAGGTAGAGGGCTATCCCGAAGCCGCGGGTTCGGTTCCTGCAGGCTTCCTCTTCAACGGCGCCCTGTCGACCTACGAGAAGCTTGGATTCGTCCGCGACCGCAAGATCGGCAAGCACCGCTGGGTCGTCACCAAGGTCGTCGAGCCAACCTCGTAGGCGACCTCGCGACGCTCAGGGGTCATTCCGGAACGCTGGCCCACGGGAGCGTTGCCACACCAGATCGGGCAATCGGCACACGCCTCGCGCCGCCTACCCGGCGGTAGGGGCGCGCGGCGAGCCGCCGCTTCGTCAATGATGTTGCGGTGGAACCAGAGTTGCTCGATCGAGCGACGAACATCTGCCTGGCCCTTCCAGAAGCAACTGCGGACGATCGGCACCCGCCGCACCGAGGCTTCCTCGTCGGCACGAAGAACTTCGCGTGGTTCGTCGTCGACGAGCACGGCGACGGGCGCATCGGCCTCGGCGTCCGAGCGGCACCTGGAGAAAACGAGGAGCTCGTCGCCACTGACCCCGAGCGGTTCGGCCTGCCGAAGTACGTCGCCCGTCATGGCTGGGTGACGTACTACCTCGACCTGCCAGGACGCCCAGTGGACTGGGACGAGGTTGCCGAGCTCGTACAGGCGAGCTACATCATCCAGGCTCCGACGCGGCTCGCGCGTCTCTTGGACGACTGAGAACCGACGATCGGTGGCGACGGGGCGCGCTGTCGCGGGTCGGTTCCGCTGCCCAGTGCGTCGCGGGCGGGCAGCGCAAGCAAGTTCGACCGGCTCCGGCGAAACGAAAGTCACCCTTGGCCTCGGCGCCGCCCGACGTACCAGAGCTGGCAACCTGGCCATGGATCATCTCGCTGCAAGGACGTCGTGCACCCGTGAGACCGCCCGCTCGAACGGCGGGCTGACGAAGACGACGGCGCGGTGGACGCCTAGGTCCTCAAGGTGATCCAACTCGGCGCGGTCGGGCGGCGCCGAGACGGTCACGAGGAAGCTGGCCATGTCGCCGCCCGCATCGGCGTGGGCAGACCGGGCCACGTCGAGGAGGGCCGGCAGGCCAGGCCCGCCGGGCAGGTTGACGCCGTCGCCGACCGTGCCGGCCAGGGCGGCCATCTTGGGGCCGAAGCCGCCGACGACAATGGGTGGCGGAGGCTCGGGCTGCAAGAAGCCGTCGGCGCCCCCGCTGTGCCCTCGCCACACCGCCCTCAACGTGGCGACCTGGTCGGCTACCGCCGCCCGCCGGCGAGCATCGCCAAGGACCACACGCCCCAGCGCCTCCTGCTCGGCGGCGTAGGGGGTGTCACGTCCGCCGCCGGCGCCCACGCCCAGTAGCAGTCGCCCGCCACTTAGCTCCTGAAGAGTGGCGGCCATGACCGCGAGCGTCCCTGCTGGCCGGTTCGCCACGTTGAGCACGAGCGGCCCCACCATGATGCGGGGAACAGTGGCGGCGATGGCAGTGAGCGTCGTCCAGCACTCAAGGACGCGGTCCCGCCCATGCACCGAGCCGGCCAGATGGTCGTAGAGCCACACGCCCCCGAAGCCGGCCCGCTCGGCCGCGGTGGCGCCGGCCAGGGCGTCGTCGACGCGG
This sequence comes from uncultured bacterium, assembly GCA_963813485.1. Classification (GTDB taxonomy): domain Bacteria; phylum Actinomycetota; class Acidimicrobiia; order Acidimicrobiales; family VFJN01; genus DASQUK01. Next base: position 203,694 of record CAWEZE010000004.1, read on the forward strand.
ACACCGAACGGGTCGAAGAGCAGGTCGATCTCCACGAGGCGAGCATGGCAGAGCCGACGGGGTGGACCGATACCGCGCCCAGCGATTGGTGGCACCCCGCGGACCCACCCTCGGAGCATCATCCGACTGTCACGTCGGGGCGGTTCGTGGGGGGCAGTGCGGGTCAGCCCGCTGTGATCGCAGACCCGGGATCAGAGGCGCTACGCCGCCATGCCCGAAGTCCTACGGGGTCACGCTCCCGGCGTTCGGGGGCGCGTCTACGGCTCGGAAGCAGGCGCGTCGGCGTCTCGCTCGATGAGCTGCTTGAAGCGAACCATCTCGTCGGTCGTGTCGTTCTCGAGCCAGCTCCGAAGGAGCGGTTCGGCGAGCCAACGCCATGGTCGCTTAAAGCTGAACACCTCCCGGTGCGTGACCACGGTGCCTTCATCGGTCCGCTCGACGTCGAACGTGCCCTCGAAGTCGAGGAACCACCGAGCCGGGCCCGCGACCGGCGACCCAAACTCCAGACGGGAGTCGGTTCGGGTGAATGGGTATGTGCCCGACGGGCCGGGCAGTCCTCGGATGCGGCCGGAGAATTGAGCCGTCCCGCTATCGCCATCGTTGTGGATCGCACCCACTCTCCCGATCTTGTGATCCGCCTGGCGGTAGCGATGCAGGTCGAGCACGAAGTCGAAGACGTCGGCCGGCGTCGCGGAGACGGTCGTGGTCGCTTCGCCAACGATCATGGGGACGAGCGTAAGCCGCGGAACCGGCGTTCGGGGACGGCCGTGCAGGACTCTGGGCGGATCATCGGTTCACGAACCTTGCAACAGGGTGCTCGGTCGTGAGCTGATCATCGATCCCGCGCCAACTCACAACAGACCCTCCCACCTCGGACGAGTGTCGGGGATCAGGGCTGGACGACGACCCAGCCGCGGCGTTGAAGCTCGGCTGCCAGCTGCTCGGCCGGCATGCGGCGCAGCACCTGCTCGGCGGCCGACACCCGAGGGTTCGGGGGCCCGGGTGCGGCGGGCTCGCCCGACGACTCGGTCTCCTGGAGTTGGGCGATGAACGCCGCCGCTTCGTCGCGCGTGAACTTGCCGGCCGCCTGGCGCTGGGTGAACCCCATCGGCCCGCGGGCGTCGCGAAAGTCGGTGTGTCCGGCGTCCTGCAGCAGCGTGAGCAGCTCCTGCACCTCGCGCCGCGACGCCGGCGGCCCTGCCTGCTGTCCGAATGCCATGCCTCCAGTCTCCCCGCCCGGCCACGCACTCCCGGGGATGGGCCCGACCCTCAGCCAAGGCCTTCCATGAGGCGGCGGGCGGAGCGGACACGAAATGGGTGGCCTCGTACCCGGCCGCTGCGGCAACCCGGCGAGCGCATATTCGTGTCCCTCCCCGAGCCGGCGATCAGGGGCAGTGGGGTCGGATCCGCGGCGGTCCGCCAGCATCCACCCGTGGGGATCCGCCGCGAGCGCCGTCCGAGTGGGCCGAGTCATGGCAGCGATCGTGGGACCGGCTCGACGAGGTACTCGTCCCCGATCGGGAGCGTCAGATCAGCGTGCTGCTGGATGTAGTCGAGGCCATGGCCGGCACGGCCCTGACCGTCATCGACCTCGCGTGTGGCCCCGGCACGATCACCTGCCGATTGCTCGATCGGTTGCCTCGGGCGCACTCGATCGCTGTCGACGTCGATCCGGTGCTGCTCACGATCGCGTCGGCGACGTTCGCCAATGATGACGGAGTGCGGGTCGTGCGCGCGGACCTGCGCGACCCAGGGTGGGGCGATGCCCTGCCCGAGTCCCAAGTCGACGCCGTACTCACGGCGACCGCGCTGCATTGACTCCCCCAGGACGCTGTTCGCCGCCTGTACACGATCTCGCGGTCTTGGTCCGTTGGGGTGGCGTGGTGGCGCACAGCGAGCGGATGCCATTGGCCGACCTTCCCGCCTGTGGCCCGCACTAGCCGAGATCGAGCAGCAACCCGCGGTTGGCAACGATGACGCCGAGCCCGTTGGGACGCTTGGTGGGAACAGGCATCCCGCGAGCCGGCGCTTCAGCCGCGGTGAGACAGCGGAACGCGGTGCTCGAGAGGACCTATCCGACCGAGGAGTTCTCGCAGCCGGCGGACTGGCACATCTCGGCGCTGAGGGACGCAGGCTTTGCGGAAGCTGGCCTCGTCTGGCGTTCAGGTCCGGCCGCCGTTATCGCCGCCGTCCGATAGCTCGGCTTCTTCAGCCGACCACGCCGCCACACACCCGGCGTTTCGGGATAGGCCTCGTCAAAGGGCCGGAGCGGTCCGTGGTCAGGACTTCTTCTATCCCGAAGCCGGGTCACTCCGTGCTGCGGGTGCCGACCAGCCCGCCGTCATTTGGCGGGGCGACAGGCGCTCCCGCTGCTAGTCCCTGCTGATCGGTGACCCGTCGCTGGTGGAGGTGCCGGCGTGTACAGCCGGCGAGCCCAAACTGCCGAGGCCGGCGTCATCGCCGCCCCAGCCGCTGATCGCGGCGCCGGCGATGATTTCGGCCCAGCGGCTTGCGCTCCGTGGCTGGTCTGAGCTCTTACGAGCGTGCAAGTGCGGCAGCTTCGGCGACGATGTCGTGAGCCCCAGCGCGAGGGCGGCGTCATTGGCGAGCGAAAGTTGAACGAGGCCACGCTCGTGATCGCGCGTGATGAGCGAGCGCCCCCACTCGAGCCGGGTCCGTGCCGTCCAGATGGGGGCGTTCATTCGCTCGTGGATGTCGATGGCCTGCGCGAAGGCATCGTCCGCGTTGCCCGGTCTGTCGAGTCTCGTGGCGAGCATGCCGATGTAGTGCGCCACGCTGCCGAGGCAGGTCGCGGGTGTGACGACGAGCTGGTTGCGCCAGGGTGACAGCAGTTCGTGCAGCTCGTCGACGATCTTGGGTGCTGCGGCACGCGCAGCGGCGTCAGCGACGAGCGACATCACGGTGAGCCAAAAGCCGTTGTAGGGCACGTCGGAGAAATCGCGCGCAGCCAGCCCGGTGAGGAGACGTTCGGCATCCCGCGGTTGTGGGAGGTGTGCGTAGGCGTGGCAGGCGAACGCTCGGTCGAGCGGCAGTTCGAGGGGCATCGAGGCAAGAACGCCGGCGATCTCGGTGAGACGACCTTCGTTCCACAAGATGAGGTAGAGCTGTCCGCCAAAGAGGGAGTCGGCCTCCTCGCCGGCAGCCCGACCGGTCTCCAATGCAGATCTTGCTTGGCGTTTGGCGGACGGCAGGTCACCGTGCCAGGTGAGCTGGCGGGCTTGGGTGAACTGCGCGCGCCAGCGCGCCCCGCGTTGCCGAGACGGTCGGCGATCTCCGCGGCGGCGACGTCCGACTGCTCGGACTCAGCGTCGTCACCGGCCTCGAGGCATGCCATCGACCGATTGCTCAATGCTCCCCACCGGGATCTGAGATCGTCCAGTCCTGCAACCACGGCGAGGTCTTCGCAGGTGTTCGACAATCGCTCGTCGAGAGTGTCGGGTGCCTGAATTGTGGAGAAGCGCGCTGCCAGAACCTGATGCAGTGTCAAGGCATCACCTGATGCGCGTGCCAGCGCGAGGGCTGTGTCGCTGAGCTTGCGGCGTTCCGCGTGGTCCGGTGATGCAACCAGCTCGGATGCGAGGACAGCGAGCACGCGCGCGTGATCAGACGGCGTGCTGGCAGCCTCGAGTGCTCGACGGAGCAGTGCGACCCGCTCCGAGTCGAGCCGTGTGGTTGCGGCATCGATCTGCCGGCTTCCCGCAAGCGCGGCGCGCACGAGCATCCCCGATCGCCGAGGTGATCTGCAAGCCGGGCGGCCGCAACACCGGTCGAGCGGCGCGCGGGATCGCCCGCGAGGTACTCGCTCTCCGCCAGCCGCACGAGCACCTCACACTCGCGCACGAGTGATCCGTCGTTGGCTCCGGCACTGGTGAGCGCCCTGCGGTAGCAGGCCACCGCCTCGGCAGGCGCGCCCCGCCGGAACGCCAGGTCCCCTGCGCGCAGCGCATCCTCGGACGCGCTCGTGGGTGAACCAGTTGGCGCCGTCAGCCATGGAGCGCTGAGAGCGCCCCGCCAGTCCAACGCTGGGTCTTGGGCGAGGATCGCTGCTTCGAGACGTCGGAGCGCCTCGCTCGGCTCGAGGCCGAGCTGGGTGATCATCAGGTCGCGGGCCCGCTGAAACGCGCGCAGCGCCTCTGCGTGTCGCCCCGACCGGTACAGGGCGGTCATCAACAGCTTCCACCGTCGTTCCCGCAATGGTGCGTCGGCGACGCTTGCCTCGATCTCCGCTACCGCATCGAGATGCTCCCCCTGCGCGAGCAAAGCGTCCAGGCGGTCCTCGACCACGGTGCGGCAAAGCTCCGAAAGCCGAGCGATCTCACCTCGAGCGAAGGACCAGTCCCCCAGGTCCCGATAGGGCTCACCCCGCCAGAGTCGGAGGGCTTCGTCGAACCTGTCGATCGCCGCTGCAGTGTGACCGACACGCGACGCCGCGCGGGCCGTCGAGCGTGAGCGCCTCGAACCGTTGGGCGTCGATCTCTCCCCGAGCGACCATGAGCACGTAGCCGCCGGGCCGAGTCTCGATCATCCCAGTCCCCAGGCTGCGGCGAAGTGCGAGCACGTGGTTCTGCACGACCTTGCGGGCGCTCGCCGGAACGTCCTCGCCCCACATGGCGTCCGCGATGCGCTCGTGGTCGACGGCGTCACCGGCCGCGAACACGAGCGCGGCGAGGGCGCGACGACGCAATGGGGCGGGCGGGGTGTCCCATCCGCCCGCCCCGCACACCGCGAGCGGCCCGAGCACACGGCACCGGATCGTGGGCGCAGGCTACCGCAGGTCACCCCGGTTCCTGAGCGAGAGCCGCGTGAGCGGCCCTCGCTCGCTGGTCAGCCGTTGCAGGTGTTCACGGCGACGCTGTCAGGCGTGAGCCCCGCCTGTAGCTGCTGGATCCCGTCACCGAGACCTGGATGACCGTCGGGCTGTTGCGCTAGGCCGGAAACGATGTCCCCGATCGCGCCCGGGGGAGCCCCGAGGTCCCGGAGCGTTTGTGCGGCCCCGCTGAACGTCGTCCCCACGCACGCCTGTACCACCGGTTCGCTTGCGCCAGCCTCCGTCGCCACACCGGTCAATACGCACGCTGACGCCGCACACGCAACGATCCATCGCTTCATCTCGACCCTCCTGTGGAAGTCATCGATGCGAGGATGCTCGTCGACGGTCTCGCCCTGGTCTCGCGGCGTTTGATCGACCGTCGACCGTCCTTACGAAAGCCGATCGGCATCGCCACACGGCGAAGCGGTAGCCCGAAGGTGCCGATCGGGGACGCAGGACCGCCCCATTTCTGCTGTGCGCTCGCAGGTGAGCGCCGGATCAGGCAATCGGCGCGGGTGCAGGAGTCCGTGGCCATCGACCCGTGAGGCCTGTCCGGCGGAGCGGCCCGCGGTGACAGATCGCCGACTATGTGCGCCTCAAGTCGGCCGTCCACGTCGCGTCGTCGGCAGCGCGGAGACGGCGGGAGCGATCGGCCGGGCGGCGTTGTTCTGGGCCCCCGGGCACGCCGTCGACGCCCCGGCGATCCGCCCGTGACCCTGGCTTCTGCCCGGGAGCTCGACGTCGAGCTCGCCGGGCCCGTCAGGGGTCCTGAACTACTGGGTGAGGTCTGAACGACCGCCGGCGCCTGACATGTGCCAGTAGATGGCACGAGCATGTCACGCCTCAGCAGCATCCCCCCAAGCACGGCGCCGACAGCTTCCGGTCGGTCAAGGAACGGAACGAAACCATGACTACCCAAGCGAGTGAGACGAACACCTGCGTCGAGGCGGTGCGCACGCTGGCTCCCGCCATCGTGGCTCGCAGCGAGGAGATCGAGCGCGGTCGGCGGGTGCCGCCGGACCTGGTTGAGGAGCTGACGGCCGCGGGCTGCTTCCGGACGCTGGTGCCCCGTAGCCACGGCGGGGCAGAGCTCGACGTGCCCGCGGAGATGCGGGTGATCGAAGAGCTGGCCGGGGCCGATGGCTCGGTCGGGTGGACGGTGATGATCGGACGCTCGGCGCCGGTGTTCTTCGGGAAGCTGCCGCGCGACACCTTCGGCGCCCTGTACGCCGCGGGTCCCGACGTCATCCTCGCCGGCACGGTCAACCCGACCGGCGTGGCCACACCGGTCGACGGTGGGTTCCGGGTCACCGGACAGTGGTCGTTTGCCAGCGGCTGCCAGCACTGCCACTGGTTCGTCGCCCACTGCATCGTGGACGACGGCCGCCAGCCGCCGATACGCATGATGGTGCTGCCCCCCGCCGACGTCGAGATCAAGGACACCTGGTCGGTGTCGGGCCTGTGCGGCACCGGAAGCCACGACTTCGTCGTCAGCGACGCCTTCGTGCCCGCCGAACGCAGCTTCGCGCTCTGGGACGAGCCGTCCGTCGACGTCCCGCTTCTGCGGATACCGGAGCTGTCGCTCGCCTCGCTCTCCGTCGGTGCCGTGGCGGTCGGCATCGCCCACGGCGCTCTGGGCGAGGTCACCGACCTGGCCACCGGGAAGGTGCCGCTGTTCAGCGACGGGACGTTGGCGTCGAACCCGCTGTTCCAGCATCAGCTCGCCGACGCCGACGCCCAGCTGAGGGCCGCCCGTGCCCTGCTGTACGCCGACGCCGAGGCAGCGTGGGCGACGGCAGTGGCCGGCACGTCGTTTACCCCCGACCACCGGGCCCGGATCCGCGCCACGGCCACATGGGTGACCAGGACGGCCGCGTCGGTGGTCGACATGGCCTACACCGCCGGCGGCGGAAGCTCCCTCTACTCCAGCAGCCCCCTCCAGCGCCGCCTTCGCGACATCCACGCCCTGACCCAACACTTCGCAGTCAAGCTCGACACGTTCACCAAGGCGGGCGCGGTGTTCGCCGGTCAGGACGTCGACCTCACCTTCCTGTGACGGAGGAGTAGAAGGAAACGGTGAAGCGGGCGACGATCCGCATTGGTGACGGGCGTGAACGGGTGGCGGTGGTCCTTGACGGTGAGCGCCGTCTGCTGGATTTGGGCTGGGCCCATGAGCGCGTGCGGGGAGGTGAGTCCGCCGCCTTAGCGTCGATGCTGGCGTTGATCGGCGGCCTGGAACTGGGCCGGTTCCTCAACCCCGGCGACGTCATCGAGCTCGAGGTGGAACGCATCGGGGTCCTCCGCAACCGGATCATCAAAGAACGGTGATGGATCGCGCGGTGCGCGCACCAAGGGCCCACCAGGTGGCCGACGGGGTGTGGGCCGAGGGGATCGAGCTCGTTGCCCCCACTCGAACTCGACAATCCTGAGACGCCGAGGAGGCGCAAATGCCGGTAACGACAATCACGTCTGCCGACGGAACCAACTTGGCAGCCCGCCACTCGGGCCACGGTTCGCCCATGGTGCTCGTGCACGGCACCAACGGAGACCTCGATACCTTTGCCCTCATTGAAGGACTGCTGGCCGAGCGCCATTCCGTGTGGGTCTACTCCCGCCGGGGGCGAGGCGGCAGCGGCGATGGGCCCGACTACGCCCTCGAGCGCGAGGTCGATGACGTGTTGGCCGTCCTCGCCGCCGCTGGCGACCGCCCCCACCTGTTCGGACATTCTGGGGGAGCGGCGTACTGCCTCCTGGCAGCCGTGCAGCGGCCGTCCTTGCGTTCGCTCGTACTCTACGAGCCGCCCCTGCACGTCGACCGCCTGGACACGAGCATCGTCGACGACATGCAGGCCGCCCTGGACGCCGGCAACCCGGACCGGGCCCTGGAGATCGTCTTCCCCGCAGTCGGCGTCGTCGATGCAGAGGTACAGGTACTCCGATCGCTGGAGCCGGTGTGGGAGAGGCTCCGAGCGGGTGTCCGCCTCGTCCCCCGCGAACTCCGAACCGGGCTCGAGGCAGTTGACAGGCTGGAGGCGTTTGACCCGCCGGACATCCCCACGCTTTACCTCTTCGGAGAGGCAACGGACGCGTCAATCTTCGCGACTCCTGACGAAGTTGCCGAACTGTTGCCCAAGGCACAGCTCCACGGGCTTCCAGGGCAGCGGCATGTCGCCTTCGCCTTCGACCCCACGTCGGTCGCCCAGGCAGTCCTGCATTTCACGAAGGCGCACGACGGTTGAGCGCGTTGGACGAGCAGATCTCAGGGCGGTCGTGAGGGACCTCGTGGCCGCTCCCATTCGCGGAGACCTGCTGCCCGCCGGGAACCCGCGTCGCCAGGTCCGCTTGCGGTTCTGCTCGGAGTTGATCGAAGAGCTGAGGATCGCAGCCGGGCGGCCACCCGTCGCTGCTCGTCGCGGTGATGACCACCAGCGGCACCGCCGGGAGCGGTCCTGCATCTTGGGCCTGGTCGAGGCTCGCAAATACGTCTATGCCCGCGTCGTTGGCCTTGACCTCTGCCCGGTCTGCCGCGATCTGCTCCCGTGTGAGGTGAGCCTCGAATTGGTCCGCCTCGTCAGGATGGTTGGATTCCACCAACACCAGCGCGCCGATGGCGTCGGGATGCTGTGCGGCATAGAGCTGCGCAAGGATCCCACCGAACGAGAACCCGACCAGCGCGTACGGCGCTTCCAGCGCGGATTGCTGTGAGCAAGGCCTGAAGGTCGTCGACTACATCCTGGGCGGAGCGGGGTGTCGGCGCTGTGTCGCCGCTGCCGAGCGGTCGGTCCCCGGGTGCACAGGGAGCATGGGGACCGCCCGCTCACGCGGACTACCCAAGCAGGCGCCGGTACGGATTTCTCATTGTCCGGATTCGCCGATCGGTCGAGCGTGCGCCCGGCCGCCAGCGGCGGCCACCCTCGCCTGCCGCTACGTCGCGTCGGATCCGCTGCCGCCCGGCGAGCCCACCCGCGCCGCCACGAAGTCCTCCCAGGTCCGGCGGCCGACGGCCCGGTCTGGGGCCAGGTTCGCGCCGTCCCGGAGCGCGCGGGCGGCTTGGCCCGGAATCCTCACCGGCACGATCGGCCGGTGCTTGCCGCGGGCCCGCAGGTAGCCGCGGACCAAGTCGGCCATCGGGTACACCCGCGGCCCGCCCATGTCGGGCACGAGGCCGGCCGGCGTGCCAAGGGCGAGCTCCACGAGGCGCGCCGCCACCTCCCCGGCGTCGACCGGCTGGAAGCGGAACCCGGACGGGACGGGTATCACCGGCAGCTTGGCCATCTGCCTCACGGTCGTGAAGGTCAGCTCATGGAACTGGGTGGCGCGTAACGTCGTCCATGGCAGGCCGGAGTCGGCAACGACTCGCTCGGCGCCGAGTTTCGCCCCGAAGTAACCGAACATCACACGGTCGATGCCGCTGGCCATCGGGACCCTGTCGGCCCCGACGACCGAGATGTACACCAGGTGCCGCGCCCCGGCCTGCGACGCAACGCGCACCAGGTGCCGTGCCTTGTCATCGTCGCCCTTGCTGCTCCCCGCGCAGTGCACGATGATCTCGGCTCCCTCGACGGCGGCGTCGATTCCCTCCCCCTTGGCCAGGTCACCGGTCACGAACTCGATGCCCTCCCCGCCCTCGCGACCGTGCCGGCTGAGCACCCGGACGTCGCGCCCCGCGTCCTGGAGCCGTGCGACGACTAGACGCCCTAGGGTGCCCGTGCCGCCGGTGACCAGGATGGGAGACGCCACAGCTCCTGCCTTTCGGAGTGCCTGGTGGGCGTCCATGACATCAGGCACGCTCGTCAACGAGTTGCTGATTCGAGGGTTCATTGTGTGTCTCTTGTCACATCCGTCGGTTTGGGGTCGCCTACCTGACACCCGGCAACCCGAGGATGTGACCGACGCCGCCCCCCGGGGCATCCCCGCCGCCGACGGCCGGTCCAACGTCACGCGTCGGAGAGCAGATCCTCGAGCCCGAGCAGCTCGACGACACGCCGAACCGGGCGCGTGGCCTGGCTGACAGACACGGAATGCCACACCCGCCGCGTCGGCCGCATCCCGGGCACGGCACACGGCCATGACGCCTGCCGAATCCACAAACGTCAGTCCGTGGGCGTCGACGACGATAGATCGCGGTCGGGGGGCGACGACAGGGCCCGGCCGCGAGCAGCCCCCCGGTGCTGGGGTCCGGGGGGCCGCTGCTCGTCACGGTCGAGAGCCCGACGCGGGTGCGAGCGTTGACGACCAAAGCGCGGTAGTACGAGGGCTGATGGCGCGGAGTACCAGGCCGGCTCGTGTGAGAATCACCGGCGACCTCTACCACCCCGTCGTGCCCGCTGGTGCCGTGCGGATCACGAGACCCGGACGCTGGGGCAACCCGCACAAGGTTGGTCCTGACTGTCCCCCGGACGTCGCCGTCGCCCGCTTCCGTGCCGATCTGTACGCCGGTCGTCTCCGAGTCACGGTCGATGACGTGCGCCGCCAACTGGCCGGCCACGACCTAGCGTGCTGGTGCCCACTCGACCGGCCCTGTCACGGCGACGTGCTCCTCGAGGTGGCGAATTGATGGCGGCTGGGCGTTGCCCTGCGGACACCGCCTCGAGGGTGCCGGCCACGCTCTCAAGCTCGACGGCTCAAGGGCGCCCGAACGACAACTCGGGATAGTCACCCGAGGGTCCCGCGAGCAGCGACGGGATGTCCGCCCTTTGGAGGTAGCTGCCGAAGAAGGCGAGGAGCAGGTCACACGTGATCCGCCACATCCGCCGAGGCTCGATCTGCGTCGCCGCGAGCATCACCTTGGCGGGCGATTCGCCCTGCAATGGCAGCAACGGGACGTCCATGAAGCTCAGGTGGGTTGCCCCCGGGAAGCCGCCCGAGCTGATCAGCCACGGCCGCAAGGTCGGCGGCCTTGTAGTCGCAGACCGCAGCCCGCTGCCGGAACCGCTCCTCGTAGGGACCGGTCTGTGGTCCGAGCGCCCCCGCCACCGCGTCCGGGTTCATGGGGATCGTCCGGCCGTCGGCGAACACGGTCACGGCGGTCTCGTAGGTGTGGTTCACGCCCACCACGACGGTAGCCATGGCTTGCGAGCTCCTCGCCGATGGCGGCCAGCAGACAGTAGCCGGTGGGGAAGCCGCTGGGGGACGAGTAGCGAGCAGCACCGGATAGCTCGGGTTGATCGCCGACCGCCGGCCGTCGGCGTCCACGATCCGGTGGACGAGTAGATCTCCGCCCGCTCCGGGTCGACCCAGTCGAACGAGACCCGACCCACCTTGTAGCGGCCGGCCGGGGCCGGCAGGCCCTCAGGCTCCGAAGACGTGTCCATCGATTCCACGCACCTCGATCTCGGTTCCAAGGTCACTCTTCCGCTCGGCCAGTAGCTCGGCAAGCGACGCGCCATCACACGCGCCGGCGACCTCGGCGGTACCGTCTCCAGCGCGTTGTCCATCGAACCGCGGAGGCGAAATGGAGTCCATCGGTCAGGCGTACCCGGCAACGTTCGAGGTCGATAGGGCCGAGCGGATCGCCAACTGGCGTCCGATCGTGCAGTGGCTGCTGGCGATCCCGCACTTCCTGATCCTCTACGGCCTGCAGCTCGTCGCCCGGGCGGCTGCCGTCATCAGCTGGTTCGCAATCTTGTTCACCGGCAAGTTGCCAGAGGGGCTGGCCAACATGCTGTGCCTCTACATCCGGTACAACAACCGGGCCAGCGCGTACGCCGGCTTCCTGCGGGAGGAGTACCCGCCATTCGTGTTCGACCCGGTCGCCCCCGATCCCGGCCACTACCCGCCCGTGCGCACCGGGTTCGCGCCCGAGCTCGATAACCGCAACCGCCTCACGGTCGGCTTCCGGCTCATCTTGGCCATCCCCCAGCTGATCGTCGTGGCGGTCCTCACTGTCGCCGCCTTCGTGGTCTGGGTGATCGCGTTGTTCGCCGTGCTGTTCACCGGTCGCTGGCCCGAGGGCCTGCGCACGTTCGTGGTGGGCTACATGCGCTGGGTCACCCGAGTCGAGGCCTATGTGGGGCTGCTCACCGACACGTACCCACCGTTCAGCCTGGACTGAGCATCACCAACCACCGATGATCAAGGCGCTTGCACGACGCAGCTGGTCAGACCCCGACGCGCCGTCGCGGAACCGCCCCCCGGGTGCGGGCGGGGGGCGGTCCTGACGCGAGCCGACCGCCCAGGCGGCGAGGCCTCTGGGGGCCGTTCGCTTGCGAGTGGCTACCCGAACACCCGGCCTACCAATCGTGCCCGATGGGTCCCGCGGGAACGCCTCGGTTCGCATCGACCGGATGATCGGCCCGCGGCTCAGCAGTCGACGTCCATCGCCGGGGTGATGTGAGCGTCGGCGTCATCGCCTTCGTCCCGCATCTCTCCGGCGATCTGGCAGATGAGCTCGTCGCTCTCGGCCCCCAGCGCGTCGAGCTGCGCCTCGGCCGCCGCCCACGCCGGGGATGCGGTCGCGCCCCCGGTCGCCTCCAACCTGCGTAGGGCGTCGAGACGGCCGTCGAAGACCGCAGCAAGCTGCTGGTACAGCGGGACCGAGTCGCCTTCCGCATCGGCGGCGATCTCCGCCACGTCGTCCACTGCGATCTCCGTCCAGGCCACCGTGTCGTCGACGGCGAGGAGCACGCCGTCAGGGTCGCCCACGTTTGCCGCATCGTTGATGTGCTCGCGCGCGTCGATCCAGTCATCGGCGATGGGGGCGAACTCGTCCATCGCTTCGGCGGCGGGACCCTCGTCGCCGGCACGGGGGCCCACCGACCGGATCAGTCGCCACGTCACCACGCCCAGCGCGAGCGCACCCGCAATCACCACCATGGCCAGCGTCGCGAGCCAACGGTTCGCCGACCGCCGGACGTCGGCCGTGTCCTCGGCCACGGGGGTGAGCGGAATGCCGCACGCCGGGCAGAAATTGGCACGCGCTTCGAGCGGGATCTCGGCACCGCAAGCCGAACACTGCGCCGTCAATCCGGTGGCCGTCGCCATAGCTGCTGTAAGGATTCCCCGGTCCCGGGGGCGTAACCCGCGAAGACCGTCAGGCGAGGTGTGCGACCTCGTTGAAGGAGCGGAGCGACGGCAAGGAACCTGCGAAGCCGATGCGGCTGATCGATGCCGGACCGACCCACATTCGCCATGCCACCTCGTCGCCGACGCCCAGCGCCCACGCGACCGCCGCCTTGACTGGCGACACATGCGTCACCACCACCACGTCGCGGTCGCGAGCCTCCTCCGACAGCGACTCGCATGCAGACCGGACCCGCGCGCCCAGAGCGGCCAGCGATTCGCCGCCCTCGGGCGACCAAGTCACGTCGGCCCGCCACGCCGCCCACGTTTCTGCTGGCACGTCGCCGGCCCCCAGGCCGTCGAACGCGCCGTAGTCCAGTTCGATCCACGCCTCGTCGACGTCGACTGCCACGTCGTGCGGGCTCGCGGCGACGATGGCCTCGGCGGTCTGCCAGCAACGGGCCAACGGACTGGTCACCACGCGCGCCCCGTCGAGCGGGCCGAGCGCGGCCGCCAGTCGCGCCGCCTGCAGCCGGCCCTCGTCGTCCAGCGCCGGATCTGCCCGTCCCAGCAGCAGTCCTCGGGCGTTGGCGTCGGTGCGGCCGTGGCGAACCAGGACGATCACGGCCCTGCCCCCCGGCCCGTCCGCCGACGCGTCATGGCGCGGCCACGTCGCGGTCGAGTTGGCCCGTGCGGAAGAAGCGGTCGCGTCGATCCGGCTCGAAGAGCCGGAATCTCCGCCAGCACCACCACAGCGCCGCCGCACCCGCAAGTTCCAGCACCACGTCGAGCGGCCCCCGCGCCAGCTCCGGCAACCGCGCGTCGCTCCACGCGAGTCCGGTGAACGGCCACCAAAAGGCATCGGTGTCGGTCCAGATACCGTCCAGCAGCAGGTGGACGAACACACCGATCGGGATCGCCACCAGCCGACGCTGCGCGAGCCGGCGGCGGGGTGTCGCCACCATGGCCAGCACCAGGAGTGCGACCGCGCCGGTCACGCTGTGCAGGATCCGCGGCGATCCGAACGGCAGCTCCGCCAGAGGCAACAGCGCACCGACGATCACCAGCCGGTAGTCGATCGTCGGGCTGCGGAACACGAGCCAGACCAGCACGAACGCGCCCCCCGCGAACCACAGGAACACTCAGTGTCTCCGGTGGGGCTGTTGTGCCCCACACCCGTCGCCATCACGCAGCCCTGAGGCGCTCGCGCCGGGGGCCTGCAGCGCTCGCTTCGCTCCCACTTCAGCGCCTCGACCTCGACCGGCGCGATCAATCGCGCACGAGAAGGCGGCCGCATTCTTCGCAGTACACCGCCTCGTCGAGCGACAGTTTGCGGATGCGGTCGACCTCGACAGCCGGTAACGCCAGGTGACATCCCTGGCAGGTGGAGCCGACGAGGCGGGCGATGCCAACTCCGCCGAGCCGCGCTCGCAACTTGTCGTACTCGGGCCAGAGCTCGTCGGGCACCTCGGCGGCGGCCGCCTCGCGCTCGGTCTGCACCGCGGCCAGCTGCGACGCCAGCTCGGACTCGGCCTCTGCCAGCGCCGCGCGTAGGCGCGCGCCCTCAGCGTCGAGGCGGTCACGCTGATCCGCAAGCTGGGACCGTTCGGCATCAACCGGTTCGACCAGCTCCATGATCTCGAGCTCGTCATCCTCCAGCTGGCCGATGCGCCGCCGGATCGACGCCACATCGTCCTGCAGCGCCTGCAGTTCCCGCGGGTTGGTGACGGCACCCGAGTAGAGCTGCTTCTCGGCCTGGTTGGCCCGTTCGGTGAGCGACGCGATCTCATCTTCGAGGCGCTGCTGGCTACGACCCAGTTCGTCGCGCCGTCGTTGCGCATCGGCGAGCTGGCCGTCGACGGCCAAGACGTCGTTTTCGAGCTGCGCGAGGTCGGACCGGATCGGCAGCGTCTCGAGGCGGTGGTTCAGTTGGTCGGCACGCGTGTCGTGGTCTTGGACGGCGAGTAGGAAGGCCCAACGGCTCATCAACCGGCGACCCTATCCGGCGCAATCGGATTCGCCGCCATCACCGTCCCCGTGGCCGGCCCGGGCGGCCGGGCCGGCCGGGCGGCGGGCCTCCCGGCTGACCGGGCGGCGGTTGCGCCGACAGGTCGACACCTCCCGGCACTGCCAGCATCCGGCCTCCGGGTACGCGTGGAGGGGGGGCGAACTGCTGGATGGGACGTCCGGTGTGCCAGGCGCGCATGAAGTCACCCCAGATACGGGCCGGATACGAACCGCCGGTGATGCCGGCACCACCCAGCCGGATGGTGAACTGCGCGCCGAGCCCCCCGACCCACACCGCAGTCGCCAGCAGCGGCGTATACCCCACGAACCAAGCGTCGTAGGAGCCGGTGTGCGTGCCCGTCTTGCCCGCCGCCGGCTGGCCTGTGCCGAGCGCGGCCGCGGTGCCCGTGCCGCTGGTCACGTTCTGCCTGAGGATCTCGGTCACGAGCCGAGCCGTCTGGGGCGAGATCACGGGCTTGGGCGCCGGCTGGTGCTGGATGATCACCTTCCCGTTGCGATCCACCACCTTCTCGATGATGTAGGGCACGTTGTAGACGCCGTCGTTGGCGAGGGTCGCATACGCCGACGCCATGTCGAGCGGTGTGACGCCGGCAGACCCGAGCGGAAGCGACTGGTTCGCACCGAGCCCGTCCTCCGCCGTGCTGCGCACGCCCAGCCGCTGCGCCATGTTGACGACGTTGTTCAGACCGACAACCAATCCGAGCCGTATGTAGGCGCAGTTGACGGAGCCCAGCGTCTGGGCCGTGATGGTTCCGACCCCACGCGTGCTGCCCCCGAAGTTCTCTGCCGGATAGGGATCGGGCTCTCCGCTCGGGTTGTTGAACAGGCATGGCCCGGTCCCGTTGATCTGGTCGTCGGGCGAGTAGCCGCGCTCCATCGCCGTGGCGAGCACGAAGGTCTTGAACGACGATCCGGTCTGCCTCTTGTTCTGGGTGGCCAGGTTGTACTTGTAGTTCTGGAAGCCAGGCCCGGCGACCATGTAGGGGATGGCCCCGGTCTTCGGGTCGACGGACACGACCGCCGCAGAGCCGTAGCGGGGTTTGCCGCTGGCCGGGTCGGTGCCTGCTGCGAACACGCCGTTGACCAGCGGCAGGTTCTGATCGCGCGCCGCCTGGGCCTGAGCCTGCGCCTGGGGCCGGTAGGTCGTATAGACCTTGAGCCCGCCGAAGTACACGGCGTTGAAGCGCGCCTCGGGGGTACTGCCCAACCGCTTGTCGGCCAGGAGCTGTTGCTCCACCGCCGATGCGAAGTAGTCGTTGGCCCTGGGCAACACGTTGTGCACGGCGGTTGGGATCGGTGTGGCCTGCTTCCATACCGCGGCTTCGGCTTCGGTCAGCGCACCTACGTCGACCAGGCGCTCGAGGGCGATGTCGAGCCGCTCGGCCGCCCGCTCCGGAAACCGGATGGGGTTGTAGGAGACCGGGTTCCGGATGAGCCCCGCCAACAAGGCCCCCTGCCCCGGGTTGAGGTCACGGGCATTGACGCCGAAGTAGGTCTCGGCGGCGGCCTGGATCCCGTAGGAGTGGTTCCCGAAGTAAACGGTGTTGACGTAGCGGTCGAGGATCTCCTCCTTGCCCATCATCTTCTCGAGTCGCGACGCCAGCACGATCTCTTCGACCTTGCGGTCGAGCGTCTGCTCGTTGCCCAGGACGTCGAGCTTGATCAGCTGCTGGGTGATCGTCGAGCCACCCTGGGAGATGCCGCCCTCTTCGACGTTGGCCCGGAACGCACGGAGCATGCCCCGGATGTCGAAGCCGTCGTGGACCCAGAAGCCGGCATCCTCCACAGCCAGGATCGCCGAGATGACGTGCTGCGGGATTGTGTCGAGCGCCACCGACTGGCGGTTCTCCTCCTCCCTGAGCACGGCCAGGACCGAGCCGTCGGCGGCGTACATGTAGGACCGCTGGGCCAGCGGACGGAGGCTGATCGCGCCCGGGTCACCGGAGCCGGCGTCGTCGAGCAGCCTCGCCGGTACCGCCATCGCGCCGACGGCCAACGCCAGCACGACGCCGGAGGCGATGACGACGAGAGCGAGCCTGGAGAAGATGCGCACGACGGGGAGACTGCCTGACCGGTCGGCTGACGAAGCGAACAAACACTACCCACCGTGTGCATGGCCGTCTCAGCACCGCCGACCCGGCCCCGTCAGTAGGGTGAGCATCCATGGCGCACCCGCGACCCTTCCGCTTCGGCGTGCAGCTGAGCCGGGCCGACACCGGTGCCGAGTGGGCCGAGCTGGCTCGCAAGGCGGAGGACCTCGGCTACTCGACGCTGTTCGTGCCCGACCACTTCGGCGACCAGCTCTCGCCCGCAGTTGCGCTCACGGCCGCGGCCGACGCCACGACCGAACTGCGGGTCGGACCGCTGGTGCTCGACAACGACTACAAGCACCCGGTGGTGCTGGCCAAGGAGGCTGCGAGCATCGACCGGCTCTCAGGTGGGCGCCTCGAGCTCGGCATCGGCGCCGGGTGGATGAACAGCGACTACGAGCAATCGGGCATCACCATGGATCCGCCCGGCGTGCGGATCGACCGCCTCGAAGAGGCACTCGACGTGATCGAGGGTCTGTTCGGCCAGGGCCCCTTCAGCTACGAGGGAAAGCATTACCAGATAAGCGGGCTCGATGGGCTCCCCAAGCCCGTGCAGCAGCCGAACGGCCCCCCTGTGCTCATCGGCGGTGGTGGCCGCCGAGTGCTCACGCTGGCGGCGCGGCGAGCCGACATCGTCGGCGTCAACCCGGCGATTCGCTCGGGACGCACCGATCCGGCGGCGGCTCAGGACGGCGCAGCCACCGTGACCGACGAGAAGGTCGAGTGGGTGCGGGACGCCGCCGGCAGCCGCTACGACGACATCGAGATCAACATGCTGATATTCGCCTGCGTCGTGACCGACGATCGGACGTCGGTGATCGACGCCATGGCGCCACTGTTCGGCGTGCCGCCCGAAGTCGTCGGCGATCACCCGCACGCCTGGGTCGGCACGGTCGATGAGATCTGCGACGACCTCGTCGCCCGCCGCGAGCGCTGGGACGCGTCGTACCTCGTGGTGCAAGGGCCGGACGCAATGGACGCGGCGGCGCCGATCGTGGCCCGGCTGACCGGCACCTGACGGACCGGTCAGCGGCTACGAGGACCCTGCGGCATGGTCGCCTTGGCGTTCGCCGGCGCGGGCTTCGTCACCGCGATCCATGGATTGGCGGCCGAGGCGGTTCCCGACCTCCGCATCGTGCACGTGGCGTCGCGCACTACCCGCTCGGCCCGGCGACGCGCGGCCCAGACCGGCGGGATCGCCTGCGGCTACGACGAGCTACCCGGGGGCGCCGACGTCGTCGTGGTCGCCACGCCGCCCGCGCTGCACCGGCGCGAGGCGGAGCGTGCCGTCGGTGGCTCCGCAGTGGCACTGGTGGAGGCGCCGCTGGCGGCCACCCTGGATGACGCCGACCGGCTGGTGGCGGCGGCCGCCCAGGACGGCCGCGTGGGCTACGCCGAGAACCTCGTGCACTCCCCCGCCGTGGTCGAGGCGGTGGCGGCGTGCAGGCGCCTCGGAAGCCTCACGCATCTCGAGGTGCGGTTCGCCCAGGGTCGGCCGGACTGGGGCGACCATCTCGAGCCGTCCTGGGGCGGTGGCGCGCTGTTCGACCTCGGGGTGCACGCGATCGCCCTGGCTCTGTTGGCGGCGGCGCCGGCGCGTGTCGCCGCCGTCGAGGCGCAGCTCCAGGCCGGAGCCGGGCTGGAGCTCGACGACGATGCCACCCTGACGCTGGCCTTCGACTCCGGCCTGCGCGCAGAGGTGCGGGCGACGTGGCGGGCACCGGCACCGACGTGGGAGGCGCAGGCGGCCAGCCCCAAGGGCGCGGTGCGTCTCGAACTTGTGCCCCACCCGTCGGTGGAGGTCGACGGCGCGCCCGTCGTGCTGCCGTCGCCGCCACCGGGGCTGGCGTCGTCGCAGCTCTACCACCTCGGGTACGTCGCCCAGCTCGAGGCGCTCACCGCCGACATCGACGCCGGACGGCAGCCGACCCCCGGGCCACAACTGGGTCGCCACGTGCTGGACATCGTGTGCGCCGCCTACTTGTCGGCACGGACCGGCAGGGAGGAACCGGTGCCGTTCACGGGCCCGCGGGACCGAACCCCGCTCCAACTGTGGCGGGATGGCTAGCGGCCCGCGCCGACGTCGTTCCCCGCGGCCGCCTGACACGACGACGGAGGCCACTCCAGGCACCGCCGCCACGGACGTTTCATCGGCGCTCGGGCTGCGGCATCGTGAGCACATGATCACGGTCGATTGCCGACCGTCCGATGGCATTGCCGTGGCCGCCCGGCACGGAGAGTCGATCGCCGCGGCGGAGGGGCTGGAGCGGTCCTCGCCACAGCCTGAGACGACAGCCTCAAACGGGCCTACCGCCGGCTCGTGGTCACCGCCCCGAACGCCGACCGACCGCTCATGTGGACCTCATTCGACCGTCCACTCCAGATCGGGTGGATCGACCCGTGCGCACCGTGGTCCACCCTGTGGATCGGTGAGCCGCACCGCGCCGACCAGTAGGCGCTGTTGCTGTTCAGCCACACGAACGAGTCCTGGATCGACGCGATTGAGCATCAGCTTGGCGCGACGGAACATCTCGAAGCGCCCATCGTCGTCGATGTTGCCCCACGTGAGGTACAAGAAGCGATCGCCGCGTTTGCCGTGAACTGCCGGACCCCTGAAGTCCAGCGAGCCATCCGGTCCGGTCACAACGCCGACGTCGAGGTCCCATCGGGCTTTGGCCACGTCGCCGGCGACGAGGTCGTGTGGTTCGCGTCGGACCTGGACACCGACATGGACGTCTTCGAGTGTTCTGCCGTCAGGATCGCAGAACCTCCGGCCCGGAGGATCGAATCCCTCGATGACAACTCGCACGGGCCCAGTCTCGCATGACCCACATCTCGAGGCGCCGAGCGCGACAGCCGCTCATGCTGAGGGTGCCCAAACGCCGGCGGCAAGGGCCTGTCGGATCACGTCGGCGCCACCGGAGACCGACACGTCGCGTCCCGTCGCTGTCGCTCACCGGTGTGGTCCGATCGCGCGGCGCAGAGTCATCGCAGTCGGCAGCAGAACCTCGTATGACGGATCATCATGGGAGCGGTCGACATGGCGCGTGCGATGTCGGTCCGGCTCCACGACGACGCCGATCACGCACGTCGGGTGCTCGGGACAGCCAGGCTGTCGCGTTCGGGAGTCGATCCGGGCTGCCGAAGGGCGCCCCTGCGGGCTTGCCGCTGAGGTGAGCGAGATAGCTGCGAGGCGTCGCCCGGTGTGAGGTCGATGGTGAGTACCGCGGCGCGGAAGACTGAGTACGTGACGGGTGAGGTGTCGGCGGCGGATTGGGCCAACGAGCAGGTCGCGGCCGTGCGCGACGACCCGGCCGCTCGAATCGAACTCGTGGAACGCCTGTATCACGGACCGTTTGGCACGGCGCCCCGGCACCTGCCGTATCGGCGAGCCGCAATGTCGTTCATGCGCTGGCAACTACGCCGCGGCGTGCTGGAGCCAGCGCACAACGAGCGGCCCGGAAGTCCGTGGTGGCGAGCAGTGAACGAGCGCCTACTGCGTGACGGCTGTGAAGCGGTAAGGCTGAGTGGTGATCGGGCCGGACCCCCCTCGTCGCGGACGGTCGACTATTGGCTGTCGTTCGCCGACCACCCGACGGCGCGCACCTGGTATCGGGCGCACAACGCGAGCGTCGCTGCCGCCTACCTCGAACATCGCGACCTAGCAGAGTCAGAGAACGCGCCGGAGCGTTTCTTCATGAACGTCGTGTTGTGCCGGGTGCTCTACACACACGCCCTCGTCGCGGCGCCACGGATGTCGCTCGGATGGCTCCGTCCACTCGCGCCATTCCTCGGCGACCCAAGACTCGGGATGACGGGAATATTCCTCCAGCTCTCTCGCATACTTCCCGCCGAGTACCCACTCACCGACGACGTCGACTCCTACCTGTCCGACGAGCTCGGTTTCGGCCGCCTCTTGGACTTCGGAGTGATTCTCCCCAGACTGCAGCAGATCTACGAATGGTCCGCCGACGAGCTCGGCGAGGCCGGTCTGCGCGACTGCATCCGCGACGGGGCCATGACCTACGCCTGGCCGTTCGAGGAGCGGGGCGTCTGGCAAGCAAAGAAGTCCTTCGTCCTGCAAATGGCACAGCGCCTCCTCCCGCCCGTACGCGCGGCAGAGACGAACAGGCCGTCGGCGAGCGCGCCGCCGGCGTATTGAGCCGTAGCAGTGTGCGTTAGTCGTTCGGCGATGCCGGTCCGCGTGAGCCAAGCCCAGTCCGCCCAGCCGCGTGATGGAGGTCGAGCGAACTGGCCGGAGGCGAAATCCGTAGTCGGGGCGCTGCGGCGCGGTCAGCCACTGTTCGCGTGGGCGCTGGTTGCCAGGCACCTAGCCTGACCGCCGTGGCGTCGATCGATGACGTACGCACGCTGGTGACGCTCGACCACGGATTGGCTTCGGTTTCGATCGTGCGGCCCGACGGGTCGCTGCAGTCGACGGTTGTCAACGCGGGCGTCGTGCCCCACCCGCTGAGCGGGCGACCGGTGGCAGCGTTCGTCGCCCGCGGCGGCACCCGCAAGCTCGACCACCTGCGGCACGACCCCCGTGCCACCCTGCTGTGGCGGGCCGGCTGGGCGTGGGCGACCGTCGAGGGCGCCGCCGAGCTCGCAGGGCCCGACGACCCCATGGCCGGCGTCGACGACGAGGCCCTGCGGCTGTTGCTGCGGGCGATCGACGAAGCGGCCGGGGGCGTGCGAGAGGACTGGGCGGAGTACGACCGGGTCGTGGCGGCCGAACGCCGCGTCGCCGTGCTCGTCACCCCGACACGCATCTACCAGAACCCCTGAGCCCCTGCCTACGGGCCCCGAGGCACTGACATTGGCTTACGCCAGGACGGGTAGACCGGCCAGCGATGCGTAACGCTCGTCGGTGGTTGCGAGGCGGTGCACGCGTTGGCGCACACGCCGAGCCGCCTGGCGCACCGTCGACTCCCTCATGGCGAAGACGGGGCCGACGGTCGTCGCCGGCGCAGGGTTGCCGACCGCCTTCTCGCACACGTACTCGAGCCACAACTCCCGATCGCGTCGGCTGATACCCGACCGTTCGAGCGCATCGAGCAACAGGCGGGCTCGGTGGTGATCCGCGGCGATCCGCTCGAGCGCCGGCCACATGGGGGCCTCACGGGCTTGCGCCGCCCCGGGATCGGGCGCCGGCGCAGCAACGTCTGCGGCGTGCGTCAGCTCCTGTTCGTCGAGCGGCTCGGTCCACTGGCCGAGCTCGCGGTCCACGACGTTGGCCACCCGATGCCGCGCCCACACCCATGGCAGCGCCCCACCGTCGGGCGACCAGGCGCCCGCCACTCTCGCCAACTCGAAGCACACATCCACCACGACGCCCTCTAGGTCGTCGGGCCGCAGCGGCGTGCCGCGCATCGCCGCCACCTGCTGCACCGCCCCTGCGATCCGCCCACGGAACCGCTCGTACAACGCCACCACCGCCGCCTCGTCGCCCCGGGCCAACCGATCCATGATTGCCGCCAGCTCGTCGAAACCTTGCCGGTCCACACCATCTCCTCCTCGTGCGGGGCAGCTGCCCCGATGGACGGAGTCCATGGTGCCGACGGGGTATGACAAACAACATCGATGTAATTTCAAAACCGTCGCGCATCGACGGCGCGACCGCTGGATCGACCCGCGCCGAGAGCGGCGAGGCTCAGAAGGTCACGGCGACGAGTGGGCGAGGAAGGCCACGAGCGCGTCGTTGAAGGCCAGCGGGTCCTCGATGTTGGGCAGGTGGCCGACGTTGGGGACAACCACCAGCTCCCCCTTGAGCAGCGACCGGATGCTGATCGCCTCGGCGATCGGCGCCAGCCGGTCGAGCTCGCCCACACGACCAGGGCCCGCACGTCGGCCTGGCGCAGTATCCGCCCATCGAGCAGCCGACGATCGTGGCGCTCGGGATGCCGAGTCGATCGAGCACGCCGTCGACCAGTCCCGCCCAGCCCTGCATCGTGGTCGCACCCGGGTCGACCGCACCGGGCGACTGTCCGAACCCCGGCATGTCGATGGCCAGGCAGCGGTGGGTGGCCTCGATCGCCTCGACCTGGTAGTCCCACATGGCCGCCTGCAGTGGGAAGGCGTGGAGGAAGACGACGGCGTCGCCGGCACCACGATCCGCCACGTGGACCGGCTGACCTGACACCTCGAGCAACGGCACGAACGGCTCCTTGGGGCGGCGCAGTGCTACGGCCACACAGCCCTACCCCATCGTGTGGGTGTCAAGCGAACCCGACCCAGTGGGCAGTTTCTCCCCCACAAACCGTGGCGGAATGCGGCGCGCGATCACGTCCGATCGGGACGCGAGCAGCGGTCCGGCCAAGGCGAGGATGAGCACGTACCCGGCGACGAACGGCGCGATGCGGTCATCCAGCCCCGCGGCGGCCGCCAGCGTCGCAAGGATGAGCGAGAACTCGCCACGGCCGAGCACCGTGAGCCCGATGTTCGCCGCCGGCCCCCGCGAGTAGCCATGCATGCGGGCGGTGACGATGCCTGCGGCCATGTTGAGAACCAGCGACACGACGACAGCGATCGCCACCGGCAGCGCCACCGACCCGATGTCGCCAGGGTCGACGGTCAGCCCGAAGGCAAAGAAGAACAGGGCCGCGAACGCATCCCGCAGGGGGAGCACCAAGCGTTCGATCCGCTCGTGCGCCGCGCTCTCCGCGAGGATCAACCCCGCCATGAAGGCGCCGATGGCGTCCGACACGCCCACCTCCTCGGCAACCCCGGCGGCCAGCACGGCGACCCCCACGAAGCAGACGGTGAGGAGCTCGTCGTCGGAGGTGTCGACGATCTTGCCGACCCAACGCGCCCCCCAACGGGCGACGGCGGCCAGCAACAGCAGGAATGCGAGGGCCCGGCCGAACTCGACGGCGGCGTCGGCCAATCCGTCGCTCTCCCCGAGCACCGGCTGCAGGATCGCCAGGTACAGCGCGAGGAAGATGTCCTCCACCACGATTATCCCCAGGATCAGGCGACTCTCGGGGTTGGCCAACCGCCGTAGCTCCACCAGCAGCTTGGTGACGATGGCCGACGACGAAATGCCCACGGCTCCGGCGATGACGAACGCTTCGCGGGTGCCCCACCCCAGCGCCAGTCCGAGCAACAGCCCGCCGCCCAGGTTGAGCAACAGGTAGACGGCACCGGCGGCGAGCAGCTTGCGCCCGCCGCCGATGAGGTCGTCTAGCGAGAACTCCAGGCCGAGGTGAAAAAGCAGCAGGACCAGCCCCAATGCCGCGAGCAGCTCGAGGTCCTCGGGATGCTCGACCAGCACCAGGCCGGGCGTTCCGGGACCGAACAGGATGCCGGCCACCATGAAGAACGGGATGGTCGGAAGCCCGATGCGCCGCCCCAGGCGAGCCAGCAGCCCGGCGGCCAGGAAGGCACCGCCGACGGCAACGAGCGTGTTACCCACTCGCCGCTCCGATCACGTGTTGGGTGAAGGCGGCCAGGTCCTCACGCCGCCCGACCACGACCAGCCGATCGCCGGCTCGCAGAACCTCGGTGGGCTCGGGAGCGATGATCGTGCCGGCGTCGCGTGCCACGGCCGCCACCGTCATCCGAGTCCGCCGGCGGATCTCGAGCTCGGCGATGCTGCGGTCGGCGCCGGGCGAGTCCGGGCGCAGCGTCATCCAGTCGATGAGGATGTCGCCGATGACGGCCTCCATCTCCTCCACCACCGCCGGCGTGAAATAGGCGCCGCTGAGCACCGCGCCGAGGGTGCGGGCCTGACGGTCCGTCAGCGTCAGCGTGGCTTGGGGGGTGTCCGCGTCGGGGGCCATGACGTACAGGTCACGCCGGCCCGAATGGTGGATGACGACTACGGCGGAGCCACCGTCACGACTGGCGAGCCGGTAGCGGCGTCCAATGCCCGGGAGCTCCTGTTCCTCGATCTCGTTGCTCATGGCAGGTCCTTTCGTGGTGTGCGGTCGATGTCGCGATAGCCGCGCCGACGGGCGCCGTCGCCCGAGGGACGCGGCGAGGCGGTCGGCGGGGCGGTCGACGCGGCGGAGGTTCAGCCGGCGGGCACGAGTGGCGGCGCGCGCCGACCACCCGGTCCGGCCCACGCCTGGGGGCCGCGCGGGGGTTGCTCGTCGTCCGCACGACGGCACGACCAGAGGCACGCGCCCCCACATGCCATGCCGGCGGCCAGCGCAGCGACTACGAGCATCACCGATCGCGCCTTGGCGACGTCGGAGGAGCGCCCGACGGTCGGGGTGCGAGGGGCCTGGACGCCGACCATCTCGGTACCGTGGACGTCGTTCGACAGCAGCGCCGCGGCCGCCTCCGTCGAGGGACGGGACGCGTCGGTACCGATGGTCGTCACGATCTCCAGCCCGGTGATCAGCCCCACCGCCAGGGCCAGGATCGCGACCGCTATGGCCCGGGCCGCGCCGTATCGTGCCAGCGGAGTCACGCCGGCAGCCGGCGCTCGATGGCGTCGAGGCGGCTGAGGATCTGGTCCAGCGTCGACTGTGGCGGAGTCACCGGGCTCGACTGCTTGCCCTGCTGTGCGACGAACGCGGGAAGGGCCATCACGACGGCCAGGCGGGTCGTGTGAAGCTCGATCCCCATGCGCCGGAGCACCTTGCTCGCCAGCCCCTCCTCCGTGGCCAGCAGCCCGAGGAGGAGATGCTCCGAGCCGATGTAGTTGTGCCCGAGGCGAAGGGCCTCCTTGGCGGTGAGCTCGAGTGCCCGTTTGGCGAGGGGCGTGAACGGCAGGTGCCCCTCCGCCGTGCGCTTGCTCGCCGGACCCATCGATGCCCGCAGTTCGGCGCGCAGGTCGTCGGCATCGACGTCGAGGTTCGCCAGCACCTTGACTGCCAGGTTGCCGCCCTCGTCGAGGATGCCGATTAGGACATGCTCGGTGCCGACGTGGCTGTGCCTCGAGCTGCGCGCAGCCTCCTGTGCCAACGACATGACCTTCCGCGCCCGAGGAGTGAAGCGACCGAACATGCCCACCCCGGGCAGCCCGCCGGGCGGTGCGTCCTCGGCGTTCCTCGCCGCAGTGACGTCGCGGACGGCACGCTCCAAGGCCGCCTGGCACACGGCCGACACCGGGATCTGCGTCTCCTTCACGGCCGCGGCCAGTTCGTCGGGAAGGTAGACGTTGACCTTGGGCATGGGGTCATACTGGGTGCATATAACCCCAATGTCAACACAGATGCCTGTTAGCTTGGTGACCTCAGCTGCAGCCGCTGGTTGTGCCGCACGAGGGGCAGGCGTGGCACGAGCCCGCCCGCTGCATCTGTACGCCGCACTGCATGCAGTAAGGGGCGTCCACGCTGGAGGCAGCCATCGGGCGGATCACCGGATTGGGCCTCCCCGTCGGCTCACCGGCATCGGTGACACCCGCCCGCTCCAGCAGCGACGGCTCCTTGGGCGCACCCTCGCTGTCGAACAGCGTCGGCGACGACGAGTCGATCGACGGCGGGTCGGCCGGCACGTCCTGGCCCTGACGCGTCTCCACGACGGTCTCCTCGACGCCCGGCAACGTCGGCTGGGTCCGCTCGCCGGTGGTGAGGATGCCGAGCTCGGCCCGTTCCTCGTAGCTGAGGTAGTCGACCGCCAGGCGGCGGAAGATGTAGTCGAGGATCGAGGTGGCGATCCGCAGCTCGGCATCGTCGGTGATCCCGGCCGGCTCGAAGCGGGTGTTGGTGAACGCCTCGACGAAGCTGCGGAGCGGAACCCCGTACTGCAAGCCGTAACTGACCGAGATCGAGAAGGCGTCCATGATGCCGGCCAGGGTCGAGCCCTGCTTCGACACCTTGAGGAAGATCTCGCCCGGGCGCCCGTCGGTGTACTCCCCCACCGTGACGAAGCCCTTGCAGTCGGCCACCCGGAACTCGAACGTCTTCGACGCGCGGTTGCGGGGCAGCTTCTCGCGCACGGGTTGCTTGATGATCTTCTCGATCACCTGGGTCGCACCGGCACCCGCATCGAGTGACACCGCAGCCTCCTTCTTGGTCGTCGAGAGTGGCTGGCCCACCTTGCAGTTGTCACGGTAGATGGCAATGGCCTTGACGCCCATCCGCCAGGCGTCGATGTGCAGCTGCTCGACGTCCTCGACCGACACGTCTTCCGGCATGTTGACGGTCTTGGAGATAGCGCCGGAGATGAACGGCTGGACCGCCGACATCATCCGCACGTGGCCCGTGTAGTGGATGGTGTTGTCGCCCATGGAGCAGGCGAACACCGGCAAGTGCTCGGTCATCAGGTGGGGGGCGCCGAGGATCGACATGTGCTCGTCGATGTAGGCGACGATGTCGTCGATCTCGCCGGGGCCGTAGCCGAGCTGCTCGAGCGCCCGAGGCACGGTCTGGTTGACGATCGACATCGTGCCGCCGCCGACCAGCTTCTTGGTCTTCACGAGGCCGAGGTCGGGCTCGATCCCTGTAGTGTCACAGTCCATCATCAGGCCGATGGTGCCCGTGGGCGCCAGGACCGATGCCTGGCTGTTGCGCACGCCGTAGCGCTCACTGAGCTCGCAGGCCATGTCCCAGCTCTCCTGGGCGGCCGACAGCAGGTTGGGCTCGACGAGCTCCTCGTCGATCCTCGAGGCCGCCTCCTGGTGCTGGCGGAGCACCCGCAGCATGTGCTCGCGGTTCTCGGCGAATCCGGCGAACGGGCCCATGCGGGAGGCGGTGCGGGCCGACACCTCGTAGGCGTGCCCCGTCATGAGCGACGTGACCGCCGCGCCGTAGGCCCGGCCGGCGTCGCTGTCATAGGGCAGGCCGAGCGCCATGAGCAGCGCGCCGAGGTTCGCGTAGCCGAGGCCGAGCTGGCGGAACCGCCGCGACGTGTCGGCGATCGGCTCGGTCGGGTAGTCGGCCCGGCCGACCAGGATCTCCTGGCCCGTGAACATGATCTCGACGGCGTGACGGAAGCCGTGGACGTCGAAGCTCTCGTCGTCGGCGAGGAACTTCAGCAGGTTGAGGCTCGCCAGATTGCACGCCGAGTCGTCGAGGTGCATGTACTCGCTGCACGGGTTGCTCCCGTTGATCCGCCCAGTGTTGGCGGCGGTATGCCAGTGGTTGATGGTCGTGTCGAACTGCATGCCGGGATCGGCGCACTCCCATGCCGCCTGGGCGATCTGCCGGAACAGCTCCCGGGCCTTCACGGTGCGGAACACCGCACCGCTGGTGACCTCGCGCAGGCTCCAGTCGGCATCGTCCACGACCGCCTGCATGAACTCGTCGGTCACCCGCACCGAGTTGTTGGCGTTCTGGTACTGGATGGAGTGGCTGTCGCGGCCGTCGAGATCCATGTCGAAGCCGGCCCGCTCGAGCGCGCGGGCCTTGCGCTCCTCGAGCGCCTTGCACCAGATGAACTCCTCGACGTCGGGATGGTCGACGTCGAGGATGACCATCTTGGCGGCGCGGCGGGTCTTGCCGCCCGACTTGATGGTGCCGGCAGAGGCGTCGGCACCCCGCATGAAGCTCACGGGACCCGAGGCCGTGCCGCCGCCCCGCAGCAACTCGACCGACGAGCGGATGCGGGACAGGTTGACGCCGGCGCCCGAGCCGCCCTTGAAGATGATGCCTTCCTCTCGGTACCAGTTGAGGATCGAGTCCATCGAGTCGTCGACCGAGAGGATGAAGCACGCGCTCGCCTGCTGCGGCACGCCCGTGACGCCGATGTTGAACCACACGGGGCTGTTGAACGCTGCCTTCTGGGTGACCAGCAGGTGCTTGAGCTCGGCGTTGAAGGTGTCGGCCTCGCGCTCGTCGACGAAGTATCCGCCCTCGACCCCCCACCGGGTGATGGTGTCGGCCACCCGGTCGACCACCTGCCGCAGCGACCACTCGCGCTCGGGCGTGCCGAGGGTGCCCCGGAAGTACTTCTGGGCGACGATGTTGGTGGCGTTCAGCGACCAGGACACGGGGAACTCGACGTCGCGCTGCTCGAAGGCCACGGAGCCGTCGCGGAAGTTGGTGATCCTGGCGTCGCGCCGTTCCCACTCGAGCTCGTCGTAGGGGTGTACACCCTCGGTCGTGAAGTGCCGACCGAGACCGATGCCCGCCTGCTCGGGAGCGAGAGCCATGAGTTCCTCCAGGTCAGTGGGTCGAGCCGGTTGGGGAGACGAGACCGAGGGCCTGAACCACTAGTTGTTGGGGGCTGAAGCCGCCGAGCGACCCTCGAACCCCAAGATGTGGGACGTAATTACAGCACGTGTAATTACACCCGTCAATGGCTTGTCGGCGCTCGATGGCCGACAGAGGCGACTTACCGGCCGCGAATGTGCAACGCCTGGAGCGGGCTCAGGCTTCCCGGCCGAGGGCGAGCGGGCCGTCCCCCTCCCCCGGCGGCCCCGGCGCCCGATCCATGTGCCGTGGCCCCGTGTGGACCGTGCCCGGCGCGGACTCACAGGTCGAGACGTCGGCGACGGTCGCCGCCGAGTGGCGACGAACCGCTTCCCACCTCTCAAGGAGTCGCTCAGCCCACCACAGACACGGAAGCGACAACCATCATTCCGCTCGTCCGCGCCCGGGCACGTTGCACCCTCGCCAAGCTATGGGACCGAGGTTGTGGACGACTAGAGGACGAGGCTGTGAATTACGGGTGGATTTCTCGGAGTCTCGTCCACAGATCCCGGGCCGGTCGGCATCGAGGACCGCAGGCGTCGATCCCGGTAGCTTCCCGACGTGCGCATGCTTTGGCCCACCGAGCGCGGTCAGGGGGACCGAGCGCGTCCGGAACACAACCGATGCCGCCGAGGCCAATGGCCTCGACGACGTGGATCGCCTCGACGACGTCGATCCGGCCGATGTCTACGGAGCCGACAGCCGTCCGCCGTTCGGCGATCGTCCCTGGGTGCTCGCCAACATGATCGCCAGCATCGACGGTGCCGCCACCGATCCCACCGGCCGGTCGGCGGGACTGGGCGGCCCGGCCGACCTGCGGGTCTTCTCGGCGATCCGGGCGGTGGCCGACATCGTGCTGGCGGGCGCCGGAACCGTGCGCACGGAGCGCTACGGCCCCGCCCGCATGCTTCCGGCCCAGGAGGAGGCCCGGCGCATCCGCGGCCAGTCACCCCGACCCCGCATCGCGGTCGTCACGCGCTCGCTGGCCCTCGACCTCGATCTCCCGCTCTTTCGCGAGGCGAGCGACGAGTATCGGCCGATCGTGATCACCACCACCGCCGGACTGGACCGCGTTCGCAGCACCGGTGGCGCCACCGGGACGCATGCCCTGGCGATGGTGGCCGAGATCATCGTGGCCGGAGACCAGTTCGTCGACTGCGACACGGCGCTGCGGGCACTGCGCACCACCGCCCGCGCCGGCGTCGTGCTCGTGGAAGGTGGCCCGAGCATCAACGCCCAACTGGTGGCAGCCGACCTCGTCGACGAGCTCTGCCTCACGGTCTCGCCCCAACTCCTGGGGGCCGACGGCCCCCGGATCGTCGACGGCGTCGGCGCGGACGCGCCACGGCGCATGACGCTCGACCGGGTGCTCCTCGAGGACGACTACCTCTTCCTGCGCTACCTGCGGGTGCGCGACGGCGCCTGATCGCGCCGCACGGTCGGCCCGGCCCGTCCGTGGGTCGAGGGCCGAACCCCCAGCAAGCCCCGCCATCGACCGTCGGAGCTAGCGACCCACATCGACCCGCCGAACGGAGGCGGACCGTCGTGACCGGACCGGCGCGAGCCACTTCCCCGGACGAGAGGGCGCGCCGGTAACCCGCACGACGCGTCGTGCCGCATGTCACGCCCCGCCTTCAGCGGCTCGGTCGGCACGGTTGTCTGCG
>CAWEZE010000005.1:0-15862 GCA_963813485.1 uncultured bacterium
CCGGGCCGACGAGAACACGGAAAATTAGGAATGCAAGACATTGCCAGCGAACGTCTGGCCCGGACAATGCCGAAACCGCGCCTGCAGGGGGGGCCTCCGAACGTCGGCGGTAGCGGTTGCACTACGCTGTGAGCCGGGGTCGGTGCAGGCTCGCTTCCTGCCCGGTTCTTGGGGAAGACCGCATGGGTACGACGGGGCTGAGGACAGGGCTCGTAGTCGTACCGGCTTTGTCCTGGTGGTGCTGTTATTCGACAGTTCCGGCGTGCTGTCGCAAGACGGCGAGGTCATCGTCGACGATGCAGCCCAGCTCATCGCCGGCCTCGCGGCGGCGACCCTGTGCTGGTGGACGTCCCGCCGCGTAATGGGCGTCGAACGCACGTGGCGCCGCCTCATGGCCGTCGGCATGCTCGGCTGGAGCGTGGGCCAGGCCTTCTGGTCGTGGTACCAGATCTTCTCGGATACCCCGTTGCCCTCACCATCGGTCGCCGACATCGGCTACCTCATCATGCCGGTGCTGGCGCTTCCGGCCCTGTTGGCGCTCGATATCGAGCCGCCACGCCACTCCGGACAGGTGGTCCGCCGCGACCGGCTGGTGTTCTCGCTCGACGGCGCCATCGTCGTCGGCTCGCTGTTCATCCTTACGTGGGCCACGGCACTGGGGGCCGTCGTCCACGCCGAGACCCCCAACGTCCCGGAACTGGCCGTCGCGATCGCCTACCCCCTGACCGACCTCATCCTCGTGGTCATCGTCGTGCTGCTGATCGCGACCGGGCGGGTTCCGCGCCAACTCCGGCCCCAGCTGTGGCTGTTGGGCTCGGGCCTGGTGGCCATCTCGGTATCCGACAGCATCTTCGCCTACCTGGTCAGCAGCGGCGCGGACGAGATGCCGCCGCTCACGAACGCCGGGTTCATCGCCGGACCGCTGCTCATCGCCGTGGCGGCCTTGACAACCACGGATGGGTGGCCGACGGCCCGGCACCTACGTCGCGCGTCGCCGTCGATCGCGCCCACATGCTGCTGCCCTACGCCCTGGTCGCGCTGACCGGTGCCGTTGTGGCCGGCCAGATCGTCGTCGGCTCGAGGATCGACGCCATGGAGGCAACAGTGGCTGGGGCCGTGTTGGCACTGGTGCTGCTCCGCCAGGTGGTCACGCTCCTCGAGAACGCCGCCCTGCTGGAGCGGGTGTCGGCCGCGCAGGCCGAGCTGGCGCACCAGGCGCACCATGACCCGCTCACGGGCCTTGCCAACCGCACGCTGTTCGACGACCAGCTGAACCATGCCATCGAGCGCCACCACGCCTACGGCTGGCCCTTCGCCCTCATCGTGGTCGACCTCGACGACTTCAAGGTGGTCAACGACACCTTCGGCCACACGACCGGCGACTACCTGCTCTCCGCCGTGGGGCAGCGCCTGCGGGGTTGCGTGCGCAGTGGGGACACCGTGGCGCGGCTGGGCGGCGACGAGTTCGCCATCGTCATCGACGGGGACAGCGACGTGGTCGCGGACCGCATCCTGGCGGCGCTACGGCATCCATTCAGGATCGACGGGCACATCGTGACCCTGGGGGGCAGCCTGGGCGTGGTCGCGCCCGAGCGGCGCGAGGCGGGGATCACCGCGGACGCCCTGGTCCACTGGGCCGACAGCGCCATGTACAGCGGCAAGCGGCAGGGCAAGGGCATCGCGGTGCACTACTGCCCAGAGGTCACTCCCGACATGCGCCTAGGCGCCGGCACGCACGGGCGACCGGGCGCCACCCACGTCGTTCCCGACGTAGCCGAGGTCGTCCCCGACATGCCGAGGATGCGGCGTCGGATCGGATCGGTCAGGACCCCCACCCACTGAGGATCGGCGGAGAGCCGGCGGCCTCAGCGCGGCAGCACACCGAAGATCGTGGCCGTCGAGCCCGAACCCGCCTTGTGGCGGGGCCCGCCCACGAGTACCCAGGCGCCCTTCGGGGGCAGCGAGCCGAGGTTGGCCAGGTTCTCGAGGCTGATGCGGTGGCGGTCGTAGAGCGCGACGGACACGCCGAAGTCGGTGTCGATGCCCCGGTCGGGGCTGAACGTGTCGGTGCCCAGCGCCCCGCGGCGGTCCAGGCGACGGGTCTGGATGAGCCACTCGACGGTCTCGAGCAGGAAACCCGGCTGGTGAATGACGCCATCGGCATCCAGATTGGGATAGGCATCGGTGCCCCACTTGTCCTCCCAACCCGTCCACAGGATGATCGCGGCTCCCCGGGGGATGCGGCCGTAGCGCCGCTCCCAACGCCTGATGTCGTCGATCGTGGCGCCGTAGTCGGCGTTCTGCCCCGATTGGGCACGGATGTCGATCTTCACCGCCGGCAGGAACAGGTCCCCCGGGTCGAGCTGGTCGGCGAGTAGGCCGCCTTCCTGGAAGTGCCCCGGGGCGCCCCAGTGGGTCCCCGTGTGCTCCCCCTCCCGGACGAACTGCATGTAGAACCCGTCCTCCGGGATGGTGGCGATGACCTCGAGCGTGAACGCCGGGTCGCCGGGGAACAGGCTCGTCGTCGCCGGATCGTTCACGTGGGACAGGTACACGAGGCCGAGCCGGCTCAGCGCGTCGCGGCTCCCCACCGACCTGCGTGGCGGCCGCGGCACCCGCTGCCCCCAACGCGTGCCCGCCGACCACGCCGGCCATCCCCACAGCGGACTTTCGCATCAGATCTCGTCGTTCCACCGGCGTCACCATTGCCCTTCTCGACGGCCCGCTCTCGCACGTCACATTAAGCCACCGAATCGGTGGGGTTCGTCTTGGCGCGGATTCGGTAGTGGAGAACGAGGAAGGGGAGCCCGAACACCCAGAAGGCGTGCTCGGCGCGCAGCTCGCCGTCCTGCACGTACACGTCGAGTTGTTCGGCAAAGCCACGAACCGCGAGCGCGGTGAGCTCGCGCGTGGCCGCGTCGACGATGGTGAGGTAATGGCCCGGATGGTCGAGGTCGCTGCGGCTGGTCAGCACCAGACCACCGCCAGGCCGGGAGCGGGGAAGCAGGGTAGCGGTGAAGCTCGCCTGCGGAAGCGGGAATCCCACGCTGACGTAGCCACGCCCGTCGTGCCGGTAGGTGGTGTAGATCCCGACGTAGATCGGTTCGTCGTTGTCGGCGAAGGACCGGATCCAACCCCGTACGGCCACCGCACCTTCCTGATCCAGGGTGATCGTGTCGATGCGGCTGCGGATTCCCCGCAGGGCTTCGCGCTGGTTCATCGGGACGTTGGCCTGTCCGAGCGGACGGGCGACCAAGTCCCGATACAGCAGGTAGCCCGGGCGTACCCACGGTCTCCACTCGGGGACGATGTCGAGCGTGAACCGCGTCGTGTGCTCGTAGAACTCCCGAACCCGGGGGTCGACGGAGTCGGGATCGAACTCCGGCCCGGCCAGGTCGTCCAGCGAGGCGATGATGCCGATGTCGGGGGCGCCGGCGGTGTAGGTGCCGCCGAGTACCTCGCTCAACTGCTTGACGTAGCCCGTGCCGACGTAGCGGGAGCGAGCTTCCAACGGCACGACGAACGGAAGATCTTCGGCTCGGACCCGCTCGGCGAGCAGGGTCACCTGCGCGTCACGGAACACCATGGCCGACACCAACCGATAGGTGAGCACCGTCGTGCTCGCCACCGCTGCGGCGGGCACAGGTCGCCGCCGGCGGGCCGCCGCCAGGCCAACGGCGGCGCCGACGAGCGGTCCCAAGGCGACCTTCTGCGGACGCAGGCCGAACGCACCCGCAACCGTGCCGGCGGAGGTGCCCACCACGGCCGGGCCGGCTCGGGCGAACCGGCCGGCCGCCCACCCGAGTGGGGCGGCCAGGGCCGAGGTCATCGCGATGCGCTGCCACAGCGCCGGGATCTCGCCCGGACGCTGCCGAGCTCGCGCCACCGCCTCGGAGACTCCCAGCCCGACTGCGCCCACCAGGGCGCCGGCCGCGCCTGCCCTCCAGCCGCGGTGACCGGAGAGTGCCCCACCGGCCAGCGCGCCGGTGGCAGCTGCGAAGGCGACCGATCCGCCGTCGCTGCGAGGGGCCGCCGATTGCTCCACTGCCACGCAGGGAAGCTAACCAGGACGCCACGGTCCGTGAAAGGTGCCGGCCGGCTCCGGCTCGCCAGCCCGTGCCGGCACGGAACGTTGACCGTCGCTCCGAGCGACCGTACGTTGCCCGCCGTGGGCGCGCCGCGGCAGGCCGATCCGGGGCCGGCGGTCGAAGTGCTCCCGGACCAGCGGGCATTGTTCGCGGTTCCACCCGATGTGGCGTACTTCAACACCGCGAGCCTCTCGCCGCAGTTGCACTCGGTTCGCGAGGCCGGCGAGGCCGCGTTGCGTCGACGGGGCGAGCCATGGACGATCACGTCACAGGACTGGTTCAGTGACGTCGAACGACTGCGTGGCCTCGCGGGAAAGCTCTTGGGCGGCGATCCGGAGGGTGTCGCACTTATCCCGGCGACGAGCTACGGGTTCGCGATCGCCGCTCGCAATCTCCCGCTCCGCGCCGGTTCACGGATACTGGTCCTGGCAGACGAGTACCCGTCCGGCATCTACACGTGGCGACGCCAGGCCCGGCGGGCCGGGAGCTCGATCCTGACCGTCCGGCGGCGGCCCGATGACAGCTGGACCGAGGCCGTCCTCACCGCGCTCGATGAGCGGGTGTCGATCGTCAGCGTCCCCAATGTCCACTGGACCGACGGGGCGCCGGTGGATCTCGCCGCCATCGCCGACCGGGCTCGTGACGTCGGCGCCTCCCTCGTCGTCGACGCGAGCCAGTCGCTGGGCGCCCTCCCTCTCGACGTCGGGCGGGTCCGGCCGGACTTCGTGATCGCGGTCGGCTACAAGTGGCTGCTCGGGCCGTTCGGTCTCGGCTACCTGTATGTCGCGGACGAACATCGCGGCGGCGAGCCCTTGGAGGAGAACTGGATCTTGCGGGCCGGATCCGAGGACTTCGCCGCATTGGTCGACTACCGAGACGAATACCAGCCCGGCGCCCGACGCTTCGATGTCGGTCAACGAACCAACTTCGAGGCCACGCCGATGGCGATCGCCGCGCTCGAGCAACTCCTCGCCTGGGGCATCCGCGGATCAGCGCGACCCTGGCGGGGACGACGCACGCGGTCAGCACGCAGCTTTCGGCCATCGGGTTCGACGTCCCGCCCGCGTCGCAGCGGGCACCGCATCTGCTGGGCGTCGCGCTCCCGCCGACGCTGCGAGCAGGGCTCGTTCCCCATCTGGAACGGGCGAACTGCTTCGTCGCGCTCAGGGGGCGAAGCATGCGGATCGCCCCCCACCTGCACATCACACCCGCCGACATCGATCGCCTCGTCGACGGCCTGAAGGCGGCCACCCGGGAGCTGGCATAGCGCGCTGGTCAGGAGCGTGGGAGCCAGCCGCGATTGCCCAAACCGGGCTCGAGGAGTCGCCGGTCCAGAGGAGTTATCCGGTGGTCCACCCTCGCGTCGACCCATCGGGGTCGGAGGGTCGCCGACGGCGAACCGCTCGGGGCTGGCATGCTCGATGTCACCGACCCCGTCGTAACGGTGCCGGCGACAGACGGATCCCAGGCCGTTGGCCCGGTCCTAGGGCGAGTTGCCCGCCGAGGTCGACCCTGGCCCCGGCCATGTGGCCGGAAGAAGAGCTACGGGCGTAGCGTCTGCTGCGGGAGGAGGCGGCCCGGCTGGCCGTCGTCGCCCAGATGATGGAGGAGGAGCTCAGCCGCTGCTGGTCACGGGCTCGTTCGTTGTGCCCGAGACTGCTCCCGGGGTTCCGAAACCGCGTCTGTAGTATCTGCCATGCCTCATCAAGTACCAGCATGAGCCTTACCTGGGCTGCGTTCAACTGCGTAGGGGATCCAAATGGCAAATAACAAGACGAATGCTTCCAAAATGATAGACAACAGGATCAGGGAGCTGGGCGACTGGCGCGGCAAGACGCTCAGCAAGGTGCGAGGAATAATCAAGGAAGCTGACCCCGAGATCGTCGAGGAGTGGAAGTGGGTGAAACCCACCAACCCCGGAACCCCGGTCTGGTCCCACAACGGGGATATCTGTACTGGTGAGACCTACAAGAACGTGGTCAAGCTGACATTCTTCAAGGGCGCGGCTTTGAACGATCCTTCAGGTCTGTTCAACTCCAGCCTTGACGGGAAGGTCAGGCGTGCCATCGACATCAAAGAGAATGACACGATTAACGAAGCTGCACTGAAGAACCTCATTAGTGAAGCTGTGGAGCTGAATCAAGAGAGCAGGCCACATTCCGCTTGAAAATGGTCGAGGGCGTGCGAGACTTGACAATTGGGCGCACGCTCGTAGAGCGTGACCCCACGGAGGTCGGTCAAGGTGATATGAGGGCTTGCCACGGTGGAGGGGGATGCCCTGACCGCCGAGTTCAGTGCGCCGGCGGCCGGGCCGCCACCGTGGAACGCCTACATGATCGTCCCGTCGACGGTGTTCGCACTCGGCACCGCGGAGCCCACGGCGCAACCCGATTCGACCTCTGACCCCACCCCGCGGGTCCCCGTGGCGTCATTTCATGACGCCACCCACGGATCACGCCGACTTGCGTGCACGGCTCCGGGGCTTGCGGCGGCTCCGCCTGGTGGCCTTGGCTCCCTTGACGCTCTCCTCCAGGGCCTCCATCAGGTCGATGACCTTGGACTCGGGTCCTTCGTCCGGCTCGATGGTGACTTTCTTCCCGGCTCGCTTGGCCTCGATTCGCTCCCGCAGCTCCTCCGTGAAGGTGTCGTGGTAGCGCGCAGGGTCCCAGTCGCTCGTGAGTGAGTCGACGAGCTGGGTCGCCATCCCGAGCATCTTCGGGTCGGGCTTGGTCCGGCGATCGGGGACGCCTTCCACGTCGGACCGGGGCACGACCTCGTCCGCGAAGCGCATCGTCGACATGGCCAGCGCGCCCTCGAGCGGGCGGATCGCGGTGAGGTACTGCTTGTTGCGCATGACCACGGTGCCGATGGCCACCAGCCCCCGGTCCTCCATCGCAGCCCGCAGCAACTGGTACGGCTTGACAGCCGTGTCATCGGCGGGCGCCAACCAGTAGGTGCGTTCGTAGTAGATCGGGTCGATGTCATCGAGCGAGACGAAGTCGGTGACTTCTACGGCCCGGGTCGACGCCGGGCGAAGTTCGTCCAGCTCACGCCTGCTGAACGTCACGTAGCGGCCCTTGCTGGTCTCGAACCCCATCTCGATGTCGGTGTTCTCGACCTCCTTGCCCGTCTTCGCCGACACCTTGCGGTTGCGGACTCGAGAGCCGGAACCCTTGTCGATCTGGTGGAAGTGGACATCGTGGTCGCGCACCGCGGGATAGGCCTTCACGGGCACGCTCACGAGTCCGAAGCTGATCACTCCGCTCCAGACGGCTCGAGCCATACGTACGTCTTACCCCAGAAGCGACCGGGTCGATCACCCGGAACGGATGATGCCCAGCGGCGCCGGTTGCTCACATTGTTCGCCCATAGACCACCGAACGAAGGTCGCAGGCGGGGCGGTGTCCCGTGGACGCGCGCGGCTCAGGGTGCCCGAGCGGTGGGAGCGAGTCGATGCCGCGGGGCCTGGCCCGTTCGTCACGCGCGAGACCTATCGTCGGCCGGACGGTCGCCTCGTCACCTGGACGTCGCGCTCCCAGCGCAAGCGGCATTCACTGCTCGACACTGGTCGAGGGTCGACCTGGTGGGCACCCGGCGCCATCGGGTGGTGGATCGGCGTGCTGT
The DNA here is from genome assembly GCA_963813485.1 of uncultured bacterium. Lineage (GTDB taxonomy): Bacteria > Actinomycetota > Acidimicrobiia > Acidimicrobiales > VFJN01 > DASQUK01. The sequence goes on from CAWEZE010000005.1 coordinate 7,713, forward strand.
TCGCAGTCGGCTCCACATGCTTTGCGCTGGGCGCGGCGCCCCGCTACGTCGATGCCGTCGGAGTCGCCGCGGACGGCGTCACGTTCTTCGTGGGCTCCCTGTTCTTCACCACCGCTGCGGCCCTGCAGTACGTGGAAGTGGCGAACGCCCCTCGCACCCTACCCGGCGCCGGCATCACCGAGCGCCGCCGCCTCGTCACCTGGGAGCCGCACCGCATCGATTGGTGGGCCGCCGTCGTGCAGCTCAGCGGGACGCTGCTGTTCAACGTCAGCACGTTCGACGAGATGCTCGAGCACCTGTCGGCCTCGCAGGCCGACCGGCTGGTGTGGACCCCCGACGCGTTCGGGTCCATCTGCTTCCTCGTGGCAAGCGGGCTCGCGTGGGCGGAGGCAAGCCACGGCCTGTGGTCGTGGCGGCCGCACAGCCTGACGTGGCTGATCACGGCGCTGAACCTCTTCGGGTCGATCGCGTTCGGCGCCTCGGCGGTGGCCTCGCACGTGGTGCCCGCGTCGGACCAACCCCGCAACGTCACGCTCATGAACCTCGGCACGTTCGTCGGCGCCATCGCCTTCCTCATCGCCGCGGTGCTCCTCCTCCCGGAGCGCACGCACGGCGAGAACGACTCCGACGCGGCCACGGGTTGACCCGTCCGGCCCTGGCGGCCAACTTGTTCTCAACGAGCCTGGACATGACCATCTCGGCCCCTGACCTGCATCGTTCGCCGCCGATCACGCTGCGGCACATTGGGGAACGACAGCCCTGGCTGCTGGTGGGGGCCGCCGCACTGGCAATCCTGCTGGGGGTCCTCGCCGCCATCGACGGGGGTCGATTGCTGGTCTGGGATCGGCCCATCACCGACGCAGTAGTCGAGCATCGAACACCCAGCGTGGACCGGGTGGCGCTGTGGGTATCGCGGCTCGGCTCGACGCCCGTCGTCTTAGCTGCCGGTGCCGCCGGGATCGCGCTGGCGGCCCGGCGCTGTCGGTCGGTCGCGCTCGTGATGTTCGTCGTGATCGCCGCCCGTCCGCCTTTCGAGTGGCTGGTCAAGGAGATCGTCGCACGCCCCCGCCCCAGCGGCGCACGACTCGTCCCGGGGACGGGCTTCTCCTACCCCGGGGGCCACGTGTTGGCCGCGGCGGCGACCTGGGGCTTCGTGCCGGTCGTCGCCGGCCTCTACGTCAGCCGCCGCTGGTTGTGGTTGGCGCTGACCGTCATGGCCTGGGCCGTGATCGTGCTCGTCGCCTGGTGCCGGGTATGGCTCGGCGTCCACTGGACCTCCGACGTCGTCGGCAGCCTCGCCATCGCGTTCGTGGTCCTGTCGGCCGCCGAGGCGGCGATCTATCGACGACATCGTTCGGCCTGAACTGCGCCTGCGCTCACCTCGGATGCGGGCGTGGCACCGGAGGCGACGGCGATCCGGCGCCCGCGAGCCCGTAGCCTCGAACCATGCTCCCCAGAGCCAAGCACGCAGCCGAAACGGTGGTCACCGGGATCGACGAGGCGCGACGTCGGCGAACCGCCGACCTCGTCCTGGAGCTCGATCTCACCGAACCGCTGCTGGAAGAGGTGCCGCAGGATCCGATGGGTGCCGTTCTCGCCCGGCGCCGTGCGTCGCTGCGAACGGTCCTGCGAGGCCTACGCCGGGCGGCGCGGGACGCCAGGGTCCGGGCCTTGGTGGTCAAGCTGGGCGGATCGCGGTCGGCGGTGGGCCTTGCGCGGGCCCAGGAGCTGCAGGACGCGGTCCGGGACCTCCGGGACCACGGCAAGATCACGATCGCTTGGGCGGAGACCTTCGGGGAGTTCGGTAACGGCAGCGTCTCGTACGTCCTGGCATCGAGCTTCGAGGAGATCTGGCTGCAGCCCTCGGGCGATCTGGGCCTCACGGGAGTCGCCACCGAGGTGCCTTTCCTGCGGGGCGTGCTCGACAAGGCCGGGATCACGCCCCAGATCGCGCAACGCCACGAGTACAAGAACGCTGCCAACGTCTTCACCGAGCACGGGTTCACCCCGGCCCACCGCGAGGCGACCGAGCGGGTGGTTCAGTCGGTGATGGAGCAGCTCGTCGCCACCATCGCCGCCAATCGGGACCTCGACCCGGGGGTCGTACGGGGGCTGATCGACCGGGCGCCGCTGTTCTCCACCGAGGCGCTCGAGTCGGGCCTCGTCGACCGCCTCGGCTACCGCGACGACGTCTACGCCGCGGTCCGTGCACGGACCGGCGCGGACGTGGTCTTGCAGTACCTCGGCCGCTATCGCCGCTCGAAGCTGGCCGAGCTGTCGACCCGCATCTCGGCGCCGCCTCCGGACACCGTGGCCCTCGTGCCGGTCACAGGACCGATCCACCTCGGCAGGAGCCGGCGACAGCCGCTCGCGGGAACGAGCACCGGGGCGGACACCGTGGCAGCTGCGCTGCGGTCGGCAACCAAAGCGGATGACGTCAAGGCGATCGTCCTCCGGGTGGCAAGCCCGGGTGGCTCGTACGTGGCGTCCGATGCCATCTGGCGTGAGGTGGCCGTGACCCGGCGGGCCGGCAAGCCCGTCGTGGTGTCGATGGGTGACGTGGCGGCGTCGGGCGGATACTTCGTCTCGATGGGGGCAGACGTGATCGTGGCCGAGCCGGCGACGCTGACCGGCTCGATCGGCGTGGTTTCCGGCAAGCAGGTGGTCGACGGGCTCGTGGACCGTCTCGGCATCGGCCACGAGGGGGTGGCCGGCGGCCGCCACGGCCTGATGTTCTCCCCCCTGCACGCTTTCACCGACGAAGAATGGGAGCGACTCAACGTCTGGCTCGACCGGATCTACGAGGACTTCACTGCCAAGGTCGCGGACGGCCGGAGCATGTCGAGCGATCGCGTCGACGAGATCGCCCGGGGCCGCGTGTGGACGGGCGCCGACGCCAAGGAGCGCGGGCTCGTCGACGAGCTCGGCGGCCTGCGGGTGGCGCTGGACGTCGCGAGGCAGCGGGCCGGACTTGCGCCCTCTGCCGAGCTCGACGCCCGCGTGTACCCCCGGCTGCCGCTGGCGGCGCGGATGCGGCCGGCACAGTCGAGCGAGGATCCCGCCGCCGCCAGCGCCCATATCCGGGTGGAGGCCTGGGGACCGTTCGCGGATGTCGCAACCGGCCTGGGCCTCTCGACGCACGGGCCCCTGATGCTGCCCGCCGAGCACCATCTGGCCTGGTGAGCCGGGGCGGACTTCGCCGCCGGTGAATGCGGTCGGTCTCCGACCCGGCTCAGTGCGGGAGGCGGGCCGGACGTAGTTGGCGAGACCGATGCTGACCTTCACGGCGACTCCAAGATCATGGGGTGGGCGGAGCTTGGCGGCGCTCTGGCCGCCGCCGACGATCGCCGCCGATCGCGTTCCTTACCCTGCAGGCGTCAAGGTCTTCATCGCAGCGACAGCCTTCGACTGGTAGTCGTAGCGCACCTCACAACGTGGCCAGCTCCTCGTCGGTGAAACCCGCGCGCAATCGCGGCGATGTCAACTGGAGGCTGCGGTTTCCCAGAGGCCAACCAGGTTGCCCTCCGAGTCCTTGACATACGCGGTGAAGCCCATGTCCCCCACGGCTTGGCGTTCGGAGACGGTGGTGCCGCCCGCATCGTTGACCGCCTTGAGCGCGTCCTCGAGGTTTGCCACGTCGATGACGATGTTGGGAGCGGTGAACGGCTCCTGGCGCTGCATCATCCCGCCATTTATGAATCCCGCCTCGGTCGGGCCCTGATCTCCACTCGGCCCGGATGTGACCAGGGTGTAACCCATCTCCGGCAGCGGCATGAGGGTCCACCCGAACGCCTTCTCGTAGAAGGCGCCGGCGCGGTCGCCATCGTCGTAGGGAATCTCGAAGTGCACCACGCGACCTGACATGGAGTGCCTCCCGGGGTTCGTGGCGCGACGTCCATCGCGCCGTACTGCGAGCCAAGTCCGGGCGCGCGGGTGATGTCAATGCCCGTGAAGTGGGTTCGCGCTCCACGAAGGCCCGGCACCCTCGCGATGGTCCTCGCTGGCGGAACGGGATTCCGTAGGCCGAGTTCACGCAGGCACCCGACACCTCGGTCGGCCGTCTCGGCTGGTCGCAGTAGCTTGCGTTGCGGCCGCGTCCTCGAGCGCACGGACCGGGTTCCCGGCGGCGGGCCGGCCGATTCCCGAGGGGAGCAACGATGCGAGCGCTTCAGTTGACTGCCTGGAAGTCCCGGCCCGAGCTTCGGGAGGTTCCAGATCCCGAGCCTGGGGCCTGGACAGGTCATCGTGCGAATCGCAGCGGCGGGCGCGTGCCACTCGGACTTGCACCTGATGCACGACTTCGACGCCGGAGTCGTGCCCTATGCGTTGCCCTTCACCCTCGGGCACGAGAACACGGGGATCGTGGAAGCGGTGGGTGCCGGTGTCGAGCACTTCGCACCGGGTGAGCCCGTGGCCGTGTACGGGTCGTGGGGGTGCGGGCGATGCCGCCGTTGCCATCAGGGCGCGGAGAACTATTGCGAGCGGGCGGCCGAGCTCCGGGGCGCCGGGGGAGCGCTCGGCTTCGACGGGGGCATGGCCCCGCTGATGCTCGTGCCCCGGGCCCGATGGCTCGTCCCAATCGGCGATCTCGATCCCGTCGAGGCGGCGCCGCTCACCGACGCCGGTCTGACGCCGTACCACGCCATCAAGCGCTCGCTGCACCTCCTGGACGGGGGCTCGACCGCGGTGGTGATCGGAGCCGGTGGCCTTGGCCACATGGCCGTGCAGATCCTCAAGGCGACATGTGCGGCGACGGTCGTCGCCGTCGACACGAAGGCGACGGCGCTCCGGCTGGCTACAGAACTGGGCGCCGATCACGTCGTCACCTCCGACGACTCCGCCGCCGACGCCATCCGCGCCATCACGCGGCACAAGGGTGCGGATCTCGTCCTCGACTTCGTAGGCGTCGACTCGACCATCGCCCTCGCCGCCCAGGTCAGCCGGCCGCTGGGTCACGTGACCATCGTTGGCATCGGCGGCGGCACCTTCGGCTTCAGCTTCTTCTCCGTGCCCTACAGCTCGGCGCCCCGGCAGCGCTGACCACCGTGAGCCAAGAGGACGTGCCTATCCGCTCACGTCCTGACCCGAAAGCTCAATCCGGAAGGGGATGCTCGGGCTCGAGCCGCCGCACCCGAAGGCACTGATCAACCGCGAACAGGCGATGGGCGCGTTGGTCCTGGGTCGAGAAGTGGCGGCCTGCCACAGCCAGGGGAATGACCTCCGGGCGGTCGACGTCGTAGGTGTTCCCTTCATCCACGATGGTGGCGGACCCGCTTGCGAGCACGTTCTTGAGCCAATCGGTATTCGGTCCGTAGGGCAGAGCGATCACGAACCCGTCGTCGGTCGCGACGGCCCCGACAGGCGTCTCGTAGGCGCGGCCCGATGAGCGACCTACGTGTCGGATCACCGACGCGTAGGCACCCGGCGTTCCGGCGGACTTCAGCGCGAGCGGCTTCATGGCTCGGCCGGTGCGACGGACGACATCGAGCACCAAGGGCGACTTCGCCCGCATCCCGGCCACGAACACGATCCCGGTCGCTACGAGCACAAGCAGCACGCCGGCGGTGAGCCTGGCGATCATCCGTCCCATGGGCACCTCCTACTGGAAGAGCAACGAGTAGTCGGCGCCCGTGCGGAGGTGGTGGCCACCATCGACCGGCAGGCAGGCACCGGTTATCCACGACGATTCGGGTCCGGCCAGGAAGCGCACCGCCTCGACGACGTCGTTCACCGTTCCCACCCGGCCGAGTGGCGTGTTGGCGAGGTAGTGGTCGAGCAGCTTCCCCCCACCGGTGATCGGTGCCATCAGCTCGTCGTCGATGATCCCCGGTTGCAGCACGTTGACGCGGATGCCGTCGCTGCCGAACTCCTCGGCGGCGTATCGACACACCTCTTCGACGCCGGCCTTGGACGCGCCGTAAGCCCACAACCAGCGATGTGGAAAATGGCCGGCGCCCGACGACATCCCGATGATGGACCCACCGCCCCGCTTCCGCATCGCCGGCACGGCGTGCTTGATGCAGATGATGGTGCCCACGAGGTTGAGGTCGATCGTCGTACGGACGTTCCCCAGGTCCGCGGCGTCGAACGGGCCGAGATGATGGGATCCCCCGGCGTTGGCGAACAGGATGTCGAGCCCGCCTGTCGGTTGCGCGGCAAACGTGACGGCGGCAGCCACCTGCTCCTCGACGGTGACATCTGCGACGATCGACCGGATCGACCCGCCGTCACCCACGATCGGAACGATCTCGGCCTCGGCCTTGGCGAGCTTCTCCTCCGTGCGACCGCAGATGGCGACGTGGGCGCCGTCCGCCACCAGGCGGGCCGCCGAGCCGAGCCCGATGCCGCTGCCGCCGCCGGTCACCAACGCGGTGCATCCGCGGATTGTCACCACGCCACCTTCATCGTCTCGTAGCCGCTGACGAAGTTCGCCGGCCGGTAGTCGGGCTCATCGCGATCGACGAGGCGGATGCCCGGCAGCCGCTCGAGCAGCTGCTCGAACAGCACCCGCAGCTCGAGGCGCGCGAGCGAGTTCCCGAGGCAGAAGTGCTTCCCGAACCCGAACGCCACGTGCTCGTTCGGGGTCCGCCTGATGTCGAACGTGAAGGGATCGGGGAACTGCTCCTCGTCACGGTTGGCGGACGGGTACAGCAGGAGGACCTTCTCACCCTTGCGGATCTGCCGACCACGTAGCTCCACGTCGCACGTCGCGGTCCGCGCCATGTTCTTGATCGGCGAGACCCAGCGCAGCATCTCCTCGATCGCGGCCGGCAGCAGCGAACGATCCGCCAACAGGGTGTCCCAGTGCCGCCGGTCCCGCAGCAGCTGGTAGAGGCCGCCGGTGATCACGTGCCGTGTCGTCTCGTCGCCGCCGATGAGTATCAGCAGTGTCTCGTGTACGAGCGTCGCATCGTCGAAGCGCTCACCGTCGACCTCGGCGTGCACCAGGATGCTCGTGAGATCGTCGGCCGGGCTCTCCCGCCGGTGGGCGATGACGTCGGCCATGTAGGTCGTGTAACCCTCGAATGCGGCCATCATCGCCGCGAGCTTGTCGGGATCGTCCTGCCCCAGACCCCGCATCAGGTCGTCGCTCCACTTCAGCAGCGTCGGATGGTCGGCCTCCTCGAAGCCCAGCGCGTCGCCGATCATCACCAGCGGCAGCCACGCGGCGACATCGGTGACGAAGTCGCACTGGCCCTGGTCGACCACCTGATCCAGGAGCCGGTCGACGATCGAGCGCACCTTGTCTTCCTGGCTCCGTATCTGCAGTGGCGTGAACCCGTTGCTCACGAGCTGGCGACGCTGCCGGTGCACCGGATCGTCCTGTTCGATCATCATCCCGGTCGGCCCGCTGTCGGGACGGATGCCTCCCACGCTCGACCACACATCGGGGCGCCGCGAGATGTCCCTCACGTCGTCGTACTTGGTGATGCCCCACACGCCGGCGGGCTCGTTCCAGTGGACGGGATCGTGCTCACGCAGCCAGACGAGCGCAGCATGGGGATCACCCGCCCAGAAGTCACCGCGCACGTAGTTCAGGTCGAGCTGGTCACGTCCCACTGAGAGTTCTCACCACATCGTCTCGCGGACACCGCCCCGTCTCTGGACTCTCGAGGACCTCTGCGACTAAAGAGCCGAGCGGATAGGGCGGTTCGCGCAGCCTACGCGTGGGAATTTGGCGGTCGACAGCCAGCTCCTCGGCTCGGCTCCCCGGGAACACTGACCACCATGAGCCAAGAGGACGTGCCTTCCGCTCAGGTCCTAAGTCGAGAGCGCGCGTCTCCGCCCCGCCCCCTGACGAGACGCTCACCGTCCGACCCGGGGCAGGCTAGTCACAACCATCGCAGATAGTGTTGACATCTGAATAATGGCATTATCTAATTGGTCCGTGGTGCAGAGGTTGCGGCGGGCCGAGCAGGTGGAACGGAACCGTGACGTAGTCCTCGCCGCGGCGCGGCACGTCTTCCTTTCCCGGGGCTACGCCGGTGCGACCCTCGAGGCCGTCGCCAACGAGGCGGGCTTTTCCACCGGGGTCGTGTACTCACAGTTCGGCAGCAAGGCGGACCTGTTCTTCGCCCTGCTCGAGCGCCGGATCGACGAGCGCGCCGAACAGAACGAGCGGATCGCCGCTGAGATGCCCGGCGCGGAGG
>CAWEZE010000006.1:0-72536 GCA_963813485.1 uncultured bacterium
GGCGACCAGGGCGACGCAGGCCGGCAGCAACTCGGGCCGAGTGGTGTCGATCCACAGCGCCCGGCCGTCGGGACCGTCGAAGCGGATCTTGTAGTAAGCACCCGGGATCTCCCTGTCCTGCATCTCTGCCTGAGCCACCGCGGTCTGGAAGTCGACGTCCCAGAGCGTGGGTGACTCGGCGCGGTAGGCGAGGTCGCGGCGCAGCAGCCGCAGCAGTCCGCGCTGGCTGGCGTGCGTGGCCCGAGGGCCCACGCTGCGGTAGGTGTGCGACCAGTCCACGGACAGTCCGATGTTCGACCACAGCTCGAAGTACGCCTGCTCGAGTTGCTCGACGACCTCGCCGCACAGCTCCTGGAAGTTGGGGCGGCTGACGGCGACGGGCCGGTCCTTCTTGCCGGGATCGGCCGGCGGACGGAAGTCGGGGTCGTAGGGCAGCGACGGGTCACAGCGGGTGCCCGTCAGGATCTGGACACGGCGCTCGACGTTCAGGCCGTTGTCGTCCCAGCCCATGGGGTAGAAGACCTCACGCCCCCTCATGCGCTGGTAGCGGGCGATCATGTCGGTGTGTGTGTACGAGCACACGTGCCCCGGATGGAGGGTGCCCGACACGGTGGGCGGCGGCGTGTCGATGGAGAACACGTCGGCGCGGTCCTTCGTCCGATCGAAGCGGTAGATGCCGTCGGACGCCCAGCAAGCGCGCCAGCGGGCCTCCAGACCCTCCAGGCTGGGCTTTTCGGGGATCGTGCTCACGGCGACAAAGGGTAGTTGTCCACTCCCGGGCGGCCTTAGTCGATAGCCGCAGGCTCAGTATCGGCTCGATCTCCGGTTCTCGGTGGCGCTCGCCGCGCCACCGTCCTGATGCTGGCCGCACTGGTGTCGGTGCCGACCGCCGTGGCGGCCGCCGCACCCTCGACCGAGGCTCCGGGCGGCGGCGTCGCCCGAGACGGGGTGGTGTTGCCCGAGGATCCCGCCGAGGCCGACCTCAGCGGAGCAATTGGATCGCTCGACGCCCGGCGGGAACGCCAGGGCTACGAGGGGGGCGAGCACGGCACCAACTCCGAGATCATCGCGGAGAGGTTCGAGTCGGCCGGCGCGTACGTCACGGGCCGACGGATGGCGGACGGCGGGGAGGTGCCTGGCGCGACGAGCCCCCGTTCCACGCGCCGGTGTTCGTCGTCACCCATCGAGCCCGGGAAACCCTGATGAGGGGACGGCGGCACCAGCTTCACGTACGTCACCGACGGCCTGGAGAGCGCGATCGATGCAGCGGGGCGGCGGCGAGTGGGAAGGACGTGGCCATCGGCGGCGGTGGCACGCTGCTGCGAAGCGCGATCGAGGCCGGCCTGCTCGACCAGCTGGACCTCCACATCGCGCCGGTGCTGGTCGGCGACGCGATGCGCCTGCTCCTCAGGACCTGAGCGGCGTTTCGCACCAGCGACCGTCGGGTATGCAAGCGGCGGCCGGCCCCCGGCCCAGGACCGACGATGGACACCACCGCTCCCCCTGTGGCCTTCTCGTTGGAGGACGCCCCTGATCGGCTGGCCTGGATCTTCGGCTCGTCCCGCAGCGGCAGCACCTGGCTGCTGCGCATGCTGTCCTCGCTCGAGGACATCGCACCCATCGACGATCCCCACCTGGGCCACCACCTGGGCGTTTGGCGGCCGATCTCCTTGGCGTGGGCCACGGCCGAGCACCCGCCCGCCCTGACGACCCTCGACCGGGTCAAGCACGACAAGGACAGCTACTTCTTCAGCGACCGCTACCGCACTGCCTGGGAGCCGGCGTTGCGCCGGCTCATCGTCGCCCGCTTCGACGCCGAGGTCGCGGACGCCCGGCGGGCCCATCGGCGAGAGCCCCTCGTGGTCGTCAAGGAACCCGGGTCACACGTCGCCGACGTGCTGATGACGCTGTTCCCGGAGTCGCGGATGATCTTCCTCCTTCGGGACGGCCGAGACGTGGTCGACTCGTGGCTGGCCGCCTATCGCCAGGGCTCGTGGGCCCTGGACGAGGGGGCGTTCCCCGTGACCGGAGCCGGCCGGGAGGCGCTGGTGCGCTGGCAGTCCGCAGTATGGGCCTTTCGCACCGCGGTCGTTCAGCGGGTGTACGACGAGCACCCGGCCGACCGCCGTGTGCTCGTGCGCTACGAGGACCTCGTGGCCGACCCCGCCCGCGAGCTGGCTCGGATCTGCGCCCACCTCCCCCTCGACGCGTCCGCCGACGTGCTCGCCGACGTCGCCGCCCGCCACGCCTATACGTCGGTGCCGCGGGCGGCCAAGGGCGACGAAAAGGAGATCCGCTCGGCGACGCCCGGCGGCTGGCACGACAACCTCACCCCGGCCGAGCACGACGTGATGCACGAGGTCATGGGCGCCAGGCTGGCCGAGCTCGGGTACCTCGAGCCGACGCACGTCGGCCCGGCCTGAAACGCCAATGCGTTCGGGTGCCGCGTAGACGCGCCGGTACCCTCGCGCCCATGTTGCAGCTGTTCGACACCGCCAAGGGGGGCGTCGTGCCCTTCGAGCCCCGGGAGCCGGGCAAGGTGTCGATGTACGTCTGCGGGCCAACCGTGTACGGCCCGCCGCACCTGGGCCACGGCCGCTTCTCGCTGGTGTTCGACGTCCTGCGGCGGTACCTCGCGTGGTCCGGCAACGACGTCACCTACGTCTCCAACATCACCGACATCGACGACCGGATCATCGAGCGCGCCCAGCGGGAGGACCGCGACTGGCGCGACATCACGTCGCGCTGCGAGGGCGTGTGGTACCGGGCGATGGACAAGTTGAACGTCATGCGGCCCGACCACGACCCCCACGCCACGGCCTACGTAGAGGGGATGGTCGGGCTCATCGAACGGCTGGTCGACCACGGCTTCGCCTACGAGACCGCCGACGGCGTCTACTTCCAGTCAGAACGGGTGGAGGACTACGGCCTGCTGGCACGCCAACCGCTGGAGAGCCTCAAGGCCGGCGCCCGGGTCGAGGGCACCGAGGAGAAGCGGTCGCCGGTCGACTTCGCGCTGTGGAAGAAGGCCAAGCCGGGCGAGCCGACGTGGCCGTCCCCGTGGGGCCCGGGCCGGCCGGGGTGGCACACCGAGTGCGTCGTGATGTCGCTCGACCTGCTGGGCGAGGGGTTCGACATCCACGGCGGGGGACAGGACCTGGCGTTCCCACACCACGAGAACGAGCGGGCCCAGGCGGTGGCCGACGGCCGGCGGTTCGCCCGCTACTGGCTGCACAACGGCTTCGTCGAGATCGAGGGCACCAAGATGTCGAAGTCGCTCGGCAACGTGACCAACCTGCTCGACCTCGTGGAGCAGTACGACCCGAGGGCCTACCGGCTGCTGGTGCTGGGCTCGCACTACCGCTCGCCGATCGACGTGACCGACGACAACCTGCGGGCCGCAGGGCGCTCGCTCGAAAGGCTCGACACCTTCGCCCGCAAGGCCGCCGGACTCGGGGTCACGGCCGAGCCCGACAGTGAAGCGCTTGATCGGTTCCGAGCGGCGATGGACGACGACCTCGACACGGCGAGGGCGATGGCGCTGGTGTTCGACCTGGTCCGCCGCGCCAACCCGATGCTCGGCGTCGGTGATGCCGAGGCAGCTGCGCCATTGGCGGCGGCCGTGATCGAGATCACCGGTGCCCTGGGCCTGGAGCTCGGCAGCGAGGGCGGCGAGGTTCCGGAGGCGATCCGGGAGCTGGCCCGCCAGCGGGAGGTGGCCCGCGTCGCCAAGGACTGGGACCGCGCCGACGCCCTGCGCCGCCAGATCGAGGCCGCCGGCTACGTCATCGAGGACACCCCGGCAGGCCCGGAGGTCCGGCCGGCCTGAGCTTCCTGCTGCGGGACGACTGCAAGGTCCGAGGGCTCGTCACCCATGGCGGCTGCCGGCGTTTACGAGTCGGGGTGTCCCGCTGGTTTCGAGACAGCGGGTTTGGTTGCTAGGCTATGTTACCGATCGGTAACCACCGGATCGGCATCGACCAAGGGCAGCGCCATGAGCGAGTTCTCGTTGAACCTGAGCGAAGACCAGCAGCAGATACAGAAGTGGGTCCACGACTTCGCGGAGGAGGTCGTCCGCCCTGCGGCGCACGAGTGGGACGAGCGCGAGGAGTTTCCCTGGCCGATCGTCGAGGAGGCAGCCAAGATCGGGCTCTACTCCTTCGACTTCTTCGCCCAGGCATCGCTCGGCGATTCGTCGGGCCTGACGCTCCCGGTGGCGCTCGAGGAGCTGTTCTGGGGCGACGCCGGCATCGGCCTGTCCATCTTCGGCTCGGGCCTCGCGGCCGCCGGCATCGCCGGTGCTGGCCTTCCCGAACAGGTGCTGGAGTGGGTGCCGCAATGCTTCGGCACCGCGGACGCCATCCAGCTCGGCGCGTTCTGCGTGTCGGAGCCCGACGCCGGGTCCGACGTCAGCTCGCTCAAGACGCGGGCGACGTACGACGAGGCGGCCGACGAGTGGGTGCTCAACGGCACCAAGGCGTGGATCACCAACGGCGGCATCGCCGACGTCCATGTCGTCGTGGCCACCGTGGATCCCAAGCTCAAGGGGCGGGGCCAGGCCAGCTTCGTGGTCCCGCCGGGAACCAAGGGGCTGTCGCAGGGGCAGAAGTACCAGAAGCACGGGATCAGGGCGTCGCACACCGCCGAGGTCGTCCTCGACGACGTGCGTATTCCCGGGCGCCTCTTGCTGGGCGGCAAGGAGAAGCTTGACGAGAAGCTTGCCCGGGCTCGCGAGCAGCAGAAGACCGGCGCCAAGCAGCCGGCGATGGCCACCTTCGAGGCCACCCGGCCTGCAGTCGGCGCCATGGCGGTGGGCATCGCCCGGGCGGCCTACGAGTACGCGCTCGACTACGCCAAGGAGCGCAAGGCGTTCGGCAAGCCGATCATCGAGAACCAGGCGATCGCGTTCATGCTTGCCGACATGGCCACCGAGATCGACGCCTCCCGGCTGCTCGTCCACCGGGCCGCCTGGCTGGCCCGGAACGGCGGCTACAAGAACGCAGAGGGCTCGATGTCAAAGCTCAAGGCCGGCCGCACCGCGGTGTGGGTCACCGAGCGCGCCATCCAGATCCTCGGCGGGTACGGCTACACGCGTGAGTACCCGGTCGAGCGCATGCACCGCGACGCCAAGATCTACGACATCTTCGAGGGCACCGAACAGATCCAGCAGCTCGTGATCGCCCGGGCGATCTCGGGCTTGCGGATCGAGTAGTTCTACATGGTCTTTCGTTCTCTCATTGAACCACGTCGAAGGCTGATGGCTCAGGCAGCCGTTGGGTACTTGAAGTAAACATCCCTACTCCATCCCTACTTTTCGGCGTAGGGTTGCGACGTGGCGACCATCCGGGAGAAGCGGCCCGGCGTGTGGGAGGTCCGGGTCTTCACCGGTCGCGACGAGCGAGGCCGTCCCACACAGACCTCGCGCACGGTGCGCGGCACCAAACGCGACGCCCAGCGTGTGGCCGCCGACCTGACGGTCAGGGCGCCGACGTCCTCCGGTGGCCGCACGGTCGCCGATGCCCTCGACGCGTGGATCGAGGCGAACCGAAGCACCTGGGCGGCATCGACGCTGCGCGACCAGACCAGCCGATGCGAGCTCGTGCGCGACGACCCCATCTCGACGCTGCAGTTGGCCCGGCTCTCAGTGGCTGACGTTGAGCGATGGCACGCCCGCCTGCGGTCCGCCGGCGTCGGGGAGGCATCGATCCGCAACCGACACCACGTGCTCCGTGCGGCGCTGTCCCACGCTGTTCGCTGGGGCTGGGTGTCGGCGAACCCCGCTGCCGCGGCGCGATTGGCGTCGCCTCGCCGCAAGCCCCGAACCGGCATGTCGATCGACGACGTGAGGGCCGTGCTGGCTGCGGCCAGCGAGCTCGACCCTGCGGCCGAGCTGGCGCTGCGGCTGGCCGCCGTCACGGGCGCCCGGCGGGCCGAGCTGGCGGCACTCCGCTGGGACGACCTGCGAGACGGGCGGCTGGTCATCGACGGCGCCATCGAGATCCGCCGCACTGCCGAAGAGCCCCCCGTGCTCACAGACGCCGCGGCGAAGACGGCCAACCAGCGCATCGTCGCCCTCGACGCCGGAACCGTGCGCAGCATCCAGGCCTTGGCGGATCAGCGCAGGCAGTGGGGCCCGTGGATGTTCGCTGTCGGCGCGGAGCCGCCCAATCCCGATCGCATCGGCGGCTGGTGGCGGCGTGCCCGCACGCTCGCCGGTCTCGACTCGACGTGGCGGCTCCACGACCTGCGCCATTGGTCGGCCACGATCGGCATCAGCCGGGGCCACGATGTCCGCACCATCGCCGGCCGGCTCGGCCACGCCAATCCCGACATGACCCTGCGCGTCTACGCCCACGCCGTCGAGGCCGCCGACCAAGGGGTCGCACTGACGCTCGGCGCTGTCCTAGCTGGAGAGGACTCTGATGGATCTCGAGCCGATCGAGACACACCTTCGCGATGAGGACGCACCGGACGACGTCGTTGTCCTTCTACGTGGCGGACCAATGGTGGTTGAGAAGCTGGTTGAGCATGCCTTTCGTCAGATGCGTGACTTCAGTTGGCAGGACTAGCCGATGGCGTCGATCAGCGTCGACGGAATGGTCGGCAGGTGGACGGAGGAGCTCTTGCTCCGCGAGCGGCTCTGGTCGCGATCGAAACTTCGCCCGCGCAACGGTGGGGGCGGTCCGAGCCGCGGGCTTTGTCGTGCTCCCTACCCATGACGTGCCTCATTTCGATGTCGTGCTCGCGGAGGCATCGAGCGACGAAGCGGCGAGACTGCTTGCTGTGTTCGGCCCTGCCGTGAACAATCCCTACAAGCGCCGGAGGAGGTGAGCCGTGTCCCAGGAGATCGAGATCGACATACCGTGTGACGTCCAGCAGGTCGACGGGACCGGCTACGTCTGGACCTTCCTCGACGAGGCGCGCGACCCGTCCCGCATCACCGTCGGGGCGATCGTGGTGACGGGCGATGAGGTCGATCCCGTGCTCGCTCGAGTGGTCTCGCTCACCGAGCGCCCGGGTGGCACGAAGGTGCACCTCGAGCTCCTCCCAGGCGACCCGATCGAGTACGCCGAGGCTCTCACCCGGGCCCACCTGTTAAGCGCGTAGTCGGCAGCGGAGGCCTCAAAACCGACGACGAGGCCTGGGCCGAATAGCTCGCCCGCATCGCGTCGGTCTGCCGAACCTGCCTCTATCGGATCAAGGGCGCCGGCTACGCCGGCGCCGCACCGGGCCTGAGGCGGCGCCTCCGGCACCGTCCTCGGCCGAGCGCAGTAGACGGAGAACTCGGGAGCGGTCCGAGGCGCCAGGGTCCTATGTCGTGCCGGGCTGCCAGCCCCACGTGTCGAACGGGTTTCCCGACGATCCTTGCGTCCTACCTGGCGTAGCCACGCTGCTTCCCTCTCCTCCGAGTCGACATCACTGTTCGGCCGCCCCCCGTCACCGAGGAGCAGGGTCGGTCGCGTCCCGACGACCGCGATCAGCCCGGCGCGGGCTGGCGGGCGCGCGCGATGGCGGCGATGCCGTCGCCGGACACGTGACCCGGTCGGCCGGCGAGATCGAGCTCGGCGTCCAGCGTGAGCGCAGCGTTGATGAGCGACAGGTGGGTGAAGGCCTGCGGGAAGTTCCCGATCTGCTCTCCGTTGACGGCGATCTCCTCGGAGTACAGGCCGGCCGGGTTGGCGTAGGTGAGCATCTTCTCGAACGCCACTCTCGCCTCCTCGACCCGCCCCGCGCGGGCCATGGCGTCGACGTACCACATGGTGCAGATGGAGAAGGTTCCCTCCGACCCCTGCAGCCCGTCGGGTGAGGCGGCCGGGTTGTAGCGGTAGACCAGGCTGTCGGTCACCAGCTCCTCCTCGATGGCATCGAGGGTCGACAGCCACCGCGGGTCGTGCGAGGAGATGAAGCCGACGACCGGCGCCAACAGCACGGAGGCGTCGAGGACGTCGGTCTCGTAGTGCTGGACGAATGCCTGGCGCTTTTCGTGCCAGCCGGCGGTCATGACCTGCTCGTAGATGGCCTCGCGCGCTGCCGTCCACCGCGCGATGTCGGCTGCTCGCCCTCGCCCGTACTTGGTGGCCTGCCGGATCCCGCGGTCGAAGGCGACCCAGCACATCACTCGCCCGTAGGTGAACGCCTGCTGACCGCCGCGCGTCTCCCAGATGCCCGCGTCGGGCTGGTCCCAGTGCTCGGACAGCCAGTTGAGGATCCGGGCGACCGTCTGGCCGTCTTCGTAGCTGGCGGGCAGCGCACCCAGCCGGTCGGCCTCGTGGGCGCAGTCGGCGAACTCGCCATAGATGTCCTGCTGTATCTGGTCGGCAGCCCCGTTGCCGATCCGCACCGGGCGCGATCCCTTGTAGCCGCTGAAGTGATCGAGGGTCTCCTCGACGAGGTCGGGGGAGCCATCGACCCGGTACATGATCTTCAGCGGGACGGCTCCGTTGGCGGCTGCGGAGTCGCGTGCCCGTTGCCCGACCCAGCGGACGAGCTGCGCCGCCTCCTCGGTGAAGCCGAGACCGAGCAGGGCCCGTACCGAGAACGACGAGTCGCGGATCCAGGTGAAGCGGTAGTCCCAGTTGCGCTCTCCCCCCAACTGCTCGGGGAGGCCGGCGGTGGCCGCCGCGATGAGTGCGCCTGTCGGGGCATAGGTCAGCAGCTTGAGGGTGATGGCGGACCGGTCGACCATCTCGCGCCACCGCCCCCGGTAGGTCGAGCCCGCCAGCCACGAGCGCCAGAAGCCGACCGTGCGCTCGAGCGCCGCGAGCACCTCTCCCGCCTCGGCGGGCCGGGGCCCGTCCCCGGCCGTCTCCAGGACGAAACCGACAACATCGCCCTCCTCCAGCTCGAACGACGCGACCACGTCGTCGCCGACCTGTTCGAGGGGTACCCCGGCGTGGAGGACGAGACGGGTGCCATCCGACTCGAACACCGCCCCCGAAGGGGTTACCTCCACCGCATGGGAGGCACGGCCGTAGTCGAAGCGGGGCGCGCACGACATCCGGAACCGCATCCGCCCGCGCACGCCCCGCACCAGCCGGACGATGGTGTGCTGGTCCCGGGCCACCTCCGGGTCCGAGACCGGCATGAAGTCGATCACCGAACCGGTGCCCTCCTCGGCCATGAACCGGGTGGCGAGAACCGCCGTGTCGCCGAGATAGCCCTGCTTGGTGACGTGGCCGTCACCCTCCGGAGCGATCCGGAAGCGGCCGCCGCGGTCAGCGTCGAGCAGGGAGGCGAACACGCTCGGTGAGTCGAAGCGCGGGGTGCAGAACCAATCGACGTCGCCGTTGCTCGCCACCAGCGCCGCGGTCTGAAGGTCGCCGATGATCGCGTGGTCGGCGATTGAGGGCTGCTCGGCCATGAGCTTCTCCTGATCATCGTAGGCCGGGTGTCGCGGGCAGCGCCCGACCGCCAGGTGCGGCACCGTTCGCCGCCGGCATCCAGCGACTCTCGCGCCCCGACGCCCCACCGACATCACCCACGAGGGATGAAACAGCTGTCGGCGCCTGACCTCACCGTTCACGGGTGGATGGCAGGCAGGGGCTCGCCGTGCATCTCCAGGGCGAGGATGCTCCGCTCCAGGACGTCGGTGACTGGATCGCTGTCCCGGCAAGCGGGTCGAGCGGCTCGGGCATCAGGCTGGCATCGTCGGGACACCCGACTGGCCGGCGCCCGCCAGGGCGGCAGGGTCCTACCCGACGGTAAGCAGCCTTAGCCCAGAGATCCGGTGTTCCCGAGTGCCGGGTGGCTGGACAGTTGAGATTCATCCGCGAGGCGTCACGCTGGCCAGCTGGCGCTCGGCCCGCTGATGCCGGGCGACCACAGACCGACCCGCGGGAAGTCCGCGGGAAGTCCGGACAACGGCCGGTGCCGACCACCGTGCTGCCAGGGCGGGAGCGGTGATCGGTTCGCAGGCTCCGGAGCTGTGGGCGCATCGATGAGCACCACGCGGGCCACAGATGGGCCATGCGCTCCGGCTCGCAAGGCCGATCGAGGCGGGGCAGCAAACGTTAGACCGCACATCAGGACCCGGGCCGGCGCTGGCCTTTGCGGTTCCCAAGCTGATAACGCGGATTCGACACCCGCCGCCGGTGGCATCTACCGCGCGGAGCTCGACGCCCGGCCACGCAACGGCGAACATGGCCCAGTAGTCACACGTGACCCTCGGTCCCAGGAAATACTCGATCGCTTCGAGGCCATGTTCGGGCCCGCCCGGAGGCGCGCAGAAACCGTTGCCCGCCAGCTCATCGGCCTTGGCGGAAAGGACGCGCGCGAGCTTGCTGCTCGGTCCCGATGCATCATCCGGGCCGTCCGAATCGATGGTAAGTCCTTGGTTGTGACGGCCGACTACACCCCCCATCGCATCGATGTCGCGACTCAAGGCGGCATCATCGTCGACGTGGTCTCGCCGCGCGGATCGACAGAGGAACCACGCGACTGAGGGCCGCTCAGGGATGGTCACGGCGTCGCTCCGCCGCCTGATTGCCTCCGACCATCCCAGCAGTGACCGGTTCCTTCGGGCACCGATCATCGCGCGCCCATCGCGCGGGGGCTCTGTTTCGGTCGGATGCGCCGCGGGTCCGTGTGCCGGCTGACCTGCGCCTCCAGTCCGTCACCGTCCGCCGAAGTCCGCCCCGGCCCGCCTTCGGGACGCAGAGGTTGAGTGTCCAGGAATCGCCGGCGCCACCGACAAGTGGCGAATTGTAGGACGGCGATGAGCAGGACCGACGGTCCGCCGACGCCGTGCTACCCGTCGTCCACGCGTGGCGTTCCCGGGGGGCCGGTGATAGCGGTTGCCTCCACACATGACGACTAGCTGACTTGGATCGGGCATCCGCGCGCGATCAAGCAGGTCGTTGACGGCCTAGTGAGGCTGGTGGCTCCGGATCTCCTGACAGTGCCCGAGGCGGCCGGCTGGCTGCGGATCGGACGCACGAAGGCGTATGAGCTCGCCCGGCTCTTCGAGAAGATCGTGGGTTTCATCCCTACTCTTGTCCCTACAAATTCCCCGGGACGGCCCGGCACCGGTCGGACTGGTCGAACGCAGCGCCCCTGCTCAGCGGCCCACGCCGACACGGTCTGGCACGTGTCGAACTGGGCTCAGGGACCTACGACATCTTCGAGGGCACCGAGCAGATCCAGCAGCTGGTCATCGCCCGGGCGATCTCCGGGCTGCGGATCGAGTAGCCGCTAGCTGCGGTTTTGCTTTTCCTGCGAGGCGCCGGCCCGGTCGTAGGGTCGGGGAATCGCCGGACGCGATGATCTGTGTGGACCTCCGTCACCCGATGTCGCCGGGTAGTCCCGGCCTCGCCATCACCTCTCTAGGGCAGGATCTCCACGTACCCGTCCGTTCCATTGACGCGGATCCGCTGCCGATCCCGGATCAGCCGGGTGGCATGTTCCACCCCCACGACGGCCGGCAGGCCGTACTCCCGTGCGATCACTGCGCCGTGGGTCATCAGGCCCCCGACCTCCGTCACCAGGCCCGTGATCGCAACGAACAGGGGCGACCAGCTGGGGTCCGTGTGCGCCGTGACCAGGATGTCGCCCGGTTCGAGATCGGCCTCCGCCATGTCCAGGATGACTCGCGCCCGCCCGTCGACGGTCCCGGCAGAAACCGGCAAGCCGACCAGCGCACCGGCCGGCAAGTCGTCGCGTCGGTACGCACCGGCGACGACCTCGCCATCCGACGTGAGCACCCGGGGTGGCGTGAGCGCTTCATACGACCTGAACGCGTCCTTGCGCCGACGGATGAGCTCCTCATCCACCTGGTTCGTGCGCACGACGTCGTGAAGCTCCTGGAACGTCAGGAAGAAGATGTCTTCCTTCTCACAAAGCACGTCGGCCTGCACGAGGCGCTCGGCCTCGTCCAGCAGGGCCTGCTTGTACACGAAGTAGCGACTGACCATGCCGTACTTCGGATACTCCCGGTACCCGACGAAGGTCCGGACGCGGTCGATCATCCGTTTGGTTTCTTCGGCCTTCCGCTCCCCGTCTGGCAGGGTTCGCAAGCGCTCCAGCAGTTCCTGTTCCTTCTTCCGCGCCTCCTGCCGCCCTTGCTCGAAGCGGCGCTCGCCGGCGCCCGGCTCGAAGTTTTTGATGTTGCCGAGGATCACGGGCACGAGCGTGGTGGGGCGTTCGCTCCAACGCGGCCTCGTGATGTCGATCTCGCCGACGCAGCGCATGCCGTACTTGTCGAGGAAGGCCCGGATGGCGTCTCGCGCTTCCCGCCCGCCCGTGAGCTTCGCCATCTCGTCGAGGAAGCCCTCGTTCCCGACATCGTGCAGAAAGGCGACGACTTCTGGATGCGGGCGGATCACGTCCGCGACGTCCAGGAGCGCCAGCCCCATCTCCGACGTGACGTTCTGCGGGACGGACTGCGTGAGCGTGTCGGCCGCGTTCTTCTCGCCGAGCCACGTCTGCAGCCGCTCGTTGAGCCACCACGTGGCCTCCATCGCCGCCATGATCACCTGATGGCTTTGCGGATCGAACAGGATCCGCTTCAGCTCCTGGATGTCCGCCAGGATGAAGTCGAGCAGCGCCGATCCGGACTTCGTCCGGATGTCGCGTTTCAAGGCGGCAATGGACGCCAGGTTGCGCCCGATCAGGTCGGCGACGATGGCCGGATCGGTTTCGATCGGGGCGGGCGCGCCGCTAGCCGGCGGCCCGCCGGGACCTTCGTCCGGGAGCGACGGGATGAAGTCGCCGCGATCGAGGACGGCCTGCAGCGCGTCCCTGATCAGCGGATCGGACTTCCCCAGGACCTCCAGGAGGCCGGCGCGGCTCGCTGGCGAAGCCAGGCCCTGGGTGACGTCGACGAACAGCCTCCCGCCGGCCACGTACATCGGCCGGAGGGCTGTCAGCTGCCACAGGGAGAGCCCCAGGGGCTTCATGGGGTCGGTCATCATCTGCTGATGACCGACGGAGACGTAGACGTGATTCTCTCGGTCGCCGGCCTCGGGGATGGGGAACAGCGTGGTGATCGGCCGGCTCTGGACGATCTGGAAGTCATCGTCGACCAGGCACCATTCGATGTCCTGGGGGCGGCCGAAGTGCGCCTCGATCCGCCGGCCGAGCTGCGCGAGCCGCACGACCTGCGCATCCGTCAACGCTGGCTGGTCCTGCCGCTCCGGCTCGATCGGCTCCTGCCTTTGTTCCGCCTGCCGGCGAGGCGTGGATGGCAAGCTGTTTGGTGGCGACCGCCTTGGCGACGACTTCGCCGTCCCGCACCTTGTAGACGTCCGCGTTCACCAGGCCGGAGACCAGGGCCTCGCCGAGGCCGAAGCTGGCCTCTACGGACGCGACCTTCCGGTTTGACGTGACGGGGTCGGCCGTGAAGAGGACGCCGGCCACCTGCGGGAAGACCATCTGCTGAACGACCACGGCCATGTGGACCTTCCGGTGGTCGAAGCCGTTGCGCAGTCGGTAGGTCACGGCCCGCTCGGTGAACAGCGAGGCCCAGCACCGGCTGACTTGCTGGAGGATCGCCGCCGGCCCGACGACGTTCAGGTACGTGTCCTGCTGGCCTGCGAAGGAGGCCGCCGGCAAGTCCTCCGCCGTTGCGCTGGATCGGACGGCGTAGGCGGCTTGCGCGCCGAGCCCGGCGAGTGCGCGGGTGATCGCCGCCGCGAGATCGTCAGGGATGACGATCCCTTCGAGGGTCCGTCGGATCTCCGCGCTGAGCGTGCGAATCGCCTCCCGGTCGTCCGGGTTCAGGCGCGACAGCCGATCGAGCCGATCGTCGATCGACGGCGCGTCCTCCATGATTCGCCGGAAGGCGTCCGTCGTCACGCAAAAGCCAGCCGGCACGCGGATGCCTTGGATCCGCGAAAGCTCTCCTAGCTGCGCGCCCTTGCCGCCGACGACCTCGACCTGCGTCTGGTCGATCTCCCGAAGACCCAGCACGTAGCTGCCCATCGGTTCACCTTCCCCTTCAGCCCCGTCGGGCCTTTCTCGCTTTCTCATTTGCGCCGCTGACCCTTGCCGCACGACCCGGCGGCTTGCCGCAAGCCACGGGCGTGTCGCGACAGCTCGGGACGGCATACCACCGGCCGGCGACTATCTCGAAACCATTGAGTGGCGGGACCGACCCGTGCACGTTCCTGTGCTCGAGCTCCAACTGACATTCGCTGAGCAGCGCGGCCTGGACAACCGAGCACAGCTGATCCGCTCGGCAATGACCGACTGAGCGCCAGCCTGGCTCGCAGGACCCGCACCCGAACGCCGGTTGCGCTCGTGTGACCGGCGACAGAATCGCGGGGTGCAGTTCAGTCCTGAACTTCGCGATCGGGTGGCGGACGGAACCATCACGGTCTCGTACCGCCTGTGGTCGAGGCCGAAGGTCAAGGTCGGCGGCGTCTACCGGAGCGGATCCGTGGCGATCGAGATCGACGACATCGAGCTGCTCCCGTTCTCGTCGATCACCGATGAGGACCTCGCTCGGACCGGAGAGAACGACGTCGAGGCCCTTCGTCGCCGCGCTGCACACGCGGGTCCGATCGGCCATGACACCTTGCTCTACCGCGTCGAGTTCCATGTCGCGCGCCAGCCGGACGACGACGACAGGTGACCCCAACGAGGGCGTCGCCGACTACGCGGGCCGCAAGACGCAGAACTCGTTGCTGTCGGGATCGGCCATGACGACCCAGTCGACGTCGCCCTGGCCGATGTCGACCCGGGTCGCGCCGAGCGCCACGAGACGTTCGACCTCGGCGTGCTGTCGGGCTTGGTCGAGCGGCGCGACCTCGAGGTGCAGCCGGTTCTTGCCGAGCTTCGGGGGCAGTGGCGGACCACCCCAGGTGATCAACGGCCCGGTGCCGTCGGGCGCACGGATCGCTGTCTCCTCGTCCTGATCCCAGACCAACGGCCAGGCGAGCGCGGCGCTCCAGAAGTACCCAACCTCCCTCGTCCCGTCACAGGTGATCGAACCCAGACGCCCGCAGTCCGCGAGGAACGAGTTGCCCGGCTCGACCACGCAGAACTCGTTCCCCTCGGGATCAGCCAGCACGACATGGCCCTCGTCGGGTCGCTGCCCGATGTCGATGTGGCGCGCGCCGAGCTCGACGAGCCTGGCCACCGAATCCCGCTGGTCGTCCAGGGACGTGCTCGTCAGATCGAGGTGGAGCCGGTTCGGGCCGACCTTCGGCTCCGGGACCGGCATGAAGTCCATCCGGAACCTCGTGCCGTCGGTCGGCACGAGACTGATCTCCTCAGCGGTCTCATCAGCGACCTCCCAGCGCAGCGCCTCAGCCCAGAACTGCGCGAGACCGAGCGGATCGTTCGCATCGACGCAGAGCGCAACCAGCCGAAGAGACATCCCGCTCCCCAGCATCGCAGCCCCGGGCGACGACGATCTCCCGACATTTGTCGACGCCGAACTGGTGTCACCGAACCGGATCTGACGCGCGCGGTGGTCTGGCAGGATGAGGTGTTTGGTCACCCGCCTGATCCGCACCTTGTCCGACAAGATGGACGCCCGCGTCGCCTCCTGGCGCGTGCGGGCGCGCGCCGCGCTCGGCACCCTGAGCTCGGTGCCCTGGCGGCGGGCACCCTGGCTGCTGTGGCGTCGGCCGGCCGTGCTGGCAGCCACAGCGGGTGCGTGCGCAGTGTTGGCAGCATCGTTGGCAGCGGTTCCGATGTTCCTCTCGTCGGCCGGGACCGAGGCGGTTGCCGTGCAGGCCGCCGAGCGCTGCCCACGGGACACAGGCGCGACGTATCTCATCCCGCCCCGGAGCGGGTCGTTGTTGGGCGCGCCGGATCCCTTTACGCCGCTCGCCGACACGCTCGACCCGTCGACCCAGTGGGGCCGGCTGGAGACGTCGCTGGAGGGCCCTGACCCATCGCGACAGATGGAAGTCGTCGTCCTCTTCCGTGACCGGGTGCTCGACCACGTCGACATCGTCGAGAGCTCGGGCCGGCCCGGGGTGTGGGTGAGCGACCGCGCGGTGGAAATGACGGGTGCCGACGGGAGCGACGCCAGCGCCATGCTCGGCGGCGTACCCATGCCCATCGCAGGCATCTACCGCGACATGGCGGCGGGCACCATACCCGACCCGTATTGGTGTGCCCATGCGTCAGACCTCATCCTGCAGGGACCGGACCTAGCGCCACCGCCACCGGTCGTCATCGCCGACAGGGAGACCTTCTTCAGCCTCGAGGGCTTGCTTGCCTCGGCCGACGTCGAGGCGGCGTGGGAGGCACCGCTCCGAAGCGATGTCACCGTCGCCGAGGTGCGCACCCTCGTCGAGGAGGCTGGCTTGCGACGGCGACGCGGCGTCCGGACTTGCGTGGTGCGCTGGGGGCCGACCCACCGTCCGCAGCGACCCGGTCCCGCGCGCGACGCTGGACGACCGACGGATCGAAGCACCGGATGCTGCGACCTTCGTCGAACGCTATTTCGGGTCGTCGCTGCCCTTCGTTGCCGATCGCGCCCGCGCCATCCAGACGGCCGTGGGAGGTGGCGTCTGGCCGGTGGCGGCGCTCGCGGCGCTGGCGGGTGGCGGGCTCGTGGCGGCAACGGCACTGCTCTGGTCCGACCGACGCAAACGCGAGGTCGTTCTCCTGACTGTGCGCGGGGTGTCACCGGCCGCGATGGCCTTGAAGGCGGTGCTCGAGCTGGCAGCCGCGCTCGTACTCGGCAGCGCGGTAGGTGTGGTGCTCGCCTTCGGGCTGGTGATGTGGCTCGGCCCCTCGTCGACGCTGGAGCCCGCCGCCATCATGCGAGGGGCGTGGGTGGGTGCGGCCGCCTTGCTGATGTCAGCACTGGTCGTCGCTTCCGTCGTCGCCGTCCGGGCCCGGGCCGGCCATGTCCAGGGCAGTCCGCGCACCTGGCTGCGTGTCGTCCCCTGGGAGGTCGTCCTCGGGTTGGCGACAGCGCTGTCGTTGGTGCGGTTGGGTGAGTGGGGCGCGCCCGTGAGCCGCGGTGCACAGGTCAGCCGAGTGGACGTCGTCGGCCTGATGTTCCCGGTGTTGCTCCTGACGACGGTGGTGGCGGTCGTTGCTCGTCTCCTGGTACTCGCGCTCCGCCCACTGCGTGCCCTCACCCGGGACTGGCCGACGTCGATGTTCCTCGCCGTTCGCCGCGTCGCCCGTTATCGGGGCGCGGTGATCTCGCTGGTGGCGGCGTCGGCGGTAGCGGCGGGCGTCCTCGGCTACGCCGCCACGATCCACCGCTCGATGGATGCCACGTTGCACGCCAAGGCCCGCACCTTCCTGGGCAGCGACGTCGCCGTCCGGGTTCCGCAGGACGAGCAGATCCCACCAACACTGGCGGGACGGTCGACCGGGGTCGACGTCTACCGCACCGGCTGGGTGGACCTCGGTCGCCGCGAGTCGGTGAGCGTGTTCGCGATCGACCCGACGACCTTCGCGCACGCCGCCTTCTGGGATGCCAGCTTGGCGTCGGCGTCGCTCGAGGAGATCCTCGAGGGACTGGCGGCAACGCCGACGGCGGGACGGGTTCCCGCGCTCGTGGTCGGGATCGACGTTCCAGAGACCGCCGACGCAGGGATCGTCACCGCCGGCATCACTCGCTTCGAGATCGAGGAGGTCGCCGAGGCCCAGGCGTTCCCGGGGATGCGGCGGGGCAACCCCGCCATGTTCGTCGCAGCCAGCGCGCTCGACGATCTCGGCCTGCGCACCTTGGTGCACGAGGTCTGGGTCCGCGGTGAGCGCGCCGACATCCTTGCCACCCTCGACGCTGCCGGCACGAGCTACGAGGAGACCATCACGGTCGCCCAGGTCGCCGACCGGGTCTCGTTTCTCACCGTGTCGAGCACCTTCGGGTTCATGCAGTCGCTGGGAGTGGTGGCCTCGGTGCTCGTGGTCGGAGGCGTCGCCGTGTACCTCGACGCTCGCCGCCGAGGCCGAGTGCTCACCTACGCGTTCGCCCGGCGCATGGGGCTCACGCGACGCCAGCACCGCCGGGCACTCCTGGCCGAGGTGGTGGCGGGCGTGGTCGTCGGCTGCTGGCTGGGGTTGGTCGTCGCCCTGGTCGGCGCGGGTGTGGCGCACGAGCGCATCGACCCGGTCCCCTCGTTCCGACCCGACCCGCTCCTGCGGCCCGCCACCGGGATGATGGTCGGGCTGGGTCTCGCTGCGCTGATCGTGGCGTGGATCGCGGCGGCGGTCGCGCAGCGGGCGGCCGACCGCGACGATCCGGTGGAGGTGCTCCGTGCCGGGACCTGACCTCGTCGTGGCTGCGGCCCAGCCGTCCGGCGTGGTGGCGCGCTGCCATGCGCTCGAGGTGGAGTACCGAATGGCATCGGGCGCCGTGCCGGCTCTGCGCAACGTCGACGCTTCGTTCGACCGGGCGCAGCTCTCGGTCATCACCGGGCCGTCCGGATCGGGCAAGTCTTCGCTACTGAGCGTCCTCGCCGGGCTCCAGCGGCCTCGCGCCGGCTATGTCGAGATCGACGGAACCGACGTCACCCGGTTGCCGAGCCGGCAGCGACGCTGGTTGCGCCGGCGCAGGCTCGGCATCGTCCTCCAGGATCCAGCCGACAACCTCGTCGCCTACCTCCACGCCGATGAGCAGGTCGAGCTGGCGGCTCGCCTGCGAGGCGCTGACGTGGCTCAGGCTTCGGTCCTGCTCGATGCCGTCGACCTCGCCGGCCGCCATCAGTGCCTCCCGGCGGAGCTGTCGGGTGGGGAGCAGCAGCGCGTGGCCTTCGCCGCTGCGGCGATCGGCCCGCCCACCCTGCTGCTCGCCGACGAGCCGACGGCCGAGCTCGATGTCGCCGCGGCTGCGTCGGTGGTCAGAGTCATGCGCGAGCTGGTCGACCGGGGGGTCACCCTGGTCGTCGCCTCCCACGACGCCGCGGTGGTGGCCGCCGCCGATCACGTGCTGCGGCTGCGAGATGGTCGGGTGGCGTCGTGACCGTCTTCGACATCGGGCCGGTCCCCACGTCCGCTGCCGGAACCGTGCTCGCGTTGACGGGAGTTGCGAAGTCGTTCGTGACGCCGGCCGGGTCGCAGCCCGTGCTGGACGGCGTCGATCTCGCCGTCGGGCCAGGCGAGGTCCTCGCCATCGCCGGCCGCTCGGGATCGGGCAAGACCACGCTGCTCATGATCAGTGCCGGCTGGGAGCAACCCGACTCCGGGTCGGTCGTGTTCCACCGCGGCCCGACCGATCCGGCGCAACGCAGCTGGAGCGAGCTGGCGATCCTACCCCAGTCGCTTGGCCTGCTCGACGAACTGACCGTCGCCGAGAACGTCACGCTGCCGTTGCGCCTCGACCCGGAAGCGTCTGGCAACGACGCCTCCGAGCTGATGGCCCGTCTCGGCATCGAGCACCTGAGCGATCGCTTCCCGGGCGAGGTCTCGCTGGGCGAGCAGCAACGGGCTGCGCTCGCCCGAGCGGCAGTCGTCCAGCCCCAGGTACTGCTGGCCGACGAGCCGGTCTCGCACCAGAACCACGAGTGGGCCGAGGGCATGATGATCACCTTCGGGCTGCTCGCCAACCAGGGAACAGCGTGCGTGCTGGCCACCCACAACGAAATCGCCTTCGAGTGCGCCGACCGCGTTCTCGAGCTGAGCGGAGGCCGCCTGCAACCCCGGGCCGACTAGCCAGGTAGCATCTCTTCACTTTGGGCTGAGCGCGCAGATTTGATGGGGTGCCGAGGAGGTCGCATGCGCATCCGTTCACGTCTGGTCGCGACCGCGGTGGCCGGTGCCCTGTTCTCCGTGTCGACGGTGGCAACGGTTTCGCCCGCTCGAGCCATCCATCGCGGCCACGACGCCCGTATCAGCTCCTACCCGTTCATGGTGTCGCTGCGCCTGGCCGCCACGCCGGACAGCCCCCGCTGCGGTGGCACGCTCATCGAGGCCGACGTCGTCCTGACGGCGGCGCACTGCGTCGCCGCTGTCCCGCAGGGCGGGATCGTGGCCGTGGTGGGCGCGGACATGCCGGACTGGCGCAGAGCCCCGCGGGTCGACACGCTGGCTCATGCCATCCCCGAGACGTTCGACCTGAGCGTGGACAACCGTGATGACATTGCGGTCCTGCGTCTCGCCACCCCGCAGTCCACCCCCACTGTCGAGCTGGCCACGGCCGAACCGGGGGTCCGCGACCACGTGGCGACCGCTGGTTGGGGCTGCACCAACGCTCCGCCGGTATGCGAGGTGATGGCGACCAGCCTGCAGTCCAGCCGCCAAGCGGTGCTCGACGAGGTGGCGTCCTGTGGCACGGACGTGTTCTGGACCCGGCCGCTGTACTTCGCGCCGACGACGATTTGCACGGAGGGCGTCAAGGCCAGGTCGACGATCAACCGTGGGGACTCGGGTGGCCCGCTGCTCGTCGGTGGCCGGTGTGGTGTTGGCTTCCGGCAGGTCGGAGTCACCTCGCTGGGCTCGGACAGCAGGACCAAGCTCTACGCCGGGTTCACCTCGATCCCGGTGGAGGCCGACTGGATCGGCGGGGCGATCAAATCATTGCGGAGCTCCTGAACGAAAGCGACGGTCGCGTCGGCAGAGAAGACCATCGGGACGCTGCCGTGGTAGGCGAACTCCAGGCGGACCCACGGTGGGTGAACCGAGCATCGCAGCGCGGTTCAGGCGCAAACCGAGCTGTCACCTCCCCCTCGGTGCCTCCCCGCGCTCGTTCCGCGCACAGGTCATGCGTCGAGCCAGGCGGTCATCAGAGGGCTGCGGTCTGGCCGGTCGATGTGGATGATCCCGTCGGGTGGATGCCCGGCAGCTGTCAGGTCGTCGAACAGCCGGCGTGGCAGCCGGCCCGCGTCGGTGTACGAGCTGATGATCAGCCGGCCCACCGGGGCCACGAAGTCGCGCAGGAGCCTGGTCACGAGAACGTCGAGTCGGCCAGGAGGGACCACATCGTCGGGAGCCGTGACGTAGTGGAACCGAGTCGGAGGTGTCCACGACATCACCGATCCGGTCCGTCGCGCATCGGGGCAGTGACGGCGCTCTCCAGCCGCCTGCAATGTCTCGATCGTCACCACGTGAGCCCTCGGCAATGTGCGCAGGGACGTTGGGAACTCGCACGTCGTCGTCCATCGGCGGCGAGGTGCTGGCGCTCAGTCGTGCTCGACCAGCCTGGCGAGCTTCTCGATGGACATGCTCCAGCCAAGCTCGTTGTCCGAGGGCGACACCCCCGGGGGCAGGTTCTCGTGCATGCCGACGAGGTCGGTGCCACCCTCCGTATCCGCGAGCCTGTAGGTGATCGTCATCTCGCCCTGCATCTCGCGGTCATCGGTCTCGAACTCGACGGCCTGGACGACCTCGGTGTCGGGCACCAGCCGCACGAACCGGCCGTGGAACGAGTCGGTCTGAGCACTCGTCTTGCCGGCGGTCGTGGGTAGGTCGTAGGACAACGAGATGCGGAACGCGCCACCCTCGCGTGCGTCGAACGAGTGCACGCGGCTCGTCATCCCATCGGGCACCATCCATTGCTGGACGGCCGTGGGGTCGAGCAAGGTGCGGTAGACGCGGGCGCGCGGGGCGCGGATGTAGCGGGTTACGCGCGTCGTGGTCACAGGTCGACGATAGGGGCGGTCGCCCGGCAGCGGCGCCGTGGGAGCCGCTACTGCCAGCTCAGGGGCGGGCGACGATATCCAGGGCATCACCATGGGTCGCCCAGTCGTCGGCTATGTCAGCGCCGCCTCGATGCGTTCCAGGAGCGCGTCGCGCTCCTCTGCCGTCTCCACGCGGAAGCGGCTGAATTCGGACCCGAGCCGCAAGTCGGCGTGCAGCCCGGACGGGTCCTCGTGGAAGTGCAGGAACGCCTTCGACCGCACGTAGAAGACCCCGCGCGTCTTCTCGATGAGCCCGGGGACGGCCCGCAGACGCCCTAGGAAGGGCTCCAGCTGGTCGAGCGCTTGGGCACGTGCATGGCGCACCACCTCACACTACGAGGCAGACCCCTGCCGGTCGTCACCCGACTGAAGCGGGCAGGCGCCGGTACAGGCATTGCCCGCCGCCGGATGCGTGGAGCCGGCCGCCTGTGGACCAGACCCGGGCGTTCCAGCCGAAGAGCCCGCCGGTCGAGAGCGGCGCGGCGCCGTCGCACAACAGCCAGTCCCGGCCCGAGGTGGGACGGTGGAAGGCCACGTTCAGGTCGAGGGTCGGCGCCGTGAACGG
Source organism: uncultured bacterium (assembly GCA_963813485.1). Classification (GTDB taxonomy): domain Bacteria; phylum Actinomycetota; class Acidimicrobiia; order Acidimicrobiales; family VFJN01; genus DASQUK01. The sequence continues at coordinate 22,096 of CAWEZE010000006.1, forward strand.
GGGCTGCTTCCACGCGTGCTGGGCGGTGCGCCGACGGCCAGCTCGGCAGGTCGACCAGGATCACGCAGCGGGCGGCGTCGACCCAGGGGTCCTCGAAGGTCGCGGTCGGCGTGAAGCGCAACCACTCCTGCCACCGGGCTGGCCGGGGGCCGGACGGCGGCCATTCGGCCTCGAACTCGATGGGCTTGGCCTCGAGGTTGTGCCAGAAGGGGAACGGGGGCTCGGCGTCGTCCGGCAGGAGCTCGCGGACGTCCGGGAGGTGATCGGGATCGGGGACGTCGGGAGGCGACGTCTCGTCGTGCTCCAGCCCTTCGACGTCACCGGCGCTCCACACCATGGCGTCCAGGATCGGGCGACCCTCCTGGGTCACCTCCACCCGTTGCGACGTCGCGGTCCGGCCGCTCTTCCGGGTCTCGACCCGCAGGTCGACGAGGCCGAAGCGGGCGACCCCGAGGTAGTGGCACGAGAACGTCGCCGGGCGAGCCTGCTCGGTCGACGCCCCGGCGGCTCGCAGTGCGCAGGCCGCCACGTAGCCGCCCATCGGACCCCAGATCTCCCAGTCGGCGCTCAGCGTGGCCTCGTAGCACCCATCGCCGCGCGGGTGGACCGCGGTGTCGTTCGCCAGATCGCCCATCCGAGCAGCGTGGCCGGGCAAGCGACGTCGCCACAAGCCACTTCCGGCTGGTCGCAAGAGTCAGTCGGACAGTGCCGTGTAGACGCAGGTCCAGAAGTCCTGGATCACGGCGGGCGGGGGGAACGGCCCGGCGAACGCGTCGGTCGTCAGCAGGACGCCTGCCAGGCGCAGGTCGGGGTCGTTGGCCCAGGAGCTGCCCATGCCGCCGCCCCATCCGTAGCTGCCGATGGGACGGGTCAGGCCGGCACGCCGGACCTGGATGCCGACCCCGTAGCCCCAGCCTTGTGAGCCGTCGGGGGAGGGGCCGGCCCCGCCCCGGTCGACCCCGAGGTGGTCGGTGGTCATGGCCTCGATCGAGGCGCCGGACAGGAGGTGGGACCCGTCCGGCAGCCGGCCGCGGGAGAGCAGCATGCGGGCGAAGGCGTGGAGGTCGTCGACAGTCGACACCAGGCCACCGCCACCCGACGGGAAGGCCGGCGGCTTGGCCCACTGGCCCTGGGGCGCGTCGTAGACGACCCGCTCGCCCGTCTCCGGGTGCCTCGTGTAGCAGCTGCCGAGGCGATCGACATGGTGCGTCGCGAAGCCGGTGTCGACCATTCCCAGTGGTTCGAACACCCGCTCCTGGAGGAACACGTCGAGGGGCTGACCCGATGCCCGGGCGATCAGCACCCCGAGCACGTCCGAGCCGGTGTTGTACAGCCAGCGCTCGCCCGGCTGGTAGAGCAGGGGCAACGTGGAGAGGCGGCGCATCCACTCGTCGGGTTCGGGCGGCACCTGGGGTTCCGGCGGGCCGGCGCCCATGCCTAGCCGGTTCATCGCCTCGAGCAGTGGCTGCGGCCACGGCGCCTCGAAGTCCATGCCGAGCCCGAGCCGGAAGGTGAGCACGTCCTCCAACGTGATCGGTCGATGGGCCGGGACGGTATCGCCGTCCACCGGCCCCCGCGGGTCGACGAGCACCCGCCGGTTGGCCAGCTCGGGTAGCAGGTCGTCCACCGGGTCCTCGAGCCGAAGCCGGCACTCCTCGACGAGGACCAGCGCACCGGCGGCGACGATCGGCTTGGTCATCGACGAGATCCGGAAGATCGAATCGCGGCGGACTGGCTCGCTCTCGCCACGGGTCAGCGTGCCGGCGACACCCACCTCGACGTCGTCGTCGCGCGAGGCGAGCCAGGCGACGCCACCGACGTTGTCGCGGTCGACGTGGTCGGCCATGACTTCCCGCAGCCGCTGGAGGCGTCCAGGATCGAATCCGCTCATGCGGACTCAGACGTCACGATCGCGCCGAACTCATCGGGCGGCCCGCGCGCTCAATTGGACGCCCATCGCGACCCCGACCCGGTCCGCGGGCTAGCGACGTCGCCCGTCGAGCCGGATCGTCCACGGCTCTACAGCGTCGACCACCAGGTGGGTCTCGCTCCACGGGTCGCGCGCCAGCGTGGCGCGCACGGCGTCTTCAGATTCGGCCTCGATCGCGAGCACCACGCGCTGCTCGTCGGCGAGTGGCCCGCCCAGAACGACGAAGCCACTCGCCACGAGCCCGTCCATGAAGGCCGCGTGCGCTGGCCATCCCACTTGCTCCTCCATCGGCAGCGACGGATTCCATTGGGGGCCGGTGCGGCGGAGCACCACGAAGTACGCCACGCCGGCGTTCTAGCGCATGTCGGTGCGTTCGACCTCCGTTCGGACGCCGATCACCGGACGCCCGCCGGGGTGCGCTCGGCCTCGGGCTCCTCCTCGGCCACCGGTTCGGCATGGCCCTCCACATCGATGTCGGGGAGGATCCGGTCGAGCCACCGCGGCAGCCACCAGTTGCGGTCGCCGAGCAGCTCCATCGTGGCCGGCACCAGCAACATCCGGACGATGGTGGCGTCGAGCAGGATGGCCGCCGCGAGGCCGGTGCCCATGAGCTTCACGGTGCGGTCGTTCTCGAGGATGAACGTGCCGAAGACGAACACCATGATCGCCGCCGCTGCGGTGATGACCTTGGCGGTGGCGGCCAGGCCGTCGGCGACCGAGGTACGGCTGTCGCCCGTGCGGCGCCATTCCTCGCGCACGCGGGACAGCAGGAACACCTCGTAGTCCATCGACAAGCCGAAGACGATGGCGAACAGCATCATCGGCACCCATGGCTCGATCGGCGCCGGCTCGACGTTGGTGAGGTCGCTCAGCCAGCCCCACTGGAACAGGGCGACCACGAGCCCGTAGGCGGCGCCGATGGACAGCAGGTTCATGATGACCGCCTTCAGCGGCACCAGCAGCGAGCGGAATACCACCATCAGCAGCAGGAAGGACAGCGCCAGCACCGCGGTGAAGAAGTAGGGCAGCCGTGACGACAGGTAGTGCGAGAAGTCGACGTTCACGGCGACGTTGCCCGTGACGGCCACGTCGACGCCGGTGGCGTCCTCGGCCGGCGGGAGCGCCTCGTCGCGGAGGCGCTTGACCAGGTCGGTCGTCGCCTCATCCTGCGGACCGCTGGTCGGGACGAGCTCCCACATCGCGGCCGTGGGGTTGTCGGGGTCGTTGGGGCGCGGCTCGGAGACGAACTCCACGCCCGGGTCGGCTGCGGCCGCATCGGTGATTGCCGACAGGTCGCCCGGGTCGGTGCCCTCGGGCAGTTCGGCCGCCAGGATCAGCGGCCCGTTGAAGCCCGGCCCGAAGCCCTCGACGAGCAGGTCGTAGGCCTGCTTGGTGCTGGTGTCGTCGGCGAAGTTGGACTCGTCGGAGAACCCGAGCCGCAGGCTGAACACCGGGATCGCCAGCACGGCGAGCACCACCACACCCACCAGGGCCGAGGTCCAAGGCCGATGCTGGATGACCCGGCTCCAGCGGTAGGCGAGCGTCTGGTGGCGCGGCTTGGGTGGCCGGTGGGCCACCTCCCGCTTGAGCGGGCCGAAGAAGAAGCCGAGGATCAGCACGATCGCCGCCAGGGGCAGGCCGACCATCAGCACTGGGAGATCGAGCCCGACGCCGGCGAGGAACACTGCGACCAGGCCGGCGGCGATCAGGCCCCGCCAGCGCGTCAGCTCGATGCGCTGGCCGGCGAATCCGATCAGCGCCGGGAGCAGCGTCAGCGACGCCGCCACGGTGACGGCCACCACTGAGGCCGCCCCGACGGCGAGGCCCTGGATGAACGTGACACCCATGAGCAACATGCCGAGCAGGGAGATCACGACTGTGATGCCCGCGAACAGGACGGAGCGGCCGGCGGTGTCGAGCGCGACCGCGACCGACTCGCGCACCGTGTGGCCGGCGTGGAGCTGCTCGCGGTAGCGGGTGACGATCAGCAGCGCGTAGTCGATCCCGACGCCGAGGCCGATCATGATCCCGAGGAACGTGGCGAAGTCGGGGATGGTCAGCACCTGGCTCAGCAGGGTGATGATCGCGGTGCCGAGGCCGATGCCGAACAGCGCGACGCCGACGGGCAGACCCATGGCGAGAACCGAGCCGAAGGCGACGATCAGGATGATGATGGCAAACGCCAGCCCGAGGGCCTCGGACTGCGGCTCCTCGAATTCGCCGAAGATGAACCCACCCATCTCGATGCGGAGGCCGTCGATCTCCGGGGCGTCGTCGAGGATCGCGTCACGGATCTCCCCCGCCCGGGCGAACTCGATGTCGTCGGGCATCTCCACGTTGGCGTAGGCGATCCGATCCGCCTCTGGCCCTTCGGACGCGATCTGCTGGGCGCCCTCACCGCTGTAGGGGCTCTCGACGCTGGTGACGTCGTCGAGCTGTGCCGCTTCCTCGAACAGGGCGGTCATCGCGGCCTCGACCTCGGGGTCTTCGACGCCCTGGTCGGCCTGGAAGACGATCGTCCCGACCACGCCGGTGCCCTCGCCACCGAAGTTGTCGTCGAGGATGTCGAAGCCGGTCTTCGACTCGACGTCGGGGAGGTTGAACTCGTCCCGGAAGGCGTTGCCCACCGCGCCGGATACGGCGAATCCGAAGACCAGCACGCCCAACCAGAGGCCCAGCACGAGCTTCCGGCGGTCATGGCACCAGGTGCCGAGTCTGGAGAACACGCTTGCCTCCTGGAGAGATCGATCGGTCTGGTTCTCGCACGGCTAGACGCTCTGGCCGCGTAGAACTCATCGCTGGGTGGGGGAGCCCGGGGCGACATCTTGTTCGGGCGTCGCCCGGTCCGCACGTGGTTAAAGGTCACATCCGCCATCGGGCCGCGTGACGATTGCCACATGGGAGTGACGTTTGTGCGCCGCATGGGAGCCTTACACTTCATGCCGAAAAGCTCTGCGGATCGAGGAGCGAGAAACCCCCTCCCTCGCTTCTCTCCGCAGCCGCGATGGCGCCGCTCGCACCCCCCTGCGGGCGGCGTTGTCGCGTCGGGCCCGAGGCGGTGGCGGACGCGGCCGGCCGGGGCCCCCTGAAGGGCGGTCGCCCCGGTCAGGCGCGCACGCCGCGCAGGCCCCGCCAGGCCAGCTCGGCGAGCTGGTGGGCGAGCGCCGCGGGGTCGGCGTCGCTATTGCTTCGCAGCCAGTAGGTGCTCGCCCCCTCGATCATGCCCACGATGCCGTGGCCGAGCACCCGCCGCTGCCCGGGAGTGAGCCCCTCGATCTCGATCAGGTCGGCAACCAGGTTGGCCAGGGCGGTCTCGACCTGGTTGACCACCTCCGAGAAGCCGGCGTCCCGCCCGAGGCCACCTCCGTAGAACAGCTGAAATGCGTCGCGGTGCTGGTCGACATACCGAAAGTAGGCGCCGAAGCCGAGCTCGACCATCTCGTGCGGGGTCTGGGCGGCCGCCACCGCCTTGGTGATCGTCTCCTGGAGTTCGGCGCCCACGTCGGTGAGCAGCTCGCTGAACAGCTCGCGCTTGGAGTTGAAGTGCTGATACAGGACGGGCTTGGTGACGCCCGCCGCCTCGGCGATGTCGTTCATCGAGGCATCGTGGAAGCCCCGTTCCGCGAATACCCGGAGCGCGACCTCGACGAGCTGGCGGCGCCGGCGGGCGGCGGATAGGCGGGTGGCCACGACTACGAGGATCCTTCCTGCGGGTTACCTAACGGTAACAGCCACCCGCTCCCGCCGCGGGGAGGCGCGACTAGAGAGGAACGCCGCGATCGCGGTCGTCGCGGTCCGCAGCCCGCACGGCGTAACCGACCACGATCGCCGGTGCCAGGACCAACGAGCCGGCGACCAACGCCACCACCACGGCGGTCGCCACGCCGGACGAGAAGCCCGTCACGAACCCGACGACGAACAAGACGATCGCCACGGCGAAGAGCGCGTATCCCGCTCGCTGGCCGCGGTCCGCCCAGCGGGCGAGCCGCCGCCGGCGGACGATCACCGGGTCGGTGGACGGGTCGCTCACGGCGCCGCGGTCGATCCGGGTCGGTTCACCTTGGTCCCACGGGCCGACCGAGCCGGCGCCGCCGGCGCCGAAGCTCAATCGGGCGCAGTTGCCAGGTCCTCGAGGGAAACGCCGCAGTCCTCCATGATGCTGAACAGTTGTGAGGTCATCTCCGGGTCGGTGAAGGGGTTCTCGCCGGACTCGCCGATGTCGACGAGCCGCTCCAGTCCCAGTTCGTCGAGCAGGCCCTGGGAGATGCAGGTCGCCTGCTCGTGGTCGAGGACGCCGTCCGAGGCCTGCTCCATGTTGTCGGCCATGAACTCGACCAGCTGGTCCACGTCCTCGCTGTCGATGTCGTCGGGCAGCGTGGTGTCACTGCTGCCGCTGTCGCCGCCACCGCTGTTGCCGTCGTCGTTGTTGTTGCTGCTGTCCGGGTTTTCGGCGTCGGTGGTCGTCGAGTCTTCGTCGCTGACTTCGGTGCCGTTGGCGCTCGATCCGTCGCCGTCGTCCCGGACGAGGAAGTACACGAGCCCGCCGACCAGGGCCACTGCCAGCACCGCAAGCGCGGCGATGAGGGCGGTCGGGGGACGTTTCTTGGCCGGCGCGGGCGGGGCCTGGGCGGTGCCGTACTGGTCGCCGTAGTACGGCGTCGGCGTCGGGGTCGGGTGGGTCGGCTGCTGGGCCGAGTCCGGATACTGCCGGGTGGGATCGACCTGTTGCGTGGGATCGGAAGCCGTCGGGTTCGGGTCGGCGGTGGGGGACGGAAGTTCGCCGAGGACGTCGGTGGATGCGACGCCGTCATCGGCGACGTCGTCGGTCCAGCGGGCGCCGTCCCAGTAGCGGTACTGGTGGCGCGAGGTCGGGTCTGGGTGCCACCCGGGAGCGGGTGAGTTCATGGAGCTGCCGTCCTTGTCTGAGGAGTCCGCGCCGCGGCGGGCACAGGTCCGCCGGAGCCGCGATCGTAGGGCACCCCCGGAGGGTAGGACGGGCGGCCGTTGATCAGAAGTTGGCCGGCAGCACCCGCGAGAAGTTCTCGAAGAAGAAGAACAGCATCAGCAGGAACAGTGGCAGGCACAGCAGGTACGCCGGCCATTTGGTCCAGAGCTTGCCCAGCAGCCAGGCGGCGATCCAGATGAGGCCGCAGGCGACGCCCAGGGCGATTGCCGGCCAGATGGCGGTGCGCTTGCCCGACAGCCCGCCATCGACGGTGCCGGCGCTCAGCTCGTCGCCGCTGGCGTTGATGTCGCCGCCATTGCCGTCGTTGCCCTCTCCGTCGCCGGGGATCGCACCCGTCTCCGGACCCGCCGGCGCCCCAGGTGCGGGCGCTGCCCCGCCCACGAGGGCGGCCACCACGATGATGCGCTGGCGCGCCGAGTACTTCGGGTGGCAGGCGGTGAGCGTCAGGCGATTGTCGCCGAAGTCGTCGAGGACCCCGACCTCGCTAGGGCTCACGATGAGCTGGTCGCTGACCTCGTAGCGGAACGCTCCCTGGACCGTGGCGATGAGGATCTCGTCGCCCCGCTCCAGCTCGTTGATCCGGTTGAACGGCGCGCCGTACGTGGTGCGGTGGCCGGCGATTGCGGCGTTGCCCGGCTGCCCGGGAAGGGGCGTGTCGGGATAGTGGCCGGGCCCGCGCTTGAGATCGTCCAGCGTCACGCCCTCGATGACGATCTTGTCGACGCCGATGTCGGGGATGCGGATGTGGGCTACCGCATCGCCCTCGGCGGCTGGTGGTGGGGGCGGGCCGGGCGTGGACGTCGGGGTGGTGGTGGTCGAGGTAGGACCCGGCCCCTGGGCCGACTCGTCGGGTGCGGGAACACCCGCGTCCCCCAGGCGTTGCTCGAACTCGTTCTCGAGCCGCCGCTGCGCCTGGGCCTCCCGGATGCCGGTACCCCAGAGCTGATACGCCACGAAGAGCAGGATCAGGACGCCGACGGTGATGCATGTCCGCCCGATGGCGCCCAGAACCCTCGCCAGCCGCATCGTCCGAGGGTACCGACCCTCCGCGGGGCCTCGAACGCGGCCCGTCGGAGGGGGCACTGCTCACCTTGGAGGCCGCGACGGCAGGTCACTAGCCTCGCGCTGTCGTCATGGAGCCAGTCGTCCACCTTCGCGCCGCCGTCGCGCTGCTCGGACGCTTCCCCGCGTTGGCCGGTATCGACCTCGACGTGGCCCGGGGCGAGATCGTCCTACTTCGCGGCCCGAACGGCGCCGGCAAGACCACGGTGTTGCGCGCCTGCGCGGGCCTCGTTCCCGTCGTGCGCGGCCAGGCGATCGTGCTCGGTCACGACCTGCGGCGGGATCCGCGCCCAGTCCGCCGCCACGTCGGGCTGCTCGGCCATGCCACCGGGCTGTTCGACGACCTGACAGTGGCCGACAACGTGCGCTTCTGGGGCCACGCCTGCGGCGCGGACCCGGAGGACATCGCCGCTGCGATGGCCCTGGTCGGTCTCGACGGCCGGCTGCGAGGCGTCTCCGTCGGGCGCCTGTCGGCCGGCCAGCGGCGCCGCACCTCGCTCGCCTGCCTGCTCGCCCGCCGGCCCGAGCTGTGGTTGCTGGACGAGCCCCACGCGGGGCTCGACCACGAGACCCGAGACCAGCTCGACGCCCTCATCGGCCGTGCCGTGGAGCAGGGCGCGACCGTGCTGCTCGCGTCCCACGAGCTCGACCGGGCGGACTCGCTGGCCCACCGCGTCGTCGAGCTGGCGGGTGGCATGACGGTGGCTCCGGCCACCACCGCTTCGAGCGTCTCTCAGGCCGACGTGCCGGCGTCACGGACGCGAGAACCGGAAGGGCCCGCCGCATCCCCGCCCGAGGTGACCCATGTGGCGTGACGCCGCGCTGGTGGCGGGCCGCGACCTGCGGGTCGAGCGTGCGGAGCCGTGTCACCACCAACCAGGTGGCGCCGTTCTCCGTGCTGGTGCTGATCCTGTTCGCCTTCGCGCTCGACCCCGACCGCCAACTGCTCGAGCGCCTGGCGTCCGGCCTCTACTGGACCGCGGTGCTGTTCGCCGCCCTGTTGGCCATCTCCCGGAGCGCCGCCATCGACGAGACCGACGGCGTGCGTGACGCGCTCCGCCTGTCGGGGCTCGATCCGGCGGGCGTGTTCGTCGGCAAGGCGGCCGCGGTCGCCGTCGTCCTCCTCGGGCTCGAGGTGCTACTGGGCGTCGGCGTCGTGATCCTGTACGGCGTCGAGCTGGCCGGCGCCGGCCTGATAGTGCTGGCCGGCCTGGCCGCGACCGTCGCTGTGGCCGCTACCGGTACCCTCTACGGCGCCCTGGTCAGCGGCCTGCGGGTCCGGGAGACGCTCCTTCCCCTGCTGCTCCTGCCCGTGCTGGCACCCGTGCTCATCGGCGCCACCCGCGCCTTCGAGGCGGCGCTGGCCGGAGTCCCCGCCGACGGCTGGCCATGGTGCGGCCTCCTGGCCGGGCTCGCCGTTCTGTACGCCGTTGCCGGGGCACTCGCCTACGGCACACTCCTGGAGGGTTCGTGACGGTCCCAACCTCGACCAGCGCCACGGGTACGCCCTACGGCGACGGCGGCGCGCCCGACGCCGCGGCCGGTCGTGTGGCGCCGGGACACACGGGATCACCGGCCAGCCGGGTCCTCGGCGGGCTCGCGCTGGGAAGCGTCGCGCTGCTGGTCATGTATGGCCTGGTCTGGAGCCCGCCCGACGCCGAGATGGCCGACTCGGTGCGGCTCATGTACATCCATGTGCCGGCCGCCAGCTTCCTCTATACCGGCTGCTTCATCACCACCGTCGCCTCGGCGATGTGGCTGCGGCGGCGCACACCCGGCTGGGACGCCCTGGCCGGGGCCAGCGCCGAGATCTCCCTGGTGTTCGCCGCCATCACGCTGGGGACCGGATCGCTGTGGGGCCGCCCCACGTGGGGCACCTACTGGACGTGGGATGCCCGCCTGACATCGACCGCCCTGCTCACCGCCCTGCTGGTCGGCTACCTGGCGCTGCGGCGGCTCGACGTCGATCCCGCCGCCCGCTCGACCCGGGCGGCGGTGCTGGGCCTGTTGCTGGTCCCCAACGTGATCATCGTCAACCGCTCGGTCGAGTGGTGGCGGTCGCTGCACCAGCGGTCCACGCTGGTCAAGCTCGATCCCACCATCGAGGGCCAGATGCTGGTGGCGCTCATGATGGGGTTCCTCGCCGTCGGCCTGATCTTCACCTGGTTGCTGGTCCATCGGTTCCGGGTCGCGTGGCTCGAGTACCAGTCCGAGCGGTTGGACCTGGATCTGGCTCTGGCCGAGCGGCGTGCGGAGGCCGGGCGCGCCACCGAGGCGAGCCAGGGGACGACGGCATGATGGCCATGACGCACGCCGGCTATATCGCCGCCGGGTGGGGCGGCGCCGCCGCCCTCGTCGGGGCCTACGCCGCGTGGGTGCTGCGGCGGGGCCGCACCTTGTCCCGCCAGGTGCCGCCCGAGGAGCGCCGGTGGAGCTGAAGCCCCGCACGTTCGACGACACCGGAACGAACGGCGCCGGTGGTGCGGTGGCCACCCGTGCCCGTCCCGGCTCGCGCCGCCGCCGGCGCCGCTGGGTACCGCTGGTCGTGCTGGGCATCGTCCTGGTCGCGCTCGGCGCACTGGTGTTCAAGGGGCTGTCGGACGCCACCCTCTACTTCCGCAACGCCGACGAGGCCGTGGCCCAGCGCGAAAGCCTGGGCACCAAGCGCTTCCGCCTCCAGGGAACGGTGACCGGGGACCCGACCGAGACCGACGGCGTGGTCAGCTTCGCGGTGGCATTCAACGGCACATCGGTCGACGTTCACCACGTCGGCAGCCCGCCCGAGCTGTTCCGGCCCGGCATCCCGGTCGTCCTCGAGGGCCACTGGGACGAGTCGGGCGACGTCTTCGACAGTGATCGCATCATGATCAGGCACGACGCCACCTACGAGTCCGAAGACGACTATCGGCAACGGATGCGTGAGGCCGAGCAGGGCGGGTCGGCGCTGGCCGACGACACGGAGGCCGATACGCCGTGAACGCCGCCCTCGGGCAGGGGGGCGTCATCCTGGGCGTGGCCGCCTCGCTGGGCGGCGTGGCCACGCTGGCGGTGGCGCTGCGCCAGCGCCGCCTGCACCTCATCGCCGTCGGTCGGTCCTATGCCCTGCTGGCGCTGCTCGGTGCCGTGGTCGCGGTGGTGGCGATGGAGCGGGCGCTGGTGACGCGCGACTTCACCGTCCAGTACGTGGCCGACACCGGCAGCCACAAGACCCCGGCCCTCTACAACGTGGCCACGCTCTGGGCGGCGCTGGAGGGATCGCTGCTGCTGTGGGTCCTCGTGCTCACCGGCTACATCGCGCTCGTCGTCCACAAGTTCCGCCGGCGCCTGAACGATCCCCTGGTGGGGTGGGCGCTGCTGACCATGCTGGCGGTCAGCTCGTTCTTCTTCCTGCTGCTGCTCTTCCCCGCCAACCCGTTCCACACCTTCGATCCGCCCCCGGGTTTCGACGGCCCCGGCCCCAACCCGCTGCTCCAGAACCATCCGCTGATGGCGTTCCACCCCCCGCTGCTCTATCTCGGGATCGTCGGGTTCACGGTGCCGTTCGCATTTGCGGTGGCGGCGCTGGCCACGGGCCGGGTGGGGGAGGGCTGGCTGCTGGAGACCCGCCGCTGGACCCTGTTCGCCTGGGGCTTCCTCACGATCGGCATCGTCCTCGGGGCCTGGTGGAGCTACGAGGTGCTCAACTGGGGCGGCTACTGGGGTTGGGACCCGGTCGAGAATGCGGTGCTGCTCCCCTGGCTGACCGGCACCGCCTACCTCCACTCGGTGATGGTGCAGGAGCGCCGCGGAATGCTCCGGGTCTGGAACCTGTCGCTCCTGTGCGCCACGTTCAGCCTGACCATCCTGGCCACGTTCCTCACGCGCTCCGGCGTGATCGCGTCCGTGCACTCCTTCACGGAGAGCGACATCGGTGTGTGGCTGCTGGCGTTCTTCGGGCTGATCGTGGCCGTGACCCTCGGGCTGATCGGCTGGCGCGGCGACCGCCTCCGGGCGCCCGGCAGGATCGATTCGCCGCTGTCGCGCGAGGGCGCGTTCCTGGCCAACAACGTCCTGTTCGCAGGGTTCGCGTTCGTGGTCCTGCTCGGCACTGTCTTCCCGCTCATCGTGGAGGCGCTCAACGGCGAGCAGCTGTCGGTCGGCGCCCCGTACTTCGAGCGCATGACCATGCCGATCGGGATCACGCTCCTGTTCCTCATGGCGGTGGCCCCGGTGCTGCCGTGGCGGAAGGCGTCGGGCGAACTGCTGTCGCAACGGCTGTTCTGGCCGGCATGGGTGGGGACGGGGGCCGTCGTCGTGGCCGTGCTGCTGGGTGCCCACGGGCTCGCGCCCCTGCTGGCGTTCGGCCTCGGCGGGTTTGCCGGCGGGGCAGCGCTGCGGCAGGTGGTTCTGGCCTCGCGCCGGCAGGGCTGGCGCGGCGTCGTGGGCCGCACCAACGGCGGGATGGTCGTGCACCTCGGCGTCGTGCTGATCGCGGTGGCCCTGGCGGCGTCGAGCAGCTACGACACCGAGCGCGAGCTGACGCTGGACGTCGACGACAGCGCCACTGTCGCCGGCCACGAGATCACCTACGTGGGCCCGCGCACCGTCGAGCAACCCAACAAGACCTCGATCCGCGCCCGGGTGAGCGTCGACGGCCGGATCTACCAGCCGGCCATCAACCGCTTCGGCGAGGGCGAGACCGCAGTGGGGACGCCTGCCGTCGCCACGTCGCCGGCCCGCGACGTCTACCTCGCGCTGCTGCAGGTGCCCGACGACGACAACGCCGGCCGCATCGTCCTCCGCGTCGTCGTGCAGCCACTGGTGATGTGGCTCTGGATCGGCGGGGCCGTGATGCTGGTCGGCACGGTGCTGGCCGCGTTCCCCGGCCGCCGCCGCAGCCCCATCGCCCCCGTGTCGGAGCCGCCGACAGAGGCGACCGGAGCGCCGATCCTGGCGCCGTCGAACGGTGACGTCCAGGCCGGCAGCCCCGACGAGGAACCAGTCGAGGTCGCCCACGTCGACCACCCGCCGCTCGCGTCGCCCAGAGTCGCTGACCGCCCGATGCCCGGCCGACGAAGTCGCCGAGGCACCGGCGCGCCGGCGAACCGGCCTCATCGTTTCGGCGGTGGTGGCGGTCCTGGCGATCGGTTTCGTTGCCGTGCTGGCCACCCGCGAGCCGGCCACCGACCGCCGGCGCGACTCGCCGCTGATCGGCAAGGTGGTGCCCCCGCTGGCGGGCGAGACCCTCGCCGGCGGCGGCTTCGACATCGACCGGCAGCAGGGTCGCTGGGTGGTGGTCAACTTCTTCGCCACCTGGTGCGTGCCGTGCCGCATCGAGCATCCCGAGCTCGACGCCTTCGACCGCGCGCACCGCCGCACACGGGACGCCGTGCTCGTGAGCGTCCTGTTCGACGACGACCCGGCCAGCGCCCGCGAGTTCTTCGAGCGCAACGGCGGTGTCTGGCCGGTGGTTCTCGACAGCGACGGGCTGATCGCCAGCGCCTTCGGCACCCCCAAGGTGCCGGAGAGCTACCTCGTGACCCCCAACGGCCGGGTGGCCGCCAAGTTCACCGGCGGCGTCACCCGCGACGGGCTGGACCGCGCCATCGATCAGATCGAGCAGGCCGCCGCCGATCGGGGGGCGTCATGAGGCGCTCGCATGTACTCGGCTGGCTGGCCATGGCGGCCGTGCTGGTGGTGGCGCTGGCGCTCGGCGTCGCCGACGACGGCGGGCCCCGCACCCCCGAGGAGCGCGCCCGCAACCTGGCCGAGACCATCGCGTGCCCGGCGTGCGACGGCCAGTCCGTGGCCGAGTCCGATGCCGCCGCGTCCCGCGGGATCCGGACGCTGATTGCCGAGCGCATCGACCAGGGCGCCAACGACGACGCCATCCGCGACGAACTGGTCGCCACGTGGGGCGAGTCGATCCTGCTCACACCCGACAGCTCGGGAGTGGGCGGGCTGGTGTGGGTCCTGCCGGTAGTGGCCCTGGTGCTGGCGCTGGCCGGCGTGGCGTACGTGTTCTGGCGCTGGCGGGGCATGGCAGCCGTCCACGCCAGTGACGCCGACCGCGAGCTGGTGGACCGGGCGCTGGCTCCATCCAGTGCCGCTCGCGAGGACGACCCGTGACCGCGGTGAACACCCGGCCCCTCGATCCCGACACGCTGGCGGCGCTGGAGGAGCAGCGCGACTTCCTGCTGCGTTCGATCGAGGACCTCGAGCGTGAGCACGACGCCGGCGACGTCGACGACCACGACTACGCGTCCCTCAAGGATGACTACACGGCCCGCGCCGCCCGCAGCATCCGGGCGATCGAGGCCCACCACGCTCGGGTGGCCGCCGCCCGGCGGCGCCGTTCCTGGCCTCGCACTATGGCCATGCTCGCGGGTGTGGTGGCGTTCGCGGTGGTTGCCGGAGTGCTGGTCGCACGCTTCTCGGGGCGCCGCGAGGCCGGGGATGCGCTCACCGGCGACATCCGCGAGTCGACCCGCACGCAGCTCGACAACGCTCGGGTCGCCCTGCAGCAGGAGCGCTACGACGACGCCATCGAGATCTACGACGCGGTGCTCGTCGATCAGCCCGACAACATCGAGGCCATGGCCTACAAAGGCCGGGCGCAGATCGGCAACGGCGACATGGAGGGCGTCCTCACGCTGATCGACGCTGCCGAGGCCGACCCCGACTATCCGGACACGCACTACTTCTTGGCGGGCGCGTTCGCCATCGCCGGCCGCTACGACTCGGCGCTGCAGGAGCTCGACCGATTCGACGCGCTCGATCCGCCCCCCGACCTCGCCGCCGAGGCCGAAGACCTGCGGTCGCAGATCGAGGGCTTGCGAGCGGCGGCGGCGACCTCCACGACAACCCCGGCTCCGGTTGGCTGACTCCCCGAGGGCGGGCCGTCAGCGGTGCGCATGCGCGAGGGCGTCGACCGGGGGGATGTAGCGGGCCTTGCTCCAGCGGGCGCCGTCCCGGGTCAGCACCCAGATCGACCCCTTGGGCCACATGAACGGGTCCCTGAAGCGGGTCGTCCCGGCCTTGAGGATCCGCAGCATGTCGGGGATCACGTCGCCGTGGCTGCAGATGGCCGCAGCAGTGCGCTCCTTGCAGAGCTCCGCGGCAAGGGCCAGCGCTTGCTCGCCGTCGGCGCCCTCGACCAGCCGGTCGTCGGCGTCGACCCGAAGGCCGAGCTGGTCCGCCAACGGTTCCAACGTCTGCACGCACCGAACCATGGGGCTGCTGACCAGCCGCGACAGCCCGACGCCGCGCAGGTGGTCGGCGATACCCGTCGCTTGCTTGTGGCCGCGGCGGCTGAGCGGCCGTTCGTCGTCCGGGCCGTTCCACGTCGACTTGCTGCCGGCGTGCCCGTGGCGGATCACGTAGAGCTTCATCTCCCGTGCCTGCCGCCCACTCCGCCGTCAATCATTGTGTCCTAGCGAGGGCTCGCAGGTCCGCGAGAACGGTGGGCAGCGTCGCCAGCACGCGATCGATGTCGGCATCGGTTGTCGACCACCCCACCGACAAGCGCAGGCTGTGATGGGCGTCGACCCCCATGGCGTCGAGCACCGGCGACGGCTCCAACGCCTCGGACGAGCATGCGCTGCCGGAGTGGGCAGCGATGCCGGCCCGATCGAGGCCCAGAAGCACCGCCTGGGGCTCGACGCCCTCGACCCCGAAGCACACGATGTGCGGCACCCTGTCGACGGGGTCGCCGTACACCACCAGCCCGAGGTCGCCGTCCGCCACGCCGTCGAGGATCCGCTGGGTCAGCCGCCGTTGCTCCGCCCCGTCGGCCCCCACGGCGCCGTCGGACAGGGCGCCACACAGCGCACCGAGGCCGGCGATGGCGGCCACGTTCTCCAGCCCGGCCCGGCGGGCCCGTTCCTGGTCGCCACCCACCAGCAGCGGCGGCAACCGGAGTCCCTGGCGGACCAGCAGGGCACCCACCCCGGTCGGCCCGCCGAACTTGTGGGCGCTGATCGACATCAGGTCGGCGCCAAGCGCCCGGAAGTCGACGTCCACGTGCCCCACCGCCTGGGCAGCGTCGACGTGCACCAACACCCCCCGCTCGCGGCACGCCGCCACCACCTCGGCGACCGGCTGCACGGTGCCCACCTCGTGGTTTCCCCACTGGACGTGCACGAGCGCGGTGTCGGGCCGCACCGCGGCCAAGACGTCCTCGACGGCTACCCGCCCCCTGCCGTCCACCGGCACTCGCGTGAGCTCGCCGTGGCGCTCGGCGGCGAGGCGCACGGCCGAGTGCTCGACCGCCGGGACCACCTGATGCGCACCCCTCGCGGCGGCGCCCCAGCACGCGGCGGCGATGGCCTCGGTCGCCCCGCTGGTGAACACCACCTCGCGGGGGCGGGCACCGATCAGCTCGGCCACCTGGTGGCGGGCCTCCTCCGCCGCCACCCGAGCGGTCAGGCCCTCGGCGTGGATGCGCCCCGGGTCACCCGCCCGATCGAGCTGCTCGACGAGCGCGGCCCGGGCCTCGGGTCGCAGGGGCGACGTCGAGGCGTGATCGAGATACACGCGCTCGAACATGCGTTGGTTATAGCGGGCATGACCCCCGTAACCCACCGAAAGCTCGCCGGGTGGGGCGTGACGATAGGCAGCCGCCCCGGGGGGAGGGGAAGGAGGGGCGGCTGCCTACCGCCGTACCTAGCGAGGGTCGATTCCGCCGGTCACACGGTGCCGGTCGAGTGCGTCCTCCTAGTTTTGCACCATCCGCGGAATCGACCCTCGGTTGCCTTGTACCGCGGTGACGCAGTGCTCACCGCCGGTCGGCAACGACAGCGCCGTCTCGGTTGTCAGTTGGTGGCCGTAGAGCGCCTCCAACATGCCCTGTACCATGCCACGATCCACGGCACAGATCACGGGATGCTCGATCGCGACCCCTCCGAATGGGCAGTGCTCGCTGACGATCCGGAGCTCGTCGCCGTGGCGTTCGGCATGGGCCGCGAAGCCATGCGCGGTGAGCGCGTCGGCGACCGCGTGCAGTGCCGACTGGAACGAACGGTGCTGGTCGGAGCCGGGTGACATGCTCGCCGCCATCGCCCGGCCGTAGTCGACGCCCACGTTCTCGGCCAGCTCCTCGGCCCGTCCGGGCCCGAGCGCCGCCAGCGCGCGGCCCAACAGCTCGACAAGTACGTCGTCGTGGCGCAACGGCAGGTCGAGGGCGATGTCCGGTGCCACCACGCGATAGCGCTTCGACGGCCGGCCCGCGCCCCGACCCGCGGCCCTGGCCACGGTGACCTCCACGTAGCCGCCGGCGCAGAGCTTGTCGAGGTGGTGCCGGGCGACGTTGGGGTGGAGCTCGAAGCGTTCGGCCACGGCAGAGGCGGTGACGCCGTCGTCGTGCTCGTGGACGAAGAGGTAGATCTCACGCCGCGTGGGATCGCCGAACGCCGAGGTGATGGCGGTGACGACCGACGCGAAGTCGGTCGGTGACATCGTCGGCTGGTGGGGCGGCGCGGTCACGTCGATATTGTACCTATGGCCGTAGTGGTAATCCCCTGAGTGGTCGGTCCGACACCGGCCGAGGAAGTCCGGGAGCGCACCGATGCCCGTCACCGAAGCCGAGGTCCTCGACGCCCTCCGCCCCGTCGAAGACCCTGAGCTGCACCGCAGCATCGTCGACCTCGACATGGTCAGGCGGGTTGCCGTCGACGGGCCGCGGGTCGACGTCACGGTGGCGCTCACCGTCGCGGGTTGCCCACTGCGCAGCGAGATCACCCGCCGCGTGGACAGCGCCGTGACGGCGCTCGACGGGGTCGAGGCGGTCGACCTCGACTTCACGGTGATGACCGACGACGAGCGGGCGGCACTGCGCACCAGGCTCCATGGCGATCCGGCCGCCACCGCCGGCACCCACCAGGCGCACGGCCATGCCGAGGGCCGCGAGATCCCCTTCGCCGATCCGGACAGCACGACCCGGGTGCTGCTCGTCGCGTCGGGCAAGGGCGGGGTGGGCAAGTCATCGATCACAGCCAACCTGTCGGTGGCGCTCGCCGACCGCGGGCGCGACGTTGCCGTGGTCGACGCCGACGTGTGGGGCTTCTCGATCCCCCGCATGCTCGGGGTCCAGCACGCCCCGGTGGTCATCGATCAGATGCTGGTGCCACCCGAGGCCCACGGCGTGCGCTGCATCTCGATGGGCTTCTTCGCCCAGGAGGACCAGCCGGTCATCTGGCGGGGCCCGATGCTGCACAAGGCGCTCGAGCAGTTCCTCACCGACGTGTTCTGGGACGAGCCCGACTTCCTGGTGGTCGACCTGCCGCCGGGTACCGGCGACATCTCCATCAGCCTGGCCCAGTTCCTGCCTCGGGCCGAGGTGCTCGTGGTGACCACCCCCCAGCCGGCCGCCCAGCGGGTGGCGCAGCGGGCGGCGTTCATGGCCCAGAAGGTGAACCTCGAGATCAAGGGCGTCATCGAGAACATGTCGTGGTTCACCGGCGACGACGGCAAGCGCTACGAGCTGTTCGGCAACGGCGGCGGCGAGGAGCTCGCGACCCGCCTGGGCGTGCCCCTCATCGGCCAGGTGCCGCTGGTGCCCGAGCTGCGTGCCGGCGCGGACTCGGGCTCGCCCATCGTGGCCTCCGACCCCGACGGGGAGGCGGCCCGCGTGTTCGCCCGCATGGCCGAGACCATCGACGTCGAGCTGGCACCCCGCCGGATCTACCGCTCCGAGCTGCGCATCAGCTGACAGACAGGTTGGCTGGCAGGGGGTCAGACCGGGAGGGTCTCCTCGAGGAACGCCACGACCGCGTCGTTGAACACGTCGTTGCGGTCGCCCGCCACCATGTGACCGGCACCGGCGACGTCGACGGACCGGGCGTGGGGGACAAGCGCCTGCAGGTGGCGGGCGCCGGCCTCGGACAGCACATCGCTCTGGCGTCCCCTGACGAGCAGGACCGGCAGGGTCAGCGCGCGGGCCGCGTCCTCCAGCCGCCCCTCGTTGCGGATCGAGCGGGGCTCGTCGATGCGCCCCGGCGTCATGAACCGGGGATCCCAGTGCCAGTACCAGCGGCCATCGTCGTGCCGGCGGACGTTCTTGCGCAGGCCCGACAGGTCCGACGGGCGCGGCCGGTGCGGGTTGTACGCGGCCACGGCGTCGGCGACGTCCTCGAGGCTGGCGAAGCCGTCGAGGTGGCCGAGCATGAAGTCGCCGATGCGGGCGACGCCCTCGGGTTCGAGGCGGGGCGCGACGTCGACCAGCACGAGCGCGCTCGCGATCGGTTGGTCGCCGCCCCGGTCGTCCTCCGCGATGGCGATCAGCGAGCTGATCCCGCCGAGCGACGCACCCACCAGCGCCGGGGGACGGGGAGCCGCCCGCGCCACGTCGCGCACGTCGGCCGCGAAGGCGTCGAGGCTGTAGTCGCCGTCCGGTGCCCAGTCGCTGTCGCCGTGGCCGCGCAGGTCGATGGTGGTTGCCTGCCAGCCCTTGTTCCCCAGCAGGCGGGCGGTGCCGGCCCACGAATGCCGGGTCTGCCCGCCGCCGGGGAACAGCAGCACGGGTGGACCGTCGGCGGGACCGTAGGCGTCGGCCGCGAGGTCCAGTCCGTGGCCGCGCAGGCGCAGGGGGGCGTCCATCGAGCCAGTCTGCCCGACGCCTGCTCCCGCGGTGCCCGGTCAGCCGGTGGCCGCCACCTCGGGCGGGTGCAAGGCGGGCACGGGGCGGGGCTTGCGCTGCTCGATGATCTCGTCGACCAGCCCGTAGTCCACGGCGTCCTGGCCCCGCAGGATGAAGTCGCGGTCGATATCGGCCTGTATCCGGTCGCGGGGCTGGCGGGTTCGCGCGGCCAGCACGTCGACCATGCGCTCCCGCATGGTCACCATCTCCCGGACGGCGATCTCCATGTCGACCGACTGGCCCTGGGCGCCCCCATGCGGCTGGTGGATCAGGATGCGGGCGTTGGGCAGCGC
This sequence comes from uncultured bacterium, assembly GCA_963813485.1. Taxonomy (GTDB): domain Bacteria; phylum Actinomycetota; class Acidimicrobiia; order Acidimicrobiales; family VFJN01; genus DASQUK01. Next base: position 41,961 of record CAWEZE010000006.1, read on the forward strand.
CGAGCGCTGACCGGCCTCCCCCGCCGCCAGGAGCACGGCCGCGGCCGAGGCGGCCTGTCCCACGCACACGGTGTGGATCGGCGGGCCGAGGAACTGCATGGCGTCGTAGACCGCGAACAGCGCGGTCATGTCGCCGCCGGGGGAGTTGATGTAGAGGTTGATCGGCCGGTCCATGTCCTCGCCCTCGAGGTGCAGCAACTGGGCGATGATCAGGTTGGCAACCGTCTCGTCGAGCTCGCCGCCCAGGAACACGATCCGGTCCTTGAGCAGGCGGGAGTAGATGTCGTAGGCGCGTTCGCCGCGATTGCTGGTCTCGATGACGGTGGGGATGAGCATGGGCCTGGCCTCCGCGATCGCAGGCGCAACCGGATGGTTGCGTGATTTCACGGTAGGGCCGCCGATTGGGATTCGCAACTGTAGAGTTGCGGGTATGAGCGACGAGAAGCTCGAGGCTTCGGCCGTCACGGACTCGGGCCGACGCGTGACCCGGGCAGTCGAGGTCGAGGCGGGCGTCGACGAGGTGTGGTCGACCCTCAGCGACCCCGAGTTGCGAGCCCTGTGGCTCGACGACGACGACGCCCGATCGCGTGAGCTCCGGCTCGACGAGGTCGACGACGGCCGGCGCCTGGTATGGACCTGGTGGCGTCCCGACGACCAGTCCGGGGCTTCCGCGGTCGAGATCGTGCTGGCGCCGACCCCAGGCGGCACCCGGGTCACCGTCACCGAGACGCTGGCATCTGCCCACGTCGGTAACGCCGGGACTTCGGTTCGTCCGGGGCCGGCCACTCTCCGAGCCGGCGATCGGTGGACCTATCGCCTGCTCGGCCTCGAGCTGCTGTTCGTGGCGGCCGGGGTGATCGTCCGCTGACCTAGTGCCGTGACCGTGGTGGCCCGCGAGCCGAGCGACGCGGTGTTCGCGGCGCTCGCCGATCCCACCCGGCGGTCGATCCTGCGCGCCGTTGCCGAGCGGGGCCCGGTGACCGCCACGGTGTTGTCGGACGAACTGCCGATCAGCCGCCAGGCGGTGGCCAAGCACCTCGGGCTGCTGCGGCACGCCGGCCTGGTGGTGGCGGATCGCGCCGGTCGGGAGACGCGGTTCGTCGCCGTCGGCGCTCCGCTCGAGGACCTGGCGGCCTGGGCCGAGCAGACCGGCCGGCTCTGGGACGACCGCCTGGCACGCCTCCGCGATCGGTTGCGGGACGGATCCTCGGCCGGACGACAACCACGCGGCGGTCCAGGAGGCATACGCTCCTGGCGGTGAGCATTGCCGGGGGCCCCGACCAGGACCAACCCGAAGACCGTGGCGGGACGCCGATCGGCCGACGCGTGGTGCTCGGCATGCTGAGCCTCGGCGTCCTCGGCATCGCCTTCGGCGACAAGGCACAGGCGCGCGTCGAGCGCCTGTTGCGGCCCCTCACGCAGAACGATCCGACCGGACTGACGTCCTTCGTCCCCACGGCCGGGAGGTTTCGCATCTACTCGGTGGTCGGGCACCTGCCCAAGCGCAGCGACGGCGAATACCGCCTCACCGTCGACGGCCTGGTCGACCGACCGCTCGAGCTGTCCCTCGACGACCTCCGTAGCCGTCCCCAGACCGACCTGGTGCGCGACTTCCAGTGCGTTACCGGCTGGCGGGTGGCCGACGTGCCGTGGCGCGGCGTCAAGGTGTCCAAGCTGCTGGACGAGGCCGGTGTGCAGGCTTCCGCCACCCATCTGCGGATCAAGTCGTTCGACGGCGCCTACACCGAGAGCCTCACGATCGAGCAGGCCCGCCGCGACGACGTGCTCGTGGCCCACGAGATGCAGGGCGGGTCCGTCACCCGCGAACACGGCGGCCCGGTCCGGCTCTATGTGGCTCCCATGTACGGCTACAAGTCCCTCAAGTGGTTGGAGCGGATCGAGGTCGTCAACGAGCTGGATCCCGGGTACTGGGAGGAGCGGGGCTACGACGTCGACGCCTGGATCGGGAAGTCGAACGGCCGCGATGACGAGCCGGTCTAGCGAGCCGGTCTAGCCCGTGCATGTAAGCGCCCCAAAGGAAGAGCTGCTCAACCGGTTTACGCCCGCCGAGCGAGCGTTGCACTGGGCCACCGCGGCGGCCGTGCTCACGTGCGCGTTGACCGGGCTCGTGCTCTACGTCGGGCCGCTCAGCAGCCTGGTGGGCCGGCGCAACCTGGTGAAGGACGTGCACGTGATCGCCGGCCTCGCCATGCCGGTGCCACTGATCCTGGCGTACCTGGGTCGCTGGCGCGACGCCGTGCGGACCGACATCGGCCACCTGTCGCGCTGGACGCGGGCGGACCGCCGCTGGCTGTGGACCCGGGGCTACGAAGGACGCGAACGGGTGGGCAAGTTCAACGCCGGGCAGAAGGTCAACGCCGCGTTCATCGCCGGGATGATCCCGGTCATGCTCGCCTCGGGCTCGATCATGCGCTGGTTCGAGCCCTTCCCGCTGGAGTGGCGCACCGGCGCCACGTTCGTCCACGACTGGACCGCCATCGCCACCTGGCTGATCGTCGCCGGCCACATCGGCTTCGCCCTGGCCGACGCCGGCTCACTCCGCGGCATGGTCAGCGGCCAGGTAACGCGGCGCTGGGCCGAGGACCGCCACCCGCTGTGGGCGAGCGAGGCCATCGAGGCGGGGGACCCCTCAACCGACGGCAGTGACCGTCGGCACGGGCCACGGTCGTCGCGTTGGGAGCGTCGCAAGCAGTACGGCACCGCCCGTGCCCGTTGGGAGACCGACCCGGGGGAGGAACGCCGCGAGCCTCGGCAGTGGCCGGGCTGAACGGTCCCGACGTCGCCTGAGGCGCCACCATCCCCGTACGATGACGGCCGCTCGATCCAGGAGGAATCACGTGGACGTCCGCATCGGGGTGAAAAGCTCGTCGAAGGAGCTCGAGGTGATCCTGGCCGACGACACCGACGCGGACGCGGTGCGCGAGCACATCGATGCCGCGTTCAAGGACGGCGGCACCCTGTGGCTCACCGATCGTCGGGGCCGGCAGTTCGGTGTACCCGTCGACAAGGTCGCCTACGTCGAGATCGGCAGCCCCGAGGTGGGTCGCCGGATCGGGTTCGGCGGTTAGTGGACCCGGCGGGTTAGGTGGCGCCCCCGGCCTCGCCCACCGACCTGCTCGACCGCCGCCTGCTGTTCGTTACCGGCAAGGGCGGTGTCGGCAAGACGTCGGTCGCCGCTGCCCTCGGGTCCCTGGCGGCCTCGCAGGGGAGGCGCACGCTGCTGTGCGAGGTCGACGCCAAGGGCAACCTGGCCGGCGCCTTCGAGACCGCCCCCACCCAGTTCCGGCAGCGCGAGATAGCGCCCCGCCTCTGGGCGATGACGATGGACACCGAGGCATCGCTCAAGGAGTACCTCGCGCTCCAGCTCAAGCTGCCCCTGCTCGCCCGGCTGGGGCCACTGGCCCGCACGTTCGACTTCGTGGCCAATGCCGCGCCCGGGGTCAAGGAGATCCTGACCGTCGGCAAGCTCTGCTACGAGGTGCGGGAGGGCCACTACGACCTGGTGGTGGTGGACGCGCCGGCCTCGGGCCACATCGTGGGCCAGCTGGCCGCCCCCGAGGCGATCAACGATCTGGTCAAGGTGGGCCTCGTGCGCGACCAGACCGGGTGGATGCTCGACATCCTCGGCGACGCCGCGACGACGGGAGCCGTCGTGGTGGCCACACCCGAGGAGATGCCGGTGAACGAAACGCTGGAGCTGGCGGGTCGGCTGCGGGAGGAGACCGTGGTCGACCTGGCGGGGGTGGTCGTGAACCGCGTGCTGCCCGAGCTGTTCACGCGGGGCGAGGAGAAGATCTTCAGGGAGCTGCGCCGACCCGACCGCGCGGCGGCACTGGCGGCCGCTGTCGGCGTGCCCGGCCCGCGAGGCCGCCCGGGGCAAGGATCGGTGGAGCCGCTGCTCGACGGCGCCGACCTCGCGGTGAAGCTCCGGAGGACGAGGGCCGAGCACCTCGGCACGCTGCGCCAGGGCCTGCCGCCCGGCACGCAGCTCCTGTACGTGCCCGAGCTGTTCCAGCGGAGCCACGGCGTGCGGGCCACGCGCCAGATCGCCGAGGCGCTCGGCGCGGAGCTGGGGTACTGATGGCGGCCCGTACCTCGGTGCCGGCCCGGGCGCCCAAGGGGACGTCTTCGTTGGAGCCGCTGCTCGCTGCCAAGGAGATAGTCATCTGCTGCGGATCGGGCGGCGTCGGCAAGACCACGACGGCGGCGGCCGCCGCGGCCATGGCGGCCGCCCACCTCGGCGGGAAGGTGCTGGTGATCACCGTGGACCCGGCCCGGCGGCTGGCCAACGCCCTCGGGCTGGAGCGATTCGGCAACGTGGAGACGCAGATCCCACCCGAGGAGTTCGCCGCCGCCGGCGTCGCCGAGCCCCGCGGGGAGCTGTGGGCAGCGATGCTCGACACCAAACGATCGTGGGACGAGCTGGTGCGAGCCCACGCCCCCGACGCCGCCACCCGCGACGCCATCCTCGCCAACCCGCTCTACGACAACATCACCAGCCGGTTCGTGCAGAGCCACGACTACATCGCCATGGAGCGGCTGTACGAGATCCACGCATCCGGCCGCTACGACCTGATCCTCGTCGACACGCCTCCGACCCGGAACGCCATCGACTTCCTGGAGGCGCCTGAGCGCATGGCCGACTTCTTCTCCAGCCGGCTGCTGCGCTGGCTCACGGTGCCGGCGCGGAGCCGGGTGTTCACGATGGCGTCGAAGCCGTTCTACACCGTGGCCGACCGGATCCTCGGTTCGCAGTTCCTGCAGGACATCGCCGAGTTCTTCCTGTTGTTCCAGACCATGTACGACGGCTTCGTCGAGCGCGCCAGGGCGGTGACGCGCACCCTGTCCGACAAGCGCACCGCGTTCGTGGTGGTGTCGACCCTGGAGCCGTCGCCGGTCCGCGAGACCGAGTTCTTCGTCGACGCGTTGACGGACCGCAAGCTGCCCCTCGGCGCCGTGGTGCTCAACAAGGTGCTGCCCGACTGGTTCGGCGACCGGGACGCCACCGCCGTCGCACAGCGCATGTCCGCCGATCCAGCCGGACTGGCCAAAGCCGTGACCGAAGCCTCCGGGGGCGCCGGCATCGGCCCCCCTGACCAGGTGGCGCGGGTCCTGGCCGAGGTGGGCGAGAGCTTCCTCAACTTCCAGGTCGTCGCCACCCGCGAGGCCGAGCAACGCGCCGAGCTGGCTGCGGTGTCCGACGTGGTGGCCACGATCCCCTACGCCGACCACGACATCACCGACCTCGCGGGGTTGCTGGAGCTGGGCTCCTGGCTCTGGCGGTAGCGCTGACGAGGTGCGCTCCGCGGCCGAGGACGTCGAGGCGCACGCCGACGAGGTCGAGGAGCTCATGAGCGACATCGAGGAGCAGGCGGCCGAATTGGCCGAGGCGGAAGGTGAGCCGGGCTCCACGGCACCGGCCTAGACGAGTGACCGGCAGTCGCGTCGTCCGTTGGTCATCGGATTCGTAGGGTGCGGCGCATGAGCGCCGCCGACGCGCGCGGGCCGCTCTGCGGCACCGTCGCGATCCACGGCCGCATCCCTGGAACCGTGAGTTCCAATGGCACGACCACAGCGGTCCCTTCGGCGTGCTCGGTGAGGAGCAGGTCCGGCACTACGACCGTCACGGCTACGTCGTGGTCCCCGACCTGGTGCCGCCCGACCTCCTGGCCGAGGTCACCGCGGCCATCGACCCGTTCGATGCCAAGACGGAGGCGTTCCTCCGCTCGGTGGAGGGCGAACGCCTCTTCATCGCCGAGGCCGGCGCCATCACCTTCAGCGTGCACCTGGCCGCCCGGTCGCCGGTGCTCCGCCGGCTCGTCACCGACGCGGCTTTGACGGGAATCGCCGCCGATCTGATCGGGCCGGACGTGCGCCTCTACTGGGATCAGGCGGTCTACAAGAAGCCCGAGAAGCCCCGCCGCTTCCCCTGGCACCAGGACAACGGGTACGCGTACGTGGAGCCGCAGCAGTACCTGACGATCTGGCTGGCCCTCACCGACGCCACCACCGACAACGGCTGCCCGTCAGGTCGTCCCCGGGCTCCATCGGCGGGGAACCCTCGAGCACCATTACGTCGAGCCGCTGGGGTGGGAGTGCCTCGACGGGCGCCGCGGCAGCGTCGCCGCGCCCGTGGCCGCCGGCGGCGCCGTGGTCTTCTCGTCGCTGACACCGCACCTCACCGGGCCCAACCTCAGCGCCGAGGTCCGCAAGGCCTACATCGTGCAGTACGCCCCCGCCGGCGCCGAGCGCCTGGAGGGTGACCCGGCCGCGGGCCCGCCGACCGCCCGCGTCCGCTGCGATGCACCCGACCGCCAGTTCCCGGTCGTCGTGGGAGGCCGGCTGGTCCAGTAGACGTGCGAGCCCCCGGTGGCAGCCGGTGGCAGCCGTTGGCGCGGTCCGCTGCCAGAATCATCGGCAGATGGCCACCCTCGCCGAGCTCGCCCGGTTCTTCACCCGCCTCGAGGCGGGCGCGGTCGCGCACCTCCAACGCCTGGTGGCGAGCTGGGGTCTGCTCGCCGACTTCTGCTTCGCCGACCTCCTGCTGTTCGGCGTGGTGGGCGAGACGCGCGAGGGTGGCACCAACCGCTTCGTCGTGCTCGGCCAGGTACGCCCGACCACCTCCCAGACCGTCTACCGGGCCGACTGGGTGGGCACCGTCCTCGAGGAGGAGGACAGGCCGCTGGTGGCCCGCGCCTACCGCCTGGGCGAGATCATCGAGGGCGAGATGGTGATCTCCCCGCTCAAGGAGCGGGTGCGGGTGCTGTGCATCCCCATCCGCTACCGGGGGCGGGTCGTGGGTGTGCTCACCCGCGAGTCGGCGCCCTCGTTCGGCCGCCAGCCCGGCGAGCTGGAGCGGACGTACGTCGACGTGTTCAACCGCTTCGCCCGCATGATCGCCAGCGGCGCCTTCCCCTTCGACGGTGACGACGCCGAGAGCGAGGAGGCGCCTCGGGTCGGCGACGGCGTCATCGTCCTCGACTCCTCCGGACGGGTCGAGTACACGTCGCCCAACGCGGTGTCCACCCTGCACCGGCTCGGCGTCCACGCCAACGCCGAGGGCCTGCGGTTCTCGGAGCTGGGGCTCGAGGAGACGGTGGTGCGCACTGCCTTCGACACCGGGACGCCGGCCACCGAGGAGCTGTCCCGCGGCGTCGACATCACCGTGTTGATCCGGGGCATCCCGTTGCTGGACCAGGGCGCGGTCACCGGCGCCGTCGTGCTGCTCCGGGATATCTCCGAGCTCCGGCGGCGCGATCTGCTGCTGCTGTCGAAGGACGCCACGATCCGGGAGATCCACCACCGGGTCAAGAACAATCTCCAGACCATCTCGTCACTGCTGCGGTTGCAGGGGCGGCGGTTGGCGCGCGGCGAGGGCAAGACCGCGATCGAGGAGTCGGTGCGGCGCATCCGCTCGATCGCGCTCGTGCACGAGATCCTGTCTCGGGAGGCGGGCGACGACGTGCCGTTCGTCGACATCGTGAAGCCGGTCGTGGGGATGGTCGCCGACAGCATGATCTCGCCGGAGCATCCCATCCGCTTCGACGTCGACGGCGACGGGGGCATCCTCCCGGCCAGCGTCGCCACCCCGTTGGCGGTGGTGCTCAACGAGTTGCTGCAGAACGCCGTGGACCACGCCTATCCGCAGGAGCTCGATCTCACCGGTACGCCTGGCCAGGTGCGGGTGGAGATCGCCCGGGACGGGCGCATGTTGCGGCTCCGGGTGGCCGACGACGGCGTGGGGCTGCCCCCGGGATTCCAGCTCGACGAGTCCACGGGTCTGGGCCTGTCGATCGTGCGGACCCTGGTGACCGGTGACCTGGCCGGCGAGATCTCGATCGCCCCCGGCCGAGGCAACGGCAACCGGCCTGGGACAGAGGTGGCACTCAGCGTGGCCGTCGACGCGACGCGCGACGACGGCCTCGATCACACGCGACCGTTGTCGCTGTGATCGATCCGATGGCCGGTCATCCCCAGGTCCGACCGCCCCAGCAACCCCAGCGGGACGTGTGTACTACGAGAGATCAGGATGCGGCGCGGCGCTGGCGGGACACCCACTGGCGGCGCAGCGCACGACGCTCCTCTTCGGAGGTGCCCCCCCAGATTCCGCTGTCCTGGTTGGTGGCCAGCGCATACTCGAGGCACTCCCGCTGGACCTCGCACTGCCGGCACACGGTCTTGGCGGTCTCGATCTGCTCGATCGCCGGACCGGTGGTGCCGACCGGGAAGAACAGGTCGGGGTCGGTGTCACGACAAGCGCTGTGCTCGCGCCAGTCGTCATTTTCGATGGACAGATTGATGCTGCGGCTCTGCATCAGGGCCACGGGACCTCCACGGCGGATTCGGGTCACCGAGATTGTGACTAGTTTCACATGCCACCGCGATGCTGCACGGAGATGCGTGTGGCTGCGACGGCGCAACGATACTGGGAGTTGGCTTGCTCAGCAAGCACTTTTTCCACCGCGAAAGAAGGGTGCCTGCCGCTGGAAATACCGTTGCGGCGAGGGGCCAGCGGATATCCAGCGGGAGGCACCGAATTCGTGGCACTGGTGATCGGGCACAAGGGGGCCGCCGGGTTGGCGCCGGAGAACTCGTTGGCGGCGTTCAGGGTGGCGCGGCAGGTCGGAGCCGACGGCGTCGAGCTCGACGTGCGTCGAACCGCCGACGGTGCCCTGGCCGTCCATCACGACCCGACGTTGGACGACGGCCGCAGGCTGCTGGACCTGGCCGTCGACGAGCTGCCCGACGGGATCGCCACCCTGCCGCCGGTCCTCGACGCATGCGACGGACTGGCACTCGTCAACGTCGAGATCAAGAACTGGCCGCTCGACAGCGACTTCGACGAGTCGCTGGGAATCGTCGACAGCGTCGTCGAGGCGCTGGCCGCGCGCTCGGTGGCCGAGCGCGAGCGATACGTCGTGTCCTGCTTCTACCTGCCCACGGTCGACCGGGTGCGTGAGCTGGCCCCTGACCTCGTCACCGCCTGGCTGGTCGGCATCGTCGGGCCGGACGACGGTGCCCAGGTCATCGCCGAGGCCGTGGACCACGGCCACCGGGCGCTCCATCCCCATCACGCCCTCGTGACCCCGGCGCTGGTGGAGCGGGCTCACGACGAGGAGCTGGCGGTCAACGCCTGGACGTGCAACGAGCCCGACCGCATCCGCTGGCTCGCCGGGGAGGCGGCCGTCGACGGCATCGTCACCGACGTCCCCGACGTGGCCCTGGCCGCGCTCGGCCGGCGGCCAAACCCGAGGTCATAGGTTTCACGCCCAGCGTGAACCCATTGCCGCGCCATTGCCACGCGGTGGCCTCGCTGGCCGTGTTGTCCGCTCACGGCAGGACCAGGTCCAGCACCTCCGGCTCGTGGCGGAAGTCGAGCTGCTCTGTGTCGCCCAGGTGATCGCCGTCGACCTGGTAGGGGACCGGCCCGTAGGCCCGCACGCTGAGCGCCTCCAGGTCGGTTCGGTGGTCGACCCAGCGGCTGCGCCGCAGGAGGGAGCCACTGCCCAGCGCCGAGGCGATGATGCGCATCGTCCGGGCGAACGCCATGGTGCGCAGCGTCACCGATGCCAGACCCCGGTCGAGCGTGGCCTCGGGTGCCAGGTCGAGCGGCCGATTACCCAGGTAGGTGTAGGGGTTGGTGTTGAGGACGATGGTCAGGTAGGCGTCGTCGATCACCGTGCCGTCGGCGTGGTGGACCGCGAAGCGGGGCCGGCTGCGGTCGTAGTGGCGGATCCACGTGTCGAAGCCGGCGAACACGAACAGCGGATGCCCGACGTACCGCTTGAGCCCTTCGCGACGCTCGACCTGCTCCACGACCGCGGCGTCGAAGCCCACGCCGGTGTGGAACAGGAAGTAGCGGCCATTGACCGACCCCAGGCCCACCCGCCGGATCGAGCGCCGGGCCAACGCGTCGAGCAACACGCCGGTGGCTTCGATCGGGTCGTTGGGCAGGCCGATGGTGCGGGCGAACACATTGGTCGATCCTCCCGGCAGCGGCGCAAGCGCACAGGCAGTGCGGGCCAGCCCGTTCGCCGCCTCGTTGAGCGTGCCGTCCCCGCCCAGCACCACCACGACGTCGATCCCGTTGGCGGCCGCGCCCTGCGCCAGGCGGGTCGCGTGGCCACGGCGGCTGGTCTCGGCCAGGGTGACATCGTGGTCGGCCGAGAGGGCCTTCTGGATCACGACGCGGCTGCGCGGCGTCACCGACGACGCCGATTCGTTGACCAGCAGGAGCAGCTTCATAGCGGCGGGGAAACTACCCACTGAGGGTCGATTCCGCCGGTTCCCCGGCTAGCCCCTCGACTCGCGGCCGCGTGAACTCGTGATCCGCGAAATCGACCCTCACAGAGTGGCCGGGGGCGATTTGGTCGCCCCGCGAAACGGCGGGCAGCATGGCTGGCCATGAACGTGGTCGTGTGCGTGAAGCAGATCCCGGACCCCGCCGAGCCCGGGAAGCTCGAGGCCGACAACACGCTCGACCGCAGCGGCAAGCTGATCCTCGACGAGTCCGACAGCTACGGCGTCGAGATGGGGCTCCAGCTGGCCGATGCGTCGGGTGGTGGCGAGGTCACGCTCGTCTCGATGGCCCCCAACAACGAGACCTCGGGGTTGCGGACCGCGCTGGCCATGGGCGCCGCGAAGGCGATCCTGATCTCCGACGAGGCACTGTCCGGCGCCGGCGCCCTCGACACCGCCAAGGTGCTGGCCAAGGCGATCGAGCGGGCCGAGGCCGACCTGATCCTCACCGCCACCGAGTCGACCGACGGCTACACGGGCACGATTCCGGAGCAGGTGGCCGCCCTGCTGGGGCGGCCGTCGGTCACGTTCGCCAAGCACGTCGAGGTCGCCGACGGCAGGGTGAAGGTCCAGCGCCAGACCGAGCTCGGCTACGACGAGGTCGAGGCCCCGTTGCCGGCGGTCGTGTCGGTGACGGCCGGTGTCGTCGAGCCCCGCTACCCGAGCTTCAAGGGGATCATGGCCGCCAAGTCCAAGCCGGTGGATCAGCTCACGCTCGCCGACCTGGGCATCGACCCCGCCACCGTGGGGTCGGCCGGCGCGGGGCAGGAGATCGTGGCCGTGGACGAGGCCCCGGCCCGCGAGGCCGGCGAGATCGTGGAGGACGACGGCGAGGGCTACGCCAAGGTCATCGCCTTCCTCGAGAACCTCAAGGTCATCTAGGACCTCCGCCGCACCGGGCACGGACACGTAGGAGACGATTGACGCAATGGCTCTGAACCGCATCTGGGTCCTCGCCGAGGCCGCGGAGGGCAAGGTCGCCCCCATCACGCTCGAGATGGTCACCAAGGCCCGGGAGCTCGGCGACACCGTCGAGGCCGTGTATGGCGGCGGCGACGCCGATGCCATCGCCGAGACCCTCGGGGCCCACGGCGCGACCAAGGTCTACGCCACGGGCGACCTTGCCGGCAGCCTGCCGGGCGAGCCGGTGGCATCGGCCATCGCCAAGCAGGCGGCCGACGGCAACGCCCCCGACCTCATCATGATCGGCACCACCTACGACGGCCGCGACGTCGCCGGCCGCCTGTCGGTGGCGCTCGACAAGCCGGTCCTGACCAACAACGTCGAGATCGCGGTAGACGGCGACTCCGTGGTGGTGACGACGCCGGTGTTCGGCGGCACCAAGCTGGTGCGCACCCGCTTCACGGCCGGCGCCCCGTACATCGCCCTGTTCCGGCCCAAGTCGTTCGCAGCCGAGTCGTCGGGGGGCGGGGCGGCGGAGGTGGCCACCATCGAGGTCACCGAGCCCGGCACCGCCAAGGTGCAGAACCGCCATGTCGAGGAGGCGACCGGCCCCAAGCTCGACGAGGCCGACATCGTCGTCTCGGGCGGGCGGGGCCTGGGCGAGGCGGGCAAGTACGAGATGATCGAGCAGCTGGCCAAGGCGCTCAAGGCGGCGCCGGGCGCGTCACGTGCCATCGTCGACGCCGGCTGGGTGCCCTACAGCTACCAGGTGGGCCAGACCGGCAAGGTCGTGAAGCCGACCGTCTACATCGCCGCCGGCATCTCGGGCGCTACCCAGCACCTGGTGGGGATGAAGGGCTCGAAGAACATCATCGCCATCAACAAGGACGCCGAGGCCCCGATCTTCTCGGTTGCCGACCTCGGCATCGTCGGAGACGTCCACAAGGTCCTCCCCAAGCTCCTCGAGGCCCTGCAGAGCCGCTAGTCGGCGAGGCAAGCGGTCGGGGGGTGCGGGGGGCAGAGGCTTCTGCCGGAGCCCCCCGCCGTCGCTCGATGCCGGCTTCCGGTCGAGCGACAAGAGATCGACGCCGCCGCAGGTGGCGGCTCAAGTCTCGGTTCGCAACCTCCGGTTGCGAACCGAACTCAACCGAACGTGTCGCACTGGGAGCTTTCGCCGGACTCGAAGCCGCGGTCGAACCACGTCTGGCGCTCCGCCGCCGAGCCGTGGGTCCAGGTCTCGGGGTTGACCGTCATGCCGGCCTGCTCCTGGATGCGGTCGTCGCCGACCGCCTCGGCCGCGGCCAGCCCCTCCTCGATGTCGCCCGGCTCGAGGTCGCCGCGGGCGTAGACCGAGTGCGCCCACACGCCGGCGAGGCAGTCGGCTTGTAGCTCCAGGCGCACCGACCACGCGTTCGCCTCGGCCTGCGAGCCGGCCGCCTCCTGGCGCTGGCGCACCTCGTCGCTGATGCCCACCAGGTTCTGCACGTGGTGGCCGATCTCGTGAGCGATCACGTAGGCCTGCGCGAAATCGCCCGGCGCGCCGAACCGGTCGCTCAGCTCGCGGAAGAAGTCGAGGTCGATGTACACCTCGGCATCGACCGGGCAATAGAAGGGCCCGACCGCCGAGGTCGCAGGGCCACACCCGGTGTTCACCTGGCCCGTGAACATGTTCAGCCGGGCGTACTGGTACTGCCGCCCGGCCTGCTGGAACTCGGCCGCCCAGACGGCCTGCGTGTCCTCGGCCAGGAACTCGACGAAGTCGGCCTCCTCGGACTGCGCCTCGTTCACGACGTCGTCGGCCGACGAGCCCTCCGGCACCGCCCCTGGGAGCTGATCGATCATGCTGCCCAGCCCGCCGCCACCTCCGCTGAGGACTGCGATCAGGAGGGCGATGATCCCCACGAGGCCACCGCCGGCCGCCAGCGGCACGCCCATCCGACGCCCCATGCCACCCGCACCCCTGAGGTCATCGACGTGTTCACTCTTCGTCCGGCGCCATTTCATGGCTTAGACGTACCACCGATCGCGGGTTCTAGCCTGGCTGGCCATGTGCGCCGCCGCCACGACCCGAGCCACGAGCCGCCCCAGCGCCCGAACCAGCTGGACCAACTGGGGGCGCAACCAGGTGTGCGCCCCTGCAGAGATCCGGCGGCCCGCGACCGAGGCTGAGCTCGTGGACCTGGTGAAGCAGGCGACGGCCAACGGCCAACGGGTCAAGGCCGTGGGTGCCGGCCATTCCTTCACCTCCATCGCCTGCACCGACGGCGTCCTGGTCGACCTCGGGGACTACACGCGCATCCTCGGGCATGACGCCGCCACCGGTCGGGTCACCGTCGAGGCGGGGATACCCCTCCACCGGCTGTCCGACGAGCTCGACGGTCGGGGGCTCGCCCTCGAGAACATGGGCGACATCGACCAGCAGTCCGTATCCGGCGCCACGCAGACCGCCACGCACGGGACGGGCCTGCGCTTCCGCAACCTGTCCTCGCAGATCGTCGGCCTTCGGTTGGTAACCGCCGACGGCTCGGTGCTGGAGTGCTCGGAGTCCGAGAACGCCGACGTGCTCGACGCCGCCCGGGTGGGGCTCGGGGCGCTCGGCCTCGTGTCGACGGTGACGCTGCAGTGCGTCCCGGCGTTCCGCCTGCACGCAGTCGAGGAGCCGGTGCCGGTGGAGGATGTACTCGCCGACCTCGACGAGCTCGTGTCCGCACACGATCACTACGAGTTCTACTGGGTGCCGCACACGCGCTGGGCGCTGACCAAGCGGAACCAGCGCACCGACGAACCCGCCCGGCCCCGCCCACGTGTGCGCGAGTGGGTCGACGACATGGCCCTCAACAACTACGCCTTCGGGGTGCTGTGCCGGGCGGGCCGCTGGCGGCCGTCGCTCATCCCGCGCCTGGCGAAGATCATCCCCAACACCGGCCGTCTCGACTACGTGGACCGGTCCGACCGGGTATTCACGAGCCCGCGCAAGGTGCGGTTCTGGGAGATGGAGTACGCCATCCCCCGCGAGGCGCTCCCCGAGGCGCTGAACCGCGTGCGAAGGCTGGTGGACGAGATGGGCATGCAGATCAGCTTCCCGGTGGAGGTGCGGGTGGTGGCGCCCGACGACATCCCGCTTTCGACTGCGTACGGCCGCGAGACCGGCTACATCGCCGTGCACGTCTACCGGGGCACGCCGTACGACACCTATTTCACAGGCGTCGAGCGGATCATGGACAGCTACGGACGGCCGGCCCCACTGGGGCAAGCTGCACTTCCAGCGTGCCGAGACGCTCGCACCCCGCTACCCGCGCTGGGACGACTTCCAGCGTGTCCGCGCCCGGCTCGACCCCGACGGCCGCTTCGCGAACCCCTATCTCGACCGGGTTCTCGGCCCGGCGGATCGGCCGGCGAGCGGCTGAGAGCGGCCCGGGCGCACCTGGGAGACGCCTGGGAGACGGCTGGGAGTCGACCCGAAATTTCCTCCGACCCCTTGACCTCCGTGACGCCGTAAGGCACCGTGCCCGGGCGGGCCTAGCGGCAGCGGGGAGGCGAGGGTGACGGTCGACGGGTCCCGTCGTGGCGAGAACGCCATGCTGGTGGTCGCCGTCGTGCTGATCGCCATCGCCGCGTGCGTGCTCATGGCGACCGCCGCAGGCGATGGCCGGATCGCCGACGCGTCGCTCGATCTCGGCTGGCTGTGGCTGATCGTCGCCTTCGGGGCGTGCGAGACATTCGCGTTGCGGGTCGAACGCCGGCAGGGTGAGCAGTACGGCTTCACCGCCGCCCAGGTTCCGC
Source organism: uncultured bacterium (assembly GCA_963813485.1). Lineage (GTDB taxonomy): Bacteria > Actinomycetota > Acidimicrobiia > Acidimicrobiales > VFJN01 > DASQUK01. The sequence continues at coordinate 56,967 of CAWEZE010000006.1, forward strand.
TGGCTGCGGGTCTCATCTACGCCGAGCCCACCACGCTGGTGCTCGCCAGGTTGCTGGGCGTGGCGATCGTGCTCCTGGTCCTGCGCCAGCGTCGGCCGGCCGAGGCGGCGTACGAGCTCAGCGCCCAGCTCGCGCAGACCGTGGGGGCGATCGTCGTGGTCCGCGGCGTGCTGGGGGGCGCCGAGCTGGTGAGCACCCGAGGTGCGGTAGCGCTCGCGCTGGCATTGCTGACGTCCTATGTGGTGGCGCTTGTGGCCCTGGCGGCGCTGATCGCCACCGTGACGCAGAGCCTGCCGGGCTGGCGCGGGATGCTCGTGCTGGCGAAGAGCGACCTACCAGCCGGCATCCTCAACGCCGCCATCGGCATCGGCCTGGCGCTCGCCCTGTGGGACCACACCGCGGTCGAGCTGCTGCTCGTCGCCATCGTGCTGGCATGCATCACGTCCAACCGCGTCTATTCCCGCCTCTACGAGCGGCGACGCGGGCTCGAGGCGCTGCACGAGTTCACGAAGACGGCGGTGCGGTCGATCGACATGTCGCAGATCGCCTCCTCCGTGCTCGGCGGCGCCCGCTCCCTCCTCAACGCCGACGACGCGGTGCTGCTGATCGAGACTGTGGCCCCAGGCGATCCGGGCCGGCGGTTCACGCTGGGTTCGGGCGGTCGCGGCGAGGAATGCATCTCGCTGGTCGAGCTACACGGCGACCTGCGCGCAGTCATCCCGGACGGGACACCGCGCCGGTTCGAGGTCGGGCCGCTGTCGCCGGCCTGGCTCCGGGCGCGCACGTCGGTGGCGGCCCTGGCGGCCCCGATCACGCGGGCCAACGGGTCGGTGTTCGGCGCGCTCGTGGTCACGCAGGCCCGGCGCAAGGCTGCGTCCCACTTCGGGGAGAACCACACGCGGCTGCTGGGAGACCTCGCCGATCAGGCGTCCATGGCCATCGAGAACGGGCTGCTCTTCATGGTGCTGGAGTTGGAGGCGGCCGAGCGGGCCCACGAAGCGCTCCACGACCCGCTGACCGGCCTGCCCAACCACGCCCGCCTCAGCGACGTGCTGGAGGTCGCGCTCCAGGAGGCGTACGCCGAGCGGGGGCGGGTCGGATTGATCGTGATCGACCTCGACTCGTTCACCCAGGTGGTCGACGCATTCGGCCACCAGAGCGCTGACGGCCTACTCGTCCAGGCCAGTGGCCGGATGCGCAGCCTGCTGCCGGAGTCTGCGGCGTTGGGGCGCCTGGGCAGCGATCAGTTCGCGGTGGTCCTGCCCGGCGTGGCCGACGCGGACGAGGTGGTGGCCGCAGCCCGCCTGCTGATCGCCGGATTCGATCCACCGTTCCAGTCCGAGGGCGTGCTCCTGGCGCTGGGCGTCAACGTCGGCGTCGCCGTCTACCCCGAGCAGGCGATCGACGGTCACTCGCTCATGCAACGGGCCCACATCGCAGCCGACACCGCCCGCAATCACCGCAGCGGTTGGGAGATGTACGACCCGGTGCACGACCCCGCCACCCCGCGTCGCCTGGCGTTGGGCGCCGACCTACGGGAGGCGCTCGAGAGCGACGACCTCGACGTGTGCTTCCAGCCCAAGGTCGAGCTGGCGACCAGCATCGTGCGGGGCGCAGAGGCGCTGGTGCGCTGGAACCACCCTCGCCTCGGGCGGGTGAAGCCCGACGAGTTCATCACCATCGCCGAGCACACGGGCGACATCCGGACGCTGACGATGACGGTGATGCGCAAGGCGCTGAGGCAGTGCCGCTCATGGCGTGACCTGGGTCTCGACCTGTCCGTGGCCGTGAACCTGTCGGCCCGTAACCTGCTCGACCTGCACCTGGTCGACGACGTCAGTGGGGCCGTCGAGGAAAGCGGCGTGCCCCCCGAGTCGCTCACCCTCGAGCTGACCGAGAGCATGGTGATGAGCGAGTCGCAGCGTTCGCTCCACGTGCTGGGCGGCCTGGCGGAGCTGGGCGTGTGCCTGTCCTGCGACGACTTCGGCACCGGCTACTCGTCGCTGGCCCACCTCCGGCGCCTGCCGATCGGCGAGATCAAGATCGACAAGTCGTTCATCGCCAGGATGACCGTCGACGAGAGCGACCGCGCCATCGCCCGGTCGGTGCTTGCTCTGGGCCGCGACCTGGGGCTGGTCACCGTGGCCGAGGGGGTCGAGTCACGCGAGGGATGGGACCTGCTTGCGTCGCTGGGTTGCGACCTGGCCCAGGGGTTCATCGTCTGCCCGCCGCTCACGTCGCGGCAGTTCCGCGAATGGCTCGACCGCCGTCCGCCCGAAGAGCTCGCCGTGCTGCCGACCGCCGTCGGCGACGGCGAGGCCGAAGGTTCGGGCGAGGTCGACGTCGACGTCGAGGCGGAGGCCGAGGCCGAAACCTGACGTTCCTGCCGCGGGAATGGTGACCGGAGCAACCAGATCCGCGGCTGGTTTCTCACACGAGGGGCCAGGGATAGCGCCGGCCGGTGTGATCGATCGGGAAGGCGGCGCGGCCGGACACCGCGGCGGCCCGGCGCACGAGCGCCCTGGTCTCTGCCGGCTTCAACAGGGCCTCCAGAGCCGGTGGCGGACCCTCCTCGGCCAGTCGCCGGAGGTCCGCGACCAGATGGTCGGGGATCGGCTGGCCCCCGAACTCCCAGATGACCGTGCGGAGCTTGGTGTCGCAGTGGAAGGTGAGGCCGTTGTCTACGGCCCACAGCCGGCCGTCGTCCCCGGCCAGGCAGTGCCCGCCCTTGCGGTCGGCCGAGTTGGCCACGAGGTCGAAGCAGCAGATGGTGCGAAGGGCGTCGTGGCGGGCTTCGTCCTCGACCAGCGTGAAGTAGTGCTGCTCGGCGTCGAACGCCACGAACCGCTGCAGCGAACCGGCCCCGAAGGGGAGATCCTCGTCGTCGCGCAGGACCGTCTCCGGCACGATGTTCCAGCCCAACCACGTCGACAGCTCGTAGGCGGCCACCTCGCGGCGGTCGAGTCCATCGGGAAAGTCCCAGAGCGGGCGTTCCCCCCGGCGGGGCTTGTAGACGGCCTGCAGGCAGTCGGCGCCAGCGTGGCCGGCGGCGGCGCGTTCCCTGTCGCCGGGCTCGGCTCCTCTGCGGACCTCGACCAGCAGGGTGGCGTTCGAGCTCCACGGCATGCGGCCGAGCACCTCCACCTCCCCGGAGCGCAGCAGCTCCAGCGTCGCCGGGGAACAGGCGCTCATTGAGGACTGATTCCGCCCGTCGCTCGTTTGCGGACCGGCCTCTCCGTCCGCGTCGCCTCCGTTGTCCGCGGAATCAACGCTCAGTTCATCCGGGGGCACACGTGGCCTTCGGCATCGATGGGCTGGCCGCAGAAGCCGCAGTCGGGCCGGCCCTGGGCCACGAGCTCGACCGCGAAGCGCGCGAACGCGGCAGCCTGCGCCAGCGTGAAGCAGAACCGTGCGGTGGCCGGCGTCTCGTCCTCGCCGGAAAGCTCCTCGAGCACCACCACGATGCGTTCCTCGGGCTCATCGTATTTCACGCCGATCGAGCCGACGTCCCAGTCGAAGGGCAGCGGTGTGACCGTCCCGTGGCCCTCGACGGGCTCGACGTCCGGCGACAGGTCCTCCAGCAGGGCGAGCAGGTATTCACCGAGCGCGGCGACCTGCTGCTTCTCGCAGCGCAGGTAAACGAGCTCTCCGTCGTCTCCCCCGGCGAGGAAGAAGACCCGCTTGCCCGGTGGGCCCTCGGCCCCGGGCCAGAAGATCTCGGCCTTCGGGAAGTCGTACGACTCGGACATGGTCAAGACGGCACCAGCGCTCCGCCGGTCTCCACACTGGAGTTCACCGTGAGCACCATGGGGCCGCCGGCGCCATAGGCGATGGCCGTCAGCGAGCACGGTGAGATCACGACGCGCTGGAACAGGTCGAGGTGGGTGCCCATCGCGTGGGCAACCGCGGCACGGATGGGGTCGGCGTGGGAGACCGCCACGATCGTTTCGCCAGGGTGGGCGGACCGCAGCCGCTCGACGCAGGCGACGATGCGAGCCTGCATGTCGACGAAGGACTCGCCGCCGGGGAACGTGAAGCCGCTGGGGTAGCGCTGGATGGTGGCCCACTCGGGGCGCTTGCGGGCGGCCTTGAGCTCGAGCCCGGTCCAGTCGCCGATGTCGAGCTCGAGGAGGCCGTCGTCGACCTGCACCTGGCGACCGGTGGCGTGGGCGATGGGCGCCGCGGTCTCGCGCGTGCGCTCCAGCGGTGAGCTGTACACCGCCGCGACGCTGCGGCGTTTGCGCCCGTTGCCCGAAGCCATGGCGGCGATGCGGGCGGCCACAGATTCGGCCTGCGCCCGGCCCGCGTCCGACAGGTGCAGCCCGCCGGCCCGGCCCGGCAGCTCCATGCCGGTGGTCGCAGTCGAGCCATGGCGCACGAGCAAGACCACGGTCGGGGCCGGTGGCTTGCGTCGGCCACCGGGCCGCCGGTCGGTCCGCAGGCCGCCGGCGCGTGGGGCTCGCTCGGCTCGGGGCATGTCAGTGCAACCTATCGTCGGCGCCTGTGGATGAGGTCGGTCGCGTCGCCCCGGAAACGCTCGAGGGCCTGGAGCGGGAGATCACGGGCTGCCGGGCCTGTCCGCGCCTGGTGGCGTGGCGCGAACAGGTGGCCCGGGACCGGCGGGCGGCCTTTCGTGACCAGGACTACTGGGCCCGTCCCGTGCCCGGCTTCGGCGACCCTGCCGCCCGTGTCGCGATCGTGGGACTGGCGCCCGCCGCCCACGGCGCCAACCGGACGGGACGGATGTTCACGGGCGACCGGTCGGGCGACTTCCTCTATGCCGCGCTGTGGCGAACGGGATTCGCCAGCCAGCCGACGGCGGTGCACCGCGACGACGGCCTCACGCTCGACGGTGCGTGGATCACCGCCGCGGTGCGCTGCGCGCCCCCGGCCAACAAGCCTGCGCCCGACGAGCGGGACCGCTGCCGACCGTTCCTGGAGCGGGAGCTGGCGCTGCTGTCCGACGTGCGGGTGTACCTGCCGCTGGGGCAGTTCGGTTACCAGGCGCTCTGCCGTGTCCTGGGGCTCCGTCGCGCACCCCGGTTCGGGCACGGCGTCGAGCTGGCGTTGGACGGCGGGCGCGCGATCGTCTGCAGCTACCACGTGAGCCAGCAGAACACGTTCACCGGCAAGCTCACCGAGCCCATGTTCGATGCCGTCCTCCGGCGGGCCCGCAAGCTCGCCGGCCTCTAATGGGCCACTGGGCCGTCAAGGACGTGAGCGGATAGGCACGTCCTCTTGGCTCACGGTGGTCAGCGCTGCCGGGGAGCCAAGCTGTTGAGCTGGTAGTCGACCGCCAAATTCCCACGCGTCGGCTGCACGAACCGCCCTATCCGCTCGGCTCCTAAGCGCCCAGAGCGGCGATCTCGCCGGCGGCGTACGCGATCGCGGTCACACCCAGGAAGGCGCCCACCATCAGGTGCAGGCGGCGATCCTCGGCCCGGATGGTGAGCGCCGCCCCCAGGCGTGCGCCGGGGATCATCCCCACCGTGAGCAACAGCGCGAACCGCCAATCGATGTTGCCGAGCAGAGCGTGCGTGATCGTGCCCGGGACGGCGAAGATCCCGACGCACGCCAGCGAGGTGGCGATCGCCCGTTTCAGCGGTAGGCCGGCGATCTGGGTGAAGCCCGGGACCATCACCGTGCCGCCCCCGATGCCCAGCAGGCCAGACAGAAGGCCTGCGAGCGTGCCCACGGCCGCCAGGCGGATCGTGGTCGGCCGGCCGTGGGACCGATCCCCGACGGCCACCACGATGTCGCCGGGGACCCGGTCGGTCTCCGCGGGCGGGACCACCGTCCCGGTGGGCGAGTCCGGGGAGAAGGCGGTGAGCGGCTGGGCGGCGCGGTCGGCGTTGTGGATCATCCGGGCACCGCTCACGGCCAGCAGGGCGGCGGTGGCCAGCATGAGCGCGTGTCCTTCGCCGGGTATGACCTCCGTGAGCAGTGCGCCGGCCACGGCGGTGACGATGCCCACCGGGGTGGTGGCCCGCACGGCCGGACCGTCGACCAACCCCTCGCGGGCGTAGCGCAGGGTGCCGCTCGCCGCGCCGGGAATGATCGACGGAAGCGTCGTGCCGATGGCGGTCTGCGCGGAGGCACCGAGCGCCCGGATCCCGGGTGTCGAGATCACCGCGCCCCCGATGCCGAACAGGCCCGACATCGCCCCGGTGGCGACGCCGACCGCCACGGTCAACGCGTCACGCAGCGGTCCGGGGTCCACGCGCGGCGTCGCTCAGGCCCGCAGTGGCTGGGCCTTCTCGCCGCGGGTGCCGTTCTTGGCCGGTCCTCGTGGGTCGTCGACGGCGAACCCCGGCCAGCGCTCGCGGCTCTTGGCCGACAGCTTGTGCATGAGCGCGATGGCGCCGGGATCGTCGTCCCCGGGGCGGGCGATGATCGACCCGTCGGTGATCATGCGGCTCATGATCTCCCGGCCGAGGTCGGTGCGGACGATCGTGAGCGTCCAGTCGTTGTCCTTGCCGATGCCACCGGTGGAGATGTCGGCGTGCTCGGCGGCGAAGTCGGGGCAGTACGTGCACCCCTCGCGGGTCCAGGCGTGGCATTCCTTCAGCGGGATCTCGTAGTAGCGGCCGTCGCGCGTCCACAGTTGGAACACGCCCTTGATGTTCATCTTGACGATCTCGCGCTTGTCGAGCCCGTACTTGGTCCAGAACAGCTCCTCGAAGATCGAGTCGTCGAACGTCTTGGAGCAGAGCAGCCCGATGTTGAACAGGAACGGTTTGGAGACCTTGCCGACCTTGCGGCTCCACATGACGGGCGGCACCGACGACTGGCACGACATCCCGACCAGTGCCAGGCGGCTGTGGCCGCGCTCGAGCGCCTCGCCCAGGGCCAGCGTGTTGGCCGAGTAGGTGTAGCGGCTGCCGGCGCTGTCGAGGATCTCCTCCTTGCTGGCTGCGACGCCGGGCCGGGCCTTCCACTCGTGGCCGTCGCCCTCGAGGTAGGAGACGAGCGCGGCGTCGATGTAGTCGTTCTCGAGCGACCAGATCAGCAGTGCCGACACCAGGCCGCCGTCCTGGCCCATGCGGTGCACCATCTCGTCCGACGCCCGGGTCAGCAGGATGTCCTGGTAGATGCCCGACAGCTCGTCGGGCTGGCGGACCCGGGCGAACAGGTGCTCGTCGGACTGTGGCTCCCAGGCCCGGAAGCGGGGACAGGCGCGGGTGCACGACGTGCAGCCCTTCTCGCCGTGGATGCAGTTGTCAAGGCCCAGCTCGTCCTCGAGATGGAAGGGCTTGTAGGCGCCGGGCTCATGGTCGTAGCCGATGACGTCGTGCGGGCAGGAAATGACACAGCCGGCGCAGCCGGTGCACAGGCCGGTCTGGATGACCTCGGCGTACAGCTCCTTCCACTGCGCCGTCCAACGCTCGCGGGGGCTGGCGGGAGCCGGTGCATCGGTCACGCAACGGCAAGCTAGCGGCGAGGTCCCGGCGCGGCCCATCCGGTGGACGCCGTGACGACTCTCGAAGCTGCCCGGCGGGTAGCCTCGTCCGGTCATGTCCCGCGATCCCCGGCACCTGCGCGCCTCCGGTCCGCCGCCGGGCCAGCGCCCTCCCCCCGCGGCGTGGGATCGCGCGCGCCGGCGCCCGGCTGCGCCCGGCGAGCAGGGCCTCGGACCCGGCGATGGGGGCCGCGATCCCTCCGCCCGGCCCCGGGCAGACGGGCAGCCCGATCCCACCCCTGGCGTCCGCGGGCGGCGCTCGTGGCGCCAGCGGGTCGTCCTCGCGGCGCTCACGTCGATCGTGGTGGTGTGCCTCGCGGGCGCTTCGGTCGGCGGCTACGTGCTGGTCAAGTACAACAGCATCAACCGGGTCGACAACCTGAGCCTCGACCAACCGCCGGCCGGTGATCCCGAGAACTACCTCATCGTCGCCGTGGACACCCGCGAGGGCCAGGCCAGCCGGAACACCGACACGATCATGGTGGCGCGCGTCGACCCCAAGTCGGATCGGCTGGCGCTGACGTCGTTCCCCCGCGATCTGATGGTGACGATCGCCGACACCGGCGAGATCGGGATGATCAACTCGGCGTACAGCCGGCCGAGCGAGGGCGAGCAGAACCTGATCAACACGCTGCGCCAGAACTTCGGAGTGCCGATCCACCACTTCGTCGAAGTCAACTTCGAGAGCTTCAAGCGCGTCGTCGACGACGTCGGTGGCGTGTCGATCTGGTTCCCGACGGCGGTGCGTGACAAGTCGGCGGGCCTCTACGTCGACCAGCCGGGTTGCCTCGAGCTCGACGGCCAGACGGCGCTGGCCTTCGCCCGGTCCCGCAAGCTCCAGATCATGACGCCTGACGGCTGGGAGGGGGATCCACGCTCCGACCTGAGTCGCGTCCAGCGCCAGCAGATCTTCATCCACCGGGCGCTGGACAAGGCCCTGTCGCAGGTCCGGTCCAATCCGCTCCGCGTCACCGACCTCGTGAACATCGCCGTCGACACCGTGCGCTTCGACGAGGACCTCGGCGTCCGCGACATGATCGACCTGGGCAACCACTTCAGCGACTTCGACTCCGACAAGCTCGAGACCTACAACCTGCCGACCGTGCCGTATCCGCCGGACGAGGACCGTGTACTCCTGGACGAGAGGAATGCGCAGCGGTCGCTGAACGTGTTCCGGGGGCTGCCACCCGACGAGCTCAGCCCGATGCAGGCGACGGTCACGGTGCTGAACGCCACCGCCAGGGAGGGCTTCGCTCGGGACATCTCCGGGGCTCTGCAGCGGGTCGGGTTCGAGATGACCGAGCCCGACACCACCGAGCCCGCCGCCACCACGACCGTCGAGCACGCCCCCGGCCAGGGGAACTATGGGCGGCTCGTGGCCAGCTACCTCACCGCTCCGGCCACGCTGGTCGAGAACCCCGAACTGGGTGACGGCGAGGTGGTGGTCGTCGCGGGTGACGACTTCACCACCGTGCACGACCAGCCGGCGCCGACCGAAGAGGCGACGACCAGCACGGACGCGGCGCAGCCCTCGGCCAGCAGCACCACGACCGCCGCCGATAGCACCACCACGACGGCCGCCTCATCGCCGACCACCACCACGACCGAGGCGAACCCGTTCATCGTCGGCGAACCGCCGCGAGGCGAGACCTGCGAGTGACCGCCGGCTTCCCATGTCCGGGCTGCGACGCCCGGGGGTAGCCTCGCCCCATGGACGACGCCGAGGTGATCAGCCGCATCGGCGCGCTGGTCGACGAGGAGCATGCGCTCGAGCACGAGGCCGGCCAGCACGGGCCCGAGTCCGACGCCGCCGGCCGGCTCCGCGAGGTCGAGGTGGCACTCGATCAATGCTGGGACCTGCTCCGCCAGCGCCGCGCCCGCCGGGAGATGGGTCAGGACCCGGACGACGCCCACGTGCGGCCGCCCGAGGTCGTCGAGCGCTACCAGCAGTAGCGCGGTCTCCCTCTGCGGTCGTGGCACGTGGCCGCGGCGATTGGACCGCCAAAGCGTTGAGCAGCGCGGCGCAAGTAGTTAGCTTTGCGGCGCTTCTACCCACCGACGGTCAGGGGGACCGGTGGAGCTGTTCAATCGTTTCTTTGATCCCGCGGGCGCCTGGGAAATGCTGTCCCGCTATGCCCACGTCCTGTCCGGCATCACCTGGATCGGGCTCCTGTATTTCTTCAACTTCGTGCAGACGCCGGCTTTCGCCGAGATGTCGGCCGAGGGCCGGACCGAGGCCCAGCGCAAGATCACGTGGCGGGCGCTGTGGTGGTTCCGCTGGGCGGCCCTGGTCACGTTCCTGTTCGGGCTGTCGATCATCGCCGTGCAGGACGACATGGACAACTACTTCTCGGGCCAGCGTGGCACGGCCATCCTGACCGGCATCCTGCTCGGCGTCACCATGTTCCTCAACGTGTGGGGCGTCATCTGGCGGGCGCAGAAGGTGATCATCGGCTCCGCCGAAAGGGTGGCCCAGGGCGGCGAGGCCGATCCCCGGGCGGCGTCGTTGGCGAAGCCGGCGGCCCGCGCCTCACGCGCCAACACCCTGTTCAGCATCCCGATGCTGTTCTTCATGGTCTTTGCCGCCCACGGCCTCGGGTTCTGGGAGGAGGCGATCAACAGCACCGTCGTCTACTGGATCGTCGTGTTGCTGATCTGGGCGTTCATCGAGGCGTCGGCTCTCGGCTACATCGGCGGGTACGACAGCGCCTTCAACAAGCTGGCGTTCGACGACCATCGCAACACGATCATCGGTGGCTTCGTGCTGCTCGCGGTCCTCTACCTGATCGGCTGGGAGATCATCCTCCAGGCTGCGTAGGAGTCGAGCGGTTCGCCCGCCCACCGGTTTCCTCTGCGGAGGCGGCGCTCACTCGGTTCACTCGACCGTGAGCGTCGCCTCCATGCTCTCGTGGCCGGGGATGTCGCAGAAGATGCGGTAGTCGCCGGGCTCGAGCTCCACAGTGCCCTCGTCGGTGTCCCCGTTCGAGGTCACGGACAGCTTGAAGTCGTCAACCCCGTCGATCAGCAGCGTGTGGGTGAGGTTCCCAGCGTTCTCGTACTCGATCGTCACGTCGCCGGCACTGGCCGTGTAGTCGTCCTGGTCGAAGCGGAGCGAGTCCTGGGCGACGACGGTCACGGTGCCGTCACCGCCGCCGTCCCCCGATCCGGTGGAAAGACCGTCTCCGCCGCCGCCGTCGTCGTCGCCCCCGCAGCCGGCCAGCACCGCGCCGGTGATCACCAGCGCGCCGATCAACGTCAGTCGCTTGTTGGTCACGGGCGGACGATATACACACAGTCGCTGGCGGCGCCGGTTATCCGACCCAGGCTTCGACCAGGCCGGCGATGTCGCCGCAAGTGGACGCGTCGTCGCCGTCCTCCCACGCGGGGTTGATCGAGATGGGCAGCAGCGGCACCCGCCACGCGGCCGCGCCCGCCCGGATCACCGTGTCCGTCGCTTCCCACCAGCCGTACGCGGGCGAGACCCCGCCGTCGAGCACCGTGCGGATGGTGCGTTGGACCGCTGGGTTGTCCGCCAGCCCACCGTGGAACGCGGGCACGACGGCGCTGGGGACGCCGTCCAGGTGGGGCTCGGCTCCCGCCACGGCGTCGGCCAACGGGAAGACCGCCAGCTGGTCCACGCCCCCGACGGGGCAGGCCAGCATCTCCCGCAACGCGGGGGCCTCGTCCGCGAGCGACCGGAACAGGCCGTCGTCGGTGGTCACGTCCAGGGGCGACAGCGAGCGGACGACTGCGGTGATCCACCGGAGCCCCAAACCGCCCGCGACCCCCCAACCGTCGTCGCCCGCCGGTGGGTAGTAGGCGCCGCCAGGTTCGACGAGCGGGCTCAGCAGCACCAGCGTGTCGACGGGCGCATCGGGGTGCGACATCAGGTAGGCCTTGGCGATCAGCGCACCCTCGCTCTCGGCGACGATGGTGACCGGCTGCTGGACGTCGGCCCGGAACGCCTCGACCTGCCGGGCCATCAGCGCCACCGAGCGGGAGACGTCCTGGTAGGTGTCGGCGTCCTGGTATGGCAGCGGCCGCCCCTCGCCGTCGACGCCCCGGTACGAGAAGCGCCGCTCGTCCGCCCAGGTGCCGATCCCGTCGTCCCGTCCGCCATAGCGGCTCCCGAACCCCGAGACCAGCAGCACGGGCCGGCCCGTCGCATTCGCTCCGCTTCCCGTCCCCGCCCCGGCGCCGGCGGCACCGGTCACGTGGGCGGCCCGCGCCAGTTGGTTGCTCCGCGAGGAGACGGAGAACCCGACGCTCACGCCGAGGACGATGACCCCGACCAGGGCGGCCACGCCGAGCGGTGCCACGGGCATGAACCGCCGGGCCCGCCGGCTGCAGCTGAGCGTGTGGACGATGCTGTGCCAGGCCCAGGCGTTGAACAGCCCGGCGGCGCCCACGGCCGGCAGGCGCAGCGGCGCCGGGGTCAGGACGACGACCGCGCTCGCGATCGTGAGCACGAGGAACGACAGCAGGACCCACGCGACCGTGCGGGCCGGCGGGCGCTCTCGCCACCACGTCGGCACCACCGCACCGTGGTGGAGGAGGGCCGCCACGCCGAGCACCGACGGGACGGCGATGAAGAACAACCACGACAACGACACGATGGCCATGCCCAGGAGCAGGGCGGCGAACGGTAGGAGCACCAGGGCGGAGACCACGGTGAACGCCACGGAGTAGGCGGCGAGCCGCACGGGACGGGGCGCTTGCTGCCCGATGGGCCATGCGGCCCGGAGGAGGAGGGCGGTGATCGTGGACCGGACCGCGATCAGGGCGGCCAGCTCGAGCGCGAACGCGTGCCACGAGGGGTGGAAGACCAGGAGCCAGCGCAGGTCGTGGAAGACGCCGAACGGCGCCGGCGCCGATGCCTGCGGTGCCAGGGCTTGGGCCCCGGAGGCTCCGATCACCCCCAGGATGAGAGCCTCGAGCACTGGAAGTGCCACAGCCAGGACGATGAGTCCGGGATGGGCGCCGAGCGACGGGCAGCCGCAACCCATGAGACGTCCCCGCCCGACGGCGGCATGCGTGATCGACCGAGGACGTTGGCGCGCGACGTGCCGGTCGCTGGTCGTGCCCGGCGGCGCGTCTGTGGTTTGGTCGGGTGACTCGACCCCGCTGGGGGGAGTGAGCATCGAGAACCCTTCCGTCCGATAGCGCGAACAGTCTCGCGTCCTCGATCGGCGGCTACCCGGAATTACGCGCGGGCAGACAGGGCCCGATCACCCACCGTCACTCCGTCGGGGGCGGCGCATGGTGTCGACGAACCGTTCGCGGGCGCCGGGTGCCGGTACGGTCGGCGTGGTGGCGAAATCTCCGGCGACCGAAGTCCAGGTGGGGGAGCGGACGGTGCGGGTCTCGAACCCCGACCGGGTGTACTTCCCCGGGACCGGCGCGACGAAGCTCGACCTCGTCGAGTACTACATGGCGGTCGGGCCGGGGATCGTCAACGCGCTGCGGGAGCGGCCGTGCATGATGCACCGCTTCCCGACGGGCGTAAGCGGCGAAAAGGTCCACCAGAAGCGCGTGCCGGGTGGCGCCCCACCGTGGCTGGATACCGTGCGGGTCCACTTCCCGCGCTATGGGCTCCACGCGGACGAGCTCTGCGTGACCGAGCTCGCCCACGTGATCTGGGCGGTGCAGATGTCGACGGTCGAGTTCCACCCGTGGAACTCCCGGCGGGCCGACGTCGAGAAGCCGGACGAGTGGCGGATCGACCTCGATCCCATGCCGGACTGTCCGTTCGCCACCGTGCGCCGGGTTGCCGGCGTCGTGCACGAGGTGCTCGACGAGCTCGGCGCGGTGGGCTGGCCGAAGACGTCGGGCGGCAGGGGGATGCACGTCTACGTGCGCATCGAACCGTCGTTCGGGTTCACCGACGTGCGGCGCGCCGCGCTGGCGTTCGCCCGTGAGGTCGAGCGCCGAGCACCGGACGATGTGACGACGACGTGGTGGCGCAAGGACCGTGATCCGGCGGCTCTGTTCGTCGACTACAACCAGAACGCCCGGGACCACACGATGGCGGCGGCGTACTCGGTGCGCGGCTTCCCCGACGCCACTGTGTCGGCGCCGATCACCTGGGACGAGGTCGACGATGTGGAGCCGAAGGACTTCACCATGGCGACCGTTCCGCAACGGTTCGCCGAGCTCGGCGATCTCCACGCAGGCATCGACCAAGCGGTCTTCGCGATCGACGAGCTGCTCGGGTGGGCGGCCCGCGATGAGCGCGCCGGCGCCGTCGATGCGGGCATACCCGACGAGCAGGAGTGATCCTCGGCGCCGACGGCCTGGACGGGGTTCGCGGGCGGCCGCCCTATGACTTGGGAGCCGAGCGGATAGGGCGGTTCGTGCAGCCTACGCGTGGGAATTTGGCGGTCGACCCAGCTCCGCTCGGCTCCCCGGCAGCACTGACCACTGTGAGCCAATAGCGCGTGCCTATCCGCTCACGTCCTTGGCGGCCTGGCGTCGCAGAACGTTCCACCGCGTGCTGCCGCCATCCGTCGGGGACGAGCGTGTGGTCCGCGAGCCGGCGAAGGAGGCCGACGTCGGCGTCTTCGTGGGCGGCGATGAACTCCGCAATCGTCAGCACCTCGTCCGGCCACGCCAGCCGCCGGGCGCCGTCACCCGCGGCGATGCTGCCCGAACCCTCGATCGCGAAGTAGGCGCCGAATCTGCGGGCGGCGGCGAACCGCTCGACGAAGCCGGCATCACCCATGCGGATGCCGAGCTTGAAGCAGGGGAAGCGAGGCTGGGTGACACGGAATCGTGCCGTTCCGACGGCCCAGGTCTCGCCGACTGCACAGGCGTGGAGGTCGACGCCCGCGAGTGTCAGGTTCTCGCCGAACGTTCCGGGCGCCAGCGGCACGCCCAGCTCTTCGGACCACCATTCGTAGTCCTCGACTGCATACCCGTAGACGGCCATGGCGGGTCCCCCGTGCACGCGGCGGTCCGCTTGGTCGTCGCCATCGAGATTGACGCCGGCAACCGGTACCCGACCGGCCACCGGCTCCTTCCAGATCGCGGTGGTGACGCGGCGACCGAACCAGTCGACGACGCGCGGCGTGCCGACGTTGACGGAGACGACGTGACCGGATCTCGCAGCACGGCTGGCGTCCGACAGGTCGACTTCGGCGGTCATCGCACGCTCCTCGATCGTTCTAACCACTGATCATCTTGGTAGAGGTTAGTCGCTGCGGTCCATGCGGTGCAACCTGTATTCCGAAGTTGTACGGTTAGTCCCATGTCCGAGTCGCCGTTCCTGTGGACCGGGAACCACCCGGCCACGGATCTGTGCAACACCGAGTCCGTGATCGACGGCGAGCGCGTCGAGCTCCTCCCGGATTTCGACGCCGTCGTGTCGTGGGCGAACCTCGCGAATGTCCAGAGCGACGCCGAGTCGTTCGACGTCACCGGTCGAGAGGCCGAGCGTACATTGCGGTTCGTGCATCACCTGCGGGCAGGCATGCGGGCCGTCCTGGACCCGACCACCGTCGATCCCGACGCGATACACCGCTTGAATGCGGTCCTGCGCGAGGCGCCCGGGGTCCTGCACGCCGAACCCTGGTCTGGGCGTGACGCCGTGTCGTTGGCGGCAACTACGCCTGGCGCACAGTTGCGACTCGACATCGCAGCGGCAACGGTGGACATCTTCCGCCACGATCCCGGCCGCATCCGGCGGTGCGCAGGCCCCGCGTGCGTCCTCTTGTTCCTGGACGTCAGCAAGAGCGGGCGCCGCCGGTGGTGCGACATGGCGGTCTGCGGCAACCGCGCCAAGGTCGCAGCGCACCACGCGCGCGCCCGGGCGTCGTAGGACGTGAGCGGATAGGCACGTCCTCTTGGCTCACGGTGGTCAGCGCTGTCGGGGAGCCGAGCTGTTGAGCTGGCGGTCGACCGCCAAATTCCCACGCGTAGGCTGTACGAACGCCCTATCGCTCGGCTCCTGGGCCCGAACCTGAGGGTCATTGGCCCGATGCGGGTTGCTGGCCGATCCCGACGGTCACGGTCGCCTGCTCAGTCCCTCGCTGGAGGACCACATCGACATGGCTGTCGGGCTTGGCATCGGCGACCGCCTTGGCCAAGTCATCGGCTGTCTTGATGTCGGTGGA
>CAWEZE010000007.1:0-42780 GCA_963813485.1 uncultured bacterium
TTTCCGTACCGACCGCACCACCCGATGTGGAAACTTCGCTCAAGTTCCGCCGCCAACCGGCCGATGACCAACAATGATGCAGGTGCCGCGCCAAGAGGCTGCCCGAGCGCTCATGATCCTGCGCCGCAGGCAGCGGCGCACGTGGGCGCGCCCGTCGCCGCCGCCTGCGGCCCCACCGGGGCGGCGCGCCCGGCATGGTCGACCGCACGATCAGCTGCCGCACCACGGTTGACCACGGCACGATCGAGTCCATCCACCGGGACCTGCTCGACGATCGGAACTGGATCAGCATCGAGCGGATCGAGGCGGCCCAGGCCCGCTTGGAGGCGGCTGAGGAGCCATCGGCCGACGTCGTGGCCGAGATGATGGTGCGCCGGGCCGTCTGCGATCGCTTGAGCTGAGCTCGAGCCAGCCACAACCAGCACGAACCAAGGAGGGGTCATGCAGACCTACCTGGTTGTCGCCCATCGCACGCTGGTCGGTGAGCACCTGCTCGACCACGTGCGCTCGCTGTGCGGGGCGGCGGGAGCGGACAACTGCCGGTTCTACCTGGTAGTGCCCGTCACCCATCCCCGCGATCACGCCTGGTCCGAGGGCGAGGTCGATGCCGCGGCCCGGGCGCGCCTGGACGAGGGGCTCGAGGCCTTCCGCAACATCGGGGTCGGGGCCACTGGCGAGGTGGGCGACGCCAATCCCGTCTACGCGGTCTCCACCGCCCTCCGGAACCGGCCGTTCGGCGACGACGAATGGGACGGCATCATCGTCTCCACCCTGCATCCGGGCGTCTCCCACTGGCTCGGCCTCGACGTGGTCAGCCGCATCAAGCGCGAGTTCGACATCCCGGTTACGCACCTGGTGGCACCCAAGGTCCAGGCCGAGGCCTGACCGCGGGCCGATCCCGGCCCACCGGTAGACTCGACGCCCGCATGAGTGTTCTCGATCGTTTCCTCCGCGTCGGTGAGGGCAAGAAGGTCAAGGCCCTGCAATCGTTGGTGCCCGACATCTCCGCTCTCGAGCCCGAGATAGAGCGACTCTCCGACGAGCAGCTCCAGGCCAAGACCGGCGAGTTCCGCCAGAGGCTCGACCAGGGTGCGAGCCTCGACGACCTGCTGATCGACGCGTTCGCGGTTGTACGTGAGGCCGGGAAGCGGGTGCTGGGCCAGCGACACTTCGACGTGCAGCTCATGGGTGGCGCCGCCCTCCATTTCGGATGGATCGCCGAGATGAAGACCGGCGAGGGCAAGACGCTGGTGTCGACCCTGCCTGCCTACCTGAACGGGCTGTCCGGCCGCGGCATGCACCTGGTCACCGTCAACGACTACCTGGCCACCCGCGACGCCCAGTGGATGGGCCGCCTGCACCGCTCACTGGGCCTGTCTGTCGGCCTGATCGTTCCCGGCGAGAGCGAGACGGACTACAAGCGGACCCAGTACGCCGCCGACATCACCTACGGGACCAACAACGAGTTCGGCTTCGACTACCTGCGCGACAACATGGCGCCCTCCCGGGCCCGGCAGGTGCAGCGGGGCCATGTCTATGCCATCGTCGACGAGGTCGACTCGATCCTCGTCGACGAGGCCCGCACCCCCCTGATCATCTCGGGCCGGGTCGCCGACGCCGCGCAGCTCTACTACAAGTTCGCGTCGATCGTGCGGGGCTTGAGGCCTGAGGCCGACTACGAGGTCGACGAGGAGAAGCGCACCGTTTCCCCGACCGAGGACGGCATCGAGCGGGTCGAGCGTGAGCTCGGCATCGAGAACCTCTACGACGGCGTCGCCCAGAACCTGGTGCACCAGCTGCAGGCCGCCCTGCGGGCCAAGGAGCTGTTCAAGCGCGACAAGGACTACGTGGTCGTCAGCGGCGAGGTGAAGATCGTCGACGAGTTCACCGGGCGCATCCTCGAGGGCCGGCGCTGGTCGGAGGGCCTGCACCAGGCGGTCGAGGCCAAAGAGGGCGTCCGGATCAAGGAAGAGAACCAGACGCTCGCCACCGTCACGCTCCAGAACTACTTCCGCATGTACGAGAAGCTGGCGGGCATGACCGGCACGGCCCAGAGCGACGCCGCCGAGCTGGCCGCCACGTACGAGCTGCAGGTGGTGCCGATCCCCACCAACATGCCGCTCATCCGCATGGACGAGGGTGACCTGATCTTCAAGTCGGAGGAGGCCAAGTTCGAGGCGGTCGCCGCCGACATCGCCCAACGCTACGAGAACGGCCAGCCGGTGCTGGTGGGCACGATCTCGGTCGAGAAGTCCGAGCGCCTGTCGCGGCTGCTCGAGAAGCAGGGCATCAACCACCAGGTGCTGAACGCGAAGCCCGACCGGGCGTTCCGTGAGGCCGACATCGTGGCCCAGGCCGGGCGGCTCCACGGCGTCACGGTTGCCACCAACATGGCGGGCCGTGGCGTGGACATCATCCTGGGCGGCAACGCCGAGGGATTGGCCAAGCGCGACTTGCGAGCCGAGGAGCTCGATCCCGACTCCGAGGAGAACCGGCCCCGGCTCGAGGAGTTCATCGCCCGCCACGAGGCCGAGACCAAGCCCGAAGGCGACAAGGTGCGCGAGCTGGGCGGGCTCTATGTGCTCGGCACCGAGCGCCACGACTCCCGCCGGATCGACAACCAGCTCCGCGGTCGGTCTGGTCGTCAGGGCGACCCCGGCGAGAGCCGCTTCTACCTGAGCCTGGAAGACGACCTGATGCGCCTGTTCGCGACCGGCGCCGTGAACTGGGTGATGGGCAAGACGCTCCCGGACGATGTGCCGCTCGAGGCCAAAATGGTGACCAAGGCCATCGAGCGGGCGCAGACCACGGTCGAGCAGCGCAACGCCGAGATCCGCAAGAACGTCCTCAAGTACGACGAGGTCATGAACGAGCAGCGCAAGGTGATCTACGCCCTGCGCGATCAGGTGCTCGATCAGTCCGAGCTGCGCGACAAGCTCGTGGGCGAGGCGCTGCCCGACGCCGTCAGCACGCTGGTCGAGACCCACTGCGTGAGCGAGTACGCCGAGGAGTGGGACCTCGAAGGGCTGCAGGCCGAGGCGCGCACGTTCTGGCCGTCGACGTTGTCGGTCGAGCAGTTGCAGCAGGCGTCCTCGACCAACGACCTCTACGAGATGCTGATGGACGAGGCGCTGGCGCACTTCGAGCGACGCGAGGCCGAGCTCACTCCCGAAGTCATGCGCCAGGTCGAACGTCAGGTGATGCTGCGGGTGATCGACCAGCGCTGGCGGGCACATCTGCACGAGATGGACTACCTGCGCGAGGGCATCAACCTGCGGGCGATGGGGCAGAAGGACCCGCTGGTCGAGTGGCAGCGCGACGGCTTCGACATGTTCGGTCAGATGATGCACGGCATTTGGCAGGACTTCATCCGCTACGTGATGCACGTGCAGGTGCAGGTCAACCGCCAGGCTGCGGGCGCCGGTGCTGCCGCGGATGCCCCGAGCGAGCCGGCGACCGTAGGTGCCGGCAACGGCGACGCGGAGGACGGGGTGCGGGGGCTGCAGTACTCGTCGCCGGCCGATCCCTCGAGCACCGGCGGCGCGGCCAGCATCGCCGCCGCGGCTCGCGCCCAGCCGGCGGCCGCCACTGGTGCCGCGGAACGGGCGCCATCCGGCGATGGCGGCGATGGACGGCGCGGCGCCGCCCAGCCCGCGGCGGCCCAGGCGAATACGCCGCTCGTGAAGTCGGGGTGGGACAAGACACCGCGCAATGCTCCCTGCCCCTGCGGATCGGGCAAGAAGTTCAAGCAGTGCCACGGTCGGTGAGGGTCGAGGGGGGAGGGGAGCCCTCCCCCCTCGACCTCCTCCCACCAGCGCGACCGTTGTCGTGACTCGCGCAGTCGAGCGGCCAAGCCGCTCGACGGGCGTCCAGCCGCGCTGGTGCTCGAATGACCCCTGCCTCGGTCGGGCGCTTCCACCCGGTCTGTCGGCGTGCGTCCTACCCTTGTCATGAGCCATGCGTGAGCTAACTGACGAGCTGAGGGGGTTGCGAGCCCGGGTCGACGAGGCGGCCGGTTACCTCAAGGTGGACGAGTTGCGGGCTCGCAGGCCGCAGCTCGAGGCGGAGGCCTCACGGCCCGACCTCTGGGATGACCCCGACAAGGCCCGGCAGGTGACCTCGGAGCTGGCGGCCGTCAACGACGACCTGGGGGCGTTCGAAGCGCTGAGCGCCCGCCTCGACGACGCCGAGACCCTCTACGAGCTGGCCCGCGACGAGAGCGACGATGCCGCGTTGGCGGAGGTGGAGCAGTCTCTGACCGCCATTGACGCCGACCTGCGCCGCGTGGAGCTGCAGTCGATGTTCTCCGGCGAGCACGACAAGCGGGACGCGCTGGTGACGATCCAGGCGGGGGAGGGAGGTGTCGACGCCCAGGACTGGGCCGAGATGCTGTTGCGGATGATCACCCGCTGGGCCGAGCGGCGGGGCTTCGACGTTGAGGTCGACGAGTTCACCCCCGGGTCCGAGGCGGGCATCTCGTCGGCCGAGCTGATCGTCAAGGGCCGCTACGCGTACGGTTACCTCCAGGCCGAGAGGGGCGTGCACCGGCTGGTGCGCATCAGCCCGTTCAACGCCCAGGGCAAGCGCCAGACCGCGTTCGCCGCCCTGCAGGTGGTGCCGATGCTCGACGAGGGGGACGCCTCGATCGGGATTGACGAGAAGGACATCAAGATGGACGTGTACCGGGCATCGGGTGCCGGCGGCCAGCACGTCAACAAGACGTCTTCGGCGGTGCGGTTGACGCACATCCCCACCGGCATCGTCGTGTCCTGCCAGGTCGAACGCAGCCAGTTCCAGAACCGCGACCGGGCCATGGCCATGCTGCGGGCCAAGTTGGCCGACCTGGAGCGGCAGCGGCGAGAGGCCGAGCTCGACGAGATCCGGGGCGACCAGCAGCGGGTGGGCTTCGGCAGCCAGATCCGGAGCTACGTGCTGCAGCCCTACCAGATGGTCAAGGATCTGCGGTCCGAGCACGAGACGGGGAATGTCGCCGGGGTGCTGGATGGCGATCTCGACCCGTTCATGGAGGCCTACCTGCAGTGGCGGCGCTGAGGGCGCCCGGGGAGGGCGCCCGTGGCCCGAGCGGCCCGGCGCCAAAGGCGCCAAGAGCGGGAAGCGTGTCGGGGGAGCGGCCGCCTAGGATGCCTGGGCGCCGCAATTGCTCGGGTGTACGTTACGTCCGTAACCTGATCGCAATCCCTGGGGCAGCCAATCGTCGATGGGGCGGAGGCGCGCGCTGCGGGCGAGGATCATGATCACCTTCGAGAACGTCAGCAAGATCTACAAGGGTGGCGTCGAGGCGCTGCACAACGCCTCGGCCACCATCGAGAAGGGCGAGTTCGTCTTCCTGGTCGGCCCGTCGGGATCTGGCAAGTCGACGATGCTGAGCCTCATCAACCGCGAGGTCACCGCCGACCGGGGCCGGATCTTCGTGGCCGGCAAGGACATCGCCCGCCTGTCGTCGTGGCGGGTGCCCTACCTGCGCCGCAACATCGGCTGCATCTTCCAGGACTACAAGCTCCTGGCGAACAAGACCGTCTACGAGAACGTGGCCTTCGCGCTCGAGGTCATCGGACGGCCACGGCACGTGGTGAAGACCCAGGTGCCCACGATCCTCGAGCTGGTCGGCCTGGAGACCAAGGCCGGCAACTTCCCCCACCAGCTCTCGGGCGGCGAGCAGCAGCGGGTGTCGGTCGCCCGAGCGTTCGTCAACCGGCCGCTGATCCTGCTGGCCGACGAGCCCACCGGCAACCTCGACCCGGGGACCTCGGTGGGCATCATGCGCCTGCTCGACCGCATCAACCGCACGGGTACGACCGTGGTCATGGCTACGCACGACCGCTCGATCGTCGACACCATGCAGCGCCGCGTCATCGAGCTCGACGAGGGCATGGTCGTCCGCGACCAGCTCCGGGGCGTCTACCAGTGAAGTTCGACTACATCCTTCGCGAGACGGCGATCAACCTGCGCCGCAACATCACGCTGACCCTCGCCGCCATCGTCACTGTGGCGGTATCGCTCTCGCTGTTCGGCTCGACGCTGCTGCTGCGCCAGGGTGTCGAGAACCAGTCGGCGCGGTGGCAGGACGGTGTCCAGGTGCTCGTGTTCCTGCAGCGCACCATCACCGACGAGCAACGGGCCGCGCTGGAGGATTCCATCGAAGGCAATCCCGAGGTCGCCACCTACCGCTTCGTCGACGTCGAGGAGAGCAACCAGGAGGCGCGTCGGCTGTTCCGGGGGAACGCCGCCATGCTCCAGCGCCTCGACGCCGATCCCGAGATGATCCCCCCGTCCTACCGGCTCGTTCCCGAGGCCACGGAGGCGGGTGCCGTGGAGAGCCTGCGTGGTCAGTACGAGGGCCAACCGGGCGTCCAGGCGGCGACGGGCGAGACCGAGGGCGTGAAGACGGTCCGCGGCGTGTCCGACTTCTCGCAGCGGGCGATGCTGGCGATCGCGGTCGGCCTGCTGGTCGCGGCGTTGATGCTCATCCTCAACGCCATTCGCATGGCCACGTTCGCCCGCCGGCGCGAGATCGAGGTCATGAAGCTGGTCGGCGCCACCAACTGGTTCATCCGGGTCCCCTTCATGCTCGAGGGCATCATCCAGGGCATGGTGGGCGGCCTGCTGGCATTGGGGGCCGTGTGGGCCCTCGACAATGCCATGCAAGGAGCGTCCCGCAACCCCGACTACGACGACATCCTGGGCGGATTCGTGGCATCGACCGGGCAGTTCACGTGGACGGCGGTCGTGGTGGTCGTGTTGGGCATCGCCATCGGCGCCGCCGGATCGGGATGGGCACTCAGCCGCTTCCTCAAGGTCTGAGTGGCGGGTCGATTCCGCGGATCACTGGCGTCTCGCGGCCGGCTCGTGGCTGAGTCCGAGCAGCCGGGGGAATCGACCCTCGGTGTCGAGGTCCACCCGGTCACGCCCGATCGCTGGGACGACCTGGCGGACCTGGCGGGGGAGCGGGGGTTCACCAGCGGCTGCTGGTGCATGTGGTGGCGGGTGACCTCGAAGGAGTTCGACGAGCGCCACGGGGCCGGCCTGCGCCAGGATCTGCACGAGCTCGTGACCGCGGGACCGGAGCCGGGACTGCTGGCGTACGTCGACGGCGAGCCCGCAGGTTGGGTGGCGGTCGCCCCCCGGGAGGAGTACCCGCGCCTCGACCGCTCGCCCAAGTTGCGCCGTCTCGACGACCAGCCGGTGTGGTCGATCACCTGCTTCACCATCGATCGCCGGCGCCGCCGCCAGGGCGTGGCGGCGGCGCTGCTGGACGCCGCCGTCGAGTTCGCCCGCCAGCGGGGTGCCGAGATGGTGGAGGCCTATCCGATCGACACCGGCGGCGGGAAGCGGTCGAGCGCCGACCTGTACACGGGCACGCTGGCGATGTTCGAGCGGGCGGGCTTCGAGGAGGTCGCCCGGCGCGGCGGGCGTCCCATCGTGCGGCGCACGCTGGCCGTCAGCCGACGCTGACGGGCAGGGCGTCGAGCCCCCGGAGGATCACTCGACCGTTCCAGGCCGGCCGGTCGGTGGCCAGCTCCATGTTCGGGAAGCGTCGCACCAGTGCGGGGATCGCCTCTGCGCCCTCGAGCCGGGCCAAGGCCGCCCCGAGGCAGTGGTGGATGCCGCTGCCGAAGGACAGGTGGGCGCTGGCACCCTCCCGTCCGAGGTCGAGGTCGTCGGCGTCCGGCCCCCATTTGCCGGCGTCGTGGTTGGCCGAGCCGAGCAGCGTGAGGATCAGCTCGCCCGGCTCGGCGGTCTCGCCTCCCACCTCGACTTCGGTCATGGCGATGCGGCGGGACATTTGGACGGGGCTGTCGTAGCGCAGGAGCTCCTCGACGGCCTGGGCGTCGAGCGACGGGTCGTCCACCAGTCGCTCGTACTGGTCGCGGTGGCGCAGCAGTGCCAGCGTGCCGTTGCCGATCAGGTTGACCGTCGTCTCGTGGCCGGCGAGGTAGAGCAGGATGACCTGTATCTGGAGCTCCTCGGCGGTCATGCGGTCGCCGTCCTCCTCGGCGGCGATCATGGCGCTCAGCAGATCGTCGGCAGGGTGGCTCCGCTTCCACTCGATGGCGTCGTCCACGTGGCGAACCATGTGGTCGGCCGCAACGACGACGGCCCGGGCGGTGTCGTCGTCGAGGAAGGGCTCGAGCGAGAGCGTCATGGTGTGCGACCAACCTCGTAGCTCGTCGCGGTTGCCGTCGGGCATGCCCAGGAGCTCGCTGATCACCATGAACGGCAACGGGAACGCGTAGCGCGGGATCACATCGACGGAATCGGCTACACCCCCCGCCTCGGCCAGGTCGTCGAGGAGGCCGGCCACCAGCGCTCGCACCCGCTCCCGCAGCTGCTCGACCCGGCGGACCGTGAACGCGCTCGACACCAGCCGGCGCAGCCGTGTGTGGTCGGGCGGGTCGAGTCCCAGGATGGAACGCCGCTCGCTGCTGGAAACCATGCGATCGGCGATGTCTTCGGGAGGCTGGTAGCGGAAGACGTTGTTGGCGTTGCGGTCGTCGACGCTGGTGCCAGCCAGGCGGAGCAGTTGGAAGCAGTCGTCGTAGTGCGAGAGCAGCAGGTTTCCGAACGCGGTGCGCGCGGCGCGGCCCTGGCCGCGGATGTCGGCGTAGTGGTCGTAGGGGTTGTCGGCGAATCCGGGCTCGAACGGGTTGAAGGTCGCGATCGCCACGACGCAAGGTTTTCGCACTTATGGTGCAAAAGCAAGGGACCTCCTAGCCCCGCCACGGGATTTGGTGGCCAGAGCCACCGCTCCCGCGGCAGGTTTTCGTGATGCACCGTCCGCCGCCCCGCGACCTGGCCCTGCTCGGGTTGGCGGTGGCGGCCGTGTCGACGGCGGCGCCGCTCGTGCGGGTCGCCGACGCCCCCACGCTGGCCATCGCGTTCTGGCGGAACGCGCTGGCCCTTCCGGTGCTGGCCCTGCTCGTGGTGCTGAGCGCCCGGGGCCTTCGCCGAGCGGGCGGGCCCGTGTTGGACCGCCGGGAATGGCGGCTGTCCGTCGTCGCTGGCCTCTTCCTCGGCGCCCACTTCGCCACCTGGATACCGAGCCTGTCGTTCACGTCGGTGGCGTCCTCCGTGGCGCTGGTTTCCACGCAGCCGGTGTGGGCGGCCCTCATCGCCCGAGGCCGGGGCGAGTACGTGCCCGCGGGCGCCTGGTGGGGCATCGGCAGCGCCGTGGCCGGTGCCGTCGTGCTCAGTGGGGTCGACCTGTCGGTCGACCCGCGGGCGCTGTTCGGCGATCTACTGGCGCTGATCGGGGGCGTGCTGGCGGCCGCGTATGTCACCGTCGGGGCCGAGGTCCGGCGCACGGTGCCGACCACCGTGTACGCGCTCGCGTGCTACGGCGTCGCGGCCGGCGCTCTGCTGGTGGTGTGCCTCGTCGGTCGACAGCCGCTGGCCGGCAGCGACTACGACGCCACGACGTGGCTCGCGCTGGTCGCGATGGTTGCGGGTCCACAGCTGCTCGGCCACACCGTGGTCAACCGCGTGCTGGGCACGACGAGCCCCACGTTGGTGTCGGTCGCGATCCTGTTCGAGATCGTCGGGTCCGCGCTCCTGGCCTGGGTCGCGTTCGACGAGGTGCCGCCGGCGTCGGCCATCCCGGCGGCCATCCTCATCGGTGCGGGTGTCGTGCTCGTAGTGCGCTCCGGCGCCGAGGAGCCGTCCGTGGCCGGAGCGCCGGCGCTGGAATGAGGCCGGCGCCGGCCGCGGGCAGGAACGAGACGTCGCCGGGTCAGAGGGCGGGTCCGGCCGAGCACACCAGGGCCACCCGGCGGTCGAACCCCGCACCACCGGACACGGCTACACCACCGCCGGTCACGATGCCCGGGCCCAGGGTGGCCGGGTCGAGCCGCACCCCGTGGTGGCCCAACGCCCGCCGGTCCAGCTCGAGGACGACGGCATCGCCGACGGTGATCTCGACGACCTCGACCCAGGGCGCGAGCTGGTTGTCGGCAGCGAGCGCCGCCGTGACCAGGGCCGACGGTTCCGGCGTGTCGCTACGCCCGAGGAGCGAGAGTCGAGCCACGTCGGGGGCGTCGATGGGGTTGTCGGCGGTGTAGTCGACGGACCACACCGTGCCTTGGTGCTCCGAAAGGCACGAACGCAAGGTCCGCAGCTCGGCGGCGACCACGTCGTCGCGCACGCCATCGACCGCAGGTCGCAGGCGCGCCGGCACCCACGCCAGTCCGTCGTTGCCGGTGAGGATGCCACCCGACACCCGCGGCCCGACCGCCACCACCGCCAACGCCAGCGCCAGTGCGCCGGCGGCGAGGGCCACGACGCCGGCGTCGGGCCACGACGCGATGGCCTGCCGCAGCCGCGTCGCTCGTCGGGCCCGGGTGTCACCCACCCCGGCCAGCATCATGAGGCACAGCACGGCCGCCAGCACCCGGAGGCCCGACTGCCACGCAGCCAGGCGAGCGGCGGCCGCCGCCCCGTCGGTGCCGTGCTCGACGACCCAGACGGCGGCCGCCACCGCCCCAGGGAGCACGATCGCGGCGAGGACGATCTTGACGGTGATCACTGGCAGCCGCGCCAGTGAGCGCGGTCGCAGCAGCCGGGCCACGCGTCGGGCCGCCCGCCCGGGCAGCGCCAGGATCCCGAAGGCGACGGACCCGCGCCGCGCCGCCACGGAGCGGACCGCCCCGACGACGATGCACGCCCCCGTGACAGCGAGAAGCCAGGGCCAGGGGGCGATCACAGCGCCGCTGGCGCCCGCGAGCGCCAACACGTCCGACAGGCGGCGCTCCGCGGTCCCCGCCCAGCCTCGCCGCGGGACGCCGCCGGCAACCTCGGGTACCTGGGCCTGAATGGGCACGTCGTGGTCAGGGCGCCGGGGTGGCCGGGCAAGCGGACGATGCGGTAGTGGGTCCGGACCGGTTGCAGGTGGCCCGTCATGGCGGGCACCGACCACGCCGTCGGGGACGTCGACCGACTGGTCGGGGAGGGTCACAGCCTCGGCGACCTGGGCCTCGGTGACCTGGGCCTCGGCGACCTGGGCGTCGGCCACCTGGGCCTCGACCGCCTGGACTTCGACGAGGTCGCTCGTAGGGCGGGGCCGCCCACGCATGGGCGCCACCGGCCGGGCGGCGGGCGTGAACCGGTCCTGGCGGTGCAGGTCGGTGAACGCGCGCACGAGCTCGCGTTCGTCGCCATTGGCGGGTGCGGTGGGTACCGGACCCTCGCCTGCCTTCCCCCGGGATCCCATCACGCGCCCTCCTCGCGCTCGACATCCCCGCGCCGTCGCATTCGCCTGGCGAACGACGAGATTTCCCGCATCGCGCCGCCGGGCAGATTGTGCCCTACCCCGGCCGCCGCTGCCGCTAGACGCGCGGCGGGGCAAGATCGAGCCCATCGACCACCGATGCCCGTGAGTTGACACCGTGGGCACCCGAGAGCAGCCTGCCGCGATGTATCGCTGGATCGATGATGATCACATCGCGGTCGACGACACGGTGTTTCGGCTGATCGGTTCAGGGGAGGTGGACGGGGCCGCCGCTCACGACCAGTTCTTCATTCAGAAGCCACGCCGGCTCGTCGAGCGATACCTACGCCACGTGGACGAGTTCTACGGCGGTCGGATCTTCGAAGTCGGCATCTTCCGCGGCGGCAGCACGGCGTTTCTTGCTGCGGCGCTCGAACCCGAGAAGCTCGTCGCCGTCGACCTCCACACGAATCGCAACGGGCGGCTCGATCGCTGGCTCGACAAGCGCGGGCAGAGCGAGCAGGTGCGGATCTACCACGGAGTCGATCAAGCCGATCGAGACACGATCCGGCGGCTGATCGCCGACGAGTTCGCGGGTCGGCCACTCGATCTGGTGATCGACGATGCCTCGCACCTGCTCACGCCGTCGACGGCCACGTTCAACCTGCTGTTCCCGCGCCTGCGGCCTGGTGGCCTGTACGTGATCGAGGACTGGTCCTGGGACCTCGTCTTCAGACTCGGGATCGGGCAGCGCCTCGGTGAGTTGGACGAAGTGCTGCGCAGAGACCCCGGCCCGCTGGCCGAGGCAATTGCCGAGCGCCCGGAGATGGAGGTGTGGAGATTGGTCCTGCGCCTCGCCATAGCGCTGGGCGGCAACGAGGATCTCGTGCCCGAGGCAGAGATCGCTCGCGACTTCGCAGCGTTTCGCCGCGGACCTGTCGACCTCGACCCCGACACGTTCGACCTGACTGCGTGGGGGCCCGACGTGGGAATCTAGGCGGCGCCGAGTGGCCTATCCGCTCACGTCCTTACTCGAAACCAGGCTGACCAGGTAGAACGCCTCCGGTCCCTCCTCGATCTACCCCGGGCATCGCGACCGGATGCCCCAGAGGCTCCTTGGCTATCCGAATGTGAACACGAAGGCCTCGACGCCAGCGTCGAGGAATTCGATCTCGAACAGCTGGTCGCCGATGGGCGGGGGCTGGCGGATCAGCTGGTACATCCGCTGGTAGTCGGCGTTGCCGTTGCCGCTCTCGTCGATGTCGATGCCGTGGGCTCGCCCCGGTGGCTCGCCATTGAGGCGGACCCTGAAACGCACCCGCGGGCGTGCCACCGGAGGCCCCATCACGAGATGCAGGTCACGAGCGTGGAACTGATACGAGATGGAACCGCCGGGCTCATTGAGCAGCGCAGGCACCAAGCCGATCCGCCAGTCCCCTGACAACGACCACTGGTTGCGGCGCAACCCGGCCGGCGCCGAGTAGACGTGGCGTTCGTCCGGCATTGCGCCGCCGGGCGAGGCGAAGTTGACGGCGCGCCCGTAGCCGACGTAGCTCTCCGGCGATCCCAAGCTGGCCCAGTCGGCCGCCGCCTCGACACCGGAGGGCTCGATACGCACGAGGCCCTGATCGACGTCACCACCCGCCTCGAGCAAGAGCATCTGGAGGACCATCTCGGATTGCTCGTACTCGCCTTCGCCGAAGTGGTGGTGCCGGATCCGACCCTGGGTGTCGACGAAGTACAGAGCGGGCCAGTAGTGGTTGTCGAACGCCTGCCAGACGGCGTAGTCGTTGTCCACCAACACCGGGTAGCGGACGTCCATCTCCGTGATGGCGCGGCCCACGTTGTCGAGGTCGCCCTCGAACTCGAATTCAGGCGTCTGCACGCCGACGACCGCTAGCCCTCGATCTGCGTACTTGTCCGCCCACGCCCGCACGTAGGGCAGCGAGCGGATCCAGTTGATGCAGGTGTACGTGCCGAAGCTGACGAGGACCACGCGACCCCGGAGACCCGCCGGAGTCAACGGTGCCGCGTTCAGCCAGGCGGTGGCCCCGTCGAACGAAGGCAGCTCGCCTTCGACGGGAAAGTCGTTGCGATGACGGTGCATGGCTGGCTCATCTCTCTGGTGGAGGTCTTCAGTTCCGCCTAGGCGTCCAGGCGCACCGACTTGTCGAGCGCGGGCGGCGCAAAGCGGTGACGTCCCGGGACGACCGCCATGGTGAGGATTGACGCGCGCCATCGCCTCAGCGCTCGATGCCCTCTGAACTGGCTTTTGTGGAGCTGGGGGGAATCGAACCCCCGTCCGCCGAGCGGTTGCCGACCGCGCTACGACCGTTCCCGAGATCTACGGCTCTGCGGCTGCCGCACCGCCGGGTCGGTGGGCCTCGCGGAGGAGGCCGCCGCCGGGTCTTTCCCCGATGTCAGCGGTCTTTCCCGCCGCCAGCGGTCTTTCCCACCGTCAACCACCGCTTCTGTTGCCGGGCTGCGGTGATCAGGCCCCGCGTGCCATCACTGGTCGCTGGTGCTCTCGTTCGCCTGGGTTATCAGGCGGCGACAGCGAACTGCTCATCGGCAGTTGTGTTTGTGCCCCGTTTAAGGAGTCTGAGCAACTCCGGTCGCACGATTCGACTTCCGGTCTCGACGTCGAAACCGATCAGCCCCTTGTCAAGCAGCCCGACAAGTGTACCGACGGTCGGTGACCCACCACGCCTGCGACCCCTCTCGGATTCGCCCCACCCCTCCGGCCGCTGGCACGCTGCCAGCCCATGGGCGATGCAGCAGCCTGGGGCGCCCGGGACGCGGCCGTGGTCTGGCATGGCTTCACCCAGATGGCGTGCTATCTCGACAACGAGCCGATCATCGTCGAGTCGGCAGAGGGACGCGAGCTGATCGACGTCGACGGTCGCCGCTACCTCGACGCCATCTCGTCGCTCTGGGTCACGACGCTCGGCCATCGCGTCCCGGAGCTCGACCGGGCGCTGCGCGACCAGCTCGACCGCGTGGCCCATTCGACATTGCTGGGCAACGGCAACCGTGTGGTCGTCGAGCTGGCCGAGGCGCTGGCGCGCGTCGTGCCGGTGGACCGGCCGCACCTGCTGTTCGCCTCCGACGGCGCCGCAGCGGTGGAGCAGGCGCTCAAGATCGCCTTCCAGTTCTGGGTCAACCGCGGCGTCGCCGGCCGCACCCGGTACCTGGCCCTCGGCCACGCCTACCACGGCGACACCGTCGGGTCGCTGTCCCTCGGGGCCGGCGGCTTCGGCACCGACCTGTTCGACCCGCTGCGCTTCGACGTGATCAGGGCGCCCGGCTACGACGACCCGGATTCCCTCGCGATCGCCGCCGCCCTGGTCGACGAGCACGGTCCCGCGCTGGCGGCGGTCGTGATCGAGCCGCTGGTGCAGGGGGCTGCCGGGATGCTGGTAGCCGACCCCGCGGCGTACGGCCCGCTGGTCGACGCCTGCCGGCGCCACGACGTGCTGCTGATCGCCGACGAAGTGGCCACCGGATTCGGTCGCACCGGCACGTTGTTCGCGTCGGAGCAGTGCGGCCTCCGCCCCGACCTGCTCGCGCTCGGCAAGGGGCTCGCCGGCGGCTACCTGCCCATGTCGGCCACCGTGGCGAGCGACCGCGTCTACCGGGCGTTCCTGGGTGAGGACCTGTCCCACCGGACCTTCTACCACGGGCACTCCTACAGCGGGAACGCCCTGGGGGCGGCGGTCGCGCTGCGCCACCTGGAGCTGTTCGAGGAATGGGACGTGCTCGCCAACGTGCGGGCCCGGTCCGCCACCCTGCGCCGCCTGCTCGACGAGCGGATCGTCCCGTTGGCGGCCGTCGGCGACGTTCGGTCGAGGGGGCTCATGGCCGGCGTAGAGCTGGCGCCCCCGGACCAGGGGCTGCGGTGGGGGCGGCGGGCATGCGCCGGCGCCGTTCGCCGCGGGGTCCTACTACGCCCGCTCGGCGACGTGGTCGTCATCATGCCGCCCCTGACCATCACCGATGCCGAGCTCAGCCGCATCGTCGACGTCCTAGCGGAGTCGATCGCCGACGTGACGGCGACAACGACGCGAACCGGTCGTAGCACCAAGGCAAACGACCGCATGGCTATGACCAGGACGACGCCGGCCCCTGGCGACCCCGCCCCGATCACGTGGGACCGGCGCATCGCTGCGGAGCTGGACGCGGTCCGGGCCGCCGGTCGCTGGCGGACCACCCGCGACCTCGTCACCACCGGGCCGGTCACCGGGACCCTGAACGGCCGCCAGGTCGTCACGTTCGCCTCCAACGACTACCTCGGGCTCACCCATCACCGGGCCGTGGTCGCCGCCGCTCACGACGCCGTCGACCGCTGGGGCGCGGGCACGGGCGCGTCTCGCCTGGTCGTCGGGTCCCGACCGCTGCACTCCGAGCTCGAGTCCGAGCTGGCGGCGTGGAAGGGCACCGACGCGGCGCTGGTGTTCTCGACCGGTTACGCCGCCAACCTCGGGCTGCTGGCGACCCTCGGTGCATCGCCCGACATCACCGTGCTGTCGGACGAGCTCAACCACGCCTCGATCGTCGACGGCTGCCGGCTCGCACGGGCGACCGTGCGGGTGTGCCGGCACCGCGATCTCGAGCACCTGGCCGGGCAGCTGGCGGCGCTGAACGGCCCGGCCCTGGTGGTGACGGACAGCGCCTTCTCGATGGACGGCGATGTCGTCGACATCGATGCACTGCTCGAGCTGGTCGGCCGCCACGGTGCGTTGCTGGTGCTCGACGAGGCCCACGCCGTGCTCGGGCCGGGCGTGCCGGCGGAAGCCCCGGTCGTGCGGATGGGGACGCTCTCCAAGGCGCTCGGGTCGCTCGGCGGATTCGTGGCAGGGCCGGCGCCGGTTATCGACCTGCTGCGCAACCGCGCCCGGTCGTTCATCTTCACGACCGCACCCACCCCAGCCGACATGGCCGCAGCGCTGGCGGCCCTGCGGATCGTGCGCTCGGACGAGGGCACGGCGCTGGTCGAGCGGTTGCGCCACAACGTCGAGCGGGTGCGGCCCGGCCACCCGACCCCCATCGTGCCCGTCATCCTGGGCGACGAGGCCTTCGCACTGAGCGCGGCGGCCGAGCTGCTGGAGCAGGGCCTGTTGGTGCCGGCCATCCGTCCGCCGACCGTCCCGCCGGGGACGTCGCGCCTGCGCGTCGCCCTGTCGGCCGCCCACGACGACGCGCAGCTCGACCGGTTGTCGTCGGCGCTGGCGTCCCTGGTCACGCTGGAGCCGGGCGGTGGCCGCCCGGCCTGAGCGCCTTGTGCTGGTCACTGGCACCGGCACCGAGGTCGGCAAGACCTGGGTGGCCTGCCGGCTGGCACGGGCGCTGCGGGGGCGGGGCCTGATCGTGGCCGCCCGCAAGCCAGCACAGTCCTACGCCGCCGGTGACGACCCGGCCGGAACCGACGCCGCGCTCCTGGCCGAGGCGACGGGCGAGACGGCTCAGCTGGTGTGCCCGCAGCATCGCTGGTACCCGGTGCCCATGGCGCCGCCGATGGCGGCCGACGCCCTCGGCCGCCCGGCATTCACCGTCCCCGACCTGGTGGCGGAATTGGCGTGGCCGCTAGGCGTGGCCGTCGGCCTGATCGAGTGCGCCGGTGGGGTCCGGTCGCCGCTCGCCGCGGACGGGGACGCGCTGTCGTTGGCGGAGGCGCTGCAGCCCGAGCGGGTGGTGCTGGTGGCCGACGCGGGGCTGGGGACGATCAACGCGGTGCGGCTTGCGGCAGCCGCCCTCGCCGGTTGGCCGGTCAGCGTCGTGCTCAACCGCTTCGATCCGACGGTCGATCTGCACCAGCGCAACCGCGCCTGGCTGTCCGAGCGCGACGGCTGCACGTCGTGGTCGACGGGGCCGACCTTGTCGCCACCGTCGTCGGCTGGCCCGAGGGTCGTGCCTAGTGGGCCGGCGCCGGGCGAGCTAACGGCGGTCGGCCCGGGCCATCGCCCGCGCGGCCTCGCGCTCGGCGTCCCGCTTGGCCAGCACCTCGCGCTTGTCGTACGTCTTGCGGCCCCGGGCGAGCGCCAGCTCGACCTTGGCGCGGCCGTCCTTGAAGTAGAGCGACAGCGGGATCAGCGCCAGTCGTTGCTCGTCCACGATGGAGCGCAGCCGGTCGATCTCCCCCCGGTGCAGCAGCAGCTTGCGGCGACGCTCGGGCTCGTGGCCGGAATGTTCCTGCGAACGGTCGTACGGAGCGATGTGCATCGACACCAGCCAGGCCTCGCCGCCCTCGATCCGGGCATACGCATCGCCCAGTTGAACGTGCGCGTCGCGGAGGGACTTGACCTCGCTGCCGCGCAGCACCAACCCGGCCTCGACGGTCTCGAGGATCTGGTAGTTGCGCCGTGCCCTGCGGTTGGCGGCGATGAGCTTGGTGCCGGTCGGACGTGCCATGGGGAGAGGGAAGGGTACCCTCGCCGGTCGTGCTACCGACCTCCTTGACCCTCAGCGAGGTCGTGTGGCGCCAGATGGTGGGCCACGCCTACGACGGTCTGCCGGAGGAGGCCTGCGGGCTGCTGGGGGGCGATCCCGAGACCGGCCGGGTCGGCGTGTTCTACCCCTGCCGCAACGCCGCCGAGTCGAGTCGGGTGTACACGGTTGATCCCCGCGACCACCTGCGCGCTGGACCGCGACGCCGAGGGGCGCGGCCTCGAGATCGTGGGGGTGATGCACAGCCACACCCACACCGAGGCCTACCCGTCGCCCACCGACGTTGCCCAGGCTCCCGACCCGTCTTGGCACTACGTGATCGTCTCGCTCAAGCGGGAGTCGGCGGTGCTGCGGTCGTACCGCATCGTCGACGGCGCGATATCCGAGGAGGAGGTGGGGTTGGACGGGCAGTAGAATTGTTGACTGAATCACTCGGGAATAAGATGGAGCAACGTGGCGGCCCACTCCTCGGTCCTCGAACTCATCGGCAACACGCCAACCGTCGACATCAGCGCGCTGAGCCCCAACCCCGAGGTGCGCATCCTGGCGAAGCTCGAGGGTCAGAACCCGGGCGGCTCGATCAAGGACCGCATCGCCTGGAAGATGGTCCAGGAGGCCGAGGCCGACGGCAGCCTGAGCGCGGGCCGCACGATCATCGAGCCGTCGTCGGGCAACACCGGCATCGCGCTGGCGATGATCGCCCGCACCCGCGGCTATCCGATCAAGATCGTGATGCCCGAGAACGTGTCGATCGAGCGGCGGCAGACGCTCGAGGTGTGGGGGGCGGAGATCATCCCTACGCCGGGCGATGAGGGCTCCAATGGGGCCGTTCGCCGGGCGCAGCAGCTCGCCGACGAGCACCCCGAGTGGGTCTTCCTCTACCAGTACGCCAACGAGGCCAACCCCCGGGCGCACTACGAGACCACCGGCCCGGAGATCTGGCGTGACGCCCCCGACGTCACCCACTTCGTCGCCGGGTTGGGTACCACCGGCACGCTCATGGGCGTGGGCCGGTTCCTCAAGGAGCAGAACCCCGACGTCAAGGTGGTGGCGATCGAGCCGCCGCTGGGGGAGCGGGTCGAGGGGCTGCGCAACCTGGACGAGGGCTACATCCCGCCGGTCTACGAGAAGTGGGGCGGTCCCGACGTGCTCGACCGCAAGCGCATCGTCCGCCCCCGCGAGTCGATCGAGTGGACCCGCCGCTTGATCGACGTGGGGATCTTCTCCGGCATCTCAGGGGGCGCGGCGCTGGCGGGGGCGGCCAAGGTGGCCTCCGAGATCGAGGCGGGCACGATCGTGGTGATCCTGGCCGACGGCGGCTGGAAGTACCTGTCCACAGGCGCCTGGACCGGTGACCTCGACGCGGTCGCCGAACTGGCCGAGCGACTGATCGTCTTCTGAGCGGCAGCGGCGAGGAGGTGCCGCGGTGAAGGTACGCATCGGGTTCGGTCTCGGGACACAAACCCTGTCGGGCGACAGCGGGCGCTTCGGACCGTTCGTCGACACGCTCGAGCGGCGCGGTTTCGACTCCCTTTGGTTGTCCGAGCGCCTGACCACGGTGGCGCCCGACCCGCTCATCGCCCTGGCGGTGGCCGCCGGCCGTACAGAGCGGCTCAAGCTCGGCACCAGCGTGCTGGTGGTTCCCGGGCGCAACCCAGTCGTGCTGGCCAAGGAGCTGGCCAGCCTGGATCGATTGTCGGGCGGCCGGTTGCTGCCGGCCGTGGGACTCGGCGCGCCGGTACCCGCCGAGCACCGGGCGTTCGGCGTCGACCGGCGCGAACGGGCCGGCCTGTTCGACGAGGCGTTGGGCCTCATCCGGCGGCTGTGGACCGAGGACGACGTGTACCACGACGGCGAGCACTTCCACGTCGAAGGTGTGACGCTGCGGCCCCGGCCGGTGCAGCGGCCAATGGACGTGTGGCTGGGCGGCGGCTCGCCGTCGGAGCTGCGCCGGACCGGGCGGTTCGGCGACGGCTGGCTGCCCTCGTTCGCGGTGCCGTCCGAGGTCGAGGCCGGGTGGACCACGATCAACCGGGTGGCCTCCGAGCACGGGCGGTCCCTCGACCCCGAGCACCTGGGTGTCCTCGTGTTCTACCTGCGCTCGGGGCTGTCGGAAGCGATCGCCAAGGTAGTGACCACCCGGCGACCGCACCTCAACCCAGTCGACGTGGTGCCCGTGGGCGTCGACGGGCTGCGCCGTCAGGTCCAGCGGTTCATCGACGTGGGGGCATCCAAGTTCGTGGTGGTGCCGGGCGAGGAGCCCGACGACTGGGACGCCGAGCTCGGCGAGCTCGCCGACGTCCTCAAGCCGCTCGAGACCTGACTGGCGTCACTAGTGGACGCGAGCGCCTAGAGGTTGGCCACCAGCAGCACGGCGCCGACCAGCGCGAACAGCGCTGCCGAGCCGAGCCGGGTGACGCGCTCGGGCAGGCGGGCGCCGAACACGCGTCCCAGCAGGACGCCGAGCATGCCGCTGAGGATGATGCCCACGGTGGCGCCGACCCAGGTTTGGACCGGACTGCCCTGCGCCGCCAGCGTGGCGGTGGCCAGCATCGTCTTGTCCCCCAGCTCGGCCAGGAACATCGCGCTGGCTACCGACAGCACGATCGAGCGACTGTCGATGGCCACCCGACCCTCGCCGTCGACGCCCGCCTCGTCCCCGGTGTCGGCGTCCGAATCCCGCAGCGTCCAGGCCGCGAACCCGAGGAACAGCAGGCCGCCCACCAGCCCGATGGCCCGTACCGGCAGCGCAACCCCCACCAGCCCGCCGACCAGGACCGACAGCAGGTTGCTGACCGCGTAGGCGATGGCCACGCCCGCGAGCACCGGGCCGAGGCGGTGCCGCGCCCCGAAGCCCAGGGCCACGAGCTGGGTCTTGTCACCCAGCTCGGCGACGAACACCAGCCCCAGGGAGGCCAGTAGCGGTTGCACGATGCGTCTCCTCGGTCTGGCTGACCGGGAGCGGGGACTGTGCGACCTCGACCCCGGACAGCGTTGCGTCCGGCGGTCGAAGGTCTCGTTCACCCCGAAGGGCCCGGGGACCGGGGCTCATCGCCCAGCGTGTCGATCACCCGGCGGGGAACTACTCCCCTTCGCCGCTCAGCAAGCTACCTGTGGGTAGGGGGAACGGCAACGCGCGGCGCGAGGGCCGTACTCTGCCGGTGATGGACGACCGGCCGATCGGGATGTTCGACTCCGGGTTTGGGGGGCTCACCGTGGCCCGGGCGGTGATCGATCTGCTGCCCGCGGAGCGCCTGGTGTACGTCGGCGATACCGGCCGCTATCCGTACGGCCCCCGCCCGCTGGGCCAGGTGCGCGGATTCGCCCTCGAGATCGCCCGCCACCTGGTCGACAGCCACGGTGTGAAGCTCCTGGTGGTGGCGTGCAACACCGCGGCGGCCGCGGCGCCGTTGAGCGAGCTGGAGGACGACGTTCGGCGTGCCCGTGGTGGGCGTGATCGAGCCCGGCATGCGATCGGTCGCAATGGTCACGCAGACCGGGCGCATCGGGGTGATCGGCACCGTCGGCGCCATCGCCTCCGGCGCCTACCAGCGCACGGCCGCCCGGGTGGCGCCCGGCCTGGAGCTCACGTGCGCGGCATGCCCCGGCTTCGTCGAGTTCGTCGAGCGCGGGGAGACCGCGAGCGACCAGGTCCACGTGCTGGCCGAGCGCCTGCTGGCGCCGTTGCAGGAGGCGAAGGTGGACGCGCTGCTGTTGGGGTGCACGCACTATCCGTTCCTCGCCCGCACCATCTCCGACGTGATGGGACGGGACGTGGTGCTCGTGTCGTCGGCCGACGAGACCGCGTTCGATGTGCGGGCTCAACTCGAGACGACCTTGCGCGGGTTGGGAGCGCCAGAGCACCTCCATCCACCGCAAGCTGGAGCCGGTGGGCGCCGCCATCGTTGGCTGTCGTCTGGCGACGTCCGGGTGTTCCGGGAGCTGGGCCGGCGCCTCCTCGGGCCCGAGCTCGACCACGCCGAGGCGGTCCCCTGGGCGTGAGTGGCGTGACCGACCTGACCCTGACCGTGCTGGGGTGTTCGGGGACTTACCCCGGCGACGGCGGCGCCTGCAGCGGCTACCTGGTGCGGAGCCCGGGCGCGTCGCTGGTCGTCGACCTCGGGGCCGGCACCCTCGCCAACCTGCAGCGGCACCTGGCAATCGGGGACATCGACGCGGTGATCCTCAGCCACGTCCACCCCGACCATTGGTTGGACCTGCCGGTGCTGCGCAACGCCATGCGCTACGTGCTGGGCATCGAAGGCCTCCCGGTCTACGGGACGGCCGAGACGTGGCTGATGGCGGAGGTGATCATCGGCGAGCTGCCGCCGACAATGCTGTGGCACAACATCGACGAGTCGGCGGTCGTCGAGGTCGGCGACCAGGTCGTGCGATTCAGCCGCACCGACCATCCGGTCGAGACCCTTGCGGTGCGGGTCGACGCCGGTGGCCGGTCCCTGCTCTACAGCGCCGACACCGGGTCGGCCTGGCACCCGGGCGCAACCGGAGCCGACGTCGACCTGATGGTCTGCGAGGCGTCGCTGCAGCCGGAGCACGAGGGGCACGTGCAGCACCTGTCGGCGCGCCAGGCGGGCAAGCTGGCCCGCACGTTGGGCGCCGGCCGGCTGGTCGTCACCCACGTCGTCCCGGGCGTCGACCCCGAGGCGCAGCTCGAAATGGCCGAGCAGGCGTTTGGCGGCCCGGTGGAGCTTGCCGCCGCCAACCAGTCGTTCGA
Organism: uncultured bacterium; assembly: GCA_963813485.1. GTDB lineage: Bacteria > Actinomycetota > Acidimicrobiia > Acidimicrobiales > VFJN01 > DASQUK01. The sequence continues at coordinate 22,401 of CAWEZE010000007.1, forward strand.
TACATGACTGTTACGGTGCCCAGGTGATGAGAGCCGACGGACGGGCCCCCGACGAGCTGCGGCCGGTCACCTTCGAGCGCGACTTCACCGAGATGGCCGCCGGCTCGTGCCTGGTCAGCTTCGGCAACACGCGGGTGCTGTGCACGGCGTCGATCGACGACGACGTGCCACGGTGGATGCGGGGGCGGGGCCGCGGCTGGGTGACTGCCGAGTACTCGATGCTGCCGGGGTCGTCCCCGGAGCGGATCCGGCGAGAGGTCAAGGATGGGCGGCCGTCGGGGCGGACGCAGGAGATCCAGCGGCTCATCGGCCGGGCGCTGCGGTCGGTCTGCGACATGACGCTTCTGGGCGAGCGCCAGGTGATCGTCGACTGCGACGTCCTCCAAGCCGACGGCGGCACCCGCACGGCGTCGATCTGTGGCGGCTACCTGGCCCTGCACGACGCCCTCGCCCGGCTGGTGGGCAAGGGCGTGATCGGCGCCCACCCGTTGGTCGCATTCTGCGCCGCCGTGTCCGTGGGCGTAGTCGACGGGACGCCGGTGCTCGACCTGCCCTACGTCGAGGACAGCCGGGCCGACGTCGACATGAACCTGGTGATGACGTCGGAGGGCCGGTTCGTCGAGGTGCAAGGCACCGCGGAGGGCATGGCGTTCACGCGAGCCGAGCTCGACGAGATGGTGGCGCTGGGCGAGAAGGGCATCGCCGAGATCATCGAGCTACAGCAGGAGATGGTCGCCGAGCCGCCGCCGCTGCGGCGGCTCGTTCCCGACCGCCAGTGAGCGACGCGGGCCGGGTGTCGGGTGGCCCCCGCCGGCTGCTCCTGGCCACCGGCAACCCGCACAAGGTCGCCGAGGTCCAGTCGATCCTGGGCGATCCCTGGCTGGTGGTGGCCCGTGATCCCGCCGTCGAGGAAACCGGCTCGACGTTCGAGGAGAACGCCCTGCTGAAGGCCCGGGCGGTGGCGGCGTCGGCCGGTGAGGTGGCGATCGCAGACGACTCGGGGATCGAGATCGAGGCGCTGGGCGGCGCTCCGGGGGTGCGCTCGGCGCGCTGGGCCGACGAGGGCGACTGGATCCCCCGGGTCCTGCGCGAGCTGGCCGGGGGTCCGGCGGCGGGAACGGGGCTGCCGCTACGTCGTGCGCCGCCGCCGGCCGGCAGTGGCCCGGCCCGAGCGGCCGTGGGAGCGGGTGGCATGTCCCTCACGCCCGCGAGTTCGTGGTGCGGGGCGTGGTGGAGGGCCGCGTGGCCGAGGCGCCGCGCGGGACAGGCGGCTTCGGCTACGACCCGATCATGGTCCCGACCGAGGGCGACGGCCGCACGTTCGCCGAGATGTCAGAGGCCGAGAAGCACGCGCTCAGCCACCGTGGGCGGGCGTTCCGCCGGTTGGCCCCCCACCTGGTCGACTGACTCAGCGCCCGGGCCAGGTGGTTGCGCAGCACGTACTGGAGGATCCCGCCGTGGTGGTAGTACGCGGTCTCCATCGGGGTGTCGAGGCGGGCGACGACCGGGATGTGCGTGCCGTCGGCATCCACGGCCAGCTCCGCGCCGATGAGCGTCGCCGGGTCGGTGCCCGCCAACCCGCGGATGGTGAACGTCTCGGTCCCCTCCACACCCAGCGAGTCCCAGGTGGCCCCGCCCGCGAGCTGGAGGGGCAGCACGCCCATGCCGATGAGGTTGGACCGGTGGATGCGCTCGAAGCTCTCGGCGACCACCGCCCGCACTCCGAGCAGCGCCGTGCCCTTGGCGGCCCAGTCGCGCGACGAACCGGAGCCGTACTCCTTGCCGGCCAACACCACCAGGGGGACGCCCTCGGACCGGTAGCGCTCGGCGGCCTCGTAGATCGTCATCTCGTCGCCCGAAGGCTGGTGGTGGGTGACGCCGCCCTCGGTGCCGGGCGCGAGCCGGTTGCGGATCCGCCGGTTGGCGAACGTGCCCCGGATCATCACCTCGTGGTTGCCGCGGCGTGACCCGTAGGAGTTGAAGTCGGTGGGGTCGACGCCATGGTCGATCAGCCAGCGGCCGGCCGGGCTGTCGGGGTGGATCGCCCCGGCGGGGGAGATGTGGTCGGTGGTGACGCTGTCGCCCAGGACCGCCAGCGCCCGGGCACCGTCGACATCCGCCAGCGGCGCCGGCTCGTCGGGGAGGCCGTCGAAGTACGGGGGCCGCCGCACATACGTCGACGTGTCGGACCACTCGTAGTCCCCACCCGCGGGCACCGGCAATGAGCGCCACATGTCGTCCCCGTCGAAGACCTCGCCGTAGGCGGCGCGGAACATGTCCGAGGCCAGCACGGCCTCGATCACGGCGTTCACCTCGGCCTCGGCAGGCCACAGGTCGGCGAGCGTCACCGGCTCGCCTGCCGGGTCGGTGCCGAGCGGCTCGGAGGCGAGGTCGATGTCCATCGTGCCCGCAAGCGCATACGCCACGACCAGGGGTGGCGAGGCCAGGTAGTTCATGCGGACGTCGGGGTTGATCCGCCCCTCGAAGTTGCGGTTGCCGGACAGCACCGACACCAGCGCCAGCCCGTGCTCGTTCGCGGCGGCGGCGACGGGTGGGGGCAGGGGCCCAGAGTTGCCGATGCAGGTCGTGCAGCCGAAGCCCACCAACCCGAACCCCAGCTTCTCCAGGTCGGGGAGCAGTCCGGCCCGCTCGAGGTAGTCGGCCACCACCTTGGATCCCGGGGCCAGCGAGGTCTTGACCCAAGGTTTGCGGTTCAGGCCCCGCTCCACCGCCTTCCGCGCCAGCAGGCCCGCGCCCACCATGACCTGGGGGTTCGACGTGTTGGTGCAGCTGGTGATGGCGGCTATCGCGACGTGCCCATGGTCGAGCTCGACGTCGACCTCCTCGTCGAGGCCGGCGGAGGCGTCGAGGTGGACCGGTACGCGCTGATGGGGGCGGCCCGTGGCCTCGTCGCCGACGTCCGCCGCCTCGTCGTCCAGGCCGCCGTTGGGATGGCGCCCGTCCGAGATGGCAGCTGGGGGATCACTGGCCGGGAACGACGCCGCGTCGGCGTCGTCGTAGGCGTGGCCGACCGACACGGGCGTGCCGCCGGCGGGCGCCGTGCCCGGCGCCGTCGACGCCCGGGTCGACTCGGGCAGCGAGTCGAGAAGCGCCACGGCGAAGCGCTGCTTGGCCTCCCTGAGCAGCACGCGATCCTGGGGGCGGGCGGGCCCGGCGATGCACGGCTCGATGGTGGACAGGTCGAGGCCGAGGGTCTCGGTGAACGTCGGCTCGGCGGCGGGATCGTGCCACAGGCCCTGTTCCTTCGTGTACGCCTCGACCAGCGCGACGAGCTCGTCGGGCCGGCCGGTGAAGCGCAGGTAGCGCAGCGTCTCGTCGTCGACCGGGAAGATCGTGATGGTCGAGCCGTACTCGGGCGACATGTTGCCGATCGTGGCCCGGTTCTCGACCGGCACGTTGGCCACGCCCGGGCCGTAGAACTCGACGAAGCGGCCCACCACCCCGTGGGCACGCAGCATGTTGGTGACGGTGAGGACGAGATCGGTGGCGGTGGTGCCCTCGGGCAGCTCGCCCGAAAGCTTGAAGCCCACGACCTCGGGGATGAGCATCGAGATGGGCTGTCCCAGGAGCGCCGCCTCGGCCTCGATGCCGCCGACGCCCCAGCCGACCACGCCCAGGCCGTTGACCATCGGCGTGTGCGAGTCGGTGCCCACCAGCGTGTCGGGGAAGGCGGCCCCGTCGCGGGTGGCGATCACCGTGGCCAGGTGCTCGAGGTTGACCTGGTGGCAGATCCCGGTGGCGGGCGGCACCACCCGGAACCTGCCGAACGCCTGCTGGCCCCAGCGGAGGAACTGGTAGCGCTCGAGGTTTCGCTGGTACTCCAGCTCGGCGTTGCGGGCCAGGGCCTCGGGGCGGCCGAAAACGTCGACCTGCACGGAGTGGTCGATCACCAGGTCGGCGGGGATGAGCGGGTCGAGCGACTGCGGGTCGCCGCCCTTCTCGCCTACTGCGTGGCGCATGGCCGCGAGGTCGACGACCGCGGGGACCCCCGTGAAGTCCTGCATCAGCACCCGGGCGGGCAGGAACGAGATCTCACGGCTGTCGTCGTTGGCACTGTCGCCCCCGCCCGACCACCGCGCCAGCGCGGCGACGTCGTCGTCGGTGACCCGCACGCCGTCGTTGTGGCGCAGCAGGTTCTCGAGCAGGACCTTGAGCGAGTAAGGCAGCCGGCTGACGCCGAAGTCGTCCTCGAGGGCACCCAGGCGCTGGATCTGATACCGCTGGCCGCTGGCGTCGAGGGTGGCACGGGCGTCGATGGCGGCCATGGGAATCACGCTACAGCGCGTCCCCGGCGACTTCGGTAGCGGAAGGCGACGCCCACGGCGGCTACGAGGGCGCCGGTGGTGGCGGCCTCGATCCAGCGTCCGTGGGGCGCCTCGTTCTGGATTTGGCCGTGGAAGCGGTCGACGACGGGCGGGAAGGGGGAGCGGCCGAAGAAGTGACGGCCCGGCTTGTCCAGATCGATCAGGCAGGCGCCTGCGAGTCCAACGAGGGCGCTGCGCCGCACCGAAGGGGGCGCGGCGGCGGCCACCGCGGCGGCGACACCGAGGCCGATGGTGCCGTCGATGCGCGCCAGCCTGAGGAACTCGTCGTGGCCCATGTCCGGCTCGCCGAAGTGCGGTGTCATGTCCATCAGGACATGGGAGGCAACCCCGACGATGAACGCGGGCGCCGGGCGCCCGACCAGCGCGCCGATCACCGCCCCTGCCAGCGCGTGGTTGGTCACGAACACGCGCGGAACCTACAGCGGCGTTGCCGGCCGCGGCCGGTCACCCCTCCTTGGCGGCCCGGCTGGGTGCCACGCGGGGCGGCTCGTTGGGCATCTTCGGGTAGACGGGCGGCCAGGGGGCGTCCATGAGCCCGTTGGCCATGTCGCGCTCGGACATCGCGAGGAGCGGCTCGATCGACTGGGGCTCGTCGCCCATGCTGGCCCACGGGTCGCCCCGCTCGGCGACCCGAGCCGGCACGGTCGAGAGCGTGAGGTCGTCGGGGTTGGCGTCGCCAAGCTCGTCCCACGGCAGCGGGGTCGACACCTGTCCGCCGACCCGTGCCCGCACCGACCAGGCGCCGAACACGGTCTTGTGGGGGGCGTTCTGGTTGTAGTCGATGAAGATCCGCTCGCCCCGCTCCTCCTTCCACCAGGCGGCGGTGATGAGGTCCGGTCGGCGGCGCTCGAGCTCGCGGGCCATGGCCACCGCGGCCGCACGTACCTGGTAGGAGTCCCACCGCGGCTGCAGGCGGGCGTACACGTGGATGCCCCGGTTGCCGGTCGTCTTGGGAAACGAGGCGATGCCCACCTCGTCGAGGAGCGCCTTCACCTCGACGGCCGCCCGCGCCGCCTCCGTGAAGCCGGTGCCCGGCTGGGGATCGAGGTCGAGGCGCAGCTCGTCGGCGTGGTCGGGGTCTGTCGCGAGGTTCGGCCACACGTGGAATCCGAGGCACGTGAGGTTGACGGCCCACGCGACGTGGGCGACATCGGCGGCCACCAAGGCCTGCGACGGCGTGCCGTTGACGGTGCTGACGGTGGTGGTCTGCAGCCAGTCGGGGATCTCCTTGGGCACCCGCTTCTGGAAGAAGTTGGGCCCGCCGGCCCCCTCGGGGAACCGCTGCATCAGCACCGGGCGCCCGCCCATCGTGCGCATGAGCGACTCCTCGACGGCGAGGTAGTAGCGGACGAGGTCGAGCTTGGTCTCGCCCCGCTCGGGGAAGAACACCTTGTGCGGGCTGGTGATGCGCACCTCGCGGCCCGCCGCCTCCACCACCTCCACGTCGCTCGCCGGCGCCATGCCCGGCACGGTAGCGGGACGCCGCCGACCCATTGCCGTCTTTGAAGATCTTCCTGTGGCCCGGAAGATCTTCAAAGACTGCGGAGGCGGCTCTCGACGAGGCGCGACAAAAGACGCCTCGGGGTTGCGATCACCAACCCCGCAGGTCCACCGGCCAGACGTCGGTGACCTCGGCGTCGGGGCCCTGGCCGACGACCACGAACATCCGGTCGTGGAGGGCGACGGTCGGATCGACGTGGGCCGGGAGGACCCGCACCCGGTCGCCCACCCGCACCGGGCGGTCCGGGCGGGTCCCGAAGGTGATGTGCTCGTCGGACACGAACCAGCAGTCGCCGGCACCGACGACCGTCGGGTCGCCGTGGTCCATGCCCAACGCCTTGAGTCCGGCGTCGAGCACCGCCCATCCACCCGGGTTGACGGAGATCACGCTGGTCCACAGGTACAACGCGTGGCGGAAGGCCGGGGCGTGGGGCAGGTACTCGGTGTCCATCAGGCAGTACGAGCCCGCCTGGATCTCGGTCGCCCACAGGTTGCAGTCGTACGTCCCGGTGCCGCCGGCCGACACGACGTCGCCTCCCACGTCGGCGTGCGCCGCCAGGAGCAGCTTCATCGACGCCTCGACCGCCGCCACCTTCTGTTCCCGGGGCTCGCGCATGAGATGGCCCTCGTAGCCCATGACACCCCGCACCTCGAGCCCGGCCGCTCGGGCCTGCTCGGCGATCCTCCCGGCGTCCCCGGGCTCGCAGCCGCAGCGGGGGAGCCCGACGTTCACGTCGACCAGTACCTCCCGGACACCGCCGGCGGCGGCCGCCGCCACCGTCTCGTCGGAGTCGACGGCGACCGTGACCCGTGCCGCCCCGGCCGCCACCACGGCGCCCAGACGCCGGCAGTCGAGGACCTCGTTGGCCAGCAGCAGGTCGCCGCCGAGCTCGGCGGCGGCCATGCCCTCGACCTCTCGGATCGTGGCGCAGCAGAACGTGCGGTGGCCGGCGGCGGCGAGCTCGCGGGCCAGCGCCGTCGACTTGAACGCCTTGACGTGCGGGCGCAACCGCGGCCCCGGCAGGGCGCCGGCCATGGTCGTCACGTTGTGGTCGAATGCCTGGCGGTCGACGACGAGCGCGGGCGTGGCAACGTCCCCCAACTTCACGAGCTCCGACGCTACCCGGCACCGATGACCGGCTCAGCGTCGGACCTGCGACATCACGACGGTGCCGGCGGTGGTGTACCGGTGGTGCGGTGCCGGCGGTGGGATTCGAACCCACACTGACCAGGTCCTAGGCCTGGGGCCTCTGCCGTTGGGCTACGCCGGCTCGACCGCCGAAGCATAGGAGGCCCCAGGTGCGGGACCGCCGCCGCGCGCCGCTACCCTCGGGCGCCGTGAGCTTGATCTTGCCGACCGCCCAGAACGCCAACGCCTTCAGCCCCACCCACGAGATCTTCAACCGCCTGCTGCGCGAGCGGATCATCTTCCTCGGATCCGAGGTCGACGACGACATCGCCAACGTCGTGTGCGCCCAGCTGCTCCACCTCGCGGGCGACGATTCCGAGCGGGACATCTGGGTCTACATCAACAGCCCCGGGGGCTCGGTCACCGCCGGGATGGCGATCTACGACACGATGCAGTTCGTCGAGCCGGACGTGGCCACGGTGTGCATGGGGCTCGGGGCGTCGATGGGCCAGTTCCTGCTCTGCGCCGGCGCCAAGGGCAAGCGCTACGCGCTGCCGCACGCGCGGATCATGATGCACCAGCCGTCGGGTGGCTTCCGCGGCCAGGCGGCCGACATCGCCATCCAGGCGGAGCAGTTGCTCTACGTGAAGCAGCTCATGGCCGAGCGGATCGCATACCACACCGGCCAGAAGGTCGATCAGGTCCAGGCTGACTTCGAGCGCGACCGCTGGTTCACGGCCGAGCAGGCCAAGGACTACGGCATCATCGACAACGTGATCGTCAAGCGCGGCGAGATGCTCTAGCGGCGGCTGCGCGGGCAGCGGCGAGCTCTACTTGGCGGCGTCACCGCCCTTGTCGCCCTCGCCCGAGAGCTTGTCGACAGCGTCGTGGGCGGCGTCCTGGGCCTTGTCGACGTGCTCGCTGTACTTGTCGCCGGTCTTGTCGTCGACAAAATCGCCGGTCTTTTCGATTGCGTCGTCGGCCTTGTCGCCGTGCTCGCCGAAGAGGTCCTTCACCTTGTCGGTGAACTTCTCGGCGGCGTCCTTGACCCTGTCGAAGATGCCTTCGGTCCCTGCGGGCATGGGCTCATTCTCCTTTGCTTAACGGCTCCCCCTGGCGAGGTCACGCAGCTCCGTCACCGCGTGTTCCAGCCCCAGGGGATCTCGGTAGAGAGCGGATCCTGCCACCAGGACGTTGGCACCCGCGCGGGTGGCGCCCTCCACCGTCGACGGTCCGATGCCACCGTCGACCTCGAGGTCACAGTCCCAGCCTCCCTCGACGATCATCCGACGCACGGCCGTGACCTTGGGCTCCATGCTGGCGATGTAGTCCTGGCCACCGAAGCCGGGGTTGACCGTCATCACCAGTACCAGCGAGCAGAGGTCGAGCACGTTGGCCAGGGCCTCGACCGGTGTGGCGGGGTTGAGCGCCACTCCGGCGTCGGCGCCGAGCTCGCGCACCCGCCCCAGCGTCCGATGCAGGTGCCGAGTGGACTCGGCGTGCACGATGAGCAGCCGGCAGCCCGCCTCCACATATCGCGGCATCAACTCGTCCGGCTGTTCGACCATCAGGTGGGCTTCGAACGGCACGCTGACGCGCGGTCGGCACGAGGCGATGACGTCGGGGCCGAACGTGAGGTTGGGGACGAAGCGTCCGTCCATCACGTCCCATTGGATGCGGTCGACGCCGGCCTTCTCCAAGGCCAGCACCTCGTCGCCCAGCCGCGAGAAGTCTGCCGGCAGCACCGACGGGGCGACCTCGATGGGGCGCTCGGTGGCAGCGGGGGAAGCCACGACAGGGATCCTACGACACTGCCGTGACCCGGCGTATACCTCGACGGCAGCTCGAGGCGGGGTCGTCAGCGACTACGGATCCCTAGGTCAGCCGCACCTCGACCCGCACCACCGTGCCGCCCGGCGCCGTACGGACCTGCACCAGGTCGCACAGCTGCTGAACCAGCCACAGGCCGCGGCCGTGCAGCTGCCGGCTGGTGGGTCGGCGCCGACCCACCAGCGGATCGGTGATGTGCCCCGCATCGGCCACCTCGCACACCAGGTTGCCGCGATCGGCCCAGAGCCGAAGCCGGCCGCGACCCCCGCCGTGGCGGAGGCTGTTGGTGGCCAGCTCGCTGACCGCCAGCGCCAGGTCACCGGCCCGAGCCGGCGACGCGCCCGCCCCGGTTGCGTGCGCCGAGACCCGGTTGCGGAGAGCCCTCAGGCTGGCGTCGCCGATCGTCAGCTCGACCGTGCCGGCATCGGCCGGCGGCTCGGGCAGTGGGTCCCGGAACTGCCACGGGGCCGGCGGCGCGCCGGGGCCTCCGTAACCGTCCCTGGCGAAGTCGTCGCTGGCCGCCGTTTCGGTGCCGCGGCGGAGGAAGGGGTGGGTACGCCGGGCCTCCGCCACCGCGGCCGCGCCGAGCGTCGCGGTGTCGTAGGGGCAGAGCAGCGTCCAGGCGGGCTGGGGTGGAAAAGCCACGTTGAGCAGCGCCTCGTGGAGCTGGCATTCGACCAGCTCGGCGGCGCTCCGGCTCGGCGATACCGGCTCGCCGATCCCCCGGGCGCCGGCCCCGGCGCCTGCGCGTTCGGCGGCGAAGCCGTACCACGCGTCGAGGATGAGGCCCGGGTTGCGGCCGACGACCGCCATGTCGGCGAACTCCACGGCGCCGGCCTGGTCACCCAGCGCGGACCGCAGCAGCCCGATCTTGTGGGCATCGACGACGGTCAGGACAGCTTCGCCGGCGGCCAACCCCTCCCGGATGAACGTCGACGTCGCGGATACGAACTCGGCCTCGCCCGAGTACAAGAGCGCCTCGTGCCGGAAGGACGCCTGCCGCGAGTCTCCTGGGACCACTCGGCGCGGTGACGTCATACGCGGCGCCACCGACAGGACGGGTGGACCGGACCCGCATCCTGGTCAACCACGGCCGGAAGGCTACGCGCTGGCGCCTGTCGCACACATTCCTGCTTCCCGTGAGGGCCAGCACTAACCGTGTCATGTGTCCGTCGTGATCGACTCGACGTGGCCCATGACCCGGTCGAGGGTGGCGTCCTCGAGGCAACCCACAAGACGCGGCCAGGCCGCGCTCCGCCACCGGGTCGGCGCGTTTGCGGATGCCGCTAGCCGTGGTGACGCGGGGACCGGCCGAGGTCCGCGTCAGGTGTCGCCGATGGCCGCCCTCACCTGGGCAAGCCGTTCCGTGGACGCCAGCACCTCCCGCTGGTCGTCCACCAGGTGCCGCACGATCACGTCCGTGAAGCCCAGAGTGGCCAGCGCCCGCAGCTGGTCCGCCACCCGCTCGGGGCCACCCGTCACGCACGCCGTGGGATCGAAGCCCCGGTAGCCGCGGGCCAGCACCGGCCCGGCGACGCGTTCGGCGTCGGCATCGTCTGCGCCGACATGCACGTCCCGGCGGATGGCCACGGCCGCCGGCGAGCGGCCGTGGGCGGCTGCCCGGTCGAGGTAGGCGGTGGCGAGCGCGCCGGCCTGGTCGTGGGTGGCCTCGGGGCCGGCGAGCCAGCCGTCGCCGAGCCGGGCCGCCCGGTCGATCGCCGCCGGAGCGTGCCCGCCGACCCACACCTCCAACGGTTCTGCGGGCACCGGGGCGATCCGGACCCCGTCCACCGCCTCGCCCGCTCCGAGGCGGCGCACCACGTCGAGCGCCCGCTCGAAGTCCCGGCTCCGACGTCGGATGTCGGCCCCCATGGCCGTGAACTGGGCGTCACCGCCACCGACGGCGCACTGCAGGATGAACCTTCCCGCGGCAATGGCGGCCAGTGTGCCGACCTGCTCGGCCACGAGCACCGGGTTCCAGAGCGGGAGCAGGTACAGCGCCCCCGCGGGGCGGTCGCCCCACTCGGCCAGCAAGCGGCCGAGCATCGGCGTGTTCTGGTAGTAGGGAACGGGCACGCCGTGATGGTCGCCGACGAACAGGCTGTCGAGCCCGGCGTCCCGCGAGACGCGGGCCTGCTCGACCATCCAGCGAGCCCCGGTGCGCGGGTCGTCCACCACGTAGCCGCTGCGTAGCGAGACCCCGAGCTTCACCGCGCTACCCGCCGCCGCCGCAGGATGCGCACAGCCCGTGGAGGGGGGTGGCGCCGGGATCGAGGACGAACCCGTGCTCGCGGCGCAGACGCGCGGCCACCGCGTCCAGCAGGCCGGACGGCGCCTCGGCGACCCTGCCACAGCGGTCGCACACGAGATGGTGATGCTGGGCGACCGACAGGTGGAACACCGCGGGGCCCGGGCCGATCTGGATGCGCGCGATGACCCCGAGCTCGGCGAGTCGCTCGAGCGTGCGGTACACGGTCGACTCGTGGAAGTCCGGGTGGTCGGCCCGTACCGCGTCGACCACGTCGGCGGCGGTCATGTGGTGCGACGGGCTGGCCAGCATGGCGTCGATCACGGCCCGCCGCGATGCGGTCACCCGGCCGCCGTCGCGGCGCAGCCGGTCGAGAATGCCGTCGAGGGTGTCATCCACACGCGGGTGGCTCACGAATACAGCGTACGACAGCTATCGCGAACCGTTCCCTGTTGCCAGACGCTCGCATTAAGGTGGGATCCATGCACATTCCCGACGGGTTCATCGACGGGACGACGTCCGCCGGGGCCGCCGTGGTGGCGGCCGGGGGCCTCGGAGCATCGCTGCGGCGGGCGGGCGAGGTGCTCGACGAGCGCCGGGTGCCACTGGCCGGGTTGCTGGCGGCGTTCGTCTTCGCCGTCCAGATGCTCAACTTCCCGGTGGCCAGCGGCACCAGCGGACACCTGCTGGGCGGGGCGCTGGCGGCGGTGCTGGTCGGCCCCGCCGTGGGGGCAGTGTGTGTCTCCGTGGTGCTGGCGGTGCAGGCGCTGCTGTTCGCCGACGGCGGCCTGTCCGCTCTGGGCCTCAACGTCCTCAACATGGCCCTGGTGACCGCCTTCGGGGGCTATGCGGTGTTCGTGCTGGCGCGACGCCTGTTGCCGCGGACCTCGTCCTCGGTGGTGGTGGCGTCCGGCGCGGCCGCCGCCATTTCGGTCGTGGTCTCGGCCTTGGCCTTCACCGTCGAGTACGCCGTGGGTGGCACCGGCACGGCCTCCGTCTCGACGGTCGTCGGGGCCATGGTGGGCGTCCACGTGCTGATCGGCATCGGCGAGGGCGTGATCACCGGGTTGGTGGTGGGTGCGGTCCTCGCCACGCGGCCCGACCTGGTCTGGGGCGCGCGGGACCTGGCGTTCCGCCCGGCGCCTACGGGTTCGGTTCCCGAGCGGGTGGCGTCGTGAAGCGACTCGGCCGCCGCATGCGGCTCGGGTTCGGCGCCTTCATCGTCGGCGGCCTGATCGTGGCCCTGGCGCTGGCGTTCTTCGTGAGCCCGTCGGCCAGCGGCGACCCGGACGGTCTCAACAAGGTGGCGAACGACGAGGGGTTCGCCGACACCGAGACGGACCATGCCCTCGGCGACGCTCCCACCGCCGGATACGAGGTGCGGGGTGTCGACGACGATCGTTTGTCGACGGGCCTGGCGGGGGTCATCGGTGTGGCGGTCACGTTCTCCGTGGCCGGCGGCATGATGCTGATCGTCCGGCGGGCACGCCGTACCAGTCCGGCCCGGGCCGTCCAGCACTAGGCGGTCGTGTCGTGACGCAAGGGCACCCCGGCGGACACGGGCTCGATGGCCTCTACCTCGCCGGGGAGAGCCCGGTGCACCGGGTGGCGGCCGAGGTCAAGATCGCGGCCACGGTGGCCTACGTGTTCGCGGTCGTGGCCACACCCCGGGAGGCGCTCTGGGCGTTCGCCGGTGACGCCTTGCTCGTAGCCGCAGTCGTGGCGCTGGCCGGACTGTCGCCGGCGTTGGTCGCCCGGCGCCTGCGCATCGAGATCCCGTTCCTGCTGTTCGCGGCATTCATGCCCTTCACCGGCGCGGGCCCTCGCGTCGACGTGCTGGGCGCGTCGTTGTCCGAGCCGGGGCTGTGGGCGGCATGGAACATCGTGGCCAAGGGCACGCTGGGCGTGGCGGCGTCGATCGTCCTGGCGGCCACCACCCCGGTTGCCGACCTCCTCAGGGGGCTCGATCGCCTGCACGTACCCCGCGTGATCACCGCCATCGCCGGGTTCATGGTCCGCTATCTCGGGATCGTGACCGGGGAGGCTCAGCGCATGCACGTGGCCCGCCAGTCCCGCGGCTACGACCCCCGCTGGCTGTGGCAGGTGCGCGGGATGGCGGCGTCGGCGGGCACGCTCTTCGTCCGCTCGTACGAGCGCGGCGAACGCGTCTACCTGGCCATGCTGGCACGCGGTTACGACGGCACGATGCCGGTCCTCGAGGGGCGGCGGCGCACCGCAGCCGACTGGTGGGCAGCGGCTCTGCCGCTGGCGGCGTGGACGTTCGCGGTCGCGGCATTGGTGGCGGCATGACCGGTCCGCGCGACGTCCCGGCGGTGGCCGTGCGGGGCGTGGGCTTTGCGTACCCGGACGGCCGGGTGGCACTCGACGGCGTAGACCTCGATGTCGGGCCCGGCGAGCGGGTGGCCGTCCTGGGGCCCAACGGCGCGGGCAAGTCGACGCTGGTGCTGCACCTCAACGGGATCCTCGAGGCGCAGCGGGGCGAGGTGATCGTCGGCGGCCTACCGGTGGTCAGGCGCAACCTGGCCGAGGTCCGCCGCCGAGTGGGCATCGTCTTCCAGGATCCCGACGATCAGCTGTTCATGCCCACCGTCCACGACGACGTTGCGTTCGGGCCCGCCCAGGCCGGGCTACGGGACGCCGACCTGACGGACCGCGTTGCCGGCGCGCTGGCCGCGGTCGGCATGGTCGACCGCCGCGACGCCGCCCCGCACCACCTCAGCTTCGGCCAGCGCCGCCGGGTGGCCATCGCCACCGTGCTGGCGACCGAGCCGAACGTGCTGGTGCTGGACGAGCCCACCGCCAACCTCGACCCTGCCGCCCGCCGGGAGCTCACCGAGGTGTTGGCGTCGCTGGATGTGACCCTGCTGGTGGTCACCCACGACCTGCCGTACGCGCTGGAGACGTGCGAGCGGGCGGTGGTGTTGGACGGGGGGCGGATCGTGGCGGATGCGTCGACGGCGGCGCTGCTCGCCGACCGCGACCTCCTGGCCGCGCATCGCCTGTACCTACCGCTGGGGTTCGATCCCGCCCGGGTGTGAAGTCAGGCGAGCAAGGAGACGAGCGAGTCGACGTCGTCGCGCTCGAAGGCGTCGACGTACTGCTGCACGAGCGGGCGTTGATCCTCGTCCAGGCGATGCGGCCCGTCAGGGGCTCGCCGACCGGCGGCGAGGTTCGACCGGGCCCGTTGGAGCGTGCTGTTGACCGACGTCACCGTGGTGCCTAGCAGTTCGGCGACCTCGGTCGCCTTCCAGCGCAGGACCTCGCGCAGTAACAGCACCGATCGCTGTCGTTTCGGCAGGTGCAGCAGAGCGGCGACGAAGGCCCGGTGGATCGCCTCACTCCTCACCGCCTGCTCGGCCGGGTCGTCAGCTACCCGAGACGCATGGCACCCGGGGAAGGGTTGAACGACGGCTGTGCCCGACGGCGCATCGGCGGGCGCGGACCCGGGAGCCCGCCAGGACGCAAAGTCGACCGGGTAGGCACGGCGTTGGGTCGCGTCCTGCATGTCGAGGCACACATTGGTGGCGATGCGATGCAACCAGGTTCGGAGCGACGCTCGGCCCTCGAAGCGGTCGAACGCCCGCCAGGCCCGCACGAACGTCTCCTGGACCGCGTCCTCGGCCTCGAATCCGGACCCGAGAACTCGGCGGCAGTGGGCGGTCAGCGCCGCCCGATGCTCCTCCAGTCGCCACGCGAGGTCGCTCGCCGCCACGGTCCGCGGAAGCGAAGTGGTCTCGGTGATCGACATCCGCCCGTTCACCCCGCCTCGAGCGCCGGCCGCAGCGACCGGGCGAGGGTTTGCCGCATCCGCGCCGCGGTGCCCGGCTGGATCGAGACCTGGCGCTTGATCGCCGGCCAGCCGTCGTCCCTTGCCTGTCGCGCCACTGCGGCCGCAAGACCTCCACCGACCCCAGTGCCGGCCAACAGCAGCTGTCCGGGGTCGGCGCCGAGCTCCGCGGCGTGGTCGGCGGCCCAGTGCACCGCCGCCGTCGAATCCTCGAGTGCGGTGGCCCGAGTGTCACGGCGCCGAGCGGTAGTCGAGCGACAGCACCACCACGCCGATGTCCGCACAGGCGCCGCGGCACAGGGCATCCACCCAGTCGAGGAGGCCCGCTGCGGCGCCATCGCCGGGCAGGAGCACGAGCAGGGCGGGAGCGGCCAGGGGGTCGTGGGGAGCCGGCCAGTAGGCGCGTGCCGCGAGGGGCCCGCCCGGACCTCGCAACTGCACATCGGCGATGCGGTGCACTGCAGGGTCCGGGGGTCCCGTGGGCCGGTCGGCGGGTCGGGGGCTCATGCGGGCACCGTCGCACCGGCGACCTGTCCAAGGGAAAGGCCGAGTGTGCATGACGGCGGTGCGCCAAAGGCATGACCGTCGCGTATGCGCCTGCAGCACAATGGGACGCATGGACGACCGCACCGCGACCCAGGGCGGCCGCGTGCTCCCGCTGCCGCCTGCGCCCGACGGGATCGAGCTGCGTCACCTGCGAGCGTTCGTCGCGGTGGCCGAGGAGCTCAACTTCGGCCGCGCCGCGGCCCGCCTCTACCTCTCCCAACCGGCTCTGAGCCGCCAGATACGCGGCCTGGAGCGCCTCGTCGGCTGCGACCTGCTGCGACGATCGACGCACCAGGTGGAACTGACGCTCGCCGGCGACGCGCTTCTCGACCGGGCCCGCGAGCTCCTGCACGGCGTCGACGACGCCGTCTCTGCGACCCGGGCGGTGGGGGGCGAGCTCGCCGGCCGCCTCGCGCGGATCTGGGAACCGGTCAACGACCTCACGAGCGCCGGCGCCGACCTGCAGGAGCTGCGGAACGGCTACGAGTCGCTACACGCCCAGTTCGCGCTGCCGCCGGAGGTCGACGTGCGGCCGGTCAACACCGGCGGTGTGCCCTCCCTGCTGCTCACGACCGAGGCAGGACGGGAGCCAACGCTGTTGTTCCTGCACGGCGGCGGTTACGTCATGGGATCGGCGTTCGGGTACCGGCACCTGGCCGGGGCCCTCGCGGTCGCGGCCGAGACCAGCGCTGTGGTTCCGGAATACCGGCTGGCACCGGAGCACCCGTTTCCGGCGGCGCTCGAGGACGCCACGCGGGCCTATCTCTGGATGCTCGACAGCGGCACCGACCCCGAGCGGATCACCCTCGCCGGTGACTCGGCCGGCGGCGGGCTGGCCCTGGCGCTCATGCTCAACCTCAAGGCCGAGAACGTCGCCCTGCCCGGGGGCGCCGTGTTGCTGTGCCCGGGCGTCGACCTCACCTTCGAGAACATCGACGAGCTACCGAGCGAACCCCAACCGGCGCTCTCGCTCGAGCAGCTCCACAGCTTCGTTGCCTCCTACCTCGACGGTCATCCCATCGACGATCCCCTGGTCAGCCCCCTGCTCGGCGATCTCACCGGTCTGCCGCCGATGCTCATCCAGGGTGGCATCGGCGACGTCATGGTCGAGGATGCGCAGCGGCTCGCCGAGCGCGCCCGCAGCCAGGGTGTCGACACCCGGCTCGAGCTGTACCCGGTCACCACCCATGACTTCCAGGTCTTCTGGTCGTTCCTTCCCGAGGCGGCGGACGCTCTCCAGCAGGCCGGTGCCTTCGCCCGCGACATCCGGTCCGCGGCCACCGGTGAGCGCCAGGTGGGCGGTTAGCCCGGGCGGCGTGAGTGAGCCGGCGCCGCCTGCTCGACCGCCTTGACGACGGCCCCGGCGCGCCCATCATTGCGATCGGCCTTGCGGTCGCCATGGTGCGTTAGGGCGGAGCAGGTATCCCGATCACAGACGACTCCGGCGGCCCACATGTCCCGCGGAGGTCGGCGCTTGTCGGGCCGGGCGTCGGCCGACGCGGAGGTCGCTGAATGCCTGGCCTCGGCCGGCAGCGGCTCGACGGCCGGCGGCGGTTCCGGGGGAACGGATCTCGATTGACGCCGACCCGATTGGCGCCGACTCGACCGGCGGATAGCTCCGCGGGGGATTGGCCGGCGCCGGGTCCGTCGGCGCCGGGTCGCTGGCCGGCGGGGGAGCCACGGGTGGTGGGTCGACCGCGGCCGGGTCGGGTGGCGGTGCCGGATCGGTTGCGGGTGGCTGCTCGGGAGTGACCACGGGCGGCTCGGGCGGTGGAGCCGGGTCGGCCGCCACCGACGGGAGCGGTGCGGGCTGGGGCGGCGGCGCAAGCCCGGCGACAGCCTCGACGGCGGGTGCGGTCGGGGCGGGCGGCACGCTCGGCACCGCGGGCTCAGGATCCGCGGCTGGTGGGCTGGGGGTCGGGGCCGGGGCGGCCGGTGGTGTCGCGGCAAGGTCCATCGGCTGATCGTCGAGGCGGGTGTCCGAACTGCCGCCGGGCGCACCGGCGGGCGGTGTCGCCGGAGTGGCGGATTCGTGCTCGTCATCGTCGGCCGGGAGGACGTGTTCCTCGATCACCGGTACGACCACGCTGGCCACCGTCGCCACGATTCCCGTGGTGGCCGCCGCAGCGGCCGCAACGCCGAGCACGCTGGCCGTGGTCGCGGCTGCGGCCTTCATGGCGATCACGCGGCCGACGATCCGTCCGCGGTGACAACGGCCGCGATGTCTGCCGAGCGTCGTCTGGTGCATGTCTTCGACGACCACGGGCTCGTCGACCAGCTCTTGGGGCTCGGCGGGACCGGTCGCGGTCTCGATCAGTCCGGAGACGTCGTCGTACCACCCGGGCGCGCCGTGCGCCGGGGGAATGCCCTCCCACAACCGATCGGCGGCGCGAACGTCGAACTGGACCATGTCGATCCAGATCTCGTCGCGCGCAGATGTCACAGTCCCCGCACGGACTCTTGGCCTCCCTGTCCGCCTGTCCACTGACACCATAGCGCCTGAATCGCCCTCACGCCCGGTGGCGGTAGCCAGCCCGTGGGTAGTGTTCGAGCCGTCCACCCTCGCCGAATGGCGTCCGCGGTCCGGGGGCTACCGTCGGAACCCGTGGAGCACGAGGCCATGCGGCGTCGCGTGGCGGATGCGAGGGTGGGCCGGCTGGCCACGGTCACGCGGAGCGGGCGGCCGCACATCGTCCCGTGCTGCTTCGTTCTCGACGGCAATACGGTCTATTCGGCCGTCGACGACAAGCCGAAGTCGACCTTCGATCTGGTCCGGCTCGAGAACCTGCGCTCCACCGGCGTCGCCTCGCTACTCGTCGACCACTACGAGGAGGATTGGGCGAGGCTGTGGTGGGTGCGCCTCGACGGCACGGGCCGGGTCGAGGAAGGCGGGGAGGACCGCGAACGGGCCCTGGGCCTACTGGCCGCCAAGTACGAGCAGTACCGGCGGCAGATACCGGCGGGTCCCGTGGCGGTGATCGAGGTGACCACCTGGCGCGCCTGGCCGTGAGGACCTACTTCCAGGCCCGGGGTCGTAGGAACTCGTCGAGCTCGACACGGCCGGCCAGGTTGTCCACGAGCCCGACCAGGCTCGCGAAGACACACTCCGCCACCACCTGCAGCAGGTCGGCCGACGTGAGCCCGGCTGCGAGCGCACGTTGGACGACCGCGGGGTCCACGGCTCCACGGTCGAGGACCAGGGCGCGGGCGAACGCATAGACGGCAGCCGGGGCCGTTCCCGTTGGCTCGGCACCCTGGCGCATCGCGTCGATGTCCTTCTCGCCGACGCCGAGTCGACCGAGGACCGTGGAGTGGAACGCGACACCGTAGGCGTTGTCGACCGCGACGCCGACGGCAACTCCGGCGGTCTCGCGCAAGCGCGGGTCGAACGACTCGTCGGCGACCGTCCGCCGGAGCCCGTCGAAGGCCCGGAGCAAGGTCGGGCTGGCGGCGATGGTGGCGGCCAGATTCGGGACGAAGCCAAGGTCGGCGGCGATCTCCTCGAGTATCGGTTGTGATGTTGGCGGCGCGGTATCGACGGTGAGGATCGGAAGGTCCACGGGAACTCCTGTCGCAGGATGATCTGGTGGACCGACCATCTCGCCGGACCGGGGCGGAAACGATTCCCCACGAGGGAAGGGCGCTGGATCCCCCTCGCCCGTAAGGTCATCGCATGGCCGAGCCCGCAGCCGCGTTGGAGGCGGACGCGACGCTGCGGGACCTGCTTCGTTACTGGCGCCGGGTGCGGTCCATGAGTCAACTGGACCTGGCGTCGGCAGCCATGACGACGCCGCGGCACATGAGCTTCGTCGAGACCGGCCGGTCGAAGCCGAGCCGGGAGATGGTGCTGCGGCTGGCAGATGCTCTCGACGTGCCGCTCCGCGACCGCAACGGACTGTTGCTCGCCGCCGGCTACGCCCCGCTGTACGTCGAGCGGGCGCTCGACCATCCGGCGCTCGTTCGGGTGAACGCCGCGATCTCAGGGATGCTCGCCCAGCACGAGCCCATGCCGGCCGTCGTCATGGACCGAGGCTGGAACCTGCTGCGCGTCAATGCCGGTGCCCGGCGGCTGTTCACCGGCCTGTTCGCGCCCGAGGCCGTGCCTGCCTCCGCCAACGTGCTGCGTGTGATCCTGGAACCCGGGCCGGTTCGGTCCCGGATCATGAACTGGCACGAGCTCGCACCCGCGCTGCTGGAGCGGGCTCGCCGTGAGGCCGTCGGAGGGGTGCTCGACCTTGCTACCGCCGAGCTCGTCCAGGAGCTGCGCGCGCGGCCGGATGTCGAGTCCGTCCTCAGTGCACCCCGGGGGATTGCGCCGCCGAGCCCGGTCATCGACGTACACGTCGATTACGCCGGAACCAGCCTGCGCTTCTTCTCGGTCGTGTCCACCATCGGGACGCCCGTCGACGTCACGGCCCAGGAGCTTCGGGTCGAGGCGTTCTACCCCGCCGACGACGCGACGGCCGAGGGTTGGCTGACCCTTGCCGGGCACTGATCCGCTGTCCGCTGACCCTCGCGTCACGGACGCTTGGTCGTGGGGCCAGGACGCACCGTACCGGTTGCTTTCTCCTGTAAGCGCAGCAGCATCCGTTTGCGTAGGTGCACGGTGGTGGCGCACCGGGCGTCGGGCGCACTGTTGCATGACCGATCCAGCCGGCACGGTGCGGGCGCTCGGGTGGAGGGCGCGATGTCGTTGGCGGTGGGACAGGAGATCGGCGGGAGGGTCACCCGTACATACACGATCGCCGTGCCCGACGAACCGGCGAGCGACGTGCTGCCTGCGATCATCGTGTTCCACGGCGGTGGCGGCGACGCGACCGTCGTCGCCAAGCGGTGGGGCGTCGACCGGTCCGAGCCGGTGCCCGACGACCTCGCCGGCTACGTGCTCGTGTTCCCCGAATGCGACTCGCGGATCGGCACGCGCTGGATCCACCTCGACAGCGACGACGTCGGCTTCCCGACGCTCGACCTCG
>CAWEZE010000008.1:0-94187 GCA_963813485.1 uncultured bacterium
ATTATGAGTCGGCTGCTCTGACCACTGAGCTACAGGCCCAGCCAGTGAGCTCCGGGGGTGGGACTCGAACCCACAAACCTTTCGTTAACAGCCGACTGCACTGCCAGTTGTGCTACCCCGGACTGGAGACCTCGCAGCGTAACAGCGCATGCACGAGGCCCATGATTCACGGTGGGTGACGGACCACGCGTAGCGGATGCTGGGCATCCCAGCGGATGTTTGGTACGACGAATGCTCGGGTCGGCCACCGCACGATAGGGCTTGCCGAAATGGGTCCAACGGAATGCCGTCAGCGCCGACCAGAAGTGACTCGCACGCTCGAGGTCGAGACCCTCATGCAGATACAGCCGAACACGCAGGCGTGATCTCGTCGACATCGAAGAACCGACGCAGCCACGTGCAGATACAACAGCGACCATCCGTGGATCACTGTTGGCGAACATGACACCGCCATCGGTCTTGGCATCCTTCGCCCGCGTACAGCGCCGTGCCCGCAATGAGCAGGTCACGATCGCTCAGGTCGCCGATCCGCTCGATTCCCTCGGCAAGCAACCGCTCGACCTCGGCCTGCTTCCGCCGCTGCAGGCGGTTGGGCCCGCGCCGTTGAGCCCCTCGTCGCCGATTGGCGCCTGCCCGCGCCGCGCGGGTCGCCTCGTCGAACTCGACATCACGGACCCAGACGCTGACGCTGCTCTTGGACACGTGGAGCTCGGCGACGATCTCGTTGATCGTCCACGCTTGCGCCCGGAGCTCGCGGGCCTGCTCCCTTTCCGCCAGCTTGCCCCGGTAGCCCACCGCCGCAGCATGACGGCGGGGTACGACAATCAGGCCGGGGGCACCCGGCGACGATCGTTACTCGCCCTCGAGGTAGTCGCGGAGCTTCTGCGAGCGGTGGGGGTGGCGCAGCTTGGCGAGCGTCTTCGACTCGATCTGGCGGATGCGCTCGCGGGTGACGCCGAACTGCTTGCCGACCTCCTCGAGGGTCCGGGCCTGCTCGTCGTCGAGGCCGAAGCGCATCACCACGACCTCCTTCTCCCGCTCGTTGAGCTCGTCGAGGACCTCCTTGACCGCCTCCTGCAGCATCTGCCGGGTGGCGGCGTCAAGGGGCTCCTCGGCACCGTCGTCCTTGATGAAGTCGGCCAGGTACGAGTCGTCCTCCTCGCCCACCGGCGCGTCGAGCGACAGCAGGTCGAGGGAGATCCGCTGGATCTCCCGCACCCGGTCGGCGGTCATGCCCACGGCGTCCGCCAGCTCGTCCACGGTGGGCTCCCGCTCGAGCTCCTGCACCATCTGGCGCTGCATCCGGTGCACCCGGTTGATCGACTCAACCATGTGGACCGGGATGCGGATCGTGCGGGCCTGGTCGGCGATCGAGCGGGTGATTGCCTGGCGGATCCACCACGTTGCGTACGTCGAGAACTTGAAGCCCTTCGTGTAGTCGAACTTCTCGACCGCCCGCATGAGCCCCATGTTCCCCTCTTGGATGAGGTCGAGGAACTGCATGCCGCGGCCCACGTAGCGCTTGGCGATCGACACGACCAGCCGCAGGTTGGCCTGGATCAGCGCGCTCTTGGCCTCGTCGCCGTCGTCGGCGAGGCGCTGCATGGCCCGGGACTCATCTGCGGGCAGCTCCCCCAGCGCGCCCACGGCGTCGAGGTCGGCCAGACGCTCGGACGCCTCGGCGCCGCCCTCGATGCGCCGCGCCAGCTCGACCTCTTCGACGGCGGTGAGCAACGGGACCCGGCCGATCTCCCGCAGGTACATGCGCACCGGATCGGACGTTCCCACGCCCCGCTCCAGCCCCCGATCGGCGGACAGGCGGCTGCGACGGCGCAGGGTCGCTGACAGGCGACGAGCCCGCGAGGCGCTGGTGGTGGCGTGATCGGGGTTGAGTACCACGAGATTGGACGCCGTCCTTTCGCCGAGGATTAGCTCGGCCCCGGGCAACTCGGACTCTTCGGACAGGGCGCCGCGCAGGTCGTCGAGGTCACCGAACACGTCGTCGATCTCGATGCCCGCCTTCCGGCAGCGGCGTATGATCTCCTCGACCACGTCGGGTGTCAGCTCGACGTTGGGCAGGGCGCGGACGACATCGTGCTGCGTCAACCGGCCCCGGGTGCCGGCACGCCTGAGCAGCTTGGTGAGTTCGTCGTCCACCGAGCCGTTCCAGGCGTCGAGCCTCGATGGCGTATCGGTCATCCCCCGTCTCCAACCCGTTGGCCTAGCCAGGCTAGCAACCGATCTGCGGAGTCGGCCGCGGCGGTCGGATCCCGTAGGTCGTCGATCGCGCGGTTGAGGAACGCCAGCTCGGACAGGGCCTGAGCGGGATCACCGGTGGTTGCGCCCACCAAACGCAGTGTGCCGACCCGGCGGCGGGCCACCTCCGTGAGCAGCCGGCGGACGGCGTCGAACGGCTCGGACGTCGGCTCCTCGACGAGCAGACGCGCCAGTAGATCGGCGGCCCGGGGTGGAGCGGTGGCCAGGGCCGCGGCGTGGGTATCGGACTCGAGGAGGGCGCAGTAGACGCCGGCCTGCACGGGGTCGTCGAAGAGGTCGCCGGCGAGCCAGCGGGAGACGGCCTCCGGATTGTGGATGGCATGACGCAGCACCTCGGCCGCCGGTCCCTCATGTTCGGCCTGCCCCGCCCCGTTCCGGCCGGGCGGCGGAGCGATGGAAGACCGGCTCCCCCCGGCGGCGGCGCCCCTGGGGCCGGGGCCGTCACGCCGCGTATCCGAGGGCTCGTTCGGGATGGCCCGACCGCCGGCCCGTGCCCGCGGAGCAACCCCGTCGGGCCCGCCGGCCGGCCGCACCCGCGAACGCAGGCGCTCGAGCTGGGCCCGCAGCCGGTCGGGCTCGATCCGGCAACGGGAGGCGACGTCCATCACGTACTGGTCGCGCACGAGGTCGGTCGGGTGCTCGGCGATGGCGGCCAGCGCGCGCTCTGCCGCCCGGGCCCGTCCCTCGTTGCTGGACAGGTCGGCGCTGGCGAACGCTCGGTCGAGGCGGAAGCGCAGGAACGACGTCGCCTTGTCCACCGCCGCCACGAGCCGGTCAGGGTCGGACCGGGCCACGTCGGCGGGATCCTGGCCGGCCGGCAGGTCGGCCACCGCCACCTCGAGGTCGTGCTGGCGCTCCCATTGGTAGAAGCGCTCGGCGGCCGCCTGGCCGGCGGTGTCGGCGTCGAACGCCAGCACCAGCCGGCGGGCGGCGAAGCGGTGGAGCAGCGCGACGTGATCGTCGGTGAGGGCGGTGCCGCACGTGGCGACGGCCAGGGGCACGCCTGCCCGGTGGAAGCCGATCACGTCGGTGTAGCCCTCGCAGATGACGGCGGTGCCGTCGCGGACGATGGCGGCCTTGGCCCGGTCGAGCCCGTAGAGCACGCGGCTCTTGCTGTAGAGCGGGGTCTCGGTGGTGTTCTTGTACTTGCCCTGGTTTCCGGGCCCCTCGGTCCCCGGCAGGATGCGCCCGCCGAAGCTCACCGGGTGGCCCTCGGCGTCGTGGATGGGGAACAGCACCCGGGCGCGGAAGTGGTCCTGCAGGCGTCCCCGCTGGTTGACGCGGCCCAGACCGGTGTCGCGGGCGTCCTGCTCGTCGAGCCGTAGAGCCCGGCACAGCGCGTCCCAGGCGTCGGGAGCCCAGCCGAGCTGGTACTCCCGCACGACGTCGCCATCGAGCCCCCGCTCCCGCAGGTAGCGCCGCGCCGCACCGGCGTCGGGGGCCGACAGGAGCCGCTCGTGGTACCAGGCGAGCGCCCTGCCCATGATCTCGATGAGCCGGGCGCGGCGCTTGCGGCCCTCGGCCTCGTTGCGGTCGGAGTAGCGCAGAGTGATGCCCGCCTTGGCCGCCAGCCACTCGACCGCGTCGGGGAAGCCCAAGTGCTCGACCTCTCGCACGAAGGTGATGACGTCGCCACGGGCCTGGCAGCCGAAGCAGTACCACACGCCCTCGTTGGCGTTGACGGAGAACGACGGCGTCTTCTCGCTGTGGAAGGGGCACAGGCCCTTCCAGCGCTGCCCCTCCCGGCGCAGCTGGATGTACTGGCTGATCACACCGACGATGTCGGACGCGGCCCTTACCGCCGCCACGTCCTCGTCGAGGATGCCCATTAGGGCGAGACTACCGGCAGCAGCCCGCCGGCCAGGGGCGTTGGCGACGCCGGCCGCCGCCTCTGCGCGGCCCTGCGGCGTCGTGCGCCGCACTGGGCACCGGGTCGGCCTGGCCGAGGACCTGCAGAAGGGCCTGGTGGAGCGGTTCCGGTCGCTGCCCATGGCCCGGTCGGCGGTGCTGGCCGGCCGCACGATTGCCGATGCCACGCGCAACGCGGCCCCAGGGACGGTCGCGGTGGCGCGGCGGCGACCGTGACCGTCCCTCGCTGGGCTCTCCCCCACCCCGACGCCCTACCGACGGCCGCCTTCCCCCGGGCGGCCGTCGGCGCGCGGGGACACGGTGTGGTCGCCGGCGCGAGGCTGGTGGGCGTGGACGGCACGGGCGCAACGACGGCGGGTGACCGGGCGCCCGCGGTGACGCCCCACCCGGTGGCGTCATCGGTCGAGGAACTGATCGACGGAGCGACCGGGCGCCGGCCGTTCCGCACGAGCGACGCCAAGTCGGGGTCGTCGTTCGAGCGGGTCGAGATCGACGGCGAGCGCTACGTGCTCAAGGTGATGCACGTCGACGACGACTGGCTCGCCCGCTCGCTGGGCGACGTCACCTGTCGGCCGGTGCGTGTGTGGGCTGCCGGGTTGCTCGACGCTCTTCCTCCCGCGATCGACCACACGGTGGTCGGGGCCGCAGCCGGCCTGGGCCGGAACGGTTGGGGAGCGGCGTTGCTCATGCGCGACGTAGGCGACCGCCTCGTGCCCGAGGGCCACCAGACGGTCCCTCTTGGCCAGCATGCCGCCTTCGTGGACCACCTGGCCGAGCTGTCGGCCCGCTTCTGGGGCTGGACCGACACGGTGGGCCTCACGCCACCCAGCCTTCGGTGGGCATTCTTCGGCGACGCCATGCTCGACGTCGAACGCAGGCGCGGCTGGCCGGACGAGGTCCCCCGGATCGCCGCCATGGGTTGGCAGGCCTTTGCCGAGCGGGCACCCGACGACGTCAACCGCTTGGTCACGGACCTGCGCCGCGCGCCATGGACCATCAGCGAGGCCGTCGCCACGACGCCCACGACCTTCCTCCACGGCGACTGGAAGATGGGCAACCTCGGAAGCCACGCCGACGGCCGCACGATCCTGATCGACTGCGCGTATCCGGGTGAGGGACCGGCCTGTCACGAGCTCGGCTGGTACCTGGCGATCAATCGGGCGCGGCTACCGGAATCCAAGGAAGCCACCATCGAACGCTTCCGCTTGTCGCTCGAGCGTCACGGCGTGGGCACCTCCGACTGGTGGGAGCGGCAGCTGGACATCTGCCTGCTGGGCACGCTGGTGCAGTTCGGGTGGGAGAAGGCGCTGGGCGACGCGGACGAACTCGAGTGGTGGTCGGACCGGGCTCGCGCCGGAGCGAGGCGGCTGTGACCGGTCGACGTCCCTCCGCTCCGATGGGTCAGGGGCCGCGCCCGTCAGGGATCTGAGCTCGGAGAACCGGGCTTCGGAGTCGCCGCCTCCGCAGGGGTGTCGGGACCGGCGCCGAGGCGGCCGGCACTGTTGCCGTCAGTCTCATGGCCGTCACCTGATCCCGGCCTGGCGCCCTGGGCCCTCGCCACCTCATCGAGGGCTTCCTTGCGCATCGACAACCAGATCGAGACCGTCAGTACCAACGCGATGACGCCAAGGCTGACGAACGTGTCGATGTGGTACCACTCGGCGATGATCATCTTCAGGCCGACGAAGGCGAGGATGACCGCCAGGCCCTGCTGCAGGTAGCGGAACCGGTCGCGCAGGTCGGCCAGCAGGAAGTAGAGCGCCCGCAGCCCGAGGATGGCGAAGGCGTTCGAGCTGAAGACGATGAACTGCTCGCGGCTGACCGCCAGGATGGCGGGGATGGAGTCGACCGCGAACACCACGTCGCTCGTCTCGATGACGATCAGCACCGCCAGCAGGGGTGTGGCCAGCAGCTTGCGGCCGTGCTTCACGAACAGGTGCTGGCCGTTGTACTCGGTGGTCGACGGTATGACGCGCCGCACCAACCGGAGGACGGGGTTCTGCTCGGGGTGGACCTCCCCCTCCTCGCCATGACGCAGCATGCGGAACGCGGTGACCAGCAGGAACGCCCCGAACACGAACAGCAGCCACTCGAACTGCTCGAGCAGCGCGACGCCGGCGAAGATGAAGACGAAGCGCAGTACGAGCGCGCCGAAGACGCCCCAGAACAGGACTCGGAACTGGAACTCCCTGGGCACCGCGAAGTAGCTCATGATGAGCGCCCACACGAAGACGTTGTCGACGCTGAGGCTCTTCTCGATCAGGTAGCCGGATATGTACTCGCCGGCGGCCTGCCCGCCATGCCAGGCGAACACCGCGCCCGTGAAGGCGACGCCGATGCTGATCCACACCGCCGACTCGATGGCCGCCTCCTTGGTTGTCGGCGCGTGCGGCGTCCGATGGACCAGGAGCAGGTCGACGATGAGCAGGAACGAGATCAGCGCGAGGAACGCGAACCAGATCCAGATGGGAACGTCGAAGCTGGCGAAGTTCTCTCGGCTATCCGACGACTCGGAAGCTAAGAGGGCGAGGGACACGGCGGTCTCCGGCTGGGTGGGTGGACTTCCAGCCGAAGGTCTCGCCCGCCACATGGGCCGTGGTCACCGGGCACGAGGCCGTCCTGACGATGACGCACATCGAGGGCTACTCCCCTTCGGTCCCCGCAGCCTACAGGCAGTCGCGGGAGTGCCAGGAAAGCCCTGGTCAGCGTGTGTCTGACCCTCCCGCACCCACAATGGCCTGCGCGGCCGCCAGCCGGGCCACGGGGACCCGGAACGGCGAGCACGACACGTAGTCGAGCCCGACGCGCTGGAAGAACGCGATCGACGCGGGATCGCCACCGTGCTCGCCGCACACCCCCAGCTTGATCTTGGGGTTGGTCGAACGACCCCGCTCCACCGCGGTGTTCACCAGGTCGCCCACGCCCTCCTCGTCGATGGACTCGAACGGGTTGCTGCGCAACAGCCCCCGGGCCAGGTAGGCGGGCATCATCCGCGCCTCGACGTCGTCGCGGCTGAACCCGAAGGTCATCTGCGTGAGGTCGTTGGTGCCGAAGCTGAAGAAGTCGGCCACCTCGGCGATCTCGTCCGCGCAGAGGGCGGCGCGCGGCGTCTCGATCATCGTCCCGATGCTGACATCGAGGTGGCGCCGGGAACCCTTGAGTGCCTGGGTGATGGCGTCGGTGACCCAGCCACGGGCCTCCTCCATCTCCTCCCGGGTCACGGTGAGCGGGATCATGATCTCCACGACCGGCTTGCCGCCGGCCTTGGCCCGGTCGAGGGCCGCCTCGATGAGCGCCCGCACCTGCATGGCGTAGAGGCCGGGCTTGACCACCCCGAGCCGCACGCCCCGGGTACCGAGCATGGGGTTCTGCTCCCGCCACGATTCGGCGGCGGCCAGCAGCTTCTTGTCCTCGTCGGACAGGCCGTCGACCGCCTCCCGGATTCGCAGCTCCTCGACGCTGGGCAGGAACTCGTGCAGCGGCGGGTCCAACAGCCGCACGGTCACGGGCAGCCCGTCCATCGCCTCGAGGATCTCCACGAAGTCGGAGCGCTGTGCCGCCCGGAGCTTCTCGAGCGATGCCGCCTCGTCGTCGGGCGTGTCGGCCAGGATCATCTCCCGGACGATCGGCAAGCGGTCGTCGCCCAGGAACATGTGCTCGGTGCGGCACAGGCCAATGCCCTCGGCGCCGCGGGCTCGGGCGTTGGCGGCATCGGCACCGGTGTCGGCGTTGGCGCGCACGTTCAGGCGGGCGCGTGCGGGGTTGCGGCCCCGGCGGACGGTGTCGGCCCAACCGAGGATGACGTCGAGCTCGGGCGGTGCCTCGCTGGCCGAGAGCCCCACCTCGCCGAGCACCACCTTCCCGGTGGTGCCGTCGAGCGAGATGACGTCGCCCTCGGACACGGTGGTGTCGCCCACCGTGAAGGCCGTGCCCTTGATGCGGAGAGCGTCGGCACCGACCACCGCCGGGATGCCCCAGCCGCGGGCGACGACAGCGGCGTGGCTGACCAATCCGCCCCGGGCGGTGAGGATGCCCTGGGAGGCCTGCATGCCGTGCACGTCCTCGGGCGAAGTCTCGTTACGGACCAGGATCACCTTCTCGCCCCGCGCCGCAGCCTCGGCGGCGGCGTCTGCGGTGAAGTACGCCTTGCCCACGGCGGCGCCCGGCGACGCCGCCAGGCCCGAGGCGATCACCTGCACGTCGGCGGACGCGAACTGGGGATGGAGCACCTGCTCGACGTGGTCCTCGTTGATGCGCAGTAGCGCCTCGTCGCGCGAGATCGACCAGCCCTGCCTGCGCCCCTGCTTCGTCATCTCGACCGCCATGCGCAGCGCAGCGCGACCGGTGCGCTTGCCGACCCGGGTCTGCAGCATCCAGAGCTTGCCCCGCTCGATGGTGAACTCGGTGTCGCACATGTCGCGGTAGTGCGCTTCCAGCCGGGCGAAGATGTCGAGCAGCTCGTCCTTGATGCCGGGGAAGTGTTGGCCGAGGTCGTCGAGGTCGAGGGTGTTGCGGATGCCGGCCACCACGTCCTCGCCCTGGGCGTTGACGAGGAAGTCGCCGTAGGGCTTGTCCTCACCGGTGGCGGCGTTGCGAGTGAAGCCGACCCCGGTGCCCGACTCGTCGTCGCGGTTGCCGAACACCATCGCCTGGACGTTGACGGCGGTGCCGAGGTCGTGCGGGATCTTCTCGCGGTCGCGGTACGCGCGAGCGCGAGGGCTGTCCCAGGAGTTGAACACTGCCTCGATGGCGCCGTGGAGCTGGCGCTGCGGATCCTGCGGGAACGCCCGGCGCGTCTCCTCCTTCACGATGCGCTTGAACGTGGTGCACAGCTCCTTGAGGGCATCGGCCTCGAGGTCGGCGTCGCTGCTGACGCCGGCGTCGTCCTTGGCCGCCTCCAGCTCGTCGTCGAAGCGCGCGGCATCGAGGTCGAGCACGATCCGCGCGTACATGGCGATGAACCGGCGGTACGAGTCGTACGCGAAGCGCTCGTCGTCGGTGGCTTCCGCGAGGCCCTTCACGCTCCGGTCGTTGAGGCCGAGGTTGAGGACGGTGTCCATCATCCCCGGCATCGAGAACTTGGCCCCCGAACGCACGCTCACCAACAGCGGGTCGGACGGGTCGCCCAGGCGTCGCTTCATCTGCCGCTCGAGGTTGCGGACGTGGCGGGCGACCTCGTCGTTGAGCCCCTTCGGCCACCCCGACCGCATGTAGTCGCGGCAGGCGTCGGTGGTGATGGTGAAGCCCGGCGGCACCGGCAAGCGTAGGACCGAGGTCATCTCGGCGAGGTTGGCGCCCTTGCCTCCGAGGAGGTCCTTCATGTTCATAGGTGGGCGCTTGTGGCGATGGTCGAAGGCGTAGACGTACGGCACGGTTCCTGTTCCTGTGCTTCCTGCTCAGCGAATGCGGTCCGTCGCCGAGCCTACTGAGCAATGCTTCGACCCGTGACCGCCCCACAGGGCGAATCCGGCCCGACGTGCTCGCTGCCGCCAACCAGGTGCGTGAGACCCGACGGCGTAGGACTCAACGGCGCTGGGCCGGGCGGCAGCCGCGGGCCGTGGCGAGCGTGGCGAGCTCGGTGCGGTTGGTGACGCACCGCCCAGGTGGGCGAAGAACCGGGCACGCCGCGCAGGCCGGTACGAACGGTCCAATCATGGGCCACGACGTACCAGCTCCGCCGACCCGCGACCTGAAACCGCTGTCTCGACCGTCGCAGCCCGCCGGTAGGTTCGGCGTGATGTCCGAACCGGTCGGATCCGCCAGCGCGCCGCTGATCGAGGCCAAGGCGCTCACCAAGCGCTTCGGCGAATACGTCGCGGTCGACGGCGTCGACTTCGCGGTGGAGCGCGGTGAGGTCTTCGGATTCCTGGGGCCGAACGGTGCCGGCAAGACCACGACCATGCGGATGATCGCCTGCGTCTCGCCCATCAGCGACGGCGAGCTCCGCGTGCTGGGCATGAGCCCGACGACCGACGGCCCGGCGATCCGGGCCCGGCTCGGCGTGGTCCCCCAGGACGACAACCTCGACACCGAGCTCACGGTTTGGGACAACCTCGTGATCTACGGCCGCTACTTCGGCCTGCCCATGGCAGAGATCCGGGAGCGGGCCACCGAGCTGCTGCACTTCGCCCGACTCGACGACCGTCGCACGTCGCGGGTGGATCCTCTGTCGGGCGGCATGAAGCGACGGCTCATCATCGCGCGGTCGCTCATCAACCGACCCGAGCTGGTCCTGCTCGACGAGCCCACCACCGGCCTCGATCCCCAGGCCCGCCACCTGCTCTGGGAGCGCCTCTATCGCCTCAAACGCGAGGGCGTGACCCTCGTGCTCACCACGCACTACATGGACGAGGCCGAACAGCTCTGCGATCGCCTCGTGATCATGGACGGCGGCCGCATCGTCGCCGAGGGATCGCCCCGGCAATTGATCGACCGGCACTCCACGCGCGAGGTTGTCGAGCTTCGCTTCGCCCTGCCGGAGCAGCAGGAGGCTGCGCTCTCGCCGCTCGCCGCCCTCGGCGACCGCGTCGAACCGCTGGGCGACCGGGTCCTGCTGTACACCTCGCACGGGGACGAGGCGCTGGCCCGGGTCACCCGCGATGGCATCC
Organism: uncultured bacterium; assembly: GCA_963813485.1. GTDB lineage: Bacteria > Actinomycetota > Acidimicrobiia > Acidimicrobiales > VFJN01 > DASQUK01. The sequence goes on from CAWEZE010000008.1 coordinate 10,755, forward strand.
AGCCCGACTCGGTGCTGGTCCGCCGCGCCACGCTCGAGGATGTGTTCCTTACCCTCACGGGTCGCACCCTCGATGAGTGACCGCGTGGCCCTCGCCGACCCCGCCCGCGCGACCGTTGCGCCCCGGTCGGCCTTCGACGCCCTGGCCGCGGCCGTGCCCATGCTCCGGGTCACGGAGCGCGAGGCCCGCGTGTGGCGTCGATTCTGGCGCAGCTCCGCGCTGACCCTCGTGCTCATGCCGCTGATGTTCCTCGGCGCGATCGGGCTCGGCCTCGGTGGGCTGGTCGACGAGAACACAGGGACTGTCGAGGGGGTCGACTACCTGGCGTTCGTGGCACCCGGGATCCTGGCGGCCAGTGCCATGCAGGGAGCTGCGGGCCAGTCGCTGTGGCCCGTGATGGGGGGGATGAAGTGGTTGCGCACGTTCCACGGCGCCGCTGCGACTCCACTGCGTCCCGGCGACGTGTTCGGTGGCTGGGTCCTGTGGATCGGCGCCCGCGAGACGATGAATGCCGTCATCTTCGTCGTGGTCGCGGCGGCGCTCGGCGCAGTGCCGTCGCCGTGGGGTGTGCTGGCGGTGCCCGCGGCGTCGCTCACGGGCCTGGCGTTCGCCGCGCCGATGAGCGCCTATTCCGCGGTCCAGGACAGCGATCTGGGTTTCCCGGTGATCATGCGGGTCTGCATCCTGCCGCTGTTCCTGTTCTCGGGGACGTTCTTCCCCGTCGATCAGCTCCCGGACTGGCTGCAGCCGGTCGCCTGGATCTCGCCCCTGTGGCACGGCGTCGAGCTCTGCCGCGGCGCCACGACCGGCACGCTCGGCTTGGCCGCCGCCGGCCACGTCGCGTACCTCGCTGGGTTCATCGCCGTGGGTTGCTGGTTCGGCGTGCGCAACTTCGCGTCGAGGCTGACGCCGTGAGCACGGCCGTGGCTCTGCTGGGCCCGCAGCGGGCCTTGCGGGTGGTCGAGCGCAACGCACGCGCCTACCTGCGCATGTGGGCACCCCTCGTGACCGGCTTCCTCGAACCGGTCTTCTATCTGTTCTCGATCGGCATCGGTGTGGGCGAGCTGGTCGGCGACCTTCCGGGTCCCGACGGGCGACCCATTTCCTACGAACTGTTCGTCGCTCCGGCCATGCTTGCCACGTCCGCCATGAACGGCGCCGTGATCGACACCACGTTCGGCTTCTTCTTCAAGTTCAAGTACGCGAAGACCTTCGACGGGATGCTCGCCTCCCCGCTCGGGGTCCCGGACGTCGTGCGGGGCGAGACGGCCTGGGCACTGTTGCGCGGCCTGCTCTACTCGGGGGTCTTCCTGTTGACGATGGCGGCGATGGGCCTGGTGGAGTCGGGCTGGGCGGTCCTGGCGCTGCCCGCCGCCGGCCTGATCGGCTTCGCTTTCGGGGGCGCAGGGATGGCGTGCGCGTCCTTCATGCGCTCGTACGTCGACTTCAGCTACATCCAGCTCGCGATCGTCCCGCTGTTCCTCTTCTCCGCGACGTTCTTCCCCCTGAGCCAGTACCCGGCGGCCCTGGAGTGGGTTGTCCGGGTCAGTCCCCTCTACCAGGGTGTCGCCCTGGAACGGGCGCTCATCCTCGGCGACCTCTACCCGGGCTTGCTGCTGCACGCGGCGTACCTGGCCGCCATGGGCGGGATCGGGCTCCGCGTCGCCGGCCGGCGGCTCGGCGCGCTCCTCCTCCCATGAGTGACGGCGACCTGGTGACGCGCCGCGGGCTCCACCTCCCGGCGGCCGCGCTCGATGAGCGGTTCGCACGAGGGTCGGGGCCGGGCGGCCAGCACCGCAACGTCACCGCATCGGCCGTGGAGGTCATAGCCGACCTGACCGCGCTCGGCGGGCCCGGCGCCGACCGGGTCCGCCGGCGCCTCGGCGCGGTCGCGAGGGCGCACGCCGACGAGTCCCGCTCGCAGTGGCGCAACCGGACCATCGCCCGGGGCCGGCTCGCCGCCACGCTCGACGAGGCGGCGACCGTGGTGGCCCCCCGGCGTCCCACCCGACCGTCACGGGCCGCACGCGACGCCCGGCTCGAGGCCAAGCGCCGCGCCGCAGAACGCAAGCGCTCCCGGGCCTGGCGGCCAGACAACGACTGAGGAGACCTACCGCGGGATTGGGTGCCCTGGCCACAAACTCCGCGGCAGGTTTCTCGGGGATGGGACCGCTCAGCCCACCCTCTCTGGCTCGCGCAGCTCGGGCGCGGTCCCGGCGACCACCTCCTCGTCGGCCTGGACGTGTACGACGGGCAGGATCCGGTCGAGCCAGCGCGGCAGCCACCAGTTGCGGTCGCCGAGTAGCTCCATCGTGGCGGGCACGAGCACGAGCCGGACCACGGTGGCGTCGAGCAACACGGCCATGGCCAGCCCGAACCCGAACATCTTCAACGACCGGTCGGGGCCGAGCACGAAGCTCATGAAGACGAAGAACATGATCGCGGCGGCGGCGGTGATGACCCGGGCGGTCTTGGCGAGGCCGTTGGCCACCGCGCTGGCATTGTCATGTGTCCGGTCGTATTCCTCGCGGATGCGCGACAGCAGGAACACCTCGTAGTCCATCGACAAGCCGAAGATCACGGCGAAAAGCATCATCGGGATCCAGGCGTCGATCGGGCCCTCGCGGCCGACCCCCAGCAGGCTCGCCCCCCAGCCCCACTGGAAGACCGCCACGAGGATCCCGTAGGCGGCACCCACCGACAACAGGTTCATTATCACGGCCTTGAGCGGCACCAGCAGGCTGCGGAATACCACCATCAACAGGAGGAACGACAGCAGGAGCACGGCGCCGATGAACCACGGCAGGCGATCCGAGGTGTACCTCGAGAAGTCCACGACCGACGCGGTCGCGCCACCCACCTTCACGTCGGCCGTCGTGCCCGCGACGGCCCGCGGAATGATGTCGTCGCGCAGGCGGTTCACCAGGTGCGCGGTTTCCTTGTCCTGGGGCGAGGTGGTGGGCTGCACCTGGATGATGGCCGCGTCCCCGGACTCGTTGGGGATCGGTGGCGACGCGAAGGCGACCCCCTCGGCTTGGTTCAGCTCGGGGGACAGGGCCTCGAGGGCCTGGAGGTCGGACTGGCCCGGGGTCTCCGCGACCAGCAGCAACGGGCCGTTGGCACCGGGGCCAAACCCCTCCGAGATCAGGTCGTAGGCACGCCGGACCGTGAAGTCGGTCGGTTGATTGCCGGCATCGCCGAATCCCATCCGCATGCTGAACAGCGGAATGGTCAGCAGGATCAGGAAGCCTGCGGAGGCCAGCGCGGCGGGCCAGGGCCGGCGCTGGATCACCCGGCTCCAGCGGTACCAGACCGACTGGTGACCGGCGCGCTCGGCCCGCCTGCGATGCGGCAGCCCCAGCCTGTCGATGTTGTTGCCGACGAAGCCGAGGATGGCCGGCAGGAGCGTGAGGGCGGCGAGCATCGTCATGAGCACGCCGATCGAGATGCCCACCGCCAGGCCCCGGATCAGATCCAGGCCGATCGTGAACAAGCCCAGGATGGCGATGATCACCGTGCAACCTGCGAAGAGCACGGCCCGGCCGGCGGTGTCGAGCGCCCGCATCGTGGCGCACTCCGGCGTCAGCCCGTCCTGTAGGCCCTCGCGGTAGCGGGTGACAATGAACAGGGCGTAGTCGATGCCCACGCCGATGCCGATCATCGCCACCGCCTGGTTCGAGAAGCTCGGCATGCCGATGACGTTGACCGCCAGGCCCACGATGGCGATGCCGGTGACGATGCCGAAGATCGCGGTGATCAGCGGCAGACCCGCGGCCAGCAGCGAACCGAACGCGATGAGCAGGATGATCAGGGCGGCGATGAAGCCGACGACCTCGCTCGAGAACGGAGGCTGCTCGAAGGCGATGTCCCCGCCCAGCTCCACCTCGGTGCCGGGCACGTTCGCGTCGGCCACGATCGCCCGGGCCTGTTCTCCGATGTCGACCAGCTCGTCGCTGTCGCGGTCGCTCAGGTTGACCTCGGCGTAGGCAATCGTGTCGTCCTCGCTGATCTGGTGTGCGCCTTCCTCGCTGTACGGGCTCACCACCTCGCTGGGCGCAGTGACCTCGGCAATCTGGTCGAACAACGCCTCCATATCCCGCCTGACCGTCGGGTCGTTGACGTTGTCGGTTTTGAACACGATCTGCCCGGTGGCGCCGGCACGGGTGTCGAAGCCGTGCTCCTCGAGCAGGTCGACAGCCTCCTGACTTTCGGACCCCGGAAGGTCGAACTCGTCCAGGAACTTGCCGCCGAAGGACGAGTTGAGCGCGAACAGGCCGACGAGCAGGACGACCCAGGCACCCAGGACCCGCCAGCGACGCCGGTAACAGAAGCGGGCGAGGCGTTGCAGCATGGAGGCAACCTCCGTTGACGAAACACGGGGCGGGCAGAGCGGACGCTCATGCGAGACGTCCGCTCACTGTGTTGTCGCCGCGGCAGCTGAGTTACCTTAACGACTGAGACTCTCAGCCACAAGCGTTATTACCTTTGTTACCCAGACTCGCACAGCGATCCCGAGCCGTCACGAGAAGGAGTCGATGTGAACGCCGCCGCGCGCCACGCCGAGTTGTCCGCCGCCCTCCTGGTCGCCGGACGGTCGCTCGGCAACTCGTCGTCGATGCTGCTCGCGGCGTGCGCCGACCGGTTGGGCCTGCACTCGACCGACTGGGGATGCGTGCTACTGCTCGACGAGGCGCTTCCCGAGCCGCTCACGGCCGGCCAGCTTGCCGACCTCACCGGGCTGACGACTGGCGCCGTCACCGGCGTCGTCGACCGGTTGGAGGGCGCCGGCTTCGTCAGGCGGGAACGCGACCCAGTCGACCGCCGGCGGGTGATCGTGCGCCTCGTGCCCGAGTCGATGGCGCGGATCGGGCCGATGTTCGACGGCCTGATCGCCGACATGCGCGCCCTGCACGGCGACTACTCGGATGACGAGCTGGCGGCGTGCGTGGACATGCTCACCCGCTCGGGTGACATCCTGCGCACCCACGCCCGCCGCATCCGCCAAGGCGAGGGCTGAAGTGGGAGCGAAGCGAGCGCTGCGTGGGTGTGGGGCGCAGCCCCAGGGGAGGCATTGACGTGACACGGCCCGTCGCCGAACGCGTCCGCGAGGCGGTCCGCGACTGGATCGGCGGTCGGCGGGTCGTCCTGGCGGGCATGCCCATCGCCGCGACCCCCGGGTGGATCGACCAGCTGCGGAGCCTGGGCGCCGGGCGGGTCCTCGTCGTGGGTACCACGCTCGGGACGGGTGAGCTGCCCGACCCCGAAGACGCCGAGTGGATCGACCTCGACATCCGAGCCTCCGACCCTGTGGACGAGTTCCGCCAGTTCGAGCGCCTGGCCGCCGATCCGGCCGCGGTGGTGACGGAGGCGCTGGACCGGTTCGACCCCAGGGCGACGCCCTGGTGCTCGCCGCACCCTTCCAGGCCGTCACGACATTGGGCGGCCGGCCCGTGGTGGGCGGTCGCCGGGCCGAGTGGGTGGCCCTCGAGGACAAGACGACGAACGACGCCCTGTTCGACCGCGCCGGCGTCGACCGCCCGCCATGCGAGGTCGTGGCGGCCGGCGACCGCAGTGCCCTCGGTGCCGCCGCCGCCGGCCTCGACCGGGGCCAGGGCACCGTCTGGTCGGGCGACGCCAGCGAGGGCTTCAACGGCGGCGGTGCCTTCGTCCGCTGGGTGACCGACGACGCCCAGGCCGACGGCGCGCAGCGCTGGTTCGCCGCCCGGTGTCGGTCGATTCGGGTGGCACCGTTCCTGGAGGGAACACCCTGCAACATCCACGGCTTCGCCACCGAGGACGGCTTGGCCGTGTTCCGGCCCGTGGAGGCGATGACCCTGCGGTCGGCGGATCCGCCTGCGCTGCACTACGGGGGCTCGGCCACCTTCTTCGATCCACCCGAGGCCGATCGGGCGAGGATGCGGATCGTGGCGCGCCGAGTGGGCTCGCTGCTGCGCGACGAGGTGGGATTCCTGGGCTGCTATACGGTCGACGGGGTTCTGACCGATGACGGCTTCAGCCCCACCGAGCTGAATCCGCGCCTCGGCGCCGGCTTCACACCGCTGGTCGGGGGTCTGCCCGAACTGCCGTTCCTCGCACTCCACTGGGCCGTCGCCGCCGGCTGGCCGTGTCCGGTGGCGCCCGACGAACTGGAGGCGACCATCGTGGCGGCGGCCGACGCCCACCGGGCAGGGGGCGGGTGGGTGGCCGGGCGGACACGGTGGCGCGAGACCCGCGAGCATCCGGTCGTCGTCACCGACGACGGCTGCGAGGCGGCAACCGACGCCGACGAGGCCAACGGTGTCGTCACCACCGGCCCGTCGAGCCAGGGCGGCTTCATCCGCTTCACCGCCACACCCGGCGCCACACCGGTGGGGCCGCCGCTGGCGCCGCGGGCGGCGGCCGCCTACGCCTGGGCCGATCGGGACCTGGGCGCGGGCATCGGCCTGCGACTGCGTCCGGCGCCGGCGCGCTCGACGGCGCGAGCGCCGGCTTCCACGGAGCGCGGCCATCCGCCCGAGCGCATGCAGACCGCCAGCGGGGCCGTCCTGCGCCGTGTGCGCCCGACCGATGCCGAGGGGTTCGCGGAGGCGGTGCGCGAGAGCCTCGACCATCTTCGCTCTTGGATGCCGTGGGCGGTCCCCGTCGCCGCCGAGACGCCGGTGCAGCGCGACCGGTTGGTGATGGCGGACGCCAGCTGGGCCGATGGAAGTGACTACGAGTTCGCCATCCTCGCCGCCGACGAGCGGCGGATCATCGGGGGCTGCGGGCTCATGCGCCGGATCGGTCCGGGCGCGATCGAGATCGGCTACTGGGTCCACGTCGACCACACCCGGCGCGGCCATGCCACGGCCGCCGCCCGAGCGCTCACCGACGCTGCTTGGACGCTCCCGGATGTCGTGCGGGTCGAGATCCACTGCGACGAGGCCAACGTCGCCAGCGCCGCGGTGCCGGCACGGCTGGGCTACCGGCTCGACCGCGTCGAGAGCGAGGAGGCGCTTGCGCCGCCCCATTCCGGTCGCAGCATGATCTGGATCGCCGACCGCCCCGGTGGCGTCAGTTGAGCTTCGGCCCCAAGTGGTCGAGCAGCGCGTCGATCGGCACCCGATCCTGCGCCATCGAGTCGCGGTCCCGCACGGTCACGGCTCGGTCGTCGAGCGTCTCGAAGTCGACGGTCACGCAGTAGGGCGTGCCCAGCTCGTCCTGCCGCCGATAGCGCCGCCCGATGGCCTGCGTCTCGTCGTAGTCGCACATGTAGTGCGGCTGGAGCAGACCGAGCACCTCGTTCGCCGGCTCCTGCAGCTCGGGCTTCCTGGACAGGGGCAGTACCGCCACCTTGTACGGCGCGATGCGGTGGTGGAAGCGGAGCACGGTGCGGCTCTCGCCCTGGCCCTGGCCCTCCCTCGCCACCTCCTCTTCGTCGTACGCCGCCATGAGGAACGCCATGGCGGTGCGGGTGGCGCCGGCAGCCGGCTCGATGACGTAGGGGACGTAGCGCTCGCCAAGGGCCTGGTCGAAGTAGTCGAGGCTCTCGCCCGAGGCCTGCGCGTGCTGCCGCAGGTCGTAGTCGGTGCGGTTGGCGACGCCCTCGAGCTCGTCCCAACCCCACGGGAACAGGAATTCCACGTCAGACGTGGCCGACGAGTAATGCGACAGCTCCTCCTCGTCGTGCGCCCGCAGCCGCAACTGGTCTTCCGGGATTCCGAGATCGACGTACCACTGCAGTCGCTCGTGGCGCCAGTACTCGTACCACTTGCCCGCCTCGTCCGGCGGCACGAAGTACTCCATCTCCATCTGCTCGAACTCGCGGGTGCGGAACACGAAGTTCCCGGGCGTGATCTCGTTGCGGAACGACTTGCCGATCTGGGCGATGCCGAACGGCGGACGCTTGCGCGATGTCTCCAGCACGTTCTTGAAGTTCACGAACATGCCCTGGGCCGTCTCGGGCCGCAGGTAGACCTCCGCACCGGTTCCCTCGACCGGGCCCGCGTAGGTCTTGAACATGAGGTTGAAGTGGCGGGCCTCGGTGAAGCTGCCCTTGGCGTGGCAGTTGGGGCACTCGTTGGGATCGTCGAGCTTGTCGAGGCGGAACCGCTCTCGGCAGTTGCGGCAGTCCACCAGCGGGTCGGTGAAGTTCTGGAGGTGGCCCGATGCCTCCCAGATGGCGGGTGGCGACAGGATGGCGGCGTCGAGCCCGACGATGTCGTGACGCAACTGCACCATCGAGCGCCACCACGCCTCCTTGACGTTGCGCAGCAGCAGCACGCCGACCGGCCCGTAGTCGTAGGTGGAGCGGAATCCGCCGTAGATCTCGGCCGACGGGAACACGAAGCCCCGCCGCTTGCAGAGGTTGACGACCTTGTCGAACAGGGAGGGATCGGGGGCCGGGGACATGGCGCTCAAGTGTACGGACCGCCGCCGGGCTCCCAGAACGCCATTGGGCGGCGCTGATCTCACGAGCGCCAGCCGATGCGGTGGTAGACACGCGCCCGTGACCTCGTCCTATCCGTATCCGGCGACGGAGCCGTCGTACGCGCCGGGACTCCCGGCGGGTGACCCGACGGCGGTGATGGGGCGCCGGGTGGCCGCCTGGGTCGTCGACTCGGTCATCATCCTGGCGCCGGCGGTGGCGCTGTTCACGAGCGAGCTCGAGTACCTCGAGGAGTCGAGCCTCGACCAGTCCGGCATGGACTTCTGCGAGGACTACATGGACCAAGAGGAGGGGGTCTGCCTCGACGTCGGCGATCGGGTCTACTTCAGCGACGGGGTCCCGGTGGCGCCGTGGGGCGTCGCCCTCGGACTGAGCATCCTCATCTACGTCCTGATCCAGGGGCTCAGGGGCTGGACGCCGGGCAAGTTGCTCTTCGGGATCCGGACCGTCGCGGAGGACGGGCGGGCGCCAGGCATCGGCCGAGCGATCATCCGCTGGCTGCTGTTGTTCGTCGACGAGCTCTGCGCCGGCCTGGTCGGATTCATCGTGGCGCTGACCAGCAAGGGCCATCGCCGAGTCGGCGACATGGCGGCCAAGACCTTTGTCGTGGGCAGCCAGTACATGGGACACCCCATCGTCGTGCCCGGCATGACGGCGGGCTACCCGGCCTATCCCGGATATCCCGGAATCCCGGTGGGCCGGAGGCGCCCGGTGGGCCGGGTGGCGGTTGGGGCGCACAGCCCGGCACACCGCCCGCAGAGCAGCCGCAGACGCTGGCCTCGCCGCCCGCCTGGGGGCCGCCACCGACGTGGGGTGCGCCGCCCGAGACCACGCCTCCGCAGTCGGCCGCCGCGGAGTCACCCCCGAGCGCCTACGCCGAGGCGGTCGACGCGCCCGCGGAACCGCAACGGCCCGACGAGGCAGCTCCCTCGCCCGAACGTGCGCCAGCCGACGTTGAGCCCGCGGCCGAGCCTGCGGCCGGGGATGCCGCGACCACCGAGCAGCCCCAGGCCGAGGCGACGTCGACGGCCGAGACAGCCACGCCCGGCTACAACCCGCAGTGGGATCCGGCTCGGGGCACGTACATCGTGTGGTCCGCCGAGCGGGGCTACTGGCTGGGCTGGGACGACGCCGCCAAGGAGTGGAAGAGGCTCTGACCACTCCACGCTGACTTCCTGGCGCAGTTCTGGTTGCTGGGGCAACCAATCCGGCGCCTGGGACCCGGTGGGCTTGCGATCAGGCGCGATGGAGCGCGGTGACGGAGCGCAGCCGCCGCTCCAGCTGGTGCTCCAGCGCCCGGGTCGCCAAGTGATCCACCTCGGACACCACCGGCGCCCGGGTCTCGTTGAGGGCGCTCCCCAGACGGCCGCCGAGGACCTGCTGGAGCACCTCGACCGCCTCCGGGCTCACCGCCGGCCCTTGCCGGTGGGCGCCGCAGCGCAGGCCGCCCTCCTCGATCGCCCACGACACCAGCGGCCCGGGCGAGCCGCAGACGGCACAGGCGTCGACCTGGGGGCCGAAGCCCTCGAGCGCCAGGACCTTGAGGAAGAACCCCGCCAGCACCAGCGGCGCGTCCTGCTCCGCCAGGGCGCGTAGGGCGCCGACCAGCATGTCGTACAGCTGGGCGTTGGGTTGCCGCTCCAACGCCAGCTGGTCGGCGGCCTCGAGCATCGACACCGCCCGGCCCAGCCGGTCGAGGTCGTCGCGCACGGTCGGGAAGTGGTCGATGGTCTCGGCCTGGCTCACGATGTCGAGCTCGCGGCCCTCGTAGAGCAGCAGCTCGACGTGGCACGGCGGCTCGAGCCGGCCGCCGAACCGGCTCTTGGTCTTGCGCACCCCCTTGGCCACCGCCCGGACCTTGCCGTGCCCGCGGGTGAGCATGACGACGATGCGGTCGGCCTCACCCAACTTGTGGGTCCGCAGCACGACCCCACGGTCGTGGTAGAGCGACATGGCTAGCGGGAGCGCACGCCCCCGAAGCGGCGCTCCCGGTTCTGGTACTCGCGGATGGCGTCGAACAGGTGCTCCCGCCGGAAGTCGGGCCACAGCACGTCGGTGAAGACCAGCTCGCTGTAAGCCAGCTCCCAGAGCATGAAGTTGGAGAGCCGGAACTCCCCCGACGTGCGCACCACCAGGTCGGGATCCGGCATGTCGGGGGCGTACAGGTGGTCACGCACCCGCTTCTCGGTGACCTTGTCGGCCGGCGTGCCGGACGCCATCAGTGCCCGCACCGCGTCGAGGATCTCGGCCCGGCCGCCGTAGTTGAAGGCCATCGTGAGGGTCAGCCCCGTGTTGCGGTGCGTCAGCTCGACGGTCTCGTCCATGCGGCGCAAGACCCGCCGGGGGACGCGCCAGTCGCGTCGCCCGATGAAGCGCACCCGCACGTTCTTGTCGTGCAGCTCGTCGCGCCGCCGCACGAGGAGCGCCTCGTTGAAGCCCATGAGGTAGCGGACCTCGTCCGGCGGCCGCCGCCAGTTCTCGGTCGAGAACGCCCAGGCGGTCAGCCACCGCAACCCGATGTCGAGGGCCCCCTCGACGGTGTCGAACAGCGCTTGCTCGCCGGCGGCGTGACCCTCGGTGCGCGGCAGTCCCCGACGCTGCGCCCAGCGACCGTTCCCGTCCATCACGCACGCTACGTGGGTCGGGATGTGCGCGAGATCGATGTCGGCGGCCACGGTGGCGCGAGTCGCGGAGCCGTCGGGGGTCACTCGCGCAACCTACCTCCTGCAACTCCGCGAACGACCGACCCCTTCTGGGGGTACGACATGGGGTGTGGAACGTCTTCGGCGACTCCCCGTCGTCCGGTCGATCCTGCCGGTGCACGAGCGGGTGGGTGCGGTCGGCGGGGGTCCGCTGTCGTCGTCGATCGCGCTCGCGGGGTTCCTGTCGCTGTTCCCGTTGCTCCTGGTCGGCGTCGCCGTCCTCGGCTTCATCTCGGCCGAGAACACCGACTTCGCCTCCGAGGTCGTCGACCAGCTCGGGCTCGAAGGAGAGGCGGCCGACCAGGTCGTGGACGCCATCGACACCGCCGAGGGCAGCCGGCGCGCGGCCTCGGTGGTGGGTCTGATCGGACTGGTGTGGGCGGGCCTCGGGGTGGTCGGGGCGCTCGAGAACGCCATGAATGCCACCTGGCAGGTGACCGGCCGCGGGCTGATCTCCCGGCTGGTGGGCGCGGGCTGGCTGCTGGGGGCCGGCCTTCTCTTCCTTGGATCCATGGCGCTCGGGCCACTCCTCAACGAGCTGCCCGGACCGGTGACGGTTCCCACGATCGTGGCCGGGTTCGTCCTCGATGTCCTGCTGTTCGTGTGGATGTTCGTGGTGCTCACCAACGTGAACCTCCCGTGGCGCGTCCACCTGCCCGGCGCCCTGCTGGGCGGCGTCGGCCTCGAGGTGCTCAAGGTGATCGGATCGGTGTTCGTGCCGCGGGCCGTGGCCTCGGCGTCGGCGCTGTACGGGTCGCTGGGCGTGGTGTTCGCGATCCTGGCCTGGCTCGCGCTGGCGGCAAGGCTGGTGGTCTACGCGGCCGCGTTCAACGTCGTGCGCTACGAGCGCGACCACGGCACGGTCACCGTCGACATCGAGGTTCCGCACATCAGCGGAAAGGTGCCGCTGGAGACCAACCGTGGCGGCGCCGTGTCCGAGTCGGTGCCGGACGATCGCAACTGACTGTCCAGCCCGACCCCCACCCCCGCCCCGTGATGGCGTCGGTCTGACGACCGACACTGTCCAGCCCGACCCCCACCCCCGCCCCCTGATGGCGTCGGTCTGACGACCGACACTGTCATACCTTGTGCATAGCCTGGCCACATGCCCCTTGACGTGGTGGCCACCGCGTACGGACGCCCCGCCCTGCTGGCGTTGCGGCGCGCGGTCGCGGCGGCGAAGCGGGGCGATCCGCTGGCCCCCGTCACGGTGATCGTGCCGGCCAACCACGTCGGTGTGACGGCCCGGCGGGCGCTGGCCAGCGGTTCGCTGGGACCGGTGAGCGACGGGGGTGCGGGCGTGGCGGCGGTGACGTTCCTCACCGTCTACCGGCTGGCCGAGCTGCTCGGGGCCGCGCGGCTGGCGGCCCAACAACGGCGTCCCGTATCGACCCCCGTGCTTGCTGCCGCCCTGCGCAAGGTGCTGCGTCGCGACCCGGGCCTGTTCGCGCCGGTGGCCGAGCACCCCGCCACCGAGGCCGCGCTCGTGGCGGCCTTCGGGGAACTGTCCGACGTCTCGGCCGCCGGCCTCGAGGCGCTGGCTCGGGCCGGGCGGCGGGCCGGCGACGTGGTGCGCCTGTGCCGGCAAGCCCGGGCGGTCCTGAGCGAGGGCTGGTACGACGAGGCCGACCTGACCGAGGCGGCCGTCGACGCGGTGCGAAGCGAGCCCGCGCGGGTGGTCCGCGAGCTCGGCCGTGTGATCGTCCACATGCCCCAGGATCTGCTCCAGCGGCAGGCCCGTCTCGTCGCCGCCGTGGCCGAGGTCTGCGCCACCACGGTGGTGGCCGGCATCACCGGCGCGGAGGGAGCCGACGCCGGCGTCCGACGCTCGCTCGCACGCCTCGGCGTCGACCTGCCGGCGACCGATGCCGCAGCGGCGCCCGGGCCCGGTGCCATGACCCACGTGCTCACCGCGTCCGACGCCGACGACGAGGTGCGGGCTGCGGTCCGGGCGGTCATCGACGCCGCCCGCGCCGGCACGCCTCTCGAACGCATCGCCATCCTGTTCGGGACACGCGAGCCCTACGGCCGGCTGGTTCACGAACACCTGGAGGCGGCCGGGGTCTCACGCAACGGCGCCGCCGTCCGCCCCCTCGCGGGAAGCGTCGCCGGACGCTCCCTACTCGACCTGCTGGCCCTTCGCGACCACGACTTCCGTCGCGCCGACGTTGTCGGCCTACTCGGCCGCAGCGCCGACGGGCTCGGGTCAGCGCGCAGGATTCCCGCGGCGGAATGGCAGCGCGTGTCGCGCCAGGCGGCGGTCGTGGCCGGACGCGACCAGTGGAGCCAGCGGCTCGAGCGGCTGGCCGTCGAGCTCGACCGCCGGGCGAGCGACATCGAGGTCACGGGCACGGATCCGTTCGACGAGAGTGGCGCCGAGCGGCGCCGCGAGGCCTTCGAGCGGATGCGGCGGCGGGCGCAGCGAGTGCGCAACCTGGCGGCGATCGTCGTCGGGCTCATCGACGACATCACCGACGCCGCGGCCGCCCCCCAGCCCTGGAGCACACGGGTACGGTGGCTGCGGCGGCTCGCCGACCGCCTGATCGGCGACGCGGGCCGGCGTGGCGATTGGCCGCCCGACGAGCAGCGAGCGGCCGACCGGGTCGACGCCGCGCTCGAGCGCCTGGCCTCGCTCGATGGCATCGACGATCCACCGCCGCTCGAGGTGTTCCGCCGCACGCTGGAGCTCGAGCTCGACGCCGACCTCGGACGCGTCGGCCGGTTCGGTGAGGGTGTGCTGGTCGGGCCGCTCTCGTTCGCCGTGGGCCTCGACCTCGACCTCGTCATCGTTCTCGGGATGGCCGAGGGCACGCTGCCGGCGGCCGTCCACGACGACTCGCTCCTGCCCGACGGCGAGCGGCGCCTGGCCGGGGGCGAGCTGCCGCTGCGCCGCGACCGGGTGGGCCGCGAGCAGCGGCGCCTCCTCGCGGCCCTAGCGGCGGCCGACCGCCACCTGCTGTCCGCGCCGCGCGGCGACCTGCGGTCGAGCAGCGAGCGGGTTCCGTCGCGATGGCTGGTCGATCTGCCGGCGTGGTCGCCGGCGCACGGCAGCGGGCCCGAGCACGTGCCGTCGTTCGCACACGCGGTGACCCACACGGAGTTTCCCGCCACCGAGCAGGAGTACCGGCTGCGGGCAGGCGCGGGCCACGATCCCGTGGTCGAAGCCGGCAGCCGCGTGGTGTGGGCGCGCCGCAGCCGCGAGTTCACCCGATTCGACGGCAACCTCGCCGGTGTCGTGCTCCCGTCGCCGCTCGACGAGGTGGTGTCGTCCACGCGGCTCGAATCGTGGGCTGAGTGCCCGTTCGCCTACTTCGTCAACCACCTGCTGCGGGTCGAACCAGTCGAGGACCCGGCGCAGCTGCTCACGATCTCGGCCTGGGATCGCGGGTCGCTGGTCCACGAGATCCTTCAGTCGTTCGTCGACGACGTGCTCGCCCGTCCCGCCGAGGAGCGACCCGATCCCGACCAGCGGTGGTCGGCCACCGACCATGCCCGCATGCGCCAGCTGGCCGAGCGGGTGTGCGACGACTACGAGGCGCGCGGGCTTACCGGCCGGCCGGTCTTCTGGCGACGTGAGCGGGCGCAGATACTGGCGCTGGCCGACCGCTTCCTGACCGACGACGACACCCACCGGCAACGCGATGGCAGCCGTCCGATCGCCGCCGAGCTGCGCTTCGGCTACGGCGACGACGCCAACGGCCCCGGGCCCGTGGTTCTGCCGCTCACCGATGGCCGAAACCTTCGCTTCCGGGGCGCGGCCGACCGGGTCGACCTCAGCGACGACGGCACCATCCACGTCGTCGACTACAAGACCGGCAAGTCCGACGACTTCCGCCGCCTGGGCCCCGACAACCCCGACGAGCGTGGCACCAAGCTCCAGCTCCCGGTCTACGGTCTGGCCGCCCGCCAGTTCGTCGGCCAACCCGACGCACCCGTGCAGGCGCGCTACTGGTTCATCTCCGACCGCGAGGGCTTCCGGCGTATCGGCTACGCGGTCGACGACCAGGTGCTGGCCCGCGTCGGAGCCACGCTGGCGACGATCGTCGACGGCATCGAGCGGGGAGCGTTTCCCGCCCGGCCCGACGCCTCGGGCAGGCCCTGGGTCACCTGTCCCTACTGCGACCCCGACGGGCTCGGCGTCGCCGACCTGCGGCGTGACTGGGAGCGCAAGCGCAACCATCCGGCCATCGCCGCCTACGCCGAGATGGCGGAGCCGTGAACGCCGCCGACGGTCCGATCGCTATCGCCGCCAACGCCATGGCCGACGACCCAGCGCAGCCCGACGGTGCGGCGCGCGGCCGCATCGCGGCCGCCCTGGGCGACACGTTGTTCGTGGAGGCGGGCGCGGGGTCGGGCAAGACCCGGGAGCTCGTGGGACGGATCGTCAACCTCGTCACCACCGGCACCGCCGGCATCGACGCCATCGCCGCGATCACCTTCACCGAGAAGGCGGCCAGCGAGCTGCGCGACCGCGTCCGGCGCCAGCTCGAAGGCGCGCTCGAACGGGCGCGGAGCGCTGCCGACTCCACGGTGGCCGACCGCTGTGCCCGTGCCCTCGACGACCTCGACGGCGCCGCCATCGGCACCCTCCACAGCTTCGCCCAAAGGCTGCTGGTCGAGCATCCCATCGAGGCCGGGCTGCCACCGCGGGTCGAGGTACTCGACGAGGTGGCGTCGACGGTGGCCTTCGACGACCGCTGGGCGGGCTTCGTCGACGAGCTGCTGGCCAACGCTGCGATCGAGCGGTCGCTGTTGCTCGCCACCGCCGCCGGGGTGCGGCTCAATGCGCTCCGCGTCGTCGCCCTCGCCTTCAACGACAACTGGGACCTGGCCGAGGCGCAGGCCCCATCAGAACCTGTTGAGCCGCCGGAGTGGATGCCGCGGCTCGACGCCCTGATGGGCGAGCTGGCGGGCGCCTGCGACGAGCGGCACCAGGCCGATGACGACGACACGCTTCACGAGCGCCTGTGCCAGCTCGAGGAATGGGCGGGCCGGGTGCAGGCGGCCAGCGACGAGTACACCAAGTTGGGCCTGCTCGCCAGCGACAGCCGGCCCAACGGCAGGGGGCGCGGCGCCAAGGCTCGCTGGCCCGACGACTACGACCTCGGGTGTCTCCGCGAGCGGATCGAGCAGGTCCGCACCGGCTGCGACGAGCTGCGCACCGAGGTCGCGCTGGCCGCTGTGATGCGGCTGGCGGTCGAGCTGCGCCAGTTCACCCTCGATGCCGCCGCCGAGCGCCGCAAGGCCGGTCAGCTCGAGTTCCACGATCTGCTGGTGCTGGCCCGCCAGATGCTGCGGGGCCCGCACGCTGGTGTGGTCCGCGCTGCCCTCCACCGTCGCTACCGCCACCTGCTGATCGACGAGTTCCAGGACACCGACCCCATTCAGATCGAGCTGGCGGTGCTGATCGCGGGGCCCGACCCGGGCGCGCGCGACGCGCCGTGGGACCAGGTCGAGGTCCGTCCCGGCCACCTGTTCTTCGTCGGCGATCCCAAGCAGTCGATCTACCGGTTCCGCCGGGCCGACATCTCCTTGTTCCTGCAGGCGGCCGACCGGTTCGGTCGCGACGGGGCGCAGCTCGCGCTCACCACCAACTACCGCTCGACACGATCGATCATTGCGATGGTCAATCATGTGTTCGGGCAGCTCATCCAGCCTCAAGGGCAGGGTGGTGTCCGATCCCAACCGCGCTATGAGGCCCTCGTCGCGGTGCGCGACGACGCGCCGGTCGGCCCGGCCGTCAGCGTCCTCGGCCGCAGGCAGCACGGCGAGGAGCCACCCGAAGCCGATACGACCGGCGACACCTCCGGCCCCGCCGCCCGGGCACGGCCGTCGCCTCGGCTCTTCGCCGAAGACGTACGCCGGCTGGAGTCGGCGGATGTCGCGGCCACCATCCGTCGCGCGCTCGACGAGGGCTGGCTCGTCGACCGCTCGCCCGACGCCGACCGCCACGACTGGCAGCCGGCCCGGGCCGGCGACGTCGCCATCCTCGTGCCCACGCGGCTGTCGCTCCCCGCCCTGGAGGACGCACTCACCGACGCCGGCATCTCCTACCGGGCCGAGTCGGCTTCGCTGGTGTACGCCAGCCGGCTGGTCCGCGACCTGCTGCTCACCCTGCGCGCCATCGACGATCCGAGCGATGAGCTGCGCGTCGTCGCCGCGCTGCGGTCACCGATGTTCGGCTGCGGCGACGACGACCTCTTCCGCTTCCGGCATGACCACGGCGGCCGGTTCGACCCCACCGCCGGCCGCCCCGACGCGGTGCCCGACGACGATCCCGTGGCCTGCGGGCTCGACTACCTCCGCCGGATGCACGACCTCCGGTCATGGCGCTCACCGAGCGAGCTGGCCGACGCAGTGGTCCGCGACCGGCGGCTGCTCGAGCTGGGACCGGCCGAGGGTCGACCGCGTGACCTGTGGCGGCGAGTGCGGTTCGTGCTCGACCAGGCTCGCGCCTGGACCGACGCCACCAACGGTTCGCTGCGGCAGTACCTCGAGTGGGTGCGCCAGCAGACCGCCGAGGGCAGCCGCGTGGCCGAGGCCGTGCTGCCCGAGACCGACGACGATGCCGTGCGCATCATGACCGTCCACGCCGCCAAGGGCCTGCAGTTTCCGATCACCGTCGTCGCCGGCCTGTCGACCCGGCCCCAGCGCCGCAGCGTCGGGGCCGAGGTGGCCTGGCCGCCCGAGGGACCGGCGATCATCCGGGTCGGCAACAAGGTGCGCTCGGCGGCATTCGACGCGTGGTTGCCGATCGACGAACAGATGTCGCACGACGAGCGCATCCGCCTGCTCTACGTCGCCTGCACCCGGGCGCGCGATCACCTCGTCGTCTCCTTGCACCGTGCGGTCCGCGGCACCGTGCCCGACGATCCCGGCCGCTTCACGAGCGCCGAGCTGCTCACGGCGGCGTTGCGCGATCTGCTCGACGACCTCGCCGATGGCGCGCCCCCGCCGCACGGCGTCGCGGGGGAGGGCGCCGACGCCCCCGACGCCCGTGCCGACGCCCCCCATACGGCCGGTGCGACGACCGACGGCCCGCCGCCAGCCCCGCTGCCGCCGTTCGACGACTGGCGTCGCATCCGAGACGAGGCCCTGGCCACCAGCGGCCGCCCGCGGACGCTGGCCGCCACCGCGCTCACCGACGACGGGCGTCCCGACGCGCTGGACGACCCGGGCCTGCACAAGCGGCCGCGCGACCTCGACCTGCCCCCGTGGCAGAAGGGCCGTTACGGCACCGCGATCGGGCGAGCCGTGCACGGCGTCCTGCAGACGATCGACCTCGCCGGCGGGGGCGGCATCGCCGAGGCGGTGGCGGCCCAGGCCGCCGCCGAGGGCGTGAGCGGCCACGAAACGCACATCCGCCGGCTGGTCGAAGCCGCCCTGCGGTCGCCGTCGGTGGTCGCCGCCGCCGCCGCACCGCACTGGCGGGAGGTGTACGTCGGCGTACCCGTCGCCGACAACCGCACACTCGAGGGGTACGTCGACCTGCTCTACCGGCGCGACGGTGGCCTGGTGGTGGTCGACTACAAGACCGGACCGCACAGCGTCGACGTCGACCTCGATCCCCTGGTCGAGCGCTACCGCATGCAGGGCGCGTCCTACGCCCTCGCCATCGCCGACGCCACCCGGGAGCCGGTGCTCGACATGGTCTTCGTGTTCCTTACGCCGGAGGGTCCGGTCGAGCGCTCCATCCCCGACCTCGCAGACGCCGTGGCCGAGGCCCGCCGCTTCGCGGCGGCTGCCGACCCCCGACTGGTGGCGAGCTGACCGCGCTCCTCGACGCGGGCGAGGCCCGGTCCGACGCCACGCTACGGTCGCCGGCGATGCCGCAGCCCGAGGTCGACCAGGCGCCGACCGGCCAGGTGCCGGCGACCGACAGCGGGAACCCCACCGCCGCGGCGCTCCGGCGAGTGGTAGCGGCGCTCCCCGGCGGCGGCGAGGGCCGACCAGGACAGGTCGAGATGGCCGAGGCGGTCGCTGCGGCGGTGGCCGGGGGGCGCCATCTGGTCGTGCGCGCCGGCACCGGCACCGGCAAGACGCTGGGCTACCTGGTCCCCGCCATCCTCTCGGGCCGCCGCATTGTGGTCGCCACAGCCACCCGGGCGTTGCAGGACCAGCTCGCCACCAAGGATCTGCCCTTCCTCGACGAGCACCTCGACCACCCGTTCGACTGGGCGGTCCTCAAGGGACGCTCCAACTACCTGTGCGTGCAGCGCCTCGCGGAGCTGGCCGCGGCCCGCGGCTCGACCGACGGCGATCCTTCCACCGGCGGGGAACAACTCGGGCTCGACCATGTCGTCGACGGGTTCGCCGAGCGGGCCGACGCCGTCGAACTGGCCCGCCTGTCCGACTGGGCCCGTACGACGTTCACCGGCGACCGGGCCGACCTCGACCAGGAGCCGTCGGAGGCGGCGTGGGCCGCGGTGAGCACCACGGCGCGCGACTGCCCCGGCGCCCACCGCTGCCCCCGCGGCGACCAGTGCTTCGCCGAGGCGGCTCGGGCTCGCGCCGCCGAGGCCGACGTGGTGGTCGTCAACCAGCACCTCTACGGGATCGACCTGGCCAGCGACGGCGCGATCCTGCCCGACCACGATGTCGCGATCATCGACGAGGCCCACCAGGTCGACGACATCATCTCGGCGACCGCCGGGGTCGAGCTGACCTCCGGTCGGTTCGCCCACCTCGCCCGCACCCTGCGCGGCATCCTCGCCGATGCGGGCGACACCATTGCCCGAATCAGCGACGCCGGGGGCGTGCTGACCGACGCCCTCGTGGGCCTCCGCGACCAGCGCCTCGTGACCCCGCTGCCCGACGACCTGGCCGACACCCTCGTGCGGTTGCGCAACCGCGTCGAGGAGGCGCTGGCGGCCCTGAGGTCGATCCCCGACGATGCCACCGACGACGCCACGGCTCGCGCCATTCGGGCCCGCCAGGCGGCCTCGTCCCTCCTCGACGACATCGACGTGGTCGCCAAACCGGGCGAGGGCCACGTGCTGTTCGTGTCCGGGCCCGAGCGGGCGCCCACGCTCCGGCTGGCGCCGCTCGACGTGGCGCCGCTGTTGCAGCGCCAGCTGTGGTCGCGTCGACCAGCGGTGCTGACCAGCGCCACGATCGCCCCCGGCTTCGGCGCCCGGCTCGGCCTGCCAGCCGGGTCCGACGGGCCGCTCGACGTCGGCAGCCCGTTCGACTACCAGGCAAATGGCCTCATCTACTGCGCAGCTCGGCTCCCCCGGCCCACCGATCCGCGCTGGCCAGACGCCGCCATCGACGAGTTGGCGGCGCTCGTCGAGGCTGCCGGGGGCCGGACGTTGGCGCTGTTCACCAGCTATCGGGCCATGGACCGCGCCGTCGAGGCGCTGCGCAAGCGGCTCCCCTACCCGCTCCTCGCGCAGGGCGACCTGCCCAAGCCGGCGCTGGTCGACCGATTCGCGGGCGATCCCGAGACCTGCCTGTTCGCCACGATGAGCTTCTGGCAGGGCATCGACGTACCGGGGCCGTCCCTGTCGCTGGTCAGCATCGATCGCCTGCCGTTCCCGCGGCCCGACGACCCGCTCCTGCAGGCTCGGCGGGAGCACGTGGGCGCCGGTGCGTTCGACGCGATCGACGTGCCGCGTGCCGCCACGCTGTTGGCGCAGGGCGCCGGCCGCCTCATCCGCACCGCCACCGATCGGGGGGCGGTTGCGGTGCTCGATCCCCGCCTGGCGACGGCGCGGTACGGGCCCAGGATCGTGGCCACCCTCCCAAGGATGCGCCGCACCAAGGACCGCACCGAGATCGAACGCTTCCTCCGAGAACTTCGCGGCGCCTAGAACCCCAGTCGATCCAGCGCGGCGGGGCGGCGCTGCCAGTCCTTGTCGACCTTGACGTGCAGCTCGAGGTAGGCGCCCTCGGGGAGCTGCGAGCGCACCGCGGTGCCGACCTGCTTGAGGACCTCGCCCCGGTGGCCGATGACGATCCCCTTCTGGGACTCCCGCTCCACCAGGATCTCGCAGCGGATGCGCGGCCAGTCCCACTCGGTCACGCGGGTGGCGATCGAATGGGGCAGCTCCTCCCGCGCCACCGCGAGCAGCTGCTCCCGCACCAGCTCCGCCACCCAGAACGCCTCCGGAACATCGGTGACCATGTCCTCGGGGAAGTAGCGGGGGCCGGGCGGCAGTCGCTCGACGACGTGGTCGACCAGTTCGTCCACCCCGGCGCCCGTGCGGGCCGACAGCGGGAAGTAATCGGCGAGATCGAGCTCGGCTGCGGCCCGCAGCTGCTCCAGCACCTCGGACGGCTTGGCGATGTCGACCTTGTTGACGACGACCACGGCGTCAGTGGGCACGCGCTCCGCGACCCAACGGTCGCCGCGCCCCAGCGGCTGGGTGGCGTCCAGCACCAGCACCACGACATCGACGTCGCCGATGGCCGACTCGGCGGCGACGTTGAGCCGCTCGCCCAGCGCCGTCCGAGGCTTGTGGATGCCCGGCGTGTCCACGAACACGGCCTGGGCGCCCGGACGGTTGAGCACGCCCTGGATCCGATGCCGCGTGGTCTGGGGCTTGTCGGAGACGATCGTGACCTTGTGCCCGAGGATGCGGTTGAGCAGCGTCGACTTCCCCACGTTGGGCCGCCCGACCAGGCTCACGAAACCCGACCGGAAATCGGCGCCGGCACCGGGCTCCCGGGGATCGCTCACGAAGGGACCCTACCGTCGCCTCGTTCGTGGGCCCGCCGTCGGCGGCTCACCGGAACCGTTCGATCCGCACCCGCACTGACACGTCGATGTCATCGAGCCCGGCGACACCGCCGAGCGGCCGCGGCACGAACCGCGGCGGGTCGGCCACCGCCGAGCCGGCCACCACATCCGGTACCCCGTCGGCGTCGTCGTCCTCCAGGCGCAGCTCGATCGTCGTGCGCTCGCCCATCGGTCCCAACGAGCGCTCGGCGTCGTCCGCCAGCCGCGCCAGCTCTGCCTCGCTGGCCACCCCGTTGGCGGCGCGCGACGCGGCGTCGTTCAGCGCCCCGCGCACGGTGGACGTCGCGTACAGGCCGTACAACACCTGCACCGCGAGCAACAGGAACACGAGGAACACCACGAACCCGGCGGCGGTCGGAACCATTCCCACGCCGCGGTCGTCACCCAACACGGTTCCCGCTCTTGCAGCTTCGCTGCGGGCGGCTCGGACTTCGACGCGCATCTCCCGCTCCCGGCGCCTCCGGCGCCCGGCCGCTCGGGCCGGGGCCTCGCCCTCGCTCGGCCTCAGCCGCCGATCTGCTCGATCTGGTCGTTGGTCTTCTGCTCGGTGGTGTCCCACATCGACTTGAACCCGACCCACATCAGCGCCCCCAGGAACGCCATGATCAGCACCGCGATCGCTGCCGATATGACCCCCTCGCCGCGATCGTCTCGAGCGAACCGTGACAATGACATGACTGACTCCTTCACGAGTTGGCGAACAGGCTGAGGGCGGCGATGAACGGCACCGCCAGGAAGATGACGCCGGGCACCAGGGCGGCGACGGTCACGGGGATCCACACCTGCTGACCGCGGCGCTCGATGGTCTCGATCAGGTCCCGATGGACGTCGCGGCGGATGGCCCGGGCCTCCTCGCCGATCAGCCGGCCCAGGTCCCCCGACTGGCGGTTGAGCGCCAGGACCCCGACCAGCCGGTGGAGGGCGTCGACGTCGGCCACGGTCGCCCATTCCCGCAACGCTTCGGTCTCCGACAGGCCCTGGCGGATGCGGCCGACCACCCGCTGGAGGTCCCGGCCACATGCCCCCTTGCCGCGCGCCGCCAGCCGGCTGAGCCCGGCGCCCAACGAATAGCCGGCAGACAGCAGCATGCCGAGCTGCTCGGCGACGACGGGCAACTCCAGGAAGATGCGGCGCTGCCACGCCTGCGATTCCGCGGCCAGGCGTTGCTCGACCACCAGGAACCCGATCAGGGGCCCGGCCACCATCAGGAGCAGCGCCACCAGTCCCGACTGCTGCGTGGCCACGGCGAGGACGCTCCCGATCACCAGCCCGACCGCGGCCCATCCCAGCTGGCGTACCCGAAAGGCGGTGACGTCGAGCGTCGAGCCGATGCGCTCGAGCCGCACCGCCAGGGCTTCGGTCACGCCCACGGCCCGTGCCCCCCGCTCCCCCACCGCTCGGGCCAGCGGGCCGATCACCTGCCCGAAGGTCTCCGCCGACACGAGGATGCCCGCGCTCCGCGCCGTCGACCCCCCGGGAACGTACGGCGCCAAGCGATCCACCAGCGGCCGCCGCCGGAACCAGCGAATGTGGCTCAGCAGCAGCGTCGAGCCAACGAACAGTGACAGCGCCGCCAGCGCCAACAGCTGCGTCTCGTTCACCCCATCCCCCCTGCCGCGCCTACTCGAAGAAGACTCGCTGCTCTTCCGGCAGGCGGAGCAGCCGACCGGCCCACACCCAACACGCCACAACCGAGGCGATCCCGACGACCACCATCGTCTGGCCCCACGGTGTGGCGTAGGCCGCCCGGCCGTTGCCGATCGACATGCCCACCAGTGCCATGCCCAGGGGGACCAGGAGCACGAACCGCCGTGCGAACCGCACGCCGGCCTGCTTGGACCGAGCATCCTTGCGGCCCTGGACGTCGATCACGCGGTCCTCGATCAGCGCCTCCAGTCGCCGGTCGAGGTCACTGCCGCCGATCTCGTGCGCCACCAGCAGCGTCTCGCAGGCGGCGTCCGCGGTGGGATCCGCCAGCCCGTCCTTCAGCACCGCCACCGTGCGCTCGAAGTCCGTCGAGAGCACCCATTCCCGCTGCGCCGCCGCGAACGCGGGACGGAGGCTGGCCGGCGCCCGCTCCCCCGCCTCGAACAGGGCCTGTGGCACCGACCGACCCAGCCCCGACGTGCGGATGCGGATCTCCTCGATCAGCCGCGGCCAGGTCTCCTGGGCGGTGGCCCGCAGCCGCTGGCGGCGCACCCGGTAGGAGGCGAGCGGCGCGGCCCCGGCGCACAGGGCCACGACGAGCGCCGGCATGGCCCCGCCGAACAGGGCCAGGCCGGCAACCGCTCCCAGCGCCGTCAGCCCCCCGGTGACGAGGACGAACTGCCGCACGCTCACGTCACCGATGCCCGCCTGTACGAGCCAATCCGACGCCCGGCGCCGGTCTCGGGCCGGCCGCGCGGCCGGGGGAGCCAGCCACAGTCCCCGCCATCCGAGCACCAGCGCTGTGTACAGGTAGTAGGTCCCGGCCGCAGCACAGAGCGCCACCAACAGCCCGGTCATGGCTTCCCGCTCCTGCTGCTTCGCAGCGGGCCGCTCGGGCTCCGACGCGTTCTCTTGCCCGCTCCCACGGCCGCTCGGGCTCCGACGCGTTTCTGCCGCTCCCACGGCCGCTCGGGCTCCGACGCGTTTCTTGCCCGCTCCCACGGCCGCTCGGGCGGGGCTCGCTCTCTCGCCCTCCAGGACGCTCGCTCATCCGACCGGTCCCGGAACCTCAGGCCGCCCGAAGCCGGCGTCCGCGCGATCGTCCAGCAGGCGCCGGACGTCGTGACCGGCGTCGGCCAGCGCCCGTGCCGCCCGGACGGGCAGGTTCCCCGTCGATGCCAGTGGCCGATCGGGCCCGGGTCGCCGGAACACCTCGGTGACCGTGAACTGGGTCGCGTCGGGGCCGCCCTGCAGGTCCTCGACCATGACGACCTCGGTCACCCTCGGACCGCCGGCCGTGCGAGTGCAGTGCACGACGACGTCGATGCTCTCGCTCACCAGGGTGTTGAGCGCCGCCAGCGGCAGGCCCCCGGTCGCGTCGGCGAGCTGGCACACGAACCGCAACCGGGTCAGCGCCTGGCGCGCCGACCCGGCGTGGATCGTCGTGAACCCCGTGACCCCCGACGACAGCGTCAGGAGCAACGGCAGCGCCTCGCGGTCCCGCACCTCGCCGACGATGGCCACGTCTGGCGCCATGCGCAGGAACCCGGCCACCAGCCGCCGCAGGTCGACCGGCTCGCGGTCGGAGCGGGCGGCGCGGGTCTGCATGTGAGCGACGTTGGGCAGCGGTATGTCGGCCTCGAAGACCTCCTCGGCCACCACCACTCGCAGCGCCGGGTCGAGCTCGGCCGCGGTGCACGACAACAGGGTCGTCTTGCCGGCACCGGGATGTCCGGCGAACACGATCGAGAGCCGGGCGTGCACGCAGGCGCGCAGGAACGCCGCCACCCGCGCCGTCAGCATGCCCCGCTCGACCAGTTCGTCGAGTGACGCGAAGGGGATGCCGGTGAACTTCCGGACGTTCACGAGCACGTGCCCGCCGCGGGCGACGTCGCCGTGGACGATGTGGACCCGCGCGCCGTCGTCGAGCTGCGCATCCTGGAGGCCGTCGGCCGGGTCGAGCTTGCGGTGGGCGCTGGACGCGTCGTCCAGGAGCTTGGTCAGTGTCCGCAGCACATGGTCGTCGTCGTGGAAGACCTCGTCGTGATACCCCGACGGCCCACGGTGGCGACGCACGAACACCGTTCCGGGATCGTTGACCATGATCTCCCACACGTCGTCGTCGTCGAGCAGCGGTGTGAGGGGCCCGTAGCGCGCGAGGTTGCGGAAGGCGCGCTCGGCGACCTGGTCGGGGTCGGCGAGTGCGAACGGCCGCCGGCCGCGCCGGTGGTCGTCACCCCAACGCGCCACCTCCTCCGCGATGAGCGCCCTGAGCTTGGACTCGCCGGCCGCAGACGACATCTCCAACGAGACGACCTTCGCCCGCTCCTGGACCAGACGCTCGATCTCGACCAGCGGAGACGGCGTCGCGCCGGCGAGGCGATCGGAGCTCCACGGGGACGGCGTCACGATCCACGTCCCTCGCCGGCCTCGTCGTCGGCGGACCAGCTGCCCAGGGAGCCGGGCGCGACCGCCACCGGCTCGGGCGCCGAGGGCGGGGCCGGGAGCTCGGGCGTGCGGTCGAGCAATGCCCGCACCACGCCGGTGACCGGACGGACGATCTGTGGCGGCGGGGTTGCGCCGTCCCGCATCAGGTCGTCGAGCCGGCGTCGTTCCGGGACGAAGATCGGTGTCGAGGCCAGGGTGACGCCGGGGCAGGCCGCCGTCAGCAGCGGGCCTGCGAGCGTGGCACCGAGCTCGGCCCGCTGCCGCGGGCCGCGGGGCGCCCGGTTCACGACGGGCACGATCCGGGCGCCGGCGATCCCGAACTCGATCAGTTCCCGCACCGCCCGTAGCTGTGCGTGGACCCCTGCCACGCCCGGCAGCCCCACCACGAGGACGACCTCCGCGTCCCGCAGGGCGGTACGCGCCAGCAGGTTCCGATCCTCCACATCGAGCGACCCGCATTCCGCCTCGCCCTCGACGTCGGGGTCGACGTCGCTCACGACTACCCGGTAGGCGCGCCGCACGCCATCCAGTGCGGCCGCCAGTGCCCGGGCACGCAACGCCGTCCAGTCCCGGTGGCGGCGCAGGCCCAGCAGCAGGTCGTAGCCGCGGCCCGGCACCGAGAAGCACACACTCCGCACCTCGGCGGCATCCAGCGCCGTGCCCCGGTACGCCTCGGCCAGCTCCACGACGCCGGGCACCACGTCGCCGGCGTCGTGCAGCAGTGCCTGTTGCGCGTGGAGCGCCAGGTCGGCGAGAACGACCAGCCCGGCATCCCGCGGATCGGCCCCCAGGCCCGCGGCGAGGGCCATAGCCAGCGTCGAGCGACCGACACCGCCGGACCCGGTCACGGCGACGGACCGACCCCGCCAGCAGCCGGGTGCCGGCTCCACCGGGTCCGAACGAGCAGCGGCATCCTCGCGGCGGGCGATGGGTTGCGCCACCGCCCGCAGGGCGTCCAGCAGCACGCCGCGTTCGACGTCGGCAGGAAGAACCGCCGCGACGCCGAGGTCGCGCCACGACCGCGCCGACCGCCCGTCGTCAACGGCGATGACCGCGCAGCCGTGGCGGCCGGCCAGCTCGATCAGGTCACGGTCGAGCGCGGCCAATCCCCCGTCGACGAGCAACGCCGAGAACGGCCGGCCCGAACGCAGCCGGGTGCGGACCTCCTCACCCGACACCGTCTTGACGAAATCGACCGGCAGTGACGCGGCGGTGGCCCAGCGCGCCACCTGCCCGAACCAGGCGGCGCGCGCCCGGGCGAGCCCGAGGACGACATAGCGGTCGGTGGCCATCAGCCACCCCCGCTGGACATGTGCGTGCTACGAACGAGCGTGACCTCTCCCTGGCGCACCGCCTGGATGAGCGGCTCCCGCAGCGCCGGGTCGGCGATGGTCACAGTGATCGTCAGTTCGCCAGAGGTGCCGAAGGACCCGCCGTCGTGCGCCGCAGCGTCGACGATCTGCACGCCCTCGGCCACAGCCGCGGTGCCACCGTCGTCGGTCACGAACACGTCGACGAGGTCGCCGCTGCGCAGGCGCCCGTCCACCGCCCGATCCCGGGCGACCGAGAACGACAGCTCCGCCGCAGGGCTCGACTGCCCCGGATCGCTCACCTGGCCGAGCTGCACCAGCTCGCCGTCACCAATCGGCCCCAGCGCCACCCGCCCCTCGATGCCCGAGGCGTCGGTGAACGCGACCGCCGACAGGCCCGCCGGCAGGTCGATCGGCTCGAAGCGGATGTCGTCGGCGGTCAGCGACTGGCCGGGGAGAATCGGCCGGGCCGCCACCGCATAGGGCCCGTCGTCCCCGCCCGAGGCCTGCTGCCAGGCTGCGAAGGTGCACACGCCGGCGACGGCGACCAGCAGTCCGCCGACGATGGCGCGGGCGCCGGGCAGACCCATCCGCCGGTCGACGATGCGGCGCGCGACGCCACCCGGCGCCGGGACATCGACACCGTTGCCGCGGCGCGTCATGACCACCGCGTCACCGCTGTTGCCGCTCGCGTCACCATCGCGTCCGTTGAGCACCTCCCCCAGCGGTCCGGCGCCCCAACAGCCCGATCGCCCCTTCACTCACTAGGCGTGAGCAAGCGACTACACCCTAGCCGACCACTTCGGCTCCGGTGAGAATTAGACCGAAAGATGCCAAAACACCACGCGAGGGGGTAAGGTGTGTGCCGTGAACACCGACGAGACGGAGTGGCTCTCGACTCAAGAAGCGGCGCGTCGCCTCGGCATCACGCCCCGCACCCTGTATCGCTTCATCGATCATGGCGAGCTCCCCGCCTACAGGTTCGGCCGGGTCATTCGGCTCCGGGCGCACGAAGTCGACGACTTCATCGGCCGGTCACGCATCCAGCCGGGCGAGCTCGAGCACCTCTATCCCGAGCCTGCCACCCGCGGTAGCGACGACGACGTCTGAGCCTCCACCTCGCCGGCGGGCGGGCGGCGGCGGCGACGGCTGGCAGGATCAGCTCGAGGGGCACTGGCACGGCTGGCTCCGATCGCTCCGTGATCTCGTGCTCTACCTGGAGACCGGCGTGGCTTCGCAGCGGTTCTTCTCTCGCTGGCATTGCGATCTCGGCATGTTCCTCGCCGAATCCTTCACCGGGCTGGGTGTCACAGAAGTGGCGCCTGGAGGCTGGGCCCAAGAGGCCGGCGTGCAAGCAGGCGACCTCGTTCTCTACGTCGACAGCCTCCCGATCTTCGAGCGAACCGACCTCTGGCCATTTCAGATCAGCCGCCGGCTAGGCGATCGCCTCACCATCGAGGTGGCACGAAACGGCAGCCGCGTCCAAGGCGAGGCCCCGTTGCGCCGCATCGCCACCGCCCCTGATGCACCACGGATCTTCACAGCCCGGACACGGTTGTCCCACCGGAATTCACAGGCTTGTCCTCTCGAAGCTCACAGCGCACCCGCCGTACCGTTCGCGGCATGCCGACGTTCGAGGTGATGCTGCGAGACCGGAGCGTCGAGACGGTCGACGGCGCCGACGCCTACCAGCAGGAAGGCCCGATGACCACGTTCTTCCGGCGTGGCGACGGCCGCGGGGTCATCGACTCCTGGAGCACGAGGATCGCCAGCTTCCGCACCGCCGATCTCCTCGCGGTTCGGCGCTGCGAGGCAGCTAGTCGATGCGCTGAGCAGCTCCGGACCGCGAGCTGATCCGCGCATCGATCAGCCGTCGACGACCACCTCCTGGATGGCGCCAACCGGGACGTAGGCCGTGACGGCAGCGGCCCCGCCGGCCACCCGCACCGCTACGACGTCCTGACCCACCGACCGGAGTGCACCGGCGACGGAGTCGTCGCCTCCCGCCATCACCAGCAACACCGCGGCCCTTTCGGCCGCCAGGCCGGCCAAGACGTCGACGAGGCGGAGCGCGGTGGCGATCGACCGGTCACCTATGGTCGACGCCTCACCCGGAAGAGTGCGCACCGACGTCACCGCGGCCAGGGCGACGAACACGTCGGAGTCGGCCGACCGAAGGGCCACGAAGTCGGAGCCCAGCGCCCGGACCTCGCCTCGGTGCCGGCGCCCGCCCCGAACGTGCACCGCGACCGAAGCGCCACGCTCGGCGACATCCGCCAGCACGCCCGCAAGGCTTCCCTCTTCCTCTGCCTGGTGCCGCAGCCAACGCTCTCGGGCCCGCGACTGGGCCGCCTCGTCGACGCGCGCGTCGGCAGCCCAGCGGTCGATCCGAGCGGCCAGACCCTCGCCCAACAGGCCGCCGACGATCGCCGTTTCGTCCGAGTCGCCTGCCGATGGCCGGTCCACGGGATCGGGACGCTACAGGGCGTGGGAGGTCGGTCCCCCGGCAAAGGCGTTTACCACGCCCGGCTCGTCGGGGAACGATGAGTGCATGACACGACATTCGCCGAGGCGCGCGAGCAGCTGTCCTCGTGCGGCGAAGATTTGACCAGCGCATGGGACGACTTCATCTCCAAGGTCGACTGCTGACCGAGGCCTAGAGACGGGCCCGCGGGGTCGTCGAGCGAGGGCCTAGGCTGGGTCTCTCGTGGCGACCACGCAGGTCAAGATTTCCGTACCCGGCAACCATCTCATGGTCGATCTCCTCGGCCAGCGCGACGAGCTGCTGCGCGTGGTCGAGTCGGCATTCGAGGGGGTCGAGATCCACGTGCGGGGCAACGAGATCGCCATCGAGGGCGACGAGGCCGACCGCGTGGGCCAATTGTTCGAGGAGCTGGTCCTGCTGCTCGAGCGGGGGCAGCGGCTCGAGCCGGCCAGCGTCGTGCGCACCATCGACATGGTGCGCGCCGACCAGCGCCCCTCCGAGGTGCTCACCGCCGAGGTTCTGCGCTCCTCGCGGGGCCGCACGGTCCGACCCAAGTCGGCGGGCCAGAAGCGCTACGTCGACGCCATACGCGACAACGTCATCACGTTCGGCATCGGCCCCGCCGGCACCGGCAAATCCTGGCTGGCGGTGGCCATGGCGGTGCAGGCGCTGCAGGCCAAGGACGTCGACCGCATCATCCTCACGCGGCCGGCGGTGGAGGCCGGCGAGCGGCTGGGATTCCTGCCCGGCGACCTCGCCGCCAAGATCGATCCCTACCTACGGCCGCTCTACGACGCGCTCTTCGACATGGTCGAGCCCGAGGGCGCGCAGCGCCTCATCGAACGGGGGACGGTGGAGGTGGCACCGCTGGCGTTCATGCGGGGCCGCACGCTCAACGCCAGCTTCATCATTCTCGACGAAGCCCAGAACACCACGCCCGAGCAGATGAAGATGTTCCTGACCCGCATCGGGTTCGGCTCGAAGGTCGTGGTCACCGCCGACATGACCCAGGTCGACCTGCCCACCGGCCGCAGCGGCATGACGAACCTGGCCCGGACCCTCCAGGGCATCGACGGCCTCGAGTTCGTGCACCTCACGTCGCACGACGTCGTCCGTCACAAGATCGTCCAGGACATCGTCGACGCCTACGAACGAACCGACAACCCCGTCGGCCTCGACCGCAGCGCCGAGCCCGAGCCGCCTCGACCACCCGACGGGCGCAGATCGCCCGGCACCTGATGGGCCCGCCCGACGGCGAGGTGGGCGAGGTGAAAGTGTTCGGCGCCGACGAGCAACAGGCGGCACCGGTCGATGTCCGGCGGTGGGTCGATCTCGCCCGGAAGGTGCTGCTCGCCGAGGGGGTCAAAGGCGACGCCGAGCTGTCGCTGTTGTTCGTCGACGAGGACACGATCAGGGGCCTCAACCGACGCTTCATGGACGCCGACGGTCCGACGGACGTGCTGGCGTTTCCCATCGACGATCCGCTCGACAACGCAGCGAGGCGCGCCGACACGAGCTCGCCGGGTCCCGAGCCGTTGCTGCTGGGCGACGTGGTGGTGTGCCCGGCGGTGGCCGAGCGCCAGGCACCGGAGCACGCCGGCAGCTACGACGACGAGTTGGCGCTGCTCGTCGTCCACGGTGTGTTGCACGTGCTGGGCCACGACCACGCCGAGGTTGACGAGGCGGCGGAGATGCAGGCCCGCGAGCGCGAGCTGCTGCAGCGCTTCCACCTGCGGAGGTGAGGGAACTGCCGAGCACGATCGTCGCTGCGAGCCTGTCCGTGGGCGACCGATGGATGCTGGTCGCCATCGCCGCGCTGCTGCTCGTGACCATGCTCCTGGCCGGCGCCGAGACGGGACTCACCCGCATGCCCAAGTCGCGGGCCCAGACCCTCGACGCCGAGGGCCGGCGGGGCGCACGCAGGCTGCTCGAGCTGGTCACCCGGCCCGACCAGTTCGTGAACCCACTGATGTTCGCTCTGCTCGTCTGCCAGCTGGCCCAGGCAACCCTGGTGGGCATCGTCGCCGAGCGGCTGTGGGGGCTCGCCGGCCTGGCGATCGCCATGGCGCTCGACATCGTCGTCGTGTTCGTCGTGACCGCATCGGCCCGCACCTGGGCGGTCCTCAACCCGGACCGCGCCGCACTGTTGGCAGCACGGCCCGTGGGCGCACTGATCCGGTTCCCGCTGCTCCGCCTCACCACCCGGGCGCTGATCGGACTGACCAACGTGCTGCTCCCGGGCAAGGGACTGAAGCAGGGCCCCTATGTGTCGGAGGAAGAGCTGCTGGCGGTGGCCGAGCTGGGCGTGGAGGAAGGCGTGATCGAGGAGCACGAGCGGGCCCTCATCGAGTCGATCATCGAGTTCGGGGACACGGTCGTGCGGGAGGTCATGGTGCCCCGCCCCGACATGGTCACCGTGGGCCAGGACTTCCGGGTGGCCGACGTGATGGAGGTCGTCCTGCTCAACGGCTACAGCCGGCTGCCGGTGGTGGGTGACAGCATCGACGACGTGGTGGGCATCACCTACGCCAAGGATCTGATGCGGGCCGAGCGCGACGGCGAGGAGGACCTGCCGGTGGCTCAGCTGGTGCGGGCGGCCCGTTACGTGCCCGAGACCAAGCGGGTCCCCGACATGCTGCGGGAGATGCAGCGGGACAAGTTCCACATGGCGATCGTGGTTGACGAGTACGGCGGAACCGCCGGGCTGGTCACGCTCGAGGACATCATCGAGGAGCTGGTGGGCGAGATCGTCGACGAGTTCGACGTGGAGGACCCGCTGGTCGAGCCCTTGGCCGGAGGCGGCGTGCGCGTGGATGCCCGCACGGCGCTCGACGAGGTCAACGAGCTGCTCCACGCCGAGCTGCCGGAGGGCGACTGGGACACCATCGGCGGCCTGCTCTACCACCACCTCGGGCACGTGCCCTTCGAGGGTGAGTCGGTCGAGGTGGACGGCTGGCTGCTCACCGCGCAGCGGATCCAGGGCCGGCGCATCGGCCGGGTGCGCATCACTCGCCAGGATGGTATGGAAGGGGCTGTGAGCACTCGCAGAGCACCCCGTCCGCCATCTCCCGGGGACATGCCCCCGGACGCCCGCGCTGCGGGCGAGCGACCGGCCCCGACCGGGTGACCCAGGACCGGGGCGACGACCGCGGGCAGGTCGGCGGCATCGAGGTGCTGCCGTTCGGACTGCTCGTGTTCGTCGTCGGGTCGCTCCTCGTCGCCAACGCCTGGGCCGTGATCGACTCCAAGCTGGCGGTGGACGCGGCGGCCCGCGAGGCCGCCCGCCACTTCGTCGAGGCGGACGTGCCGACCGCCCGCGACTTCGGCGAGGCCGAAGCTGCGGCACGCCGCGCGGGTTACGAGGCCCTGGCAGCGCACGGGCGCGAGGGCGCGCGCTCGACGGTGGAGCTGACCGACCTCGAGTCCCCCGGTGGGCAGGCCGGCTTCACCCGCTGCGCCCGGGCGACGTTCACCGCCAGCTACGACGTGCCGGTGCTGAACCTGCCGTGGATCGGCGGCTTCGGCCCCGGACTGGACGTGGCCAGCCGCCACTCCGAACTGATCGACCCGTACCGGGACGGCGTGCCGGGCAGCGCCGAGGCCTGCTCGTGAGCAGCGCAGCACGCGAACGGGATCGCGGTAGCGCCCTCATGCTCATGCCGGCTGGCCTACTCATCGTGCTCGTGCTCGCTTCGATCGCCGTCGACATGTCGCTGGTCCACCTGCGCAAGCGGCAGGCGTTCGAGCTGGCGGCCGCCGCCGCCAACGATGCCGCCACGGCTGGAGTCGACCAGGGTCGCCTGCGAACGACCCATGAGTACGTCCTCGATCCCGACAGAGCCCGTACGGTCGTCGGCGACGTCCTGGCGGCGAGCGAACTGGCGCGCCAACTGGCCCGCCCGCCGGTGGTGACCGTCACCGGAGCCGGCGTCCGCGTGGAGCTGGCATTGGAGGCCGACTACATCTTCGCCGATGTGATCCCCGGCGCCCCGGACGGCACCGTGGTCGCCGCCAGTGCCACCGCCACGGCCGTGCCAGCTCCCTAACCGCTCCCTGTCTACTCGATATCTCTTGACAACTTTCGATCTTTTTAAGCATGCTTCAGCACATGAGCATGCAGGTGACCGTCGCGCTCGACCCCGAGGGGCCGATCGCGGTCAAGACCGCCAAGGGCGCCGGCGACATCGCCCGGCTCCGCCTCGAGGCCGAGCGCCTCGAGCGCGCGGCCCATCCCGGGCTCGTCACGGTCGTCGGGCCCAGCCCGGCAAAGGGCGTCGACGGTGCGCAGGCGGATTGCAGCGCCGGCGGAGCGCCAGGACAGCGCCGAGGACCGAGCCGACGCGGGGGCCGAGGACGGGCCCCACGTCGAGCTCCGCACCCGGTTCGCCGGTGACCCCGTCTCGCACTGGGCCGGTTCGGTCGCCGGCGTCGCCGGGCTCGGTGCCGCCGTCGCCGCGACGCTGGCCGACCTCCACGACATCGGTGTCGTGCACGGGCGGCTCGACCCCACACACATACTCGTCGGAGATGACGGCCGGCCCCGACTCTGCGGGCTCTCGCATCCCGGCGTGGCCGATCCACACGACGACGTCGCCGCCCTGGGACGGGTGCTGCGTGAGGTGCTGGGGCGGGCGAGCACCGAGCCGCGGTCGCGGCCGCGGCGAGCGAGATCGAGCGCGGCCCACCGCCGGGCGCTCGAGCAGGTGATAGCCCGGGCCCTCGATCCCGTCCCGAGCCGACGGCCCACCGCCCGGTTGCTGGCGAGCTCGATCCTCGCCGCCGTCCCCGGCGCCGAGCTTCCGGCGGCCGACCCACCGTCTGCGAGGCCCGAGCCCGCCTACATGCCGCCGGACGAGGAACTGCTCGACCTCGTCTTCACCCACGAGCTGACCGACGACGAGCGCTGGGCCCAGGCGTTCGGCGACGATCCGCCCGAGCCGGCCGGCGCCGCCGACCCCGAGCCGCCGCCGGCGCCGAACGAACGCAGCTCTCGAGCCCGCGTGGCGGCGGGCTCCGGGGCGGTGGCGGTCGCCGCGATCGCCGCCGGGATGGTCTTCGTCGGGGGCTGGGGCACCCGGGGGTCCGCCGCCCGCACCGATGCCGTCCGGGCCACGGCGCCGGCAGGGCGTGCGGACTGCCCGGTCGTGGCCGCCCCGGCCGCCGACGTCGATGGCGACGGCTGCGCCGAGGCGCTCGTCGTCGGGGGCGGCACGATCTCGGCCGGTCCCGTCCGCTGGACGTTGGGCCAGCCGGGCGACGTGATCGCCGTGGGCGACTGGGAGTGCGACGGGCGGGCGGCGCCCGCGCTCCTGCGGCCGGCGACAGGTGACGTGTTCGTCTTTCCCGACTGGGCCGTCGAGGATGAGCCCGTGACCGTCGAGGCGCGGGACCGCCTACCCGGCGCAGTGGCGATCCGGGGCGAGCCGGCCGACGGCGGCTGCGACGACCTGGTGGTCGACCTGGGGTCGGGCGCAACCGCCACGGTCGAGGTTCGCCGATGACCGGACGTTGCCGCCTTCTCGCCTGGACGGCGGTCTTGGCCGTCGGACTCCGGGCGCTGCACGCCCTGGGCGCGGGAACGCTCGGCGTACCGCTCACATCCGCTGAGGATCTGTCCGCCTGGCTGGACCGCACCCCTCCCGAGGTCATGGCAGTGGCGTTCGTGCGGCTGGCGGCGCTGGCCGCCGGTTGGTACCTGGCCGTCTGCACGCTGGCACTGGTGCTCGCCCGTCCGTTCGGACGCACCCGTGTGGCGTCGGCTGCGGCCCTGACGACACCCGCCGTCATCCGCCGACTCGTCTCCGGTGGTGGAGGCCTCGGCTTGGCGGCCGGAACCCTCGTTGGCGCCCTCCCAACGGCCGACGTGGCACTGATGGCTTTGGCACCGACGCCGGCGGCCGCCTCGGTTGTCGATGCCAAGCAGGACCCAGGCCCGACGGCGACCATGACCCGCAGCGCCCACGACACGCCCACCGCCGTCATGACCCGGCTGCCCGTCACGGATCCGCCGCCGGCATCACGGGCACCGCCGGCACCCTCCACCCCCGAGCCCGCACGTGCCGCCACTCCGGCGTCGTGGACGGTCGAAGCCGGCGACTCGTTCTGGTCGATCGCGGAGGAGACCGTGGCCCCGACCGGGGACGAGCCCCACGACCGCCAGGTGATCGGCTACTGGCGGCGCCTCGTCGAAGCCAACCGCGGCCGCCTACTCGACCCCGGCAATCCCGACCTGCTGGTGCCCGGCCAGGAACTGCTCCTTCCCGACCCGGGCGGTTGACGGCGCCGCGGCGAGGGCCAGGGGCTCAGCTCGCGACCCGGTACCTGATGTGCGTCGCATACGGCGACTCGAGGACGCGGATGGGCACGAGCTGCCGGCGGGTTCCGAGCTCGCCGCATGCGGGCGGTCGGGCGTCGTCAGGCGTGGCGCAGCCAGCGTGCGGTCACTACGTCCCATCGCCGATTGCGCTCGCCCGGCGTGGCCCCCTCGAGCGCCCGAGCCACGGCCTCGTCGACCGCGTCCTGGTCCTCGCCTATCACCTCGTCGACCACCCCCAGCTCGAGCATGTCGTCCGAGGTGAGCCGCAGGCGCTCGGCGACCTCGGCCGCCTTGGTGGCGTCCCGCTCGAGGATCGCCGCCGCGCCCTCGGGTGCGATCACGGAGAAGGTGGCGTGCTCGCACATCAGCAGCCGGTCCGTGTAGCTGAGGGCAAGCGCACCGCCGCTTCCCCCTTCCCCCACGCAGACCGACACCGTGGTGGTCGGACACGAGGCCAGCGCCGCCAACGTCTGGGCGATCTCGGACGCGACCCCGTCGACTTCGGCCGCCGGGGAGAGGTCGGCGCCCGGGGTGTCCACCAGCGTCACCACCGGGATTCCGAGCCGTCCCGCCAACGCCACCGCCCGCTGGGCGAGGCGGAAGCCAGCCGGCGTCGGGCGCCCGGCGGCGCAATAGCGATCGGTCGCCACCACCGCACAGCGCCGGCCGGCCACCCGCGCCAGCCCGGCCCGCACGGTGGGGTCGGTGCCCCGCAGCTCGACCCACGACGAGCACAGCCGCGCCGCCCGGTCGATGCCGGAGGGCCGGCCGACGGCGCGCGAGCGCAGCACCTCCATCCAGGCATCGGAGCCGGTGGTGGCGCCGGTCCCGACGGCGGGAGCGTCCCAGGCCGGAAGCGGCCGGATCGGCAGCGGGCGGTCCGTCAGCCCCAGCGCCGCCTCCACCCAGGCGGCGACGTCATCGATGCCGAGACGGGCGTCCGCCAGCCCATGCTCGTAGACCGACTCCGCCGTGTGCGACCCCGGCGGCAACGGGATGCCCAGCGTCCCCTCGGCGACCCGGGGACCGGCAAAGCCGATGACCGCTCCTGCCACCACGGCCCGCAGGTCGACCAACGACGCGTACGAGGCCAGCACGCCCCCGGTGGTGGGCGACCCATAAACGGCGAGGGACAGCAGCCCGGCCTCGGCGTGCCGGCGGGCCGCCGCCGCGGTGCGGGCCAGTTGGACCAGCGCCACCATGCCCTCCTGCAGGCGGGCGCCGCCGGTCCGCGTCAGCGTCACCATCGGCAGGCGCAGGTCGCGAGCGCGGTCGTACGCCCGCACCACCTTCTCCCCGGCCGCCGCCCCCATGGTGCCGCCCAGTACCTCGAACCGGCCCTCGATGAAGGCGTAGTGCTCCGTCCGCCCGGTCCGCACCGACTCGCCAGAGGCGGCCAGGGCATGCCGCTGCGCGTCGTACCCGGGGAAGTCGAGGGGATCGCCGGCGATCAGGTCGGCGTCCCATTCCTCCGTCGTCGGGTGGAAAGGCAATGCTTCCCGCTCTAGCTGCTTCGCAGCGGGCCGCTCGGGGCTCGCTCGCTCTCTCGCCCTACGGGACGCTCGCTCATGACCGCAGAGTCTCGCACCCCCTCCGCGCCGTCAGCGGAGGCGGAGCGCCACCTCGTTCGCGAGCAGGCGGCCCCTGGCGGTCAACACGGCGCGGTCGCCGTTCAGGGCGACGAGGTCCTCCAGCTCGTCGACGGGAAGGGTGGCAGCCGGCACCCCGGCCCGGGTGCGCACGGCCAGCTGCAGCGCCTCCAGCCGGCGAGCCCCGGCGTCGAGCTGCTCCCCGGCCGCCTCGGGCGAGCGCCCGTCGGCGACGGCGGCGATGTAGCGCTCGGGCGTGTGCACGTTCCAGGACCGCCGCCCGCGTAGGTGCGAGTGCCCGGCGCAGCCGAACGCCTGGTACTCGCCCATCGACCAGTAGAGCTGGTTGTGGCGGCACTCGTGGCCCGGCCGGGCCCAGTTGGAGATCTCGTACCAGGAGAGCCCGGCCGCCTCTAGCGCTTCGGCGGCGGCAAGGTACTTCGTCGCCTGGTCGTCGTCGTCCGGGTGACGCGCCGGATCATCTGCCAATGGCGTGCCCGGCTCGACGGTGAGGGCGTACGCGCTGACGTGCGGCGGGTCTAGGGCCAGGGTGGCATCGAGCGTTCGCCGCCAGTCGGCGGGCGACTCCCCCGCTGCGCCGTAGATCACGTCGAGGTTGAACGTGGGGATGCCCGCGGCACGCACCGCCTCCACCGCGCGATTCACGTTGGACGGGTCGTGGGTCCGGCCGAGCGCTCGGAGGACGTGGTCGACCATCGACTGGACGCCCAGGCTGATCCGGTTCACGCCGCCCTGCGCGTAGACCCCCATCAGGGCCGGCGTCACGGTGTCCGGGTTGCACTCGACGGTGACCTCGCATCCCGGCGCCCGCGGCACCACTTCGAGCACCGCCATCAGCTGCTCGGGCTCGACGAGCGAGGGAGTGCCACCGCCGACGAAGACGCTGGTCGCCGCCGGCATCCCGCCAGCCACCCGGCGTTCGATGTCGCGCCGGCAGGCGTCGAGATATGCCGACTGCAGGTGGTGCCGGTCCGTCCAGGTGGCGAATGCGCAGTAGTCACACCGGGCCGAACAAAACGGCACGTGCACGTAAACGCCGAAAGGGGTCAGCTGGTCCGAATGGATGTCGCGAGCGAAGCAGGCCGTGCCCGCGCCTGTCTAAGCGGGCTGCACCCCTGGTCGCCGGATCAGGCGGTGATCAGCGGACCAGGCACAGGCCCAGGCTGTCGAGCCGGGCCGGCACCTGCTCGGGATGGCAGTCGAGGATGCAGGCCACGGCGCGCAGATCCTCCCGCCGGATGGTGAGCATCCGGCCGTTGTAGTCGCCGCGCTGCACCTGGATCATCCGCAGGTATCGGGCGAGCATCTCGCCCTCCTGCCCACCGAGCTGCTCGACGGCACCGAGGTCGATCGTGACGGGACGATCGTCGCGCCGGCTGGCGCGCAGGGCCCGCAGGTCGACGATCTGCTCCTCGTCATTGTTCGACCGCCCGCCCAACTCCTCGTCGCTGGGCAGCATCTGGTCGACGGGCACCCGGTAGAAGCGGGCGAGTCGTTGCAATCGGGGCACGGAGATCGCCCGCTCACCTCGCTCGTAGGCTCCGAGGACGGACGCCTTGAACTCGTGCTCCGATGCCGCCTCGACGTCTTGGAGCGAGAGATGCTTCTGGCGCCGGATCGAACGAAGCCGGGCGCCCACCTTGATGGCGTAGCCGCTCTCGCGTTCAACCTCGAGGTCGCTATCCATATGTTCCTCCCCTTGGTGCCGCCCCCCAGCGGGACGGCAACCGCGCCAGTTGTCGGTACTCGCGCGGTCCAGGCGGTGGCTTACTCTAAGGCACCGCGATCGGCCCGCGACAATCACTGCGCGTCCAGCTACACCCGCCATTCGTAGCGGATATGACAGCGACGCCTGAGCTCACGGCACCATGTGACCAGATTGGCCCGCGTCGGCGAGGATGCCTGCTCGTAACGCAGTGAGGACCGCACCGGCAGTGATGGCTGCCGTCTCGGCCCGCAACACGTGGGCCCCCAAGCGGACGGTCGGCCGGCCTGCTCCCCGCTCCTCGGGGGTCCACCCTCCCTCGGGGCCGACGAGCACGACCGGTGTGTCGAGCGTGGGTGGTGCTCCGGCGGCATCGGCGAGGGCGGCACCGGGCAGCGCCGCCACCGAATCGAAGGTGGCCACCGGCGCCACCTCGGGTAGCCACGTGCGCCGGCACTGCATGGCGGCCTGGCGGGCGATGGCCCGCCACCGCTCCACGTGGCGGTCGGCGCGGCCGGGCTCCCACCGCACGACCGACCGTCCCGCCACGAACGGCATGATGCGATCGACGCCCAGCTCGGTCAGCTTCTGGACCACCAGCTCCGGGCGCTCCCCCTTCACCAGCGCGAACGCCACGGTGATCGGTGGTTCCGGTCGGGGTTCGCCGACGGTCGCTCCGGCGATCTCGAGCAGCGGCCCCGAGGTGAGCCGGCAGGGTCGCCAGCGCCCGGCCCCGTCCCCGGCGGTGACGTCACTCCCAGGAGCAAGCCGTAGCACCCGCAGGACGTGGTGCTCGTCGCCGGCGTCGAGGACCGGGGCGTCCAGGTCGGCGACGAACACGTGGGCCCGAGCGGTGACCGGCGTGACCTCGCCGCTGCCGGATCCTCCGGCGCTGGCATCCATGTGCGTCGCTACTTGAACGCCGACCGCAGCTTCGACAGCAGGCCGGTCGGGGGAGGGGCGACCTCGTCGCCCCGCAGCTCGGCGAGCTGGCGGATGACCTCTTCCTCCTCGTCGCTCAGCTCGGTGGGCACGTCGACCACGATGTCGATCAGCAGGTCGCCCCGCGCCCGCCGCTCGATGTGGGGAACGCCGCGGCCGCGCAGCCGGAACGTCGTGCCCGACGCCGTGCCGCGGGGGATCTCCAGCTCCTCGGTGCCCTCGAGCGTCTCGAATGCGAGCGTCGCCCCCAGCGCGGCCTGCGTGTAGGGCACTGTGAGCACGGTTGCCAGGTCGGTGCCTTGGCGTTCGAAGCGAGGGTGGGGCTTCACCCGCACGTGCACGTACAGGTCGCCGGCGGCGCCACCCCGAGGGCCGACGGCGCCCCGACCCGCCAGGCGCAGCGTCGAGCCGTCGTCGACACCGGCGACGATGTCGACCGTGTAGGTGCGCTCCTGGATGCGGCGACCCTCACCCCGGCACACCGGGCAGGGGTTGGGGATCACCTGGCCCGACCCACCGCAGCGGGCGCAAGGGGAGGACGTCACCATCTGGCCGATGAACGACTGCCGGACGCGCTGTACCTGGCCGGTTCCCCCGCATTCGTGGCAGGTGACGGGCTGGGTGCCGTCGGCGGCGCCGGTGGCCTCACAGGCGTCGCAGGGCACGGCGGTCTTGACGGTGACGGGGTGCTGCGACCCGAAGACAGCCTCCTCGAACTCCAGCTCGACCACCTGCTCGAGGTCCTCGCCCCGGGGCGGCCCGGCGGGACCACGCCGGCGGCCTCCGAACGGGCTCGAGCCGAAGAACGCCTCGAACACGTCGCCGATGCCACCGCCGAAGCCGAACGGATCGGCGCCGACCGTGGTGCCCTCGACGCCGGCGGGCCCGTAGGCGTCGTAGCGTTGGCGCTTCTCGGGGTCGGACAGCACCTCGTAGGCGCGGACGACCTCCTTGAACCGCGCCTCGGACTCGGCGTCGCCGTGGCCCGTGTCGGGATGGAGCTGGCGGGCGAGTCGCCGATAGGCGCGCTTGATCTCTTCCTGAGTGGCGTCCCGGGAGACACCGAGCAGCTGGTAGTAGTCGGTCGGCAACGCTGGCTAGCCCTCGGTGAGGCGGTCGGAGAGACGATGGCCCACGACGGCAACGGCAGCCAACGCCTGGGGGTAGTTCATCCGGGTGGGACCCAGCACGCCGATCGTTCCCGCCCGCTCGCCCTCGACCTCGTAGGGCGACACGACGAGGGCGCACTCGGCGAGGGGGGCCATGCCGGTCTCGGTGCCGATGGCGACGTGCAGCCCACGATCGATGACGTCGCGGATGAGCGACACGACGACATACTGCTGCTCGAGGATCCCCAGGACCTCGCGGACCGTCTCGATGGCGTCGAACGCTT
Source organism: uncultured bacterium (assembly GCA_963813485.1). Taxonomy (GTDB): domain Bacteria; phylum Actinomycetota; class Acidimicrobiia; order Acidimicrobiales; family VFJN01; genus DASQUK01. Next base: position 52,482 of record CAWEZE010000008.1, read on the forward strand.
GGGCCATGCGGGCGGCGCCGCCCACGTAGACGTGCTCGGGGTCACCCGCGGGTCGTTGGGCGAGGGCAGCGAGTGCCCGCTCGACCAATGAGTCCACGGCGGCGTCACCCGTGGCGGGGACGGCGGGCGGGACGTCGCGGGAGCCGCCGGAGAGGTGTGCGGTCAGGTGGATGCTGGCCACCGCCACACGCTCGTCGCCAACGCCGGAGGGTAGGTCGACGGTGTGCTTCTCGACCGACCCGTCGCTCAACACGGCGACGAGCACCGCCGACGTCGTGCTGAGCCCGACGAGCTGTACCGACCGGACGGTGGTCTCGACCGGCGCGGGGGCCACGACCACGCTGGTGAGATGGGTGAGGTCGGACAGCAACCTGCTGGTCTCGGAGAGCATCTGCTCGACCTCACCGTGGGCGCGCGGCGAAGAAGGCTTGCACCTCCTCGGCCGAGCTGGTTGCCAAGCGTGCCGGTCGGCGCAGGTGGTCGACGAAGAAGCGGTAGCCCTTCTCGGTCGGCACCCGCCCGGCAGAGGTGTGGGGCTGGCGCAGGAAGCCTTCGGACTCCAGCGCCCCCATCTCGTTGCGCACCGTTGCCGACGACACGTCCACGCCCGGCGCCTGGGCGACGTGGCCCGAGCCCACCGGCTGCCCGGTCTCGATGTACTCCTCCACGACCGCTCGGAGGATCGCGGCCTTCCGCTCGTCCAACATCTGGCAGTCGAGTGTACCGAGTGCTAAGGACCTGAGCGGATAGGCACATCCTCTTGGCTCATGGTGGTCAGTGTTCCCCGGGAGCCGAGCCGTGGAGCTGGCCGTCGACCGCCAAATTCCCACGTAGGTTGCACGAACCGCACTATCCGCTCGGCTCCAAGTCCCCGGTAACGAGGTCTCGATCTTCGACGAGCTTCGATCCCGCCGAACGCTCGCGGCCCGACGATGCCTGTCGCAATGACGTTGCATGATCCGCGGAATCGACCCTCAGTCGTCCAGCTTCAACGCGCTGATGAACGCCTCTTGCGGTACCTCGACCCGGCCGATCGACTTCATCCGCTTCTTGCCCTCCTTCTGCCGCTCCAGCAGCTTGCGCTTGCGGGTGATGTCGCCGCCGTAGCACTTGGCGAGCACGTCCTTGCGCTTGGCCTTGACGGTCTCCCGGGAGATGATGCGTCCGCCGATGGCCGCCTGGATGGGGACGTCGAAGAGCTGGCGGGGGATCAGCCCCCGCAGCCTCTCGGCCATGCGGCGGCCGTAGTCGTCGGCCTTGTCCTTGTGGACGATGGCGCTGAACGGGTCCGCGGCCACTCCGTTGAGCAGCACGTCGACGCGGACCAGGTCGGAGCGGTCGTATCCGGCGGGCTCGTAGTCCAGGCTGGCGTAGCCCTGCGTGCGGGACTTGAGCTGGTCGAAGAAGTCACGCACCACCTCGGCGAGCGGAAGGCGGTAGATCAGCTCGATGCGCTCGGGCGAGAGGTACTCGAGCTTCGACATCTCCCCGCGGCGCTGCTGGCAGAGCTCCATGAGCGTGCCGGTGTAGTCCGTGGGCGTGAGGATCGTGCACGTGAGGAACGGCTCCTCGATGTGGTCGATCTCCTGGGCCGGCGGCATGGCGGACGGGTTGTCGACCTCCACGACCATGCCGTCGGTCCGGTGCACCTGGTAGGCGACCGAGGGGGCCGTGGCGATGAGGCTCAAGTCGAACTCGCGCTCGAGGCGCTCCCGGACGATCTCCATGTGCAGGAGGCCCAGGAAGCCGCAGCGAAACCCGAACCCCAATGCTCCGGACGTCTCGGGCTCGTAGGTGAAGCTGGCGTCGTTGAGCCGCAGCTTCTCCAGCGAGTCCCGTAGGTCGGAGAACTGGTCGCCGTCGATGGGATAGATCCCGCAGAAGACCATGGGCTTGGGGTCGCGGTAGCCCGCCAACGGCTTGGCTGCGGGGCGGGCCGTCTCGGTGACGGTCTCGCCCGACCGGGCCTCGGCCACGTCCTTGATGCCGGCGATGAGGTAGCCCGTCTCACCCGGCCCCAGCGCCGCTACCGTCGTGTTGTCCGGCGTGCGGACGCCGACCTCGTCGGCGTCGTGGACCGCGCCCGCCTGCATGAACCGCAACCGGCTGCCGGTCTTGAGGTTGCCGTTGACCACCCGGACCGACGACACGACGCCCCGGTAGGGGTCGTAATGGGAGTCGAAGATCAGGGCCTGGAGCGGCGCATCGGGGTCGCCAGTGGGCGGCGGCACCCGCTCGATGACGGCATCGAGCAGCTCGGGCACGCCCTCGCCGGTCTTGGCGCTGATGCGCAGGATCTGGTCGGCGGGAATTCCCAGCACCCTCTCGATCTCGGCGGCGTAGCGGTCCGGGTCGGCGGCGGGCAGGTCGATCTTGTTGAGGGCGGCGACGATCTCGAGGTCGTGCTCGAGTGCCTGGTATGAGTTGGCCAGGGTCTGCGCTTCGATCCCCTGGGCGGCGTCGACGAGCAGGATCACGCCCTCGCACGCCGCCAGCGACCGCGACACCTCGTAGCCGAAGTCGACGTGTCCCGGCGTGTCGATCAGGTCGATCACGTGGTCGCGGTAGCCGAGCCGCACCGATTGGAGCTTGATGGTGATGCCCCGCTCGCGCTCGAGCTCCATCGAATCCAGGTACTGGTCGCGCATGTCCCGGGGATCGACGGCACCGCTGAGCTCCAGCAGGCGGTCGGCCAACGTCGACTTGCCGTGGTCGATGTGGGCGATGACCGAGACGTTGCGGATGCGCGAGGGGTCCATAGGGGGCCGTCGAATGCTAGCGGCGCGTCGCGCGGGTCCCCGGGTGTGACAATCCGCCGGCGCCGCCGCTAGCCTGTCCCAGCCATTTGGGTAACCCAGACGCCGAGCTGGTAAGCGAGGCCGTGGCCCGAGCGGCCCGCCGCGTCAGGGTGACGGGCGGCACCGAAAGAGCGGGAAGTACAGTGACGCTCCCGCAAATACGAAGGTCCTCCGCGATTCTCCCAAGGGAGCAGATCCGTCCGTGGCGAACATCAAGAGCCAGATCAAGCGCAACCGCCAGAACCTCGTGCGCCACGAGCGCAACAAGGCCGTGCGCTCCGAGCTCAAGACCCGTGCCAGGGCGGCCGTCGACGCCGCCGAGGCCGGTGAGGACGACGCCGACGCGAAGCTGCGCGAGGCCGTCAAGCGCATCGACACGGCGGCCGCCAAGGGCGTGATCCACAAGAACCAGGCGGCGCGGCGCAAGGCGCGCCTCCACGCCCGCGTCAACGAAGCGTCCGCCGAACCAGCGGAGGACTGACACCGCTGCGCGGGCGAACCAGGCGGGCGACCGGGCCTAGCGCGTAAGGCGCGCCAACCGAGCGACCAGGACCTCGAGCACGAGATCCTCGGGCCACGCCTTGGCGCCTCGGAGGTCGAGGTCGGCGGCCGCCAGGAGGGAGATGGCGTCCACGATCCGATCGTGGCCCAACCGGCGCGCCTGCTGCATCGCCTTGCGGGCGGGGAACGTCGATCCCCGGAGGCCGAGGAGCTGTGCCGCGTCCCTCTCGTCCCGGACCGGCGCCCCGTCGAGCTGCAGCATGCGGGCGTAGTGCCCATGCAGGGTGGCCATCACCACCAAGGGATGACGGCCGCCGCCGTCCAGCATGCGCCGCAGCTTGGCGAGGGCCGTGGCGATGTCGCCGCGATCCAGGGCGTCGGTGAGCTCCCACGGGGGGACCCCGCCGGCCTCGCCCAGGAACGGCTCGATGTCCTCGACCCCGAGCCGGGCGCCCTCGCCGAAGGCCCCCAGGAGCGTGGCGATCAGCCCGACCAGCCGCTGGGGGTCGTCGCCCAGCCAGCCCACGAGCCTGTCCGTGCCGGCCCGGTCGACCTGCAGTCGAGCGTCCTGCAGCTGCTCGTCGACCCATGCCGCGATCTTGCGGCCCGGGCTGGTGTCGACCTGCTCGCCTCCGTAGGCCTTCACCGCGTCCGTGAGCGAGCGGGGGACGCGGCCCTGCGCCCACACCAGCACCAGCGACGTTGTCGGCAGGGGGTCCGCGAGGTAGGCGACCAGCGGCGCCACCTGCTCGGCGCGGGTGAACACCTCGAGGTCGCGCCCCACGACGATCCGGCGGTCCGTCAGGAACGGTGGGGTCTGGGCCGCCTGGACCAGGGGGGCGATGCTGGGCTCGGATCCGTCGCTGGGCTGGAACCGGTCACCGCCCATCTCATCCACGGCCAGGCCGGCGTCGAGATCCCCGAGGAGGCGGTGGATCAGCTCGCGGGTGCCGTCCCGCAGGATCACATCGTCGTCGCCCCGGACCAGGTACACCGGCGCGTCCGTGCGGACCGCCGTCACGACCGGTCCGCCTGCCCGCGTTGCGCCGCCAGCAGGGCGGCGACGGTTTCGACCACCCGCCGGGTGCGCCGAACGTCGTTGGTGCACAGCAGCCGGCACCCCAAGGGGACGGCGACGGACTCGATCGCCAACGCCTCGTCCCGCGTCGACACCGCCGACGTATCGATCGCCAACGGCACCGGACGGTCCCCGACCACGGACCGTGCGTGATCGATGTCGCGGACGTCGTCGACCAGGAGCGACACGTTCGCGCCGGCGTCGGCCACCGCGCCGACGAGGTCAGCCGGCACCAGGACCAGCGCGGCCCCGGCCTCCGAGGCCGCCACCGCCGCCTCGAGCGACGACACCCGGGCCGCGATGGGCAGGCCGCCGGCGCGGGTGGCGGGACCGACGAGCCGTGGTGGCAGCGACGTCACGGCGATGTCGGCACCCGCCTGGCCGGCGGCGCGGACCGTGGCGAGCACCTCGCTCTCCCGCCCGAACCGCGGGGCCGCGACCACCGCCCCCACCAGGGCCCGCCATCGCAGGTCGAACGTCTTGTCGCCCAGCGTCAGCGCCAGCTCGACCTGTGGTACCGGCGGCAGGGCGGACTCGATCATCGTGGCGAAGCTATCGGCCGGGCAGCGGTGGCGCCCTGGCCGAATCCGGCGGCGCGGCCCGGAGCTCGATGCGGACATCGAGCCGCTCCGTCCCGCTCCCGCTCACCGTCAGACGAAGGCTGCCCACGTCGATCACCGTGCCCCTGGTGGGGACGGCCACCGAGCCCAGGCCGTCGACCCGGCGCGCCGCCGCCGAGGCCGAGCCCACGGGCCCGAGCACCACGACGCCCGGCCAACGTCGCCGGAGCGTGGCCGCAACCCCGGCCGCAGCCGGCGCCGCCGTCCGGAGCACGACGACGTCGAGGCGCGCCACGCCCCGGTCCCGCAACCCCGCCAGCACCGCCTCCTCGCGGGCGCGTCCGTCGACGATCAACGCGGCCGCTCCCCCGCCCTGCCACAGCTGCGCACCGGGGCCCACGGCTTCCCCGTCGATGAGGCTCGGCCCGCCGCTGGCGGCCGCGGCGTGCACGAGGACGGCAACCGCGACCAGCCCTGCGGCCCCGCGCGTAACGCTCCCACGCCGGCTCCAGCGGCGCCCGGCTGGCGGGCCGGCGTCACCCTCCGGGTCCGGGGGCGCCCACGCCCGGGCGGCGACCGCCGCCGCGGCGGCGCCGGCCAGGAGCGCCACGTGTCCCGCCCGCAGTTGGCCCAGGGGCCAGCGGGCGGCGGCGGTGGCGACGCCGTCGATCCAGGCCACGAGAGCACGTGTCGGGAGGTGCACGACCGTGGCCACCGCAGGCCCGCCCAGCCCGGCGACCACTCCGCCGGTGAGCCCCCAGACCATGACCGGCCCAGCGGCCGGCAGCGCCAGGAGGTTGGCCGGCAGCGAGGCCACCGGAACGGCGTCGAACGCGGCCACCAGGAGCGGGGCCACCGCCAACTGCGCGGCCAGGGTGACCGACACGGGGGCGGCCAGCCAACGCGGTCCCGGGAGCGCCGGCTCGAGCCGCGCCGCGCCCACCACGATCCCGGCGGCGCCCGCGACCGACAGCTGGAAACCCAGGGACGTCGCCAGCAGCGGGTCGACCAGAAGGATGCCACTGACGCCCAGTGCCAGGACCCGCACGGTCGAGGCAGGCCGGCCCAGGGCGGTGCCGGTGGCGGCCACAGCCGCCATAGCGGTGGCGCGGAGCACGGAGGGCTCGAACCGCGTCACGAGCGCGAAGCCGGCCAGCACGGCCAGCGTGATCACCAGCCGAGGACCGAACCGGAGCCGCGACAGCGCCGGGCGCCACCAGCACCATCACGAATGCCACGTTCTGACCCGACACTGCGAGGATGTGGGTCAGCCCCGCGGCCCGGAAGGCGTCGGTCATGTCGGCGGGCTGGTCACGATCGTCTCCCAGGGTCAGCCCCGCCAGCAGGCTGGCGTGACGGTCGGACAGGACATCTGCGCCCCGCGCCAGGGTGCGGCGCAGACCGTTGGCCACACGGGTGACGCCGCCGCCGGGCCGCCAGCCCACCACGGCGTCGACCTCCAGCCGCCCCGCCAGGTGCCGGTAGCGCAGGGCCGACTCCGTCGGCCCCGGGGGGCGGACCTCGCCGACGATCAGCACCCGCTCCCCGGCCAGCCGGTCGTCGAGCGCCGCTGCAGGCGCCAGCCGCGCGTGCGCTCGAAGCCGGCGTCCATCGAGCCGGACGTCGACGCCGACCCCACCCCACCCGTCCGGAACCGGGTCCGACACCAGGGTCACCTCGGCCGTGACCGGCCCGGTGCCAAGCGGTGCCTCCAGCCCGGCGAGCGACCGCTGTCCCAGCGAGGCGGCCAGCAGTGCGGCGCCGACGCACACCACCCCCGGCCGGCGGGTTGCCAGGCCCAGCGCCAGCATCGCCGCCGCCAGGGTCAGCGGCACCCGCGCCACGTGGCCGTCCGCCGCGGCGAGCGACCCGGCAAACGTCGCCATGGCGAGGGCAACCGCCCAGCGATCGTCCACGGACGTGCCTCACACCGAGACGAGATCGCGTAGCAGCTCGAGCTTGGCCTCGCCGATGCCGCGCACGTCGAGCAGCTGGTCGACCGACGTGAAGGGCCCGTTCTGGTCGCGGTGGGCGATGATCGCCGCCGCCGTCGCCGGGCCCACGCCCGGCAGCGTGTCGAGCTGCTCGGCCGTGGCGGTGTTGAGATCGACGAGGGCGCCCGGGACCGAGCCCGCGGGACCGGCGACACCGCCCGCGACGCCGGCCCCACCCGGGACCCCGGCGCCGGCTGCCACCGGCGGCTGCTCACCGGGCTCCGGCACGTAGACCTGTTGCCCATCCACCAGGGGCGCCGCCAGGTTGATGCGGGGCAGGTCGGCGCCGGGGAGCGCCCCGCCGGCGGCGTCGAGGGCATCGATCACCCGGCTGCCTGGAGGCAGGCGTCGCACCCCGGGAGACACGACGGCGCCCGCCACATGGACGACCACGTCGGTGGCCGCGGCGGTAGTGGTGCTCGCGGTGGCCGCGTTGCCGCCGCCGTCACCGCCGGCGGTGTCGGACGGCCCGTCGCCACCGCCGTTCCCGGCCGCCGAGGGCTGCGCGAACGGCAGGCGCATCTCGGCCGGCGGCGGTGGTGGTGCCAGCAGCCGCCAGCCGACCACGCCGATGCAGGCAAGGGCGACGGCACCCAAGCAGCAGGCGCCGGGCGGAGACGTCGAACGACTCGGCCAATCCGGCCAACTGCTCGCGCCAGGTGCGCGCGGGCAGGGGCCGCGGTAGCTCGGGAGAGGGGACGGACATGGCAACCCTCCGGGCGCGCTGTGACGTCGGGAGGGGAAGTCCGGAGCCCGCAGATTAGCCCGGACTGCGTGGCGGCTGGACCTAGCGGGGCGGGCGAGGCAATGCATGTCCGCCGGAGACTCTCGGGGGCACTACGGCTCGGGGTCCGGTCCCCATTGCCCCGAAGTCCCCCCGCGTCCCTAGGCCCCGGGTTCACCGCCCTCGATGGGTGCCCGGCGGGCGCGCCATTCGGCCTCGATCTCGAACGGGATCCGCCGGTACGCGGCCTTGTGCCGGTATCCCCGTGCCCGCCAGCCCAGGTACGCGCCCAGGTAACGCCGCAGGAACCCGATGACGCCGTAACGGCGCCATTGGCGGACGTGTTCGAGCTCGTGGCGCAGCAGCCGGGCGTCCCCCACCCCCTGGGGGCGCATGAGGATCAAGGGCCCCAACGTGGTCGCCGACGCCCCCGGCGCCGCGGGACCGACCAGCAACCAGTAGCCGTCGTGGCGCTCGAGCCGCACGTCGCCGAACCTCGGGCCCGATGCTCGCCTACCCGCCGATCAGAACAGTTGGGCGGTCAGGCGCTTCCGGTAGTCGGCCGTGCGGGGGTCGTCGCTGCCCAGCACCTCGAGCAGATCGACGTAGCGCTGCCGGGCGTCCGCATCGGCCTTCACCTGGTCGAGCAGCGCCTCCAGCTCCGTGGTGATCTCGTCGGTCGACGCCTCGTCGCCGCCGGTGCGCACCAGCGCCGCCACCCGCCGGGTCTCGGCCGTCTCGGGGATCCGCTCGAGCAGCGCGAGGGCCTCGTCGACGTCGCCGTCATCCCGCCGGTCCGCCAACAGCTCCGCCAGCGCCACGATGGCATCGGCATGGTCGGGCTGACGCTCGAGCGCCTGCCGCAGCGACTCCTCGTCGCCGGCTGCCACGAGGTTTTCGACCTCTTCCTCGGCCTCGCTGGGAAGCAACCGGTCCACGAACTCGCGCACCGCGGGCTCGCCCTGGGCACCGATGAAGCCGTCGACCACCTTCCCGCCGGACACTGCGTACACCGCCGGGATGCCCTGCACCCGGAACGCAGCCGACACCTGCGGGTTCTCGTCGACGTTGACCTTGGCCAGCACGACCTTGCCCGCTTGCTCGTCGACCACCTGCTCGATGATCGGCCCGAGCTGGTGGCAGGGCCCGCACCAGGGCGCCCACAGGTCGACCACGACGGGCGTGGTCTGGGAGCGGTCGAGGACCTCGGTCTGGAACGTGGTATCGGTGACGTCGATGGTCATCGCCAGCCAGGCTATCGACAGGGGTGGCCGGTCCCGACAGGCGGCGGGTAGGCAACGGCCCGGTCGCGCCGAGGTGCCACTACGGTGAACCAACCATGACCGTGCATCCTCGGGGGCTACGCCCCCGTGCCCCATCGTCGCCCGGTCGCCCTGGCGCTCACACGGTCGACCGGTCACGAGCTGCGCTCATGACCGTTCATCCTCGGGGGCTACGCCCCCGTGCCCCATCGTCGCCCGGCTCGCTGGCGCTCACACGGTCGACCGGTCACGAGCTGCGCTCATGACCGACACGTCCGCGATCGAGACCAGCGAAGTGCCCGAGGGCATCGACGCCGACGGGGTCACCGGCTGGTTCGAGGCCCACGCGCCCGGCGTCGAGCCGCCGCTGCGGTTCTCGCTCATCGCCGGGGGTCGCTCCAACCTCACCTACCGCGTGACCGACGCCGGCGGGCAGTCGTGGGTCCTGCGCCGCCCGCCGCTGGGCCACGTGCTGGCCACTGCCCACGACATGGGGCGGGAGCACCGCATCATCTCGGCCCTGGCGCCCACCGACGTGCCCGTGGCGCCGGTCATCGGCCTGTGCACCGACGAGGACGTCAACGGGGCGCCGTTCTACGTCATGGGCTTCGTGGATGGCCTGATCGTTCGCGATCGCGCGTCGGCCGAGCAGCTCGGCGTCGATCAGCGCCGGAACGCCGCCCGCCAGCTCGCCGAGGTGCTGGCGAGCATCCACGCCGTCGACCCCGATGCCGTCGGCCTCGGCGAACTGGGCCGCCGCGAGGGCTACATCGAGCGCCAGCTGCGCCGCTGGTACGGCCAGTGGCAGAGCTCGAAGACCCGGGAGCTCGGCGTCGTCGACGAGGTGCACGATGCGCTTGCCACTCGAGTCCCCGAGCAGGGCGCGGCCACGATCGTCCACGGCGATTACCGGCTCGACAACTGCCTGCTCGAGCCCGACGGCACCATCGCCGCCGTGCTCGACTGGGAGCTCTGCACGCTCGGCGATCCGCTGGCCGACGTGGGCCTGCTGCTCGTGTACTGGACCGAGCCCGGCGACGCGCACCCGGCCCTGCTGGACGCGGCCACGCTGGCTGAGGGCTTCGTCACGCGCGCGGAGCTGATGGACATCTACGCGGCCGCCTCGGGCCGCGACGTGAGCCACGTCGACTACTACGTGGCGTTCGGCTACTGGAAGCTCGCCTGCATCCTCGAGGGCGTCTATGCCCGCTACCGGGACGGGGCGATGGGCGCGGCCTCGGGTTTCGAGGGCTTCGCCCACCAGGTCGAGCTCCTGGCCGAGGCCGCCCGTGCCGCCCTCGGACGGCTGGACTAGGCGAGGCGAGGGACCCCCGTCGTGCCGCTGTACGAGCTGATCGAGCAACCGGACCTCGAGGATCCCGTCCTCGTGCTGGCGGTCGAGGGCTGGATCGACGCCGGGCTGGCCGCGATCACCGCCGCCGAGGTGCTGTCCGACCAGCTGGACACGATCACGGTCGCCCGGTTCTCCACCGACGACCTACTCGACTACCGGGCCCGGCGCCCCATCGCCCACCTCGAGAACGGGGTGCTGCGCGGGCTGACCTGGCCTTCCCTCGAACTGCGTGCGGCCACCGACCTCGAGGGCAAGGAGCTCCTGCTGCTGGTGGGCGCCGAGCCCGACCGGCTCTGGCAGCAGTTCACCGACGAGGTGGTGGGCCTGGCGCTCGACTTCGGCGCCCGCATGTGCGTCGGGCTGGGTGCCTATCCCTTCGCCGCCCCCCACACCCGCCCGCCGCGGGTTGCGTGCACCGCCTCGACCCCGAGCCTGGCCGACGGCGGGTTCCTGCGGGCGTCGCTCGACTTCCCCGGTGGGATCCAGGCCGCCGTCGAGCAGGGCTGCCACGGCCGGGGCATCGGGTCGGTGGGACTTTGGGCGCAGATCCCCCACTACCTGCCGCCCGCCATGCTGTTCCCCGCAGGCAGCGTCGCGCTCATCGAGGCGCTGGCCCGGATCGGGGAGCTGTCGCTGCCGTTCGGAGACCTGCCGGGACGGTCTGAGGCCACCCGGAACCGGCTGGACGAGCTCATCGCCCAGAACCCCGAGCACGTCGCCATGCTCCGCCAGCTCGAGACGGCATACGAGGAAGCCGAGGCGCCGCAGTCGTTCGCTCCCGAGGACCTGCCGACGGGCGACGAGCTGGTGGCCGAGCTCGAGCAGTTCCTGCGCGACCAACGCGGCGGCGAGGCCTGACGGCGGGCGCCGAAGCTACCGTCACCGCCCATGAAGATCGACGGAGGGATCTGGGGCGGGCTCGAGAAGGCCGGCGAGGCGGCGGCGCAGCAGGAGGCCCGCGGCTACGACGGCATCTGGGTGCCCGAGACCAGCCACGACCCGTTCCTGCCACTGATGCTGGCGGCCGAGCACACCCAGCGCCTCGACCTGGCGACCGGCATCGTGGTGGCGTTCGCCCGTAACCCCATGACGCTCGCCCAGGTGTCGTGGGACCTGCAGTCGGCGTCGCAGGGCCGGTTCATCCTCGGGCTCGGCAGCCAGATCAAGGCGCACATCACCCGGCGCTTCTCGATGCCGTGGTCGAGCCCGGCGGACCGCATGCGGGAGATGATCCTCGCCATCCGGGCCATCTGGGAGTCGTGGAACCAGGGCACCAAGCTCGACTTCCGGGGCGACTTCTACAGCCACACGCTGATGACGCCGTTCTTCAACCCGGGTCCCAACCCCCACGGCGACGCGCGGATCTTCCTCGCCGGAGTCGGCGAGAGGATGACCCGCGTGGCGGGCGAGGTGGCCGACGGCTTCCTGTGCCACGCCTTCACCACTCGGCAGTACCTCGACGAGGTCACGCTCCCCAACCTGACCAAGGGTCGAGCCAAGGCCGGCAAGGCGATGGACGGCTTCCAGCTGGCGGGCCCCATGTTCGTCGTCACCGGGCGAGACGAGCCGGAGATGGCGGAGGCGGCCAAGGGTGTCAAGGGCCAGATCGCCTTCTACGGCTCCACGCCGGCGTACCGCCCGGTGCTGGAGCTGCACGGCTGGGGCGACCTCCAGGAGGAGCTCAACCGGCTCTCCAAGGAGGGCCGCTGGGCCGAGATGGGCGACCTGATCGACGACGACATGCTGGCGACATTCGCAGTGGTCGCGCCCATCGATCGGGTCGCCGGCGCGCTCAAGGATCGCTGGGGCGACGTCCTCCACCGGCTCAGCTTCTACGCCCCCTACGACACCGACCGTGCCCAGTGGGACGAGGTGATCGCCGACCTCAAGGCCGCCTGAAACCCGGACCGACGTCCGAATCGCCGCCAACCGGCCGGAACCAACGCCGGTTGGCGGGGGCGGTCAGACGGGCGTGTCGACGGGGGCGAGGCGGCCGTCCCGGTAGTAGCGCTTGCACAGTGAGCGCTGCAGCTTGCCGGAACTGGTCTTGGGCAGGGTGCCCGGCGCCACCAGGACGATCTCCTTGGCGGGAACGCCCACGGCGTCCCGCACGCGTTCCGCCACCAGCCGCCGCACGGCAGTGAGGTCGTCGTCCACGGCCCGGGACTCCGCCACCACCACGAGCGATTCGCGACCCCGATCGCCCTCTACGCCGAACGCGATGACGTTGCCCGCCCGCACGCCCTCGAGCTGGCCCACGGCCCGCTCGACGTCCTCGGGGAACAGGTTGCGGCCACCGACGATGATCACGTCCTTGATGCGTCCGCACACGACCAGCTGTCCGTCGAGCAGATATGCGAGGTCGCCGGTGCGCAGCCAGCCGTCATGGAACAGCTCGGCGTTGGCGCCGGGGCGCCGGTAGTAGCCCGGCGTGACCGATGTGCCGCGGATCTCGAGCTCACCGACCTCCCGCTCGCGCAGGGGCATCCCGGTGTCGGGATCGACGATGCGGATCTCGAGCCCCGGCACCGGGCGGCCGAGCAGCGGCAGGCGGCGGCTGCCCTCGGCGCCGGGCTCTGTCGGTGCCGCGTAGCGCTCGGTCTCCAACACGCGGCGGTCGACGCAATCCGTCACCATCCCCGACATGGGGGCCGGGAACGTGCCGCCGATCGCGAGCTCGGCCATGCCGAAGGCGGGGAACACGGCCTCGGGGCGCAACCCGTGGCGGCGCCCGGCGGCCACGAACGCCTCGACCTGGTCGGGATCGATGGGTTCGGCCCCGTTGAGCGCCACCCGCAGACGAGACAGGTCGAGTGGCTCGCTGCGGTCGAGCGCCCGCGTGGCCAGCACCCAGGAGAAGTTGGGACCGGCCGTGGCGGTGCCGCCATAGGTCGACACCCATTCCATCCAGCGGGCCGGCTTGGCGGTGAAGTCCTGCGGCGCGCCCAGCACAAGCCGCGCGCCGGTCGACATCGGCAGGGTCAGCAAGCCCACCAGCCCCATGTCGTGGTACAGGGGCAGCCACGACACGAGCACGTCATCGTCGGGATCGAGGCCCGCCGCCTCGGCCACGGCGTCGAGGTTTGCGCACAGCACGCGGTCCGGGAGCATGACGCCCTTGGGGTCGGACGTGGATCCGCTCGTGAACTGCAGGATCGCCAGCCGCTCCGGGTCGTCGGGCGGGCGAACCCACCGCGCGGGATCGCCGGCGGCCAGGTCGTCGAATCCGACCATCGGCGGGTCGCCGGGCTCGGGCACGACGAAGGGGGCCAGCTCGGGATCGACGACCACCACCGCAGCATCGGCGTGACGGGTGCGCCGGCGGGTCTGGGTGACGAACTCCTCGATCGACGACAGCCGCATCGGCAGCGGCAGCACCACGACGGTGGCGCCCGCCAACCACGTGCCCTGGATGGCGGTGACGAGCGGTCGAGTTGTGGGCGAGAGGAGGGCGACATGGTCGCCCGGGCGGACCCCTTGCGCCTGGAGCGCCGCCGCGTAGCCCTTGGACTGCTCGTGGAGCTCAACCCAGGGCACGGCGTCCTCGACGCCGCCGACCACGAACGTGATGCCCGTGGCGCGCGTAGCGCGCGTGGCGGCGCGCTCGATGCGTTGCAGCAAGCAATGCATTACCGGTCCGACTCCCCAATGCGAGGGGCGGTTACACGCCCGAATCGGCCATGCGCGCCGGCGGCCTTACCCTTCGGACGATCGGCACCGTGGCCGATACCCTTCGCGTTCATGTCCGAGCCGTCGCCGTCGTCCGACCAGCCACCTCACCGGTACACGGCCGCGCTCGCGGGACGCATCGAGACCAGCTGGCAGGACCGCTGGGAGCGCGAGGGGACGTTCTACGCTCCCAACCCCGTCGGTGACCTGAGCGAAGGCTTCGACAAGGTGGCCGACCTGCCCAAGCGGTACGTGCTGGACATGTTCCCCTACCCCAGTGGTGCGGGTCTGCATGTCGGCCACCCCCTGGGTTACATCGGCACCGACGTGTACGCCCGGTACCTGCGCATGACGGGTCACAACGTCGTCCACACCATGGGCTACGACGCCTTCGGACTGCCCGCCGAGCAGTACGCCGTCCAGACGGGTCAGCATCCGCGCACGACGACAGAGGCCAACATCGTCACCATGCGTCGCCAGCTGCGGCGCCTAGGGCTGGGCCACGACTCGCGGCGCTCCATCGCCACCATCGACGAGCGCTACTACCGGTGGACGCAATGGATCTTCCTGCAGATCTTCCACTCCTGGTACGACACCGACGCCGACCGGGCGCGGCCGATCGACGACCTGGTCGCCGAGTTGGACGCCGGCACCCGCGAGCCCGCCGAGGGCACGAACGCGACGGGCAGGCCGTGGACCGAGCTGACGGCCACGGAGCGCCGCGTGGTGGTCGACAACCACCGCCTGGCGTACGTGAACGAGGCGCCCGTGAACTGGTGCCCGGCGTTGGGGACGGTGCTGTCCAACGAGGAGGTCACGTCCGAGGGCCGCAGCGAGCGCGGCAACTTCCCCGTCTTTCGCCGGCCGCTGCGTCAGTGGATGCTGCGCATCACCTCCTACGCCGAGCGGCTGCTGAGCGACCTGGACAAGCTGGATTGGCCCGGGCCCATCAAGCTGATGCAGCGCAACTGGATCGGGCGGTCGGAGGGGGCGAGCATCACCTTCCCCACAGCCGCCGGTCCCGGCATCGAGGTGTTCACCACCCGGCACGACACCCTGTTCGGGGCCACGTACATGGTGCTGGCTCCCGAGCATCCACTGGTCGACGAGCTGACCGCCGCCGCGTGGCCCGAGGGGACCCCCGCGCAGTGGACCGGCGGGCACGCCACGCCGGCCGACGCGGTGACCGCCTACCGCCGCCAGGCGGGAAGACGCTCGGACGTCGAACGGCAGATCGAGTCGCGGGACAAGACCGGCGTGTTCGTCGGCGGCTACGCCGTGAACCCGGCGACGGGCGGCGAGATCCCGGTGTTCATCGCCGACTACGTCCTCATGGGCTACGGCACCGGGGCGATCATGGCGGTGCCCGGGCAGGACGACCGTGACTGGGCGTTTGCCGAGGCCTTCGGACTGCCGATCGTGCGCACGGTCCAGCCCCCCGCGGATTGGCCCGACAAGCCCTATCTGGGCGAAGGCGCGGCCATCAACAGCGCCAACGAGTCGGTCGACCTGAACGGCCTGGGGATCGCGGACGCCAAGCACCGGATCATCGAGTGGCTGGAGCGCACCGGGGTCGGCGAGGGCACGGTCACCTACAAGCTGCGGGACTGGCTGTTCAGCCGACAGCGGTTCTGGGGCGAGCCGTTCCCCATCGTCTACGACCCCGACGACGGGCTGCCCCGCGCCCTGCCGGAGTCGATGCTGCCGGTCGTGTTACCGGACGTCGACGACTACTCCCCGAAGACGTTCGCCGAGGACGACGAGACGTCCGAGCCCGAGGCGCCGCTGTCGCGGGCGACCGAGTGGGTCAACGTGACGCTCGACCTGGGCGAGGGACCCAAGACCTATCGCCGCGACACGAACACGATGCCCAACTGGGCCGGATCGTGCTGGTACGAGCTGCGCTACCTCGACCCCCATGACGACAAGGCGCCGGTCGACCCCGAGATCGAGCGCTACTGGATGGGGCCGCAGTGGGAGGGCGACTGCGGCGGCGTCGACCTCTACGTGGGCGGCGCCGAGCACGCCGTGCTGCACCTGCTCTACTCGCGGTTCTGGCACAAGGTGCTCTACGACCTGGGGCACGTGTCGTCGTTCGAGCCCTACCGCCGCCTGTACAACCAGGGCCTGATCCAGGCCTACGAGTACACCGACCGAAGGGGCTTCTACGTCGCCGCGAACGAGGTCACCGAGCACGACCACGCGTATTGGCACGAGGGCGAGCAGGTCAATCGCCAACTCGGCCGCATGGGCAAGAGCCGCAAGAACGCAGTGGGGCCCGACGAGATGTACGAGAGCTACGGCGCGGACACGATGCGGCTGTACGAGATGTTCTCCGGGCCACTCGATCAGAGCCGGCCGTGGGACACCAAGGCCGTGGTCGGCGTGTACCGCCTGCTGCAGCGCATCTGGCGCAACGTCGTCGACGAAGAGACCGGCGAGACAACGGTCGTGGACGGCGATCTGGACGACGACACGCAGCGCATCCTGCACCGGACGATCGCGTCGGTGCGCGACGGCATGGAGAGGCTGCGCTTCAACGTGTCGGTCGCCAAGATCACCGAGCTCAACAACCACCTGACGGCGCGGTATCCCCGTGGCGGGGTGCCCCGCGACGCCGCCGAACCGCTGGTGCTCCTGCTGGCACCGCTGGCGCCGCACATCGCCGAGGAACTGTGGTCGCGGCTCGGTCACCCCGACTCGCTCGTGACCCAGCCGTTCCCCGAAGCCGACCCGGCGTGGCTGGTCGACGAGACGGTGGAGATCCCGGTGCAGATCGACGGCAAGGTGCGGGCCCGGGTACGGGTTCCGGCGGACGCCGACGAGGAAGCCGTCGAGGCCCTGGCCCGCGCCGACGTCCAGGTCGCGGCCCTGCTGGCGGCCAGCGGCACCGTGCGCAAGGTGATCGTCGTGCCGGGGCGCCTGATCAACTTCGTGGTCGGGTGAAGCCGCAGCCGGCGTGTGACAGCCACGCCGGCCCGACGATAGGCTGACTCCTCCCAATGGGGCCGTAGCTCAGTTGGTAGAGCACTTCCATGGCATGGAAGGGGTAGCGCGTTCGATCCGCGTCGGCTCCACCCCCCACCGAGCCGACCGCCGGGTGGCGGCGGCTCGGTTGCGCGTCGGGGCTTCCTACGGCTGCTGCGCCGCAGCGGCGGGCGCCCACTCGACGCGGGGCACGTCACGCCAGAGGCGCTCGAGCTCGTAGAAGGCGCGGGTCTCGTCGAGGAACACGTGCACCACGACGTCGCCGAAGTCCATGAGCACCCAGTGGCGGTCATCGAGGCCCTCGACCCGGAGCGGCTTCGGATGGCCCGCCTCGCCGACCACCCGCTCGACCTCGTCGACGATTGCCTTGACCAGGCGGTCGTTCGGGGCGGAGGCGATCACGAACTCGTCGGCCACCACGAGCACGTCGCCGACCTCGAGTATCACGACGTCACGCGCTCCCTTCGAGTCGGCGGCGCGGGCCGCCACGGCGGCCAGGTCCCGGGCTTGCACACGTTCGTTGGTCAGGTTGCTCGCTGTTCCTACCTCCCGATCAGATCCCGGGTGTCGGCGCCCAGGATCACGGTCACATCGATCTCGTCGTCGGTCGCCTCGTCCGACGACGGCCGGGTCCGGCTCGATCTGCACGTCACCGAACCCGGCCGCCAGCCACAGCGCCTTGTCGCGCTGGTCCGCGCGTCCGTAGAGCATCAGGGTCTCAGTCTCGTCGAAGGTCGGGGCGTTGCCTGCGATGGTGATCTCAGCGCCGCCACGGACCAGTCGGCTGGCGGCGGCGCTCGTGAGCTCGGGGTCGGTCGTGCCGTTGAGCAGGCGGACCCGCACGCGTCCACCGGGGCTGGGCGAAGTCGGGTAGGGGACCGCCCGCACCACCAGCTCTGCCAGCCGTTCGTCGTGCGGGACGAAGGTCTCCGGGGCCTGGCCGTCGCCACCGGCGGCCTCACCCGGGATGGGGACGATCGAGGGCGAACCGTCGGCCAGGCTCCGGACGAACCGTCCGATGCCCACGTCGACCTCGCCGGGCAGGGCGTCCGTCCCCGCGTCTCGCACCAGCGGCAGCCACGCGGTCCAGAAGTCCGCCTGCCGGTCGATGCGCTCGGCCTCCGACTCGCTCGCGGCCCGGGCGCGGAGGAAGGGCCCCACGTCCTCGGCCGCCAGCGAGACGTCTCCTGCCCGCCAGTCCCCCACGCGCTTGGTGAGCTGGAGCTCGACGGGTGCCACCGGCGCCACCAGCGACGCCCAGCGGCTGTCGTCCACCTCGAGGTGCTCCGGGAGGGCGATGGCCAACAGGTCGGCGACCGCCGCCACCACGCCGTCGGCTCCGCCCTCGCGGTAGACGTCCGCCATCGTGGGCGGCTCGCCCGACTGGCCGGCGGCGCGGGCCGTGGTGTCCGAGGCGGGGTCGACGGGCGGGTTCACCCTCGTCAGCGTGGACGCCGGAACGAGGATCACGGCGCCACCGTCGTCGCTCGACTCGATCGCCAGCACCGCCACGCTGACCAGTTCGCCGTCGTCTCCACGCTGCACGACCGCCATGGTCGGGGTGGGGACGACGTAGGCCTGGTAGCCGGGGTCGTCGGGGCTGGCCGTTGGCGCCACGTAGCGCCCGGCGGTGCTGTTCCGCACCAGGTTGACGCCGACGACCGTCAGCGCCACCCCGCCCCCGAAGAGCGCGGCCATCGTGGCCAGCACCAGCCGGCGGCGGCTACGCAGGCGCTCGCGGGAACGACCCCGACCTGGCGCCGTCGGCACCGCGACCGGGATCACGAGCTGGGCCGGCGAGGCCGCGGCGGGTGCCGTAAGCGTCGCAGCCGCGGCCCCGGGTCCGGACCGGGAAGCGGAGGGCCGCCCCCGGCGTCGCGCCATGGCCCGGGCGCGGCGGCTGGCCGGCCGCGCCGGTCGGCGGGTGGGCGCGACCGTGCCCGTCCCAGGGTCGCGGTCGTCGCTGGCTCCGACCACCCTCGACCCATCCGAGTCGTCCCGCTCGCGGTCCCGGTCGACGTCGGGGCCGGGGCGCGTCATGTGGCGCGGTTGGTGGTCCTCGTTGTCGACCACACCGGTCATCGGGGAGCCCCGCCACGACCGCACGGCGACCCTACGGCCTGCCTGCCGCCTAGCCGGCTCACCGGGCGACCGGCTCCCGGTACAGGCCCCGGCGCTCGATGGTGTCGATGACCGCCGGCGACAGCAGGTAGTCCAGCGGCCGACCGTCGATCACGCGCGCCCGCAAATCGGTGCTGGACACCTCGAGCCGCGGTACCTCGACCCGGACCCACGACCGGCCGAGCGACGGCAATCCCTCGCCACCCGGCCGCTCGACCACCACGATCGTGGACAGCCTGCGCACCTCGTCGGCACGCTCCCAGCCCGGCAGGCCGACGGCGGCGTCGCTCCCGAGGATCACGTACAGATCGAGGGTCGGATCACCCGCCAGCAGCTCGGACAGAGTGTCGGCCGTGTACGACATGCCGCCCCGGTCGAGCTCGATGCGGCTGGCCTCGAGACCGTCGACGTCTCCCACCGCGGCCTCGACCATGGCGAACCGGTCCTCGGCCGCCGAGATGTCGCGGCTTCCCACCTTCTGCCACGGCTGGTCGGCGACGACCAGGAGGACCCGGTCCAGCGACAGCTCGTGGCGGACGTTGACGGCCGTCACGAGATGCCCGACATGCGGTGGGTCGAACGTTCCCCCAAAAATGCCCAGCCGCTCACCGGTCCGAGGTTCGGGGGTGATGCCGGCGACGTCGGCGGTCAACGGTGATGATCCTCCAGCCCCAGGCGAACCTTCTCGGCCAGCGTTCCGAGGCCGGCGGAGACCTCGACCGGCCACACCGGGCGTTGCCGCCACACCTCCAGGGACCGGAGCTGCGGCGGCAGGCCGGCCAACGCCGCGAGGCAGCGCTCCCGGGTGGCCGCCAGTGGTTCCGGCGGCTCGACCCGCCGCCCCCCGGCCATGGCGCGCACCAGTAGCGGCCGCCCCCCGCCACGTGTTCGTCGTGCAGGCCCAGGACGTCGCGATCGGCGAAGCGCCAGACCTGCTTGCGGCCCGGCAGGGTCACCTTGCCCTCGGCCAGCTTCATCCTCGGTCCCAGGGCGTCGTCCACCAGCTTGTACACGGCGCCCAGCGAGGGCGCGTCGCCGCTGGTCCCGAGCTGCGTGCCCACGCCGAAGGAGTCGATGGGCGCATCGGCAGCAAGCAGGGCGGCGATGCGGTGCTCGTCGAGGTCACCCGAGGCGAGGATCCCGATGTCCGGAAGCCCGGCCTCGTCGAGGACGGCGCGCACCTCGACGGCCAGACGACCCAGATCGCCCGAGTCGAGGCGGACCGCCGCGATGCGGATGTCCTCGCCGGCCAGCTCCTGGGCGACCTCGGCGGCGTGCCGGGCGCCCTCGACCGTGTCGTATGTGTCGATCAGGAGGACCGCGTGCTGCGGAAAGCTGCGGGCGTAGGCGCGGAATGCGTCCCGCTCGTCCTCGAACGACATGACGAACGAGTGCGCCATCGTTCCCGACAGCGCTACGCCCCAGCGCTGCCCGGCGGCTACCAGCGAGGTTCCGGCGGCTCCGCAGATCCACGCCCCACGGGCCGCGGCCATGGCCGCGTCGACGCCGTGGTCGCGCCGAGCGGAGAAGTCCACGAAGGCGTGGTCGCCACAGGCGATGGCGACCCGCGCCGCCTTGGACGCCAGCATCGTGCGGCTGGCGACGGCGTTGAGCAGGAACGTCTCGACCAGCTGCGCCTCGATCAGCGGCGCCGTGACCCGGACGATCGGCTCGCCGGCGAAGACCAGGTCACCCTCCGGCACCCCCCACACCTCGCCGGTGAACCGGAGATCGGCCAGCCGATCGATGAAGCGCGTCGGAAACAGCTCGAGCCCGGCCAGGTACTCGACCTCGTACGGCGCGAAGGACAGGGCCTCGAGGCCGGCGAGCGCGTCGTCGAGGCCGGCGGCCACCAGGAACCGCCGCTCGTAGGGCAGTCGCCGTACGAACAGCTCGAACGTGGCCTCGTGCTCGATGCCCTCGGCCTGGTACGCGGCCGCCATCGTCAATTCGTAGAGATCGGTTACCAGCGAGGCGGGAATGGGGGGACGTGCCCGCTCCGACCGGAGGTCGGTCATGCAAGCGTGACCCCCGCGGCGCCCATCTCGTCGATGGCCCGTTGCCCGTCACCCGGCTCCAGCTCGACGGGCCGAGCACCATCGACCACCAGCGTGGTGTCGTATCCCAGGGCTACGGCGTCGAGCGCCGTCGCTCTGACGCAGTAGTCGGTTGCGAGCCCGAGCACGACGACCCGTTCGACACCGCGCTCCCGCAGCATGGTGTCGAGCCCTGTGGGCTCGGTATCCCCTGTGATGGGATCGGCCACCGTGAAGCCCGAGTAGCCATCCTCGCCGCCCACGCCGACCCGGATCCGCTCGCCGTTGACGACCATCAGTCTCGGGTGCAGCTCTGCCCCCCACGTGCCGTGGACGCAGTGGACGGGCCAGATGCCGCCGTCCTTGGCGAAGTGGGGCGTGACAGGCGGATGCCAGTCCTGCGTGTACACGACCATCGCCCCGGCGGACCGAGCCGCCTCGATCTCGGTGTTGGCCACGTCTATCACCGACTCGGCGTCACGCACGTAGAGGCTGCCGTCCGGATCCGCAAAGTCGTTCTGGATGTCGACGACGAGCAGTGCGGTCGCCGCGTCATACCGTGCAGTCGTTGCTTCCCGCTCTTGGCCTCCGGCCGGGCCGCTCGGCCTGTCGACGCGTTCTCTCCCGCTCCCACGGCCGCTCGGGCCGGGCTCGCTCTCTCGCCCTCCGGGACGCTCGCTCACGCCTCAAAGGTACCCATCGCGATCCCAGGTCAGGGAGCCGCCGCCGACTATTCCCCCTCGTAGGTCCAGTCGGGTCGCTTGCGGACCTGGCGCTCGTCGACCGTCGCCTTGCCGTCGCGCACGTCGACGAGCTTGGGCACCTGGAGCCCGCGGGGCGGCATGGGCCGGCCGTCGAGCGCCGCCGCCACCTCGTCGGGAAACGCCTGGAGGATGCTCGCCACGACGCGCTGCTCCTGCACCGGCAGGTAGCAGCGGTTGCCGTCGGTGCACGACAGCAGGCGCACGGCGATGGTGTCGAGGTCCTCAGGGGTGGCGCCGCCGGCGGCCAGCACGTCGAGCCTCTCGGTCACGGCCCCACACCCGAGCTTGCACGCCGGGCACTGGCCGCAGGACTCGACGTACAGGAAGCGCGAGATCATCTGCGCCGCCTCGACCATCGACGCGGACTCGTCGAGCACCAGGAACCCGGCGGCGCCAAGTCCCGACCCGATCGCAGCCATGCCCTCGTAGCTGCAAGCGGTGTCGAGTTGGTCGCCGGTCAGCACCGGGTTCGCCACGCCGGAGAGGACGGCCTTTATCTCGTGCCCGGGCCGCACCCCGCCGCCGACACGCTCGATCACCTCCCGCAGGGGAGTCCCCATCTCGACCTCACCGACGCCCGGGCGCGCGACGTCCCCCACCACGGTGGCGACGATGCACCCGGGCGACTCGGTCGTACCCAGCGACCGGTGCCACTCGGGTCCTCGGGCCAGCACCTGGGTGGCGGTGGCCAGCGTCTCGACGTTGTTGACGACGGTCGGGTTGGACGCCGGCATGGTGTCGACCACGCCGGCCGGCGAGGCGCTCCATCCGGTGGTGGGCACGGTGGCGAACAGGCCGTGGATGTAGGGCGGCACGTTACGTGGCAGCGGCGCCTCACCCTCGATCACCTGCAACAGCCCGGTCTCCTCGCCGTACAGGTAGGCGTCCGGTCCCAGAACCACCTGGATCGTGACGTCGCCAATGGCGCCCGACCCACTCAACTCGTCGACGGCCGCGGCCAAGCGTTCGATCTCGGGTTCGAACCGCTCCTTGACGCCGATGAAGGCCCTCTCAGCCCCCACCGCGAAAGCGGCGATGGCCACCCCCTCCACGACCGAATAGGGATTGGCGCGCAGGATCGCTCTATCCTTGAATGTCGAGGGCTCTCCCTCGGCCCCGTTGCACACCACGAAGGTGCGGTTTTCTTCGTCTTCGCCATTGCCAGCACCATCCGCCGCGTCCCGCACCGACTGCCACTTTCTTCCCGTCGGGAACCCGCCGCCCCCCCGCCCCCGCAAGCCCGACAGGATGACCTCCTGGATCGTGCCGCCGGGACCGAGGCCGAGGGCTCGCCGAAATCCGGCGCCACCCCCACGCTCGAAGTAATTGGTGACATCGGTCACCGGAGGATCGGACAACAACACAGCGTCCTGCATGTACCCCGGCTTTCCACGGAGCGGCCGGAAATCCCCTGGTTGGGGGAATCCCACCGCGGTAGAGGTGGTTGAGGAGATATGAGATGAGTGATTCTGTAGGTCAGTACCTGAACGAAATTGGCCTCGTGCCCCTACTCACCGCAGACGAGGAGCGCGAGCTGTCCCAGACGATCGAGCGCGGACGTGACGCGCAGGCGCGCCTCGACGCGGGTGACCGTGGCCGTGAGCTGCGCAAGTCCGTCGCCGCCGCTGCCGCCGCCAAAGACCGCTTCATTCGGGCGAATCTGCGGCTCGTGGTGAGCATCGCCCGACGCTACCCCCTTCCCCCTTCGATGGAGCTGCTCGACCTGATCCAGGAGGGCAACCTCGGCCTCGAGCACGCCGTCGACAAGTTCGACTGGCGCAAGGGCTTCAAGTTCTCGACGTACGCCACCTTCTGGATCCGCCAGGCAATCGGCCGGGCGCTCGACCAGAAGGCCAGCCTGGTCCGCCTGCCCGGCGACCGCTCCGCCTCCCTGCGGGCGGCGCTTCGCCAGGCATCGGGCGACGGTGAGGAGCTCGACGACGAGAGCGCTCGGCTCTACCGCCTGACGACCCCCACGTCTCTCGATCGCCCGGTGGGTGACGACGACGGCAGCGAGCTGGTCGACCTGCTGGCGGCGGACGTGCCGACGCCCGAGCAGGTGCTGCTCGAGCGCGAGGACGAGGAAACGCTCAACGACCTGCTCAACGTGCTCGATACGCGGGCTCGGTATGCGGTCGAGCAGCGCTTCGGCCTCACCGACGGTCGCAAGCGCAGCTACCGCGAGGTGGGTGAGGAGCTCGGTGTCACCGCGGAGGCCGCCCGTCGCCTGGTCAAGCGTGCGGTCGATGCCGTGCGCGAAGAAGCGATGGCGCGCTCGAGCGCGGCGTAACCGCTAGCGGATCCAGAACCAACCGTCATGCACTTCACCGGGGAGTGCCGGGTACCCGCCACCCGGCCCCCTGTGCACCAGCCGCCCCTAGCCAGGGGCGGCTGGTGTCATTCTGGTGCGACTGCGCGAATCGCTTTGCTGGTCACGCCCGCCCGGCGGCACGATGGTGCACCATGACCAATGACCGGGCATCCGCACCCTCGTCGCCACCACGGCCGGCGTGGCGCCCGGACTCCTGGCGTGAGCGGCCGGCCGCCCAGCAGCCGACCTGGCCCGACGAGTCGGCGCTCGATCACGCCCTGAAACACCTGGCCACCGTCCCGCCCCTGGTGTTCGCGGGCGAGGCCAGGGCGCTGACGGCCCAGCTCGCCGATGTGGCGGACGGCAACGCCTTCCTACTGCAGGCGGGTGACTGCGCCGAGTCGTTCGATGCGTTCTCGGCCGATGTCATCCGCGACAAGCTCAAGGTGATCCTGCAGATGGCCGTGATGCTCACCTACTCGACCGGCGTCCCGGTCATCAAGGTGGGGCGCATCGCCGGCCAGTTCGCCAAGCCCCGCACCGCGGACGTTCGAGGAGGTGGGCGACCGGGAGCTGCCGGCGTTCCGCGGCCACATGGTCAACGACAGCGCCCCCAACGAGGCCGCCCGAACCCCCGATCCCGACCGGCTCGTGCAGGCCTACCACCAATCGGCGGCCACGCTGAACCTCCTGAGGGCGTTCACGAAGGGCGGGTTCGCAGACCTGTCCCAGGTCCACCAGTGGAACCAGGAGTTCGTGGCTTCGAGCCCCGAGGGCCGGCGCTACGACCGAGTGGCCGACCACATCCACCGGGCACTCCGGTTCATGGCGGCCTGCGGGATCGACACGGCCAGCCAGCCGAGCCTGCACGAGGTCGACTTCTTCACCAGCCACGAGGCGCTCATCCTCGGCTACGAGGAGGCGTTGACCAGGCGTGACTCGCTCACGGGCGACTGGTACGACTGCTCGGCGCACATGCTGTGGATCGGCGAGCGTTCCCGTCAGATCGACGGCGCCCACGTGGAGTTCCTGCGGGGCGTGGGCAATCCCGTCGGCTGCAAGCTCGGTGGCACCGCCGGCCCCGAGGAGGTCCTCGCGCTGTGCGAGGCGCTCAACCCCGAGCGGGTTCCCGGTCGCCTGACCCTGATCCCCCGGATGGGGGCGGACGCGGTAGCCCGCCGGTTGCCCCCGCTGCTGGCCGCTGTGCGCGATGCCGGGCACCCCGTGGTGTGGACCTGCGATCCCATGCACGGCAACACGTTCACCTCCGCCACCGGCCGCAAGACGCGTGACTTCGACGCCGTCCTGGCCGAGATCGCCGGCTTCTTCGCCGCCCACTGGGCCGAGGGCACCTGGCCCGGCGGGGTACACATCGAGCTGACCGGCGAGGACGTAACCGAGTGTCTCGGGGGCGGCGACGCCCTGGGCCACGCCGACCTGGACGACCGCTACGAGACCATGTGCGACCCCCGGCTCAATGGCCGCCAGTCGATCGACCTGGCGTTTCGGGTGGCCGAACTGCTCGACCGGCGCTGAGAGCGGCGCCACTCGCCAGGTGCGCTGCGAGAAATGTTGACAGAGCGCACTCGGGTTTCGATTGACTGGGTTCCCGGTACCTGACCGAACTACTCATATTCCTCAGGAATTGGGTAGGAGGCCGGACGCCGCCAGCCGAGATCGGAGCACCCATGGGCCAGCGAGAGATCGATCCAGCCCAGCTCGCCGACGCCGACAAGTTCGAGGCCATCCTCGGCGAGTACCTCGCCGGTGACATCGAGGAGGATGCCTTCCGCATCTTCCGGCTCAACAACGGCATCTACGGTCAACGCCAGGGCGGCCACAACCAGATGGTGCGGGTGAAGGTCCCCTGGGGCGGCCTGCTGCCCGACCAGCTCGATCTGATGGCGGACATCGCGGACCGGTACTCCCGCGGCTGGGGCCACATCACCACCCGCCAGAACGTGCAGTTCCACTTCGTGCAGCTGGAGCGTGTACCCGAGCTGATGCGGCTCCTCGGCACAGTGGGGCTCACCTCCCGAGAGGCCTGTGGCGACACCGTCCGTAACGTCCAGGGCTGCCATCTGGCGGGCGCCTGCCCCTACGAGGTGCTCGACATCACGCCCTGGGCCGAGGCGACATACCGGCACTTCGTGCGCAACCCGCTCTCGCAGCGGCTGCCTCGCAAGTTCAAGATCAACTTCTCGGGATGCGCCACCGACTGCGGCCAGGCCATGTTCAACGACATCGGCGTGATCGGCACGAGCCGCAACCGTGATGACGGCAGCGTCGAGCGGGGCTTCCGGGTGTTCGTCGCCGGTGGCCTGGGTGCGAACCCCCACCCGGCACTCGCCCTGGAGGACTTCACACCCCGCGAGGAGCTGATGCCCACCCTCGAGGCGATCCTGCGGGTCTTCAACAACCACGGCAACCGCGACAACAAGCTCCGTGCCCGGATGAAGTGGCTGGTCGACACCATGGGGTGGGAGGAGCTCCAGGCCCGGGTCATCAAGGAGCGGCGCCTGCTGCTCGGCTCGTCCTCGTGGCCGGGCGGACTCCCCGACGAGGTCGAGAAGGCCGGCGACGCCGCCGCCGGCGTGGCGGCCGGCGTGGTGCCCACGCCCATGGGCCATGGCACGCCCGTGCAGATCACGCGACGCACCAACGGCTTCGAGAGCTGGGAGGACACCAATGTGGTCCGGGGCGCCGCCAAGGGAACGGTGTCGGCCATCGCCTACGCCCGGCTCGGCGACGTGACCAGCGAACAGTTCCGGGCACTGGCCGCCATCCAGCGGGAGCTCGGGCTCGAGGTGCGGCTCACCAACCGCCAGAACGTCGCCCTCCGGGGGCTGAGCGACGACCAGCTGCCACTGCTGTACGAGCGGCTCGAGGCCATGGGCATGGCCCAACCGGGTGCCGAGCTGGCGCGCGACGTCGTCGCCTGCCCGGGCGCCGATACCTGCAACCTGGCCGTCACCCAGAGTCGCGGCCTCGGCGCCGCCATCGGCGCACGGCTCGAGGAAGAGGGCTTGGCCGAGGTCGGCGGACTGCGCGTCAACATCTCCGGCTGCACCAACAGCTGCGGCCAGCACCACACCGCGGACATCGGCTTCTTCGGCGCCGAGCGGCGTGCCCACGGGCGGTCCGCTCCCGGCTACCAGATGCTCCTGGGCGGCTATGTGGGCCAGGAGAAGATCCACTTCGGCGACAAGGCGCTGCGCCTGCCGGCCAAGGGGGCCCCGGAGGCCACGGTGCGGGTCGTGCGGCGATTCGCTGACGAACGCAGGGCCGGCGAGTCCTTCCGCGAGTGGATGGACCGGGCGGGTGGCGCCAAGGCCATCGCCGCCGAACTCAAGGACCTCGACGAGTTCCCCACGCCCGACGAGGGGCCCGGGTTCTACGTCGACTACGACGAGACGGGTCCCTACGAGGCCGAGGTCGGAGTCGGCGAATGCGCCGGCGTGTGAGCGGACCGAGGGCGAGCACGTCGCACGCGCTGGGGGTAGGCAGATGAGCTTCCTGGTCGAACCGCCAGCCCTGCCGGTCCCGCAGCTGCACGACGAAGAGCTGGCTGAGCTCAACGCGGAGTTCGAGCGGCTGCCGGCACCGAAGATCATCCAGTGGGCGGTCGACAACTACTCCCCCCACCTGTGCCTGGCAGCGTCGATGCAGGACGCCGTCCTCATCGACCTCGCCACTCGGGTCGATCCCAGCATCGAGGTCGTCTTCATCGACACCGGCTACCACTTCCCGGAGACGCTGGAAACCGTGGAGGTGGTGCGCAGGCGCTACGGCCTCAACCTCCGGATGATGACCGTGACACCCCACGCCGAGGAGCTGTGGAAGGTCGACCCCGAGAGCTGCTGCTCGGCGGTCAAGGTAGGCCAGCTCGACCGCGCACTGGCCGGCAAGGCGGCGTGGATGAGCGGACTGCGCCGCGACGAGGCTGCCAGCCGGGCGGGAACCCCGATCGTGGCCCGCGACCTGCGGGGCCTCGTGAAGATAAATCCGCTGGCCACCTGGTCGGACCTCGACGTGCAGGGCTACATCGCCGACCACGACGTGCCCGTCAACCCGTTGCTGCACCAGGGCTACACGTCGATCGGCTGCCAGCCGTGCACGCAGCCGCCTCTAGACCCGAGCGACCCACGCTCGGGCCGTTGGGCGGGCCACGGCAAGACCGAATGCGGCATCCACATGTAGGAGCCTCTGCCCCCCGCACCCACCGCCAGTGCTCGCCTCAGCGTCGTCTAATGGTGTTCCGCGGTCGGCTCGGCGACTGCGCCGCCGGGGCGGCCGGCAATCAGGGCCACCGCCACGACCAGCAAGCCGCTCGAAAGCAGCACGACCTGCGACGAGTCGAGCCGGCCCAGCACTGGCCACGACACCCGGTCGAGCACGTCGCTGGCGATGCCCGCTCCGATGGCCGCCAGCGCCAGTCCAGCCCGGATGACCACGTGGAACACCGCGAACCCCAGCAGGCGATCGCGGTCCCCCAGGTTCTCCTGGAGCAGCTCCATCGACGTCGCCAGCACCATGGCGCACAACCCGCCGAAGCCGAGCGCACCCAACAACGCGAGGCCGATGGCCGGTGCCTGGCTCATGGTCGCCACCACTGCGCCCAGGAGGATCAACAGGGTACGGATCAGCGCCAGATCGCGGCGCTCGATCTGGCGCAGGATCAAGAGCCCACCAGCGGCCCCGACGCCGAAACAGGCGACGAGCAGGCCGAACTCGGTGTCGCTGGCGCCCAGTACGTCGTTCACCCACACGATGCCGATGGAGAACAGCGCACCGAGGCCGAACGCGACCACAGCCGCCACCGGAGCCAACCTCCGAACCAGCGGCAGGCGCAGCGCATCGCGGAAGCGGCCCCCGGCGGCGTCGACCTCGCCGGGGGCGATGCCCAGCTCGGGCAGCCGGGCGATAGCCAGGTACGACACCACGAAGGTCAGCGCGTCGATCAGGAAGATCACCCGCGCCGCCTCGGCCGTCGACGCCTCCCCGGTCAGAACCGACACCAGGGCGAACAGGCCGGCGCCGAACGGGATCATCCCGTAGGAGGTCCCCAACACCAGGCCATTCGCAACCGCCAGGTCATCCTCGTCCTCGACGAGGTCGGGGATCGAGGCGTCACGAGCGGGGAGGAACACCATGCCGGCCAGCTCGACCACGAACGCCCAGATGTAGATCCACCACAGCTGCGTCACCCACGGCAGGATCGCCACCGCGGGCACCCGCACCGCGTCCATGGCCAGCATCGTCCGCCGCCGGCTCCAGCGCTTGGTCAGGCGGGCGGCCAGCGGACCGGCCAGGACGGTCGGGGCCAGCCGCAGCACCAGCACGCCGCCGACCGCCGTGGCGGAGTCGGTGATCTGGAGGACCAGGGCGATCAGCGCCACCGTCCCCATCCAGTCGCCGAGCGACGAGACGGCCTGACCGACCAGCAGATCGCGGAGGGGACGACGACGGGATTCGGTCCGCTCGGCCGGGGCCGTCGCTGTGCCAAAGGCTGCGATGCGTGGCTGGTCGCTCATGATTCCTCAGACCGTGCCCGCCAGTGCCGTGCGCATCGCCCAGGCTACGGCGGACTCGACGGGACCAAGCGCGGCGGGGCAGAAACCGTGACCCATCCCGGGGACCAGGTCGAGCCGGCGGGGCTCGCGCGCGGCGGTGAACAGCGCCGTGGCGGCCGCCGGGGGCAGGAACCGGTCGGCGAGCCCGTGGACGACCGCGACGGGTCTCGCCACGAGGCCGATGCGCTCGACCGGCGGGTCACCGCGGTCGGGCCGGACCGCGAGGCGGGTCTGGAAGCGGCGCGCCGCCATCGCCCGCCCGGGACCGGTCTGGGTGATCATCACCGAGGCCGCCCCCCGCCAAGTGCGCGGGATCTCCCAGCGCGCAGGTGTAGCCACGACCACGGCACCCCGCGCGCCCGCGCCGTCGGCGACGTCGCCGCTGGCCGACGCCATGTGATTGATGACGGCTACGCCCCCCATCGACGTGCCCACCACGACCACCCGGTCGGCGTGGCCGGCGGCCGCAGCCACCGCGGCGTCGACGTCGAGGCGCTCGAGCTCACCGAGCGTGCACAGACCCCCCGACTCGCCGTGGCCTCGGCTGTCGTAGGTCAGGACGGAGTGGCCCGCGGCCACCAAGTGCCGGGCCACCTCCTCGACCGCCGGCTGGTCCTTACGGGCGGCGAAGCCGTGCACGACCACGACGGCGTCGCCGTTGGCCGACGCCGGCTCCCACCAGCGGGCGGCCAGCCGTACGCCGTCGGCGGTGTCGAGCGTCGTCGCCGCGCCGGCCATGTCAGGCCCCCGCCGGGGGCCCGACGGAACCCGAGGCAATGAGTTCGCCGGAGTCGAGGCAGAGGCCACGGGTTCCATATCCCGAACCGAAAACCGCGGGCTCGGGTCGCCGGAACCTGGCTGCTCGGGGCATCACCCCTCCCACCACCAGGCGAGGCCGGCGAGGCCTCGCCCCGTGTGGGCCACCATGACGGGGCTGAACGGCCCGACCAGGAACGACACCGGTTCCAGCGCTCGTACGCGCTCCGCCAGGATGGCGGCGGCGTCGGGGTTGAGCGCGTGCAGCACGGTCACGTGCAGGCGGGCGCCGCTGCCGGCGCCGGCGGCGCAGCGCTGCACGATGCGGTCGAGGGCGGCCTCGGCGCTGAAAGCCGGCCGCAGCGGCCGCGCCCGGCCGTCGCGGAACTCGAACAGCGGACGGACGCCGAGCCGGTCGCCGATCCAGCGGGCGGCGTCCGGCACCCGGCCCGAGCGCGCCAGGCGCTCCAGGTCGGCGACGCTCGCTGCCAAGCGGACCCGCCCCGCCACGTGCTCGGCGGTGGCGACGACCTCGTGCTGGTCGGCGCCCTCGGCGGCGGCGCGGGCTGCGGCCAGGACCACGAGGCCCTGAGCGCCGGCGGCGGTGCCGGTGTCGAGCACCGCCACGTCGGGCCCCCCGTCGGCGGGAGCCCGGGGGTCGTTGTCGGTCACCAGCTTGGCCGCCAGCTTGGCGGAGTCGTGGGTGGAGGACATGCCGGCGGCGAGCGTGAGGGTGACGACCGGGCCGGTCCCGAGGGCGTCGGCGATGACCGTGGCGAACTCGCCGGGCGACGGGGCCGCGGTGCTGATCGGCTCGTCGAACCGGCGTACCAGTTCGTCGAGGCTGATCTCGCCGTCGCGGTAGCGGTCGGCGCCCACGTGCAGCACCAGGGGGACAACTCGTATGTCGTAGCGGGCGACGAGGTCGGGGGGCAGCGCCGCGGCGCTGTCGGTGACGACGGTGACGGTCATGAGCGAAGCTCGTGACCGGTCGACCGCGCGAGCGCCAGCGAGCCGGGCGACGATGGGGTCCGGGGGCGCAGCCCCCGCGGGAGAACGGTCATGAGCAAAGCTCGTGACCGGTCGACCGCGCGAGCGCCAGCGAGCCGGGCGACGATGGGGTCCGGGGGCGCAGCCCCCGCGGGAGAACGGTCATGAACTCGTGCTCCCGGCGCCCGGGTCGCTGTCGTACAGAAGCCGGTGAAGGTACACGTCGATGCTCGGCCGCGTCGGCGGGCGATTGCCCGCCACAGCGCTTGGCCAGCATCACGCCGGCCACCCCGGCGCCCGCGAGCAGGCCGGCCCGCCCACGCGTCCGCGCCAGCACCGGTACCAGGGCAACATCGGCGACGAAGCTGCCGAGACCGGTCTGGCGACACAGCCGGCCCGCAGCCAGTCCCGACGCCAGAACCACGGTGCCGGGCCAGCCCTGGACCAGCAATGAGCCCATCGCCACCGAGATGCCGCGTCCTCCGGCACCTCCCAACCAGGGGGACCAGTTGTGCCCGGCCACGGATGCGACGGTGGCGGTGGCCGCCAGCATCGGCCGGTCCCGCCCCGCCAGCGCCGGACCGACGGCGCCCTTGGCGATGTCGCAGACGCCGGCGACGGCGAGCGGCCCGAACCCTGCCACGCCGTGCAGCGCGGTGCCCGACACCGTGCCGCCTCCGACGTCCCGCAGGTCGACTCCTGATCGGATCCGCGCCGCGATGTTGGAGAACGGGATGGATCCCGCCAACCATCCCAAGGCGATGACAGCCGTGGGACGTGGTCTCCGGGTCATCCTGCCGAAGCTAGCCCCCGGGACCGCGAGATCGGCGCCGTTTGGGTATCGCCGCCGTCGATTGACAGCCGTCCGAGCGGTCGCGTTGACTGTCGGTCGTGGTTGAAACGACCGGGGGCACAGCGACCGATCCGATGCCCGCGCTCCCCCGCCTCGGCATCGGCGGAGGCGACCTCCCGACCCGCATGCTCGTCCTCGGGCTGGCCCGTCACGACGGGTCGATCCTCGCCGCCGACGCCTTCCCGGCCGCCGACGCCTGCGGCCGCTCGCCCGAGCAGGTCCGCTCCTGCCTGCGGCGACTCGTCGCCGAGGGTCTCTTCACCCGTGACGGGCAGGGCCAGCGGGCCGTGTACCGCGCCACCGAGGACGGCCTGGCGGCGCTCGGGGCCAGCACCGCCCGCGCCCGGCTCGCTCACACGCAGGACACCGCAGGGCGGGTCTGGGACCGCCGCTGGCACGTGGCGGCCTTCGCCATCCCGGAGGCCCGGCGCGGGGCCCGCGATGCGTTGCGCGAGCATCTCGGCCGCCTCGGCGGTGCCGCCATCCACAACGGCCTCTATGCCAGCCCGCACCCGTGGGAGAAGGACGTCAGCGACGAGACCGAACGGCTCGGCGTGTCGGAGCACGTCACCCTGGCCGCCACCGACGATCTCGCCGTGGGCGGGGTGTCCGAGCCGACGGCGCTGGCCGCCCGCCTGTGGCCGATCGAGCGTCTCGCGGCCCGTTACCAGTCCTTCGTCGACCGCTGGGGGCACGTGCCTGCCGACCTGGCCAGCATGCGACGACGCCACCAGACCCTGCCGGACTCGGCGTTCCTGCCCGGTGCGCTGGCCATGGGTCTCGCATACCAGGCCTGCTTCGACGACGATCCCCTGCTTCCGCCGGAACTGCTGCCCCACCCCTGGGCGGGCGGGGCAGCCCGCGACCTGCTGGTGCGGAGCCGCCGCCTGGCCCTGGAGATCCGCGCCGAGCACAACCGGCCCGCCCTGTTCCGTTCCTTCGACGACCTGATCGACGCTCTGGCGTAGGCGACCTGCCCCAGGAGGACCCCATGAAGTTCGGCATCTTCTACGAGCACCAGCTGCCCCGCCCCTGGGACGACGACAGCGAGCACCGGCTGCTCAAGGACGCGCTCGAGCAGGTCGAGCTCGCAGACCGGCTGGGCATCGACTACGTCTGGGAGGTCGAGCACCACTTCCTCGAGGAGTACTCGCACTCCTCCGCGCCGGAGGTGTTCCTCGCGGCCGCCAGCCAGCGCACATCGCGCATCAGGCTGGGCCACGGCATCGTCCAGCTGCCGTTCAACTTCAACCACACGGCCCGGGTGGCCGAGCGCATCGCCACGCTCGACCTGGTGTCGGACGGCCGGGTCGACTTCGGGACGGGTGAGGCGTCGTCCGAGGCCGAGCTCGGCGGCTTCCTCATCGACCGAGAGCAGAAGCGGGCGCAGTGGGACGAGGCTCTAGACGCCGTCACCCGCATGTTCGTGGAGACGCCCTTCGCCGGCTACGACGGCCAGTTCTTCAAGATGCCGGTGCGAGGGGTGGTGCCCCGGCCCCTGCAGCGCCCGCACCCACCGCTGTGGGTCGCCTGCAGCCGCCGGGAGACGATCCACCTGGCAGCCACGAAGGGCATCGGCGCGCTGAGCTTCAGCTTCATCGAGCCGGCCGAGGCCAAGGCGTGGGTCGACAACTACTACGCGACCCTGGCGTCGGACGAGTGCGTGCCAGGCGGCTTCGCCGTCAACCCGAACGTGGCGGTGGTGCTGCCCATGATGTGCCACTCCGACGAGGAGACGGCGATAGAGCGGGGTCTCGACGGCGCCCACTTCTTCGGCTTCAGCCTGGGGCACTACTACGTGTTCGGGACGCATCGGCCGGGCCGAACCAACGTGTGGGACGAGTTCGAGGAGAAGCGCGACCTCTTCGGCTTCCGGCGGCAGACCGCGGCGCAGACCGGCCAAACGCTGGGCGCCCAGCTCTTCGAGCAGGGCCTGGGGGCGCTGCGGGGCGCCATCGGGACGCCCGACCAGGTGCGAGGGCTCCTGCGCGGCTACGAGGATGCCGGCGTCGACCAGGTGATCTTCGTGTCGCAGGCCGGGCGCAACCGCCATGAGCACATCTGCGAGTCGCTGGAGCTCTTCGCGACGGAGGTGATGCCGGACTTCGCCGAGCACGAGGCAGAGCGGGAAAAGGCCAAGCTCGAGCGCTTGGCCCCGGCCATGGAAGCCGCCTTGGCCCGCCGGAGCCCGCGTCGCGAGGCCGCCGAGTCCACCATCCAGACGGCGATGTCCTACTGAGGAGCCGAGCGGATAGGGCGGTAGAGGCGGGCCCCGCACCCGGCCACCCGAGCAGGCGACTGTCCGCCCGACGGTGTCGGTCGTCGATCAGCACCTCGGCGGCTGACAGCGCCAGGAAGCCGATGGCCAGCCCGCCGACGACGTCGGACGTCCAATGGACACCGAGCCAGACGCGGCTCCACGCGACGAGGGTGATCGCCGACCAGGCGAGCCCGGTCAGCGTCCACCAGAGCCAACGGCGGTGGATGTAGAGGGCGGCGACCACCGGAACGAAGCCCCACGTTGCGGCGGCAGCCAGCACGTGACCGCTGGGGTACGAGAATCCCGTGCCGGCCACGAGCCGCGCACCGGTTGGTCGGGGCCGTCCGACCAGGTCCTTGAGCAGCCACTCGACGGGCGGCCTCGCCGCGATCGTGACCAGCATGACCAGCGCCAGTGCGCGGCACCGGCGGGCTGCGAGGGCGACGCCGACCGCGCCGGCTGCGAGGACGACCGGCGTCGAGCCGAGCCGGGAGACCCAGAGGGCGACCCGGTCGACCAGCGGGCCCCGCAACGCAACGCTGGCGTCGGTGATGGGCCGGTCCCAGACCAGCAGCGCACCCTGACGCACGCTGGCGAGCGCTCCGAGCAGGCCAGCCAAGAGCAGCGCCGCCGGCACGAGCCAAGGCCATCGTTGACGGATCCGGCGAAGGGTTGTCGGTGGTGCCCGGTGCAGGTCCGGTCGCGGTCGCGCCTGGGGCCCGGCTCGGGTCGATGTGCCCGGGGAATCGGCCGGGCGAATCGCTGTCGAGGTGGCGGAGGTGGCGGAGCCTGGCGGCACGGCGTCCCTTGTGATCCGGGGAACCGAGCGTTTCACCGACACGCTGAACGTCGGCTGAACGTGCCGCCACGGTGACCGACTACGGTGGGTCTCGTGAGAGCGCTCTCACAGAGTGTGGCGCAGACACGATCCGCCGCCCGGCCCAGCGCCGGGGTCCGCCGGTTCCCCGACGGGTTCGTGTGGGGCGCCGGCACGTCCGCCTACCAGGTCGAGGGCGGCATCGACACGGACGGCCGCCGGCCGTGCATCTGGGACACGTTCGCGGCTGCCGGCCACGCCCGCGGCGACACCGGTGACCCGGGGGCCGACCACCGGCGCCGGATGGTCGACGACGTCGCCCTGATCGCCGAGCTGGGCCTGCCGGCCTACCGGTTCTCGGTCGCCTGGCCCCGCGTGCAGCCCGAGGGCGCGGGCGCCGTCAGCCAGCAGGGGCTCGACTTCTACCGGGCCCTGGTGGACGAGCTCCTCGGCCGCGGCGTCGAGCCCATCGTCACCCTGTACCACTGGGACCTCCCCCAGGCCCTCGAGGACGCCGGCGGCTGGCCGGCCCGCGACACCGCCGGCCGGTTCGCCGACTACGCCGCCGTCGTGGGCGATGCGCTCGGCGATCGGGTGCGCCGCTGGACCACGATCAACGAGCCCTGGTGCGCGGCCATGCTCGGCTATGGGGCCGGCATCCACGCCCCCGGCCGCACCGAACCGGGCGCGGCGGTGGCCGCCGCCCACCACCTGCTGCTGGCGCATGGTCTGGCCACGGACGTGCTGCGTGCCCGCGTGTCGGGACGGGGACTCGACGCGGACCTGGGCCCGGAGATCGGAATCACGCTCAACCCCTATCCGGTCGTTGCCAGCGGCGGGACACCGGAGACCACCGGCGCCGACTGCGACGCCGTCCGGCGGATCGACGGCATCGCCAACCGCATGTGGTACGACGCGGTACTGCGCGGGTCCTACCCCGACGACGTGCTCGAGGACGTGGCATCGGTCAGCGATCTCGCCCACATACGGGACGGTGACCTGGCCCAGATCGCCCGCCCGATCGACGCGCTCGGGCTGAACTACTACCGCCGCTACCACGTGCGTCACGAACCCGCGGCCTCGGCCCCGCCGTCGCCGTGGCCGGGGTCACCGGATGTCGCCTTCGCCGCCCCTGCGTACACGCCGACGTCCAACGGCTGGGCGGTCGAGCCCGACGGCCTGTTCGACGCGTTGGTGCGAGTAGCCACCGACTACGAGCCACCGCCGCTTTACATCCACGAGAGCGGGGGCGCGTTTGCGGACGTGCCGGGCGACGACGGCCGGGTGCACGACCCCGACCGCCGGGCCTACCTCGACGCTCACATGCGGGCCTGCCACGACGCGATCGCCGCCGGCGTCGACCTGCGCGGGTTCTTCGTGTGGTCGCTGCTCGACAACTTCGAGTGGGCGGAGGGCTACCGCCAGCGCTTCGGGATCGTGCACGTCGACTTCGCCACCCAGCGCCGTACCCCCAAGGCCAGCGCCCTGTGGTACCGGGACGTCATCGCCGCCAACGGCCTCCCCGGGGCGTGACCGGTTGATGCCGCCGTCCGACGTCCGGTGCACGTTGGAGGACGTGGCGGCCCGCTCCGGCGTGTCGCGGGCGACCGTGTCGCGGGTCGTCAACGGCAGCACCCGCGTGTCGGACGGCGCCCGGGCGGCGGTCGAGCACGCGATCGAGCAGCTCGGCTACGCGCCCAACCGGGCGGCTCGGAGCCTGGCGGCCCACCGCAGCTATACCGTCGGCCTGGTGGTCTCGGAGCCGAGCACCCGCCTGTTCGGGGATCCCTTCTTCGCCGGAACGATCCGGGGCATCGCCGCGGCGTTGTCCGGGTCCCGCT
The DNA here is from genome assembly GCA_963813485.1 of uncultured bacterium. GTDB lineage: Bacteria > Actinomycetota > Acidimicrobiia > Acidimicrobiales > VFJN01 > DASQUK01. The sequence continues at coordinate 89,732 of CAWEZE010000008.1, forward strand.
ACCAGCTGGCGCTGTTGATGGTCCAGGACGAGTCCTACCGGGAGGGCGTCCAGCGCCTCCTGTTGCGGGGCAACACGGACGGCGTGCTGCTGCTGTCCACCCGTCGTGACGACCCGTTGCCCGGCCGGCTCGTCGACGCCGGCATCCCCTGCGTCATCGCCGGGCACCCGGGGGACCGGCCGGACGCGCCGGCCATCGGCTTCGTCGACGCCGACAACGTCGGCGGGGCGCGCCGCGCTTGCGCCCACCTGATCCGCCGCGGCTGCCGGACGATCGCCACCATCGCCGGTCCGCCTGACATGACACCCGGCGCCGACCGGCTCACCGGCTGGCGCCAGGCCCTGGTTGGGGGCGGGCGCCTGGCGTCGCCGTCGTTGGTGGCCGAGGGGGACTTCACCCGCGCCGGCGCGGCCGTCGCCACGAGGGGGCTGCTCGAGCGGCATCCCGAAGTCGACGGCATCTTCGCCGCCTCCGACCTCATGGCCATGGGCGCGCTCGATGCGCTACGGGCGGCGGGACGACGCGTCCCCGACGACGTGGCGCTCGTCGGGTTCGACGACGGCGAGCTCGCCGCGGACTCCGACCCACCCCTGACGACCGTGCGCCAGCCCATCGAATCACTGGGGGCCGAGATGGGGCGGCTGCTGCTCGATCAGCTCGACGGCGGTGCCTCACCGCGGGGCATCACCCTCGAGACCGAGCTGGTGGTGCGCCGCTCGGCGTGAGAGCGCGTGGCTCCGGCCCCCAGCGCGTACCGGGCGGCAGGCACGGCGTCGCCCTCGGTGCTCGACGATCCCGGCGCCCGCCGGCTCAGCCACATGCTCTGGGGCTAGTGGGCGCTCGCGCCCACTAGCGCTCAGCCGTTTGCTCGGCCCGGCGCTCGGAGAGGTGATCGGCAATGCCGATGGCCGTGAGCGGGAAGATGGGCGCCGGCAGCAGCACCAGTCCGCCGGCCAGTCGCGCCAGGACGAACGTGTACGCCGACGCCACGAGCACCGCCAGGGCACGGGCCCGCCAGTTCTGCGGGTCGTCCATCCGGAGGGCTTGGATACCCCCGGCGCCCACCCCGGCGACGATGCCGGTGACCGCATCGCCGGCCAGCGCCGACACCGGGATCCCCACGAGCAGCGACCAGCCCATCGCCCGTAGCACGGCGCCGGGAGCGCGCGGATGCTCGGACAGGAAGGCCAGCGCCACGAAGACAAAGGGGACCACGGTCAGCCCGACCGCGAGACCGACCGCGGCGTGGGGCTCCTCGCTCCCAGAGGAGTCGTCGGTGGCCGCGGCCACGAGCCCGGCGAGCAGTGCCCAGAACGCCACGACCAGCACCAGCGTGGCCACCATGATCGCCCGCCACTTCCTGGCCGGCGAGAGCGGCTGCATGCCGACCGGCCCGCCCCTCCTGCGGGACGCGGGGGCAGCGGCCATCTAGTCGGTCACCCCTTGACCGCGCCGGCGGTGAGCCCGCGGATGAAGTACCGCTGCAGCGCGAAGAACACGACCAGGGGCAGCGCCATCGAGATGAACGCCGCGGAGGTCAGCAGGTGCCAGTCCTCGCCGCGAGCGCCGTTGAGGGTTTGCAGTGCGATCGTGAGCACCCGCGTGTCCTCCGTGCCGCCGAGGAAGATGCGGGCGACCAGAAGGTCGTTCCACACCCAGAGGAACTGGAAGATCGCGAAGGCGGCGAGCGCCGGCACCGACAAGGGCACGACGAGCCGCCAGAAGATCGTGAAGTGGTCGGCGCCGTCCATCTTGGCCGACTCGATGATCGACGACGGCAGAGAGCCGATGAAGTTGCGCAGCAGGTAGACGGCCAGCGGCAGGCCGAACGCCGTGTGCGCCAACCAGATCCCCAGGAAGGTGCCGTTGAGGTCGAGGTCGGGGAAGACCGGCACCCCGCCGATCTGGGCACCCCCGGTGTACAGGCGCAGGATCGGGATCAGCGCCATCTGCAGCGGCACGACCAGGAGGCCGACGACCGCCACGAACATGACGTAACGCCCTCGGAACTCCATCCACGAGAACGCATAGGCGGCGAACGCCGCGATCGTGATGGGAATGACCACCGACGGAATGGTCACGGCCAGGCTGTTGAGGAAGGCGTTCTGGAAGCCGGCAGTGTCGAGGGCCTGGCTGTAGTTGTCGAGGGTCCACTGCGCGGGATCGAAGAGGTGCGCGAAGGCCGTCCACCAGCCGGTCGTTTCAACTGCGGCCTCGGGGCGGAACGAGGTGACGAGGACCCCGATGGTGGGGATGAGCCACAGCAGGACGATTAGGAGGACGATGATCGAGACCGACCGTCCGCCCTTCCGGACGTCGGCCTTGCCGCTCGGCGGTGGCGCCGACGCCTCGACGTCGGTGGGCAAGGGAGTCGTGAGCGTCATCGCAGGGCCTCCTGCTCACGGAACCGCCGCACGTTGAAGATCATCACCGGGATGACGGCCAGGAACAGGATCACGGCGATGGCCGCCCCCCGACCGTCGTTGTTGCTGATGAAGAACCACTGGATCATGCGCTCGGCGACGACCTCGGTCTGGTTGGTCTCGGCGCCGCCGATCACGAAGACGATGTCGAACACCTTCATGGCGTTGATGACCATGTAGGTGGCCACCACCGCGATGGTCGGGGCGATGCTCGGCACGATGATCCGCCGGAACACCTGCAGCTCCGAGGCACCGTCGATGCGCGCCGCCTCGATGATCTCGTCGGGGATCGACTTGATGGCCGCCGACAACACCACCATGGCGAAGCCCACCTGTATCCAGATCATGATCACCATCAGCAGGAGGTTGTTCCACGGCTTCACCTGCAGCCACGCCGTGGGGCTCATCCCCAAGCCCTGCTTGATCCCGTTGAGCAGGCCGATGTTGGTGCCGAACCCCTCGGGCCGGAAGCCGTAGATGAGCCGCCAGGTGACGGCGGCGCCGACGAACGAGATCGCCATCGGCAGGAAGATCAGCGACTTGGCCACCGCCTCGCCCCGACGCGAGCCGGTCGGCCAGGGTGGCGAAGGCCAGACCGATCGAGGTGGCCACGAGTGGCACGAACACGATCCAGCCCAGGGTGTTGCGCAGGGCCCGGCGCATGCTGTCGTCGGTGAACACGAACTCGTAGTTGTCGAGGCCCACGAATCCCGAGCCGGGCTGGCGACCGCCGAAGCTGATGATGATCGTGTTGATGACCGGGTAGACGAGGAACACGGCGAGGATGACGAGCGCGGGCCCGACGAAGACGTAGGGGCGGACCCCGCCGCGGTAGCGCTCGGGCAGCCAGTCGACGGCCCGGTTCATGGCCCAGTACAGGAAGAAGACCCCACCCACCCCCACGACGATGGCCACGCCCACGAGCACGAAACGATTGGCGTCGGTGTCGCGCAGGAAGTCGAACGCGAGCCACAGCAATGCGAAGGCGGCGATGGGAACGACCAGCGCCCCGACGATACGCAGGACGGTCATCCCAACCGCCTGGCGCGCCCGGGGCCTCTTCTCGACCTCGGGGCCGGGCTCCGGGCCGGGCTCGGGTGCGACGGGTGGCTCCTCCACCGTGGTGGTCACGCGGCGCCCTCCTCCTCGTCGCCTGCTCCTCGGGTGGGGCAAGCGTAGATCGGGAGGGAGCGGCCTGCCGCGGCCGCTCCCTCCCGGTTGTCAGTGGTTGTCGGTTCTGATGGTGCCGGACGCTATTGCGGCCAGCTCGCCTCGATGTCGTCGAGCGACGGCCGTGGCCGAGTCCGGGCCGCGCGACATGTAGTCCATCATGCCGGTCCAGAAGCTGCCGGCACCGACCTCGGTCGGCATCTGGTCGGAGGCATCGAACCGGGCGGTGCCATCCGCCAGCGCCGCCGTGGTGACCTCCGACGAGTCGGCGAGGATCTCGTTGGCGTAGCAGTCGGGCCCGACCTCGATGTTGGGCGAGAGCCGGGACGACGCCGTCTCGCCACCCTGAGCGCACTGCACCTCCTGGCTGGAGAACCGGTCGAGGAAGTCCTGGATCTCCGGGGCGTTGCGGAACGCCACCGCGAACTCACCGGCGATCAGGGTTCCCTCCTGGTCGATGGGCGGGAAGGGGAACCAGTCGTAGTCGACACCCGCTTCAGCCTCGGGTGGGAAGAAGGCGTTGATGAAGCTCGCCTGGCGATGCAGCCAGCAGCCGGGCGGGTCCTGGAACATCGGACCGGGCGCGTCGCCGAAGGGGATGGCCGGCGTCTGGTCGGCGCCACCGAGGACGTAGCCGTCGCCGAACATGACCTGGCCGAAGATCTCGGCGGCGTTCTGCACCGATTCGTCGTTGAACGGGATGTCGTGGCTCACCCACTGGTCGTAGACGTCGGGCCCCGCGGTGCGGAGCATGATGTCCTCCATCCAGTCGGTGGCCGGCCACCCGGTCGCGCCCTCGCTCTCGTAGCCGACGCACCAGGGCGTGCCCCCGTCGTCGCGGATCTGGTCGCTGAGCGCGATGA
>CAWEZE010000009.1:0-36635 GCA_963813485.1 uncultured bacterium
GCCGTGCCCCGCCGCCCCACGGTGGCCCACTGCTGGTGTGGCAGCGCATCCTCGGGTTGCCCGACAAGGTGTGGGACCCGGTCCGGCGGCGCTGGTGGGGGATCGTCGCCCGGCGTTTCGACGCCGGGGTGGCGCTCACCGACGACCAGGTGGTCGAGCTTCGCCGGCTGGGGTTCCGGGGGCCGGTCTGGGTGATTCCGAACTTCCGCAAGCCCGACCGCTTTCGTCGACCTCGACCGGGCGGTGGCCGCGGCCCGCCTGCGCGCCGAAGTCGGGGTGCCCGAGGGCGTGCCCCTGATCGGGTTCGTCGGGCACCTGGTCGCAGCAGAAGCGGGTCGACCGGGCGCTGGAGGTCCTGGCCCTGCTGCGGGCGCAGGGGTGCACCGCGCACCTGGTGGTGGCGGGGACCGGGCCGCTGCGGCCCGACCTCGAAGCCCATGCCGAGCGGCTCGGCGTGGCGGGGGCGGTGACGTTCCTCGGGCACCGATCCGACGTCGAGTGGGTGTTCGGCGGGGTGGACGTGGCGCTGCTCACCAGCGAGGCCGAGGGCATCCCCGGTGTCGCCATCGAGGCGCTCATGGCGGGATGCCCGATGGTGACGGTCCCCGTCGGAGGGGTGACCGAGGTGGTCGAGCACGGCGTCACCGGGCTCGTGCTCGACGGCGACGAGCCGGCGGAGATGGCGGCGGCCGTGGCGCGGCTGCTCGACGACGACGAGACCCGTGCAGCCATGAGCCGGGCGGCCCGGCTGCGCACCGACCGGTTCTCGGCGTCGGCCGCGGCCGCGGTCTACGCCGAGCGGCTCACCGCCGCCCTCGCCGGGCGCTGAACGCCAGGGCGCGCCCGGCGCCGGCCAGCGCCGCCAGCACCATCGCCAGGACGACGACCGGGCCGGCGACCCCGTCGCCGCCTCGGGTCGTCCGACGCCGCCAGCTGGCGCGCTCGGCGCGTGGCGGGCGCGTGTCGGCGGCTCGTGACGTGGTCGGCGCCGCCGTGGTGTGCGTCGGTCGCCGGCTGGCCGCGGCCCGCCACCGGGGGCGGCGCGGGTGGCTCCACGGGCAGGATGAAGTTGCAGGCGCGGCTCTCGACCCGTCGAGCGCACGGGTGCCGGGCGCGGTGTCGTTGTCGGTCACCGACACGTCGCAGGAGTCGACTGACTTGACCAGGGCCTCGCCGGGCTCGGCTGATCGGCTGGCGGTTGCCGTGGACGATCACGCCGTCGGTCCGTGTGAACTGCAGCGGCGCGTCCGGGGCGGCGGTGTCGCTGGTGTTGTCGACTACCCAGAACCGCTGCCGCCGTTGGCCCTCCGGCGGTATCACCCAGAAGTTGAGGACGTGGCCCCGCAGCGTGTTGCGGGCGATGACGACCCGGTTGACGGGGCCCGCCGCCGCCGGCTGCCACGAAGAGCAGCCGGCCGGGACCGATCTCGTTGTCGAGGATGTGGATGTTGTCCGCCCCCCATGACGGGCTGTTCGGCTCGAGGTCGATGCTGGCCCGCGCGCATGTCGCGTGATGCGTGTTGCGCTCGATCACGACGTCGCGGCCGGCGACCACGGCGATGCCCTGCCGCCCGCTGCGGGCGAAGGTCGAGTCGTGGATCCACACCTGCTCGCGTCCAGCGGCGGTCGTCCTCGTGGCGGCTGATGTACACGAGGTCGCCGTAGACGTCGTGGATGTTGCACGCGGTCCAGCTCGACGTCGGTGACGCCGTCGAGGCGGATGCCGTGCTGGTCCTCGAGCTCGGGCACGATAGGCGCCGCTCGTCGAGGCCGGCGTGCGGGTTGGCGCCCTCGATCTCCAGATTGCGCACGACGAGGCCGGAGCCGCCGATGATCCGGATCTGGCCGCGATCGATGTCCGCCGGTCGTCGTGGCGAAGATGCGGGCGCCGTTCCCGTCGATGCGCAGGTCGTGGCGGTCCTCCAGCACGAGCGTGCCCTCGACGCGGTAGTCGCCGCCCGGCTCGAGCCGGACGACCCCGCCGTCGGGTGTCGCGTCGATCAGCGCCTGGAGGTCGGCGGTGGCGTCGGCCGCACCGGTCGCATCGGGGACCTCCGCGGCACTCTCGGCCGGTCACCGCGGGCCGCGGGGCCTACCGGCCCCGCGATCGTCACCACCCCCCAGACGGCCACCACGAGCGTTCGCAGGTGGGACATGGCCGGCGAGATGCTACAAGCGGCCGCGCGCCGCAGAGTTCTGACACGCCGTCAGAATTTTCCGAGCACGCCGCGCGCGAAACCGCTAGGTTGTCGCCGCCGGTGTGTTACCGGCGGGTAACGCTAGAAGGGTACGGGGTATACCCACAGGTATCGGTCCGCCGATCGCTGGGGTCAGGTCGAAGCAACTGGGGGCATTGTGCGAGACCGCGCCGCGACGAGCCGTGTCGAGGTCACCGACCGCGACGTGCCGACCACGGTGTACCGCTGGGCCCGGCGCCGGGAGAACCTGAGCCTGGTTCTCATCGACATCGGCGTCGTCACCGCGGCATGGCTGCTGGCGCTCGCGGCGGGCTTCGAGGCGGACGTCCCGTCCGACGTCGTGGACCGTGCCCTGCTGGTCATAGGCCCACCGATCGTGATGCAGATCGTCATCCACTGGGCCGCGGGACTGTACGGGCCGGTCTGGCGCTACGCGTCGATCGAGGAGGCCGTCCGCGTCATGGCCGCGGTGGCGGCCGGGATGCTCGCCGCCTTCGGCTGGTTCTGGGCTGCTCGACGACATCACGACACTGACGCTGCCGCTCCTCACTGCCCCACCGGTGGCCGCGCTGCTCATCCTCATCGGTTGCGGCGGCGTGCGCTTCCAGTCCCGGCTCTTCGCACTCGAGCGGCAGCGCACGCGGGCGGCGAAATCGGTGCAGAGCGCTGATCGTCGGCGCCGGTAGCCCGGGCGCCGCCCTGGCCTACGAGCTCTCGCACACAGACTCGGGCCGCGACGTCCACGTGGTGGGCTTCGTCGACGACGACGTCCGGCTGTACGGCCGCTCGCTGCGCGGCATCCCGCGTGCTCGGCGGCACGGGCGACCTCGAGGAGCTGTGCCGCCGGCACCGGATCGACCGGGTCCTCATCGCCCTACCCGACGCCGGCAGGGAGCAGACGAAGCCGATCGTCGACCGCGCCCTTCGCACCGAGGCCCAGGTGAAGGTGCTCCACCCAGCCGCCGACACGGGTTCGGGGATGCTCCAGAACGTGCGCGATCTCGACCTGACCGACCTGTTGGGCCGGAAGCCGGCGCCCGTCGACTCCGCGGGGATCGGCGACTACCTCCGCGGCGCCACCGTGCTCGTGACGGGGGCCGGCGGGTCGATCGGCAGCGAGATCTCACACCAGGTGGCCCGCTACCAACCCGGTCGCCTCCTGCTCCTCGACCGCGACGAGACGCTCCTCCACGATGTCGCGATCGGCCCGCTCGGAGGCGCCGAGACCATCCTGCTCGACCTGTGCGACCGCGACCGGGTGGTCGCCCTGCTCGAGGAGACCCGGCCCGAGGTGGTCTTCCACGCGGCCGCCAACAAGCACGTTCCCATCCTCGAGCGCCACGCCTCGCAGGCGGCCCACACCAACGTGCTCAGCACGTGGTGGCTGGCCAACGCCGCCGCCGACAGTGGCTGCCAGCGCTTCGTCCACCTCTCCACCGACAAGGCAGCCCACCCCTGCTCGGTGATGGGGGCCACCAAGCGGGCGGCCGAGCACATCGTGGTCGGAGTCGGCCGGCGTCACGACCTGCCGTACGCCGCGGTGCGGTTCGGCAACGTGCTGGGGAGCCGCGGCAGCGTGGTGCCGACGTTCCTTCGCCAGATCCTCGACGGGGGGCCGGTGACGGTCACCAGCGAAGACATGACCCGGTACTTCATGACCATCCCCGAGGCGGTCAGCCTGGTGCTGCAGGCCGGTGCCATGGCGGACGGGGGCCAGATCTTCCTCCTCGACATGGGCGAGCCGGCGTCGATCCTCGGGCTGGCACGCCAGATGATCCGCCTGGCCGGCCTGCGCCCCGACGACGACATCCCGATCCAAATCACCGGCGTCCGGCCGGGCGAGCGGCTCCACGAGCGCCTCTACGACGAGGCCGAGGAGCACGAGCCCGCGGACCACCCGTCGATCTCCGTCCTGCGGCCCAAGCTCACCCTGGACTGGGAGCGCCTCGTGCGGGCCATGGACGAGCTCGAGCGGTGCTGCCGGGACGATGACGACGCGGTGCGCCGGGCGTTGGTGGACATGTTGGGTCGGTGCGGCGTCGACTGCCGCCTCGAGCCGTGGCCGGCCGCGGCCGACGACCTACTCGCGACCGAGGCCGGGTCGGCCGACACGGAAGGGGCCCGCGGGGTAGGGCGAGCCGACGACCGCGCGTCCGAACGGAGCACCGCGTCCGTCCGTCCCTTCCCAGCTGGCCCTGCTGTCGGGGACCAGCACGGACGGGCCCGGCCTGCCGTTCGCCCGTCCGGCGCGGCCCCCGCTGGACCGCGTGGTGCGACGTCTGACCCGATCCTACGAGAGCGGGCAGCTCACCAACGGGGCGCTGGTCCGCGAGCTCGAGGAGCGAGTGGCCGATCGGCTGCGCGTCGACCACGTCGTGGCCGTCAGCTCGTGCACCTCGGGGCTGATGCTGGTGGTGCAGGCACTGGTCGAGGGGCGCCCGGGCCCGGTCGTGCTGCCCAGCTTCACGTTCTCCGCGTCGGCGCACGCCGTCGCCTGGAATGGGCGCACACCGCGGTTCGTCGAATGCGATCCGGACACGTTCCAGATCGATCTTGCCCACGCGGAGCCGGCTCTGGACGGCGCCAGCGCCCTCATGCCGACCCACGTGTTCGGCGCGCCGTGCTGTCCGGAGGCGGTCGAGAAGCTGGCGGTGTCGAGCGGGGTACCGGTCGTGTTCGACGCCGCGCACGCCATGGGTGCGACATTCCACGAGCGACCAATCGGGGGATTCGGGGATGCCGAGGTGTTCAGCCTGACCCCCACCAAGCCGATGGTTGCCGGCGAGGGCGGGTTGATCGCGACGCACGACGCCGACCTTGCCGCCCGGCTGCGTCTCGGCCGCGACTACGGCAACCCCGGCGACTACGACACCCGGTTCGTGGGCCTCAACGCCCGGATGTCCGAATTCCACGCCGCGATGGCGCTCGAGTCGCTGGCGATTCTCGACCGCACCCTGGCGCGGCGCCGGGAACTGGCCATGCGCTACGTCGCCGGCCTCGCCGACGTGCCCGGCATCCGCTCGCAGGTCGTGCCGCTCGCCGAGCTCTCCACCTACAAGGACTTCACGATCGCCGTCGATGCGGATCAGTTCGGTATCGATCGGAACCAGCTGGTGGCCGTCCTGGCCGCCGGAGGCATCGATACACGGAACTACTTCGATCCGCCGGTCCACCGCCAGCAGGCATATCGGGGCGAGCCGCCCCTGTGCCTGCCGACGACGGAAGCGGTCAGCCGCAGCGTCGTCTCGCTCCCCATCTACCCCGACCTCTCCGTCGACGACGTCAACATCGTCATAAGGACGATCTGGCTGGCCCATGAGCACGCCGAGGCAGTGGCCGCGGAGCTCGACCTGACCGCCGCCAAAACTTGAGTGTAGGGGTATCAACTTTCCTCCAGCGGGCGGTAATCTTGGCGCATGGCGCTGGATCCCAACCGCTGGACCCTCAAGGTCCAAGAGGCCTTCAGCTCGGCTGTCGACGCCGCTAAGCAGGCCTCCAACCCCGAGGTCACTCCTGACCACCTGCTCGCCGCGCTGCTCGGTCAGGGCGAAGGCATCGTCCTGCCGATGCTGCAGCGGCTGGGCAAGGAGCCGCTGCCGCTGCGCAACCAGGTCAACGAGGCGTTGGCCAAGCTGCCGAAGGCCTACGGCAGTGAGGCGCGCCTGTCCCGCGAGCTGCAGCAGGTGATCGACGCCGCCGACGAAGCGCGCAGCGAGCTCACCGACGAGTACCTGTCCACCGAGCACCTCTTGCTGGCGCTCGCCGAGCGGCTGGGCGTCACCCGCGACCAGGTGCTCGCCGCCATGCAGGACGTCCGCGGCAGCCATCGCGTCACCTCCCAGAACCCCGAGGAGCAGTTCCAGGCGCTCGAGCGCTACGGCCGCGACCTCACCGAGGTCGCCCGTCAGGGCAAGCTCGACCCCGTCATCGGGCGCGACGACGAGATTCGCCGGGTGATCCAGGTGCTGTCCCGCCGCACCAAGAACAACCCCGTGCTCATCGGCGAGCCCGGCGTCGGCAAGACCGCCATCGTCGAGGGCCTCGCCACCCGGATCGTCGAGGGCGACGTGCCCGAGACCCTGAAGAACAAGCGGATCATCGCCCTCGACCTGGGCTCGATGGTGGCCGGCGCCAAGTACCGCGGCGAGTTCGAGGAGCGGCTCAAGGCCGTCCTCAAGGAGATCACCGACGCCGAAGGCGAGATCATCACCTTCATCGACGAGTTGCACACCGTCGTCGGGGCCGGCGCAGCCGAGGGGGCGATGGACGCCGGCAACATGCTCAAGCCGCTGCTGGCGCGGGGCCAGCTGCGCATGATCGGCGCCACCACGCTCGACGAGTACCGCAAGCACATCGAGAAGGACGCGGCCCTGGAGCGCCGCTTCCAGCAGGTCTACGTCGGGCCGCCCTCGGTCGACGACACCATCGCGATCCTGCGGGGCCTCAAGGAGCGCTACGAGGTCCACCACGGCGTCCGCATCCAGGACGCGGCCCTCGTGGCGGCAGCCGTGCTGTCGGACCGCTACGTCACCGGCCGCTTCCTGCCCGACAAGGCCATCGACCTCATCGACGAGGCGGCGTCTCGCCTGCGGATCGAGATCGACTCGCTCCCCACCGAGATCGACGTGGTCGAGCGGCGCATCCGCCAGCTGGAGATCGAGCGGGTGGCGCTGGCCAAGGAGACCGACGCGTTGTCGGCCGAGCGACTCGCCGGCCTCGACGAGGAGCTGGCCAACCTGCGCGAGCAGCGCGACTCGATGCTGGCCCACTGGAACAACGAGAAGGAGGCCATCGGTCGCATCCGCGAGCTCAAGGAGCAGCTCGAGGCCCGCCGCAGCGAGGTCGAGCGCGAGACCGACCTGGAGCGGGCGGCCGAGATCCGCTACGGGCAGATCCCCGAGCTCGAGCGACAGGTCGAGGACGCCACCCGCCAGCTCGAGGAGCTGCAGTCCGGCGGCCAGCGCATGCTCAAGGAGGAGGTCGACGAGGAGGACGTCGCCGAGGTCGTGTCCCGGTGGACCGGCGTGCCCGTCAGCCGCCTCATGGAGGGCGAGATGGCCAAGCTCGTCCGCATGGAGCAGGTGCTTCACGAGCGGGTCGTGGGCCAGGACGAAGCGGTCACCGCGGTGGCCAACGCCATCCGCCGCAGCCGGGCCGGGCTGTCCGACCCGCACCGCCCGATCGGCTCGTTCCTGTTCCTCGGGCCGACCGGCGTGGGCAAGACCGAGCTGGCCCGGTCGCTCGCCGACTTCCTGTTCGACGACGAGCGGGCCATGGTCCGCATCGACATGAGCGAGTACCAGGAGCGCCACGCGGTCGCCCGCCTGATCGGCGCGCCGCCGGGCTACGTCGGCTACGACGAGGGCGGCCAACTCACCGAAGCGGTGCGGCGGCGGCCCTATGCGGTGGTGCTGCTCGACGAGATCGAGAAGGCGCACCCGGACGTGTTCAACGTGCTGCTCCAGCTGCTCGACGACGGCCGCCTGACCGACGGCCAGGGCCGCACGGTCGACTTCACCAACGCCGTGCTGATCATGACGTCCAACCTGCCCGGCGACCCGCGGGACTTCTTCAAGCCGGAGTTCATCAACCGCATCGACGAGATCGTGCGGTTCCGCGAGCTGTCCGAGGACGACCTGGTCCACATCGTCGAGATCCAGCTCCGGGGCCTGCGGAACCGTCTGGCGGCCCGGCGCATCGACCTCGAGGTCACCGATGCCGCCACCGCGACGCTGGCCCACCAGGGCTACGACCCGTCGTTCGGCGCCCGACCGCTCAAGCGTGTGATCCAGCGGGAGCTGGCCGACAAGCTGGCGATGCTGCTCCTCGACGGCAAGATCGGCGAGGGCGACACGGTCACGGTGGACGCCGTCGACGGAGCACTCGTGCTGCGCTGACTCGCACCCGTACCCCTAGGGCACGGCTCCGGCGATTGCGGGTTCGTGACGCCCGCCGCGACGATCGCGCCCGTCCTGCACGAGGGGCTTGGCGCGGTGCGCCCCGAGCACGTCACGTTGGTCTAGGTGGTGCGGAACTTCGGGGCAGCGAGGCCGCCGAGCAGGGGAGCAGGGACCGTGGGTCAACTAGTCAACCGTCGTCGGCGGGCCATCGTGGGCCTGGCCAGCATGTTTGGGGGAGCGGCCTGCCTGGTGGCGACCATCCCCGGCCAGGCGAGCGCCGATCCGCCGGGGAACAACGGCACCGTCAAGATCGACGGTGCCGCCTTCGACGACCATCCCGACAACGAGCCTCATGTCGGCTGCATCTTCCAGGTCGACTGGTACGGCTTCGACGAGGGCGAGGATCTCTTCTCTCACGTCACGTTCGAGGTGCACCCGCCGACGGGCAAGCCGGTGATTCTCCTCGAGGACGACGTGTTCATCGGCGAGGACGACAACAGTGGCGGAGGATCCGAAGCGGGTCTCGATGCCTCGGAGACCTACGACCTGAGCACGTTGCTGCAGGGGTTCGAGCCGCACCCCCAGCAGGGTTGGCACGTGAAGCTGACGACCAACAACGACGGGTCTCAGGGCGCCGACGTGAAGCACAAGGTGTTCTGGGTGTCGGGCTGCGAGACGCCGCCGACGACGTCCGACGTCGACGACGTCGACGACGGAGAGCCGACGACGACGTCGACGACGGAGGAGCCGACGACGACGTCGACGACGGAGAAGCCGACGACGACGTCGACGACCGAGGATCCGACGACGACGTCGACGACGGAGAAGCCGACGACGACGTCGACGACCGAGCGGCCGACGACGACGTCGACGACCGAGCAGCCGACGACGACGTCGACGACGGAGGCAGCCGACGACGACGTCGACGACGGAGAAGCCGACGACGACGTCGACGACCGAGCAGCCGACGACGACGTCGACGACCGAGGGACCGACGACGTCGAGCACCGAGGCTCCGACCACGTCGAGCTCCGAGGCGACCAGCACCACGGCCGTCGCACCGTCCAGCTCGACGACGTCCTCCGGGGTGTCGCCCGCCGGTGAGCTTCCCAAGACCGGTGGTGAAAGCCAGGCCCTGCTCATCGCCGCTGGCATCACCCTGCTCGTCGGTGGTGGGGCATTGCTCGGCAGCGCGAAGCTCGGGCAGAAGCGGCTCGCGTAACGCCTGATCCAACCGAAGCGAAACGGTGGCCGGGGATCGATCCCCGGCCACCTCCGCGTCCGGCGTTGCGTCGACGGCCACTCGTGCTAGGCGACTCGTGCCATCGAAGCTTGATAAAGCCGGCCGATCGTGGAAGCATCCCCCCAGCTGGGACGGCTGGTACTCGTGCACTCCCCCGGCTGGGGGAGTCTCGGGGGCGCCTACCGCTGTGCTTGCTTGAGTTCAAGTTGCACGTGACCAGGGGCAGCGGTGCCCCGAGAAGGTGGGGTAACTGAGATGCGCCAACGTGGCAGCCATGCGCGTCGTACGGCAGCCGGTCTCGTTTCGATGGTGGCCGGAGCAGTGATTCTGGTCGGGGCCTTCCCTGCCGGCGCTGGGACTACTGGGGGTTACCACCCCACGACGTCGTCGTCGTACGAAGACACCTCGACCTCTGAGAAAGAGACGACGAGCACCACCCACGAAGAGACGACGAGCACCACTCACGAAGAGACAACGAGCACCACGGCGCAGGAGACCACCACGACCAAGGCGCCGGAGTCGACGACCACGACGGCCGCAGTGACCACGACGACTGCGGCAGCGCCTGAGCTTCCGAAGACGGGTAGCAACAGCACCTGGCTGATGACAGGCCTGGGTGCACTCCTGCTCGTCGGCGGTGGCGCTCTGGTCGCCGCCACGCGTGTGTTGCGGCGGACGTAAGTTCCCGCCGATCGCCAAGTAGCGAACGTCGAGGGTCGGGGCCGAACGCCCCGACCCTCAGCGCGTGCGGACCTCCGCCGGCCAGATCGCTGGCCCGCATGCACCGGGGTAACGTGGCCGGTCCTCCGGAGTCAGCCAGCAGGAGAGCGATGCCTGCGACCATCGTGGTCGGAACCCAGTGGGGCGACGAGGGCAAGGGCAAGTTCACCGACCTCTTCGCCAAGGAGATGGACATCGTCGTCCGGTACCAGGGCGGGCACAACGCCGGGCACACCCTCGTCGTCGACGGCGAGACCTTCGCGCTGCAGCTGATCCCCTCGGGCGTCCTCTACGACCACATCACCCCCGTCATCGGCAACGGCGTGGTGGTCGACCCCCGGGTGCTGCTCGACGAGATCGACATGCTCACCGGCCGGGGTGTCGACTGCAGCCGGCTCAAGGTGTCGTCGAGCGCGCACCTGATCCTGCCGTACCACCAGCTGCTCGACCGGGTCATCGAGCGCCACCTCGGCAGGAACAAGCTCGGCACCACCAAGCGCGGCATCGGGCCCGCCTATGCCGACAAGGCCGCCAGGGTGGGTCTGCGGGTGTCGGATCTCTACGACCCCAAGATCTTCCGCCAGAAGCTCGAGCTGGTGCTCAAGGAGAAGGGCCAGGTCCTGGCCAAGGTCTACAACCAGCTTCCCCCCACCGTCGACGAGATCGCCGAGGTCTACCTCGACGAGCTGGCTCCCCGTGTCGAGCCCTACGTGGCCGACACCGTCAACCTGGTGCACGAGGCGCTCGAGGCCGACCGCCACGTGTTGTTCGAAGGTGCCCAGGCCACCTTCCTCGACCTCGACCATGGCACGTATCCCTACGTGACCTCGTCCAACCCGGTGGCCGGCGGGGCGTGCACTGGCGCCGGGGTCGGACCCCGCTACATCGACCGTGTGGTGGGCGTCGCCAAGGCGTACGTCACCCGGGTGGGCGCCGGGCCGTTCCCCACCGAGCTGTTCGACGAGGCTGGGGACGCGCTGGTCGACCGCGGTCACGAGTACGGGACCAACACCGGCCGCCGCCGCCGGGCGGGCTGGTTCGACGCCGTGATGCTCCGCCACGCGGTGCGGCTCAACTCGCTCTCGGAGGTCGCCATCACCAAGCTCGACGTGCTCGACGCTTTCGACACCGTGAAGGTCTGCGTCGCCTACCAGGCCGACGGCCGCCGCCTGGACCGCTTGCCCGACGATCAGTCGTTGTTGCACAGGGCCGCACCCGTCTACGAGGAGCTGCCCGGTTGGTCGACCGACGTCACCGCCTCGACGGAGCCGGGACATCTGCCGGCGGCCGCTCACGACTACGTCGCCTTTCTCGAGGAGCAGGTGGGCGTGCCCATCCGGCTGCTCGGCGTCGGTCCCGGGCGCGACCAGTACGTGCAGCTCCAGCCGTAGGGGGATCGATCATGCGGGTCTGCGTCGTCGGGTCCGGAGGCCGGGAGCATGCCCTGGCCCACGTGCTGGGGCGGACGGCCGACGTGGTGGTGACGCCGGGTAATCCCGGGATCCCCGGCTCGGCGCCGACGCCCGCCGAGGAGGTGGACGCCGACCTCTTCGTCGTCGGCCCCGAGGCCCCCTTGGTGGGCGGCCTGGCCGACCGGTTGCGCGCCAGCGGGCGGCTCGTCTTCGGCCCGGGCGCCGACGGGGCCCGGCTGGAGGGATCCAAGGCGTGGATGAAGGACCTGCTGGCCGCCGCCGCCGTGCCCACCGCTCGCTACGGCAGCTTTGCCGACGTGGCCGCAGCGCTGGGCTTCTTGCGGACGCTGCCCGGCCCCTGGGTGGTCAAGACCGACGGGTTGGCGGCGGGCAAGGGCGTGCTCGTCACCGAGCGCCTCGACGAGGCGGAGGACGACGTGCGGGCGAAGCTCGCCGGGGAGTCGTTCGGCGACGCCGGGCGGACGGTCGTGATCGAAGAGGGCATGACCGGGCCCGAGCTGTCGCTGCTGGCCATTTGCGACGGCAGCCGGGCGGTGCCCCTGGCGCCGGCACAGGACTTCAAGCGGGTGGGCGACGGCGACACCGGCCCCAACACGGGGGGCATGGGCGCCTACTCGCCGGTGCCCATTGCCGGTGGTGACGTCGTCGGCACTGTCATGGACCGATTCGTGGAGCCCACGCTGGTCGAGCTACGCCGGCGCGGCATCGACTACCGGGGCGTGCTTTACGCCGGGCTCATGCTCACGCCCGAGGGGCCCAGGCTGTTGGAGTACAACGTGCGCTTCGGCGATCCGGAGGCCCAGGTGGTGCTGCCCCGGCTGACCAGCGACCTGCCCGAGTTGCTGGCGGCCGCGGCGGCGGGCGACCTGCGCCGGGCGCCTGAGCCGGCCTTCGGCCACGACGCCTGCGTAACGGTCGTGCTGGCGGCGGAGGGCTACCCCGGCGAGCCCCGGCGCGGCGACGTGATCGAGGGGATCGACGCCGCAGCGGCGCAGGGCGCCACCGTCTTCGCGGCCGGGGTCGCGCGCGACGCCGACGGCCGGCTGGTGACGGCGGGGGGGCGGGTGCTCGCGGTCACGGGCACCGGCGCTACCGTCGCCGCCGCCCGCCGCCATGCGTACGCCGCCGTCGGTTGCGTCTCGTGGCCGGGCATGCACTACCGCGGGGACATCGCCGGCTCCGTCACCGAGGAGGCACCGATCGCATGAGCCACAGAAGGGTCGCCGTCCTCATGGGATCGGCCAGCGACAAGGACAAGATGGCCCCGGCCGCCGACACGCTGGCGCGCTACGGCATCGAGGCCGACGTCCGCGTCATGTCGGCGCATCGCACACCGGCGGTGGTGGCCGACTTCGCCGCGACCGCCCGCGATCGGGGCTACGCCGCCATCATCTGCGGCGCCGGCATGGCAGCCCACCTGGCGGGTGCGGTCGCCGGGCAGACGACCCTGCCCGTCATCGGCGTGCCCCTGTCCGGGGGCGCGCTCAACGGCGTGGACGCGCTCTATGCCACTGTGCAGATGCCCAAGGGGATCCCGGTCGCCACCGTCGCCATCGACGGCGCCATGAACGCCGCGCTCCTGGCGGTGCAGATGCTCGCCATCGACGATGCCGACCTGGCGGCGGCGCTGTCCAAGCACCGCGACGAGATGGTTCCCAAGCCGGACTGAATCCCTCGCCATCACCGCCGTGGCCGCTGTCAGTAGTCGGCGCGCGCCCTCAGAAACCGTGCTCAATGGGGTGTTTGCAGTGCCGGACGCGAGGTGTCATCATGCGCCGCCGAATTCAACCGCTGGGGACGCAGTACCCGGCCGAGGGGGTGCACGCAGGTGCCAACCGCGGCTGGACATGGGGCCGGGGCCGCGCCCTCCGCGCAGTGGGGAAGGACAATGCAATGGCGCATGGAGTTCTGACGTCACGGACGCGTGGCGTCGTCGGTCTGACATCCCTGTTGGCGGGGACCGGCTTGCTGGTCGCCGCCTTCGCGGGGCCAGCCGCTGCCCACGAGTCGACCGTCGAGCCCAAGCCGAAGGACGAGGGACTCAGCTGCCCGCAGCTGGCTGAGGAGCACGCCGGCGGCCAGACCTGGCAGCAGTACACGATCGAGGATGTCGCCGACGGCGATCACAGCGAGACCTACACGGTCGACGACGTCGGCACGGTGACCGTCACCGTGAAGAGCGGAAAGACTTTCGAGTGGAGCTCGACGTTCGGCATCGACGCCATCTACGTCCAGGGTCGTGACACCGAGCTGAGCCCCAACTCGTACTTCTATCTCTACGCCCCGAATGCGGGCGCTGAGGAGGCCACCGAGGACGTCGATCTCGGTACCCCGCCCTGGCACAAGTGGGAGACCAACAAGATCAAGTCGATCTCGTTCTGCTTCGACGAGAACAAGACGACGACGACCTCGGAGTACCCGACGACCTCGGAGTACCCGACGACCTCGGAGTCCCCGACGACCTCGGAGTCCCCGACCACGTCGGAGTCCGACACCACGCTGCCCAGTACCACGACGACGACGCCTGTCGTCTCGGTCACGACGGCGCCGCCGACGGTCCCCGTGACCACCCCACCGGACACCCTCCCGAAGACCGGTAGCGACAGCACCTGGCTGCTGCTCGCCCTCGGTGGGGTCCTGGTGCTCGGGGGCGGCGCATTACTCGCCACCACCAGCATCGCTCGTCGCCGCAGCGGCTGATCGCTGACCACAGGGGCCGGCCGACCGTCCTCGCCGGCGGTCGGCCCCGCCCGCCAGACTGGGCCCAGTGAAACCGATCCTGCCCGACGTCCTGGCGTCCCGGTATGCCAGCCAGCCGATGGTCGAGCTGTGGTCGCCGGAGCGCAAGGTCCGACTCGAACGCGACCTGTGGGTGGCGGTCATGCAGGCGCAGCGGGACCTGGGCGTCGACATCCCCGCCGCCGCCATCGACGACTACCGGGCCGTCATCGACACGGTCGACCTGGCGTCGATCGAGGCCCGGGAGCGGGTGACGCGCCACGACGTGAAGGCCCGGATCGAGGAGTTCTCGACCCTCGCCGGCCACGAGCATGCCCACAAGGGCATGACCTCGCGCGACCTCACCGAGAACGTCGAGCAGCTCCAGGTGCGGCTTGCCCTCGAGCTGGTGCGCGACCGCATGGTCACGGCGCTGGCCCGGCTGGCCGAACGGGCCGCCGAGCACGCCGCGCTGGTCATGGCCGGCCGGACCCACAACGTGGCGGCACAGGCGACCACGCTCGGCAAGCGCTTCGCCAATGCCGGCGAGGAACTGCTGCAGGCCTACCGCCGGGTCGACGAGCTGCTGGCGCGCTACCCGCTGCGGGGCATCAAGGGCCCGGTCGGCACCCAGCAGGACATGCTCGACCTGCTCGGCGACGACGCCACGGTCGACCGGCTCGAGGCGTCCGTGCTCGCGCATCTGGGCTTCGGATCGGCGCTCACCAGCGTCGGCCAGGTCTATCCGCGGTCGCTCGACCTCGACGTCGTGTCGGCCCTGGTCCAGGCCGTGGCGGGGCCGTCGACGCTGGCGCTCACGATCCGGCTGATGGCCGGCCACGAGCTGGTGACCGAAGGGTTCGCCCCGGGCCAGGTCGGCAGCTCGGCAATGCCCCACAAGATGAACACCCGGTCGTGCGAGCGGGTCGGTGGCCTGGCGGTCGTCGTGCGGGGCTACCTCTCGATGGTCGCCGAGCTGGCCGGG
The DNA here is from genome assembly GCA_963813485.1 of uncultured bacterium. GTDB lineage: Bacteria > Actinomycetota > Acidimicrobiia > Acidimicrobiales > VFJN01 > DASQUK01. The sequence continues at coordinate 15,198 of CAWEZE010000009.1, forward strand.
GGCCAGTGGAACGAGGGCGACGTGTCCGACTCGGTGGTACGGCGGGTGGCGCTGCCCGGTGCGTTCCTCGCCACCGACGGGCTGTTCGAGACGTTCCTGGCGGTCCTCGACGGGTTCGGCGCCTACCCGGCCGTCATCGAGCGCGAGCTCGAGCGGTACCTCCCTTTCCTCGCCACCACGAAGGTGCTGATGGCCGCGGTCCGCGCCGGGGTGGGGCGCGAGCGGGCGCACGAGGCCATCCAGGAGCATGCCATGGCGGTGGCGCAGGCGTTGCGGGAGGGTGCGGCGGCGAACGATCTGGCCGAGCGACTGGCGGCCGACGCCCGGCTGGGGCTCGACCGGGCCGCCATCGACGCCGTGCTCGCCGACCGAGCGGGGTTCGTCGGCACGGCGCTCCATCAGGTCGATTCCTTCTGCCGGCAGGTCGAGGCCATCGTCGCCGACCATCCCGAGGCGGCCCGCTACCGTCCGGAACCGATCCTGTAAGAGGCCCTGCGGACAGGGCGCTACGAAGGGCACCAACGCGTGGGAATTTGTTGCCGGGTCGCAGCTCAACAGCGGGGCCTCTGGGCAGCGCTGACCACTGCGAGCCAAGAGGGCGTGCGCACCCGCTCAAACCCCAAGTCGGCGCCGCCAGGAAACCGTCGCAGCTCCCGGGAGGCTCTGCCGTGACCAGTGCTCCAGCACTCGGCCTGCCCCACGTCCACTCCGGCAAGGTTCGAGACATCTACAGCGTCGGCGACGACCGACTGCTCATGGTGACGAGCGATCGCATCTCGGCGTTCGACGTCGTCATGGCCGAGCCGATCCCGCACAAGGGCCGGGTCCTCACCGCCATGTCGGCCTTCTGGTTCGCCGAGCTGTCCGACGTCGTGCCCGGCCATCTCGTCTCCACCGCCCTCGACGACCTCCCACCCGCGGTGCAGGCGGTGGCGGTTGAAGCGGATCTCGCGGGACGGGTGATGCTGACCAGCAAGGCGCAGATGCTCCCGGTGGAGTGCATCGTCCGCGGCTACATCACGGGGTCGGCGTGGAAGGAGTACCGCGCCAACGGCACCATGCACGGAACCCGGCTGCCGGCGGACCTGCAGGAGTCCGAGCGCCTGCCGGAGCCGGTGTTCACGCCATCGACCAAGGCCGAGCAGGGCCACGACGAGAACATCTCGTTCGGAGCCGCTGCCACGCTCCTGGGCGAGGCACTGGCCGCCAAGGTACGCGCCGTTTCGCTCGAGCTGTACCGCCAGGGCGCCGACTGGGCGCGCGAACGCGGCATCATCATCGCCGACACCAAGTTCGAGCTGGGCCTCGTAGAGGGCGACCTCGTGCTGTGCGACGAGGTGCTCACGCCCGACTCGTCCCGCTTCTGGCCCACCGATGCCTACGCCCCGGGCACGACACCACCGTCGTTCGACAAGCAGCCGGTGCGTGACTACCTCGACGGGCTCGACTGGGACAAGAGGCCGCCGCCCCCGCCGCTGCCCGACGAGGTCGTGACCGCTACCAGCTCCCGGTACGTCGAGGCGTACGAGCGCGTGACCGGCGGTTGACCGGGCGGTCCGTTGCGCCGAGGGCGCCGAGCCCGGCGCAGCGAGGTGCCTGACGCCGGCTCATTCGACCTCCAGTTCGAGTGGGGGGCGAACGGTCTGGAACGTCTCGGTCCGGGCGCGGCGGGCATCGTCATCGTCGACGTGCTGCGGTTCACCACCGCCGTGTCCGTGGCTGTCGACCAGGGCGCCACCGTGCTGCCGTACCCATGGGAGGACGATGGCGCGGCGACCTACGCCGCACAGCACAATGCGCTCCTTGCGGATGCCGGCCCGGACGGGTCCGGACGGCGCCCGCTGGTCCCTCTCGCCCGTGGGCCTCGCACGGCTCCGTGCCGGCACGAGGCTGGTGCTGCCGTCACCCAACGGATCGGAGCTGGCCTACGGCGCACGCAAGCATGCGCCGCAGCGCCGCCGTCGTGGCGGGCTGCCTGCGCAACGCCTCGGCCGTGGCGCGCGAGATGGCGGCGTCGCTGCCCGCCGGCCCGGTCGTGGTCATCGCCGCCGGAGAACGCTGGGGGGCGGACGCCGACCCGGCCGGCGATCGCCGTGGCGCGTCCGCTCTCCGCCCGGCCGTCGAGGACCTGTTGGGCGCCGGCGCCATCCTGCGGGCGCTGCGGGTGCTGACGGGCGCGGCTCCCGATCGTGTCTCACCCGAGGCGCGGGCGGCCATGGCCGCCTTCGACGAGGCGCGAGACGACCTGCGGGAGTGGCTGCTCGCCTCCACGTCCGGTCGGGAGCTCGTCGGCCGGGGCCGGCAGCGACGACGTGGTGGCGGCCGCGGCACTGGACGTCGAGGCGATCGCGCCGGTCCTCGTCGGCGCTGCCTTCGTCGGTACCACGCCGCGATCGCTCGGCCATCTACGCTGAGCCCATGAGCAGCGAGGTCGGGGAGTAGTGCGCTTTTCCGTGCTCGTGGAGACCCGCCTGCGCAACGGCGTCGCCGATCCGCAGGGGGCCACCATCGAGCGGTCGCTGCCGGCCCTGGGTTTCGACGGCGTGTCCGACGTGCGCGTGGGCAAGGCGTTCCGGTTCACCGTCGAGTCCGACGACGAGGCGTCCGCCCGGGCCGAGGTCGAGGACATGTGCAAGCGCTTCCTCACCAATCCGGTGATCGAGGACGCCACCATCTCGGTCGAGTCGAACGGGCGCGCTTGATGGCGTCACGCGTCGGGGTCGTGGTCTTCCCCGGGTCGAACTGCGAGCTCGACGTGGTCGAGGCCGTGCGCGGCCTCGGGGGTGAGGCCGAGCTGCTGTGGCATGCCGACGCGTCGCTCGGGGACGTGGACGCGGTCGTGCTGCCCGGAGGGTTCGCCCACGGCGACTATCTGCGCCCGGGGGCCATCGCCCGGTTCTCACCGGTCATGCGGGCGGTCGAGGCCTTTGCAAACGACGGTGGCCCTGTGATCGGCATCTGCAACGGGTTCCAGGTGTTGTGCGAGGCGGGGCTCCTACCCGGCGCGCTGCAGAAGAATGCGGGGCTCAAGTTTCTCTGCAAGCCAGTGGTGGTTCGGGTCGAGACCGCCACCACGGCGCTCACCGTCGACGCGCGTGTCGGCAGCGAACTGCGCATTCCGATCAACCACTTCGAGGGCAACTACACCTGTGAGCCGGAGACGCTGGCCGAGTTGCGGGCGGACGATCGGATCGTGCTCCGCTACACCGAGAATCCCAACGGATCAGTCGACGATATCGCCGGCATCTGCTCGACCGGTCGCAATGTCGTCGGCCTGATGCCGCATCCCGAGCGGGCTTGCCATCCGCTCCTCGGGTCGACCGACGGTGCGCCGTTGCTGCGCTCGCTCCTGGTCGGGGCAGGCGCCCTCGTAGCCTGATCCGCTCGTCGCTCAGCTGCCGCGAGTGATACCGGCCTTCTCGAGCACCGGTGCGGGCACCCCGAGCTCGCGCCAGGCCGAGTACGAGATGCCCTTGCGCTGGCTGTAGGGGGCGGCCGACTTGACGAACTCCTTTTCGAGTTTGTCGAGGTCGACTTTGGACTCGCTCGCCGCAAGGGCGGCCCTGAGATCGAGGCGTTCCTGGGCGAGATGGAGGCGCTTGAGCGGATCGGCCGATGCGAATTCGGCTTCGACGGTCGTCAAGCGGCGCTTTATCGAATCGGGAGTGCGCTTGCGGCCGCGGCGAGGTTTGTGAGCTTCCAATGCTTCGAGGTAGCGGCGGACCGCTCGACCTTGATCTCGACCCTCGGCCAATGCTGCCTTGTGCTCGCGACTCATCGGTGTGCGCTTGCGTGATGACTGGGGCATGGACGCGGAGCATATTTCCCCTCGGTGCAGAATTCCATTTCGCGCCTGGTGATCATGGCCGAAGGTCCATTGAGGGTCGACGGAATCGATCCATGCCAACACCGAGCGTCGTGCCTCGTCGCCTACTATTTCGGATCGTGAGCGCACGGAGCGAGCGAAGCGATACGGCGTGCCGATGACCGACGACGAGCCGATCCATCGGGCCCTCGGGCTCTCCGACGACGAGGCCGCCGCCGTCGAGCGCATCCTCGGGCGACAACCCAATCACCTGGAACTGGCCATGTTCGCGGTGATGTGGTCGGAGCACTGCTCCTACAAGTCCAGTCGCCTCCATCTTCGCCGGCTCCCCACCGACGGGCCCGCGGTCCTGGTCGGCCCCGGCGAGAACGCCGGTGTCGTTGATGTGGGTGACGGGGTGGCGGTGGCGTTTCGGATCGAGAGCCACAACCATCCGTCGGCGATCGAGCCGTATCAGGGGGCGGCGACGGGCATCGGCGGCATCTTGCGCGACGTGTTCACCATGGGGGCGCGGCCGGTAGCACTCATGGACCCACTGCGCTTCGGTCCGTTATCCGATGCCGCGCAGCCGCTGGATTGCCGAAGGTGTCGTCTCCGGCATCAGCGGTTACGGCAACTCGGTCGGCGTTCCCACCGTGGGCGGCGAGATCGTTTTCGACGAGACCTACCAGGACAATCCACTCGTGAACGTTTTCTGCCTTGGGGTCATGCCGGTCGAACGGCTGGTGCTCGGCCGGGCGTCGGGCGTTGGCAATCTCGCCGTGCTCGTGGGATCAATGACCGGGCGCGACGGCATCGGTGGCGTGTCGGTGCTGGCCTCGGCCGGGTTCAGCGACGGCGAGGCCGACGCCGCCAAGCGACCCAGTGTGCAGGTCGGCGATCCCTTCGAGGAGAAGCGCCTGATCGAGGCGTGCCTCGCCCTGCTCGACGCCGACCTGGTGGTCGGCATCCAGGACCTGGGCGGTGCCGGCCTCACGTGTGCCACCAGCGAGACCGCCAGCCGGGGCGGGGTCGGGATGGACGTCTACGTCTCCGAGGTGCCCCAGCGCGAGACGGGCATGGAGCCGTTCGAGGTGATGACCAGTGAGAGCCAGGAGCGCATGCTGGCCATCGTCGAGCCGCGGCACCTCGACGACGTGCTGTCGATCTGTCGCCACTGGGACGTGGCCGCGGCGGTGGTCGGCACGGTCACCGCCGGGGGGCGACTCCGGATCCTCGACCGCCCGGACGGCGAGGTGCTGGCGGACGTGCCCGCGGCGTCGCTGCACGAGGACGCGCCCCTGCTCGACCGCCCGCGCGCCGAGCCCGCCGACCGCGCGTCTCGCCTGGCCGACGGCGCCGACGCCGCCCTGGCGCCGCCCGCCGACGCCGGGGCCGACCTCCTGGACCTGCTCTACGACACCTCCTGGGTGTGGTCGCAGTACGACCACCAGTTGTTCCTCAACACGGTCGAGGGACCGGGGGGCGACGCGACGGTGCTACGGCTGAAGCATCCACTCACCGGCGCCGACATGGGTCGGGCCTTGGCCATGACCTGCGACGGCAACCACCGCTGGTGCGCGCTCGACCCTCGACGCGGCACGGCGCTCGTGGTGGCGGAGGCGGTGGCCAACCTGGCGTGCGTCGGCGCCCGGCCGCTGGCGCTCGTCAACTGCCTGAACTTCGGCAACCCCGAGCACCCCGGGACGATGTGGCAACTCTCCGAGGCCGTCGACGGCATGGCCGAGGCCTGCCGAGCGCTGTCGCTCCCCGTGGTGGGCGGCAACGTCAGCCTCTACAACGAGAGCCGGGGCCGCGACATCGACCCCACGCCGATCGTGGCCGTGGTGGGAATGGTCGACCGGCTGGCCGCCCCGCCACCTGGCGTGGGCCTGGTCGACGGCACCCGGCTGCTGGTGCTGGGCCCCGAGCCGGACACGCTGTCGGGGTCGCAGTGGGCGTGGCGCCTCGGCCACAGGTCCGGCACGCCCCCCGCCCTGGACCTTGCCGGCCACCGGGCCGTCTGCGAGTTGGTGCGGAGCCTGGTCGCCGACGGCCTGGTGCTCGGCGTGCACGACGCCGCCGACGGCGGGCTGGGCCTGGCGCTGGCCGAGATGGCGGTGCAGAGCGGCGTGGGCTTCGTGGCCTCGCCCCCGGCTGGCGCCGGTGGCCACCGCTGGCTGTTCGGCGAGTCACCGAGCCGGTTCGTGCTGGCGGTCGACCCGGCGGCGCTCGCCGAGGTCGAGCGCCGCTGCCGCACCGCTGGCCAGAACGCCACCGTCGTGGGCGACGCCGGCGGCGACCGCCTCGCCGTCGAGGGCTCGGTCGACCTGGCGTTGGCCGATGCCGTGGATGCTTGGAAGGGCCGGCTGCCCCAGCTGTTGGGCCACGGCACCACCCAGGGCTGACCGCGCCGGACGTGTGGCGCATGCCGGCGCGATGGCGCTCCCGAGCGCCGCAAGTTCGGCGTTGGCTACTGCCTCGTGTGCGGGGCCAGCCCCGTCCGGCGCGGTTGCTGGTCGGGCGTCGGCGGCTCGCCGTCGTGACCGTCGCGGTGCAGGGCGCCGATGAGCCCTGCCTCGGCCTCGTCGATCGCGACGTCGGGATGCAGATCGTGGACGATGCGCCACATGATCCGGTCCAGCACGAGGAACTTGGCGAGCCAGACGACGGCGAAGCCGCTGAGCTGTGCCGCGACCACCGCCAGGGTCGTGCCCCAGCGCTCGTCGGCATAACTGACGGCGAACAACGAGAGGATCATCCCCAGGACCGACATCACCCAGAACGGCACGACCTCGCCCCACAGCCGGTTCTTGCCGGTCTGGCTCCAGGTCCAGTACCGGTTGATCAGGTAGTTGGGGATGGCGCCCAGCGTCACCGACACGAGGTTTGCCACCAACTCGTTCCATCCGAGGACGCCGTAACCGATCGCCAGCACCGGCACGCCGACGCTCACACCGGCGACCGACGCTGCGGAATAACGGGTCAGCTTGACCACGGTGGGCGAGCGCAGGTCGATGCCCATTGCGACTGAGCCTATGGCGGCGCGCCCCCGGTTCGCGGGTGCGCCCTTCCGAACCGGCAGAATGAGCCACGTGACCGTCCGCCACCACCGCCGGCCGGAGGCCGACGCCGACCACCCTCACGAGGCATGCGGGGTCTTCGGGGTCCACGCCCGGGAGGACGTCCGGGAGGACGTGGCGGTGGCGCGCCTCACGTACCTGGGACTGTTCGCCCTCCAACACCGGGGTCAAGAGGCGGCGGGCATGGCGGTGAGCGATGGCGACACCCTGACCGTGGTCAAGGACCAGGGCCTGGTGGCCAGCGTGTTCGACGACCGCACACTGGCCGGGCTCACCGGCCACCTCGCCATCGGGCACTGCCGATACTCGACCACCGGCTCGTCGACGTGGCGCAACGCCCAGCCGGCATACCGCTCGGTGGGTGAGTACATGTTCGCGCTGGGTCACAACGGCAACCTGGTGAACACCGAAAAGCTGGCGGCCGACGCCGGCATGTTGGAGGGCACGGTCACCAGCGACAGCGACCTCGTGGCCGAGCTCATCGCCGCCGAGCTCTCGATCGACCTGGAAGCCGAGCAGCTTGCCGACCTGGGCGCCCCGGTCGCCCGGGCGACCGACGGCGAGCCTCGCGGCCGGTTGGAGCGGGCGGTGGCGACCGTCGTCCCCCGCCTCGAGGGCGCGTTCTCGCTCGTCATCATGGACGAGGCCCGTGTCATCGGTGTGCGCGATCCGCACGGCTTCCGGCCGCTGTGCCTGGGCCGGCTGGACGCTGGGGACGCCGGCCCCGGCGGCTGGGTGCTGGCCTCGGAGACGCCGGCGCTCGACATCGTCGGCGCCGCGTTCGTGCGCGAGCTCGAGCCGGGCGAGATGGTGGTGATGGACGACGCCGGGGTCCGGTCGCTGCATCCGCATGGCGCCGACGCCGCCGACCCCCGGCTGTGCCTGTTCGAGTTCGTCTACTTCGCCCGACCCGACAGCAGGCTCTACGGGCAGAGCATCCACCAGGCCCGCATCCGCATGGGGGAACAGCTGGCCGAGCAGGCGCCGGTGGACGCCGACATGGTGATGGGGGTGCCCGAGTCGGGCGTCCCGGCGGCCGAGGGGTTCGCGCGCCACAGCAGCATCCCGCTGGGGCAGGGCCTGGTGAAGAACCGCTACATCGGCCGCAGCTTCATCGCCCCCAGCCAGGAGATGCGGGCCCAGGCGGTGCGCATGAAGCTCAACCCCCTGCGCGAGAACATCGCGGGTAAGCGGTTGGTGGTGGTCGACGACTCCATCGTGCGAGGCACCACCCAGAAGCAGCTGGTGCGGATGCTTCGCGAGGCCGGCGCCCGCGAGGTGCACCTCCGCATCACGTCACCGCCGGTGGCGTGGTCGTGCTTCTACGGGATCGACACGGGGGATCGCGACGAGCTGATCGCCGCCCAGCTCGACATCGACGAGATCCGCGAGTACCTCTACCTCGACACGCTCGCCTACCTGACCCTGGACCGGCTGGTCGAAGCCACCGGAGCCGCCGGCGCGGGGTTCTGCGACGCGTGCTTCACGGGTGCTTACCCGGTGCCGGTGCCGGTCACGCTGCGCAAGCACGTGCTCGAGCCGGATGGGCGCCCGCTGGGTTGGCACGTGCAGCCCGCGCTCGACGGCACCATCGCCTGATGCCCGGGCTCTGGTTCGGCCATGGGTGAGACCTACCGGGGTGCCGGGGTGGACATCGCCGCCGGGGAGGCGGCGGTCGCCCGCATCAAGGACAAGGTCCGCTCCACCTACCGACCGGAGGTCCTGGGCGACATCGGCGGGTTCGGCGGGCTCGTCACGCTGCCGGCCGACTACCGACAACCGGTGCTGGTGTCGTCCACCGATGGCGTCGGTACCAAGGCGATGGTGGCCCGCGCCGCCGGCCGGTTCGACACCATCGGCATCGACCTCGTCGCCATGTGCGTCGACGACATCGCCTGTCTCGGCGCGGAGCCGCTGTTCTTCCTCGACTACATCTCCGTCGGCACCCTCGATCCCGACCAGATCGACGCGCTGGTCACTGGTGTGGTCGAGGGCTGCCACCGCGCCGGCTGCGCTCTGGTGGGCGGCGAGATGGCGGAGCACCCGGGTGCCCTCGAGCCCGGCGAGTTCGACCTGGTGGGATTCGTGGTGGGCGTGGTCGAGCGCGACCGGGTCCTCACGGGCGACAGCGCCCGGGCCGGGGACGTGCTCGTGGGGCTCCCGTCGCCCGGACTGCGTGCCAACGGCTACTCGCTCGCACGCAGGGTGCTGTTCGAGCGCGCCGGGCTGGCCCTGGAGGACGAGCTGTTCCCGGGGCACTCCGTGGCCGACGAGCTGCTGCGCCCCTCCGTGATCTACGCCCCGGCGCTGCGGGAACTGCTGGGCGACGTCGACGTGCGCGCCGTCGCCCACATCACCGGGGGAGGGCTCGTCGGCAACCTGCCCCGGGTGCTGCCCGAGGGCATCGACGCCGAGCTGGAACGTTCTGCGTGGGAGGTGCCGCGGGTCTTCACCGAGATCCAACGCCACGGTGAGGTGGCCGACGGCGAGATGGCCCGGGTGTTCAACCTCGGGCTGGGCATGGTGGTCGTCGTTCCCCCCGGCGACGCGGCCCGGGCGCTGGCGCTGCTGCGCCACGCCGGCCACGCCGCCGTCGAGGTGGGGCGACTGGTGCCCGCTTCGGGCGGCAAAGGACGCGAGGTGCACCTGAGGTGACGGCGCCCGCAGACACGACCACGCAAGCGCTCATCGACCACCTGTTGCGCCATGCCGTGCGGCGGGGCGACTTCGTGCTCAAGTCCGGGAAGCGGAGCGGGTGGTTCATCGATGCCAAGCAGACGACGTGCCGTCCCGACGGCATGCTGCTCGTGGCCGACGCACTGCTGGAGGTCCTGCCCGAGGACATCACGGCCATCGGCGGCCTGACCATGGGTGCCGACGCCGTGGCCTTCGGCACCGCTGCGGTGGCCGCCACTCGGCGACGCGCGCTGCGGAGCTTCAGCGTGCGCAAGGAGGCGAAGGACCACGGGGGCGGCGGCCGGATCGCCGGCGCGCTGGAGCCGGGCGATCGTGTCGCCCTCACCGAGGACGCCGCCACCCGGGGCGTGTCGATGCTGGAGGCCGCCGAGGTGGTGCGCGATGCCGGCGCGGAGCCCGTGGTGCTCATTCCGGTGGTCGATCGGGGTGGCACCTGCGCCGGCCTGGCGGCGGAGGCCGGTCTCGCCTATCACGCGCTGGTCACCGCACCCGACCTGGGCTTTCCCTACGAGAAGGACGTCGGGTAGAGGCTGCGCCGATCGGCGCCGCCCGGGCCCGAGCGGCCCGGCGCCGAAGGCGCCGTGAGCGGGAAGCACGCCGCGTAGAGCCGGCGCCTGTCGCGCCGGCTCCTGGCGCGAGCGGTCAGGCGGTCGCCGTGGCCCGAGGACGCAACGTCACGGTCACGCTCTCGTCATCGTCGTCGAGGGCCAGGTCGTCGGCGGACACGCCCGACGCCACCGCTCGGCTGCGGGCCAGATCCAGCTCGTCGGTCGGGCCGAACCAACCCTCGCCCGTGAGGATCACGCCCCCGTCGAGCTCGATCGTCACCCGCTCGCACACGGCCGCCAGCACCCCCAGCACGTCGGTGGCGGCGAGCAGGAACGTCACCGGATCGCGCGGCTCCACCGAGCCACCGGCATGCACTGCGACGTCGACGCCCACCTCTTCCCGCAGGCGCTCCGCTTCCCGGCCCATCGCCTCCTCCAGCTGTTCGGACACGGTGCCGGAGCGGACGCCGCGGGCCTCGGGGGGCACCCCGACGACCCCGGCCCAGCGGCGGGCAAGGGTGGCAAGGAGGATGGCCCAGGTGGCTCCAGGCACGCCCGGCGCCGAGGTCGATCCGTCGACGCTCCCGAGCAGGGCCTGGTACTCGCTGGTGCGGACCGCCGCCTCGGCGGTCGCCTGCTCCGCTGACGACAGCCGATTCCGTTGCTGGGTCAGGGCCTCGACGGCGGCGGCGTGATCGGCACGTGCCCGGGCGAGGTCGCCCTCGAGGCGCCCGAACGCAGTGTTCCCCCGCTCGTGGGCCTGGCGTAGCTCGTAGCGCTCCACCAGCAGACCCGCCCGCTCCGTGGTGAGGGCCGACACGTTGGCCTCGAGCTGGGCCGTCCGTTCCTGGGCCGTGGCCAGTTCGGACTCGGCTCGGGAGGTCCGCTCGCCGGAGGCACGCACGTCGCTCGCGGCCCGCTGGAGCTGCCGCCGCATTCCGATCGCCCGCCACGCCAGCCACCCGCAGGCCACCGCCAGGACGCCCGCCACGATCCCCAGGATCCCCGAGACCACGACGCAACGGTAGTCCCTGCTCGGGCGCCGGCTACCGGCCGGTGCGGATGAGCCGAACCCGGCTCACCGAGGCGATGCGCTCCTCGGCCAGGCGGTCCGCGGCCTCGGCGGTGGTGATGCCCTCGGTGTCCGCCCGATCGAACACCGCCAGCAGGGTGTCGTGGATCGAGCGGATGCGCCCGTAGGCGCGAGTCCGGTCGTAGCCGTGCGGCTCCTCGGCGATGTTGATCACTCCGCCGGCGCTGGCCACGAAGTCGGGTGCGTAGACCACGCCCCGCTGGCGCAGCCGCTCGGCGTCGGCCAGGTCCGCCAGCTGGTTGTTCGCCGAGCCCACCACTGCGTCGCAGCCCAACTCGGGAATCGTCTCGGCGTTCAGCGCGCCGCCCAGCGCGCACGGCGAGAAGATGTCGCACGAGACGGCGTGGGCGGCGTCGGGCGCCACCGGCACCGCGCCGTGCCGCTCGACCACCGAGTCGACAGCCGCGTCGTTCACGTCTGCCACCGTGAGCTTGGCGCCCTCCTCCGCCAGGTGCTTGGCGAGCGCCGCGCCCACCTTTCCCACTCCGGAGATACAGACGTGCCGCCCGGCCAGGGATGGACCACCCCACAACCGTTCGGCCACCGCCTTCATGGCCCACAGCACGCCCCAGGCCGTGGCCGGCGACGGGTCCCCCGAGCCCCCGAGCGACTCGCTGACACCGGTCACGTGGCGGGTCTCGCGACGGATCAGATCCATGTCGGCCTGGCTGGTGCCGACGTCCTCGGCCGTGATGTAACGGCCGCTGAGGCCCTCGACGAACCGGCCGTAGGCCCGCAGCAGGGCCTCGCTCTTGTCCCTGGCAGGGTCGCCGATGATCACGGCCTTGCCCCCACCCTGGTCGTTGCCGCACACCGCGTGCTTGTAGGTCATCCCCTGCGCCAGCCGGCACACGTCCACCACGGCCTCGTCCTCGGAGGCGTAGGGATAGAAGCGGGTCCCACCGAGGGCGGGGCCGAGGGCCGTCGAGTGGATGGCCACGATCGCCCGCAACCCCGTCGGGGAGTCGTGGCAGAAGGCCACCTCCTCGAACCCGTCGGCCTTGAGGATCTCGAACACCGATGACACGGACCGGAGGGTATCCCTCAAATGGTCTCGGCTCGTTCGGGCCCAGGTGTACCGTCCCGCCGATGAGCGAGCGTCCGCAGGCCTGACGGCGTCGCCTCGACGGAGCGAAGGTGACGACCGAGCTGTGGCCCCGGGAGGCGCTCGAAGTGGCGCTCGAGGGCGAGGTGGCGGGCCTGGAGACCATGCGGTTGCTGCTGGCCCAGCCCGACTGGGTGCACCGGCGCGTCGACGCCCTGGAGTACCGCGACAGCACGACGTTCCGGCGCCGCCAGAGCGTCCACTTCACCGTGCCGGACGCCGCCCCGGAGCTGGCGATCGGCCAGACGACGGCGCGGCTCGTTCCGCTGACCACGCTCCGCAAGGAGACGCTCGTCAACTTCGACTGCCGCGACGAGTCGGGGGCGGCGCTGCCGGTGCTGACCCGGGGTCAGCAGGGCCTGCTGATGGTGCGGGCGATGACGGGCTGGGCCGAGGGCATCCTCGGGGCGCCGCTCGCGCCTGACGTCGTGGACGACATCGAGACCCTGCTCACGACCCCCGGCGCCGATGGTCACGAAGCACGCGAGCGCATGCATGCGGAGGACCCCGGCGGCCAGAGGGCGGCGCTGCGCGCCGACGGGCTGTTCCCGCTGATGCTCGACCAGTTCACCTACCAGTTCCTCCTGGCCACCCTGGTGCACGACCCGCCCGGAACGCAGAGGATCGTGAAGTTCTCCTACGAGGAGTTGGGTGACCTGGCGCCGGAACCGTGGCCCCGGGCACCGCTGGCGGCGCTGTGCTGGATCCCCCGGCAGGCGGCGTCGGCCGCGGAGAGCCTGTTCTCGACCGAGAGCTATCACTTCGAGGCCGACATGCCGCCCGGGGTCGACGTCCCGGTGGCCAGCCTGTGGGTGGGATCGACCGAGCACGACATGGCGTGCGTCGACGTCGACACCGGTGGGCACCTGCGGATCGCGCTGCGGGCGACGAACTTCGAGCGCGGTGTCGCGGAGGTGCGATGGTCGTTGCGACCCGCCCGCCGAGGCTGGCTGCGCACCGCCTGGATCGCGACTGCCCTGTCGGCCGTGACGCTCGCGGTCGGCGCCTGGCGGCTGGACACGATCACTTCGGGTGGCGTTGCGGGCGACGCCGGCGGTGGGGCGGGATCCGGGGCCGCGACCGACGCCCTGTCGGCGGGCACCCGAACCGAGTTGGCGGCGGCGGTGATCCTGGCGCTCATCGGCACCCTGGGTGGCCTGGTCGCACGCATCGAGGAGCATCCCCTGGTGTCGCGGCTCCTGGAGTGGCCGCGCCGCCTCGCAGGGGTGGCGGCGCTGTTGCCATTCGTTGCCGCCGGCACGTTGGTCGTCGGCCCGGCGGGCACCAGCCGGCGCGTGATATGGACCATCCTCGCCACAGTGGGCGTGGCCATCGCCGGGATCTTCGCGGTCGCGTTCGCCCGGCCGGAGACGGCGGCGGACCGGCCGCCGCCCGACACGGCCGCCGTAGGGGGGCGGAGCTAGCGGCGCGGCGACAACCTCCTCTGCGGTGTCGCCCGGCCGTATGCTTGTGTCATGTCGCCGTCGACGCGGTCGAGCATCGTACGCAGGCGGGCCAGTGGCGTGACGGTCCTGCCGAGCGCCGAGGGCCCGTCGCCGCGATCCGATCCCCGGTGGACGTCCGAACGGGCGAACCGCACCGATCGCCTGTTGGGTCGTCTCGTGGCCCGCAAGCGCAGCTCCGGCCGGTCCTGACGCCGCCGGAGGCCGGCCGCTCCGGGGGGATGGCGCCGCCGTCGATTCACGCCTCGGCGACGGTCGCATGGCACCATCTCCGCCGTGCGTAGTCGCACTCGGCTGGGAATGCTCGTGGTGGCGTCGGTGCTCGTCGGCGGCGCCGTCGCCTGGGCGAGCCGCGATTCCTGGGACTCCTCATCGGCGACCGGATCGGGTGGCGTCGATCGCAGTCAGGCGACGACAACTACTTCGGCATCCACCACGACATCGTCGACGACCACCACGACGACGGCACCACCCCTGCCGGCGACGGCCGGCCTGCGCCTGCAGAAGGTCCGGACGATCGTCGCCACCGAGCAGACCGGCCCCCTCTCGCCCAAGTCGATCGTCGCCTCGGGCACGGGCGTCGTCTACGCGCAGAACATGATCTACAACCACAGCGTCACCGCTTTCGATGCCGACGGCGACTTCGTGGCGACCATCCCCGACACGGTGGACCTCGCCCGGTTCGGCATCACCGGCTTCCCTCCCGGCACCGTGCAGGGGGGACCGGTCGAGCTCGCCTTCTCGGCCGACCGCACCAAGGCCTACACCTCCAACTACTCGATGTACGGCCCCGGGTTCGGCCACCAGGGTGACGACGCCTGCTCGCCGTCGAGCGGCATCGACCCGAGCTTCGTCTATCGCATCGACGTTGCCACCCACCGGATCGACCAGGTGATCCAGGTCGGTTCGGTGCCCAAGTACGTGGCCACGACGCCCGACGGCCGCTACGTGCTCGTGACCAACTGGTGCACGTACGACCTCAGCGTGATCGACGTCGCGGCCGGCCGCGAGGTGCGGCGGCTGCCGATGGGCGCATACCCGCGTGGCATCGCCGTGTCGCCCGACTCGCGCCGGGCCTACGTGGCGATCATGGGTGGCCGGGAGATCAACGTCGTCGACCTGGCGTCGTTCGGCGTCGCGCCGTTCGCCGACGCCGGCGCGGGCCCGCGCCACATCGTCACCAGCCCCGACGGCGCCTTCCTCTACGTGACGCTCAACAAGGACGGCCGCATCGCCAAGATCGACGCCCGCACCGGCGCGGTAGTCGCCACGGTGGCCACCGGTTCGGCACCCCGCAGCATGGACATCTCCGTCGACGGCCAGTCGCTCTACGTCGTGAACTACGAGTCGTCGACGGTGTCGAAGGTGACGACCGCGGACATGGCCGAGGTCCAGGAGCTGCCGACCGCCCACCACCCGATCGGCATCAGCTACGACGGGGGGACCGGTCGGGTGTGGGTCGCGTGCTACGGGGGCGAGATCGAGATCTTCGAGGACCGCTAGCCGCTGACCCGGCCACCCGTGCCCCGCAGCGCCTCGGCGTGCCACGTGCGCACGAGCACCGGCGTCATCGCACGCAGCGGCACGTCATCGAGGTCGGCCAGGTACAAGCGGAGTCGCAGCAAATTGCGTCTTGAGGAACGTCGACGCTCGGTCGAGCGCTGCGTCTCGCCTCATCCAGCACCGCTGCAAAGCCCTGGAACACGTGCGGGACGCCTGGGGTGACCTCGAGTGTGACCGGTACCTCGGCGATCGCTGCCCGGTCGGCAAGCCGAAGCGCGTCGCTGAGCAGGATCTCGTGCGAACCCACTTGGATCAAGAGCGGTGGTAGCCCGCTGAGATCGCCGAAGACCGGGCTGATCTGCGGGTCAGAAGCGTCCGCGCGGCCTACGTAATCCGGCACTCGGAGACGGAGCCCTTCAGGCGTGAGGATCGGATCGATCGCCTGATTCTCGAGAATGGTCTCGCCTGACAATGTCAGGTCTGCATAGGGCGACATCAAGAACGCGCTGCTGGGCAGCGGTGTTCCGGCGTCTCTCAGCGCTAGGAGTGTGGCCACCGCCAGCCCGCCACCGGCCGACTCGCCGGCGAGAGCGATCTGGCCGGCGTCAACGCCCTGTGCCAGCAGTGCTTCGTAGGCGGCGCGGGCGTCGTCGACGGCCGCCGGGTACGGGTGCTCGGGCCCCAGCCGATAGTCGACCGTCACGGCCTTCGCATGCGCTCGCCGGGCGAGATCGCTCACCAAGGGCACCGATGTCGCCGCCGAACCAATGACATAGACGCCACCGTGGAAGTACAAGATCGTGTTGGCGGTGTCGATGCCCCGGATCGTGACGTCTACCGCGTTCACGCCGCCGATCGTCGTGGGCACGTGATCGACATCGCTGGCGACAGGGATGCGCGCCATGACGTCGTTCAACGCGACTCTCAACGTGGCGACGTCGGCTCCGAAATCGAGCTGCCCCTGTCGCAACGTCGCGATCAATTCAAGTTGCTGTTGCTTGCTCATTCATTTCTCCCGTTAAGAGGACGCCAGCGAGCGTCGAGGTTGTGCTGCTAACAGGCCCGCACGACGGGCCGGGCTACATCTCCGTGCAGTCGCAGACTCAATTCGTGGCTCCCGACGCTGAAGCTGGTCATCACGACGCTCATGGGTGCGATCGTGAACCCACGGGGCAGGCGAACGAATCCATGACTTCCTTAGTCCGCGACCCGAGCGTCGACCTGAGGCCGACGAAGTTGCTCCCTGGAGGACCGGTTACGACGAGCTCGCTCGGCCAGCGTGCCCAGGCGGAAGCCGGAGCGGGTGGGACTCCGACGCTGTGCAGGTGGGCTAGCCGGCGGCGGCAGCACCGGTTCCGTGCGCTGCTCGGACGGGTCGTACGACAGGCGGTCCGGCCACTCGCCACAGTCAAGAGGGGCCATCACGGGCACAAGAGGCGACCTGCCGACCAGCGTCGAAAACGGGCGATGGCCAGGCGTTATGCCTGGCCATCGGTGGTGGTCGGGACCGGCGTCGATCCGGTGACCTTCCGCTTTTCAGAAGGCCCCAGGCCATCCAGGCCGTGCGGGTGGGTGTTGCGTTGTTCGCGAAACCCCTGTTCAGGCGCACCAAGCGGCACGCTCCAACAGAAGGCGACGGGCACCGTACGCGGGATGCTCGCGGGATCGTCGCGGGATCGAGGTAAGACGCCAGCGCCTGCTTGCGGTCACGCGGCGTGGTGGACCAGGGCCCCCTTCGCTGTGTCATTGCTTGCTGGCGCCTCGCTGACGGCCCGTTCTGCGGCGTCATCGAGAACTCAGCTGGCCGGTCGGGTCCTCCCGATCATTCCCCAGGGGGCCAGGTCGGGCCACGGCGTGCAGTAGTCGTGGGCGTCAGCGCTGTTGCTGTCGGGTGAGTCGTGTGGGCGAATGGATGGCGACGACGACGAGCCACAGCTCGACCGCCCAGGCCAGCATGAAGCTGCCGGCCGCGGCGGCGGTGACCAACGCCCACCTCGATGAGATCGCCTGTCGAGTGTTTGTGTCGTGGGGCCCAGGTGGCGTGGTCAGGCCTGGGCCGGTTTCTCGAGGAGCTCGCGAATCTGGTCGAGGGCGTCGTCGGGCGCGAGGACGAGCACGAGGTCGTCGGGGTGGAGGGTGGTCTGCCCTTCGGGGACGAGGTGCTCGCCGTTGCGGGAGACGAGCACGACGAGTGTTCCGGGCGGCAGGCTGATTTGGACGAGCCGCCGCCCGGCGGCCGGCGCGCCGTCGACCACGTGGAGTTGGTGGAGGTTGACGTCGGAGTCGCCGCCCACGAATTCGAGGGGCGGGCTGGGCGTGTCGGCTTGGGGTGCGGCGACGCCGAGGCGCCGTGCTGCGAGGGGGACGGTTGTGCCCTGCACGAGGACGGAGGTGAGGACGACGAAGAAGACGATGTTGAAGATGTCCTCTGCGCCGGCGATGCCCTCGACGAGGGGGAAGGTGGCGAGGATGATCGGTAGGGCACCCCGGAGACCGACCCACGAGATCAACGCCTTGTCCGCGAGGCGGAGCCGCCGGGTTGGCAAGCTGAGGAAGACACCGGCGGGGCGGGCCAGGAGGATCAACACGACCGAGATGAGCAGCGCCCGGGGCCCGACCTCGACCAGCTCCGAGGGGAAGACGAGGAGTCCTAGTAGGAGGAACATCGAGATTTGCGCGAACCAGGCAATCGCATCGTGGAAGCGGGTCAGGCTCGCCTTGTGAACGAAGCGGGCCTGCCCCATGACCAGCCCGGCGACGTAGACCGCGAGAAAGCCGCTGCCGCCGAGCAGCGTCGTGGTCCCGTAGGTGAACACGACGAGCGCGACGGTGAAGACCGGATACAGGCCGTCGTATTCGAGCTGCAACCGGTTGAGCGCGACGATCGCAAGGCGAGCAAGCCCGTAGCCGACGACACCGCCGATGGCCATCTGCTGCCCGAACAGCCCCAGCAGCTCGATGGGCGATGCCGAGGGGTCGTCCAGCAGGCGGATCAGCCCGATCGTGAGGAGCACGGCCATGGGATCGTTGCTGCCGGACTCCAGCTCCAACAGGGGGCGCAACTGGCCGCGGAGGCTGACGCCGCGTGAGCGGAGCACCGAGAAAACCGCGGCTGCATCCGTCGGGGACA
This sequence comes from uncultured bacterium, assembly GCA_963813485.1. GTDB lineage: Bacteria > Actinomycetota > Acidimicrobiia > Acidimicrobiales > VFJN01 > DASQUK01. The sequence goes on from CAWEZE010000009.1 coordinate 33,625, forward strand.
CGATCGCCCCGATCAGCAGCCCGGTGGTGAGCGAGAACCCGAACACCCACGCGGCCACCGAACCCGCGATGAGGGCGGTCACCGCGACGCCGACGGTGGCAAGGGCCACCCCCTGGCCGAAGACCGGGCGGATGTCGTCCCAGTCGGTGTCGAGACCGCCGGAGAACAGGATGAACGCCAGGGCCACCACACCGAGCGACTGCGCCAGCTGGTAGTCGCTGAAGTCGATGCCCCCGAGCCCGTCCGAGCCGGCCAGCATCCCCAGAACGAGGAACAGCAGCAAGGCAGGGACCCCGAGCCGTGCCGATACCTTGCTCGCCAGGACTGCCAACAGGACCAACCCTGCAGCGACAGCGAGGACAGGACCGGGATCAGACACCAGTACCTAGCGATGACGGCGTCACCGCCCCGCCGTCACCCCCGCCGAGTGGCGGCCGGAGCGCAGCAGTTCCACCAACGATGCGACGGGCGGGTCGGCGCGACGAGGGTCCGGGGGACCGGTGACACGCTGAGGGCCACACCGGCCATCACCCCTACGGGCCGACGTTGACGACGAGGACGACAGCCATGACGACGAGGGAGACCATGGCCGACGCGTTCACGACGCTGCTGACGCGCGCGTGTTTGGCGGCCAGCTTCCGGTCGTCGGGCAGCTCGATGCCGACTTGGTCGACGATGTCTCTGGTGGCAAACCCGAGCGCGGGATGCAGAACGCCCAAGATGCCAACGAAGGGCGCCCACCGTAGATATCGGGCTGCCGCCGGCGGACTGAGGCCAAGCCCGGGATCGGGCGCGAAGAGCACCCAACCCAGAAAGATCGCGAATCCCAAACCCAGGTAGTAGAAGAGCAAGATTTCGGACGATCCGATCATCGATATTCTTCCGTCCTCCCTAAGCCACACCGTCCGACGTGAACGACACCATCCATCCGTCGTTCTGAATCGCTCCCGACGGGTCGCTGGCCGCAGCGTGGCTAGGCCGCCGCCGCGACACCGGCAGCACGCAGGGTCTCCGCGAACTCATCCGGCACCGTCACCTGCCAGTCGTCGCCTTCGAGCCGGGCACCACTGACACGCAGCTCCACGGCCTCGCCCGCATAGGAGAACCGAAAGATCCAGATCTCGCCCTGATCAACGATGTCGAGAAAGCCCTGCTCGATATCACGGCCGACCGTGCCAACGCCGAGCCAACTGTCACGGTCCGCGTCGGTCACTTGGACATGCGCTGGCCAATCATGCGGATTGTCGATCGTGACCTCGTCCACATGGGCGGGCAGCCGCAGAGCAGACGCCGCCACCAACAGCGCCACGACCACAAACGGGACAGTCACCAAATATCCGATGAGATCGGTCCCTCCCACCGACCGCGGCCCCCGCACCGCCACACGGCTCGTCACGACATCACCGCGGCGACGACGCCGCCGAACACACTGCACCGGCGCCTCGCGCCGGCCGGGCCCGCGTGGTGCTCCTGCTGGCGCAAGCTACACGGATGGAAGCCCTCGCGCCGCGACCCCGTGCCCGGGAACACTTTGCCGCCTCCGTTGGTCAGCCGCCCCTCATTACGGCGCCCGACTCGGCGTTCGCAATCCTGTTCGTGTCCCGCCCGGTGTGAGCATTACGTACACGACGCTGGGCTCCTCGCTTCGACCCCGACATGGACAGAGCCCAACCGCCACTTACCGAGCAAACGCCCGCACCCCGAGCTGGGGACGATCGCAGGGGAGCACGCTCTAGCAAACGCGCTCACCTCCGTGCGGGAATGGCGCTGCTACAGCCGATCGGCGAAGGACGGAGGGCTCAGGGAACTACGAGCCGTGGTGGCGCGCGCAGCGCCGCAACGCGCCGCTCGCCGCGAAGGAGACGCGAACCAGCGATCGGGACGCATCAGGTACCACCAGTTCCACGCCAGCGACAGCAGCCCCAGCCCCAACGCTGCGCCCACCAGCTCCGCCTTCGAGAAGCGACTGGCCGAGAACAACTCGCCATCGAGAGCCGTACGGGCCCGAGTCACCAGCGCCAACCCACCAGTGGGTGCTGCCGCGATGACCACCTCTGCGGCACGCTGCCCGTCACGATCGATCGGGCCGCTCCCTGAGGTCTCGGACCGCTGAACCAGCACGGCGGCAAGCACCACGGCGAGAATGCCTGCCACAGCCAGCCGGCAACCGATACCACGCATCCCGCACCGACGCTACCCGACACAGCACCAACCTCGTCCGAATTGGCCGGGCCAGGGCTGGCACGATTGTTCTGGTTCCAACGTGTCGCTGGGTTCTGCCGCAACGCCGCGTTTGCTCTGAGGCGGGTGCCCTGACGCTCGGCTTGCAATCCGAGTTCGACGCCAAGACTTCGTTCGACCCGTTGGTCGAGGTTCCGCGTTGCGACCTGGTCGAGCCGCTCGATCAGCTCGATGTGGCGGTCGAGGTCGTCGAGCTGTTGCAACTCGCCGCCGTGCTGGCGCTCTCATGTCGTGCGGGCCGCCACGACCGGAGCGTGTGCTTCCAGCCGGCGGTCGAGATCGGCGAGCATCGTGTTGTGTCGGACGATCTCGGCATCGAACCGGGCCATGCGGTCCTCAATCTCGCGGCGTCGTCGTGGGGCGGGTGCGCCTGGCGATGGGGCCGAGCCTGTCGAGGTCCTGCTGAGCGGAGTCTCGACGCCAGCAGGCGCCGTCTCGGCCGTCCTGCACCTGGCGGCGTTCCTCGGCGAGAGTCAGGACGTCCCATGAGGGGTCGGCCGGCCGCTGACTGAGACGAGCACGCAGTAGGTCGCGTTCGCACCGCAGCCGATCGAGCTGCGACGTGCTGCCGACTTGGAGCTCGTCGAGCGCGAAACGCTGCGACGAGCTGCGCTGCACTGCGGTCCGCAGGCCTTCGAGGGGATCGGCCTGCACCTCGGCTGCGTGGCGCTCCTCGCTGCGGTGGTCGGCAGCGACAACGAAGAGATCGTTGCCGTGCCGCCCGCGGGACACAGCCGTGTAGGCGTGTTCCCGGGAGGCGGTCTCGTCGA
>CAWEZE010000010.1:0-232372 GCA_963813485.1 uncultured bacterium
GCGCTCATGGGCGCCAACATGCAGAAGCAGGCCGTGCCGCTGGTCCGGGCCGAGGCCCCCTACATCGGAACGGGCGTCGAGGTCCGGGCCGCCCGCGACGCCGCCGACATGATCGTGGCCGAGGACGACGGCGTGGCCACCGAGGTGTCGGGCGACCTGATCACCGTCGAGTACCGCAAGCTCGGCCGGCGGGTCTACAAGCTGCTCAAGTTCGAGCGCTCCAACCAGGACACCTGCATCAACCAGAAGCCGCGGGTCCGCGAGGGCGACTCCTTCAAGAATGGCGACATCATCGCCGAGGGCCCGTCGACCGACAACGGTGAGCTGGCGCTCGGCAAGAACCTGCTCACGGCGTTCATGCCGTGGGAGGGCTACAACTTCGAGGACGCCATCATCATCTCGGAGCGGCTGGTCCGCGACGACGTGCTCACGTCGATCCACATCCACGAGCACGAGATCGACGCCCGGGACACCAAGCTCGGTCCCGAGGAGATCACCCGCGACATCCCCAACCTGTCCGAGGACATCCTCAAGGACCTCGACGAGCGCGGCATCATCCGCATCGGCGCCGAGGTCGACGCCGGCGACGTGCTGGTGGGCAAGGTCACGCCCAAGGGCGAGACCGAGCTCACGCCCGAGGAGCGCCTGCTGCGGGCGATCTTCGGTGAGAAGGCGCGCGAGGTCCGTGACACCTCGCTCAAGGTGCCCCACGGCGAGCAGGGCAAGGTCATCGACGTCAAGGTCTTCACCCGGGAAGACGGCCACGAGCTGCCCCCGGGCGTCAACCAGCTGGTGCGGGTCTACGTCGCCCAGAAGCGCAAGATCTCGGTGGGCGACAAGCTCGCCGGGCGGCACGGCAACAAGGGCGTCATCTCCAAGATCCTGCCGGTCGAGGACATGCCGCACCTGGCCGACGGCACGCCCGTCGACATCATCCAGAACCCGCTGGGCGTGCCGTCCCGCATGAACGTGGGCCAGGTGCTCGAGGCGCACCTCGGCTACGCCGCCCGGTGGGGCTGGCAGGTCAACGGCCAGGCCGTGGGCGACGAGCCCATCCGCGGCACCGAGGCCAAGACCCGTCCCGCTACGCCGCCCTCGACCCTCATCGCCACGCCGGTGTTCGACGGCGCCCACTGGGACGAGGCGAGGAGGCCGGCAAGCACCCGACGATCCGGTCGATCTTCGAGAACCTGCGGCCCGAGACCGACGACGGCCAGCGGCTCATCCAGCCCGACGGCAAGACGACGCTCTACAACGGCCGCACTGGAGAGGCCTACGACCAGCCCATCACCGTGGGCTACGTCTACATCCTCAAGCTTGCCCACCTGGTCGACGACAAGATCCACGCCCGCTCGACCGGCCCGTACTCGATGATCACCCAGCAGCCACTGGGCGGTAAGGCGCAGTTCGGTGGCCAACGCTTCGGCGAGATGGAGGTGTGGGCGCTCGAGGCCTACGGCTCCGCGTACTGCCTGCAGGAGCTGCTGACGATCAAGTCCGACGACGTGCTGGGCCGGGTCAAGGTCTACGAAGCCATCGTCAAGGGCGAGAACATCCCCGAGCCCGGCATCCCCGAGAGCTTCAAGGTGCTCATCAAGGAGATGCAGGCGCTCTGCCTCAACGTCGAGGTCCTGGCGCAGACCGGCGAGGAGATCGAGATCCGCGAGCTCGACGAGGACGTGTTCCGCGCCGCCGAGGAGCTCGGCATCGATCTCAGCCGGCCCGAGCGGGGCAGCGACGAGGAAGACGAGCGCCGCCGCCAGCGGACCAGCTTCTGATCGTGCCGGTCATCACCACAGTTCCACCGACACCGAACGACGACGACAGCACCCACTCGAACCGCCGCGACGCAGCGGCAAACGGAGCAACCCATGCTTGACGTGAACGACTTCAGTCAGCTCCGCATCGGACTGGCCACCGCGGACACCATCCGCATGTGGTCGAACGGCGAGGTCAAGAAGCCCGAGACCATCAACTACCGCACGCTCAAGCCCGAGAAGGATGGGCTCTTCTGCGAGAAGATCTTCGGTCCCACCAAGGACTGGGAGTGCTACTGCGGCAAGTACAAGCGCGTGCGCTTCAAGGGCATCATCTGCGAGCGCTGCGGCGTCGAGGTGACGCGCTCCAAGGTGCGCCGCGAGCGGATGGGACACATCGAGCTGGCGGCGCCGGTCGTCCACATCTGGTACCTGCGCGGCACCCGGTCGTGGCTGGCCTACCTGCTCTCGGGCACCGAGGTTCGTGAGGAGCTCAAGGCCAAGCAGCTCGAGAAGGTCATCTACTTCGCCGCCAACCTGGTCACCTGGGTCGACGTCGACAAGCGTCACGAAGACCTGCCCAACCTCGAGAACGAGCTCAACGCCGAGAAGGACGAGATCGTGCGCGAGCGCGAGCTCGAGCTGGCCAGGCGCATGGAGGAGCTCGAGAACGAGATCGCCGCGCTGGAGGCCGAGGGCGCCAAGGAGTCCGACGTCCGCAGTCGACAGAAGGCCGTCGACAAGGACCTGACCGCCATCCGTGAGCGCTACGACGAGGAACTCGACCTCGTGCAGCGCAGCTTCGACGAGTTCCGGGACCTGCACCCCCGCAAGATCATCGAAGACGAGATGCTGTGGCGCGAGCTCAAGGACCGCTACGGCGACTACTTCGACGGCGGAATGGGCGCCGACGCCCTCAAGCAGCTCATCAATCGCATCGACCTCGACGACGAAGAGGTCAAGCTCAAGGACCAGATCGACCCCACCACCGGTGGGCGTCCGCTGTCGGCCCAGCGCAAGCAGAAGGCCATCAAGCGGCTCAAGATCGTCTCGGCGTTCAACCGTCGCGACGACCACGACAAGCGCGTCAACGACCCGCGGGCGATGATCCTCGACGTCGTGCCGGTCATCCCGCCCGAGCTGCGGCCGATGGTGCAGCTCGACGGTGGCCGCTTCGCCACGTCCGACCTCAACGACCTCTACCGGCGGGTCATCAACCGGAACAACCGCCTGAAGCGGCTGCTCGACCTCGGTGCCCCCGAGATCATCGTCAACAACGAGAAGCGCATGCTGCAGGAGGCCGTCGACGCCCTGTTCGACAATGGCCGCCGCGGCCGGCCGGTCACCGGCCCGGGCAACCGCCCGCTGAAGTCGCTGTCCGACATGCTCAAGGGCAAGCAGGGCCGGTTCCGCCAGAACCTTCTGGGCAAGCGCGTCGACTACTCGGGCCGCTCGGTCATCGTGGTCGGCCCCACGCTCAAGCTGCACCAGTGCGGCCTGCCCAAGCTCATGGCCCTCGAGCTGTTCAAGCCGTTCGTGATGAAGGCGCTCGTCGACCGCGAGCTGGCCCAGAACATCAAGTCGGCCAAGCGCATGGTCGAGCGCCGTCGTCCCCAGGTCTGGGACGTGCTCGAAGAGGTCATCAAGGAGCACCCTGTTCTCCTCAACCGTGCGCCCACGCTGCACCGCCTGGGCATCCAGGCGTTCGAGCCGGTGCTGGTGGAGGGCAAGGCCATCCAGATCCACCCGCTGGTGTGCACGGCGTTCAACGCCGACTTCGACGGCGACCAGATGGCGGTCCACCTGCCCCTGTCCTCCGAGGCCCAGGCCGAGAGCCGGGTGCTCATGCTGTCGGCCAACAACGTGCTGTCACCGGCGCACGGCCGGCCTCTGGTCACGCCCACGCAGGACATGGTGATCGGCGCCTACTACCTCACCGAGGAGGTGGCGGGGGCCAAGGGCGAGGGCCGGGTGTTCGGCAACCGAGCCCAGATGGAGCGGGCCTACGACGCCCGAGACATCGACCTGCACGCCAGGATCAGGGTGCGGTTGTCGAAGCGCGAGATCCGCGAGGAGATCGAGGCGGACCTGCGCGATCCCGCTGACATCGACTCCGCCAAGCCGCTCTACCGCGAGAGCACGGTCGGGCGCTTCATCTTCAACCGGGCGCTGCCGCTCGGCTTCGGATTCGTCGACGAGCCGGTCAAGAAGAGGAACATGGGCGACATCGTCGACCATCTGGCTCGCGACTACCCCAAGTCGGTGGTGCAGAACAGCCTCGACCAGGTCAAGGACCTGTGCTTCAACTACGCCGCTCGCTCGGGCCTCACGATCTCCGTCGAGGACGTCAAGACCCCGGCCGAGAAGAAGGGCATCCTCGAGCGCTACGAGAAGGAAGCCGAGAAGGTCGAGACCCAGTTCCGCCGCGGCATCATCACCGACGGCGAACGGCGCCAGAAGGAAGTCGAGATCTGGACCAACGCCACCGACGAGGTGCGCGCCGCCATGGAGAAGGGCCTGCAGGCCGAGCAGTTCAACCCCATCGACATGATGGTGGGCTCGGGAGCCCGCGGGAACATGATGCAGGTGCGCCAGATCGCGGGCATGCGCGGCCTGGTGGCCAACCCGCGCGGTGACATGATCCCTCGGCCGATCAAGTCCAACTTCCGTGAGGGCTTGTCGATGCTCGAGTACTTCATCGCCACCCCGGGCGCCCGGAAGGGCCTCGTCGACACCGCGCTGCGGACGGCGGACTCGGGCTACCTGACCCGCCGACTGGTCGACGTGGCGCAGGAACTGATCGTCCGCGAGGCCGACTGCCAGCGCGAGGGTGAGCCCGTCCGCGGCCTCTGGGTCGAGGGCGTCGAGCCCGACCAGGCGGGGCGGCGCTCCTACCTGGAGACCCGGCTATTCGGCCGCACGCTGGCCGTCGACGTCGACCTGTCGCCCGAGAACCCGCACGAGGAGTTCGCCGGCAAGACCCTCGAGGCCGGCACCGAGGTCGGCGAGGACGAGATGGTCGCGCTGCGCGACGATCCCAAGCTCGATCGCGTGCGGGTGCGATCCGTGCTCACCTGCCAGGCCGACTTCGGGGTCTGCGCCAAGTGCTACGGACGATCGCTGGCAACGGGCCGCACCATCGAGCTCGGCGAGGCCGTTGGCGTGATCGCCGCCCAGTCGATCGGCGAGCCCGGCACACAGCTCACGATGCGGACGTTCCACACCGGCGGCATCGCCGGGTCCGACATCGCCGGCGGTCTGCCCCGCGTCGTCGAGCTGTTCGAGGCGCGGTCGCCGAAGGGCAAGGCCACGCTGTCGCACATCTCGGGCGTGGTGCGCATCGCCGAGGACGAGGGCCGGGGCCGGGTCATCACCGTCGTCGCCGACGACGGCGCCGAGCACTCCTACACGGTGCCCACGCTGGCCCGCCTCGAGGTGAGCGACGGCCAGGAGATCTCGGCCGGCGATCCCATCGTCGAGGGCCCTCGTGACCCCAAGGAGCTGCTGGAGATCAAGGGTGTACGCGAGACCCAGCAGTACCTGGTCACCGAGGTCCAGCGGGTGTACCGCGACCAGGGCGTGTCGATACACGACAAGCACATCGAGCTGATCGTGCGGCAGATGACCCGCCGGGTCGTGGTGCAGGAGCCCGGCGACAGCCGGTTCCTGCCGGGCGAGGCGGTGGACGCCAAGGCGTACACCGACGAGAACAAGCGGCTGGTGCAGGAGTCCCAGGTGGCCGCCGAGGGTCGCCCGGTGATGATGGGCATCACCAAGGCGTCGCTGGCCACGGACTCGTGGCTGTCGGCGGCGTCCTTCCAGGAGACCACGCGGGTGCTCACCGAGGCAGCCATCGAGAGCCGCTCCGACGGGCTCAAGGGTCTGAAGGAGAACATCATCATCGGCAAGCTCATCCCCGCCGGCACCGGCATGGAGGAGTACCGCGACATCGCCACCGAGGCGCCGGAGTACCAGCCCATGGAGTTCTGGTCGTCAGAGCGCGAGGACCAGGGCATCGCCGAGTGGCTCACCGGCACCTACGAGGCCAGCGTGGGCGAGGGCGGTCCGGCCGACTCCGACCTGGCCGCCGTCGTGGGCCTGCCGTCGGCCGAGCAGGGCGGGGACGTCCCGGCCGAGGGCGGCGGCGAAGCCGGCGCCGGGTCGCTGAGGCACTTTCCGACCGGAGGGCGAGCCGGACCGGCCTCGATGGCCGGTCCGGCTCGATCGCCGCGAGGGAGGCGGGGCCGCGGGTGGCGCTGAGGATGCGGCACCGCTGTCGGCGCCTATCGGCGCCGGCGGCGGTAGGTGCCGCACCGGAGGCGACAGGACCCGCAGCCACGCCGGAAGGGGGTCGCAGGTTGTGTGGTGGCATCTCAGCCCGTAAGCTGTTCTGTCGGTCTTGACGTGCCGCGTCGACCGCGATCCGCCCCTCTAGCAACACGCCGTTCGTCCGCCGCGAGGTAACGAGTGCCCACGATCCAGCAGCTGGTCCGCAAGGGCCGCCAGTCGAAGACGTCGAAGATGAAGACGCCGGCGCTCAAGGGCGCGCCCCAGCGCCGTGGCGTGTGCACGCGCGTGTTCACCCACACACCCAAGAAGCCCAACTCGGCGCTCCGCAAGGTCGCCCGCGTGCGCCTGTCGAGCGGCATCGAGGTCACCGCGTACATCCCCGGCGAGGGACACAACCTCCAGGAGCACTCGATCGTCCTCGTGCGTGGCGGCCGGGTGAAGGACCTGCCGGGCGTCCGCTACAAGATCATCCGCGGCACCCTCGACACCGCCGGGGTGCGCGACCGCAAGCAAGCTCGCAGCCGCTACGGCGCCAAGAAGGAAGGCTGATCCCATGCCGCGCAGGGGCCCCGCGCCGCGCCGTGACCTGATGCCCGACCCGGTCTACCGGTCGGTGCTCGTCACGCAGATCGTCAACAAGATCCTGCAGCGCGGCAAGAAGTCAACGGCCGAGCGCATCGTGTACGACGCGCTCGACTTGGTCGGCAAGCGCACCGACGGCGACGCCCTGGCGGCGCTCAAGCGGGCGGTCGACAACGTCAAGCCCCAGCTCGAGGTGAAGAGCCGCCGAGTCGGTGGCGCCACCTACCAGGTGCCGGTCGAGGTCCGCCCCCGCCGCGCCAACACGCTGGCCATCCGCTGGATCGTCGGGTACTCCAAGGAGCGCCGCGAGCGCACAATGGCCGAGCGGCTGGCCGCCGAGCTGGTCGACGCCAACAACGGCATTGGCACGTCGGTGAAGCGCAAGGAAGACACGCACAAGATGGCCGAATCCAACCGGGCCTTCGCGCACTACCGCTGGTAATCCCCCTACCAACTCGGGGGGACGACGCCCCCTGAGGGGCGTGGTTCCCCCGACGACCGGGCTCCCGAGCTCGGTCGTCTGCATGTCGAGCGAGAAGACGAAGCTCATGGCAATCCGAACCCACCCCCTCGAACGGGTCCGCAACATCGGGATCATGGCCCACATCGACGCGGGCAAGACCACCACGACGGAGCGGATCCTCTACTACACCGGTCGCACCTACAAGATCGGCGAGGTCCACGAGGGCGCCGCCACCATGGACTGGATGGTCCAGGAGCAGGAGCGCGGCATCACCATCACCTCCGCCGCGACCACGACGTTCTGGAACGACTACCAGATCAACATCATCGACACGCCCGGCCACGTCGACTTCACCGTCGAGGTCGAGCGCTCGTTGCGCGTCCTCGACGGCGCGGTGGCGGTGTTCGATGCCGTCGCCGGCGTCGAGCCCCAGACCGAGACCGTGTGGCGCCAGGCCAACAGGTACCACGTGCCGCGCATGTGCTTCGTCAACAAGATGGACCGGCTGGGCGCCGACTTCTTCGCCGCGCTCGACTCGATCCGCGATCGGCTCGAGGCCAACATCGCGGTCATCCAGCTGCCCCTCGGCGCCGAGGGCCACTACCGCGGCGTCATCGACCTCCTCAGCATGAAGGCCCTCGTCTGGTTGGAGGAGGAACTGGGCGCGAAGTGGGAGGTCCAGGAGATCCCCGCCGAGCTCGAGGCGCAGGCCGAGGACTATCGCCACCAGCTGATCGACGTCCTGTCGTCGTTCGACGAGGTCATCCTCGAGAAGTACGTCACCGACGAGGAGATCACCGTCGACGACCTGCAGCGCGCCATCCGCATGGGCACGCTGGCGGGCGAGATCGTGCCGGTGCTCAATGGCAGCGCGTTCAAGAACAAGGGCGTGCAGCCGCTGCTCGACGCCATCGTGGCCTACCTGCCCAGCCCCATCGACCTGCCGCCGGTCACCGGCGTCAGCATGCGGGGCAACGAGGAGCTCGAGCGCAAGCCCGCCGACGACCAGCCCTTCGCCGCGCTGGCGTTCAAGATCATGTCCGACCCGCACGTCGGCAAGCTGACGTACTTCCGCGTCTACTCGGGCACGCTCGAGAAGGGCCGCCAGGTCGTCAACACGACCACTGGGCACAAGGAGCGCGTCGGGCGCATCCTGCAGATGCACGCCAACCACCGGGAAGACGTCGACGCCGTGTTCACCGGTGACATCGCCGCGGGCATCGGGCTCAAGAACACGCGCACGGGCGACACGCTCTCGGCGCCGGGCGCCGAGATCCAGCTCGAGCAGCTCGAGTTCCCCGAGCCGGTGATCCACGTGGCCGTCGAGCCCAAGACCAAGGCCGACCAGGAGAAGATGGGGAGGGCGCTCCAAGCGCTGTCCGAGGAGGACCCCACCTTCCAGGTCCGGACCGACGAGGACACCGGCCAGACGGTGATCTCCGGCATGGGCGAGCTTCACCTCGAGGTGCTCGTCGATCGCATGTTGCGCGAGTTCCGCGTCGACGCCACGGTCGGCAAGCCCCAGGTCGCCTACCGCGAGACCATCACGCAGCCGGTTACCAAGGTGACCTACACCCACAGGAAGCAGACCGGTGGCCGCGGCCAGTTCGCCGAGGTCTCCATCAACCTCGAGCCTTTGGGCCCGGGCGGTGGCTACGAGTTCGTCGACAAGATCACGGGTGGGCGTGTGCCCAAGGAGTACATCCCCGCGGTCGACGCCGGCATCCAGCAATCGCTCGACGCCGGCGTGCTCGCCGGCTATCCGACGGTCGACCTCCGAGCGACCCTGGTCGACGGCAAGTACCACGACGTCGACTCGTCGGAGATGGCGTTCAAGGTCGCCGGCTCGATGGCGTTCAAGGACGCGGCCCGCAAGGCCAAGCCCGTGCTGCTCGAACCCATCATGGCGGTCGAGGTCGTCACGCCCGAGGACTACATGGGTGACGTCATCGGCGACCTCAACAGTCGTCGGGCCCGGGTGGGCGGCATGGAACAGCGGGGCAACAGCCAAGTGATTGGGGCGCAGGTCCCTCTGTCAGAGATGTTCGGGTACGCTACCGACCTGCGTTCACGGACTCAGGGTCGTGCTACGTACACGATGCAGTTCCACAGCTACCGGCAGACGCCTTCCTCCGTTCAGGAAGAGATCGTCGCCCGGGTGCGTGGCGAGTAGCACGACTTCCGTTATCAGCACACTTCACGAGTTCAAAGAGGTTCAAGCGAGCCATGGCTAAGGAAAAGTTTGAGCGGACGAAGCCGCATTTGAATGTTGGGACGATGGGTCATATTGATCATGGTAAGACGACGTTGACGGCGGCGATTACGAAGGTGTTGGCGGAGTCGAACCCGAATGTGGCGTTCACGGCGTTTGATCAGATTGATAAGGCGCCGGAGGAGCGGCAGCGGGGGATCACGATCAATATCGCGCATGTGGAGTATGAGACCCCGAACCGGCATTACGCGCATGTGGATATGCCGGGGCACCGTGATTACATCAAGAACATGATCACGGGTGCGGCGCAGGTGGATGGGGCGATCCTGGTGGTGGCGGCTACCGATGGGCCCATGCCGCAGACCCGGGAGCACGTGTTGTTGGCTCGTCAGGTGGGGGTGCCGGCGATCGTGGTGGCGCTCAACAAGGTGGACGCGGTCGACGACGAGGAGCTCTTGGAGTTGGTGGAGATGGAGGTCCGGGAGCTGTTGACCGAGTACGGGTTCCCGGGTGACGACACGCCGGTGGTGCGGGTGTCGGCGCTCAAGGCCCTGGAAGGCGACCCGGCGTGGACGTCGGGGATCACCGAGTTGATGGACGCGGTCGATGCGTTCGTGCCGGAACCGACCCGGGATCTGGACAAGCCGTTCTTGATGCCGATCGAGGACGTGTTTTCGATCACGGGGCGGGGCACGGTGGTGACCGGCAAGGTCGAGCAGGGTGTCGTCAAGGTCGGCGACGACATCGAGATCGTGGGGATCCGTCCCACCACCAAGACGGTGTGTACCGGGGTGGAGATGTTCCGCAAGCTGCTGGACCAGGGCCAGGCCGGTGACAACATCGGGGTCCTGTTGCGGGGCACCAAGAAAGAAGACGTGGAACGAGGTCAGGTCCTGGCCAAGCCCGGGTCCATCACTCCCCACACCCACTTCGAAGCCCAGGTGTATGTCCTCACCAAAGAAGAAGGCGGCCGCCACAAGCCGTTCTTCACCAACTACCGGCCCCAGTTCTACTTCCGGACCACCGACGTCACCGGCACCATCGAACTACCCGAAGGCGTCGAGATGTGCATGCCCGGCGACAACACCACCATCACCGTCGAGCTCATCGCCCCCATCGCCATGGACGAAGGACTCCTCTTCGCCATCCGCGAAGGCGGCCGCACCGTCGGCTCCGGCCGCGTCACCAAAATCATCAAATAGCTACTTCCGGCGGGGTGTGCGGCGGGTCCTGTCGCCTCCGGTGCGGGGCCTACCGCCGCCGGCGCCGAAGGCGCCGGCAGCGGCCCCGCATCCTCAGCGCCACCCCCCGCACCACCCCGCCTCCCTCGCGGCGATTCGAGTCGGGCCGGCCATCGAGGCCGGCCCGACTCGCTGGGTAGCGCGTGCACGGCTGCGACCGGTAGCCTGCCCTGTCCGCCCCTTCGGGCGATTCGTTCCTTGACAAGCGAGCGTGAGATGGCTGAGAAGCAGAAGATCCGCATCCGCCTGAAGGCGTACGACCACGAGGTCATCGACCAGTCGACGAAGAAGATCGTCGAGACCGTGCTGCGCACCCAGGCGACGATCCGGGGGCCGATCCCGTTGCCTACCGAGAAGCACCGCTACACGGTCATCCGCTCGCCGCACAAGGACAAGGACAGCCGCGAGCACTTCGAGATGCGCGTCCACAAGCGGCTGCTCGACATCCTCGAGCCGAGCCCCAAGACCGTCGACTCGCTGCAGCGCATCGAGCTGCCGGCCGGCGTCGACATCGAGATCAAGATCCAGCAGGTGTAGTTCCCCACCGCCGAGACCGAACGAGCCCGGGCGCCGCCAGGTCCGCGGCAGGAGTTCAGCCGGGCCGTATCTCCCGGACCCGGATGACCGGGACGCCGCAGGCACCCTCGACCTCGGGCGCCGGCCGGCCGGCGACCTCGACACGATCACCCACGCCGAGGCCCTCGGGCAGGGTGCCGGCCAGCTCCCAACGGCCGTTGTCGGCCTCGACGACCAGGCATCCGGGCACGGGTTCCGCCAGCGTGCCGGTCAGGGTGATCGGCTCGAGGCGATCGGTCGGGCGCGACGGTGGCTTGATGGGCGGCGGAGTCACCGAGAGCGGGACACTGGGCTTGGGCCGTCGCAACGGCGGCTCCGCCTCCGTCGTTGGCGGCGTGCTCGCCGTCGGGGCGTTCGGGTCGGTCGGTGCGTCCGTCGTCGAGGGGGCGTCCGACGAGCCCGTGCCGGTGTCGTTCCCGTCGTCGCCTCCACACGCGGTCACACCGAGCGCCACTAGCAGCGCCGAGCCGAACAGCACCCGCATCCGCAACCCTCCTCGCGTCACAAGCATTGGACGGATGTGCCGCCCGGGCCGGTTCCCGACCCGGGCGACACGCCGTGCTGTCGTTCCGTGAGGTCAGCTAGCGGGAGCTGACCCCGATCCTCATGGAGGTGCCGTCGACGCTCACCACCCGTATGCAGGTCGTGCCGCCGTCGATCGACGCTTGCACGTAGAGGTAATCGAAACCGGCCTCGATTTCGTAGCGGGCCTTGAGCGTCAGCGCCGCCGTGGTGGCAGCGGTGAGGTCGACCGGGCGCGACATCGTGTTCTCGAGGTCGTCGCCACTGTCCGACCACCACATGTGCTTGTGGCACCTCGAGCTGGTTGGGCAGCTCGTGCGGTCCTACGGTCGACGGATGCCGACACGGTGCGGGCCCGGATCACCGGCGCGGGCGAGCCGGCGCCACGCGGGTTGGAGACCGGCAAGGGGCGAGGGCGGCGGTCATGGCCGGCGCCGTGACGCCTGCGACGGCCTTGTGGGCCTTGCGCATTGCTTCCTCCTCCTGGGGACGTCGTTGTCCGCCCTGCGGAGGCCCCGTCCCTCCCTACCCCTCCGACATCCCCCGGATGTGCGGTGCCCAGCGAGTCGAGACCAAGCACGACCATAGAGCGCTTCGACCAGCGCTGCTAGCGATCATGATGCGAATCGCCCGGCACCTCGAGGGTCTGGCGGGCAGAACGCCCAGGTGTGACCGCATCCACGGGGCGCGCGCGAGAACCGGCCGCGCCCCGGTCCGGCCGCGCTACTCGAGATCCTCGTCGCGCAGGTTGGAGGAGATCCCGGCCTCGACGTCGAGCTCGGGGCCCTCGTCGGGCCCCAGGAACCAGGGTTCGCCGGACTCGGCGGCGCGGCGTTCGTCGGCCAGGTGCTCGAACGGGTCTCGATTCTTCGTGCTGTCGTGCTTTCGCCGTCCGAAAGCCATGCCCGCGGAGGCTACCGGCTACCCCGACGGCTCTGCCCGCTGACCTGTTCGTCCAGGTTGGACCCCGTGGGGTGACGTGGCTATATTTAGTCGGCCCTGCGCAGGGCCGCCGCTCGGCTCGCGCAAGGCACGTCCTGTCCCAACTGACGTCCGTGCAGGCCCGCGTCGCCGGGAACCGTGCGGCACAACTGACAGACGCGCTCCGCCGGGGGACTCCCGAGCGGAGCGTTCGCGTGACAAGCCACAGAAAGACGCGCACCCCATGGCCACCAGAGCGATCGTCGGCGAAAAGGTCGGCATGACGCAGGTCTGGGACGACGACAACCGCGTCGTCCCGGTCACCGTCCTGCGCGTGCGGCCGTGCCGTGTGGTCCAGGTCAAGACGCACGAGCGCGACGGGTACAGCGCGCTCCAGGTGACCTTCGGACAGAAGAAGGCCTCCAAGCTCACCAAGCCCATCGCCGGCCAGTTCGAGCGGGCCGGCGTCGAGCCCGGGGTCAAGCTGGTCGAGCTGCGTCTCGACGACGTCAGCGAGTACGAGGTCGGGCAGGAGATCGGTGTCGACCTGCTGTCGCAGGGCGAGCTGGTCGACGTCACCTCGGTCAGCAAGGGCAAGGGAACCTCCGGCGTGATGAAGCGCCACGGGTTCAGCGGCCTCGGTGCCAGCCACGGCACCCACCGCGTGCACCGTGCCCCCGGCTCGATCGGTGGGGCGGCCACGCCCTCCCGGGTCTTCCGGGGCACCCGGATGGCCGGCCGGTCCGGCGGCCAGAAGACAACCACTCTCAATCTCACCGTCGTCGAGGCCGATGCCGAACGCGACCTGTTGCTGGTCAAGGGATCGGTTCCCGGGCCCAGGGGCTCCGTCGTCCTCGTCCGCGACGCGGCCAAGGCCGATGCCAAGGGCAAGGGGCGCTAAATGGCAACACTCAAGCTCTCCAAGCCCACCGGCCGGGCCTCCGGTTCCGTCGACGTCGACGACGCCCTGTTCGGCGTGGAGCCCAACATCCCGGTCATGCACCAGGTCGTGACGGCCCAGCTCGCCGCCCGCCGGGCCGGCACCCAGTCGACCAAGACGCGAGCCGAGGTGCGCGGCGGCGGCGCCAAGCCGTGGCGCCAGAAGGGCACCGGCCGGTCGCGCCAGGGCTCGATCCGGTCGCCACAGTGGCGGGGCGGCGGCGTGGCCCTCGGGCCCAAGCCCCGGAGCTACGCCCAGCGCACCCCCCGCAAGATGATCCGCCTGGCGCTGGCGTCGGCGCTCTCCGACCGGATGGCCGACGACAAGGTCAAGGTGCTCGACGACTGGGGCATCGACACGCCCAGCACCAAGCGGGCACTCGAGGTCCTCTCGTCGATCGAGGTCGACGGCAGGGTGCTGGTCGTGCTGACCCGCGAGGACGAGGCCGCCTGGAAGAGCCTGCGAAACCTGCCCGACATCCACGTCCTGTCAACCGGGGAGCTCAACGCCTACGACGTGCTGGTGAGCGACTGGGTGGTCTTCACCGAGGCGTCGCTGCCCGGCCCGCGACCGACCGAGACCCGCGCCGCCGAGGTCGCGGCCGACGGCGCAGACGCCGACACCCCGAGGGGAGCGAGACGTGACCAACGCCAGGGGCATCATCGTCTCCCCGGTCGTGAGCGAGAAGTCGTACGCCCTCATGGAAGACGGCGTCTACACGTTCACGGTCCATCCCGACGCTTCCAAGCCGCAGATCCGCGACGCCGTGCAGGAGATCTTCGGCGTCAAGGTGGCCAAGGTGAACACCCTCAACCGCCCGGGCAAGCGCAAGCGCAACCGGCGCACGTTCACCTACGGCAGGCGTCCCGACACCAAGCGGGCGATCGTCACCCTCGTCGAGGGCGACTCGATCGACCTGTTCCAGGACTAGAGGCGAGGCTCCGCGATGGCACTCCGCAAGCGCAAGCCCACCAGCCCCGGCCGCCGGTTCCAGACGGTCGCCGACTTCTCCGAGCTGACCCGCGGCCGCCCCGAGCGGTCACTGGTGGACAAGAAGTCGGCCACCGGCGGGCGCAACGTGCACGGCCGCAAGACGGCGCGCCACCGCGGTGGCGGACACAAGCAGCGGTACCGGGTGATCGACTTCCGCCGCATCAAGGACGGCGTCCCCGCCAAGGTGGCTGCCATCGAGTACGACCCCAATCGGTCGTGCCGCATCGCGCTACTGCACTATCTCGACGGTGAGAAGCGCTACATCCTTGCGCCCCGCGACGTCGGCGTCGGGGACCTGCTGCAGTCGGGCCAGGGCTCCGAGATCCGACCCGGCAACGCCCTGCCGCTGCGCTACATCCCCGTGGGCACCACAGTCCACAACATCGAGCTCAAGCCCGGCGCGGGCGGCAAGATCGCCCGTTCGGCCGGATCATCCGTGGTGCTGCTGGCCAAGGAGGGCGCCTACGCCACACTGCGCTTGCCGTCCACCGAGATGCGCCGGGTGCCGATCGACTGCCGCGCCACCGTGGGAGAGGTCGGCAACCCCGAGCACGAGTTGGTCAAGGTGGGCAAGGCGGGGCGCAACCGCTGGAAGGGCGTGCGGCCGCAGACCCGAGGTGTGGCCATGAACCCCGTCGACCACCCGCTCGGTGGTGGGGAGGGCAAGTCCTCGGGTGGACGCCATCCAGTGTCGCCCTGGGGCCAGACCGAGGGCCGCACGCGCCAGAAGAACAAGCAGTCCGACAAGCTAATCGTGCGCCGCCGCCGTACCCGCGGCGCGCGGAGGTAACCCTGATGCCGCGTTCTCTGAAGAAGGGCCCCTTCGTCGACGACCACCTGCTTCGCAAGGTCGACGAGCTCAACGCCAAGGGCGAGAAGAAGGTCATCAAGACCTGGTCGCGCCGCTCGACGATCATCCCCGACATGGTCGGCCACACCGTGGCCGTCCACGACGGACGCAAGCACGTGCCGGTGTACGTCACCGAGTCGATGGTCGGGCACAAGCTCGGCGAGTTCGCTCCCACCCGCACGTTCCGGTATCACGCCGGGCAGGAGCGCACCGCCCGGGGGAGGCGCTGAGCCATGCCCGTCACGTCGGTCGGCACCAAGACCAACGAGCGGCCGGGCACCCGCGCGCAGATGCGCTTCGCCCGCTTCTCGGCGTCCAAGGCGCGCGCCGTGCTCGACCTCGTCCGGGGGCTGCCGGTGAACGAGGCGGCCGAGGTGCTGCAGTTCACCGAGCGGGGCCCGAGCGTGCTGATCGCCAAGGTGCTCGCCTCGGCGATCGCCAACGCCGAGCACAACGACGAGCTCGACGGCGACAGCCTCTACGTGTCGGCCTGCTACGCCGACGAGGGCCCGACGCTCAAGCGCTGGCGCCCACGGGCCCGAGGCCGGGCCACGCGGATCCGCAAGCGCACGTGCCACATCACGATCATCGTCAGCCCGATGCCCGACGAGATGGCCGCCCGGGTCGAGGCCCGGCAGTCGGCCGGCACCGCCCCCGCAGGTCGGCGCAGCCGTCGAGCGCAGGAGTCCCGCCGGGCCCGCGTCGCACGCAGCCGCGGCGAGACCGTGGCGTCCGAGGAAGAGGCAGTGCCGGCTGAGGCACCAGAGGTTGAGGCTGGAGGCGAGCCCACCGACGAGATGGTCGAGGAAGCCGAGGAGGCCGAGGAGGCCAGGGCCGCGCCGCCGAGCGGTGAGCCTGGCGCTGACGACGCCGTGGAGCCGGACGAGATCGAGGCCCCCGAGGACGACGAGATGGACGAGATGACAGACGAGCGAGGCGTTGAAAGCGCCGAGGGAGGCGGCGGCGCAGCCGACGCTTCGACCGAGGCAAAGGACGACAAGTAATGGGTCAGAAGGTCAACCCCTACGGCTTCCGGCTCGGCGTCACCACCGACTGGAAGTCCCGCTGGTTCGCCGACCGTGACGAGTACAGCGACAACGTCATCCAGGACTGGAAGATCCGCGACTACCTGATGAACGAGCTGCCCCATGCCGCCATCAGCCGGGTCGAGATCGAACGCACCCGCGATCGCCTGCGCATCGACGTCCACACCGCCCGCCCGGGCATCGTCATCGGGCGCCGGGGCAGCGAGGCCGACCGCCTGCGGTCGGGCCTGGCCAAGATCACCGGCAACCCGAAGGTGCAGCTCAACATCCAGGAGATCAAGCAGCCCGAGCTCGACGCCGCCCTCATCGCCCAGGGCGTTGCCGACCAGCTGTCCGCCCGGGTCGCGTTCCGCCGGGCGATGAAGCGGGCGGTCCAGAACGCCCAGAAGGCGGGCGCGCAGGGCATCCAGGTGCAGTGCTCCGGCCGCCTCGGCGGGTCCGAGATGGCGCGCACCGAGAGCTACCTCGAGGGCCGGGTGCCGCGGCACACGCTGCGTGCCGACATCGACTACGGCTTTCGCGAGGCCCGCACCACCGCCGGCCGCATCGGCGTGAAGGTGTGGCTCTACAAGGGCGACGTGCTGCCCTACAAGTCCCAGAGCGAGGACAAGATCTCCCGCGAAGCGGCCATGGCCGTGGGCGAGACATCGGGCGCGGGTGCTCCCGCCGGTGGCCAGCGGCGCGTCGTGTCGTCGGCCGCGGGCCGCCGCCGCCCGGCCGAGGTCGCCGAGGCCCAGGAGCCGGCCGAGCAGGAGCCCCTCATCAAGGAGGCCGACCCCGAGCTCGAGCGGCTGCTGGCCGAGGAGGAAGAGATCGAGCGCCGGGTGCACGACCACCACGAGACTCCCCACTTCCGTCCGGGAGACGAGTAGATGTTGATGCCGCGCAAGGTCGCGCACCGCAAGCACCACCGGGGTCGGATGACCGGCGTCGCCAAGGGCGGCACCGAGGTCAACTTCGGCGAGTTCGGCATCCAGGCGCTCGAGCCGGGATGGATCACGGCCCGGCAGATCGAGGCCGCGCGTATCGCCATGACCCGCCACATCAAGCGCGGTGGCAAGGTCTGGATCAACGTCTTCCCCGACAAGCCGGTCACGCAGAAGCCGGCCGAGACCCGCATGGGGTCGGGCAAGGGCAACCCCGAGCGCTGGGTCGCCGTCGTCAAGCCGGGGCGGGTGCTGTTCGAGCTCTCGTACCCCGACGCCGCCGTCGCCCGCGCCGCCATCGAGCGGGCCATCCAGAAGCTGCCGATCAAGGCACGCTTCGTCACCAAGGAGGAGGCGCTCTGATGGCCAACGAGAGCTTCCGCGACCTCGATGACGGCAGCCTCATCGACCGCCTGCGCGAAACCAAGGACGAGCTGTTCAAGCTGCGCTTCCAGCTCGCCACCGGCCAGCTGAGCAACTACGCCCGCATCGGCCAGGTGCGCAGGGACATCGCCCGGCTCGAGACCGAGCTCCGGGCGCGCGAGATCACCGCCGCCGAGGCCCTTCAAGAGGAGACCGCGTGATGGCCGAGGCCACCGCAACCACCGAGGCCCGCGGGGCGCGCAAGGTACGCGAGGGCGTCGTGGCGTCCACCGCCATGGACAAGACCGCCGTCGTCGTGGTGACCACCCGCAAGCCCCACCCGCTGTACCGCAAGACGATGGTCCGGACCAGCCGGCTCTACGCGCACGACGAGAACAACGAGCTGCAGGTCGGCGATCGCGTCCGCATCGCCGAGACCCGGCCGCTGTCCAAGCAGAAGCGTTGGCGGCTGGTCGAGATCCTGGAGCGGGCAAAGTGATTCAGCAGGAGTCGCGGCTCAAGGTCGCCGACAACAGCGGCGCCAAGGAAGTGCTCGTCATCAAGGTGCTCGGTGGCTCCCGCCGCCGCTATGCCTCGATCGGCGACATCTTCGTGGCGACCGTCAAGGACGCCATCCCCGGCGCCGCCGTCCGCAAGGGCGACGTGGTGCGGTGCGTGGTCGTCCGCACCAACAAGGAACGCCGCCGCCCCGACGGCAGCTACATCCGCTTCGACGAGAACGCCGCCGTGCTCATCACCCCCGAGCGCAACCCGCGCGGCACCCGCATCTTCGGTCCGGTGGGCCGCGAGCTGCGAGAGAAGCGGTTCATGAAGATCGTCTCCCTGGCACCGGAAGTGTTGTGATGGCAGGTCTGAAGATTCGCAAGGGCGACCGGGTCCGTGTGCTCACCGGCAAGGACCGCGGCAAGGAGGGCGAGGTCATGCGCGCCATCCCCGCCGCCGGCAAGGTGATCGTCGAGGGGGTCAACATCGCCCGCAAGCACCAACGCCCCACGCGCGCCACCCAGCAGGGCGGGATCATCGACAGGGACATGCCGCTGCCGGTGTCCAACGTCGCACTGGTGTGCCCGTCGTGCGGCAAGCCGACCCGGGTGGGTTACAAGGTCGATCCGTCGGGCCAGAAGGTCAGGGTCTGCAAGCGCTGCGGAGGTGAGATCTCGTGAGCGAGCGAAGCGAGCGAACCATAAGCACAGTGCATTACTCGCCGCGAAGCGGCGATGGGCTCATTGGTGCGACCGGAAGGGAGCACCGATGAGCCCGGAGACGGCCACCGAAGAGCGCACCGTGCCGCGCCTCAAGATCCGCTACAAGGAGACGCTGCGAGCGGAGCTGCAGCGCCAGCTGGACCTCGGCAACATCATGCAGGTCCCGCGGCTCGAGAAGATCGTCGTCAACATGGGCGTCGGCGCCGCCACGGCACAGGCCTCGCTGCTGGAAGGCGCCCAGCGCGACCTCACCGTGATCACCGGGCAGAAGCCGCTGGTCACTCGAGCTCGCAAGTCGATCGCGGGCTTCAAGCTGCGCGAGGGCAACGCCATCGGCGCCAAGGTCACGTTGCGTGGCGATCGCATGTGGGAGTTCCTCGATCGGCTCATCTCGATCGCCATCCCCCGCATCCGCGACTTCCGGGGCCTCAACCCCCGGAGCTTCGACGGTCAGGGCAACTACACGTTCGGCCTGACCGAGCAGCTCGTCTTCCCGGAGATCGACTACGACAGCATCGACCAGCCACGTGGCATGGACATCAGCATCGTCACCACCGCGACCACGGACGCCGAGGGAAGGGCGCTCCTGTTGGCCATGGGTTTCCCATTCCGACGAGACGGTCAATAAGCACGAGGATCAAGAATCAAATGGCGAAGAAAGCGCTCATCAACAAGCAGCAGCGCAAGCCCAAGTTCAAGGTGCGCGCCTACACGCGGTGCCGCCGCTGCGGCCGGCCGCGCTCGGTGTTCCGGAAGTTCGGCCTCTGCCGGGTGTGCCTGCGCGAGCTGGCGCACGCGGGCGAGCTCCCCGGCGTGACCAAGGCCAGCTGGTGAGGGGAGGCGACGACACGTGACGATGACCGACCCGATCGCCGACATGCTCACCCGCATCCGCAACGCCAACATCGCGATGCACGACGAGGTGCGCATGCCGTCGTCCAACCTCAAGGAGGCGCTGGCGGAAGTGCTCGAGCGCGAGGGCTACATCGAGGGCTTCCTCGTCGAGGAGACCCCCGATCGACCGGGCCGCACCCTCCAGGTCAGGATGAAGTACAGCCCCGAGCGCGCCCGCACGATCTCCGGCATCCGCCGGGTGTCGAAGCCGGGTCTGCGCGTCTACTCCAAGTCGAACGAGGTGCCGCGCGTCCTCGGCGGGCTCGGTGTGGCGGTGCTGTCGACCAGCCAGGGACTGCTGTCCGACCGAGAGGCGCGCAAGCGCCGGGTCGGTGGCGAGGTCCTGTGCTTCGTCTGGTGAGGCAGAGCTAAATGTCCCGAATCGGCAAGTCACCGATCCCCGTCCCCAGCGGCGTCGACGTGACGATCTCCAACCGCCACATCGCGGTGAAGGGCCCCAAGGGTGCGCTCGAGCGCGACATCCCCGGCACCATCACCGTCCGGCAGGACGGCGAGACGCTGGTGGTCGAGCGACCCGACGACGAGCGCCAGAACCGCGCCATGCACGGTCTGGTGCGCTCTCTGGTCAACAACATGGTCGTGGGTGTCACCCAGGGCTTCACCAAGGAGCTCGAGATCGTCGGCGTGGGCTACCGGGCGACCGCTCGGGGACCCGCCGCGATCGAGCTGGCGCTCGGTTTCAGCCACCCTGTGAACGTCCAGGCCCCCGACGGCATCACCTTCGACGTCCCGGCCCCCAACCGCATCGTCGTGAGCGGCATCGACAAGGAGTCGGTCGGCCAGGTGGCGGCCGACATCCGGGCGTGGCGCAAGCCCGAGCCCTACAAGGGCAAGGGCGTGCGGTACGCCGGCGAGTACGTCCAGCGCAAGGCCGGCAAGGCTGGGAAGTAGCAAGAGCGGAGAGCAATGAACAGCGCCAAGTACAAGCGAGACGCCCGCATCAAGCGGCACGCCCGGGTGCGCAAGCACGTGCGGGGTACCGCCGAGCGGCCGCGCCTCGCCGTCTACCGCTCCAACAAGCACATCTCCGCCCAGGTCATCGACGACTGGGCCGGGCGCACCCTGGTGGCGGCGTCGACGCTCGAGCGCGACCTGCAGAGCGGCGGCAGCTCCAACAAGGACGCCGCCAGGCGCGTCGGCCAGCTCGTCGCCCAGCGCGCCCGGGACGCCGGTGTCGAACGGGTGGTCTTCGATCGAGGCGGCTTCCTCTACCACGGCCGGGTCGCGGCCGTGGCCGAGGCGGCACGCGAAGCAGGACTGGAGTTCTGATGCCCAACGGATCCGGCAACCGCGGGGGTTCCCGTCCACCCCGCGAGCGCGAGCCCCGCGAGAACCCGCGGGCCTCGGGCGACGCCACGCTGCACGAGTCCCGTGTCATAAACATCAACCGGGTAGCCAAGGTGGTCAAGGGCGGCCGGCGGTTCTCCTTCACCGCGCTGGTCGTGATCGGCGACGGCAACGGCCGCGTCGGCCTGGGCTACGGCAAGGCCAAGGAGGTGCCCCTCGCCATCCAGAAGGGCACCGAGGAGGCCCGCAAGAGCCTCTTCAAGGTGCCGCTGGCTGGCACCACCATCGTCCACCCCGTGATCGGGGAGACCGGTGCCGGCCGCGTGCTCATCAAGCCCGCCGCCCCCGGTACCGGCGTCATCGCCGGCGGGGCCGCCCGGGCCATCCTCGAGGAGGCCGGCATCAAGGACGTGCTGTGCAAGTCGCTGGGCTCGTCCAACCACATCAACGTGGCCCGCGCCACCATCGCCGGGCTCAAGGCGCTCAAGCGTCCGGACGAGGTCGCCCGCCTGCGGGGTCTGTCGCCCGACGAGCTGTTCCCCGCGGCCCTGGTCGAGGCGTATCGCGAAAGCGAGCGCGCCCGCACCGAGCACGCCGAGGCGCCGGCGTGATGCCCGACCTCGTCGTGACCCAGGTCCGGTCGTCGATCGGTGCCAAGCCCAAGCATCGGGGCACGCTGCGGGCCCTGGGGCTTGGCCGCATCGGCAAGTCCAACACTCTGCCGGACCGGCCGGAGATCCGGGGGATGATCGCCAAGGTCCCCCACATGATCACGGTGGACGAGGAGGCCGAGGCGGCGCCGGCGAAGAAGACGACCGCGAAGAAGACGACGGCAAAGAAGGCGACCGCGAAGGAAGGCGACCGCGAAGAAGGCGCCGGCGACGAAGGCGACCGCGAAGAAGACCACGGCGGCCAAGAAGGCGTCGGGCGCGAAGAGGGCGACCGCCAAGCAGGCGGCCGCCAAGACGTCGAAGACCCAAGAGACCCAAGCGAGCTAGCCATGACGATCAAGGTCCACGACCTCAAACCGGCGCCGGGCTCGACCAAGAGCCGCAAGCGCGTCGGACGCGGCATCGCCGGCAAGGGTGGCAAGACGGCCGGCCGGGGCCACAAGGGCCAGAAGGCACGCAGCACCGTGCCCACCAACTTCGAGGGCGGCCAGATGCCGCTGCACATGCGGGTGCCCAAGCTGAAGGGATTCAACAACCCGTTCCGTGTCGAGTACCAGGCCATCAACCTCGACACCATCGACGGGTCCGACCTCGACGAGGTCACCCCCGAGTCGCTGCACGCCAAGGGCCTCACGCACAAGGGCGCCCTGGTAAAGGTTCTGGGACGCGGCGAGTTGACCCGGAAGGTCACCGTCAAGGCCCACGCGTTCTCCAAGTCCGCCGAGCAGGCCATCCGCGACGCCGGCGGCACCGTCGAAGTGCTTCCGAAGCCGTGGGGCGACCGGCGCCCGCCCGCCAAGGGCAACCAGTTCGCCAATCGGTAGTCCCTCCAAGGGGAGGGAGACCAGCCCTCCCCGCCCCCCGATCCAACGTCGTTCCCGTTAGCTTGCCCGTATCCACCGATTACGTCCGGCTCGCACTCACGAACCACACTGGCGTACCCGGCACCGCTGAGCCCGCTGCGCTCGGCTGACATCGCCTAAGGGGAGAACCGACCGTGCTGTCCAGCCTGTGGAACATGTTCAGGGTCGCTGACCTGCGGAACAAGATCGTGTTCACGCTGGCCATCATCGCCCTCTACCGCTTCGGGTCGTTCGTGCCGGCTCCGGGGATCGACATCGATGCGGTCGATCAGCTGCGGCGCCAAGCCCAGGACTCGGGCGGCATCCTGGCGTACCTGCAGCTGTTCTCGGGCCAGGGCCTCACCAACTTCGCGGTGTTCGCCCTGGGGATCATGCCCTACATCACCAGCTCGATCATCATGCAGATCCTTACCGTGGTGATCCCCAAGCTCGAGGAGTGGCAGCAACAGGGGGCGATCGGGCAGCGGAAGATCACGCAGTGGACCCGCTACCTCACGATCTCCATCGCCATCCTGCAGTCGACAGCGCTGGCGTTCCTGTTCCACAACGGCGGCGGCGGTCTGTTGGGCGGCGGTGGCAACCCCACCGGGGTCGATGTCCTCCCCGACTTCACGGCACCCAACGTGCTGCTGGTCGTGATCGTGCTCACCGCCGGCACCGCGCTCCTCATGTGGATGGGGGAGCTGATCACCCAGCGCGGCATCGGCAACGGCATGTCGCTGCTGATCTTCTCGAGCGTGGTGTCGAGCATCCCCTCCCAGTTCGCGCAGATCAACGCCGAGCGCGGCCTGGGGCTGCTCATCCCGCTGACCATCCTGTTCCTCGCCGTGCTCGTCGGCATCGTGTTCATCGAGAACGGCCAGCGGCGCATCCCGGTGCAGTTCGCCAAGCGGGTCGTGGGCCGCCGCATGTACGGCGGTCAGAGCACCTACATCCCTCTCAAGGTCAACCAGTCGGGAGTCGTGCCGATCATCTTCGCCAGCTCGGTGCTCTACCTGCCCGCGCTCGCTACCCAGGTGCTGCCCTCCGACCCGGGCAGCTGGGGTGTCACGGTGCAGCGCTGGGTCGACGAGAACCTCCTGCAGCAGCGCTCGGTCTTCTACATGCTGCTGTACGGCCTGCTGATCATCGGCTTCGCCTACTTCTACACCGCCATCGCTTTCGACCCTCACAAGCAGGCAGACACCATCCGCAAGCAGGGCGGCTTCATCCCCGGCATCCGCCCCGGTCCGCAGACCGAGCGCTACCTGTCGCGGATCCTGGCCCGGATCACGCTGCCGGGGGCGCTGTTCATCGCCGCCATCGCCCTGTTGCCGACGTTGCTGCTGGCGCTCGCCGACGTCAATGCCTTCGCCTTCGGGGGTACGTCCATCCTCATCGCCGTGGGTGTGGCGCTCGAGACGATGAAGCAGATCGACAGCCAGCTGATGATGCGCAACTACGAAGGATTCCTGCAGTGACCTTTCCCCAGGAAGGCGGCCTGGGGTGCGCTCAAATGGTGGAAGGACCGCCCCGGTGACGGTCGGGGTGCGGCTCGTCATGCTGGGCCGCCAGGGCGCCGGCAAGGGCACCCAGTGCACGAGGTTGTCGCGCCACTACGTGGTACCGCACATCTCCACGGGCGAGATGCTGCGCGCCGCCGTGAAGGAAGGGACCGAGCTGGGCCGCAAGGCGGCCGAGATCATGAACGAGGGCGGCCTGGTGCCGGACGACGTCATGATCGGGATCGTCGACGAGCGGCTCGACCACGACGACACCACCCGGCGCGGCTACATCCTCGACGGCTTTCCTCGCACGGTGCCCCAGGCCAAGGCGCTGGCCGAGATCACCGTCGCCCGCCCGCTCGACCTGGTCATCGACCTGGACGTTCCAAAGGAGGTCGTGCTCCATCGCCTGGCCAGCCGGCGGGTTTGTGCCGACTGCGGGGCCAACTACTCGGTCGACAAGCCACCGCGCTACGACTGCGTGTGCGACAACTGCGGTGGTGAGGTGGAGCAGCGTGAGGACGACACGCCGGCCGCGATCGAGAAGCGTCTGGCCGAGTACGAGCGCGAGACTGCGCCGCTCATCGACTGGTACAGCGACCTGACACTGCTCGAGGTGGTCGACGGGCAGGGCAGCACCAGCGACGTATCGCTGCGCCTGTTCGGCATGATCGACCTCCGCCGCGGCAGCTAGGGGTCGGGAAGGAGGAGGCCGTGCGCGGACATCGGGAGACCCGTGCACCCGACACCGTGGGTCGCCGCACCGTCGAGGAGATCCGGACCATGCGGCGGGCGGGCCGGGTGGTGGCCGAGATGCACGACCGCATCCGCGGCGCCCTGCGGCCCGGGGTCACCACACTCCAGCTCGACGCGCTCGGTCGCGAGGTGTTGGAGCGGCGGGGTGCCCGGTCCAACTTCCTCGGCTACCACGGCTATCCGGCGGTGATCTGCGCCAGCCCCAACGAGGTGGTCGTGCACGGAATCCCCAACGGCCGGGTGTTGGAGGAGGGCGACATCGTCTCGATCGACTGTGGCGCCATCGTCGACGGCTACCACGGCGACGCGGCCTTCACTGCGGGGATCGGATCGATCGACGCCGAGGCGCAACGGCTCGTCGACGTCACCCGGGCGGCGCTCGACGCCGGCATCGCCGAGCTGGTGGCCGGTGCCCGGCTGGGCGACCTGGGCGCCTCGGTGCAGGCCACGGTCGAGTCCGCCGGCTTCAGCGTGGTGCGCGACTACGTGGGCCACGGCATCGGCACGGCAATGCACGAGCCGCCCGACGTCCCCAACGTGGGCCGGCGGGGGAAGGGCACGCCGGTTGCCGCCGGCGACGTGTTCGCCGTGGAGCCCATGGTGTCCACCGGGGGCGAGGACACGATGGTGCTGGACGACGGCTGGACGGTGGTGACGCTCGACGGTTCGTGGGCGGCCCATTGGGAGCACACGGTGGCCGTCACGGACGAAGGGCCTGAGATCCTCACCCTGCCGTAGGGGCCCAGATACGTTCGCGGGATCCCTCGTACGTGCGACCAATCCCGCAGAGGAACGTCAGAGGTGGTCAGTCGTCGTCGTTGCCGGAGCCGTCGCGGTCCTCGTGATCGGCGCTCGAACCGACGACGTTGAAGCTCCGATCGAGCTGGACGTCGACCTGGCTGCCGTCGTCGAGCGTGACCTCGACCTCGTAGTAGCTCTCCTCGTCGCCGACCTCGGTCTCGGTCACCCGGCCCTCGCCGGTTTGCTCGAGGGCGGCGGTGCTGGCCTTGTCGAGGGCGTCACCGGTGATGGGCGCCTCGTTGTCGTCGCCACCGCTGGCGGCGGCGATGCCTGCACCCGTGCCACCCGCAACGATGGCGGCGGCAGCGGCCAGGGTGATGAGGGTGGTCTTACGGTTCACAGTTGCCTCCTCGGGTCTTCAACGAGGATCGCACGCCGTCGCTGAACCCACGCTGAACCATATCGAGTCATTCGGGCTCGTCTCCCAAGCTGTCGATCGCAGGCAGTCGGACCTCGAAGCGAGCGCCACCGAGGCCGCTGCTACCGATCGAGATCGTGCCGCGATGGGCGCCGACCACCTCCGCCACGATGGCGAGCCCGAGGCCGCTGCCCCCCGCGTCGCGTGCCCGGGCGTTGTCGAGCCGGACGAACCGCTCGAACACCCGTTGCCGTTCGTCCGGCGGGATGCCGGGCCCGTCGTCGTCGACGTCGAGGACTACGGCGCCGTCCTGCTCGCCCAGCGTGAACGCAACCTGGGAGCTGGCATGGCGAACCGCGTTGTCTCCCAGGTTGCTGAGTGCCCGCCAGAGCGCCGCGCGGTCTCCGCTGACCCGCCCGGCGGAGACCCGGGCGGTGTCGACTCGCAGTGACGTGGCTTCGCGGAGGCGGTGAGCCTCCTCGAACACCAGGTCGTCGAGGTCGACCGGCCGCTGCTGCAGCTGCAGCGTGTGCTCGTCTGCCCGGGCGAGCAGCAGCAGGTCGTCGACCAGGCGTTCGACCCGCAGGTTTTCCGCTGCCACCGTCTCGGCCAACGCACCGACGGTGGTGCGATCGGGGTGGGCCTGCGCCACCTCGGCATGCTGGCGGATCGACGCCACCGGCGAGCGCAGCTCGTGGGAGGCGTCGGCGACGAAGCGCCGCTGCCGGGCCTGGCCCCGCTCGAGGCGCTCGAGCATGTCGTTCATCGTGGTCGCCAGGCGGGCGATCTCGTCGTTGCCGTGCGGGCTCGGCACGCGCCGGTCGAGGTCGGCGGAGGAGATCGCGTCGACCTCGCGGCGGATGGACTCGACCGGCGCCAGCGCCCGGCCAACCATCAGCCAGATGGTGAGTGCGGCCACCACCAGCAGGATCGGGAGGCCGATGAGAAGGAGGTCGGTGACCACACCGGTCGACTCGCCGACCGTGTCCAGGGTGCGTCCGGCGATGACCGTGTAGCGGCCGGCGTCGGCGGCGACCGCCAGGTACTCGTCGTCCTCGCCGGTGACTGTGACTTCGGCGGACTCCCCGGGATCCAGGCTGGCGACCGCCGGGTTCCCGGCGACCAGCGGGCTGGCGGCCACCACCGTGCCGTCTCCGTCGAGGATCTGGATGAAGGCGTCGTCGTCGTCCTGGTCCAGCCCGGCCGCGACGAAGGACGGCGGGGTCCCGGCCTCGAGCGCCGCCGCGGTGTCGGCGGCGCGCACCCGGGCGACGTTCCGCACCTCGTCGGTGAGGGCGTCGCGCATCGCCAGCACCAGCGCGAACCCCCCGGCGAGCAGCGCGAGGCCGACGAGGGCGGTGGCGGCGACGGTGGTGCGGACGCGCACCGTGCCGGCTCTGGCGCGCAGCCGTCGGACCAGGGACCGAAGCGATCGCCGGCCCGGCGGGGGACCCGATCCGGCGTCAGCCGCCATCTGCTGCCAGCCGGTAGCCCGCGCCCCGCACGGTCTCGATCGCAGCCCGGCCGAACGGGCGGTCGAGCTTGTTGCGGAGCCGCCGCACGTAGACCTCGACGATGTTGGGATCGCCCTCGAAGTCGACGTCCCAGACGTGGTCGAGGATCTCCCGCTTGGCCACGACGTCGCCCCGCCGCCGCAACAGGAACTCGAGCAGGGCCAGCTCCCGGGCCGTCAGCTCGATCTCCTCTTCCCCCCGCCAGGCGCGCCACGTCGCCGGGTCCATCCGCAGGTCGCCCGCCACCAGCACTGCCGGGCGCTCCTTCGCCCCACGCCGCAGCAGCGCCCGCAGGCGTGCCACCAGCACTGCGTGGGAGAACGGTTTGGTGAGGTAGTCGTCGGCGCCGGTGTCGAGCGCCTCCACCTCGTCCCATTCACCGTCCTTGGCCGTGAGCATGAGGATCGGTGTCCAGACCCCTTCGTCGCGCAGGGTCCGGCACACGCGGTAGCCGTTGAGCCCCGGGAGCATGATGTCGAGGACGATGGCGTCATACGGCTCCTCGCGGGCACGCCATAGCCCGGTTGTGCCGTCGGGCGCCACGTCGACCGCGAACCCGTCGGCCTCGAGCCCGGCGCGCAGGCCGGCGGCGAGGCGGTCCTCGTCTTCGACGACCAGCACTCGCATCGACCGTCAACCGTAGGCCGATTCGCCTGAACCGGCGCTGAAAGCCGGTCGAGCCCCTTGGTCAGGCCTCCTGGGGACCGAGGACGCCGGCCTCGACCACCCAGGCGCGGCCGGTGCTGACCGGGGCATCGGGCTCGAGCACCGTCGGGACCTGCTGGTAGCTGGCGAGCAGCTGGTCTCGGTCGACGTCGCAGCGGACGTAGCCCCGGTGCCGGGTGTCGGCCCAGCGCACGTGGGGCAGCGCCGAGATCAACTGCTCGGCGACCTCGGCCAGCGTCGGATCGAAGCCGGAGCTGATCGACGTGCCGACCAGTTCGGTGCCCCGCACGTCGGTGCCGGGCGTGGCGTCGGGGTTCTCGCCGACCAGGTCGGCCACGCCAGCGGCGTGGATGTCGCCGGTGATCACGATCGGGTTGTCGGTGCGGGCGGCGGCGAGCTGGTCGAGGACGCGGGCCCGAGCCGCGGCGTAGCCGTCCCACTGGTCGAGGTTGTAGATGGTCCCCGCCAGGGGCATCGAGGTCATGACGATCTGGTTGGCCAGGACGTCCCACGTGGCCCTGGACTTGCGCAGGCTGCGGCCCAGCCACGCCTCCTGGTCGGTGCCGAGCAGGCTGCGGTCCGGGGCGGTGCGGGCATCACAGGAGGTGCCGATGTCGTTCGTCCCGCAGGGCTGGTCGCTGCGGTACTGACGGGTGTCCAGCACGTGGAACCGGGCGAGCCGTCCCCAGTCGACGGTGCGGTAGATGCGCAGGTCGGGGCCCGTGGGCGGGGGCAGACGTACCGGCTGGTGCTCCCACCAGGCCTGGTAGGCGGCGGCACGCCGGGTCGCGAACGCGGGGGCCTCGGCGGGTACCTGCGGGAGGAGCCCGGCGTAGTTGTTCTCGACCTCGTGGTCGTCCCAGGTCACCACCCACGGGCAGGCGGCCTGGATGCCCTGCAGCGCCGGGTCGCCCTTGTAGAGGCCATAGCGGTTGCGGTACGCATCCAGCGTCGTTATCTCGGCGCTGTTGTGCTGGCGGACGGCGGCAGGGTTCGCCCCGCCCTCGTAGATGTAGTCACCCAGATGGACCACCAGGTCGGGGTCCTCCTGGGGCGCGAAGGCCCACGCCGGCCAGAAGCCGTCCTGCCAGTTCTGGCACGACGCGAACAGGAAGCGCAGGCGATCCCCGCGCCCCTGCGCCGGTGCGGTCCGGGTGCGGCCGACGGGGCTGACCTGGGCTCCCACGCGGAAGCGGTAGAAGTACCAGGCATCGGGGCGCAGGTGGCGCACGTCGACGTGGACCGAGTGCGCCCAAGCCGGCGACGCCGTTGCGTGCCCGGCGCGCACCACCCGCCGGAAGCGCTCGTCGCTAGCCACCTCCCAGCGGACCGGCACGTCGACCGGCGGCATCCCGCCCCCGGCCAACGGCTCCGGCGCCAGGCGGGTCCACAGCACCACGCCCCCGGGGATGGGATCGCCCGACGCCACGCCCAGCGAGAACAGCCCGTCGGGCAGGTTGGGCCCCGGGCGCGTGGAACGCCGTCCGTCGGTGGTGCTGGCGGCGCCGACCAGGGGCAGCGCCAGCAGGGCGCCGCCTGCGCCGGTCAGGAAGCGCCGGCGCGAGGCCCCGTCGGCTGGTCGTTGGTGATCGCCCATCGTCCCCTCCCGCGCGGTCGCGCACCCCGGCTCTCCCCGGCTCCCCCGGCGGGGCTACGGTAGCCAATGCCGCCGACCGGCAACGGTGTGGTCCCCGGGGCGTGCGACTACATGTTCGTGCGCGGAGTTTTCCCCGGTGAGGTGGCGCGCTAGCATATTCAGTCGGCTCTCGGTGCCCTTCCGGCTGTCCAGGCGCGCCCGAGCCTCGGCACCAGCAGTACCACGAGGAGCAACCCTGCCGAAGTCCAAAGAAGACGCGATCGTGCTCGAGGGGACCGTTGTCGAGCCACTCCCCAATGCCATGTTCCGGGTCGAGCTCGAAAACGGCCACAAGGTCTTGGCGCACATCTCCGGGAAGATGCGCATGCACTACATCCGCATCCTGCCGGGGGATCGCGTGCAGGTCGAGCTCACGCCATACGACCTCAGCCGGGGTCGAATCACCTATCGCTACAAGTGACGGGAACCGCCATGAAGGTCCGACCAAGCGTCAAGCCAATGTGTGAGAAGTGCAAGGTGATCCGCCGCCATGGGCGCGTGCAGGTCATCTGCACCAACCCGCGCCACAAGCAGCGCCAGGGCTAGAGGGGACGAGCCAATGGCACGCATCGCCGGCGTCGACATCCCCCGCGAGAAGCGCGTGGAGATCTCCCTGACCTACATCTTCGGCATCGGCCGCACCCGCTCCGCCGAGATCTGCCGCGCGCTCGACATCAGCCCTGACACGCGGGTGCGCGACCTCACCGACGACGAGGTCGCCCGCATCCGCACCCACATCGAGACCACGTTCAAGGTCGAGGGTGATCTGCGGCGCGAGATCCAGCAGGACATCAAGCGCAAGATGGAGATCGGCGCGTGGCAGGGCCTGCGCCACCGCAAGGGCCTTCCCGTGCGCGGCCAGCGCACCCAGACCAACGCTCGCACCCGCAAAGGGCCCAAGAAGACCGTCGCCGGCAAGAAGAAGGTCCGTAAGTAGATGGCCAAGCCCAAGTCCCCCGGGGGCCGTCGGCCCCGTCGGCGCGAGCGCAAGAACGTCGGCCACGGCGTCGCGCACATCAAGAGCAGCTTCAACAACACGATCGTCACGTTCACCGACCAGGGCGGGAACGTGGTGTCGTGGGCCTCGGCCGGCAACGTCGGCTTCAAGGGATCCCGCAAGTCCACACCCTTCGCGGCCCAGATGGCCGCCGAGGCGGCCGCCCGTCGGGCAATGGAGCACGGCGTGCGCAAGGTCGACGTGCAGGTGAAGGGCCCCGGCTCGGGCCGTGAGACCGCGATCCGCTCGATCCAGAACGCCGGCATCGAGGTCACCGGCATCAAGGACGTCACCCCTGTCCCCCACAACGGCTGCCGCCCTCCCAAGCGGCGCCGCGTCTGAGGTAGCTGCAAGATGGCTCGCTACACCGGTCCCAAATCCCGTGTCTCCCGGCGCCTCGGCGTCAACATCTGGGGCACCGCGGGCGAGAACCGCGCCATGGAGCGCCGGCCGTACCCGCCGGGCGAGCACGGCCGCAGCCGCCGGCGCAACGCCTCCGAGTACCTGCTGCAGATGCAGGAGAAGCAGAAGGCCCGGTTCACCTACGGCCTCAACGAACGGCAGTTCCGCAACCTCTACGAGGAGTGCAGCCGTCGCAAGGGCGTCACCGGTGAGCTGATGCTCCAGTTCCTCGAGCGTCGCCTCGACAACGTCGTCTACCGCGCCGGCTGGGCGTCGACCCGGCCCCAGGCACGGCAGTTCGTGGGCCACGGCCACGTCGAGGTGAACGGCAGGCGCGTCGACATCCCCAGCTATCGCGTCCGCAAGGGCGACGTGATCAGCCTGCGGGGCAAGGCGCGGCAGATGATCGTCATCCAGTGGAACCGTGACGTGCTGGCCCGCACGCCACCTCCGTGGCTCGACTCCGAGGACGAAGGTCTCTCGGTCAAGGTGCGCGAGTACCCGCTGCGCGAGCACATCGACGTGCCCGTGCGCGAGCAGCTCATCGTCGAGCTCTACAGCAAGTAGTCCCCCCGAAAGCCATCAGGGAGCCTCCCGCCATGCTGGTTATGCAGCGCCCAACGGTCGAGCCGATCGCCGAGGAAGAGGGCAACCGTCAGCGGTTCGCCATCGGTCCTCTCGATCCCGGCTTCGGCCACACCCTCGGCAACTCGTTACGGCGCACGCTGCTGTCGTCGATTCCCGGCGCCGCCATCACCCAGGTCCGCTTCGACGACGCCCTGCACGAGTTCGACACCATCCCCGGTGTCGTCGAGGACGTCACCGACATCATCCTCAACCTCAAGGACATCGTGCTGGTCAGCTACGCCGACGAGCCCGTCACGCTGCGCCTCGATGTGCGCGGCCCGGCCGACCTCACCGCCGGCGACATCCAGCTCACCTCCGACGTCGAGATCCTCAACCCCGAGCTGCACCTGGCCACGCTCAACAAGTCGGGGCGGGTCGCAGTGGACATCACGGTCGACAAGGGCCGCGGCTACCGCTCGGCAGAGGCAAACAAGGCGTCGGAGACGATCGGTGTGATCCCGGTCGACTCGATCTTCGCCCCGGTGCGCCGTGTGTCTTTCGACGTCGAGCCCACGCGCGTGGAGCAGTCGACCGAGTACGACCGCCTGGTCATCGACATCGAGACCGACGGCTCCATCTCGCCGCGCGACGCCCTTGCCTCGGCCGGCGACACGCTGCGGTCGTTGGTGTCGCTCGTCGCCGACATGAGCGACGAGCCCCAGGGCCTCGAGCTCGGCGAGCTGGCCGTCACCAGCGCCGGATCGCCCGACCTGGACCTGCCCATCGAGGACCTCGACCTCTCCGAGCGTCCCCGCAACTGCCTCAAGCGGGCACAGGTGAACACGGTTGGCGAGCTGGTCCAGAAGACCGAGGACGACCTGCTGGCCATCACCAACTTCGGGCAGAAGTCGCTCGACGAGGTGATCGCCAAGCTCGACGAGCGCGGCCTGTCGTTGCACACCAAGGATTGAGTGACTCCTGATTCCGCGGAGACAGCCATGACCGACAACTCGACAGCGCCGAGCCGGCTTGCAGCCGGCGGAATCAGGGGTCATTGATGCCTGCCACCCCACGCAAGGGCCGCCGCTTCGGCGGCAGCGCCTCCCACCAGCGACTGATGATGGCCAACCTCGCCGCCAGCCTGTTCGCCGCCGAGGGCATCGTCACCACCGAGGCCAAGGCCAAGGCTCTGCGCCCCATCGCCGAGAAGTTGATCACCAAGGCTCGCAGCGCAGACGCCGATCCCGACGTCAAGCTGCACCAGATCCGCCAGGTCGTCGCGTACCTGGGGGACCGGGAGATGACCCACAAGCTGTTCACCGAGATCGGGCCCCGTTACGCCGACCGCAACGGTGGCTACACCCGGATCCTCAAGCTCGGCCCCCGCCAGGGCGACAATGCCCCTATGGCAAGGATCGAACTGGTCTGATCCGGGGTGAGTGACCCTCTTCGACATCCCTGACGTGCCGGCGGCCCCGAGCGGGCCGCTGGTACGCGTTCGCATGACCGTCGCCTACGACGGCTCGGGGTTCCACGGGTTCGCCCCCAACCCGGGTGTGCGCACGGTGGGGGGCACGCTGGGCGAGGCGATCCGGAAGGTAACCCGGGCGCCGGTCGAGCTCACGTGCGCCGGGCGGACCGACGCCGGCGTGCACGCTTGGGGTCAGGTGGTCAGCTTCGACCTGCCGGCCGACCGGCTCGACCCAAGGGCGCTGTCGCGCTCGCTCAACCGCCTGCTGTCACCGGCGATCGTCGTACGCGACGTCGGCCCGGCCCCCGACGACTTCGACGCCCGGCACTCGGCCGTTGGCCGCACCTACCGCTACACGATCGTGAACCGGCCCGTGCCCGACCCGTTCCTGGCGCGGGTGGCGTGGCACGTCGCCGAGCCGCTGGCGATCGAGCTGCTGCGACTGGGCTGCGATCCGCTGGTCGGCGAGCACGACTTCTCGGCGTTCTGCCGCAAGCGCAGGCAGCGCGACCGCGAGGGCGCGGAGGCATCGCTGGTCCGGCACGTGCGCCGGGCGGGCTGGACCGACCTGGGCGACGGGGTGCTGCGCTTCGAGATCGAGGCCAACGCCTTCTGCCACCAGATGATCCGGAGCGTCGTCGGCACCCTGGTGGACGTGGGGCTGGCCCGCAAGCACGCCGGTGAGCTGCTCGGCATCCTGGCAGGCCGGGACCGGTCGAAGGCCTCGGCGCTGGCGCCCCCCCAGGGCCTGTGCCTGTGGTCAGTGTCGTACGAGTGATCCCGTACGGTACCTGCGATAACACGGAACGTGGCGAGTATCGTTCGGCACGGGCGACGACGACTACGAGGTTCCAGAGGATCTGACTGACGTGTCGATGGTCGCGGCGGTTGAGCGGATGGCGCCGGGTCTCGCCGAGGGCGAGGTCCGTTATGTGCGGTCCCCGAGCGATCTACTGCGGCTGGTCATCGCCTTGGTGCTCGTCGCCATCGGACTGCTCTGACCTTCGCTGCCCGGGGCCCGCTCGGCGACCTGGAGCGTGAGGTCTTGACGTTGTTCGACGGGCTGCCGGGGGTGCTGCGCCGCTTCCTCGTGGGTGTCATACAGCTCGTGGCGATCGTCGCCCCGGTCGCCACCGCGGTGACCCTGGCCGTGCTCCGGCGGTGGCGGACACTCCTCCTGGCACTGCTGGCCGCGTGTTGTGGCCGACCTGCTGGTGTATGGGGTGGAACGGGCTGCCGACCGCATCAGCCCGGCTTCGCTCGACGCGGCCAAGCAGGCAGGCAGCTGGGTCGCGGGTGCCGCGTACCCCAGCTCGGCCTACCTGGCCGCCATCGCTGCCGCGGTGACCGTGGTGGCCCCGTCGATGCCCCGGCGCTGGCGCCGGTGGGCGTGGGGGGCGCTGGGCGTCGTGGCGCTCGGGCGTGTCGTATCCGGCACCGGGCTGGCGATAGACCTGGTGGCGGCGGTGGCGACCGGTTGGGCGGTCGGTTGGTGGTGCTCCTCGCGTTCGGTGTGCGTGACCGGCGGCCGTCATCGGCGCAGGCGTGCGCGCCGGCGCTCGAGGACGCAGGGCTGGTAGTCGCCGATCTG
The DNA here is from genome assembly GCA_963813485.1 of uncultured bacterium. GTDB lineage: Bacteria > Actinomycetota > Acidimicrobiia > Acidimicrobiales > VFJN01 > DASQUK01. The sequence continues at coordinate 34,888 of CAWEZE010000010.1, forward strand.
CGGGCAGCGCACGTCGACGCCCGCGGCTCGACGCCGTACTTTGCCGTTCTCGGCGACGGCGCCGTCAGCTTCGTGAAGGTGATGAGCTCCGAGGAGCGCAGTGCCGACTTGCTATTCCGGCTGTACCGAGCCGTGCGGCTCGAAAACGTCGGCGACGAGCTGCCCTTCTCGTCGCTGCGGCGGAGCGGTTGAGCACGAGGCCCTGGTCTCCCTGCGCGCTTCGTCACTAGGCGTGCGGACGCCGGCGTTTCTCGGGCTCGGCCGGATCGACGACGGCTCCATGGTGCTGGCCTACGAGGCTCTCGATGCTCGATCGCTCGCAGACGTGGCCGACGACGAGCTGACCGACGAGCGTGCTCGCCGGCATCTGGGAGCAGGTCGAGCGCCTGCACCGCCGACGCGTGGCGCATCGTGACCTCCGGCTCGCCAACATCATGGTGGCCCGCGACGGCAGCCCGTGGATCATCGACTTCGGCTTCAGCGAGCTGGCGGCTTCGGACGAGCTGCTGGCGACCGACGTCGCCGAGCTGATCATGTCCACGGCCCTCAAGGTGGGGCCCGCCCGGGCGGCGCGGGCCGCGGTCGACGGGGTGGGTCGTGACGCGGTGGCCCGAGCGGCCCCACGCCTCCAACCGCTGGCGCTGAGCGGAGCCACCCGGGCGGCGCTCCACGGGCGGAAGGGTTTCGACGCTCAGGTCCGAGACGAGGTGGCGGACGCCTGCGGGATGGGCGCGATCGAACTCGAGCGCATCGAGCGCGTCTCACCGCGGGCGCTGCTGATGCTCCTGTTCGGTGGTGTCGCCACCTACGTCATCATCCACCAGCTGACCAACGTGGGCAATCTCGTCGAGCAGGTCAGCAACGTCGACTGGGCGTGGGTCCCGGCCATCGTCTTCCTGTCGTTCGTCACCTACGTCGGTGCAGCACTGTCGCTCGCCGGGTCGGTACCTCGGCGGCTGCCGGCGTGGCCGACGTTCCTGTCACAGCTGTCGGGGTCGTTCGCCAACCGCGTCACGCCGGTCAAGGTGGGCGGCATGGCGGTGGGCATCCGCTTCCTGCAGAAGGCCGGCGTCGACCCGCCCGTCGCGGTGACCGGCGTGGGCCTGGTGTCGCTGTTCGGCTTCGTCGACCACGTCACGCTCACGGTGATCTTCGCGCTGTTCGCCGGTCAGGAGGGCATCGGCGATGTCGACTTGCCGTCGGACCAGACGGTGTTGGCCGTCGTCGCCGCCGTGCTGGTCCTCTGCGGCGTCGTGCTGCTACTGCCGATCGGCCGCCGGCTGGCTCTCGACAAGATGGTGCCCGTGCTCCGGCGGGCCGTACAGGGTGTCGAGCAGGTGGCCGCCAATCCCGCCAAGCTGTTCACGCTGATCAGCGGGGGGTTGATCGTCACCCTCAGCTACCTCTTCTGCCTGTACTTCTCGTTGCAGGCGTTTGGTGGCGGAGGCATCGGGCTGGCCACGCTTGGCGTGGTCTACCTCACCGGTTCGGCATTGGCGCAGGCCGCCCCCACGCCGGGCGGCGTCGGTGCCGTCGAGGCCGTGCTCATCGCCGGGCTGACGTCTGTCGGCGTCGACAAGGAGATCGCAGTGCCGTCGGTGTTCCTGTTCAGACTGGCGACGTTCTGGCTGCCGGTGTTGCCGGGATGGTTGGCGTTCCACCACCTGACCCGTCGCGGCATGCTCTAGCGGACCCTCGCGCCCACTAGCGGCCCCGTCGGCTTGCCGTTTCGCGGATGGCCCCCGTAGGCTTGTACGTCGCGCTGGGCGCTGCGCGCCCGCTCTCGCAAGTTCCGCACGAAGGTGGCACGCGTGCCCACGTACAGCCCGAAAGCCTCAGAGATCCAGCGTGCCTGGCACGTCGTCGACGCCGACGGCCTTGTGCTCGGCCGGCTGGCGACCGAGGTCGCCCGCGTGTTGCGCGGCAAACACAAGCCCAGCTTCGCTCCCCATCTCGACACCGGCGACCACGTCGTGATCGTCAACGCCGACAAGGTCGTACTCACGGCGGGCAAGGCCGAGCGCAAGACCGTCTACCGCCACTCGGGCTACCCGGGCGGCCTCAAGGCCGAGACGTTCGCGCATCTGCTCGAGCGCCGGCCCGAGGAGGCGGTGCGCCGCACCATCCGGGGGATGCTCCCCAAGACCCGGCTCGGCCGCCAGATGCTGACCAAGCTCAAGGTCTACGCCGGGCCCACCCACCCGCACGCCGCCCAGCAACCCCAGCCCCTCGACGTGGCGCACGCCCGCCGCACGACCTGAACCGCCTGGTAGGAAGACACCACATGGCCACACCGCTCGCGCAGACCACCGGCCGCCGCAAGGGCGCCGTCGCCCGTGTCCGCATCCGTCCCGGCACGGGGACGATCACCATCAACGACCGTGACGTCGCCGCCTACTTCCCGTCCAAGGCGCACCAGATGATCCTCTCGGAGCCGCTCCGCGTCGCCGACGCCGAGGAGGCCTACGACGTCGACGCCAGCCTGGTCGGTGGCGGCGTGTCGGGGCAGGCGGGCGCGCTGCGGCTCGGCATCGCCCGGGCGCTGGTGGAGCTCGATCCCGAGCTGCGCACCACGCTCAAGCGGGCCGGATTCCTATCGCGTGACCAGCGCGAGAAGGAGTCGAAGAAATACGGCCTCAAGAAGGCCCGGAAGGCCCCCCAGTACTCCAAGCGCTGACTCGGCGCCGGGAGCTCCTGGCCCCACGTTCATGCTGAAGTTCGGGACCGACGGGGTGCGAGGCGTGGCCAACGCCGAGCTCACCCCCGAGCTGGCGCTGGCGCTCGGACGCGCCGCGGCGCGGGTGCTCGGCGGCGATCGCTTCGCCATCGGCCGCGACACCCGGCGGTCGGGGCCGATGCTCGAAGCCGCGCTGTGCGCCGGCCTGGTGAGCGAGGGCGTGGACGTCGAGCTGCTCGGCGTGGCGCCCACGCCCGAGGTCGCCTGGTGGTCCGTGACCGCCGAGGCGCCCGCCGCCGTCGTGTCAGCGTCGCACAACCCCTTTTCGGACAACGGCATCAAGCTTTTCGCGGCCGGCGGGCGCAAGCTGGCCGACGACGTCGAGGAGCGGCTGGAACACGAGCTCCAACGGCTGCTGGGCGACGCCGCTGCGCCGCTGGTTGCGCCGACCGGTGCCGGGGTGGGGGCGGTCCGGGCGGTGTCGGCGTCGGCGCGCTCCGGGTACCGCGCCGCCGTGTCCGGCTCGCTTGCGGGCCGGGGCCTGGGCGGGTTGCGGGCAGTGGTCGACTGCGCCCACGGGGCGGCGTCGGTGGTCGCTCCCGGTGTCCTGTCCGACCTGGGCGTCGACGTCGAGGTCATCCACGCCGACCCGGACGGCACCAACATCAACGCCGGCTGCGGCTCGACCCATCCCGAGGAGCTCGCCCGCCGGGTGGCGGAGCGCGGCGCCGACGTCGGTGTGGCCTTCGACGGCGACGCCGACCGCGTGCTACTGGTCGACGCCGCCGGCGAGATGGTCGACGGCGACCACATCATCGCCATCTGCGCGATCGACCGGCACGAGCGGCGGGTGCTGGCCGGCGACAGCGTGGTCGTCACCGTCATGACCAACCTCGGGTTCCGGCTGGCGATGGACAAGCGCGGCATCCACGTGGTCGAGACGCAGGTGGGCGACCGCTACGTGCTCGAGGAGCTGGAGTCCCGGCACCTTCACCTGGGCGGTGAGCAGTCGGGCCACGTGATCTTCCGCGACCTCGCCACCACCGGCGACGGCCTGCTCACCGCGCTCCAGGTGCTGGACGTCGTGGTGCGCTCGGGTCGCAGCCTCGCCGACCTCGCCGGCGAGGCGATGACACGCCTCCCTCAGGTGCTCCGCAACGTTCGGGTTGCCGAGCGGGACGCCGCCGTCGTCGTCGCGCCTCGCCGGCCCCATCACCGCCGTCGAGGCGCGCCTGGGCGACCACGGTCGCGTGCTGGTGCGCCCGAGCGGCACCGAACCCCTCGTGCGGGTCATGGTCGAGGCGCCCACGGAGGAGGAGGCCAAGGCCGCCGCCGACGAGCTGATCGAGGCGGTCGAGGCGCTGGACGGGGTCTGACGCCTGCGCCTCCCGCGGTGCCCGAGGCAATGAGGACCGGGCGGGGCCTCTCGAGGCAATGGGGACCGGCCCCCGACCCGCAATGCCTCAGGCTCTGTCCGGCGGACCGCATTGCCTCGGAGCGCATCGTCGACTTGCCGGGGGCGGGCCCGACCGGCACCCGTCGTAGACTCGTCGCCCATGTGCGGGATCATCGCAGTCCTTCGGCCACCTGGCGCGCGCCTGGCACCGTCTGCGGACGAGGTCACCGGACCGCTGCACGACGCCGCGGCGACGCTGGCGTCCACCCTGCCGCTGGTCGAGGCCTGCAACCGGGCTGCGGGTCGGCTCGAGACCAGCGACGCGCGGCTGCGCGGCACCGACGGGGTCTGGGCCCTGGTGCACGATCGGCGCCTGCTGGCCGAGGTCGAGGGCCTGACAGCCCAACTGGGCGAGACGATCAAGGCCATCGAGGCCGGCCTCGACGCGGGCCCGGGCGGGCCCAACGGCGATGGGGACGAGGATCCGCTGGAGGCGGTCAACGCCGCCGTCGTGCGCCTCAAGGACGCGGTGTGGTCGATAGACCGCGATCGCGTGCGCACCGCCCGGGCGGTCGCCGACCTCGCCGGTAGCGAACCGGGGTGGGCGGCGACCGAGGCGTACAGCGCGATCCAGCAGGCGCTGTCGGCGATCGATCGCCTCGAGGTGCGGGGGCGGGACTCCGCCGGGCTCCATGTCCTGGTGCGGGGCCACGGTCTCGACGTGGACAGCGCCGCCGTGACCCGCATGCTGGCGCAGCGGGCGGGCGATCCGCTGTTCCGATCGGGTGCGGTGCGGGCCGTCGACGGCTGCTTGTCGTTCGTCTACAAGGCTGCGGCCGAGATCGGCGAGCTCGGCGACAACACCCGGGCATTGCGCGACGCAGTCCGATCCGACGAGCTACTGCGCCTGGCCGTGTCCGCCGACACGGCGGTGGCGACGGTGCTGGGGCACACCCGCTGGGCGTCGGTAGGGATGATCAGCCAGCCCAACGCCCATCCGGTCGACAGCAGCGAGACGGGCACCGCAGCCGGCCCCTACGTGGTCGCCGCCCTCAACGGCGACGTCGACAACTTCGCCGACCTCAAGGCTCTGGACGCATTGCAGATCGCCCCCGAGATCACCACCGACGCCAAGGTGATCCCGACGCTCGTCTCCCATCGCCTCGCCGAGGGCGCCGACCTCACGACCGCGTTCCGCAACACCGTTGCCAGCTTCGAGGGCTCGGTGGCGATCGCCGCCAATGCTGCGGCCGAGCCCGACAAGCTGCTCCTGGCGCTGCGGGGCAGCGGCCAGGCGCTGTACGTGGGACTCGCCGACGCCGCCTACATCGTGGCCAGCGAACCGTACGGCGTCATCGAGCTGACCGATCGCTACCTGCGGATGGACGGCGAGACGCCGGCCAATCCCGACAACCCCAGCGCCAGCCGCGGTCAGATCGTGGTGCTCGACGGCAGCCGGGCGGGCACGTTCGAGGGCATCGAGCGGCTCGCCTACGACGGCACGTCGTTGCCGGTCACCGACGCCGACATCGCCACGGCGCAGATCACCACCCGCGACATCGACCGGGGCCAGTTCCCGCATTTCCTGCTCAAGGAGATCTCCGAGGCACCGACCAGCTTCCGCAAGACGCTGCGGGGCAAGCTGATCGAGCGGGAGGCCGATGGTCACCTGTCGGTGACGCTCGGATCGGACGTGCTGCCCGACGACGTGCGCGGCGGGCTCCGCCGGGGCGAGATCGACCGGGTGGTCGTGATCGGCCAGGGCACGGCGGCGGTGGCCGGGGGGGCGATGGCGGCCGGGCTGGACCAGTTCTGCGGGTCCACCAACCTGAAGGTCGACGCGGTGCCCGCCACCGAGCTGTCGGGCTTCGGGCTCCGGTCGTCGATGTCGGACACGTTGGTGGTCGCCATCAGCCAGTCCGGCACCACCACCGACACCAACCGCACGGTCGACCTGGTCCGGTCCCGAGGGGCCAAGGTCGTGGCCATCGTCAATCGGCGGGGCAGTGACCTCACCGACAAGGCCGACGGGGTCCTGTACACGTCGGACGGCCGCGACGTCGAGATGTCGGTGGCGTCCACGAAGGCGTTCTACAGCCAGGTCGCCGCGGGCCTGCTGCTGGCAGCGGCTATCAGCGACGAGGTCGGCGGTCGTGTCGACCAGGCCGTGCTCCGGGCCCTTCGTGACCTGCCCGATGCGATGGCCGAGGTGATCGAGCGCCGGCCGGTCATCGCCGAGGCCGCCCACCGGCTGGCACCGGCCAAGCGCTACTGGGCGGTGGTCGGCAACGGGGCCAACCGCATCGCCGCCGCCGAGGTGCGGATCAAGCTGTCGGAGCTCTGCTACAAGTCGATCGCCGCCGACTCCACCGAGGACAAGAAGCACATCGACCTGTCCTCCGAGCCGCTCATCATCGTCTGTGCCGCCGGCCTGGAAGGGTCGACCGCCGACGACGTGGCCAAGGAGGTCGCCATCTACCGGGCGCACAAGGCGTCGCCCGTCGTCATCGCCACCGACGGCCAGGCCCGCTTCGCCTCGGCGCTCCACGTGCTGCCGGTGCCGCCGACCCACCCGGCGTTGGCGTTCGTGCTGTCGGCCATGGCCGGTCACCTGTTCGGCTACGAGGCGGCGCTGGCGATCGACGCCCTGGCCCGGCCCCTGCGTGAGGCCCGGGCCGCCATCGAGGCGGCAACGGAGGGGAGCGACCGTCCCGGCGCCGTCGGCCGTCGGGACGGGGAGACGGTCCTGCGGCGGCTGCGGACCGACCTGCAACCTGTGACTCGGCGGTACTCCGACGGGTTGCGGGTCGGCAACTACGACGGGCAGCTCGAGGCCTCGACCGCGGTGCGCCTGACCCAGTTGTTCCGCTACGTGCTCGGCGTCGTCCCGCTCGACGCCTACCAGATCGACGAGGGCAAGGTGGGCACGCCCGCCGTCATCGTCGACGACCTGACCGCTGCGCTCACGCTCGCCATCGAGGAGCTGACCCGCCCGGTCGATGCGATCAAGCACCAGGCCAAGACGGTGACGGTGGGGATCTCGCGCACCGACGAGACCCTGCTGGAGGTCGCGCTGGTGCGGTCGGTGCTGGATGTCGGGACGCCGCGCGACTGGCTCACGTACCGCACGCTGCGGGCACTGGCCGACATCAGCCCCGCCATCGCCGCTGTGGTCGGCTTCACCCGCTACCGCATCGAGGGCAGGGCCGGGGCCGAGACGATGGAGGCAGCCGCCACCATCACGGTGGTCGACCGCGGTGGCATCGCCCGCGACATCGCCAGCCGCACCGACCGGTCGCCCGAGCTGCGCGGCACGAAGCGCCGGGTCGCCTACGAGCGCGAGCTGCTGGTGGGCCGGGGCCGGGGCGACAACCGCCCGATCGTCATCGTGCCCGAGGTGAAGGACGGCGAGGCCACCGGCATCACGTTGTTGCACGTGCGCTTCGCCGACCAGCTTCCGGCGCCGACCGTAAGGGGTGTCCTGCAGGGATACCGCAACCGCTACGCGGTGCTGCGGGACGCCGTGCTGGAGACCGAGCCGACGTTCCGCGAGGACCTGCTGTCCGAGCTGCCCGTTGACATGCTCCTCACCGAGCCCATCAGCCAGCTCGCCGACCGCTGGCGGGCGGGATGACTCACGTCTTCAAAGAACACCCACGATCGGCTGTGAGCGCCGTGATCGGGGTCGGGATCGACCTGTGCGAGGTCGACCGGATGCGCCGGGTGCTGGCGCGCACCCCGGGTTTCGCCACCCGCGTGTTCACCGAGGACGAGCAGGCGTACTGCCGGGAGCGGCGGGACCCGGTCGAGCGGTTCGCCGCCCGCTTCGCCGCCAAGGAGGCGGTGCTCAAGGCCATGGGGGTCGGCCTGGGGGCGTGCGCCTTCCGGGAGATCGAGGTGGTGCGGGCGGAGTCGGGGGCGCCGTCGCTGGCGCTGCACGGCACTGCCGCCGAGCTGGCTGCGGCGCGGGGGATCGGACAGTGGCACATGAGCCTGTCCCACACCTCCGCAGTGGCCGAGGCGCTGGTGATCGCGCTAGCCGGCTGAACCCCTAGTGGGGTGGCTCGCAGCACACCGGGCGGGCGCTACAAGCCACCCCACTACCCTCAAAGGTTCATGCTGCCTGTCCTCACCCCCGACGAGATGGCGGCCGTCGACGCCGCCGCCCCCGAGCCGGTCGAGGTCCTGATCGGCCGCGCCGGCGCCGCGTTGGCCCGCGAGGCGCTCGCCTTGTTGGGTGGGGCGTACGGCCGCCGGGTCGTCGTCGTGGCCGGCAAGGGCAACAACGGCAACGACGGCCGAGAGGCCGCCCGCCGCCTCGAGCGCCGGGGCGTCAGGGTCCAGGTGATCGCCGCCCCCGATGCGCCGCCCGAGCTTCCGGCCTGCGACCTGGTGATCGACGCTGCCTACGGCACCGGCTTCCGGGGGGAATATGTCGCCCCCGATCCCGCCGGTGCGCCGGTGCTGGCCGTGGACATCCCCAGCGGGGTGGACGGGCTCACGGGCCAGGCCGGCGGACGGCCGGTCCGGGCGGTCCGCACGGTCACGTTCGCGGCGCTCAAGCCCGGGCTGCTGTTCCACCCGGGCCGAGCGTTGGCAGGCGACGTGACGGTGGCCGACATCGGCCTGGACGTCTCGGGCGCGCGGGTGGGCGTGGTCGAGGCCGCAGACGTGGCCGGGTGGGTCCCCGCCCGCCCCCCCGACGCCCACAAGTGGCGGGCGGCCGTGATGATCGCCGCCGGCTCGCCGGGCATGACCGGCGCCGCCCATCTTGCCGCCCGCGCCGCCTACCGGGCCGGCGCGGGGATGGTGCGCGTCGCCACGCCCGGGCTCGAGTCCGATCCCGCCCTACCCACCGAGGCGGTGGGGATCGGGGTGCCGGCCGCCGGTTGGGATGCGGTCGTCATCGAGGACCTGGCCCGGATGGGCGCGCTCGTGGTCGGCCCCGGCCTCGGACGAGGCGCCCCGGCGGTGGCCGCCATCCACCACTTGGTGGGCAGCGCACCCGTGCCGCTGGTGGTCGACGGCGACGGGTTGTCGGCCCTCGGCACCCAGGCGGCGGACGTCATCGCGCGCCGCGGCCCCGATGCCCCGACCGTGCTCACTCCCCACGACGGCGAGTTCGCCCGCCTCGCCGGTGAGCCCCCCGGGCCGGACCGCATCGCCGCCGCTCGCGGGCTCGCCGAGGCCGCCGGGGCGATCGTGCTGCTCAAGGGCCCCACCACCGCGGTGGCCCATCCCGACGGGCGGGTCTGCCTGAACGTCGCCAAAGACGCCCGGTTGGCGACGGCCGGCACGGGAGATGTGCTGTCTGGCGTCATCGGGGCCCTGCTCGCCCAGGCGGTGGACCCGTTCGACGCCGCGGCGGCGGGCGCCTGGCTACACAGCCGGGCGGCCGACGAGGGCCCGCCACGCGGGCTGGTCGCGTCCGACGTCGTCGACGGGCTGCCTGCGGCGCTGGCGGCCGTGTCGGGGCCGGCCGCCGGTGGTGCCGGCTAGTGGCGCGGGCCTGGGCCGAGGTCGATCTCGGCGCCATCCGGCACAACGTCCGCACGCTCCGCGCCATCGCCGCCCCGGCCCGGTTCTGCGCGGTCGTGAAGGCGAACGGCTACGGGCACGGTGCCGCCGCCGTCGGACGCGCCGCGGTGGAGGCGGGCGCCGACTGGCTGGGCGTGGCGCAGGTCGACGAGCTGGTGGGGCTCCGCGATGCCGGCATCGAGGTCCCCCTCTTGCTCCTGTCGGAGCCGCGGCTCGACGAGGTCGACGACGCCATCGCCACCGGCGCCCGGCTCACCGTCTACAGCCCCACGGTCATCGGCACCCTCGCGAAATCCGTGCGGTCCCGGCGGACCAGCGCCGTCGCCGTCCACCTCAAGGTCGATACCGGCATGCATCGCGTGGGTGCGGCCCCAGCCGACGCGGTCGCCGTGGCCCGCTCCATCGGGGAGCTGGCGGAGCTGCGGCTCGAGGGTGTGTGCACCCACCTTCCCGTCGCCGACGAGCCGGACAACCCCTTCACCGACGACCAGATCGCCCGGTTCGACGGGGTGGTGGCCGAGCTGCGGGCCGCGGGAATCGACCCGGGCATCCTCCACATGGCCAACTCGGCGGGCACGATCGCCCACCCCAAGGCCCGCTACGACCTGGTGCGGTGTGGCATCGCCGTCTACGGCATCCCGCCGGCGCCGGCGCTGGCGTCGCAGGCCGGCGACCTCCGCCCGGCCTTGACGCTCGCCTCCGAGGTCTCGTTCGTGAAGCCGCTGGCGGCCGGCGAGCGCGTCTCCTACGGGCACCGCCACGAGATCGGCCGGGACACGGTGGTGGCCACGGTGCCGATCGGCTACGCCGACGGTGTGTTCCGCTCGCTGCCCTTGGCGGGGCAGGAGGTGCTGATCCGGGGCGAGCGTCACCCGATCGTCGGCGTGGTCACGATGGACCAGCTGATGGTGGACTGCGGGCCGGACTCGGATATCGCCCCCGGCGAGCAGGTCGTGCTGCTCGGCGAGCAGGGCGGCGAGCGCATCGCCCCGGACGAGTGGGCGGGCCGGCTCGGCACCATCTCCTACGAGGTCGTGTGTGCGATCGGCGCCCGGGTGGCCCGGCGCTACCGATGAGGCTGGGGGCATGATCACCGACATAACCGGGTTGCGGGTAGGGCATTGGACGGACCCAGCGGCACGCACCGGGTGCACAGTGGTCCTGTTTCCCGACGGGACTGTGGCCTCGGGCGACGTGCGCGGCGGTGCTCCGGCGACCCGCGAGCTCGAGCTCCTCGACCCGCGGCGCACCGTCAGCCGTATCGACGCAGTGGTACTCACGGGCGGATCTGCGTTCGGCCTGGCGGCGGCGGACGGCGCGATGCGCTTCTGCGAGGAGCGGGGCCTGGGCTTCGCCACGCCGGCGGGCCCGGTCCCCATCGTCGTGGCCCTAGCGCTGTTCGACCTGGCCGTCGGCGACCCGGCCGCCCGTCCCGGGGCGGCAGAGGGCTACGCCGCGTGCGCGGCGGCGACGGACGGTCCCGTCGAGCTGGGAGCGGTGGGCGCCGGTGCCGGGGCCACGGTGGCCAAGCTCGGCCCGGCCCGGGATCGCCGGCCCTGGCGGGACTCGTCGCCGCCGGGGCGGAGGGTGGCGGCCTGCGGGTGGCGGCCCTGGTGGCGGTCAACGCCGCCGGCACTCCTGGCGCCGACGATCGGACCGCGCTCGACATCGCCGGAGCCCACGACGTGGCGGTGGCCAGGGTGACGGGAACGGGTTCGGCAACACGACGATCGGCGTGGTGGCCACCAACGCCCGCCTCGACAAGCTGGGCTGTCAACTGGTGGCCCAGGGGGGCCACGACGGCTTGGCCCGAGCGCTGTTCCCGGCGCACACGCGGGCCGACGGCGACGCCTTCGTTGCGGCGGCGACCGGTGAGGTCGGAGGCCGACGTCGATGTCGTGCGCGCCCTGGCCGTCCACGTGGTCGCCGAGGCCGTGCGGTCGCTGGCGGTCTGAGGCAGGGCCGGGGGGTGTGGGGGGCAGAGGCTCCTGCCGGAGCCCCCCGGCGTCGCTCGAGCCGGCTTCGCCGGTCGAGCGACTGGCAATCGACGCCGCCGACAGGCGGCGGCCAACGTCTCGCCGCGCAACCTCTGGTTGCGAGGACGAAAGCTCAGAAGGGCCGGTCGGGCGGACCGACGACTGGCCCGGGGGTGAAGGTGGCGGGCATGCGCACCGCACCGTTCAGCTGCGGGTTCCCCTGGTAGAAGCGCGTGGTCGCGCGGTCGATCTCGTAGTCGGGCATGCGGTCCAGCACCTGGCGGACGAGAACCTGGAACATCGTGCGGGCCATGTGCATCCCGATGCAGCGGTGCGGCCCGACCCCGAACGCAAGATGCGGGTTGCGCTCGCGGTCGAGCTCCACCTGGTCGGGCCGCTCGAATGCACGCTCGTCACGGTTGGCGGACAACCAGCTCAGCATCAGGTGGTCGCCGCGCCGCAACTGCTGGCCGCCCAGCTCGACATCGCGGGTGACGGTGCGCGTCAGCGTCTCGTTCACCGAGAAGTAGCGCAGGAACTCGTCGGTGGCCGCGCCCAAGAGGCGGGGCTCGTCGATCAGGCGCCGGCGGAGGTCGCGGTGCTCGTCGAGGTGGTACAGGGTGAGCGAGGTGAGCGACGTGGTCGTGTCGAGGCCGCCGGCCACCAGGTTCCACAGCACCGACACCAGCTCCTCGTCGGTGGGCCGCCTCCCCCCGTCGAGCTCGCCGTCGACCTCCATCTCGACCAGCTGGGTGAGCAGGTCGTCGCGGGGCTCGCGCCGGCGCGCGTCGATCTCGCGCTGCAGCTCGGCCACCATTCCGGGCACGTTGGCGATCGCCTGGTCGTGCTCCGTGCTCCCGGGCCGGAACGAAACGGTGCCGTGGAAAACGGCGGCGTAGTGCGGCCAACTGTCGTGGGGCAGCCCGACCAGCTCCATCGTCAGGATCGCCGGCACCGGGTTCGCGAGGTCGAGGACGAGGTCGATGCTGCCGGTCTCGATCCGCTGGTCGAGGAACCAGGTGGTCGCCGCCTCCATCAGCGGTTGGAGGCGGGCGATGGCGGGCGGCGCGAGGAACCGGTTGAGGACCCGGCGGAGCGCGCCGTGGCGGGGCCCCTCCACCTCGGCGATCCCCTGGGGAGGGATCCGGCCCCGTGGGAGCCCCGCGATCCCGAGGTAGTCGATGCCGTCGTCGGGCTCGGGCAGAAAGCGGCTGGTGAACGTCTCGGCATCGCGGGAGACGATGGCCACCTCGTCGTACCCGCTCACGACCCAGAACCCGCCGTAGTTGGTGTTGTAGGCCACGGGGCACTGACGCAGCTCGGCCCAGCGAGCATGGCGATCCTCGTGGAACTCCCGGTTGTGGTGGTCGAAGTCGACCGTCGCTCGGTCGGCCATCGCGTCGGCCATCGCGGCGCCTCCCCTCCGTCCGTCACGAACCGGAGGCCACCGTGATAGCACGTCGGCGTCCCGGTTTCTGACGTTGGCGTCAGTCTTGGGCTATGAATGGCGGGGTGGGGGAGGACTTGGCCCGCATCCTGGCCGAGCGGCGGACGGACATGGAGACGGTCGACGTCGGCCGGATGCGGCGCGAGCGCCACGCCCGCCTCCAAGTGGAGATGGCGCGCCAGGGCGTGGAGGCGGCGCTCCTCCTGCACGGGCCCAATGTCACCTACTGCACGGGACAGCCGGTGCGCGGCGTCGACGTGTCGAACGCCGTGTTCGAACGGCCGGTAGCGGTGGTGGTGGCGGGTGAAGATCGGCCGCACCTGCTGGCGGGCGACATCGACCCCACCCTCGACGTCGAGCGCCACCCGGCGCTGTGGCCAGAGCTCGACGAGGGGGTCACGGACCTGGCCCGCGTCCTGGGTGAGATCGTCGGCCCGCTCGCCGGTCGCCGGGTGGCGGTCGACGAACAGAGCGGGGCGATGCTGCGCGCCGACGTGCTGGTCGGAGCGGACGTCGCCGACGCGGCCCATGTCGTCGGCGCGGCCAAGCTCATCAAGACCGACGACGAGCTCGTCTGCATCGCCGAGGCCCAGCGCCGCAACGAGGAGGCGATGGCCGCCATCCAGGAGACGGCCCGGACCGGCGCGGGCCGCAGCGATGTCGCCGGCGCGTTCCTGGCGCGGCTGGTCGAGCTGGGGGTCGAGGCCAACCTGATCGACCCGATCTTCCAGCCCATGCCCCGGACGGTCGCCGACGGGCCGCGCACGACCACCAAGACCGTCGCCTTCCCCACCGGCGTCGACGATCCCACCTTCGTCGAGGGCGACATCGTTTGGGTGGACAGCGGCATCGACCACCTCGGCTACGCCTCGGACTTCGGGCGGACCTGGGTGATCGGGCGCGACCCGAACGCGGCCGAACGGCGGCTGTTCCAACGCTGGTGCGAGGTGATGGTCGCGGTTCTCGAGGTGCTGAAGCCGGGCGTGACGGGCGGTGACCTGTGCCGGGCCGCGGAGGCGGCCAACGGCGGCGAGCGCCCGTGGCTGCCGCACTTCTACCTGGCCCACGGTGTGGGGGTGGAGAGTGCCGAGATGCCCCTTGTGGGCACCGACCTCGGGACGGAGTTCGACGATCGCCTGGTCATGGCGCCTGGGATGGTGCTGGTACTCGAACCGGTGATCTGGGACGACGGTGTCGGCAGCTATCGGGCCGAGGAGATCGTGGCCGTGACTCAGGACGGCTGGCGCCATCTGGGCGGCGGCCACCCCTACCCGCCGTTCGCGTGAGGGTCCCACTGCGCTCATGACCGCCTCGACCACGACGACCGAGGACGCCGAGCTGCGGGCGGCGCGCCGTGACCGGGTGTTCGATGCCATGGCCACGGTCGGGCTCGATGTGCTCGTGCTCGGCCGTCGCGACTCCGTGGCGTACGCCACCGGCGCACGCTCGTTGTGGACGGCCGGGAGCCGGCCGTTCGGGCCCGCGTGCGTGCTGGTGGAATCCGCTCGCTCGATCCACATGCTGTCGAGCTGGGACGAGGGCGTGCCGCCCGAGGTCCCGTTCGAGCACCTCTACGGGGTGACCTGGAATGGGGCGGTCCTCGCCGGCGCGTTGGCCGGCATTCCCGGCCTGGCCAAAGCCACGCGGATCGGCGTCGAAGCCCTGTCGCCGGGGTTCGAGCACATGGCGCGGCGCCTCGCCCCCGAGGCCGAGCTCGTGCCCGCCGACGACCTCATGCGGGCCGTGCGGGCCCTGAAGCTGCCGGCGGAGGTGGCCCGCGTCCGGGCTGCGGTGGCCGTCGCCGGCGTGGCAATGGAGGCGGCCGGGGCGGCCCTGGCGGACGGTGCGGGTCCGACCGCGGCGCGGGTCGCGGCGTTGCAGGTCGCCGCCCGGCGGGGCGTCACCGTCCCCACGTCCGGAGTGGCGGTGTCGCCGGTCGATCCCACGGTGGGATCCCCTGCTCACGTCGACATCGGGTTGTTGGTCGCCGGCTACGAGGGCGGCCTGGGCCGCACCCTGCCGGGGGCGGACGATGGTGCCCCGGTGGTGGCGGCACAACGCCGGCTGGTCGATGCCTGCCGCCCGGGCGCGGCGGCCGCCGATCTCCGTGACGCCGTCGCCGCCGGCGTGACCCGGTGGGTCGTGCGTGGCAGCGGGATGGGGTTCGAGCCCCCGCTGGTGTCCGACACGCTCGGGAGGAGCGACGTGATCGAGGAACACATGGTGCTATCGGTCGAGATCGAGCTCGGCGGCATGCGCCGCCGTGACCTCGCCGTGGTCGGTCCCGAGACCACCGAGGTCCTCTGACCAGCCAGGGGACCCTCGCGGCTGCAACCCCCCTAGGCTGGATCGAGTGCCAGTGGACCGTCGCGACGCCGCCACGCTGGTGGCCCGCACCTCCTCGGTGGAGGCGACCCAGGGCTTGGCGGCGGCGCTCGCCTCGCTGGCGCAACCGGGCGACCTGGTGGTGCTGGCCGGCGATCTCGGCGCCGGCAAGACCGCGTTCGTGCAGGGCTTCGGTCGGGGACTCGGGGTGGGCGAGCCGATCACCAGCCCGACCTTCACGCTCGTGCAGGAATACGTCGGTCGCCTGCCCGTGCACCACGTGGACGTCTACCGCTTGGATCAGCTCAGCGAGGTCGTCGACCTCGGCCTGTCCGAGCTGCTCGACGACGAGGGGGTCGTGCTCATCGAGTGGGGCGACGCCATCCTCCCGATGCTCCCGGGCGACCTGCTCGAGGTGCGGCTGACGTTCGGGGCCGCCGACGACGACCGCACCATCGTGCTCCGCAGCGCCGGTCGGTCGTGGCTCCGGCGCATGGCCTCGCTCGTCGAGGCGGTCGCGCCCTGGGCGGGGGCGCCCGGCGGGGACGCACCGTGCTGATCCTCGGGATCACCACCTCGACGGCGCAGGTCGGCTGTGCGATCGGTGGGCACGAGGGCGTGCTGGCGTCGACCCATTCGAGCCGGGGCAAGCGCCACGCGGAGTCGCTGGCACCGTCGATCGAGTTCCTGCGGCGCCAGGCGCGGGTCGACCTGGGGGAGATCGGCTGCGTGGCGGTCGACGTGGGACCGGGACTGTTCACCGGGCTCCGGGTGGGCATCGCCGCCGGAAAGGCGATCGCGCACGCGCTGCGGATCCCGATGATCGGAGTCGCCAGCCTCGACCTGCTCGCCTTTCCCGTTCGGTGGAGCCCGCGCCTGATCGTGGCGGCCATCGACGCCCGGCGGAGCGAGCTGTTCACCGCCACCTACCGGCAGGTGCCGGGCGGGGTGCAGCGCCTGCGTGGCTACCAGATCTCGTCGCCGGACGACCTGGCCGGCGACCTCGAGGCCACGCGCGAGGAGGTGCTGCTGGTCGGCGACGGCGGCCTGCGCTACTGCGACGCGTTCGCCGATCTCGCCAACGTCGAGGTGGGCGACCAGGGCCTGGCCCATCCGTCGGCGGCGTCGCTGGTCCAGCTCGCCCACGCCCGGGCCCTGCGCGAGGAATTCGTCAAGCCGTGGGAGCTGGAGCCCTTGTACCTGCGGCGCCCGGACGCCGAGATCAACTGGTCGACCCGCGACGTGCTGGAGGGTCAGTAGTGCTGGCTCCCACGCACGTCGGCCACGGGAGACAGCACTGATGGCCCGCGCCCTGCGCCTGCCGGGGGACCCGGACGCCCTCGACGTGCGCATCACGCCCATGCGCCGCCGGCACCTGCGCGGGGTGCTGCGGATCGAGCAACAGGTGTACCCGCGCCCGTGGACGTTCGGGCTGTTCCTCGGCGAGATCAGCCAGCGGACCAGCCGGATCTATCTCGTGGCACGCGTGGGATCCGAGGTGGTGGGCTACGCCGGGATGTTCCGGGCGATCGAGGACGGCCACATCACCACGATCGCCGTCGATCCGGCGTGGCAGCGGCACGGGATCGCCACCCGCATGCTCCTGGCCCTGGCCCAGGCGGCGGTGGACCGGGGGTGCCGCAACCTCACCCTCGAGGTACGGATGAGCAACTCGGGAGCGCAGGCCCTGTATCAGCGCTTCGGTTTCGTGCCGGCCGGCGTGCGCAAGGGCTACTACCCCGAAACCGGCGAGGACGCTCTGGTCATGTGGGCCAACGACGTCGACACGGACCTCTACGCCGCCCGCTTGCGCGAGATCGAGAGCGGCGTTCCCGGCCGGACGGTGATCGAGGGCGACTGGATCTAGGTTTCGAGGGTGGAGGGTTGCCCTCCCCCTCGACCTCCAGCCGGAGTCTTTGCCCTCCACACCCCCGCCGGTTCCGACCGTAGGCTTGTGCCGATGGCAGACGTGATCCTGGGCATCGAGACCTCGTGCGACGAGACCGCCGCGGCGGTGGTCGAGCGCGCCACCCGCGTCCGCTCGTCGGTCGTGGCCAGCCAGATCGACCGCCACGCCCGCTACGGCGGTGTCGTGCCCGAGATCGCCAGCCGGGCCCACGTCGAGCTGCTCACCCCGGTGGTCGCCCAGGCGCTGGTCGAGTCCGGCGTCGCCGACCATGACATCGAGGCCGTCGCCGCCACCGCCGGGCCCGGACTGGTGGGCTCGCTGCTCGTAGGTGTAAGCGCCGCCAAGGCCTTTGCCCTCGTGTGGGACGTGCCCTTCGTGGCCGTCAACCACCTCGAGGGCCACCTGTACGCCTCGTTCCTCGAGGAGCCCGACCTCGAGCTGCCGCTGGTGGTCCTGCTGGTGTCGGGCGGCCACACCCTGCTGGTCCACATGGAGGACCACGGTCGCTACCGCATCCTCGGGTCGACCATCGACGACGCCGCCGGCGAGGCGTTCGACAAGGTGGCCCGGTTCCTGGGCCTGGGTTATCCCGGTGGGCCGGTCATCGACCGCATCGCCGCCGACGGCGATCCCCACGCCATCGCCTTTCCCCGGGCCATGCTCGACCGCGACTACGACTTCAGCTTCAGCGGGCTGAAGACGGCGGTGGTCAACCACGTCCGCAAGCACCCCGGCGTCGCCACGCCAGACGTGGCCGCCAGCTTCCAGGAGGCTGTGGTCGACGTGCTCGTCACCAAGGCCCGCCGGGCGGCCCGTGACGTCGGCGCCAAGGGGCTGTGCCTCGGGGGTGGGGTGGCCGCCAACAGCTCGCTCCGCTCCCGGTTCGTGGAGGCCTGCGACGAGGACGGCATCCGTCCGTTCGTCCCCAGCCGGTCGATGTGCACCGACAACGCCGCGATGATCGCCGCCGCGGGGTGGTGGCGGCTCAAGTCCGACGGGCCGTCCCCGCTCGACACCGGCGCGACGCCCAACCTTCGCCTCCCCGTCGCCTGAGGAGCCGAGCGGGTCGGCACGTCGATCTCGTCGTCGTTCCCTGCCGCCTTCGTGGACGCCATCGGCGCGATCGCCGGCGCCACCGCCGAGCCCCAGGCGGAGCTGTCGACCGGCGCGAGCTGGCGGGTCCAGGCCGGCAACCCGGTGCCGGAACCGGCCTGAGGCTGCTGGCACTCGGGGGTTGCGAGTGCTAAGCAGCGTGGCCTAGCGTTAGCAGTCGACATAGGGAGACTGCTAACCCAACGGGGGTTAGCCGAGCGAGCGCCAATGGAGGCGACACGCATGAACCTGCAGCCCCTCGACGACCGCATCGTCGTGAAGCCCGGTGAGAGCGAGGAGACCACCGCCAGTGGACTGGTCATCCCCGACACCGCCAAGGAAAAGCCGCAGCAGGGCGAGGTCCTGGCCGTGGGGCCGGGCAAGCGCTCCGAGCAGACCGGCGAGATCATCCCCATCGGGGTGAGCGTTGGCGACACCGTCCTCTACAGCAAGTACGGCGGCACCGAGGTCACCATCGACGGCGAGGACGTGCTCGTCCTGTCGGCCCGTGACGTGCTCGCCCTAGTGAAGAAGTGAGCGGCTGATGCCCAAGATCCTCAAGTTCGACGACCAGGCCCGGCGTGCGCTCGAGGCCGGCGTCAACAAGCTCGCCGACGCGGTGAAGGTCACGCTCGGCCCCAAGGGCCGCAACGTGGTGCTCGACAAGAAGTGGGGCGCCCCGACCATCACCAACGACGGCGTGTCGATCGCTCGTGAGATCGAGCTCGACGACCCCTTCGAGAACATGGGCGCCCAGCTCGTGAAGGAGGTCGCCACCAAGACCAACGACGTCGCCGGCGACGGCACCACCACCGCCACCGTGCTGGCCCAGGCGCTGGTGCACGAGGGCCTCCGCAACGTGGCCGCTGGTGCCAGCCCCACTGGGCTGAAGAAGGGCATCGAGAAGGCCGTGTCGGCCGCGGTCGAAGCCATCGCCGATCAGTCCAAGGAGATCGACGACAAGTCCGAGATCGCCCAGGTGGCCGCCATCTCGGCCGCCGACCCCGCCATCGGCGAGGTGCTCGCCGACGCCATCGACAAGGTCGGCAAGGATGGCGTGGTCACCGTCGAGGAGTCCAACACGTTCGGCATGGAGCTCGAGTTCACCGAGGGCATGCAGTTCGACAAGGGCTACCTGGCGCCGTACTTCGTCACCGATCAGGACCGGCAGGAGGCGACCCTCGAGGACGCCTACGTGCTGCTGCACCAGAGCAAGATCAGCTCCGTGCAGGACCTGCTCCCGGTGCTCGAGAAGGTCATGCAGACCGGCCGCCCGCTGCTGATCGTCGCCGAGGACGTCGAGGGCGAGGCGCTCGCCACGCTCGTCGTCAACAAGATCCGCGGCACGTTCAACAGCGTGGCCGTCAAGGCGCCCGGCTTCGGCGACCGCCGCAAGGCGATGCTGCAGGACATGGCCATCCTCACCGGCGGCCAGGTCGTGGCCGAGGAAGTCGGGCTCAAGCTCGACAACATCACGCTCGACCTACTGGGCCGGGTCAAGAAGGTCATCGTCACCAAGGACAACACGACCCTCGTCGACGGCGGCGGCTCCGAGGACGAGATCAAGGGCCGCATCCAGCAGATCAAGAACGAGGTCGACAACACCGACTCCGACTGGGACCGCGAGAAGCTCCAGGAGCGGCTGGCCAAGCTGTCCGGCGGCGTGGCGGTCGTGAAGGTCGGCGCTGCAACCGAGGTCGAGCTCAAGGAGAAGAAGCACCGCATCGAGGACGCCTTGTCGGCCACCCGGGCCGCCATCGAAGAGGGCATCGTCGCCGGCGGTGGCGTTGCGCTGCTGCGGAGCCGGGCAGCGGTGAGCAAGGTCGTCGACTCGCTCTCGGGCGATGAGGCCACGGGTGCCCGCACAGTCCATCGGGCGCTCGAGTGGCCGGCGCGGTTGATCGCCGACAACGCCGGGCTCGAGGGTGCGGTAGCGGTGCGCCACATCGAGGCCGAGACCGGCTCGATCGGCCTCAACGCCTTGAGCGGCGACTACGAGGACCTGGTGAAGGCCGGTGTCATCGACCCGGCCAAGGTCACCCGGGCCGCCCTCCAGAACGCGGCATCGATCGCCGGCCTCGTGCTGACGACCGAGTCGCTCGTGGCCGACAAGCCCGAGCCACCCGCCCCCATGCCGGCAGGCGGTGGTGGCGATCCCATGGGTGGCATGGGCGGCATGGGGATGATGTAAGCCTCTCCTCGCCTGCGCTGCGCACGCACGGCGACGGGCCCGCCACCTCCGGGTGGCGGGCCCGTCAGCGCTCCCGGCTGGGGAGCTCGGTGGCGCCGACGTTGGTGACCAGCCAGGCGTTGAGCGGTCCCAGCGAGCGCCAGCGGTCGGCGACCGTGTCGCGGGCGGCCGTCGAGTGCATCCACGCCCCCGGCTCGTGTTCCCACCAGCCGATGATGCCCTTGAAGCGCAGGAGCTCGATGCGGGGGTGGTCGGCGGGATAGCCGCGGGGCGCCGTCTTGAGTTGGTCATGTGCCCCGATCTCCCCGCCCCCACGACGGATTTCGGCGACGATGCCCTCGAGCTCGGGCCCGGTCTTGTCGTCGTCGATCGATTCCCGGAGCCGGGAGAGCTGGTCGGTCGCTGGCATGTAGGCGCCGCCGCCCGCCATCAGCCCCTCGGCCGAGACCGACAGGTACAGCGTGCCGACACCCTCGTGGGCAGCTCCGATGACGGCGGCCGCCGCCGTCTTGTACGGGGACTTGTCCTTCGAGAAGCGGGTGTCGCGGTTGGGCCGGAACACCTTGGCCTCGCCGAACTCGGGGCGCAGGTCCTCGAGGAGGTGCTCCAGTGGAGCCCGAACGTGCTGCTCGTAGCGCTGCTTGTTGGCCTGCCACCAGTCGCGGGTGTTGTTGGCCGCCAGCTCCTCGTAGAAGCGGACCAGTCCCGTTCCGAACCCGTCGAACAGCACGGCATCGAATCTACGTCCTGGTGTGACGCCGTTCCTGGCGCAGGAATGGTTGGCCAGCAACCAATTCGGTGCCAGGAACGCGGACCCGACTAGCCGTGGCCCCGAATGGGTAAGGCCGAGATCGTGCTCGGTTCGTCGGCCTGACCTTGGTCAGCCGCCGCTGACCGCCTCGAGCTCGTCGTCGACCACGGGCGACGGATCGTCGGCCGCGGCGAGCCAGCCGTCGGGCAGCGACACCCGTGATCGGCCCGGACGTCTTGCCCCGCGGCTGGGCGGCGGTCCCGGGCAGGCGGACGCAGGTCGGGGTCGAGCCGGTCGAGCTCGGCCTCGAGGTCGGCGATGGTGGCGGCGACGGTGAGCCGTCGGCGCACCTCGCCGCCCACGGGATAGCCCTGGAGATACCAGCCCACGTGCTTACGCACGTCGCGCACCGCCACCGGCTCGGTGAGCCAGTCGGCCAGGAGCCGGGCGTGGCGCCGCAGCACGTCCCGCACCTCGTCGAGGCGCGGCGGCGGGCGGCGCTTCCGGCCGGCGAATGCGAGCGCCAGGTCCCGGAACAGCCACGGCCGGCCCAGGCAGCCCCGGCCCACGACGACGCCGTCGCACCCGGTGGCGTCGATCATGCGCAGGGCGTCGGTGGCGTCCCAGATGTCGCCGTTGCCCAGCACCGGGATGGACGCGACGGCGGCCTTGAGCGCGGCGATCGCCGTCCAGTCCGCCCGGCCCGAGTAGTGCTGCTCGGCCGTGCGGGCGTGTAGGGAGACGGCGGCCGCGCCCTCGTCCTCGGCGATGCGCCCGGCGTCGAGGAAGGTCTGCACGCTGTCGTCGACGCCGATCCGCAGCTTCACCGTGACGGGCGCGTCGCCGGCGCCGCGGACCGCGGCGCGCACGATGTCACGAAACAGGGCCCGGTGCACCGGCAACGCCGCCCCGCCGCCCTTCCTGGTGACCTTGGCGACCGGGCAGCCGAAGTTGAGGTCGATGTGATCGGCGCGGCGCTCCCCGACCAGGAAGCGGACGGCGTCGGCGATGGCGCGGGGCTCGGTGCCGTAGAGCTGGATCGACCGGACGGGCTCGTCGTCGGCGAACCGGGCCATGCGCAGCGTCTTGTCGTTGCGCTCGGCGAGGCCGCGGGCCGTGATCATCTCGCTCACGAACAGCCCGCCCGGCTCGAACGTGCGGCACAGCCGGCGGAACGGCGAGTTGGTGATGCCCGCCATGGGGGCCAGCACCACTGGCGGCCACACGGCGAGCGGGCCGATCCGCAGCGGCGTCCCGACGTCGGTCCGGCGGACGGTCATGGGGTGTGTGCCCACAGGTCGGTGATGGCTATGCCGAGGTCGGCCAGGAGCGTGCGCAGCAGCGGGAGGGACAGGCCGATCACCGTGCCGTGGTTGCCGTCGATCCCCGTCACGAACGGGGCCCCGTACCCGTCGATGGTGCACGCCCCCGCCACGGCCAGCGGCTCGCCGGTCGCGATGTAGGCCTCGATCTCGGCGTCGGACGGGCAGCCGAAGTGCACCACGGTGTCGGCGACGCCCGACGTGCGCCGGCCCGTCGCAAGGTCGACGACGGCGTGGCCGGTGGTGAGGACACCCGATCGACCCCGCTGCTCGCGCCACCAGGCTCGGGCCTGGTCCGCCGACCCCGGCTTGCCGCGCACCTCGCCATCGATCTCGAGCATGGAGTCGCAAGCCACCACCAGCGGCGCCGGGTGCCCAGGCAACGTTGCGCCGTGCAGCCGGCGGGCGACCGCTGCGGCCTTGCGTTCCGCCAGCGTGCGGGCGGCCTCACCCGCCGTGAGCCCGGCGACGCCGTCCTCGGCCACGCCGCTGACCATGACCTCGGGTTCCAGCCCGGCCGCGCGCAGCAACGCCAGGCGCGCCGGTGAGGCCGAAGCCAGGACGAGGCGGCGGACGGGCACCCGGCCAGCCTGGCAGGTCGGGCCGGCAGGCGACCCAACCGGCGCTGCCGCTCCCGCTCCGCCTCGGTCCCGCGGCGGCCGAACATGGCGCCGGTAGCCTGCCGGGCATGGATACGCCGCCCCCCGATCCCCAGAAACTCCTGGCCTACTGGATGGAGTGGGAGCGCGGGGAGACGCCGCCCGGGCGCGTCATGGGCAACCTCAAGACCGCCGGGATGCGCCAGCTGCTCGAGACGTTGGTGACCCAGACGGCAGGTTCGGGCGCAGAGTCCGGTACCTGACCGTGCCCGAGCGCCCGACCGACGCGGCCGACCCCCCGTCGACCGAGTGGCCGGAGGCCGTCAACGTCTCGGCCCGCGCTGCGGCCGCGCGGGGGCTCCCGGGGTGGCCCCGCCCCGGCGACGAGCCGCCCGGCCCGCCGGTGCCGGTTCCGCCCGGTCGGGGTGGCGAGCAGCGGATCCCCCGCCCGTTCAACGCCCGCGCCGGAGGTCCAGCGCCGTGGGCCCATCTGCCGCCGGAGCGCCGGCGCCCCACCGTTGGCGACGTCGCCCGGGCGCTGGCGGCCCTGGGCGCGGCGCGCCGGTCGGAGCGGGAGATCACCGATTCCACGGCCCGGCCGTCCGCGGTGCTCGCCCCGCTGTACGACGAGGACGGCCATGCAATGGTCGTCCTCACTCGGCGGACCTGGGGTCTGCGGACCCACGAGGGCGAGGTGAGCTTTCCGGGCGGCCGTGTCGAGCCTGATGAGTCCCCCGTCGAAGGCGCCCTGCGGGAGGCCAAGGAGGAGATCGACCTCGACCCGTCAACGGTCGAGGTCATCGGTGAGCTCGACCACCTGGCCACGGTCACGAGCTGGTCGTTCATCGTGCCCTACGTGGGCGCGCTACCCGGCCGGCCCGAGACCCACCCCAACCCGGCCGAGGTCGAGGCCGTGCTCCACGTGCCGCTGGCCGAACTGCTCGACCCCGACAACTTCCGCCAGGAGATCTGGACGTTCCCCGGCGGGGACCCGCGGCCGATCTACTTCTTCGAGTTGGTGGGTGACACCGTCTGGGGCGCCACGGCCAACCTGCTTCGCCAGCTCCTCGGTGCCGTCACCGGCACTCTGGGCCGGGGCGACCTCGATCACCCCGACACCTGAAGTCGTCTCGACTCGGCCGGAGGCCGAGGCCGCATCTTCCGGCTCACCAGCTGCCGTAGTTGGGTGCTTCCTTGGTGATGGCGATGTCGTGGGGGTGCGACTCGCGCAGGCCCGCGCCGGTGATGCGCACGAACCGGGCGGTTCGCTGCAGTTCGGCGATGGTGGGAGCGCCGCAGTACCCCATGGCGGCCCGCAGGCCCCCGACGAGCTGGAACAGCACATTGGCGACCGGTCCCTTGTAGGCCACCCGGCCCTCGATGCCCTCGGGCACGAGCTTGTCGGTGTCGATCACGTCGCCCTGGAAGTAGCGGTCCTTCGAGAACGACCGGGCCTTCATCGCGCCCATCGATCCCATGCCGCGGTACTCCTTGTACCGCTCACCCTGGTGGAGCACGACCTCGCCCGGCGACTCGTCCACCCCGGCCAGCAGCCCGCCCAGCATCACCGTGTCGGCGCCGGCGGCGATGGCCTTGGCCACGTCGCCCGAGTACTGGATGCCCCCGTCGGCGATGACCGTCGCCCCGTGCCGGGCCGCCGCCACCGCACAGTCGTAGGTGGCCGTGACCTGGGGGACGCCGACGCCCGCGATCACACGTGTCGTGCATATCGACCCGGGCCCGACCCCCGCCTTCACCCCGTCGGCGCCGGCGCCGACGAGCGCGTCCACCGCATCGGCCGTGGCCACGTTGCCGGCGATCACGTCGACCGGGAAGGCGCCCTTCACCTGCTTGACCACGTCGAGCACCGCCCGGCTGTGGCCGTGCGCCGTGTCGACCACGAGCACGTCGGCCCCGGCGTCGACCAGCCGTTCGGCTCGGTCGAGGGCATCGGGGCCGACACCCACCGCCGCACCCACTCGGAGCCGGCCCTTCTCGTCCTGTGTGGCGTGGGGGAAATCCGTCCGCTTCTTGATGTCCTTGACGGTGATGAGGCCCGTGAGCAGGCCCGCGTCGTCGACGATCGGCAGCTTCTCGATGCGGTGGCGCCACAGGATGTCCTTGGCGTCCTCGAGGGTCGTGCCGAGCGGCGCGGTCACCAGCGGGGGACGGCGCATGACGTTGGCGATGGGCTGGTCCACGTCCTCGATGAAGCGCAGGTCGCGGTTGGTGAGCAGGCCCACGAGGTGGCCGGCCGCATCGGTGATCGGCACGCCCGAGATGTGGTAGCGGGCCATCACCGCCAGGGCGTCGGTCACCAGGGCCTCGGCCGGCAGCGTCACCGGGTCGACGATCATCCCCGACTGGCTGCGCTTGACCTTGTCGACCTCGGCCACCTGATCGTCGACGGAAAGGTTGCGGTGGATGACGCCGATGCCGCCCGCGCGGGCCAGCGCGATGGCGAGTGGGGCCTCGGTGACGGTGTCCATGGCCGCCGAGACGATGGGTATGGCGAGGTCGATCCGCGGGGTCAAGCGGGTGCTCGTGTCGACCTCGGCCGGGAGGACCGACGACTCGGCCGGCAGCAGCAGCACGTCGTCGAAGGTCAGGCCTTCCTTGGCGAACTTCGGGGGGTAGTCGTCGCCGGGATCGGGGGCAAACGGACTGGTTGGGGCCTCCATGGGTGAAGTCTAGGCGCCGCCCGCTTCGATCACGGGGACGTCCCGAGTGCTCCGGGTGGGCGTCGATAAGCTGCGGTTCTTCCCCGCCAGGCGAGACGAGGTGATGCATGGCCGAGGTCGACGTCGGCATCGGCAAGAGCGCACGACGGGCCTTCCGGCTCGATGAGGTGTCCATCGTTCCCAGTCGGCGCACCCGCGACCCGGAGGACGTCGATGTCGCCTGCGAGATCGACGCCTACCGCTTCGAGATGCCGATCCTGGGCGCCCCCACCGACAGCGTGGTGTCGCCGGCGAGCGCGGTGGAGCTGGGCCGGCTCGGGTCGGCCGGGGTCCTCCACCTCGAGGGCCTGTGGACCCGGTACGAGCACCCCGAGAAGTTCTTCGAGGAGATCGCCGAACTGCCCGCGGAGACCGCCACCCGCCGGATGCAGGAGATCTACGCCGAGCCGGTCAAGCCGGAGCTCATCGGCCCCCGCGTCGCCGAGATCAAGGACGCCGGCGTCACTTGCGCGGTGGCCATGACGCCGCACCGCACCCTCCAGCTGGCCGACGCGGTGCTCGAGGGTGAGCCCGACCTGTTGGTGATCCAGGCCACGATCGTGTCGGCCGAGCACGTGGCGCGCACGACCGAGCCGCTCAACCTCAAGGCGTTCATCCGGCACTACGAGCTGCCGGTGCTGGTGGGCGGGTGCACGTCGTACCAGGCGGCGCTGCACCTCATGCGCACGGGGGCGGCCGGGGTGCTGGTCGGTGCCGGGTCGGGGGCCGAGGCCGTGATCCGCGACCTGCTCGGCGTGGGCGTGCCGCTGGCGACCGCGCTCGCCGACGCCCGCGCCGCCCGGATGCGCCACCTCGACGAGACCGGCGTCTACTGCCACGTGATCGCCGACGGCGGCGTCTCCACCGGCGGCGACGTCGCCAAGGCCATCGCCTGCGGGGCCGACGCCGTGATGATCGGGACGCCACTGGCGGCCGCCGTCGATGCCCCCGGCCGGGGCTGGCACTGGGGGATGGGCGCCGTCCACGCCTCGTTGCCGCGCGGCGAGCGGGTCCGGGTGGAGCCCACCGGGACCCTCGCCGAGATCCTGCTGGGACCGGCGCACGACGCCACCGGCGCGGTCAACCTCACCGGCGCGCTGCGGCGGGCCATGGCCCTGTGCGGCTACGAGACCGTGAAGGACCTGCAGAAAGCCGAGCTCGTGGTGATGGGCGGATGAAGCCGTGTCTTTGAAGAAGAACGGGGCCTCTGCACCCGAAGATCTTCAAAGACGTGGGCGTGGCGCCGACCGGCCCGCACCCCTTGCCGACCCGGCCGAGGAGTTCGACACCTGCCTGGTCGTCGACTTCGGCGCGCAGTATGCCCAGCTCATCGCCCGGCGGGTGCGCGAGGCGCACGTCTACTCCGAGATCGTCCCCCACTCGATCACCGCAGCAGAGGTGCGGGACCGGGCGCCGGCGGCGCTCATCCTGTCGGGCGGGCCCAAGTCGGTCCACGTCGACGGCGCCCCGCTGCTCGATCCCGAGATCTACGAGCTGGGCGTGCCCATCCTCGGCATCTGCTACGGGGCCCAGCTCATCGCCCAGCAGCTCGGTGGTGAGGTGGGGCGCGGCGGCCAGGGCGAGTACGGGCGCACGCCGCTGCAGATCACGGAGGCGGACGGCGGCCTGCTGGCCGACCAACCGACCGAACAGACCGTGTGGATGAGCCACTTCGACGGCATCACCCGGGTACCCGACGGGTTCGTTGCGACCGCCACCACGGCCGGTGCCCCGGTGGCGGCGCTGGAGTCGCCGGGCCGGCGGATCTGGGGCATCCAGTACCACCCCGAGGTGTCGCACACGCCGCACGGGCAGCAGGTGCTCCGCCAGTTCCTCCACCACCTGGCCGGGTGTCGGCCCACCTGGACGATGACGTCGATCATCGAGCAGCAGGTGGCCGCCGTCCGGGCGCAGGTCGGGTCGGGTCGGGTGATCTGCGCGCTTTCGGGAGGTGTCGACTCGGCGGTGGCGGCCGCGCTGGTCCACAAGGCGGTCGGGCCCCAGCTCACGTGCGTCTTCGTCGACACCGGACTGCTCCGCGCGGGCGAGGGCGAGCAGGTGGTCGAGACGTTCCAGCGCCACCAGCGCATCGAGCTGATCCACGTGCGGGCCGCCGACCGCTACTTCGAGCGGCTCGCCGGCGTCACCGATCCCGAGGACAAGCGCAAGATCGTGGGTGAGCTGTTCATCCGGATCTTCGAGGAGTCGGCTGGCGGGCTCGAGGACGCCCGCTTCCTGGTCCAGGGCACCCTCTATCCCGATGTGATCGAGTCGGGCGGCGGCGACGGCGCCTCCACCATCAAGAGCCACCACAACGTGGGTGGGCTGCCCGAGGACATGACCTTGGAGCTCGTGGAGCCCCTGCGCAGCCTGTTCAAGGACGAGGTGCGCCGCGTGGGCGAGGAGCTGGGCCTGCCCGAGGAGATCGTGTGGCGCCAGCCGTTCCCCGGGCCCGGGCTGGCGGTGCGGATCATCGGCGAGGTCACGCCCGCCAAGGTGGCGATGCTGCAGCACGCCGACGCCATCGTGCGGGAGGAGTTGCGTAAGGCCGAGCTGGAGCGCGAGATCTGGCAGGCGTTCGCGGTGTTGCCGGACATCCGCTCGGTGGGCGTGATGGGCGACGAGCGCACCTACGCCCATCCCATCATCGTGCGGGCCGTCACCAGCGAGGACGCGATGACGGCCGACTGGGCTCGCCTGCCCTACGACGTCATGGAGGCGATGTCGAGCCGGATCATCAACGAGGTCGCGGGCGTCAACCGGGTGGCGTACGACATCACGTCCAAGCCCCCTGGCACAATCGAGTGGGAGTAGGAGGATCCGATCCGATGAGCGAGACCACCACCGATGCCCGACCCCGGGCGGAGTTCCACGCCATGACCGAGGGCACCAAGGAGGATTGGGACAAGATCGCCGTCGGTGCGATCGAGCTGGCCGCGG
This sequence comes from uncultured bacterium, assembly GCA_963813485.1. Classification (GTDB taxonomy): domain Bacteria; phylum Actinomycetota; class Acidimicrobiia; order Acidimicrobiales; family VFJN01; genus DASQUK01. Next base: position 63,771 of record CAWEZE010000010.1, read on the forward strand.
GGCTGCCCGATCGCGTGCTCGCCCACCTTCGGCTTCTGGGCGGCGACTACGGCGGGTTCGCGGTCGATCGCCTGGAGCATTCGCTGCAGACCGCCACCCGCACCCATCGCGCCGACCGCGACGACGAATACGTCTTCTGCGCGTTGATCCACGACATCGGCGACCTGCTGGGGCCGCTCAACCACGCCGACGTGGCGGCGGCCGTCGTCAAGCCCTTCGTGAGCGAGCAGAACCACTGGATGGTGGAGAAGCACGCCATCTTCCAGGGCTACTACTTCTTCCACCACCTCGGGCTCGACCCCGACATGCGCGAGCAGTTCCGTGGGCACGAGTGGTTCGACTACACGGCCGAGTTCTGCCAAGAGTACGACCAGCCGGCCTTCGACCCGGGCTACGACACGCTCCCGCTCGACCACTTCGAGCCGCTGGTGCGCCAGGTGATGAGCTCGCCCAAGCGCAGCATCTACATGAAGTAAAACCGCCGTGGCGCTGGGGGACTACAGCGAGGATTCGTTCACCTACGGCGGCAAGTCCCGCCAGGTGTTCCGGCGGGGCACCGGCCCGGCCGTGATCGTCATCGCCGAGGTGCCGGGGATCACGCCCGACGTCGTCGCGTTCGCCGACCGGGTCTATGACGTGGGGTGCACGGCGGTGCTGCCGCACCTGTTCGGGGTGCCGGGCGAGCCAGCGTCCGGACGCAACGCCGCTCAGGTGGCGGCGTGGTGCTGCGTGTCACGAGAGTTCGCCACCTGGTCTGCCGGCAAGACGTCGCCGGTCACCGAATGGCTGCGTGCGCTCGGGCGGCACGAGCTCGGCCGGTGTGGCGGTCCGGGCATCGGTGCGATCGGCATGTGCATGACGGGCGGGTTCGCCCTGGCGATGATGGTGGACGACAGCGTGCTGGCGCCGGTCCTCAGCCAGCCCTCCCTGCCCTTCCCGGTCTCGAAGGGCCACCGGCGTGACCTGGGCATCAGCGCCGCCGATCTCGAGGTGGTGAGGGAACGGACCCGTACCGAGCAGATCGAGGTGCTCGGCCTGCGCTTCACCGGTGACATCGTCTGCCCGCCCGAGCGCTTCGAGCGGCTGCGCCAGGAGCTGGGCGGCGCGTTCATGGGCGTCGAGATCGACTCGTCGCCGGGCAATCCGCATGGCATCCGCAAGCGGGCGCATTCGGTGCTGACCGAGGACTTCGTGGACGAGCCCGGTCACCCGACCCGGGACGCACTGGACCAGGTTCTGGAGTTCCTGCGGGCCAGGCTGCTTGCGCCCGCAGCCTGAGCGCGGTCAGGGGTCGGTTGGGGTCAGGCCAGGGGACGGCCGAAGGGCTTCTCCGCGGTCCACGTGGCGAGCTGGGCCTCGGCTCGCTGGGCCGCCGCCAGCCACAGGCCCGTGCCCTGGTCCGCCAGCTCGATGGTGACATCGCGGATGCGCTGGACCGGGTCGCCGCCGTCGGGATCGTGCGCGGCGAGCAGCGGGGCGGCGATCGACAGGAAGTCGGGAACGACCACCCGCTCCTCGCGTCCGAGCACCGCCAAGGCCCGGGCCGTGACCGGCACCGGGGTGAGCGGGACGATGGTGGTGGCCCTGACCGCCTCGGCGGTCGGGTGGTCGAGCACGCCCGCCTTGCCGGCGACGAACAGCACGTCGCACTCGGCATCGAACCGGGGCGAGGCGATGTCGGTCCCGGCGGCGCTGAGCTGATCCGTGGCGGCGGCGGCGATCGGGCCCGAGCCGACCACCGCCGCAGTCCTCCCGTCGAACGGCCCGCCGCCACCTCGGCCGCCGCCAGCGCGCCCGCAGCCGTGAGGGCGGCATCGGGCCCAGTCCAGCCCAGCGGCGCCAGGTCGTCGGCGGTCAGCCCCAACCCGGGTGCCAGGTGCAGGCGGCCCGACTCGGCGAGCGGTCCGATCTCCTCGACGAACGCCTTGACCGCGCCGTCGCGGTCCTCGGGCCTGGCATTGATGCCCGCGGACCCCCCGGCGTGCCCGGCGACGCCGAACGAGGCGAACGAGTAGGTGACCGAGCGGGCCAGGAGAGTGGCGCTGTCCTGGAGCACCTTGGGTGCGAGCCGGGCGATACCGACGCAGGTGGTGGCCGCCTCGAGATCGAAGACGACGAACCCGTCGGTCGCAGAGAGCCGCTGCAGCTTCACGACCGGCGATTCTTCCCCACGGCAATCGGGCACGCCCAGCCGATCTTCGCATCGTGCGTGGGTGGTGCGAGTCTGGTCGGCATGCCCTCCGACACGCACGGCAACGACCCACATCGCGACCCCGGGGACGACAACGATGCCGGGACCACGCAGGCCACCCCCGAGGTAGGCACGACGCCGGATCATGGTCTCGGCGACGAAGGTGTCCCCGAGGCCACGCAGCCGAGCCCGGAGGTCGGCGCAGGCGCGCTCGGAGAGACCACGGCGCCCATCACGGTCGCCGAGGGTGACACCGACGAGCTCCCGGTGTTGCCGACGGCGGCGGGCGCTCCGCCCGTCGAAGATGCCGTGGGCGCCGAGCCGTACGACCGGCCGCATCGCAACCGGCGTCGGGCGCTGATCGCCACGCTCGTCGTGGCGATCGTGGCGCTTGTCGGCCTGGGGGCTGCCATCCTGGCGACCGACGACGAGCGCGACGACACGCCGGCGTCGACCACGTCCACGTCCACCAGCACGGTCCCGCCGACGACGGAGGGCCAGACGCCGGGTCCTTCGGGCCCGGCCGCGACGCCGACGACGGCAGCGCCCACGACGACCACGGCGCCGACCACGACGACGACCACTGAGCCCACGACGACCACCGCGCCGACCACGACGACCACTGAGCCCACGACGACCACCGCGCCGACCACGACGACGACCACGACGGAGCAGTAGCCGAAGCTTCGTCAGGGCGCGAGCAGCCCACGGTGCAGAGGTACCGCTGACGGTCCAGCCCGGGATGCCCGATTACGACTGGAATGGCCTCGTACGCTTCCACACCGCACCGCGACCACCACTCACCCTTTCCAAAGGGCGTCACAACGTCCATCGAGGAGCCACGATGATCACTACGCCCACCGTCCCCCAGTCGCACCGGGACCTGCTCGACAGCGCGTTCGCCACGCTCGCCACCGTCGGGCCCGACGGCCGCCCTCAGGTGTCCGAAGTGTGGTTCCTCGCCGAGGGCGATGACGTGCGCGTGTCGCTCAACGTCACCCGCCAGAAGACCAAGAACCTGGTGGCTGACCCGGTCGTCTCGCTGTTCGTGCTCGACCTGGCCAACCCCATGCGCTACCTCGAGCTGCGCGGCGACGCCGAGATCGCCCCGGACCACGACTACTCCTTCGCAGATCGATTGGCGGCCAAGTACGGCGAGGACGTCGACCTCCGCCAGATGGACGGCCCCGGCCAGAGCCGTGTCATGGTCACGATCAAGCCGACCCGCATCGTCGCTGTCGACATGAGCGGCTGAAGGTCGACGCCTCTGTCCACCCTGTTCGTCATACCCCCTTCGTATGGTCACGGTGTCCGAACGCACGAGGAGGAAACGCCATGGAGCTCTGGTCACCACCGCACGACAAGCCCCACCTGTTCGAGTGGTGGCGCCCGCTGTTGCTCGCCAGCCAGCAGGCGCGCCGAAGACGGCTGCCGTGGCCGATCCACCTCGACGAGTTCCGTCTCGCCGGGCGCGTGCTCCGCGGCGACCGGCCCGACGTGTGGATCTACGAGCATCACGCCAACGGCGGCTCCATCTGCGTCGACGCCAACGGCACCACGTACAGGTTCATCGAGACCCCCATGGCCAAGGGCGTGGGTCAGTTCCGGCCGTGCGACATCCGCAGCGCGGTCTGGCGCGCGGGCCTACCCGAGGTCGTCGAGCCCGTGCGCTACCGGGAGCCAATCGTGGAGGCGGAGCTTGACCAGGAGCCGTGGTCGTCGAGCGCCACGCCACCCGGCCGCGACGTCGAGCTGCGGCAGGCATCGGGAGGCGCGGCGGCGCCCGCCCACGCCGTGCGGCGCGGGCATCTCACCGTGATCGATGGCGGTGAGTGACGGCGCCGGGTGACGGGCGCCGGGCGTCGGGCATTCGGCGGCGCCAAACTGGTGGGGTGCGAGCGCTCGCCGTCCACCATGTCTCCATCAACGTCGATGACGTCGATGCCGCGGTCGCCTTCTACGTCGACGTCCTGGGGCTGGCGCAACGCAGGGACCGGCCGGCGGACCTCGGCGTCGACGGTGTCTGGCTCGACGCGGGCGGTCAGCAGGTCCATCTGATCCTCGCACCGCCGCCCACGGCCCGCGGCCAACACTTCGCGCTGCTGGTCGACGACCTCGACGCCGCCGTCGACGAGCTGCGTGCCCGAGACGTGGACGTGAGCGACCCGGCGCCGGTGGGTCGCAGCCGCCAGTCGTTCCTGAAGGACCCCACCGGTAACCTCATCGAGCTGCACCAGGCCGCGCCGTAGCGGCATCGGCATCGTGAGGCGCCTCTGGTTGCTGCGGCACGCCAAGTCGAGCTGGGACGACGCCAATCTGCCGGATCGACTTCGGCCGCTGGCGCCACGCGGCGTCCGTGCGGTCGGGGCCCTAGCGCGTCACCTGCGCACGACCGCGGTCGCTCCCGAGCTGGTGTTGTGCTCGCCCGCCCGGCGGGCGGTGCAGACCTGGGAAGGCGTGGCACCCGGCGTCCCCCCGGGAACCGCCCTGGAGATCGACGAGGCGATCTACCACGCCGGTGGTGACGAGTTGCTCGCCCGGCTCCAGGACCTGCCGTCGCGCGTCGGGTCCGTGCTGCTGGTCGGCCACAACCCCGGACTGCAGGATCTCGCCGTCGACCTGGTGGGCTCGGGGGATCCCGAGCTCCGGGAGCGGCTCGTGACCAAGTTCCCGACGGGCGCTCTCGCCACCCTGGAGGTGCCGGGCGATTGGCACGACCTGACGTGGGGTGCGGCCACGTTGCTGGCCTATGTCGTGCCGCGGGACTTGTGACGGTTGCCCAGGGCGGCGGCCGCTCTGCCGCTGGGTGATCATGGCGGCATGAGCGATCTGACCTTCGAGTCCTACAACTCGCGCGTTGCCGAGGGATTGCTGGAGGCGCACGAGCAAGACGCGGGGTTGCCGGGTTGGTTGGGCATCCGGCCCGTCGACATGGGGCCGGGCACGATGAAGGCCATCGTCCCGGTCCGCCCCGAGCTCCTGACGCCGTTCGGGAACCTGCACGGCGGCGTGCTGGCGGCGCTCTGCGACCACGTGTTGGGAACGGTGTGCTACCCGGTGATCCCGCGAGGGGCCTGGGCTGCGACCACGGAGTTCAAGCTCAACTACCTGGCGCCGGTCACGGGTGGTGACCTCGAGGCCACCGCCACGATCGTCGCGCTGTCGAAGCGGACCGCGGTGGTGCGCATCGAGGTCGCCAACGACGGGCGGCTGGTCTGCGCCGCCCAGGGGACGGTCCTGGTGGTGCCGCCCAAGCCGGACAGCAAGTGATGTCCGCCGGCGATTCCCATCGGACGACCGACGCCCGGGTCCGCGCGCTCGTGCTGGAGGAGCCGCGCCGACTCGAAGCACGCCGCCTCCCCGTTCCTCAGGTCGGCGACGACGATGGTCTGCTTCGGGTCGAGGCGTGCGGGTTGTGCGGCACCGACCACGAACAGTTCACGGGTGGGATCAGAGTGGCCGGGCCGTTCGTCCCCGGCCACGAGATCGTGGGTGTCGTCGAGGACGTCGGCCACGGCGCGGCCGAGCGGTGGGGAGTGACGGCGGGAGACCGCGTGGCGGTTGTGCCGTTCCAGGCGTGCCGGGCGTGTGCTGCGTGCCTGGCCGGCGACCTCCGCCACTGCGAGCGGCATGGCTTCCGCGAGTTCTACGGCGCAACCCCGCTGGACCGGGCGCCGGGCCTCTGGGGTGGCTACGCCGAGGCCGCCTACCTGGGGCCGGACGCACTGTTGCTGCCGGTCCCCGAGGGCCTCGACCCCGTGCTGGCGACGGCGTTCAACCCGCTGGGCGCGGGCATCCAGTGGGCCGTGGAGGTGCCGGCGACCGAGCCCGGGGCGGTGGTCGCCGTGCTCGGTCCGGGAATCCGCGGGTTGTGTGCCGCCGCCGCGGCCAAGGACGCCGGCGCGGGGTTCGTGCTCGTCACGGGCTTCGGTCCGCGCGACGCCGAGCGACTGGCTCTGGCGCCGCGATTCGGGGCCGACCTTGCCGTCGACGTGGCGCGCCGTGACCCGGTCCGGGAGCTACGGGACGCGACCGGTGGTCGAGGCGCCGACGTCGTCGTGGACGTCACCGCCAACGCTCCCGCCGCCTTCGGCCAGGCGATCCACCTCGCCCGCCCGGGCGGCACCGTGGTGGTGGCCGGCATGCGCGAGCTTCGCTGCGGTGGACGGGTTCGTGCCCGACGTGATCGTGGCCAAGGAGCTGCGGGTCCTCGGTGCGCTGGGCGTCGACGCCGCCGCGTACCGCGCTGCGTTCGCCCTGCTCGCGGCGGGAACGTGGCCGTTCGCCGACCTGCCCCGGCGTTGCGTGGGCTTCGACGACGCCGCCGACCTGCTTCGCTCCATGGCCGGCGAGCCCGGCGCCGCGCCGCCGCCCGTCCACGGCGTCTTCGTGCCGGGCTGAGGGGGTCGATCCGCCGTCCGCGTCGCCGTGGGCCGGGCCGTGACCGGTGGTGACGCCACCGAGCCACGTAGGGTCCATCGCGCTAGGGACGGAGAGACGAGGAGGTGGCGATGCCCGCACGCATGATCACGTTCGGGGCGTTCGTGCCGCAGGGGTGGAAGACCGAGCTGGTCGGCATCGACGGCGCCCAGGCGAAGTGGGCAAAGGCGGTTGAGATCGCCGAGCTGGCAGAGCAGCTGGGCTACGACTCGATCTGGGTCTACGACCACTTCCACAACGTGCCTGTGCCCGCGCACGAGGCCGTGTTCGAGTGCTGGACCACCCTGTCCGCGCTCAGCCAGCGGACATCACGGGTGCGGTTGGGCCAGATGGTCGGCTGCGCCGCGTATCGCAATCCCGGCCTCTTGGCGAAGATCACCTCCAACATCGACGTGATGAGCGGTGGCCGCCTCGACTGGGGGATCGGAGCTGGCTGGTACGACCACGAGTTCCGGGGCTACGGATACGAGTTCCTGCCGGCGCGGGACCGCATCGCCATGCTCCGCGAGACGGTCGAATCGTGCGCTCCATGTGGACCGAGCCCGACACGAGCATACACGGGCAAGTGGTTCCGGCTGGAAGGCGCGCAGTGCGATCCCAAGCCGTTGCAGCGTCCCCACCCGCCCATTCTCATCGGCGGTTCCGGCGAGCAGCTCACGCTGCGGGTCGTGGCCCGCCTGGCCGACCGGGCCAACTTCGGCGGCAACCCCCAGGAGTTCGCCCACAAGTGCGACGTGCTGCGGCGCCACTGCGACGCAGTAGGCCGCGACTACGACGAGATCGAGAAGACGTGGAGCCCGGAGATCTTCGTTCGCGAGACCGACGCCGACGTGCGGGCGATCGGCGGGTCGACGTTCGGCGAGCCGTTCGACAGCTGGCAGGCAGGCAACCTCGTCGGCACGCCGGAGCAAGTGATCGACAGGATCGGCCGCTACCGCGAGTTGGGCGTGACGAGCTTCATCCCCTGGAATCGCGACTACCCGTCGACCGAGACCCTGCAGCTCGTGGCGGAGCGGGTCATCCCGACGATCCGCTGAAGTCATTCGTTGTCGGCCCCGTAGAGTCGTCACCGTGAAGATCGACCCCGATGCCGCCGGCATGGACGCCGGCCGCTTGGCGCGCATCGACGAGCACCTGCGGGCCCGCTACCTCGAGCCCGGCAAGATCGCAGGCTGCCAGGTCACGGTGGCGCGTCACGGTGCGGTCGCCCATGCATCGTCGCTGGGCGAGCGTGACCGGGAGCGCGCCCGTCCCGTCACCGACGACACGATCTGGCGCCTCTACTCGATGACCAAGCCGGTCACCGGGGTGGCGCTCCTGACGCTCTACGAGCGGGGACTGTTCCAGCTCGACGATCCGGTCCATCGCTTCCTGCCGGCGTGGCGTGACCTGCGGGTGCGGGAGCAGGACCAAGGAGGGTGAACGGCGGCTGGTCGAGCCCCGACGCCCGATGCGGGTGCGGGACCTGATGATGCACACCTCGGGCCTCGGCTACACGCCCGACAACGGAGACCTCACCGTCGATGTGCTGGGACGCGCGCCCGGGGACCGCTTTGGCAAGGGCACCACGCTCGAGACCCTCGTCGACCGGCTGGCGGAGGTGCCGTTGCGGTTCCATCCCGGGACCCACTGGCTGTACTCGTGGTCGACCGACGTGTGCGCCCGCCTGGTCGAGGTGCTGTCGGGCCAGCGGTTCGACGACTACCTGCGGGCCACGATCTTCGAGCCGCTCGGCATGGTCGACACCGGCTTCCGGGTGCCCGACGACCAGATCGACCGGTTCGCCGCCTGCTACAAGCGCGACGCCGACAAGCGGCTGGTGCTGCAGGACGACCCGCTCGACAGCCGGTACCGGCGGCCGCCGTCGTTCCTGTCGGGCGGCGGCGGGCTGGTCAGCACGACGGCGGACTACCTGCGCTTCTGCCTCATGCTGCTGGGCGGCGGCGAGCTCGACGGCGTGCGCATCCTGGGGCGCAAGACGGTCGAGCTGATGGCGGCCAACCACCTGCCCGGTGGCGGCGAGCTTGCCGGCTTCGCGCTGCCGGGCGGCTACGGCGAGGTTGGGTTCGCCGGCATGGGGTTCGGGTTGACCGTGGCGGTGAGCCTCGGCCCGGTTGCCAGCGGTGTGGTGGGTTCGCCGGGCGAGTTCATGTGGGGCGGGGCGGCGTCGACGCTGTTCTGGATCGACCCGGTCGAGGACCTCGTGGTGGTGTTCATGACCCAGCTCATCCCGTCCCGGACCTTCAACTTCCGGGGTCAGCTCAAGACGCTCGTGTACCCGGCGATCGTGGACTGACGCCGCCTGAACTCGAGGCCATGCCTCCAGTCAGGCGATCGGATCCTCGGCGGTGCCCCCCGCGTCGCAGCGGCACGCCAGCCCCGCCAGCTTGGACTCTGCCAGCTCGAGCAGGGGCCCCACGGACTCGGTCTCGATGTTGAGCACCCGACCGATGGCGTCGTCGCCGAGGCCCTCACCGCGCAGACGGAGCGCGAGCGCGTAGGTCTCGGGCAGCAGCCTGTTCAGGTCATCCGATGCGGGCATGCGGCCGGTTCTCTTCTGTGCCGAGACCTTGCCCGGCGGGCGGCGGGAACTCCGGTGGGACCGGCCCGCCCCAGCCCCACCGGTTGAAAGGGCGCGCGTGACGGCGTGCAGCGCCGAAGTGCGGGACGCGCCCTCTCATGGGACCCACGGTACGGACACGGCTCCGGGGAGGGGATCGGCAGTCGGGTACCTATTCGCGCCCGGCATCCGGGGGGATGTCCAACGCCGCGGCCAGTTCGCCCCTCCCCGACACCCCGAGCTTGGCGTAGGCGGAGCGCAGGTGGGCGTGAACGGTCCGTACGGACAGGAACAGCATTTCGGCGATCTCGCGGTCCGAATGTCCTCGCGCGGCGAGCTCGGCGGTCTCCCGCTCTCGGCGTGTCAGGTCCCCCGGTTGGCCGGTGGCGCCCAACCGGCGAAGCAACGGGGTCGTGGCACCGACGCAGGCCGCCGCCAGCCGGCGCGCCCGCTCGGTCGACGCGTGCGCGCTCGCCTTCTGGCCGGCGGCATTGTGGGCTTCCGCGGCGGCGGCCTGGGCCTCGGCCGCGAAGAGGTCGAAGCCCAGCTCGCCGAATGTGGCGGCCGCGGCGTCGAGGGCCCCGCCGTCGCCGGCGGCTAGCGCCCGCGCATGGTCGGCGCAGGCCGGGGCGAGCCGACCGTCGACCCGATCCGTGAGCTCATCGAGCCGGCCGACGACGCCGTCGGCCGCCATGGTCTCGCGGCCGCCCAGACCCTGGAATCGGGCCCGGTCGTGCAGCGCCAGCACCTCGTACGTCCAGCGGTGGGCCCGCACCGCCACGTCCGCGGCTTCGCGGCCTGCCCGCTCGGCGTCGGTCAGCTGGCCCCGGGCGACCAACATCCATGCCCGCGCCCGCGCCCAGTCGGCGTCGTAGAGGCGCGCCCGGCTGCGATTGGTGCGCTGGGCGTCCTCGAGCGCCCGCTCGGCCGCGGCCGCCTCCCCGCGCAGGGCCTCGGCCAGGGCCTGCCAGATCAGGATGCCGCGCCGCAGCCCGTAGTCGAAGCGACCGAGCAGCAGGTCCGATTCCCGCAGGGTCGCCACCGCCACATGCGGCCGCCCACGGAACACCGCCAGCACCCCCCGAAGGAAGCACCAGGCTCCACGGGCGACGTCCGCATGGGCGGTCAGGGAGGCCTCGTGGCCCATCTCGACCAGCGCGTCGGCCTCGGACACGCGCCCCGCGAGGACGAGCGACTGCGCCAGGGTCATCGCGTGGTAGAGCGCCAGCCCGGTGAGGTGCTCGCGCATGGCCACACCCATGGCCTGCTGCGTCACCTCGATGGTCCGATCGATCTCGCCGGCGTCCACCCAACCGGCGGCGGCCGACAACTGCGCTCGCAGCCGCGACCCGACCGACAGGTCCGGCCGGGCCAGCTCGCCCTGGGCGATGGCGATGGCGGCGGTAGCCGTGGGCGCGCCGAGGGACGCCAGCAGCGCCTCGTGGCTGGTCAGCAGGTCGAGGGCGACGGGATCGCTCAGCCGCTCGGCGGTCTCCCGCAACACCCGCCGCGCCTCGTCGGGACGGTCCAGGCGCCAGGCGACCACGCCGGCGATGGCGGCCGCCACCTCCGCATGCTCGGCCTTGGTTCCCGGCAGCTCCAACGCCTTCTGCCACACGTCGAGCGCCTCGTCGTGTCGACCCAGGGCGCTGAGGGCGTCACCGAGCAGCATCCCGGTGGCGGCGCTCGGGGCCGTGGCGTGGGCGATGCGCGCCAGCCGTTCTCCGGTGACGTTGTCGCCGAGCACCAGGGCGCGGTGGGCGCCGGAGAACAGGACACCCGGGTTGGCATGGTCACCGATGGCAGCCCGCCAGGTGGCCACCCGCAGGATCTCGTCCGGGCCCAGCGACCCCTCTTCTCCCCAGGCGTCCGCGAGCTGGCGACGGCAGTCGTCGATCCGCAGGGGCGAGGCGTCATGCAGGAGCACGTCGCCGAACAACGGGTGGGCGAGTCGCAGCTCGAGGCGACCGTCGACCCTGCCGACCTCGACGACGCGCCGCCGCTCCAGGCGCCGCAGCACGTCGTCGGGCACCAGGCGGCCGACCACCGGGCCGGCCAGCGGTTCGCCGAGGGCCACGAGCTCGAGGGCATCGCGCTCGGTCTCGTCGAGGCTGCCGAGCCGTTCAGCGATCAGGTCCCGGAGCCGGACGCCCGGGCGCAACGGCCCGTCCCAACGCCATACCCCGGCCTCCTCGATCAGCGCACCGGACGCCAGCCCCTCGTCGACCAGCTCACGGAGGAACAGCGCGTTGCCGCGGGTGACGTCGAACAGCCGGCGAGCGGTGGCGCCGTCGACGGTCCCGCGCAGCGTGGCGCCCAGCAGCTCGCTCACCTCGAGCCGTGACAGCGGCTGGACCTCGATGCGCAGCGCGTGCTCGTCCTTCCACAGCGCCACCACTGGATCGGGCGTCGGCTCGCCGCTGCGGACCGTCACCACGACCCGGGCCGCGCCCGCGGTCACCAGCAGGTGGACCAGCGTCGCCGAGGCGTCGTCGAGCAGATGAGCGTCGTCGACCCCGACCACGGGTCGGCCCTGCGCCGAATGATGCTCGATGGCCCGGACGATGGCGTCGAAGATGACGGCCCGCCGGTCCTGCCCCTCGCCGACGGACAGGGACTCGCCGGGCACGAGGTGGGCGAAGGCGCCCAGGGCCACGGTGGCCGCCGACCGTGTCGCCGCCACCCACTGCGGCGGCGACCCATCCGCGGCACTGGCCGCCAGGACCTCACGCGCCAGTCGCGTCTTGCCGACTCCGGCCGCGCCGGCGAGGACCACGCAACTGCGACGCCGCAGCGACTCCTGCGCCAGGGCCAGCTCGTCACCCCGCCCGACCAGCGGCCAGGCAATGGGGTGGGTGGCGCCAGCGCCGGGCGCCAATCGCATCCCGGCCCGCCGGTTCAAGTCCGACCCCCAGATCCCGACCTCAATGCCGCCATGCCCCCACGACGTTGTGTCCCGCCCCGGTCCCGCGACCGGTGCGGGGCAAGTCTCGCGCCGCGTGAGGCCACCGGCACGTCGCGCGGTGGGCTTCCGCCGGGCGGGGCCCGGAGGGCCGGGGGAGCAGCCGCCGGGGCCAACCGCCGAGTATCCGCCGCTCGTGGTTGGCCCGGCGGCCGGCCCGCCGGGGGTATCCGCCATCTGCGACCCGTCGGTCGCCTATTTCCGGCTGGTGGCCAAGGTACGGTGCCGCTAGGCCCGAGCGGATCGGTAGCGCGCTACCTAAATCACGGCCCCCATGCTGACTGCGCTCGTGTCCAGCGGGCGCTCGGGTTGCTTCCCGACGGCTCCCAGGCCCGGTGCGTACGTTGGCGTCCATGACGTCACGCCATGACCACGATCGGGGACTGTCCTTCGACCTGGCGACCATGACCGGTCGGCGCCTGATGGATCGACGGCGAGCGCTGCAGATGGTGGCCGGCGCGGGGCTGGCTGCGCTCGTCGGGTGCGGATCGGGCGACGACGGCGAACCCGCAGCCGCGACCACGACGTCGACCGCTGGGGGTTCGTCGACGACCGCCGGGTCCGGGTCCGCGGCGGGATCGGATGCCGAGTGCGCGGCGATCCCGGAAGAGACGGCCGGGCCCTTTCCGGGGGATGGTTCCAATGGCCCCGACGTCCTGACGCAGAACGGCATCGTCCGTGCGGACATCCGGCCCAGCTTCGGCTCGGCCAGTGGGCTGGCCGAGGGCGTGCCGGCGACGCTCGACCTCGAGATCCTCGACAGCGCCAATGGCTGCGCCCCGCTCACGGGGGCGGCGGTCTACGTCTGGCACTGCGACCGGGAGGGCCGCTACTCGCTGTACAGCCCGGGGGCGGCGGACCAGAACTACCTGCGCGGGGTCCAGGAGGCCGACGCCAGCGGCGCAGCTTTCCTTCACGACCATCTTCCCCGGCTGCTACGCCGGGCGGTGGCCCCACGTCCACTTCGAGGTCTACGCGAGCGTGGCCGACGCGACCGGCGGGGGGAGTGCACTGGCTACCTCGCAGCTCGCCATCCCCGAGGACGCCTGCAACCAGGTCTACGCGGCCGACGGCTATGCCCAGAGCGTGACCAACCTCGCATCGCTGACGCTCGAATCCGACCAGGTCTTCGCCGACGGGGTCACACTCCAGCTCGCCACCGCGACCGGCAGCGCCGCCGACGGCTTCGCCGTGCGCCTGGCGGTGGTCGTCTAGGCCCGGCCACGCTGCCGGGCCGGACCGGTCGTCACTGTGGGCGGCGTCCTGCGGTGATCGTCGCCAGCACCCGGGGTCCGACCGCGGCCACCTGTCCGGCGTGGGCGCCGAGCACGTTCGCAACGGCCGGGACCTCCTCACGAGAGAACCGGAGGCGTGGGCGCCGGGCCAGCAGGTCGTGCAGGCGCTCGGCAACCCAGCGAGGGTCGTCGTAGCGCAGTCGCGGGCGTCGGCGCCGGTAGCTCAGGAAGCCGAGCCAGCGGCCGCGACCCGGCTCGGGGATGGCGTCCAGCGCCAGCTCGCCCACGTCCAGCGCCCGCCAATACGCCGCCTCGGTGGGCGATCCGACAAGCGTGCCGTCGAGCAGGAGCTCCCATCCGGCGTGCCCGAGGGCCCGTACCGGGCCTCGCTCGAGGCCCTGTCCGGCCAAGTCTCGACGCAGCGCCGCGGAACCCGCTCGGAAGTCGGGGTGGTCGTGGAAGATGGCGTCGGCGTCGATGTGGCAGCGCATCCCGTCGCGGACCGGCCCGACGAGGCGCGATCGGTCGACGCGCACGCTCACCATCGACGCCAGGTCCGGCAGTACCGCCCCCAGCACGAACGCCGGATCATCGCCGCCCCATGCCAGGGCGACGGACGCGTGCCCGAGGACGTTCATGCGCCCGGATCCTCCCACGCCGGGTACGGCGTCGGTCAGGTCATGCAGGTGTGGCCGTGACCGCGGTGGCGAGCCGCTCGAGCATCCCGGTCCACCCGCCGGAGTGGCTGTCAATCGCGGCCACCGGCAGGTCGCGGTGCTCGAGCCGCAGCCGCGTGCCGTCACCGTCGGGCGTGAGCGTCACGTCCACGACGGACGATCCCGGCGGCACGCCCACATCCGGATCGGTGAAGCCCCACGTGAACACCACCCGCTCCGGCGGGCTTACCTCGAGGAACTCGCCGCGCATGTGGTAGCTGCCGCCGGAGCCATCTTCCCGGGCGTGCTCCTGGCGGCAGACGCCGCCGGGCCTCGGATCGAGCGTCGCCTCCGTGGCGAGCCAGCGAGTGAGCTTGCCGGCGTCGGTGAAGAACTCGAACACGGTCTCCGGCGTCGCCCGGATATGGATCTCCCGGACGATCGGCTCACCCACGTCGATCACGTCTCCCGCCACTGCGTTCCGGTCGCTCGGATTGCTCATGGTCTCTGCTCCTTTGCTCCTGCTCGGCGGCCTGCCGCAGTGCCTCGAGACGTGTGTCCCAGAACTCCTCGAGGAAGGCCCGCAGCTCGCGGAGTCCCTCGGGTCGGGTTCGGTACAGGCGACGGGTCCCTTCCCGCCGCTCGACCAGCAAGCCGGCGTCGCGCAACACGCGCAGGTGCTGCGAGATGGCCGGCCGGGACACGTCGCCGAACTGCGCCGCGATGGCGCCGGCCGGTAGCTCGACCTTGCGCACGAGCCGGAGGATCTCCCGGCGCCGCGGCTCGACGACGGCGTCCAGCACTGCCTGCATGTGGTTATTGTAAGATTCACTTACGTAAGTGTCAACGCACGCATACCAGCCGCAGGCGGGCCGGCGCTTTACCCGTTGCCGTACCGGGTGAATGATGGGCGGTGCAGACCTACTCCATCGAGAAGGGAGGTGGCCCATGGCGACGGACCTCCGGATCGAGGCCGACAACACCGTCGGCCAACTCGCGAGGCTCAGCGAGGAGTTGGGCAAGGTCGGCGTCAACATCGATGGCTTCTGCGCCACGGTGGCCGGTGGTCGGGGCGTGCTCCACGTCCTGGTCGAGGACGCCGGTGCCGCCCGCCAGGCGCTGGCGGGCGCCGGCTACACCATCGGCGCCGAACACGAGGCTCTCGTGCTCGAAGGCGTCGAAGACCGGCCCGGATACCTGGGAGAGATGGCGCGTCGGCTGGCCGACAGCGACGTCAACATCGAGGTCGCGTACCTCGCCACCGACACGCGGGTGGTCTTCGTCGTACCCGACGTCGCCACCGCTCGCCAGGCGCTCTAGCCCACAGATCGGCTACCTGCACAGGAGGCACTGATGGACGGACAGCGGGCTCGGCTCGTGACTCGGACACTCGATCGCGTCCCGACAATCCGGAGGGTGACACCGGATGCGGCCCGACGCGGCGCCCGATCGACTCGCGCCGACGTGGGCCGGGATCCTCGGGTTCGGTTGGCCGCTGGCGATCGTGCGTCAGCATCGCCCTCGAGCCGGCACCCGCCGATCCCGAAGCGGCCGTGCCGGTCATCGTCTCGCTGGCCTCGCTCGCGCTGTTCGCGGCGCTCGTCGCCACCGCGGTCGCGGCCGGCAACAGGCGTCCATCGGCGGCTGTCGGCAGGCGTGGTCACGGGCCTCATCGCCCTCGGGTTCACGGTCACGTGCCCCGTGTCGGGACACCACACGTTCGGGAGCGTGGTGGTTCGGCCAGCTCGGCCTGACCCTGGCGATGCTGGGGGTCAGCGTCGCCGCGCTGGGTCGCCGCGCCCGCGAGCGCGCCTAGGCGCTACCGGCTCAGCTCAAGAAATCGGCGATCAGGGCGGCGAGCTCCACGGGTGTGTCGCCCTGGACGCTGTGTCCCGCCTGCTCGACGTGCTCCACCCGCGCGCCGGGGCAGCGGCGCAGCAGCTCGGCCTCGTCGGCGTCGTCGACCACCGATTGGGGCAGCATTCCTCGCACCAGCATCAGCGGGACCGTCAGCTGGTCCACCGCGCGCCACAGGTCGGAGAAGTCGATGCGCCGCATCGCAGCTTCGGGCGCCTCGGCACGGTGCCGGGCGTAACGCCAGACCCAACTCCCGTCCTCGCGTTGGACGGCGTTGTGGAGGATCCCCCTACGTAGCGACGAGACCGTGCGCGTCGGGTTGAACTCGACGGTACGGGCCAGGATCTCGTCGAAGCTGGGGAAGCTCTCGGGCCCGTTGATGAACGCCGTGATCGACTGTCGCCTTCCCCTCGTCGACGCCAGGGGTGACGTCGACCAGCACCAGCGAACGCACCAGCTCGGGCGCCCCGACCGAGAGCGCCAGGGCGGTCAGCCCGCCGAGCGACATGCCGACGACGCCCCGGGCCTGCGGCGCGAGGGCCCGCACAGCGGCGGCGACGTCTTCGGCGTTGCCCGCGGGATCGGCGAACCCGCCGCGGGGGCCGTCGGAGTGGCCGTGGGCGGGGAGGTCGACGGCGACCAGCGGGCGACCGAGGGCCAAGGCCACCGTGTCCCAGGTGTGGGCGTTCTGCGCCCCACCGTGCAGCAGCACCAGCTCGGGATCGGCATCTCCCCACACCAGGGCACTGAGCCGTCGGCCCGGTTCCACCTCGACCGCGTCCCTGCGCACGACCGGAGGCCCGTCCCAGGGAATGCCGAACTCGTCTGCGTTCTCCCGGAACATCGAGAACTCGTCGTAGGGGATGCGCTCGACCGGTGCGGCTGCCATCGGCCCAGCATCGCACGACGGTGGGCGCGCGGAGTCCGGGCCACCGAGGCAATAGCAGTCGCCGCCTTGGCTCGGCGGAGCGACCGCTATTGCCTCGCAGCGGCCAGTCAGGACCAGAACACGCTGGCCTCGGCGTCGCCCGGGCCGGTCGAGTCGCTCCCGGACGAGTCGCTGCCGGAGTCGTCGTCCCCGTGGCGGCAGCCCTCCCGGGATCGGGGCGCCTGGTCCTCCGACCTCTGGCCGTCGTCCGACCGGCGGTCCTCCTCGGTGGTCGTCGGTGAGTCGTCGTCGGTGGTCGACGGTGAGTCCTGGGCCGCCGCCCACGTGGCACCGCCGAGGACGACGGCACCGGCCATCGTGCCGGCGGCGACAAGGTGTCTGGGTCTGAACGCCATCACTGCTCCTTCCGTGCGGGTGATGAAGCGTCCAGTAGACGAAACGAACCTGGACCGCCCCGTACAGCGGCCTGCGAATTGCCTGGGTCCAAGAGCACCTTCCCGGGCGCACCCCGCCCCTACCATTGGGTGCACGCCATGAGTCCTCCCGACGCTGCCCCAGGCTCCCGATCGTCCCGCCGCGCCCGACGCGCTCACGGGGCTGAACCCCGTCCAGTCCGACGCCGTCACGCACGCCGAGGGGCCCCTGCTGGTGGTGGCGGGCGCCGGATCCGGCAAGACCCGGGTGCTCACCCATCGCATCGCCCACCTGATCCGCGACCGCGGCGTGAGCCCGTTCGCCATCCTCGCGATCACCTTCACCAACAAGGCCGCCGACGAGATGAAGTCCCGGGTGGCGGCGCTCGTCGGTCCGGTGGCCGAGAAGATGTGGGTGTCGACGTTCCACTCGGCGTGCGTGCGCCTCCTCCGCCGCGACGCCGACCTGCTCGGCTACCCGCGCCAGTTCACGATCTACGACGAGGCCGACGCCGTCCGCCTCACCGGCTACGTGATCCGCGACCTCGGCCTCGACACCAAGCGCTTCCCGCCCCGCAGCGTGCACGCCGCCATCTCGGCGGCCAAGAACGACGGCGTCGACGCCGAGACCTACACCCAGAAGGCCGGCAACCTCTTCGAGCGCAAGATCGGGCAGGTGTTCGCCGAGTACCAGAGCCGGCTGCACCGGGCCGGCTCGATGGACTTCGACGACCTGCTCACCAACGCCTTACGGCTGCTGCGCGAGCACCCGCAGACCCTGCGGCACTACCAGGAGCGCTTCCAGCACATCCTCGTCGACGAGTACCAGGACACCAACCGGGTCCAGAACGAGCTCGTCCTCCTGCTCGCCGCCGACCACCGCAACATCGCGGTGGTGGGAGACCAGGACCAGTGCCTCCCGCCCGGCACGCTGGTATCGACGGCCGACCGGCCCGCGCCCAATCGAGACCCTGCGAGAGGGCGACACGGTCATTGGGGTGGGAGCGACCGCCCGTCCCGTTCCGAGTCGCGTCGCGGCTGTGGCGAGTGGCCACTACACGGGCCGCATGTACACCGTTCACGACCGGATGCCACACCCTCCGCGGGACACCGCACCACGTCGTGCTGGCCGACACCTCGCTCGACCACGGCCGCTACATCGTCTACCTCATGGAACGCATTGACCGCGGCTTCCGACTCGGGCTGACCAAGAGCGTCCGGGCGGTCCGACCCGGCCAGTTCGAGCAGGGCATCCGCGTGCGCATCAATCAGGAGCATGCCGACCGCGCCTGGATACTGCGTGTCTGCGACAGCCGCGCCGAGGCGGGCTTCTACGAGGCCTTCTATGCCGCGACATACGGGCTACCGACGGCGCTCTTCCACGGACTGGGCCGGAACCTCACCATGGACGACAAGTGGCTCGCCCGACTGTTCGACGAGGTCGACACGCGGGCTGCCGCCAAGCATCTGATGGAAGACCTGGACCTACATCCCTCCTTTCCCCACTACACCCCCGCCAATGGGGGCCGCCGACAGACCCTCAACCTGACGATGTTCTCGGACTGCCGCAGTGGTGACGTCGGGTACCACCGAGTCCAGTGGTCGTCGAACCGGGTGGCGGTCGCTCGAAAGGCTGCGCGACGCGGGCATCCCCGTTCGCGCCGGCAAGCCCGGTAGCTACCGGGTCGAGACCAGCTACAAGGACTACCGGCGAGGCGCTCGCGTTCGCCCGGTCGATGGCTGCAGCCGGTGGCCTCGACATCCGCCGACGGGCGGTCGTCGCCGGCAAGGTCGTACCCATTCGTGCCGCTCGCCCACCTGCGCGAAGGGATGAAGGTGCTGGTGGACGGGGCCGACGACCCGGCGAAGCTCGTCGAGGTGCGCGTCGACGCGGTCGAGGTCGACGACGTCGACGGCCCGGTCTACGACCTGGAGGTCGAGCCGACCCACACCTATGTCGCAGATGGCGTGCTAGTCCACAACAGCATCTATGCCTTTCGGGGCGCCGACATGCGCAACATCGTGGAGTTCGAGGATGCGTTCCCCGACACCACGGTCGTGTTGCTCGAGCAGAACTACCGGTCGACGCAGACCATCCTCGACGCCGCCAACGCCGTCATCGCCCACAACGTCAGCCGCAAGCCCAAGGAGCTGTGGACCGACCAGGGCGCTGGCGATCCCATCGTCCGCTACCACGCGGACGACGAGGTCGACGAGGCCCAGTGGATCACCCGGGAGATGGCCCACCTCCACGACGCCGCCGACCTGCAGGTACCCGACGCCGCAGACCGTGGCCGCGACGGCGGCCGGCTGCGTTGGGGCGACATCGCCGTCTTCTACCGCACCAACGCCCAGAGCCGGGTCCTGGAAGAGCAGCTCATGCGGGTCGGCATCCCCTACCGCGTTCTGGGCGGCACCCGGTTCTACGACCGCAAGGAGATCAAGGACGCGGTCGCCTACGTGCGGGCCGTGGTCAACCCCGTCGACGAGGTGTCGATCAAGCGGGTGCTGAACGAGCCCAAGCGGGGCGTGGGCGCCACGTCCGTCGGCCGGCTGGATGCCTGGGCGACGGCCCACGGGCTGCCGTTCCTCGATGCCCTGCGCCGCGCCGACGATGCCGGCGTCTCCGGCAAGGCCGCGCGGGGCATCCAGGCGTTCCTGCAAATGCTCGACGACGTGGCCGGCACCGTGGCCAGTGGACCGGGACCGCTGCTCCAGGCGCTGCTCGAGCGCTCCGGCTACCTCGAGGCCCTCGAGGCGGAGCGCACCATCGAATCCGAGGGCAGGCTCGAGAACCTGGCGGAGCTGGTGGGAGCCGCCAGCGAGGTCGAGTCGGTCGACGAGTTCCTCGAGTCGATCAGCCTGGTGTCCGACGTCGACGACCTCGACGAGGCGGATCAATCGTCGGTGGTGCTCATGACCCTGCATGCCGCCAAGGGCCTCGAGTTTCCCGTCGTGTTCATCATCGGGCTGGAGGACGGGGTCTTCCCCCACCTGCGCTCCCTCACCGAGCCCGACCAGCTCGAGGAGGAGCGGCGGCTCGCCTACGTAGGGATCACCCGAGCCCGCCAGCGCCTCTACCTCACCCACGCCTGGAGCCGGACACTGTTCGGTGGCACGCAGTACAACCCGCCCAGCCGCTTCCTCGACGAGATCCCCGACGGATTGATCCACGACGTCGAGGGTCACCGGCGCTCGAGTCGCGGCGGGCGTAGCTACGGCGGAGTGTGGGGACGGGGTGGTCGGGACTGGCGCTCGGGCGGCCCGTCGAGGGACGCCGGTCGCTCGGGAGGCGACGGGTCGGGCGGCGATCGCGGCCTGCGAGTGGCGGCGGGGCGCGACCGGATCGTCGAGAACGCGCTCAAGCCCCGGCCCCCCGCCCGGAGCGGTGCCGAGAGCCTCGGGCTCAAGATCGGCGACGACGTGCGCCACAAGACCTTCGGCGAGGGCGTGATCATCGACATGAGCGGCAGCGGCGACAAGACCGAGGCCCGCGTGCGGTTCCGGGATGTGGGCGAGAAGACGCTGCTCCTGTCGTGGGCACCGCTGGAGAAGCTGTAACGCGATCTCGATACGGGAACCTCGCACTCGGTCCATACGTCAGGTAGACACACGACCACTCGCTAACACTTCGCTGGGGGAGCGCCCCTGGAGGGGCAGCCACCGCCAGCCGTCGGCCCCTTCCCGCATGAGCGCCCCCGTGCCCCCGTCCCCCGGTTCTCCGTCCGGCAATCGCCGCCGCCGCCTCGCGGTCGGCGCGGGCGCAGTCGTGGTGGTGATCGGCATGGGCGCGGCCCTCTCGGGCTCGGGTGGCGACACCGAGACGAGCGACCGGCAGCCGGCGACCACCACCGAGGCGCCGAGCACGACCGACACGCCCACGACCACCACGACGGCACCAGCCACGACCACGACCGCGCCGCCGACAACCACGACGGTGCCACCCACCACCACGACCACGGCGCCGCCCGATCCCGCCGCCGACGGCACGCTCGAGCTCGGCGAGGGCGGTCCGGCGGTGTTGGCCTTCCAGCAGCGGCTGGTCGACCTCGGCTACTGGCTCGGGTCGGCAGATGGCAACTACGGGCAGCTCACCCGCCAAGCAGTGATGGCGTTCCAGAAGGCCGAGGGCCTCGGTCGCGACGGCGTCGCCGGTCCCGTCACCCAGGGGCGCCTGGCCGCCGCCGGCCGCCAGTCGTCCCGCGCCGGTGGCACGGGGCTGGAGATCGATCTCGAGCGCCAGATCCTGATGATCGTGCAGGGCGGCCAGGTCCAGTGGGTGATCAACACGTCCACGGGCAACAACGAGACCTACACGAGCTCCACCGGCGGGTCGGCCCGCGCCGTCACGCCGCCCGGGAGCTTCAGGATCAACCGCGAGATCGACGGCGTGCGCGAGGCGCCCCTCGGCACGCTCTACCGGCCCAAGTACTTCAACGGCGGCATCGCCATCCACGGCTCGGGCAGCATCCCGGCCCACCCGGCGTCGCACGGCTGCGCCCGTGTCACGAACTCGGCCATGGACATGCTCTGGTCCAGCGGCGTCGCCGCCATGGGCACACCGGTCACCGTGTACTGACCGCAGCCCTTAAGGACCTGAGCGGATAGGCAGGTCCTCTTGGCTCATGGTGGTCAGTGTTCCCGGGGAGCCGAGCCGTGGAGCTGGCCGTCGACCGCCAAATTCCCACGCGTAGGCTGCACGAACCGCCCTATCCGCTCGGCTCCTGAGCCAGCCGTGACCGACGCCACCAGGCAATGCGTTGATCGCGTCGAGGCGTTGAGCATACGCTCAAAGCGTTCGCTCAGATCGGGCGGCACCAGGGACCTGGGAGAGGTCGATGGACCGTGCCTCGTCCGCCACGGCACCGGTGCTCGACGGCCAGCTCGACGTCGACCACCTCGCCCGCATCTTCGGCCTCCCCGACCTGGCCGACCGGCTGGCGGCCGTCGACGAGCGGATCACGTCCACGCTCGGTGAGCACGATGCCCTGCTCGGGCCGGCCAGCGTCCGCCTGGCGGAGGCCGGCGGCAAGCGGCTCCGCCCACTGTTCACCGTCGTGTGCGCGGCCCTCGGCAAGGTCTTCGACGAACGGGTCGTGGCTGCGGCCGCCGCCGTCGAGCTGGTGCAGATCGGTTCACTGGTGCACGACGACATCATCGACGTCGCCGCCACCCGCCGGGGTCGCCCCACCATCAACGCCCGCGAGGGTGTCGACCACGCCCTGCTGGCCGGCGACTACATCCTCGCCCGGGCGGCGGAGCAGGCGGCCTCGGTGAGCCAGGAGGCGGCATTGCTGGTGGCGGAGGCGCTGACCCAGCTGTGCGAGGGGCAGGTCCTCGAGCTGCGCGATGCCTTCGACCCCGATCGCACGCTCGACGCCCATCTGGCCTCGATTCGTGGCAAGACGGCGGCGCTGTTCGAGTGTGCATGCCGGCTCGGCGCCCATACCGCCGGGCTGGCGCCCCACAACGCCACCGCCGTCGGCCGGTTCGGTGCCGCGTTCGGGATGAGCTTCCAGGTGCTCGACGATGTCCTCGACCTGATCGGCGACGCCGACCGGCTCGGCAAGCCGACGGGAATCGACATCGCCGCCGGCGTGTACACGCTGCCGGTCATCGCGACCTTGCGGGGTCCCCGGGGTTCCGAGCTCCGTGGCCTGCTCCCGGGCCCGCCCGGTGATCCGCGCGAGGCTGGCGACGCGGCCGGCGTCGCTGCGGCCCTGGCGGTCGTGCGCGGATCGGGCAGCGTGGCCGCGGCGCTGGCGACCGTGGACCGCTACGCCGACGAGGCGCGACGGGCCGTCGCGCACCTCAACCAGGCGACCGTGGGCGAGGGCCTGTGGGCCTTCCCCCGTACGTACACCACCTGGGCGCTGGAAACCCTCATGGACCGGCACTACCTCGAGGTCCCGCTCACGGCGGAACCCCGGACCTGACGGGGATCGCAGACGTGTCGCGACGAGCGACGCCGAGCCCCCAGGCCGACGAGACCCGCGCCCGCATCGTCGACGCTGCATTGCAAGCGTTGCGCTCCGACGGCATCGCGGGAACCAGCGCCCGGGCCATCGCCCGCCATGGCGGCTTCAACCAGGCACTGATCTTCTACCACTTCGGTTCGGTGGAGGGCCTGCTCGTGGCCGTGGCCCGCCGCGAGAGCGAGCGCCGCTCGGCGTTGTACGCACCCGCATTGCGCCAGGCGACGTCGCTGCCGGAGCTGGTGCGCGTGGCGCGGCACCTGCACGAGGAGGAGTTCGCCTCGGGATCGGTGGCGGCGCTGACGCAGATGCTGGCGGGCGCGGCGCGGTCGGAGGACCTGGCCCGGGGCACGTGGGACGCGCTGGAGCCCTGGACCACCTTGGTGGGCGAGACCATCGAGCGCCTGATCGCGGGCACCCCCTACCAGGGCGTCCTGCCCGTCGCCGACCTGACCTCGGCCGTCACTGCTCTCTTCCTCGGCATCGAGCTGTATGCGGGCCTCGACCCCGACCGGCGGGACGGCACGCTGTTCACGACCATGGAATCGGTGGCGGCGCTGGTGGACGGGATGCTGCGGGGCGCACAACCGACCGGCGCCGGCGCCTGACCGGGGTCACCCTCCGGCCGGTGCCACAAACTCGAAGTGGCCGGCGTCGGGCACCAGCCAGCTGTCTCCCGACGTGAACCCCCAACGGCGGAAGATCTCGACCAGTCGAGGGTCCTGGACCGAGTCCAGCCCGGTCGGATTGCTGCTGAAACCCATGTCGAACGCGACGCCCCAGGCGTGGCGCGACACGCTGTCGCTTCCGGCGACGTAGCGGGGGTTGAAGCAGCCGTCGTACCCCGCCTGCTCGACGAGGCCCGCCAACCCAGCCTCCTCGATCTCCGTCATTGCACCCGCCACCGCATCGACGATCTCCCGGTGGCAACGCACGGTGCCGAGGATCGGGACCTGGCGCGTGACGATGTTCTCGGCCTGCCATCCGGGATCCTGCTCGAACCCGCCCCCGGCTCCGGCCCGATAGCTGAACTCGCCGAAGCGGGCCTTGATCTGCGCCTGCGGCAGCACCGCGTCGGCGTGGCGCAGGTAGGGGGTCTCGCCGGGACCCCGGAAGCGCACGACGGTTCCGGGCCGCAACGCCGCCCGCAGGTGATCCTCGAGTGCGGGCCGGTCGCCCCGGTACGCGACCAGCAGGTAGCGGGGCGTGGTGAGCCCCAGGCGCTCGCCCGTAGGGATGTCGACGGCCAACTCGGCCCCACCGATGCTGGCGTCCTCCACGATCGCCGACACCACGACGGACCGGCCGCCGGTCAGCTCGATCACCCCGCCAACGGCTAGGCGGCGGAGGTCGGCCGAGGTGCGGCCGAGCACCGCGTTGCCCGGACGGAGGCCGGCGACGGCGGCCCGATCGGCGATGGGAACGAACTCGGCGTGGCGCGCGGGGTCGACGGCGGCGGCATCGAGCGGGATGGCCCAACCGGGAGCCAGCGCGTCCACCCGCCTGCCCTCCATGTCGCGGGAGCCCACCAGGTCGAGGCCTCCCGCCCGCACCAGCGACGTAGCGCCGACGCCGGGAAGGGCCGCAGCCGCCGGCTCGAGCCCAGGGTCCAGCCCGCGGCCTGCGCCGCTGCGGCTCCACGCCAGCAGGACCGCCGGGACCGGCGTGGGTGGAGTGTCGGTCGTGGGCGGCAAGGACGGTGGCTGGGTCGACGGCGTCGCCAGCGTCGTTGCCGCCCGCTCCGCCGAAGTCCGCTCGGGAGCGGCCGGGTCGGTCGCCGGATGATCGGCGGCCTGGACCGCCACCATCACGCCGCCTCCGAGCAGGCCGCCGGCCAGTGCCGAACCGAGGATCACGGCCAAGCGCTTCAAGCGGGCCCCAGCGCCGCGGCGACGGCGAGTAGTTCGGCGAGCGTCAGCGTGTGGCTGGACAGGCCGTGGATCGTCCCGCCCTCCGCCCACTCGAGCTGGCCGCGTTCGGCGCTGTAGCGACCGGCGGCACCCCGGACCTCTACCCCTACGGCGTCGCCATCGGCCGGAGGGGTGAGGTGGTCGATGTCGCTCTGGACGAGCGTGAAGCCCAGGTCTCCGGCGCTCGCGTAGACCTGGGTGACGGTGCCGGCGGCGATCCTGATCGCCGGTGGTCCGAAGCCGTCGAGCTCCTGCGCGACCAGGAGGCCGGGGAGGGCGTCGGCGGCCTCGGCCACCGTCGCCGTGGCGGCCTCGTCCCATGACCGCGGTACCCGCAGTCCGGTGACACCCAGGCCGGCGGCGGCGGCGCGCAGTTCGGCGGGCGCCACGCTGCCGCTGACGACGACGTCGAGGCCGCGGCCGTGCAGCGCGACCTTCCGGCCGTCGTCAGTCACGTAGGCGACGCCGGCGTCGCCCAGGTCGATCGCCCGCACGCTCGTTCCCAAGCCGCCGAACAGACGGCCGCCCGACCAGTCCCGCGTCGACCGCACCGCCAGCCAGGCGCGCCCGTCGGTCCACGAGTCGACGGCGATCGTGGGGCCGCCGGCGCCGGTGATCGTGCCCGAGCGGTAGGACCGGAACCCGTCGGGCAGATCGGACGGGACGGGTCCGCTGGGGCCGTTCCCCGGCCGGAACCCGGCGTCGATGGTTTCGTCCGGGGCCAGTCTGGCCGGGGTGGCGAACGCGTCGTCGGCCACCGGCTCGTTGATCGCCACCGAGGTGACCGTGAAGCGCAGGACCGGGTCGCCGGGCCGGTCGGTGGACGCCTGGCCGCTCGCCCACCGCGCCCGATCGGCGCCGTCAGCGGCCCGCACGGTCACCTCGAGCGGCACGAGGTGTTCGTCGTCGAGCCAGAGCTCCACCGGATCGCTGGGGTGCACCGCCCGCAGGTGGCTGCCGACGGACAGGCCGTCGAGGAACGGGCCCATCTGCGCCGCCGTCACGGCGACGCCCACGGCGTGCCGACCTGCGATCGTCCGGGTCCCGAGGCCGGTGGGCGTCGCCGCGGCCGGGGTGAAGCCGTCGACCGGGTTGATCAGCTCCAGCGGGACGGGCGAGCTCTCGGAGAACGGCTCGCGGCCTCGGACCGAGCGGACCCATCGCCGGGCCGCGTCCGAGCACGGCGCCTGGTCGGGGAGTGGGGAGCAGGCTCGCACCATCGACTGCCACCATCGCTCGCCGTCGACCGCGAGCTGGAGGTCGGCGCGGCGTGATCCAGGCCGCCGCAGCGTGAGGGCCAGCGACTCCGGTGCCTCATAGACCAGCCGCCCCTCGAACCGGCGCTCTCCGCCATCGCTCGGCGATGTCGCCCTCGACGAGTCGGAAGCTGGCGTCGACCGAGTCGATGCCGGTCTGCGCCGCCAGCACCCGGCCCGGCAGGTCGGCGGCCGCGGGGGACCGGGGTTCCGAGCCGAGGCCCACGAACACCGCCCCCGCGGCCATGCCGGCGATGGCCGCCAGCGCCGCCGCCACCACCAGGGGCCGCCGGGGCCGGGGCACGGGTGCGGCAACCCGCGGGCCCCGGCCATCGCCGGCCGCGTGGCGCCAGGAAGCCCTCGAGGAACGCAGGCGGGCCACGACCGCGGATGCCACGTCGGGAACCGCATCGACGGCCTCGAATCGGAGCGTGCCGCGAAGCCGCTCGGCGTGGCGCTCGAACCCAGAGCACTCGGCGCACGCGCCGAGGTGCTCGTCCACGTCGCGCACGTCGACGCCACCCCCGGGGAGCTCGCCGTCGAGACGGAGCGAGATCGCCGCCTGGGCGTCGTCACACCTCACCGGACGCACTCTCCTCGTCGGCCGTCGACCAGCGGTGCAACCGTGACCGAGCGCTGAACATGCGGCTCTTGACCGTGCCCTCGGGCACGCCGAGCACACGGGCCGCCTCGTGATAGCGCAAGCCCAAGACCTCGACCAGCACCACGGCCTCGCGCAGGTCGACCGGCAGGCTGGCCAGGGCTGCGTCGATCTCGGCGCGCGCCTCGGGCATCGCGGTCGATGGCGTCGGCGGTGGCGCCAGGGACGCCAGGTCTGCTGCGTCGCTGGCGTGAACGGAGCTCGTCCACGCTGGCGTTGCGGGCGATCTGGAACACCCAGGTCGAGAACTTGGCCTGGAACGTGAACGTGGGCAGTCGCCGGAACACCCGCAGGAACGTCTCCTGGGCGACGTCCTCGGCCACCCCGGCGTCGCCCAGCAGGCGGCGGAGGAATCGCCACACGGGCTGCTGGTAGGCCCGGACGAGCTGCTCGAACGCCGCCAGATCGCCCGCCGCCGCGGCTCGGATGAGGGTCGGCTCCGGTTCCTCCACGCGCTGTCCCCCTGTCACCGGGCGTGCCCATGCTGATGGGCCGCCGGCTGCCTGTCCATCGCGTGGATCCGCCGCCGCTCACAGCTTGATGTGGACCGGGCGCGGGTCGTCGTCCGATGCCGCGTGGTCGCTCTGGCCATTGCCCTGGCGCACGACCATGCGGGGCTCATGGGGCCGCCAGCGCCAGGCCAGGCACCACGCGACCAGGAGCACGCCGAAGCCCATCAACCAGGCGATGACCTCGCTCGAGGCGCCGCCGGCGGGATCGGCGCCGGCCCGTCCGGCCGGCGACTTGCCCGCATCGACGACCGGCTCGCTCGCAGGTGGCCCGGATGAGGTGGTGCGGGACGCTGCCACCTCCGGCGGGACGGTGGTGGGCGTGGGCCGGTAGCCGGCGCGGACTTCGGCGGCCGTCACGGTCCAGTCGTCGATGTCGACGCAGGCCCCCTGGCACACCGGGTCCGACACGAGCGCGTCGTCGTCGAGGTACCGGATCGTGGGTTCGTCGAGCGGCCAAACCCGAACGATGGGGTCCGCAGGATCGACTCCGACGTAGACGGGCGAGCCGTAGAGCCAGCCGAGCGTCGTCGTGCAGGGGTCGTTGCAGATCGTCACGTCGTACACGCCGGGTGCGAGGCCTCGGGGTAGCCAGAAGGTCGCACTCACGCGCAGCGAGTAGTCACCCCTGGCCGGCGTGACCTCGTCGGCCGCCACCCGACCCAGGCGTCGATCGGTCGGATGGACGAAGGGCCAGGGGCCGCCTTCCTGCGGCGCGTCACGCTCTGACGGCGGCAGGATCCACCCGCAGGTACGCGTAGTAGGGACCGTTGCGCCACAACTCAGCGTTGGCCAGGACCCTCTCGTCGACGGTCGACCGGGCCTGCGCCTGCGTGTAGCCGACGAATCGGACCTGCTGGCCGGGCTCGTAGCGGTCCTGATCGGGGTACAGCCAGTCGCCACCGCCCGCGCCCGCCGGTGCGGGCGCCACCAGTGTGAGTGCCGCCAGCGCCGCCGCGGCCACCGCGGCGCCGACCCGGACTCGAACCCGTCGCTCCCCCACGCGCGCCATGACCAGCCTCCTCGTCGCCACCCGGTATGACGAACGAGAGGCCGGTTTGGTTCACCGTCAGCCTTCGGTCGACGTCGTCCGATCGGCGGCGTTGAGGTCGACGTCGATGTTGCCGTCGGCGTCCACCGTGACGGGGTACATCGGCAGCCCTTCGCCGTCGGCAGGGAACTCGCGGCCGTCGCACTCGCCACGGACCTCGCCGGACGAGTCGAGCAGCCGGAACACCTCGTCGTCGGCGTTCCACTGGAGGGTGCAGGCGCGTGACACACCGGGTGGCCGGGCCGCGAACGCGATCCAGCCCTCGTCGGGGTCGTCGCCGAAGTGCTGGAGGTAGATGTCCCGGTCGCCCCCGGCGGTGTCGGGGTAGAGGATCGGTCCGTTCTCCGCGATGTCCCTGGCGGCGTCCTCGGCGTCGTGCTTGGCGAACGTGTCCGACCCCAACCGCACGTCCACGGTGCCCCGGTTGGCGAGCACGGCCAGCGCCGCCGCGACCCCGATGGCCACGACGACGCCGGCGGCCGCCACCGCCAGCGCCCGCCCGGTGTGGCCCTGCGACCGCGCGACTGGGCTCACGGCGCCTCGAGCAGGACGGGCTTGGGGCCGGTCGGCGACATGCCCGTAGTATCGCTAGCCGGCATCGCCCACTTCGAACCCAGCTCCCCGTCCATCGCGGGCAACATCATCGGAGGCCAGGCCCTTGGATCTCTACGAGTACCAAGGAAAACAGTTCTTCGCCCGCTATGGCATCCCGGTGAGCCCCGGCGAGGCCGTCACCAGCGTCGACGAGGCCGTCGCCGCCGCCGATCGCATCGGCTATCCGGTCGTGGTCAAGGCTCAGGTGCAGGTCGGTGGCCGCGGCAAGGCCGGCGGG
The DNA here is from genome assembly GCA_963813485.1 of uncultured bacterium. Taxonomy (GTDB): domain Bacteria; phylum Actinomycetota; class Acidimicrobiia; order Acidimicrobiales; family VFJN01; genus DASQUK01. The sequence goes on from CAWEZE010000010.1 coordinate 93,168, forward strand.
ATCAAGCTGGCCAACGACGCCGATGAGACCCGGACGCACGCCGGCAACATCCTGGGCATGGACATCAAGGGCCACACGGTCGAGATCCTGTGGATCGAGCGGGCCTCCGACATCGCCGAGGAGTACTACGCCAGCTTCACCCTCGACCGCTCCGCCAAGAAGCACCTCGGCCTGCTCTCGGCACGAGGCGGCGTCGACATCGAGGCCGTGGCCGCCGAGGATCCCGACGCCATCGCCAAGATCTGGGTCGATCCCGTCGACGGGCTCACCGAGGAGCAGGCCAGCGGCCTGGGTGGCGGCCGCCCAGCTCAACCCGAGGGCCAACGACGGCACCGTCGACATCCTCCTGAAGCTCTACAACGCCTACGTCGAGGGCGACGCCGACCTGGTGGAGATCAACCCCCTGATACTGAAGCCGACGGGCGAGGTGCACGCGCTCGACGCCAAGGTCACGCTGGACGGCAACTCGGAGTTCAGGCACCCCGACTACGAGGCGTACGACGCCACCCAGGTGCGTGACGAGCGCGAGCAGGCGGCGCACGACAAGGGCCTGCAGTACGTCGGGCTCGACGGGTACGTGGGCGTCATCGCCAACGGCGCCGGGCTGGCCATGTCGACCGTCGACATCGTCAACCAGGTCGGCGGCGAGCCGTCGAACTTCCTCGACATCGGCGGCGGCGCCTCGGCCGAGGTGATGACCGGCGCCCTGGAGGTCATCACCAACGACCCCAGCGTCCGCTCGATCTTCATCAACATCTTCGGTGGCATCACCAAGGGCGAGGAGGTGGCCAACGGCATCGTGGCCGCCCTCGGCCGGGTTGACATCGCCCAGCCGATCGTGATCCGCCTCGACGGCACCAACGCCGACCTCGGCCGGGAGATCCTCGAACCGCACCTGTCCGACCGGCTCCAGATGCAACCCACCATGGTCGACGCCGCCCGCACCGCCGTCGCCCTGGCTGGCGCCGGCGCGAAGTGAGGTCGTGACATGAGCGTCTTCGTCGATGAGGCGACCAAGGTCGTCTACCAGGGCCTCACCGGCAGCCAGGGCCGCTTCTACGGGCTGCTCAACCGCGAGTACGGCACCCAGGTCGTGGCGGGCACGAACCCGCGCAAGGCCGGTAGCGACGTCGACGGCATCCCCGTCTACGCCCGCGTTGCCGACGCCGTAGAGGCCACCGGCGCCACCGCCAGCTGCATCTTCATCCCCGCCCCCGGCGTGCGGGACGCCGTGATCGAGGCCGCCGAGGGCGGCGTCACGTTCATCGTCTGCATCACCGAGGGCGTGCCGGCTCACGACGAGGCCTGGTTCTTCAACAAGCTCCGGCGCGACTTCCCCAACGTCCGCCTGCTCGGCCCCAACTGCCCCGGCATCATCAGCCCTGGCAAGGCCAACATCGGCATCACCGCCGGGCACATCGCCAAGTCCCCGGCGCCCGGAGAGACCGCAGTCGGCATCGTCAGCCGCTCCGGCACGCTCACCTACCAGGCGCTCTACGAGTTGAAGCTCAACGACATCGGGGTGTCTACGTGCGTCGGGATCGGGGGCGATCCGGTGCCGGGCACGTCGTTCATCGACTGCCTCGAGGCCTTCGAAGCCGACCCCGGCACCCAGGCGGTGATGATGATCGGCGAGATCGGTGGCTCCGCCGAGGAGGAGGCCGCCGAGTTCATCGCCTCGAAGATGACCAAGCCGGTCGTGGCCTACATCGCCGGCGTGACCGCGCCCCCAGGCAAGAAGATGGGCCACGCGGGCGCCATCGTCTCGGGTGGCAAGGGCACCGCACAGGCGAAGATGGACGCGCTGCGCGACGCCGACGCCAAGGTGGGCCTCAACCCCACCGAGGCCGGCCAGCTCATGGTCGAGGTGGTCCGCAACCTGGGCTGACGAGCGTCAACGTCGGCTTGCGGCCGGCGGCGATCTTGACCGACACCGGCAGCTCGAGCTCTCCGCCGCTTTGGTACTGGGCGACGATCCGGTCGAATGCTCGGCGGATGGCTCCGCTGCATCTCCGGGGTCTGGCCCCGAACCTGCGCCGACGCCCGCACGGTGCCGTCGAGCATCGCCTCCCAGAAGGCGTCGGCCGATGGCATCCGGTGGGTGAAGGTGAGGTCGGTCACGGTGACGTCGACCAGCCCGGCGTCGCCCAACAGGCCGGCGAACGCGGCGTCGTCGGCGTAGCGGAAGAAGGGTGGGCCGGGCGGAACCCCCTCGGCCATGGGTGCGCCCGCTTGGGCGACGGCCAGGAACAGCGCTCCCGGGAAGGGCGTGCGTTCGGGATGGTCCCATGTCGACAGGGCGGTCCTCCCGTCATCGACCAGCACTCGTGACAGCTCCGCCGCGAAACGCGGATGGTCGGCGAGGTGGGGCATGAGGAAGTTGGCTACCACGGCGTCGAATGACGCGTCCGGCAGCGGCAGCCGGTGCGCGTCGCCCTGACGGAACTCGAGCTCGGGCTGGAGGCGCCGAGCCAGGTCGACGCAGCCGGACGCGAGGTCCACGCCGAGCACCGACGCGCCCCGAGCGGCCGCCCGGGCGGCCACGTAGCCGGGGCCGGTGCCGACGTCGAGCACCCGGGAGCCGCGGCCGACGCCGGCGGCATCGAGCAGCGCCTCGGCTGCCCTCGTGGTGAGCGAACCGAAGCGGCGGTCGTACTCGTCGGCGACCTTCGAGTAGCCGTTGCCCTCGAACTCGACGAAGGCCTCGATGTCGATCTCGGTGGACATGGGCCGAACCTACGACGGGCGCCTGGTCCGGTCATCGGAGGATCTGCCCAAGTTGGGCCGCCGACTTACCCATCTTGGGTCGTGAACCCTCGGGCCCTGGCCAACGAGGCGGCCTCGACGCGGTTGGCGGCACCGAGCCGGGCGAGCACCGCGGACACGTGGTGATCGACGGTGCGGCGGGAGATGACCAGCTCCGCGGCGATGTCGGCGTTGGTCAATCCTTCGGACAGAAGGCGCAGAACCTCGACCTGCCGAGGGGTCAGACCGCCGAGGTTCGCTCTCGTGCTGGCTCGCGGTCCCCGCGGGATCCCGCGGGCGCCCAAGGCGCGGAGCCGTGACCGGACACGCCTTGCGGCCGCAGGGGCGTCCATGCCGTCGAAGGTCTCCAGCGCCGAGCGGAGCATCCGCACGTTCCCGGACAGCGCCGCCACGAGACCGGCCTGGTAGCCGGAGCCACGAACGCGCCACCAGTCGGCGGCCTCGTCCCACCTTGCCGACAATGCGAGGCGAAAGGGGTCGGCGGGGACCGTCCGGACGTCGGGGCACCGTCCCGTCGGGGCGAGCCACAACGCGAGGGCGCCCACCCACCACGGGTGGGCCCGATCGTCGGCCAGTCGGAGCACGTCGTTCAGCTCGTCTTCAGCTCGTCGACGGCTACCGGCCGATCGCCGCTGATCCATGCCAGCTCGGCCCGCGCCACCGCACACGGGGCGAGCCGGATCAGGTCCCCGGTTCCGACCGCCATCTCCCAGCCTCGCTCGAGCGTCACGCGGGCCTCCACGTCGCCCCGGCGGCTCTGGATCAGCCCGAGGGTCACCAGCGCTTGGATCTGCGCGACGCCGGACTGCTCGCTGCGGCGTAAGCACAGTCCGGGCGTCCTCGGCCGCGCCGGTCCAGTCGTCCTGCTCGAGGCGGAGCCACGAGCGCATCGCCAGCATGTACTGCGCGTACCTGAGCAGCTCCCGCTCGTCCGCGAACCGGAGGGCGGCGGCGATGGCGTCGGCGGCCTCCTCGTAGCATCGTTGCTCCATGTACTCGTAGGCGAGGTTGAGAGCGGCCCGGCCGGCGTGGTCGTCCAGGCCGGCATCCACGGCGAGCCGGAACGACTCCCGCAAGAGCACCGGACCGTCGTCCTCGCCGAGCATCCGTCGCGCCGTGCCGACGTTGTTGAGCGCATGGCTCGTCGCTTCGTCGTCACCGAGCCGCCGACCCAGTTCCAGGGCCCGCCGGCCCCACGCCACCGCGGCCTCGCCCTCGTTCGCCAGCATGAACAGCTGCGACAGGTTGCTGTACGCCATGGCCAACTCGTGTCCCGGCGGCAGGGATTCCAAGACCTCGACGGCCGCGTGGGCGGCCCGCTCCGCTTCGGTCCGCAGTCCCGCCGCGGACGCGACCCGAGACTGCCAGCGCAGGTTCTCTCCGGCCTTCGACCGGTTGCCCAAGGACTCCCACGCCCGGACCGCGGCCCGACGGCCTTCGAGCGCGTCGTCGGCCCGAAAGGCCCGAAACGCGCTGTCGGCGTACGCCTCGAGGAGCTCGGCCCGTGCGATGCTGGCCGGCACGCCGGTCGCGAGCGCGGCCTCGAAGTACCGCGCCGCCTCCCGGTGGCCTCGGGCCGCCGCGGCCAGTCGCCCGGCAGCGACCGAGTGGACGGCGACGGCATTGATGTCCCCCGCCTCCCTGGCGTGGTGAGCCAAGCGCGCGGGATCCGCATCGACGCTCGCTAGCCGAGCGAGGACCGCCTCGTTGAGCCGCATGCGGCGATGTGTCGGCAGCGACGCTTCGACGGCGAGTCGTGCCAACTCGTGTCGAAACCACATGCCGTCGCCGCCCGCAAGCAAGAGTCCCGACGCCAATGCCTCGTCCCTGCCCCCCGCAGGCTCCACCAACCACGTCTCCGCTCGTCCCGGCACGACCGAGACGAGCTCCAACAGCGCACGCGCCTCCGCCGGCAGCGGCTCCACGCGCGCCATCACGGCGTCCCGGACGGTCACGGGCACCGCCCCCCCGGGGCCGGCGAGCACTTCGGTCAGGAAGAACGGATTCCCGCCCGTGAGGGCGTGGAGCTGCTCCGGCGACCGGCCCGATGCCGCCGCCAGCCGAGCCACGGCCGCCGGGCTCAGAGGCTCGAGCCGCACATGCGCCACGTATCGAGCCGGCGTGTGGCCGAGCACGCGGCTGATCGCCCCGGCGGTGGGATCGTCCTCGCGGTACGTGATCAGGATCAGGCCCGCCATCGCCTCCAGGCGTCTCCCCAGCCAGACCAGGAGATCGAGGCTCGCCTCGTCCGCCCAGTGCACGTCCTCGACCACCAACACCCGGTGCGGGCGCCGACCGAGCGAGTCGAGAACTGCCTCGAAGACCAACTCCCGCGGCGCGTCCTCGGCGAGGAGGGCGGCGAGCCGACCACCGGCGCCCCTGGCGGCGTCGCGGATCGGTCCCAGGGGCCGCGGTGTGTGCAGCGGATCGCAACCGCCCCACAGGACGACCGGCGTCGGCAGGCACTCGCCGAGGAAACGCGTGACCAGCGCCGTCTTGCCGATGCCGGCCTCGCCTGACACGACGGCGAGCCGGCCGACCTTTGCGCTCCGCTCGAACTGGCGGTGCAGCTCGGCCAGCGCCTCGTCCCGCTCCAACAGCTCCACAGTGCTTGGAGCAGGCTAGCGCCAGGTGTCGTCAGGGTTGGCCGGGAGGCGGGGGCGGCAACCGGGACGTCGGCGGTGGCGGTTGCGGCGACCGCGGCGGTTGCGCGGCGGCGGGTTGTTGCCAGGGGCCCGGTTGTTGCTCCGGCGGCGGGTTGTTGCCAGGGGCCCGGTTGTTGCCCGACGCTCGGTGGTTGCCAGGCGGCGTGCTCCCCGGCCGGTGGCCCCGGACGGCCGAAAACCGACGGTCCCGGCGTCATCTGCGGCGACTCGCCGGTCTGCATGTGCAGGAGCTGGGCGCCGAGCGCGACCGTCCCTCCTGCGACCAATAGGGCGATCCCGATGCTCGTGGGACTGCTCTCCTGCATGGCATCGGCGATGATCAGGACGATGCCCAGCGCCACCCCGCCGGCGCCGATGACGGTCGACGCCCGGCGGCCGCTTCGGGCGCCGAGCCATGCCACCACGAGACCGGCGACGATCGCTGCGGCGCCGGCGCCCGCCGCCTCGAGGTCCTCGCCGAGGAATGCGATCCCGGCCGGTATCGCCGCGAGGGCCGCCACCACGAACGGGGTCGCAGTCCCGGCGAACCCCCGCCGGTCCAGCAGCCGCCCGGCCACCAGGTAGGCGGCTCCGAACATCAGCGAGACGATGCCCAGCGTCGTGGGGTCGGGCTCATCGCCCTGGCTGGTGACCTCATCGTCCCCGGGGAACGGCTCGTCGGGTGACGAACGGGCTCTCGTCGACGAAGGTCGCCTCGAACCCGGCGGAGAACGGCTCCTCCGTGAACTGGAACGCCAGCAGCACCACCGCCACCAATGCGGTGCCCAGGAGCAACGGACGGCCACGCGCCGGGCCGACCACGTACGACACCAGCCACACCAGCGCTGACAAGGCCAGGATCCCTTCGGCCGACCACGGCGGCACGCCGTCGGCGTCGAACGTCAGGAAGTAGAAGAACGGCGGAACCGCCAACGCGATGGCGGTCACCCCCGCCGTGGCGGCGGGGCTCTCGGCGAACCAGTGCAGCAGGGCGTAGCCGGCCGCGGCCACCACCAGGCACAGGATGATGCCCGGCAGCCGGGACCCGTCGCTGAACCCCTCCTCGCCCACCTGAGCGTCGCCGGAGATGATCACGACGCCCGCGACGGCCAGCGCGCACCCGGCGCCCGCGAGCGAGATCCACAGCCGCGGCTCGGCTCGCCGTCCGCCCCAGGCCCCCAATCGGGCGACCAGGCCCTCCCCTTCAGTAGCCATCCCGCGACCCTAGGCCACGCCGGATCCGTGGTCGGGCGCCGGTCCCGCGCTCGTCCGTGCCGGCCGGCGGGCACGGACGAGCATCGGGCCCGGACCGACGGTCAGACCGACGCGGTCCGACGGCCTATCGCCTCTCGTCTTCAGCAGTCGTTGAGCCGGCCGCCGCAAGAACGCGATGCGTACTCCCCGCGCGGGTCGGCCGTCCGAACAAGCCCGGCCACTAGCATCGGACCGATGCCCCCAGCTCGGATCGCGGTACTCGCCTCGGGCAGCGGGACCCTACTGCACGCCATCGTCGACGACGGCGTGCCGGTGGCGCTGGTGGCGGCGGACCGTCCCTGCCGAGCGCTGGAGATCGCCGCCGAGCGCGACATTCCCACCGAGCTGGTGGAGCGCACCGAATGGGGCACCTCCTTCGACCGCACGGCCTACACGGAGCGGCTCGTCAAGGTGCTGCGGACGCACGCCATCGATCTGGTGGTCATGGCCGGCTTCGGCACCGTGGTACCGGGGCTAACCGACGCCTATTCCGGTCGGGTCCTGAACAGCCACCCGGCGTTGCTGCCGGCGTTCAAGGGCTGGCACGCGGTGCGGGATGCGCTGGCGGCCGGGGTCAAGGTGACGGGCACCACCATCCACGTGGCCACGGCCGAGGTCGACGACGGACCGATCCTGGCCCAGGAGGCGGTCCCCGTACTGCCGGACGACACCGAGGCGACCCTGCACGAGCGCATCAAGCAGGTCGAGTGGCGCCTGTATCCCGCGACCATCCGCCGCTTCGTCGCCGATACCTTCGGCGACGCTTCCGGCCACGAGCCCGATCCCGAGGAGGACACGTGAGCGAGCGTCCCGGAGGGCGAGAGAGCGAGCCCGGCCCGAGCGGCCGGGGGAGCGGGCAAGCGACACGCCGGAGCCCGAGCGGCCCGCTGCGAAGCAGCAAGAGCGGGAAACAATGAGAGCGCTGCTCTCGGTCTACGACAAGGCCGGCATCGTCGAGCTCGCCGAGGGCCTGGCGGGCCTGGGCTGGGAGCTTGTCTCGTCGGGCGGCACCGCCGCGGCACTCCGGGATGCCGGCCTCGAGGTCGCCGACACTGCGGAGATCACGGGCTTCCCGGCCATCCTCGGGCACCGCGTCGTGACGCTTCATCCCAAGGTCCACGGCGGCATCCTCGCCGACCGCACCGATCCCGCCCATCGAGCTGACCTCGAGGCCCACGGCATCGAGCCGTTCGACCTGGTGGTCGTCAACCTCTATCCGTTCGGCGCCGACACGTCGACGTTCGAGCACGGTGCGGCGCAGGCGGAGGAGCTGATCGACATCGGCGGGCCGACCCTGGTCCGCGCCGCCGCCAAGAACCACACGCAGGTCGGCGTCGTCGTGGATCCGACGGACTACCGGGCCGTGCTCGACGAGCTGCAGACGTCGGGGTCGCTGTCCGACACGACCCGTCGCGAGCTCGCGCGGACAGCCTTCGCGTCCACCGCGGCGTACGACGCGGCCATCGTCCGCTGGTTCGACGACACCGCCGGTTCGGGGTCGGCCGAGCTACCGGAGTCGCTCCACCTCACGTACCGGCGCGAACCGCTCACGCTGCGCTACGGGGAGAACCCCCACCAGCGCGCGGCCCTCTACCGCGCCGAGTCGACCGGCATCGGGGACGGCGGCGAGCCGTGGTGGGCGGCGATGACCCAGCACGGCGGGATGGCGCTCAGCTACCTCAACCTCTACGACGCCGACGCCGCCTGGCTGCTGGTCCACGACCTGGCAACCCGGTTCGACCGGCCGGCCGCGGCCATCATCAAGCACGCCAATCCCTGTGGGGCGGCGATCGCGTCCACCTTGGCCGACGCCTACGAGCACGCCTTCGAATGCGACGAGCGCTCGGCGTTCGGGGGGATCGTGGCTCTGAGCCAGGTGGTCGACGAGGCCACGGTGGAACGGATGGTGGCGGCGGCGCAGGCCGACGTGGTCGTCGCCCCCGGCTACGCGCCCGGCACCATCGAGGCGTTGCAGGCCAAGCGGAAGAACACCCGCATCCTGGAGGCTCCGCCACCCACACCCGACCGGTGGCACCTGCGCCCCATCACCGGCGGCCTGCTGGTGCAGGATCCCCACCGGTTCCTGGCCGAGCGGGCCGGCTGGCGCGTGGTCACCCGGCGTGAGCCCACCGCGGCCGAGTGGAGCGACGCGGAGCTGGCCTGGCGGGTGTGCGGCTGGGTGCGCTCCAACGCCATCGTCCTCGCCAAGGACGGCGCTACGTGGGGCATTGGCGCCGGCCAGCAGAACCGGGTGGAATCAGGCGAGCTGGCGGCGTCGAAGGCGGCCGGCCGGGCCGCGGGCGGCGCCTGCGCCAGCGACGCCTTCTACCCCTTCCCCGACGGCATCGAGGCCGCCGCCGCTGCCGGGGTGGCGGTGGTCATCCAGCCCGGCCGGCCCACTGGCGTGTCCCGCGACGAGGAGATCATCGCCCGCGCCGACGAGCTAGGCCTCGCCATGGTCTTCACCGGCGAACGCCACTTCCTCCACTAGGAACGGCCCGCGTCGACGGGCCAGCGCGGCGATCCCTCAGGTGACACGCCGGGCCGCCGGGGTGTGCCGCTGGTGGGCGCCGCTCTCGACCAGGCGACGTAGCCGGTCGAGCGCGTCCCACAAGTCGACGAAGCGGGTGGCGATCGGGGCGGGCCCGAGCCGCAGTCGGTCCGGCGCCCGGAAGTCGGGCACGACGCCGGCGACGTCGATGAGCGCCTGGGAGATCCGCCAGCCGTCGGGGTGTGCCAGCGCCACGTGCGATCCGCGCCGCTCGGCCGCCCGGGGGCTGGCCAGGCTGAATCCCAGCGGCGTGAGCCACGCGTCCGCGAGATCGACTATCAGCGACGTGAGCGTCATCCCCTTGGCTCGTAGGCGCTCGATGCCCGCATCCGCCAGGAGGGCGACGCCGGCCTCGACGCACGCCAGCCCCAGCACCGCCGGAGACCCGGTGAGCCAGGAACCGATCCCGTCGACCGGGCGGTAGCCGGACGCCATGGCGAACTGGTCGCGCTGGCCGAACCAGCCCCAGATCGGCTGGCGCAGCTCTCCCTGCAGGTCGCGGCGCACGTAGGTGAAGGCCGGGGCGCCGGGCCCGCCGTTGACGTACTTGTACGTGCAGCCCACGGCCAGGTCGGCGCCCGTGGCGGCGAGCTGGACCGGCACCGACCCGACCGAATGCGACAGGTCCCACAGGACGAGGGCGCCGTGCTCGTGCGCCAGCGCCGTGAGCCCGGCCATGTCCGCCAGCGCCCCCGACCCGTAGGCCACGTGCGAGAGGCTCAGGAGGGCCGCGCCCTCGAGCGCCGCCCCGATCGTGGCGGCGTCGGGGCCGTCGACGGGGTCGCTGCGCACCTCCCGGTACTCCAGCCCGTGTTGTGCCGCGAGGCCCTCGAGCACGTAGCGGTCGGTCGGGAAGTTGTCGTCGTCGGTCACGACCGCCCGGGCACCCGGCCGCGCCGCGATCGCCGCGGACGCCGCCTTGTACAGGTTGACGGTGGTGGCGTCTCCCACGACCACCTCCCCCGGCTCCGCCCCCAGCAGGTGCCGGGCCAGGGCGTCGCCCACCTGCACCGGCAAGTCGATCCACGCCTCCCACGACCGCACCAGGCCACGCGCCCAGTCGTCGTCGACCAGCTGCAACAGGCGGCGCCGGGCCCGGTGCGTCAGCCGCCCCAGCGAATTGCCGTCGAGGTACAGCAGGTCCGGTTCGGTGACGATCGACTCGGCGACGAACGGAGCGAGCGGGTCGGCGGCGTCGAGCGCTCGGGCCCTGTCGCGGTCCGTCGGGTCCGTGGGCACCGTGGAGTCGGCCCAGCCGGCTACGTCGACGCCGTCAGAACCAGCGGCCGGCCGTGGGTGACCACCACCGTGTGCTCGAACTGGGCCGCGAGGCTGCCGTCGGCGGTGCGGAGCGTCCAGCCGTCGCGGCCCTCGACGGCGTGGGTGGCGCCCGTCGACAGGAACGGCTCGATGGCGAGCACCAGCCCCTCCCACAGCACGGTGTCGTCGCTGGGGTCCTCGACGCTGGGCACCTGCGGCGGCTCGTGGAGGAACGCCCCGACGCCGTGCCCGCACAGGTTGGCGATCACCCGCAGGCCGTGGCGGCGCGCCCGGCGCTGGACGGCCCGGCCGATGTGGCGAAGCGGGCGCCCCGCCCGGGCCGCGGCCGTGGCGTCGCTCTGGGCGAGCCGGGTGGCGTCGAGGAGCCGGCGGGCGACGAGCGACACGCGGCCTACCGGGGCACTGGCCCCGGTGTCGGCCCAATAGCCGTCGAGCTCGGCCGAGACGTCAACGTTGACCAGGTCGCCGTCGCGCAGGCGGCGCCACGGCGAGGGGATGCCGTGGGCCGCCTCGTCGTTGACGCTGATGCAGGTCGCTGCCGGGAAGCCGACGGCGAGCTGGGGCGCCGAGCGGGCGCCGTGGGCCCGCAGGACGTCGCGGCCGACGGCGTCGAGCTCGCTGGTGGCAACCCCGGGCGCCACCGCCGACAGCATGGCATCACGGGCCTCGGCGACCGCCCGTCCGGCTCGCCGCAGCCCCTCGAGGTCCTCGTCGCCGTCGATGGTCATGGCACGACGCTAGCGACAGGCCGCCTCGGCCCGCCCGGCCCGGAACCCATTGCCCAAGGACGTGAGCGGATAGGCACGTCCTCTTGGGTCACGGTGGTCAGCGCTGCCGGGCCGCCGAGCTGTTGAGCTGGCGGTCGACCGCCAAATCCCCACGCGTAGGCTGTGCGAACCGCCCTATCCGCTCGGCTCCTAAGGCATTGCCTCGGGATCACCCGGCCCCCGACGGCACAATGGGATCCGATGACCGCACAACTGCTCGCCGGAGCCCCCGTCGCCGAGGCCGTGCTCGCCGACGTCACCAAGCGGGTGGAGGCGCTCGCCGATCGGGGCAAGACGGTGGGACTGGGCACCATCCTGGTGGGCGACGATGCCGCGTCGGCCGGCTACGTGCGCAAGAAGCACGAGACGTCCGAGCAGGTGGGTGTGGCCAGCCACCACATCGAGGTTCCCGGCGACGGCACCCAGGCCGACCTGTTGGCGGCGGTCGAGCGGTTCAACGCCGACCCGGCGGTAGACGCCTACCTGATCCAGCACCCGGTGCCACCGCAGTTCGACTTCAACGCCGCCGTGGGGGCGATGGACCCGGCCAAGGACGGCGACGGCCTCCATCCCGTCAACCTCGGCAAGCTGGTGCTGCAGGAGGACGGGCCGGTGCCGGCCACGCCGGCGGGCATCCGCGAGATGTTCGTGCACTACGGCATCGACATCGCCGGCAAGCACGTGGTCGTGTGCGGGCGCGGTCCCACCCTGGGCCGACCGCTGGCGCTGCTGCTGACGCTCAAGCAGCCGGGCGCCAACGCGGCCGTGACCGTCGTGCACAGCGGGGTGCCCGACCTCGTCGACTACACCCGGCGCGCCGACATCGTGGTGGCGGCCGTGGGAGTGCCGTCGTTCGTGATGCCAGACATGGTTCGGCCGGGCGCGGTGGTCGTGAGCGGCGGGATCAGCTGGGAGGGGCGCAGGCTGCTCCCCGACGTCGACGAGTCCGTGGGCGAGGTGGCGTCGTGGATCACCCCGCGGCTGGGCGGTGTCGGTCCCACCACCGTCGCCATGTTGCTGCGCAACACCGTCGAGGCGGCCGAGCGGTCCTTCGGCACCGGCACCGGATAGGCTCTCTCGGACTCGGGCTGACATGGGTGGTGCTGTTGCATCCGGCCCGGTGAAGCGCAGCAACGCACATCCGACCCATCGGGGGAGTTGACCCATGGCTTCCGCGCCCCAGGACCGCCAATCCGCTAGCAGGATCGTCGATCTGCTGGCGGCGGGCCGCCGCACGCTCAGCTTCGAGTTCTTCCCACCCAAGAACGACGAGGCCGAGCGCCAACTCGAAAAGACCATCCACGAGCTGGCGCCGCTGCGGCCGTCGTTCGTTTCCGTGACCTACGGCGCCGGCGGCTCGACCCGCGACCGCACCCGCGACATCGTGATGCAGGTGAACCGGGAGCAGGTGTTCCCGGCCATGGCCCACCTCACCTGCGTCGGCCACTCGCGTGACCAGGTCGTGGCGTTGCTGGACGAGTACGAGGCCGGCGGCGTCCGCAACATACTGGCGCTCGCCGGTGATCCGCCCGCCGACGGGAGCGATCCCGGCGGCGACTTCACGTACGCGCTCGAGCTGGTGGAGCTGGTCCGGAACCATCCCGGCGACTTCTCGGTCGGCGTGGCCGCCCACCCGGAGCTGCACCCACGCTCGGAGGGCGACCGGGCCCGGGACCGTCGCAACCTGGCGATCAAGCTGGCCGCCGCCGACTTCGGGATCACCCAGTTCTTCTTCGAGCTCGACGACTACCTGCGCATGATCGACGAGCTGACCGAGCTCGGGTGCACCACCCCGGTCCTGCCGGGCGTGATGCCGCCGGGGGTCGCACCGCTGAGCGGGCTGGTGCGCATGGCCACCATGAACGGCTCCGTCGTCCCCGGGGCCCTGATCACCCGCCTCGAGCAGGCCGGGGACGAGATCGAGGCGCGTCGCGAGATCGCGGTCGACGTCGCCACCGACCTGTGCCGCCGCCTGCTCGACGCCGGCGCTCCGGGGCTGCACCTCTACGCACTCAACCGGTCGGAGGCCGTGCTCCGCATCGTCGACAACCTGGGGTTGGCGCCCACTCGTTGAGCGGACTCCCCGTGAATGTCACACCGGCTTCCTAAGGTGTTGGCATGGCAGCGAGAGGGGCGGGAGCGGCAGAGCGCACCGGGCGCAAGAGGTCCCCGACTGCGACCTCGTCCTTCGGCGTGGGCCGACGCGAGAACCACGACTCGGCTGCGTTCTATGCCCGGTTCGCGGCGCCGGCGCTGTCCGACGACGCCGTCGTCAACCCGCCCGGCGTCGTCGACCAGATATACGTAGGCGACAGCCGCTCGATGGACCGGGTGCAGCCGGCGTCCGTGGCGCTGGTGGTGACCTCGCCGCCCTACTTCGCCGGCAAGCAGTACGAGGAGGAGCTGGGAAAGGAGGGCATCCCTGCCTCGTATGCCGAGTACCTCGCACTGCTCGAGGGTGTGTTCGCCGAGTGCGTTCGCAAGCTCGAGCCCGGCGGGCGCATCGCCGTCAATGTGGCCAACCTCGGGCGCAAGCCCTACCGCTCGCTCTCGGCCGACGTCATCGGCATCCTGCAGGACCGGCTGGGCCTGCTGCTCCGGGGCGAGATCATCTGGCGCAAGGCCCGGGGAGCAGGCGGAAACTGCGCGTGGGGGTCGTTCCGCAGTCCCGCCAACCCGGTGTTGCGCGACCTCACCGAGCGGGTGGTGGTGGCGTCGAAGGGACGGTTCGACCGGGCGATCGACCGGTCGCAGCGCGCCGCTGCCGACCTGCCGCACGTGGCCACACCGTCCGCCGACGAGTTCATGGAGGCCACGCTCGACGTCTGGGAGCTCGCGCCCGAGAGCGCACGCCGGGTCGGTCACCCGGCGCCGTTCCCCGTCGAGCTCCCCCAGCGGCTCATCGAGCTGTACACATGGCGAGGCGACGTCGTGCTCGATCCGTTCATGGGCGTGGGCTCGGCGGCGGTGGCGGCGGTGCGCACCGGGCGCCACTACCTCGGCTACGACACCGACGAGCGCTATGTCGATGTGGCGCGGCGGCGGGTGGCCGACGAGCTCCTGCGGGTGCTGGTCGGCGGGCCGCCCGAGCCGGCGGGCGACAAGGCGGTGGCGGTCGCCGTGTCACTTCTCCGGGACGCCGGCTTCGTGGTCGACGACCGGGTCCGCAGGAAGGTGGGCGGGGTCGACGTGACGTTGCTGGCCACCGACCCCGCCGGTCGCGAGTGGCTGGTCGAGGTGGTCGGCGGGTTCACCGTCGGCCGCCCGGGGTTGCGCCACGGCGACGTGCTAGAGCGCACCTTGGGCCGGGCGGTCCGCCTCTCCGGGTTCGGGGCGCGACCGCTCCTGTTGATGGCCACCGACATGCCGGGCCGGCGATCGGCGGGAGCCGCGGCGCTGGCCGAGGCCCGGGGGCGTGCGTTCATCGACGTCCTGCCGGTCGAATCGGCCGAGGCGACCGTGGAGCGCCTGGCGCACTACGCACGGGCCGCGCCGCGGCCGCAACCGATCGGCGAGCTGCTGGTGCCGGACTGAGGGTCGATTTCGCGGATGATGTACGCCACGACGACGAGCTGGTCGAGCCAACGTGCGACCGGCGAGATCGACCCTCACTGACGCTCGGATAGGTCGCCTGTGCCCGCCGATCGCACCGAGATCACCGAGGTCGTCACCGGCCTGGGCACCTTCGGGGCCGGCGACCTGGCGGCGGCGCTGGCCCATCCACCGGTTGCCTTCGGCGGCGTCGGGCCCGAGCGCTGGGCTCGCCTACGCGCCCTGCACAGGGAGGGCCGTCACCGGGCGGCGTTCGCCGCCGCGTGGGCCAACGGGCGGGCGTTCCTCGCCGCCCGCGACGGCCTTCGGGGCCGCCCGCCCGAGGTAGTCGAGTGGAAGGGCCCGCACCGCCCGCCCGGCGTCGACCCGGTGCCCGCCGACCTGCGCATCGACCACGTCTACCTGGTGAGCTGCAAGTACAACTCCCGTATCACCCTGAACGCCGCACCGCGACTGGTCTTCGGCGGGTCCAACGGGGCCGACCCCGACGCTCGGGCCGACTGGTTCGCGGAGATGGCGCCGCGTGAGACGCAGGCGCTCTACGAGATCGTGCGGTTCGAGACCGGGATGGTCGGGTCGCTGCCCGACCGGGCGATCGACCTGTCACCCGCCGAGCGCCGCGACCTGGCGCACGCGCTCGGGCGGGGCGCCTGGACGTCGCCGGCGGCGGCCGAGGCGTACGCCGCGTTGTCGGCCGTCGTCGCCGACGGGTCGGCCCGGCGGTGGCGCGACCGGCTGCGCGCGCACGGCGGCGCGCGAGGCCACGCTGTGGCGCTTCCTCCGGGTGGCGGCGGCGACCTACTTCGTGCTCGGGTCCGACGGTGACCGCATGGTGCGCGCTCCGGGTGGGCAGCCCCTGGGACTGGCGCCAGGCCTTCCGCCTGCGCCGCTTCGACGTCGAGCCCGTCGCCTCGCGCCAACCGCTGGTGCGGTGGACGGCGACGGTCGACGACCGAGAGGCCGGCTGCCGCCGCAGCGTCACTGGCCACATCGAGGTCCGCTGGAGCCACGGTCGGTTCGCCCAACCCCCGGAGGCCAAGGTCTACCTCGACACGCCGCCCCACCTGGTCGCGGGCTACTGGTCGCTCGTGTGACCCGCCGGCGATCGGTCGTTGCCGACCGGTTCCGGGCGCAGTTTTGGTTGCTGGCCAACCAATTCGGCGCCAGGAACGGGACCAAGCCCGCCTACGACGCGAGGCTCATGGCCTTGTTGAGGTTGGTGTCGAGCGCGTCGAGGAACTCGTCGGTGGTGAGCCAGGGTGTGTCGCCGCCCACGAACAGGGCCAGATCCTTGGTCATCTGACCGCCCTCGACGGTCTTCACGCACACGTCCTCGAGCGTGGTGGCGAACCGCGCGACCTCGGGCGTCTCGTCGAGCTTGGCCCGGAAGTTGAGGCCCCGCGTCCAGGCGAAGATCGAGGCGATGGGGTTGGTCGAGGTCTTCTCGCCCTTCTGCCACTGCCGGTAGTGCCGAGTGACGGTGCCGTGCGCGGCCTCGGCCTCGCAGGTCTTGCCGTCGGGCGTCAGCAGCACGGACGTCATGAGCCCCAGCGACCCGAACCCCTGGGCCACCACGTCGGACTGCACGTCGCCGTCGTAGTTCTTGCACGCCCACACGTAGCCGCCCTCCCACTTCATGACCTGGGCGACCATGTCGTCGATGAGGCGATGCTCGTAGGTCAGGCCGGCGGCGTCGAACTCGGCCTTGAACTCCTCGTCGAACACCTCCTGGAACAGGTCCTTGAAGCGGCCGTCGTAGGCCTTGAGGATCGTGTTCTTGGTGGACAGGTAGACGGGGTACTGGCGCTCGAGGCCGTAGCGGAACGACGCCCGGGCGAAGTCCCGGATCGAGTCGTCGTAGTTGTACATGCCCAGCGCGATGCCGCCGCCCGGGTACTCGGCGACCTTGTACTCCATCGGTTCGCCCCCGTCCGCCGGGGTGTAGGTGATCGTCAGGGTCCCTGGCCCGGGCACGACGAAGTCGGTGGCCTTGTACTGGTCGCCGTGGGCGTGACGGCCGATGATGATCGGCTTCGTCCAGCCCGGCACCAGCCGGGGCACGTTGGAGCAGATGATCGGCTCCCGGAACACGACGCCGCCGAGGATGTTGCGGATCGTGCCGTTGGGCGAGCGCCACATCTTCTTCAGGCCGAACTCCTCGACCCTGGCCTCGTCCGGGGTGATGGTGGCGCACTTCACGCCCACGCCGTGCTGCTTGATCGCGTTGGCGGCGTCGACGGTGATCTGGTCGTCGGTCTCGTCGCGCTTCTGGATCGAGAGGTCGTAGTAGAGCAGTTCGACGTCGAGGTAGGGGAGGATCAGCTTGTCCTTGATGAACTGCCAGATGACCCGTGTCATCTCGTCCCCGTCGATCTCGACGACGGGGTTGGCGACCTTGATCTTGGCCATGGGCGATCTTCTCCGATCGGGGAACTTGTATCGAACTTGTACAGCCTAGGGGATCCCCGTCTCCGGCGGTCCCTCACGTTACGGTTTCGGCGTCGCCCGTCTGGAACGACCGTGCTCAGGGCGTACCCACCAGCCAGGGGAGCGGCCGTGGCTTCGAAAGCGGTAGGGATCGCCGTCCTGGTGTTGTTCGGCCTCGCCGCTCTCGCCTCCACCGACTCCGGCTGCGACATCGGCAACGGGGGCGACGGCGACTTCGACTTCGACGACAGCGCGTCGACGTGCGACGGCGTGGTCGTCGTCGAGACGGCATCGGGCAACGCCCAGGTGCCGGGCAACACCTCCGCGATCGGATCGGACGACTCGGCCAACTGCGTCATGCGGGAGGGAAGCGGCGGCGACGAGGCCATCCTCGTGCTGCAGACCGCGCTGATCCGATGTAACGGGCAAAGCCTCACCGTCGACGGCGACTACGGGGCCGAGACGGCCCAGGCGGTCATGAACGTCCAGCAGCAGCACGGCGTCACGGCCGATGGCTCCTACGGGCCGGCCACCCTGGAAGTGATGGGCTGGCCGTCCACGGGAGCGGGTGGCTGCGTGTCGGGCGTATCGGCCGGCTCGACGGTGATCGACCAGTCGTCCTGACCGCCGGTACCCAACGCCGCGGCCCTTGCGGCCCGCACTCGCCGGCGAAACCATGCCCCGTGCCCTGGGTGCCGATTGACGACCCCCGCGACCGCCAGATCGCGCCCTTCGTGGGCCTACGCGATCGCGAACTGGCCCGCCGCGTGCCAGCCGGGCGAGCCCGGCGTATTCATCGCCGAGGGCGACATCGTGGCGGAGCGGGCCATCCGAGCCGGCTACGAGCTCCGGGCGGTGCTCGTCGACGCCACCCGGACCGATCCGCTGCCGCCCGGCGTGGCTGCCGGCGTGGATGCCGGCATTCCCGTCTATGCCGCCGCGCCGGCCGTGCTGCAGCGCATCACCGGCCTCGGCGTCCACCGCGGCCTGCTCGCGTGCTTCGAGCGGCGCCCGCCCCCGCCGGCCGCCGAGGTGCTGGCGGCCGCCCGCCGGGTGGTCGTGCTGGAACGAGTCAGCAACCCCACCAACCTGGGTGTGATCCTGCGGTCGGCCGCGGGCTTGGGCATGGATGCGGTCCTGCTCGATCCCACCTGCAGCGATCCGCTCTACCGCCGCACGTCGCGGGTGGCGATGGGGGAGGGCTACGGGTTCCCGTGGGCGTGGATCCCCCGCCTGCCTGGCGGCCTCGACGTGCTACGGGCGCAGGGCTTCAGACTGGTGGCCCTCACGCCCGACGACGGTGCGGTGCCTCTCGACGAGTTGGCCTTCGACGGCGCCGACGACCGAGGCGTCGACCGGCGTGAGGAACGGGTGGCGCTGTTGTTCGGCGCCGAGGGGCCCGGGCTGTCGCCCGGGACCTTGGCCGCAGCCGATGTCCGGGCGGGCATCCCCATGCGGGGTGGGGTGGACTCGCTGAACGTGGGCGTGGCGGCGGGCATCGCGTTCTGGGTGCTCGGAAGGCCCGGCCCAGGCCGCGTATAACGCTTGCGCTTGCCCGAGAGGGAGGCGGGGCCGCGGGTGGCGCTGAGGATGCGGGCCGCTGTCGGCGCCGCGGCGCCGGCGGCGGTAGGCCCCGCACCGGAGGCGACAGGACCCGCAGCCCCGCCGGAAGTACACCACATTGACCGCTGGGTCAGGAACGGCGCTAGCGTCGGGTTCCGACACTCCATCTAGGGGGTTCCGCCGTGCAGGTCCACGACAAGCTCTACATCGACGGCGCTTGGGTGCCGTCCACCGGTTCGGACACGATCGACGTCCACGACTCGACCAACGGCGAGGTCATCGCCCAGGTGCCCGCGGGCACGGCCGAAGACGTCGACGCCGCGGCGACGGCCGCCCGCGCCGCCTTCGAGTCCTGGTCGCAGACCACGCCCGAGGAGCGGGCCAAGTACTGCACCCGCATCGCCGAGGGCCTCGGCGCTCGCATGGACGAGATCGCCACCGTGGTCACCCGCGAGGCGGGCATGCCCAAGTGGCTGAGCCTCATGATCCAGGCCGGC
Source organism: uncultured bacterium (assembly GCA_963813485.1). GTDB lineage: Bacteria > Actinomycetota > Acidimicrobiia > Acidimicrobiales > VFJN01 > DASQUK01. Next base: position 112,471 of record CAWEZE010000010.1, read on the forward strand.
CTACCGATCAACTCCTTCAACACTGCGGCACAGCTCGCAGAGAGCTACGAGTACGAGAGCCGATTGGGCAACAGCATCATCCGGCGGGAGCCGGTGGGCGTGGTGGGCGCCATCACGCCCTGGAACTACCCGCTGCACCAGGTCGCCGCCAAGGTCGCCTACGCGATCGCCGCCGGCTGCACGGTGGTGCTCAAGCCCAGCGAGGTGGCGCCGCTCGACGCCTTCATCCTGGCGGACGTGATCCACGACGCCGGCCTGCCTGCCGGCGTGTTCAACCTGGTGATCGGCACCGGCCCGGTCGTCGGGGAGGCCATCGCACTCCACCCGCAGATCGACATGGTGTCGTTCACCGGGTCGACCCGTGCGGGCAAGCGGGTGGCCGAGCTCGCGGCGCAGTCCCTCAAGCGAGTGGCGCTGGAGCTGGGGGGCAAGTCGGCCAACGTGTTGCTCGACGACCTCGACGACGAGGCGTTCGAGAATGCCGTGCGTGACGGCGTCGGCAAGTGCTACCTCAACCAGGGCCAGACCTGCACGGCGCTGACCCGCATGCTGGTCCCGGCATCCCGGGTCGCCGACGCCGAGCGCATCGCCGCCGACGAGGTGGAGGCCCACTACCAGCCGTCGGACCCGTTCGCCGACGGCGCCCGCCTGGGACCGCTGTCGAGCCAGGCCCAGGTCGAGCGGGTGACGGGCTACATCCAGAAGGGCATCGACGAGGGCGCCAAGCTGGTGACCGGCGGACCCGAGCGGCCGGAGGGCTTCGAGCAGGGCTACTACGTGCGGCCCACGGTGTTCTCGGAGGTCAGCAACGACATGACGATCGCCCAGGAGGAGATCTTCGGGCCGGTCCTGTCGATCATCGCCTACGAGGACGAGGACCAGGCGGCGAGCATCGCCAACGACTCGGTCTACGGGCTGTCGGGTGGCGTGTGGGCCGCCGACGCCGAGCGGGCCGAGGCCTTTGCCCGCCGGATCCGCACCGGCCAGATCGAGGTGAACGGCGGTGCCTTCAACCCGAGCGCCCCGTTCGGAGGCTTCAAGAACAGCGGTTACGGTCGCGAGTACGGACCGCACGGCTTCGAGGAGTTCCTCGAGATCAAGGCGATGCAGCTCTAGCACTGCGGCGGGACGCCCACCACCGGCAGGGAGCGCCCATGGGCGCTCCCTCGCCGCGTCTTTGAAGAAAAGCGGTGCTCAGCCCCGGAAAGCCTTCAAAGACGCGGTACTGGCTCCCCGGCTGCGCCGCATCGTATGGTCGGCCTCCATGAAGGATCCCGTGCGCGTCGCCGTCACTGGGGCTGCCGGTCAGATCGGCTACGCCCTGCTGTTCCGCATCGCCAGCGGTCAGATGCTGGGCGACGACCAACCGGTGATCCTCCAGTTGCTCGAGATCCCCCAGGCATTCAGCGCGCTCGAGGGCGTGTGCATGGAGCTCGACGACTGCGCCTTCCCGCTGCTGGCGGACGTCGTGGGCACCGACGACGCCGGCCGGGCCTTCGACGGCGCCAACTATGCCCTCCTCGTCGGAGCCATGCCCCGCAAGGAGGGCATGGAGCGCGCCGATCTGCTGTCCGCCAACGGAGCCATCTTCACCACTCAGGGCAAAGCCATATCCGAGAACGCGGCTGACGATGTGCGGGTGCTGGTCGTCGGCAACCCCGCCAACACCAATGCGCTGATCGCCATGCACAACGCACCCAACGTCCCCCGCGAGCGCTTCTCCGCGATGACCCGGCTCGACCACAACCGGGCCAAGGCCCAACTCGCCCGCAAGGCCGCCGCCGACGTCGCCGACGTCGCCAGGATGACGATCTGGGGGAACCACTCGGCGACCCAGTACCCCGACGTGTTTCACGCCGAGATCGCCGGCAAGCCCGCCTTCGACGCCATCGGCGGCGACCGCGGCTGGCTCGAGCACGAGTTCATCCCGACGGTGCAACAGCGGGGCGCGGCGGTCATCAAGGCCCGGGGCCTGTCATCTGCGGCGTCGGCCGCCAATGCCGCCATCGAGCACGTGCACGACTGGACGCTCGGTTCGCCCCCCGGGGACTGGGTGTCGATGGCGGTGCCGTCCGATGGCAGCTATGGCGTGCCCGCCGGTCTGGTCTCGGGCTTTCCCTGCACCACCGCGGGCGGTGACTACCAGATCGTGCCGGGCCTGGACCTCGACGACTTCAGCCGCAGGCGCATCGATGCCTCGGTGGCCGAGTTGGCCGGCGAGCGCGACACCGTGGACCAGCTTGGCCTGATCTGACAGCGCCGCCCTGCGCTGCTGTGTGACCGCTTGGTGGCGGGGGGCCGCCTACTTCAGGAAGCGGCTCGTCGTGTTGTCCGCCAGCACCTTGCCGCCGGTTTGGCAGGTGGGGCAGTAGTTGACCGTGTAGCTGCGGTACTCGACGGCGCGCACGGTGTCGCCGCACACCGGGCACGGCTCGCCGGTGCGATGGTGGACGCCGCCGGGGCGCTCCGCCGACGACGACATGTCGTCGCGGGTGCGCTCGTAGTCGAGCGACTCGTCGATGCACTCGCCCATGGCGGCGTGCAGGCGTTTGACCTCGTCGGGCGAGAGCTTGGCGGTGCTGGCGAAGGGGGACAGCTGGGCCCGGTGGCAGATCTCGTTGGCCAGGCGCCGGCCGATGCCCGCGAGGATCCCCTGGTCGCGGAGCCAGCCGTGGAGGCGCATCGAGTTCTCGGCCAGCAGGCATGCCATCGCGGGCTCGTCGAGCAGGTGGGCCTCGGGACCGAGGGTGTCGAGGGGCGGTTGGCTCAGCGGATCGCCGCCCACGACCCACACGCCGGCCTTGCGCTCGGTGCCCGCCTCGGTGAGCAGCAACGCCCGCCCGTCGGCGAACCGCCATCGTCCCTGCCCGTTTCGGGGACGGGCGGCCTGCTTCTCGTCGACCCGCAGGCGACCCCCCTGCATGAGGTGGACCACGAACGTGCACGGCTCGAACCGCAGCAGTAGGTGCTTGCCCCGCCGGCCGACCGACTCGAGGGCATGCCCCTGGGCCGACTCCGGACCCGGCGTCGCCGTCTTGAGCACCGTGAAGGACAGCGGGGTGAACCGCTGGAGCACTGCGCCTTCGAACGACTCGGTCAGGCGCTCGGCATGAGCCTGGAGCTCGGGCATCTCGGGCACGGTCGCTGCATCCTACGTGCCGATCGTCCGAGCCCGGACGCCGGCAAGGGCGTCATCGATCGTCGACAACGCCCTCTGGTGGCTGATCAGCACGCTCAGGTTGCCGCCCACTCGCAAGCGGCCCTCCACGAAGGCTCGCTGCGCGCCCAGCCCGCCCGCGGCGATCTGCGCGGCGGTGGCGTAGTCGGTGGTGAACCGCAGGTCGGGCTCCACGGCCGCGCCCTCGGTCAGCCCGACCTCCCCATCGTCGATGGCGACGTGCCAGCGGATCGTCCCCTGAGGCCCGTCGATGACCACGTGCTCGACCGTGAGCCTGACGCCGGCGGTGGCGCGAGCGATGCTGGCATCGCCGGCGATGGCGAGGCGGGCAGCCTCCATCCATTCGGGGCTCAGGTATTGCACCCGGCGGAAGCTACCGCCCTACCTCCACATTGCCTGCGTGGGTCACGAGCGCCAGTGGGGCATGTACCGGTGTTCCATGAACGTCTGCGGCAACCGCCACAAGGTCCGCGCGTATCGCGACAGACTCGGCGGGTGACCGATCTCATACCCGCGGGGTTGACCGCCGCCGACGAGTCCTACCACGCCCCGGGGGAGGGCGACTGGTGGGGCGAATCGTGGTACTACGACTTCGCCACCCGCGACGCGACCCTCGGCGGCTACGTGCGCCTGGGTCTCTATCCCAACCAGACGGTGGCCTGGTACTGGGCCTGCGTGGTGGGCGAGGGTCGGCCCCTGGTGACGGTGGTCGACCACGACGTCCCGCCCCCCAGGCCGCCGGCGTTCGAGGTCCGCGCCGAGGGCCTGTGGGCCGACCACCACATCGAGACGCCGTTCGACCACATCTCTCTCGGCTGCGAGGCGTTCGCGCTCGGGCTCGACGATCCCGCCGCCATGTACGACGCGCACGGGGGGCCGGTAGGTGACCGGGTGGCCTTCGGGCTCGACCTCGAGTGGGAGACCGACGGCACCGCCTACGTGTACCCGCCCGGCACCACCCGCTACGAGGTCCCGTGCCGGGTCCACGGCATGGTGCTCGTGGGCGACGAGCGCATCGAGCTCGACGCCGTCGGCGAGCGCGACCACTCCTGGGGTACGCGCGACTGGTGGACGCTCGGGTGGACCTGGTCGGCCGGCTGGCTCGACGACGGCACCCGCTTCCACGGCACCACCGTGCGGCTGGGAGACGACGTGGTGCCCTACCACCCCGGTTTCGTCCAGCCACCGGGCAAGCCGCTCGCGGGCGTCGGGCACACCGCGTCGAGCTGGGTGCCTGGCGACCACGGCTTCCCCGCGTCGGCCAGCGTCGACTACGACGACCTCCACCTCGACGTGGACCCGGTGGCGTTCGCCCCCGTCCTCCTGGAGGATGGCGCCGGCAGGGTGTCCCGGTTCCCGCGGGCGCTGTGCCGGTTCCGTGACGCCGCCACCGGGAGGGCGGGCGCCGGCTGGGTCGAGTGGAACCAGCCGCAGTAGCGCACCCCCTGGTCCCTACCGGTAGCCTCGCCAGATGCTCGGACGAGTGCTTGCCGCTGGGGGCCTGCTCGACCCGAAGAGTCTCATCGACGACATCGGCCTCTGGGGCGTCTTCGCGGTCGTCTTCGCCGAGTCGGGGCTGCTGATCGGGTTCTTCCTGCCGGGCGACTCACTGCTGTTCACCGCCGGCTTCCTGGCATCGGGGCCGTCGAGCGTCGACGAGGCCCTGCACCTACCCCTCGGGTGGCTCCTCGTGGGCACGTTCATCGCCGCGGTGGCCGGCGACCAGGTGGGCTACGTGATAGGCCGGCGGGCCGGACCGGCGATCTTCAACCGTCCCGACTCGCGGTTCTTCAAGCGGGAGAACGTCGACAAGGCGCACTCGTTCTTCGAGCGCTACGGGGCCAAGACCATCGTGCTGGCCCGCTTCGTGCCGGTGGTGCGCACCTTCGCGCCGGTCGTCGCCGGCGTGTCGAACATGCAGTACCGCACGTTCGTGACCTTCAACGTGGTCGGCGGTTTGCTGTGGGCGATCGGGGTGACGCTGCTCGGCTACTTCCTCGGCCAAGTGGACTTCATCGAGGAGAACCTCGAGCTGGCGATCCTCACCATCGTCGCCATCTCGGTGCTGCCGATCGCCCGCGAGCTCTGGCTGTCACGCAAGCAGCGTCGCACCGAGGCGCCGGCGACGGAGCCGGAGGTCGACCGCACTGGCGCGTAGAGACCCGCGGCGGTGAGATACGTCGTGACCGGGTCGGCGGGCTTCGTCGGCTCCCACGTCTGCGAGTCGCTTCTCGAACGCGGCCACCTGGTCGATGGTGTCGACGCCTTCACCGACTACTACGACCCGTCGATCAAGCGCGCCAACGCCGCCCGGCTAGCCCGGCACGATGGCTTCCGGGGCCACGAGCTCGACCTCGCGCGGGGCGACCTCGACGACGTCCTCGCCGGCGTCGACGCCGTGATCCATCTGGCGGCCCAACCGGGTGTCCGCCTGTCGTGGTCGGATGGGTTCGCGGTCTACGTCGAGCGCAACATCTCGGCTTCGCAGCGGTTGCTGGAGGCGGCGCGGCGGACGCGCGTGCCGCGCCTGGTGCTCGCCTCGTCGTCGTCCGTGTACGGCAACGCGACCGAGCAGCCGATCACCGAGGAAGCGCCGACCCGACCCTTCAGCCCCTACGGCGTCACGAAGCTGGCAATGGAGCACCTGGCGTCCGCCTATGGCGCCAACTGGGGCCTCTCCACGGTGGTCCTGCGCTACTTCACGCTCTACGGGCCGGGGCAGCGCCCCGACATGGCCCTCCACCGGTTCATCGCCGCGGCGGCCGCCGGGCGGCCGGTCCCCGTGTACGGCGACGGCGAGCAGGTCCGCGACTTCACCTACGTCTCCGATGCCGCGGCCGCCACCCTCGCCGCCGTGGAAGCCGACGTCGCCCCGGCGTCGGTGTTCAACGTGGCCGGCGGGTCACCGGCCACGGTCAACGACCTCCTGCACCTGGTGTCTGAACACGTGGGCCGCCCGCTGACCACGCGGCACCTGCCGACGCAGGCAGGCGATGTCCAGGCCACGCATGGCGCCGTCGATCGTGCCCGTGGCGTGCTCGGATGGCAGCCGGAGGTGTCGTTGGACGACGGCGTCAAGCTGCAGGTGGTGCAGCAGCTCGGCGGCAGGTGACCGTCGCTCCGTCGGGCGCCATCACAGCTGCGCTTCACCGACTCGTGTGCGGAACCAGTCGACCGTGCGCGCCAGGCCGATATCCAGCGGCGTCGATGGCTCCCATCCGATCGTCTCCCGGCTCGGTGCGACCTCGGCGTCCCGCGGACGTTCACCCGGCCGGTCGGGCAGTGCGCTGAACACCGGCCGCACCTCGCCACCCACCAACGCGACGATCCGCTCCACCAGGGAGCGGATGGAAACCAGCTCGCCGGACCCGATGTCGAGGGTGCTCCCCGGCGCCTTCTCGGCTTCAGCGGCGGCCACGAAGGCAGCCACGACATCGTCGATGTAGACCCAGTCAACCTCCCGCCTGCCGCTGCTCAGCCGTGGCGCTTCCCCTCGCAGCAGCGAGCTGATGACGTACGGGATGAGCTTGGTGTCGTCACGCTGGCCCGGCCCATAGACCATGAACACCCGCAGGTTGACGACCGGCAGGCCGTAGAGCTGGTCGAACAGTCGTGCGTACGCGCTGGCGGCGGACTTGGCGGCGGCGTAGGGCGAGCTGGGCGCGGGGTCGTCGCGATCCGGTTCCTCCATCGATCCGGCGAGAACCACTCGTGCCTCGCCCGCCTCGGCGGCTGCCGTCAGGAGGTTCACCGTCGTGACGAGGTTGTCGCGCAGGGTCGGGACGACTGCGCCCAGCCCTCGATCGCCGCTCACGTGGCTCGCAAGGTGAAAGACGACGTCGGGCCGGACCTGGCGGAGGATCCTGGGCGCCGCGTCCACCTCCGACAAGTCCGCCGTCCACCAGCGGATCCCGTCAGCAGTGGATCGGGACACCCGTGACACGCCGTGCACCTCCGTCCCCGACGCCACCAGCCGCTGGCACAGTGCCGAACCGATGAAACCGGCGGCCCCCGTCACCAGGGCCCGCCGGCCCGTCAGCGAGGAATGGTCCGTCGCACGGGATGTCATCAGCGGCTCATGCTTTCGACAAGATCGGCCCACGAGCCGGCGGCGCTGTCCCGGGGGCTGATCTCGGCTACGGCTAGCGGCCAGGAGATGGCCAGCTCGGGATCGTCGTAGCGCACGGCGCGGTCTTCGCTAGGGTCGTGCTCCCTGTCGATCCGGTAGCAGACGTCGGCCACGTCGCTCAGCACCTGGAAGCCATGCAGCAGGCCAGAAGGGATGTACACGTGCAGGAACTGCTCGTCGTCGAGCCGAAAGGTCTCGTGGCGTGCCGAACGTGGGGGACCCGGGACGGGCATCCACCACGACGTCGTGGATCGCACCCCGGGCGCAGCGCACGAGCTTCCCTTCGCCTCGCCCCGCCCGCGTGTGGAGCCCGCGCAGCGTGCCCAGGGTGGAGCGCGACTGCGAGTCCTGGACGAACGAGGCGGGGTCGACGCCGTGCGCGTCGGCCACGGCGGCCTCGAACGTGCGCGTGAAGAAGCCCCGGTGGTCGCGGTGGGGTGTGGGAACGAAGACGAGCACGTCCGCCAACGACGTCGTCCGCACCTGCATCCCGCAATCTTGGCAGCCCGGGTGCCGGGGGCGAGCAGTTGAGCGAGCCCCATCGCTGTCGCTCGTGCCGGGGCACGGATGGCGAGATCGTTCTCGATCTCGGCGAGCAACCGGCCGCCGATCACTTCCCGGCGCTCGACGACCCGGGGCCGGACCCGGCCTACCCGCTCCAGATGTGGCTCTGCGCCAGTTGCGGCCTCGCGCAGCTGCTGGTCGACCCGACGGTGCCGGAGGAACCTCGGGGCGCCGAACCCGCTGCACTCGTCGACCAGGCGGCCGATGCGGTCGAGCGCGTAGCGGATGCCGGCTGGCTGCCCGCCGGGGCCCGCGTCGCCGAGTACGGCAGCCCCCACGGGGGCTCCTGGGTGTCGCTGCTGGCCGGGCGCGGGCTCACCCCGGTCGGCGACGGCGAGCAGGCCGACGTGGTGCTCGACTGCTTCGGGCTCATGCACAGCGCCGACCAGTCGACGGCCCTGACCGAGCGGGCCGCTCGAGTGGCCCCCGGCGGCGTCCTGCTGCTGCAGTACCACTCACTGGCCACGATCGTCCGGCTCGGCCAGTGGAACTCGCTCCGCCACGGGCACTACGCCTACTACTCGACCCCCGCACTGACCCGCATGCTGGAGGCTGCGGGCTTCGTTCCCCGCCACGCCTGGCGCTTCGAGCTCTACGGCGGGACCATGCTGCTCGCGGCTACCCAGGGCGACCGACGAAGCCCCGGACGCGAGCGTCGACGACCTCCTTGCCGAGGAGCTGGCACTGGGCGTGGAAGACCCGGCCCGTGTCCGCGCCCTGCAGGACGCCGCCGTATCGCGGGCCGAAGCGCTGCACCGGTGGCTGGTCGATCAGAAGGCCGCCGGGTGCACCGTGTTCGGCTACGGCGCCGCGTCGCGTGCGGTTGCCCTGCTGTGCCGCGCCGGCGTCGACCGCAGCCTGCTTCCCGCCGTGGCGGATGCATCGCCCGCCAAGCAAGGTCGCCGCATGCCAGCGACGGACATCCCGGTCGTCGCGCCGGTGGAACTGCTCGCCGCGCGACCGGATGCGGTGGCCGTGTTCCTGCCTGACCTGCTGCCGGAGCTGCGGGCGGGGCTCCCGGAGGTGGAGGCCGCCGGCGGTCGGTGGGTCGACGTGGAGGCACTGGAGCGAACCTCCGGCCGCTGACGTGCCGTCCTGCGCCGCCGCCATCACGCCCGTTCAGTGTGTCCTCAGCTGTGCTTCAGCATCGCTTCAACCCGTCCGATGACACTGACGCCACCGGATGACAAACAAGGGCGGCATAGTGGTTTCAGATCCTCCGCGGCCGAGCACGACGCGCCGTGGCTTCGGCGCGACGTCGACCGACACCGAATCCTCGGGAGACGGCGCCAGTGGTGGACCCTGCCGGTTCTGCGGGGCCGAGCTGCGGCACACCTTCGTCGACCTAGGCATGTCGCCGCTGTGCGAGAGCTACGTCGAGGCGAGCCGGGTCAACGCCATGGAGGCGTTCTACCCCTTGCGGGTCTACGTCTGTGACCAGTGCTTCCTGGTCCAGCTCCAGGAGTACGTCACGCCCGAGGACATCTTCACGGAGTACGCCTACTTCTCGTCGTACTCCGACTCCTGGCTCGCCCACTGCCGCGACTACGTCGACATGATCACCGAGCGGCTGCAGCTCTCGCCCGACAGCCTGGCGGTCGAGCTGGCCAGCAACGACGGCTACCTGCTCCAGTGGTTCGTCGAGAAGGGCATCCCCGTGCTCGGCATCGAGCCGGCCCTCAACGTGGCCAAGGTGGCCGAGGACAAGGGCGTTCCCACGCTCACCGAGTTCTTCGGCGCCGAGCTCGCGTCGAAGCTCGTCGGCGAGGGGACCATGGCGGACCTGATCATCGGCAACAACGTCCTTGCCCAGGTGCCCGACCTCAACAGCTTCGTCGCCGGCATCACCACCCTGCTCCGGCCCGGGGGCGTCGTCACCATCGAGTTCCCCCACCTGCAGCAGCTCGTCGAGCAGAACCAGTTCGACACCATCTACCACGAGCATTTCTCGTATTTCTCCTTGATCTCGGCCGAGCGGATCTTCGCGGCCCACGGCCTCCGGATCTTCGACGTCGACGAGCTGTGGACCCACGGTGGGTCCCTCCGGATCTACGCGTGCCACGCCGCCAACGAGCGGCTCGGCGAGTCGGCCGCCCTGGCCGCGCTCCGGGCGCGCGAGCTCGAGGCCGGCTATGCCGACATCGCGACGTACTCGGTGTTCGAGGAGCGGGCACGCGAGACGAAGCGCAAGCTCCTCGAATACCTGATCGACGCCAAGCGGGCGGGCAAGACGGTGGTCGGCTACGGCGCTCCCGGCAAGGGGAACACGCTGCTCAACTACTGCGGCATCCGCAGCGACTTCCTCGACTTCACCGTGGACCGCAACCCCTACAAGCAGGGCAGGTTCCTGCCGGGCACCCACATCCCCATCCATGCGCCGGAGAGGATCGCCGAGGTCGAGCCGGACGTGATCCTGATCCTTCCGTGGAACTTCAAGGACGAGATCATCGAGCAGCTCGCCTACGCCCGCTCCTGGGGCGCCGAGTTCGTGGTCCCGATCCCCGAAGTCACGGTCTATTGAGAGTAGGCGGGTGAGCCATGAAGGTCGTCCTCTTCTGCGGCGGTCTCGGGATGCGCATGCGCGAGTTCTCCGAGACGATCCCCAAGCCCATGGTCCCGATCGGCTACCGGCCGATCATGTGGCACCTCATGCGCTATTACGCCCACTTCGGGCACAAGGACTTCATCCTCTGCCTCGGCTACCGCGGTGACTCGATCAAGGAATACTTCCTCGATTACAAGGAGTGGCTCTCGAACGACTTCGTGCTGTCCGGCGGCGGCGCCGACGTCGAGCTCTTGTCGAGCGACATCGACGACTGGCGCATCACGTTCGTCGACACCGGTACCCATTCCAACATCGGTGAGCGGCTGCGGGCCGTCCGACCGCACCTCGAGGGCGAAGAGGTGTTCCTCGCCAACTACAGCGACGGCCTCAGCGACATACCAGCTCGATCGCGTGGTCGACTTCTTCCACGAGAGTGGCGGCATCGCCTCCTTCGTCTCCGCCAAACCCAGCCACAGCTTCCACGTCGTGGCGGCCTCCGACGATGGCGTGGTCAAGGCGATCGAGGACGTGACCTCCTCGGGCGTGTGGATCAACGCCGGGTTCTTCGTGATGAGCACCCGAATCTTCGACTACCTCGGGCCGGGTGAAGAGCTCGTCCACGAGCCGTTCCAACGACTCATCGACGTCTCGGCGCTGACGACGTATCGGCACGAGGGCTTCTTCGTGCCCATGGACACGTTCAAGGACCGCCAGGTCCTCGAGGACCTCTACTCCCAGGGCAACCCGCCCTGGGAGCTCTGGCGAAGCGGAACCACCTGATGCTCTCGCTGACGTTGATCGAGCCCCAGGATGACGCGCTCGACATCCTGTGCCTCGGGGCTCACTGCGACGACATCGAGATCGGTTGCGGCGGCACCGTCCTGCGTCTCGCCGAGGAGTTCCCGGCCGCTCGCTTCCACTGGGTCGTGCTCAGCTCGAACGACGTCCGGGCACCCGAGGCGCAGCACTCCGCCGAGCACTTCCTGGCCGGCGCGGGCAAGCAGGACATCCGCATCGAGCGCTTCCGGGAGAGCTACTTCCCCTGGGTGGGTGCCGAGATCAAGGACTACTTCGAAGAGCTCAAGGCCGACGTGGATCCCGACCTGATCCTCACCCACCACCGCCACGACCGGCACCAGGACCATCGCCTGGTGGCCGAGCTCACGTGGAACACGTGGCGTGACCACCTGATCCTCGAGTACGAGATCCCGAAGTACGACGGCGACCTCGGCTCGCCGAACGTCTTCGTCGCGCTCGACGAGCGCGACCGCCCAGCGCAAGGTCGACGGCATCCTCGACCACTTCCCCAGCCAGCGGCGCCGGGCGTGGTTCGACGCCGACACGTTCCGCGCGCTGCTGCGGCTGCGGGGCATGGAGGCCAACGCACCCAGTCGCTTCGCCGAGGGCTTCTACGGCTCGAAGGTGGTGGTGTAGCGATGAAGGTGCTGGTCACCGGCCACCAGGGCTACATCGGCTCCGTCATGGTGCCGCTGCTCCTGGAAACCGGTCACGAGGTGGTGGGGCTCGACACGGGCCTCTACGAGGCGTGCAGCTTCGGGGATCGCCGGCAGGAGATCGCCGGCGTCAGGCTCGACATCCGGGACGTCGAGCCCCGCCATCTCGAGGGCTTCGAGGCCGTCGTCCACCTCGCCGCCCTGTCGAACGATCCGCTCGGCGACCTCGACCCGCAGCTGACCTACGACATCAACCACGGAGCCTCGGTCCGGCTGGCCCGGGCGGCCCGCCAGGCCGGCGTCGAGCGGTTCCTGTTCGCGTCGTCGTGCAGCCTCTACGGGGCCAGCGGCGGCGATGCCCCGCTCACCGAGGAGGCGCCCTTCAATCCGGTGACGCCCTACGGCGAGTCGAAGGTCCTCGTCGAGCAGGACGTCTCGAAGCTGGCGACCGACAGCTTCAGCCCCGTCTTCTTCCGCAACGCCACCGCCTACGGCGTCTCGCCGTACCTGCGGGTCGACATCATGGTCAACAACCTCGTCGGCTACGCGGTCACGACCGGCGAGGTGCTGATCAAGAGCGACGGATCGCCGTGGCGCCCGCTCGTCCACGTCGAGGACATCTGCCGGGCCTTCGTGGCCGCCCTCGAGGCCGACCGCCAGCGCACCCACAACCAGGCCTTCAATGTCGGGCTCAGCGAGGAGAACTTCCGGGTGCGCGAGGTGGCGGACATGGTCGAGTCGGTCGTCACCGGCAGCCGGGTCGAGTACGCCGACCGGCGCCAGCCCCGACGCCCGGGACTACCGGGTCGACTTCGGCAAGATCCAACGGGTCCTGCCCGAGTTCCGGCCGCGGTGGACGGTCCGCAAGGGCGTCGAGGAGCTCTACGAGGCCTACCGGCGGTTCGACCTGACCGCCGACGAGTTCCTCGGCGGCCGCTACGTGCGGCTGGCGGAGATCAAGCGCCTCCAGGGCCAGGCCCGCCTCGACGATCAGTTGCGTTGGACGGGTGTGAACGGTGGCTAGCACGGCGGTCCAGATCCGGGCGGTCGGCGCCCGGGGGGCGGCTCGGCCTGCGCGTCGGCGAGCTGGTCGAGGTCCGCAGCCGAGGAGGAGATCCTGGCGACGCTGGACGAGCGGGGCGAGCTCGACTCGCTGCCGTTCATGCCCGAGATGCTGCAGTACTGCGGCCAGCGGTTCACCGTGTACAAGGTCGCCCACAAGCTGTGCGACACGATGACCCGGACCGGCATGCGGAGGATGCGCGACGCCGTGCACCTGACGGGGGTGCGCTGCGACGGGCAGGCGCACGGCGGTTGCCAGACCGCCTGCCTCATCTACTGGAAGGAGGCCTGGCTCCGGCGAGTCGACCCGGCCGCCGACGGCGAGCGGCGCCCGTGCACCGCGCCGGAGCCGGCGCGCCTGACCATCGACGGATCTGCACGCCAGGACCAGGAAGCCGGTGCGTCGAACGGCGAGGAGCTGTTCTCGTGCCAGGCCACCGAGCTGCTCCGGGCGGCCCCCGAGCTCCTGCCGTTCCGCGACCTCGGTCAGTACGCCTGGGACGTCCGCTCCGGCAACGTGGGCGTCTTCGCGGTGCTCCGCGCCTTTCTCGTCGGGCTGTTCAACCGCCTCCAGAGCGTCAGCACGCGGATCCTCCCTCGGCGGCTGTGGTTCCGCGAGGGCCTCCGGTGGGGATTCGTCAAGGGCTCGCTGACGAAGACGCCGACGGGGCACACCGATCTGCAGCCGGGCGAGCTCGTGCGGATCAAGTCGAAGGCCGAGATCATGGCGACGCTGAGCAAGGACGGCCGCAACCGCGGCCTCGGGTTCGAGGAGGAGATGGCGAGGCACTGCGGCCGCGAGGCGCGGGTGCTCCGGCGCGTCGACCGCTGCATCGACGAGAGCACGGGCCGCCTCCTGCAGATGAAGAACCCCTGCATCGTGCTCGAGGACATCGTCTGCGAGGGCGCGTACACCGCCAACTGCCCCCGCTCGATCTACGCGTTCTGGAGGGAGATCTGGCTCGAGCGGGTCGAGGAGCCGGGAGGCTCCACGTGAGTGCGGCGCCCGAGCCCCTCGTCTCGATCGGGCTGCCGGTGCGGAACGGCGAGCGGTACGTGGGCGAAGCGGTGCGGTCGGTGCTGGACCAGCAGTACGACCGGCTCGAGCTGGTGATCTCCGACAACGCGTCGGACGACGGCACCGAGGAGATCTGCCGCCAGTTCGCCCGGTCCGACCCCCGGGTTCGCTATCACCGGCAGCCGCAGAACATCGGCTTGGTGCCGAACTTCAACGCCGTGCTGCACCTGGCCCGGGGCACCTACTTCAAGTGGATCGGGGACGACGACTGGCTGACGCCCACCTACGTCACGCGGTGCGTGGAGGTCCTCGACGACGACGCGCGCTGATCCTCGTCACCACCCAGCAGGCCCACGTCGGCCCGGATGGAGCCGTGGAGTCGGCCAGCTACGACGGCACGCGGCTGCGGTCCGCCCGGCCGGTCGAACGATTCGCGGAGATGCTGCGGCTGCTGACCGAGAGCCACCTGCTGCTCGATCCGCTGTACGGGATGATGCGCCGGGACCTCGTCGCCCGTCTGCCCCGACCCGTGATGCTCTACGAGGACCAGATCTTCGCCGCCAGGCTGGCGCTTGCCGGCCCGTTCGGGCACCTCGCCGAGGTTCTCTCCTACCGACGCTTCAAGCCGTTCCCGCGCCTGCCTGCGACGGCCCGCCGGCTCGGCGTTCCGCCCTGGCAGGCCAAGGTGGCGACCGACCCTACAGTGCCGGGAGCTGCTGGCAGCGGTCCGCGAGGCGGACCTCAGTCCCGGTGAACGTCGGCAGGCCAGTGCCGCGGTCGCTCGGATGTTCCTGCGCCGCAAGCGCGTGACCGCGACTCACCGGAGCCGCAAGCTGGCCGGTCTCGTGTCGCATGCCCGTGGCGCGACCGCCCGGCCTCGCATCGACGTCACCCAAGGGACGGTGAGAGTCACGCCCCACCGGCATGGGGCGGCTCCTCGTCGATCCGGCGCGCTCTTCAGCGCACCCCTCAGCTTCGCTTCAGCGCGACTTAAATCCCGGCGGACACACTTGCTCGTACCGGATGATCGCTCGTGGCGCCTACCTCAAGTGGTTGGGGGACGACGATTGGTTGACGCCCACCTTCGTCCCGCAGTGTGTAGAGGTCCTCAACGACGACGCCACGCTGATTCTCGTCACCACGCAGCAAGCCCATGTCGGCACCGATGGAATTGTGAAATCGGCCAATTATGACGGCAGACGCATGCGATCCGAGCGGCCGGTGGAGCGATTCACTGAGGCACTCCGGCTCATGAACGAGAGCTATCTGCTGTTCGATCCGCTCTATGGGATGATGCGTCGAGATCAGATCGCTTGTCTACCTCGACCCGTGATGCTGTTCGAGGACCAGGTCTTCACCGCCAGGCTCGCGCTGGCCGGGCCTTTCGGGCACATCGGCCAAGTCCTCTCCTACCGGCGTACCAAGCCGTTCCCGCCGCTAGCTCTCACGGCCCGCCGGTTAGGGATTCCGGCCTGGCACGCCCGAGTTGCAACGGCCTTGCAATGCCGGGAGCTCGTTGCCGCAGTTCGTGAGGCTGAGCTCAATCCCGGGGACCGTCGGCGAGCGAGTGCCGCAGTCGCAGGAATGTTCCTACGCCGTCAGCAGACGACCGCTGTTCGCCGGAGCCACAAGGTGAGGAGTCTCGCTTCGCGTGCCCTCGTGCGACCGCCCGGGCTCGTCTCGACGCCACCAACGAGCATTGAGGATCGCGCTTGATTGTGTCTCGGCGTGAAAGTGCAAAAGATCTCGGTCACACTGCGCACCGCCTGCGAACTCCGCGGCGGTGGCCGTCAAACCGGCACGAGCGGACGTGCAATCAGAGGAAATCGCGGATGCAACTCGCAATATTGTCGAATGACCGTCTTGACCCATGGCTTAACTGGTCCACGCTCGGGCCTCCGCTGATGAGGCGGCTCGCCTCCGATCGCAATGCTCGACTCGTCGCCGTCCCGCCCCTGAGGATGGCCTTCTCTAACGACTGGCGCCGCGCCGTTAAGGACATCTGGAACGCCGACACGCTGTTCTGGATGCAAGGCAGCGCCAGGCCGGAATGGCCAGTCTGGACTGCCGCGCTTGCCCGGGGTCCAGCCAAGCGCTCGGCGTTCGTTATAGACGCCTGGCGTCCTGCACTCGGCAAGATTGGCACGATTGCGATGCTTCAGCGCCTCAATCCTTGCTTTGTCGCCTTCCGTGAAGCCGCCGACGAACTCACAATGCGGTTCCCGCGCGGTCGCTTCGAATGGATGCCATTCGGCGTAGACACCGACTCCTTCGACGAAGTATCGGGTCCACGCGACATCTTCGCCTATTGGATGGGCCGCCGTTACGAGCCATTGCACCAAGCGCTCACTACATATTGCGCGGAACAGCGCCTGGAGTATCGCTACACTCAGAGGGCCGGCGAGTTCGTGAACCCGGGCGACCTCGGACGACTGGTCGGCCGCTCAGAGTATTTTATCGTCACGCCGCCTGACCTCGACAACCAGGCCAAGACCGGCGGGTATAGTCCTATTGTCATGCGCTACTTTGAGGGACTGGCAGCTGGTGCCAGGCTGCTCGGTGTGCGGCCTGGAAGCGGCGAATACGACGACCTTCTCCCACGTGACGCCATCCTCGAAGTAGCGCCTGATGGATCTGATCTGGCCGCTAAGCTCGACGCGGACCGAAGCGATCCGACGCGCCACCTCGCCGTCGAGCGGGCTAGGCGTGTCGTGCGCAGGCACCATTCCTGGAAAAGCCGGGCCGAACAGGTCTATCGCCGGCTGACTGGCGGCGCGCCGTATGCCTTCGATCTCACGCAGGCGCTGCACGCCATCGACCGCTCGGCGAGCCTGGAACGCACTGACAGGTAAGGACTGCACATGGGTTGTCTCGCTTCTAGCCGCCTTGTAGCCGTCTCCGGCGTACCACCCGCCCGGTCGGTAGATCTGAAAAGCATCAGGATGCAGGTGGTTGACAACTTCACCGACGGCAGTGCCGACCCGCTCGACCTGGGACCCCTGACCGACGGCGAGCGGATTCGCGGAACGGCGGTCGCCCACGCCATCGTGGCGACGGCCGTCGCAGTACCACTGGCGCTTGCGGCACTCCGCCGCATCGGGGTGCCCCTCCTTCCGATTGCGAGGACGCTTATCGGCCCACTGCTCGGTACCGCTGTGGGCGCCGCCTGCTGCGCGATCGTCGCCCACCTGACAACGGGGTCGGACTTCGTTCAGCTGGTAACGGCCGGACCTGTCGGTCTCCTCATGTACGTCGTGATCGTCCTCCCGTCCGAAGGGCGACGGCGATGGAGTGTGTACGCTCTCGGCCTCGTCCCCGCGACGGCCCAACCGAGATCGGCGTGCCACCTCCACCGACTCGCTCGCAATGATCCACCTGGCGGTCCACAATTGCGAGCGACCCATGCTGATCGCCATGCGCTCAGCACCGACGCAGAACCGAGCTCACCTCCACCTGAGGACAACGGAGAACGCGCCGGACAGCACCTAGGAGCTTGGGAATGAATTGGGAACGCCCCATGCTCGGCCGGCATCATGGTGGTGATGCAGCCGTAGTCATCGGCCCATGGTCGCTGTGCGCGGGGGTCGGCGCGAGCGGTTATGTGCAATGATGACAGCGGTCGGGTGGGCTCTCGGATGACCGCTCGTCCTGTACCCGTCTCCGAGCAGAAGGAACCAATGATGCTCTCGAGTTCGGCCTCGAAGAGCGAGCGTCCGGGGGTCTCGATGGACCTGCTTTCCCTAATGCGGCTGATTGTTCGCCACTGGCGTGTAACCGTGCCTACCGCATTGCTCACGCTCATCGGGGTTGTCGGTGCCTTCTCGGTCTCGTCCCCCACGTACGAGGCGACGGGCTCAATCGTGCTCCTGGGCCCACCCGACGCGCCCAAGGTTGACGCAACCGCCGGGCAGGTTGGCCAGAACCCGTTCGCGCGCTATGGCGACCTTTCCATCGTGGGCGACATCCTCGCTCGCCTCATGGACAGCGACTCGAAGCGCACCGAGCTCGAGTCGCAGGGTGTGACTGGTTACGACGTCGTCGCCAACCGCCTCCAACGTGGCCCGGTCGTCGAGGCGACAGGTAAGGGTTCGAGTGCCGAGGCGGCCATTACGTCGGCTGAGATCGTTCTCAAGGAGATCGACGCCACCCTGGCGGGGCTCCAAGAGGCGGAGCATGCCGACCCGGACTACTACGTCACCAGCGCGCCCCTCGAGCCCGCGTCGACGGCCACGGCCATGTACAGCAGCACCTTACGCACGGTGATTGCCGTCATGGTGCTCGGTGGGCTCGGCATGCTGGGAATTGCGGTTGTCGCGGAAGCCATCGGCCGGCGGCGAGCACGTCCGGCGACCACGGAGGCGGCCCCCGTTGTGGCCGATACCACGGATCTTGGCACCGAACGACACACCTCGAACGGGTCCCCCGGCGTGGATTGGTCTGGGATCTCGTCGGCCCTCCCGCTGGCGCCGACCGAAACACCGACGGAGGCGCCGACCGGGCAGGAGGTGCAGCAGGACAGCTCGAGGCGGGAGCCGGGATGGCAGCAGACGGCGCCGAGGCAGTCTGACGAGCCGTCAGCTGACAACGGGCACAGGCGGCGGAAGAGCGACCGGAGCGCGTGACGGTCATAACGGACAGTCGCTCCTGTACCGCGTTAACCGCGGGAGCCAGCTCGAGCGGGCGCCGTGATCGCGGCGCTCCGGTCAGGATCCTCCAGATCTACGCCGTCCTCCTAGTCCTGATCCCACCGACCCAGGTCATCGGACCTCTCGGAGCCATTGGTACCCCCGCGACGGTGGTCGCCCTCGTCGGCCTCATGCTCTGGGCGGTGGCGGCGCTCCGGCCGGGCGATCACCTGTGCCGCACGGTGGTGCCCGTGCGTGTGGTCATGGGTCTCCTGGTCGGCACGACTCTTCTGAGTTACGCCCTGCTGCACGTGCGTTACGCACCGGGTGTCGAGGTTTTGGGCTCCGATCGAGCCGTGCTCCAGGTCTTGTCCTGGGCTGGGGTGGGTTTTGTTGCGTCCGAGGGCCTTCGAGACAGAGACGAGGTCTACCGGGTGCTGCGAACCGTCGTCACCGCGGTTGCCGTCATGGCCGTCGTGGGGTTTCTCCAGTTCCGATTCGCCATTGATCTCGCCGGGCTGACGAGTCACATTCCCGGCCTGCAAGAGAACACCGACCTCGTCTCGATCCAAGACCGCGCGGGCTTCCGTCGATCGGCCGGCACCGCTTCGCATCCGATTGAGTTCGGGTGTGTCATCGCCATAACGTTGCCGCTGGCTCTGCACCTCGCTCGCTTCGACGTGGCTCGTTCGTCATTTCGCCGATGGCTGCCAGTGGCCACGATCTCTATGGGGATACCGGTTGCCGTGTCGCGCTCCGCCGTTCTGGGGGCCGTGGTTGCCGCCGCCGTGATCTTCGTTGGGCTGGAACCGAGGCTCCGGCCTCAGGCATTGGGGGCGGCTGCGGCCTTCATCGTGGCGATCTATGCCACGACACCCGGATTGCTTGGCACGCTCCGCAACCTGTTCGTCTACGCAGGGTCGGATTCGAGCATCACCCACCGTACGAGCGATTACGAGACCGTCAGCGAGTATGTACGACACTCGCCATGGATCGGACGCGGTCCAGGGACATTCCTGGCCGACAGCTACATCATCCTCGACAACCAGTACCTCGCTGTCGGCCATCGAAATCGGACTCGTCGGGTTGGCGGTCGTGATCGTCTATCTCTTAACGACTGCCTTCCTCGGCCGGGGGGCTCGTCTTCGAACCAGGGATCCCACCATCCGCGATCTTGGGCAGGCGCTGGCGGCCACGAGCCTTGCCAGGCGCGGTGACGGCGTTCACGTTCGACGCCTTCTCGTTCCGGATATTTGCGGGTGTCATCCCCTTGTGCCTCGGCGTTGCCGGAGCACTGTGGAAGATGGAGCAAGCTGCAGAGCGGCGAGTCGACGACGAACGACCGCCCGAGGTCATACATGTGGAGGTTCCCCGCGAGGAGCCAGCAATAGACGCCCTCGATGCACCCGCCGGTGACTGTTCGGTGACTATGCGGCGCTCTGGGCCGACGACGCCCACCTTTCGGCGGCGTTTACCGCCGACGATGATGCATGGCAAACCGTCCACCAAGCGGGTTTCGACGACGACCAATTCGATGAACTGGCGATGTCAGACGCCGCGGCCGTCGACATCACGCCGCACACATTGAGCGGTCGGGCCCGGCGTCATCCGACCGTGGACGGCGGCGCCCCCGTCCACGATCTGCGCCGCGTTGGCGCTCTCATCGGTGCCGGCGTGGCGGTCATGGTGCTCGCGGGCCTGCCGTTCCTCATCGACAGGCGGAACGACGACCAGGACGTCGCCGCGGCTGGCGTCGTCACCGCTCGGGTGATGACGCCCACGACCACATCGTCGACGACCACGACGACGGAAAGGCCGTCCGGCACCACGGCCCCGACCCCAACCACCCTGGCTCGACAGCCCGAGACGATCGTCGTTCGTCCCTTGAGAACCGACACGTCGGACGTGACCGGCTCGGGCTCCGTCTCTGTCTCATCCCCGTCGTCGCAGGCGCCACCACCCACGGGCGGCCCGACCACGACCACCCCGCCCGGAACCACGCGGCCGACGACGACCACGACGACCACCCCGACGACCACCACGACGACGACGATCACCACGACGACGACCACCACGACGACCACGACGACGACCACGACCACCACGACGATTCCCTGACGGGCAATTGGGCGGGCGAACAATCCTCGAGACTGGGCAACGGCGGGGAGACTGAATGTGGCGAGCGGAGATCTGACAGGCGGCGGGCGCCTCGAACGCGCGGCGAGCTCATACGGCGACTTCGCGTTGCCACCGCCCTCCGCGGCGGCCATAGGCTGCGGAGCCCAGTAGGGCGCGAGGATGCGCCACGCGCGGCGGCGCATGAACGTCCAATAGCCGCCGCGGCCGAGTTGCCACCCTCGCTTCGTGGGCGCCAAGCCCAGAGAGAACCCGGAGACGGCAATGAAGACGGCCACGCCGAAGTGGCCGTAAAGAAATGGCGTGAAGGCGGCCGGTCCGGTGTTGGTGGGGAACCCTGGTAGACGGCGAGGTAGAGGTGGTGGGCGACCATATACACGGCCAGCGCCCGGACGCCGTCAACGAACCGAGCCGCCCGGCCGCGCCCGCGTGTTGCGCCGCCTCCGCCGGCGCAATGGGCCGCGGGCGGCGGGCGCACCTGGGGAGCGTTGCGCCCTCCTAGCCGGGGTTGCGGCGGTCGTCTCGTGTGCCTGGCCGCGAACCGCGCGAGCGGTCTCCGACCTGTACTGGCTCGGCTTGTTGGTCGGGGCCTGTGGCGTTGACCTTCGCAACCCGCGCCGTTACCAGCCGAACCCGCCGGGCACTGGAATCGCGGCCGCTGGTGAGCCTCGGCCAGTTCTCCAGTTCTCCTATTCGGTCTACCTCCTGCACGCCTCGCTGGTTCTATTGGCCTGGGTCTTCGTGGTCGAAGCGCTCGACCTTCCGCCTGGCGTCGCGCTGGCCACGATGGTCGGCGGGTATGGCCGGTGATCGTGGCGGGCCAGCTACTGGTTCCACGTCGCCGTCGAGCGCCCGTTCCTCGAGCACCGGTGGTGGGCCGAGCTGCGCACCGATCGTCGCGCCGCCAACCGGCGCATCTCGCCCGTCCGCAGCCGACACGAGCCAACCCAGGCGCGGCGCGGCATTGACCAGCTCGGGCGAAAATCCCTAACGGCTCCGGTAGAACGAAACGGAGTGCTCGCCCCCGGATGTCTCGGGGTCCCAGTGCTGACTGCGCTCCAGCCAGGGCTGACGCTGCAAGACGTCGTCGTGCGTGGGATTCGCATAGGCGATGCGAACGCTGCGCTGTACGTCGCGACCGATCTGCTCGAGGAGCGGTACGAGGGTCGCTGCGCCAAACGGATCGAACAGAAACAGGACCGTCGCCGCCGAATAGTCGAAGTCCTGCGCCTTGGCCGTCTCGACGGAGATGGGCGCGCGGCGACCCCGCATCCGCCTCGCGTTCTCCCGCGCCGCCCGGCAGAACTCCTCGGACAGGTCGACGCCGACGACCCGCTTGACGGGGTACCGGGCGGCACAGCAGAGCACACGGCCCTTGCCACTGCCGATGTCCACGAACACGTCGGACGGATCCAGTGCAAGATGCTCGAGGATCGCCCAGATCGTGGAGTAGTTCATTGTCGCGTAGTGCACCGAGTCTGCGTGTTGCACGGGCACGACGCCTCGGGTCGAGATGCCTAGGCGGAGCTCCCACCAAAGGTTCATGAGCCGCCTTGGCAATTCAGTAGCCACTTCGTCGGAGACTATCCCTCTGGCGCACGCCAGCGGCATCGGGCCGGCTAGTCTGTCCTTTCCCCCCGTAGTGCCGACGGGTTTCGTCGCGTCTGGGGATCCACCGCTGGAGACGGCCATTCTGAATTGTGTTATCAGGCGTGCGCAGACTCGACAGTCGAGCCGAGTCATGCCTCCGTCTCTGCGCACTGCTATGTCAGGCGATACGGCACCCGTGCCAACCCGCGGCCTCCGGCCGCGACGGAATCGGCCTTGTCATGGTCCGATTTCGATTGGTTTGGGCACGGGTGCCGTCGAGCCGACCGGCGCCGGGGCGGACGGCGCCGGTCGTCGCAAGGCCCGTAGGGCCCGACGACCTATGACGGGAACGGTGTCGATGATGGCGGCGAGGTCCATGGCGACGGACCAGTTATCGACGTAGAACAGGTCGAGCCGGCGGTATTCCTCGAACGAGGCCTTGTGGCTGGCCTCGACTTGCCACAGGCCGGTGACGCCGGGCCGGACGAGGTGTCGCCGCTGGAGCTCCGCGTCGAACTCGGCGGTCTCGGCGGGGAGCGCGGGCCGTGGTCCGACGATGCTCATGTGCCCGGTGAGGACGTTGAAGAGCTGGGGGAGCTCGTCGATCGCGGTCGAGCGGAGGAACCCGCCGATGGGTGTGATCCTGGGATCGCCCGACACCTTGAACAGTGGGCCGTGGCGCTCGTTGCGGTGCCGGAGGGCGGCGAGTCGAGCCTCGGCGTCGACCTCCATCGTCCGCAGTTTGATGAGGGTGAACGGCTCGCCGTGTCGGCCGATGCGGACCTGGCGGAAGAACACCGGTCCTCGGTCATGCGCCTTGATCAGCACGGCTGCGACGGCCAAGAGCGGCGCCGTCACCACCAGCAGCATCGACACCACCACGAGATCCAGGACCCGCTTGGCGATCTCCTGGCCGGCCGACCGGCGCGGGGGGCGCACCAAAGCGACGGGCTCGTGAGCCAACGAGATCGTCTGCAGGCGAGCATTCGAGATTCCCGCCAGCCCACTGGAGAGATAGACCGGGACACCAGCCGAGGACAGGCCGGACACCAGATGGTTCACCGAGTCGCTGGGCAGCCCGTTGACCGGCACCACAACACCCGACGCACCGGTGCGGTCCACGGCCTCTTCGATGTGCTCGAGGCCACCCGCCCACGGCACCCCGTCGGTGGTTCCCTTACCGAGGGCGGGCCGCTCACCGACGACAGCGATCGCCTGGAACCCGGCCTCCGGGTTGAGCTCGAGGAACTCCACGAGCGTCGCAGTCTCGGTGGCCGACCCGGCGACAACCACCGAGGTCCGAAAATCGCCGCGCACCCGGCGGGCCACCAGCCACACATCGAACCCGTAACGGGCCACCACACTGACCGCCAGCGCCGCGCCCACCGAACCCACCACCAAGCCGGGAACAACATCACCCACGCTGGCCTGCCACACGACGACGACCATCGCCGCCATCGTCATGCCCTGCAACAGCCGACCCAACCCCCCCGACCGGACCCCACTGACCGGCAACCGATACAGCCCCACCACCCAGAAACACACAACCGAACCCACGACCCCAACCGCAACCAGGCCCACACCCGAGCCCAACCCCACCAACGGCACACCGCCACCGCCAAACACCCCACCCAACCACCAACCCACCACCAACGCCACAACATCAACAACCACCAACCGACCACGCACCGACCACCCGCCACCCGACAGCACTCCCTGCGCGTTCCAGAGGGTCGCTCTGTCAGCGGCACCCTCAGCGGCGCTACGGTGAACGTCTTGCTGGGATTCCAGCGACGAGCGCGCGACCGCAACGCGCGGTCCAGCCCATCGTCCCCTCGGATCGCGAATTCCGCCTCGCTCGTGTAGGGAAAGCAACGTTGCCTCTCTTGTCCCGCCCAGTCGCCCACCGGGTCGCCCGTCCGACAGTCTCCGAACCTGGTCTGAAGTGCGGCTTAAGTCGCACTGAGCGCACGCTGAACCGGGTGGCCTGATCCGCTCAGATTCGGCCGGGTCCTTGGTGGTGAAGGTCTGTCGGGGATGTCAACGAGCCAATGCCCGAACCCTGCGGGCGATGTCACGTAGGCCCGGGCCGAGCGGAGAGGTCTTGGCCCCGGCGACGGCCTTCAGCCTGGCCCTGCGCAGGGCGCCGCGAATCGGGCTGCGGGTCACCAGGCCCTGGGCGACGAGGGTTTCCCCGGTCTTAGCGCGGCGCTTGTACTCGTCGTCGCCTCGGCCAAGATCGATCCGGGCGACGCCCAGCTCGGCTGCGGCCTGGACCAGCTCCCGCAGGAGGATCCAGCCCGGGGCGAGGTGGGCGAACGCCGGGTCGTAGACAGGAAACCACCAATGCAGCACCGGGCCGGCCCGCAGCCCGAAGTGCGCGGCGATCAGGTGCCGGCCGGCGTGCACGGTGGACAGCAGGCCGCCAAACGAGGAGTCGCGGGTGCGTAGCAGGCGGTGGAGCAGCGCCACTCGGTCCGGTTCGGCGAAGTAGTCACGGGCGCCGGTCGCGGCGTACTGGCCGCGCTTGAGCTGCACCACCCGGTCCAGTAGCGCAGCGTCCGCATTGTCAGCGACGAACCGTACGGTGCCGTGTTCCCGCTCGGCCTTGCCGGTTCGCCGCCGCGCCTGGCCCATGTTGTCCTTACCACTGCGCGAGGCCCGGCCCAGGTAGCCGTCCAGTCCGCCGGTGACATCCACGAATGGTGACGGCCGGCGGGACTCGATCCACGGTTCGAAGTCGCGACACACCTCGACCAGGTGGTCGAACTCGAATGCACGTGCGCCGCCGGTGAGCAGGCCCAGCGGCGCAAGCTGCGTGCCGGGCGCCAGGATCGGGGCCTGGAAGTCGGCACCCGGCCAGCCAGCTGGGCGGAGCATCGAGCCAACGCGGTGACATGGCAGCAGCGCCGCGACAGCCCCGCTCCGATCCTCGGCGATCGCCACCCGCACCTCCCGGCCGTTGGCGTGAACGGCCGCGGCGAAGCCCGGGTGGAAGTACGGGCTGTCCAGCGATGGGTTGGCGCCGCGTAGCCCGTACCAGGCGTCCAGCTCACGTGTGCTCAGCTGATCGAACCGGACTACCCTGGACACGGAGACCCGGTCGCCATGGCTGACGTCGTGGCCCGTCATCGCAGCTCTGCCAGTGAGCGGACCCGGCGCGACGGCCGCAGCAAGGCCGCCACCGCAGCCCGGGCGGTGCGCCCGCCGGCAAGGGCCCGGACCGCCTGGCCGAGAAGCACCGTCAGGAAATAGGCGGTGGCCGCAGGCTGGCCCCGGCGCCGGCGGAACAGCCGAACCTTGTTGACAACCAGCAGGGCGGCCAACGCCGGGTCGGTGTCGGACTCGCCGCCGATGTGCTCGACCACCGCCTCCGGCTCGTACCACGTTGACCAGCCCGCGTCGGCGGCGCGAAGGATGAACTCGGTTTCCTCGCTGTAGAGCAGGAACGACTCGTCCCACGGGCCGACCTCGGTCAAGCAGCGCGTGGAGATCAGCATGGCGGCACCGGTGACCCACGCCGCTTGGCCCGCCCGTTCGTGCTCGGCGGGATCGAACACTAGCTCTCCGAGCGTTCCGATCCGGCCGGCTCGTTCCCCACCGATCACGGCCTCGGCCAGCGCCCGGCCGACGGTGGGCATCCGGCGAAGCGTCGGCTGCAAGCTGCCGTCCGGGTTGAGTAGGCGGGGCGCGGCGATGCCGCGGTGCAGCTCCTTCAACGCGGCGACCAGCGTCGCCAGGCAACCGGGCCGCAACCGGCAGTCGGGGTTGAGCACGAACACCGCGTCGAGCCGGCCGAAGTCCAGCACCGACACGCCGGCGTTGAAGCCGGCGGCGTACCCGGCGTTGCGCCCCAATTGGACGGTCTGGACCGGCACGGTGGACTCCGTGGCGATACGTACCGACTCGTCGGTAGAAGCATTGTCGGCCACCACGATGTCGGTCAGCGTGACGCCTCGCGCGCCGTCCGGCAGCGACCGCAGGCACCCCTCGAGCACCCCGGCGCTGTTGTAGGTGACCAGCACGATGGCGATCCTCGGCGGCATCGTTCAGCCCCTGACCCGCTTGACCGTGCGCGCCGGCGAACCCACGGACCCGCGCCGCCAGTGCCGGTGCCCCGTCGAGCACCTGGCGGATCCACCCGGCGTCGAGGTCGTAGCGGACGCTGTTTCTGCTCTGCAGCCAGGATTCCGGCCGCGCCCGGCCGCCGTCACTGGTGTACGCACGGGTCACCTTCGCCTGGCGCAGCCGATGCAGGACGTGCCGGTCGTAGGAACCGAACGGGATCGCGACCCTAGACACCCGGCAGCCGGCGAGGTCAGTGAGCACCCGGAGGGTGTCGTAGATCTCCCGCCGGGCCGCGTCGGTGTCCATGCGCCGCCAGTCGCGATGCGCCCAACCGTGCGACCCGATCGCCATGCCGGCACGGACCAACTCCCGCACGCCCGCGGCGTCGATACGGCCCGGTTCGCCGAGCTGGCCGGCCAGCACGAAGAACTCCGCGGTCAACCCGCACTCGAGCAGCCGGGGCAGACCGATCTCCAGGTCCGACACGTTCCCGTCGTCGAACGTGATCCGCACGTCCGGCCGGCCGACCACGGCGTCCAGCAGCTGCTCGAACTGCGCGACGCTCACCCACGTAACGTCCTCACCCGGCGCGAGCTCACGGTCGGCCGCGCCGATGCCGTGCACGGTGAAGTTCGTGACCAAGGACGCCATCAGTTAGAGCTCCCACCCATCACACCGCGCACCATCGTTGCGTTGGATGGAGTCTTACGCCACCCGACCGCCGGACACGGACACCTCGTTGCTCGCGCGGTGCCCAGGACACCAAGCGGCGTGTGCGGCAGCTCCCCCATTGGAGACCTGGGTGCCGCTCGCTCACGGAGCGGAATGGTGGCGCTCGCGCACTCTATTGAGAACACCGCGTGCGGCGTCGTAGAAAGCCGGTGGCACCCATCGGGCGGCTGTGTCCTGCCAGCGCTTAGATCGGGCCATAGATTCGCTGGGCCGCGCCCTAAACAGCGTTGTATGCGTGTACGACACTTCTGATGCAGGGCGGCCGTTTGTGTAGTAGTACAAGGCCATCGACCGTCTTGCTCGGTTTGACGGGCACGTCAAGGGGTCGGGATGACCGTGATAAGCGAAGTCGGTCGTCGCGAAGACGACCATTCGATTGAACACCGGGAGAATGTGTTGCTCGCACCGTGTCATCGTCCGGTTCCAGAGCTCTAGATGACCGCCGAACGCCTCGGGCCAGTCATGATTTAGGTACAATAGGACGTTTATTCGCCGATCGAGCGGGAGGCGGTTGTGCCGGTTGAAGTCGGCGTGCACCTTTAGAAAGCCGTCGCGTCGAATCTGGTGAAGACCTCCACCCTCATAGTGAGGGTCCGGAATCAAGCCCGTGATACCCGTAAGACGCTCGAGGAAGTCGACGAATACTTGTCCGTTGAACTCGGCGAGGAGGTGGCGCGTGACAGGTCCCATGCCATCCGTGTCGGCAAGAGCTAGCTTCAGTTCGGTTGGCAAGTTGAACGACTGCCACTCCACATCTTCAGGCTCGGGATACTCTGACAAGACGTCGTCAAGCAATATCGCTGGGAAGACATCGTCGACGACGACATGCGGGAACGGTGAGGCCTGTTGGAAGCTTACCGCGAGGTGATCGCCGAGCGACAGCATGCTCGTGCGATCGAGTTGAAAGGTTGAATTGGTTTCCTGCATCGGGACTCCTCAACTTGGCTCGTCACAGCGCGAGTTGCTGTTCGTGCCGCGCTGCACCCACGTAGTTGCCGTAATTCGGATGACCGAATCGATGCATCGCGAACATCGAGTCGTTCCAGTTTGCTGGAAGGTCTCGCTTGGCTCTCATCCCGTTGACTGGCAACACCTTGCTCTTGGGATGATCAGCGTTGAACTCTTGAATGGCGAGCAGTTCGCCTACGAGTTCATTCTGAAGTACATGGTCCTCGCCTACGAGGTCGTCGAAATAGCAGAGTATGCGTGGCAGCATGTAGGTCTCGGGGAGGTCAAATACTTTGAGGGCGTCCACCGTTGAGCTGTAGTAGTCAAGGTCCACCGCGACGAAACCGATTGGTGCGGGGTCGAACTGCTCGATGAACGTCGGCACCGTGCCGTGTATGTCACCGAGCACGAGACGAGCCGTGGTCAAACGCGATCGGAGCTCCTCAACGTCCATCGCGAAGAACCCCTCCTCCCAGGTATACGGAAGGTCACGGAAATCGAAAGATTTCGGCAAGCCCACGGCCCGGTCGAAGCCGTATATGTCTATTCTGACTCCGTAAGTGGCCGAGGCGAGCCGTGCGACCTCCTCTAACGCGATCAAACCGCGACCGCCGGCGACCCCAAACTCGATCACGCTGATCGCCGGAAGGCCCAACCGATTGGCTAAATAGGCCCCCTGCTGAACGCCGTACGCGTAATGAGGGCGTTCGAAGATGTCGAGGCGGCAGCGAAGGTCAAAGGATCCTACCGGATAGCGTCGCCACAGCGCCTGAGCCAGGCTCGACGGCGTTTGGAGGAAGCGAAGAGCTCGGCTGATGCGTTCGCCTGGAGGGGATTGGAGGGGGGATCTCATCTCAGATCGTTCTGCTCTCGATCGGATCGAATTGGCCGGAATGGTGTTCCGGTGCTACATGTCTGGCGTTGTGTCAGCGCTCGTGAAGGCTGGCGGACGCCCGTGATTCAGGGTCGGTCGGGTTCGGACGACGGCCCGCACCGTGTGAGCTTCGGGCTGGCGGGGTGCGCGGTGGTCGATGTCTTTCTGCTGGTCGCGCCGGCCTTGTCATGGTCCGACTTCGATTGGTTTGGGCACGGGTGCCGCCGAGCCGACCGGCGCCGGGGCGGACGGCGCCGGTCGTCGCAAGGCCCGTAGGGCCCGACGACCAATGACGGGAACGGTGTCGATGATGACGGCGAGGTCCATGGCGACGGACCAGTTATCGACGTAGAACAGGTCGAGCCGGCGGTACTCCTCGAACGAGGCCTTGTGGTTGGCCTCGACTTGCCACAGGCCGGTGACGCCGGGCCGGACGAGGTGTCGCCGCTGGAGCTCGTCGTCGAACTCGGCCGTCTCGGCGGGGAGCGCGGGCCGTGGTCCGACGATGCTCATGTGCCCGGTGAGGACGTTGAAGAGCTGGGGCAGCTCGTCGATCGCGGTCGAGCGGAGGAACCCGCCGATGGGTGTGATCCTGGGATCGCCCGACACCTTGAACAGCGGGCCGTGGCGCTCGTTGCGGTGCCGGAGGTCGGCGAGTCGAGCCTCGGCGTCGACCTCCATCGTCCGCAGCTTGATGAGGGTGAACGGCTCGCCGTGTCGGCCGATGCGGACCTGGCGGAAGAACACCGGTCCTCGGTCGTGCGCCTTGATCAGCACGGCTGCGACGGCCATGACCGGCGCCGTCACCACCAGCAGCATCGACACCACCACGAGATCCAGGACCCGCTTGGCGATCTCCTGGCCGGTCGACTGGCGCGGGAGGGCGCACCAAAGCGATGGGCTCGTGGGCCAACGAGATCGTCTGCAGGCGAGCATTCGAGATTCCCGCCAGCCCACTGGAGAGATAGACCGGGACACCAGCCGAGGACAGGCCGGAGCACCAGATGGTTCACCGAGTCGCTGGGCAGCCCGTTGACCGCCACCAGAACACCCGACGCGCCGGTGCGGTCCACGGCTTCTTCGACGTGCTCGAGGCCACCCGCCCACGGCACCCCGTCGGTGGTTCCGTTACCGAGGGCGGGCCGCTCACCGACGACAGCGATCGCCTGGAACCCGGCCTCCGGGTTGAGCTCGAGGAACTCCACGAGCGTGGCAGTCTCGGTGGCCGACCCGGCGACAACCACCGAGGTCCGAAAATCGCCGCGCGCCCGGCGGGCCACGAGCCACACATCGAACCCGTAACGGGCGACCACACTGACCGCCAGCGCCGCGCCCACCGAACCCAGCACCAAGCCGGGAACAACATCATCCACGCTGGCCTGCCAGATGATGACGACCATCGCCGCCATGGTCATGCCCTGCAACAGCCGGCCCAACCCCCCCGACCGGATCCCGCTGACCGGCAATCGATACAGCCCCACCACCCAGAAACACACAACCGGACGCCACGACCCCAACCGCAACCAGGCCCACACCCGAGCCCAACGCCACGAACGGGCACACCGCCACCGCCAAACACCCCACCCAACCACCAACCCACCACCAACGCC
This sequence comes from uncultured bacterium, assembly GCA_963813485.1. Taxonomy (GTDB): domain Bacteria; phylum Actinomycetota; class Acidimicrobiia; order Acidimicrobiales; family VFJN01; genus DASQUK01. Next base: position 143,004 of record CAWEZE010000010.1, read on the forward strand.
ACAACATCAACAGCCACCAACCGACCACGCACCGACCACCCGCCACCCGACAGCAGTCCCTGCGCGTTCCAGAGGGTCGCTCTGTCAGCGGCACCCTCAGCGGCGCTACGGTGAACGTCTTGCTGGGATTCCAGCGACGAGCGCACGACCGCAACGCGCGGTCCAGCCCATCGTCCCCTCGGATCGCGAATTCCGCCTCGCTCGTGTAGGGAAAGCAACGTTGCCTCTCTTGTCCCGCCCAGTCGCCCACCGCGGTCGCCCGTCCGACAGTCTCCGAACCTGGTCTGAAGTGCGGCTTAAGTCGCACTGAGCGCACGCTGAACCGGGTGGCCTGATCCGCTCAGATTCGGCCGGGTCCTTGGTGGTGAAGGTCTGTCGGGGATGTCAACGAGCCAATGCCCGAACCCTGCGGGCGATGTCACGTAGGCCCGGGCCGAGCGGAGAGGTCTTGGCCCCGGCGACGGCCTTCAGGCCGCTGAAGGCGAGCGTCGACGGTCTAGTGCTCAGGCCAGAGCGAGCGAACGACTGCGGAGGGGACGGTAGACGCGGTCGTCCGCCCCTCGCAGCGGCCATTGCCGTTGTTGTAGGCCTTCGGACCGACGGGGCGCAGGGCATAGCCCGCTCCCCGCACGGTGTGGATGATCCGGGGACCGACGGCCTCCAGCTTTCGCCGCAACGCCGAGACGTGGACCTCAACCAGGTTGACGTTGTGATGATCGAAACCCCACACCATGGTGAGGAGCTGTGACTTCGAGAGCACGAGACCACGGTTGTGGCAGAACGCCACGAGCAGGGCGAACTCGACCGCCGTCAACTCGACGTCGCGGCCACGGCGATCGACCGTGTGCGCACCCTCGTCGACCACCAGGTCGCCCAGCTCGATAGCTGCATGGCGATGCCCGTTCCGGCGAAGCAGCGCAGTGACCTTGCACGCGAGCTCGGAAAGCAGGAAAGGCTTGGCCATCACCTCGTCAGCGCCCGCCTGGAGCCCGATCAGCCGGTCCTCGAGTTGCGGCGACGCGCTGAGCACCACCAACGGGATATCAGTGACCATCCGCACACGATCGACGACCGGTCGCTCGTCGAGACCCTCGCTCTCGGCATCGATCACGACCAGCTGCGGCCGGAGCCCGTGCAGTAGCCGCTCCGCGGACCGCCACGACGTGGCTCGCTCGACCGAATGGTTGTCATTTCGCAACGCGTGGACAACTGCATCCGCGAGGAATTCGTCTCCACTCACGACGAGAATCCGCCCAGGACTCGTCATCTGTCCGCCCGCCCTTCTCGCCGCGAACGACTCTCCCGATCGTGGCTCTCGATGCAACTGATCCCGACCTGCGGTTACGCCCTGTGCCCTGAACCGCAGCGCCGAGAGCATACGCGTCGGAGCCTGTGGGCACAAACATCGTGACCGGCTGGTCGACGTGGGCTTCTGGCCGATCGCGGTGGGTTCCGGGACGCCGGCGTTGCCGGCGGACCTGTGTCCCGCGGGGGCGAGAGCCGACGATGGCCGTGGTCACCGCTGTCGGACGCCCGTGCGCCGCGCCTTCAATAGGCGTTCCGGACCCCCCGGAACCCCAACGGGCGTGCCGGCGGCGCGGCCCGTGATCGCCGGTGGATCGCGATCCCTTGCCGCAGGGCGCGCACCCGAGTCACGTACCTCGTTCGGCAGCGCGCGCCTCGGCACGGCGGAGCAGGCAGCACCGTCAGCGCGTGACAGCTATCCTGCGTGCGGGCGGGTCTGGCATGCGATCAGGACATCTTGCGACGCGCTGGGGGAGCCTCGACGCAGTGTCGCATGCCCAGCAGGGTGGATCAGGAAATAACTACAGGGTCATCAACAACCACTTCAGCACTGTGTTCTATCCCACGGTGGGTGCATATTACCCTTGGGTCGAGTGTGAGGATGAGGCTCAAGTCACCGGCAACGTCTTCCATGAATCCCGGCGACCCGCGCCGTTCTAGCGCCGGGTCAGCAATGGCTATCTGTGGGCCAAACTTCCTCGGGCTGAGTCTCATCCAGACCGACAACGGCACCGAGTCTCCGTTAGCGCGCACTCGATCGCGGCATTGGCGGCCCCAAGATCAAGCCCAAGACCCCCCAGGGCTCAACGACCGTCGAACGCTCCCACCGCATCGACGACCACGGAATCCGCAAGGAACCAGCGCAATCTACACGTTCAACCAGCCCACTGTGGCCTAAAAGCCCAGACCCCTCCGACCAACTAACGCGATAGATAACCAAGGCCTCGGCGTAAGCCGCCTACCTTCTGCTGCAGCACGAGGCGACGTAGTCCTTCGAACCGGCGGAACACCGGCAAGTCGCTCCCGTTAACCGACGGCCACGTCCCCCGACATTGAATTGTTCGGCGACGTCTATGAGTTGTGTTGCGGTGGTTCGCGGCCGATCTTCGCGGGTACGTGGGCGTCACAACGATGACCTGAGGTTCCGCTGGTGTTTCGCGGGACCCGTCGCAACGGTCGATGCGCAGTCACGCTCGGCCATCTGCCGACGATACCGCCGAGCCGGGCGCCCTCGGGGACTCCCGGGGACCGCTTCAGTGACGCCTCAGGTGAGCCTCAGGTCGCCTTCAGCGTCATCGAACAGCATCACCCTTGGCGGGCACTCTGCCGACGTTCGGACCCTCGCACGGAAGGTGACCAGATGCCGAGACTCGGCGCCCAGGGCGGCGACGCGACTGTGTGTCTGAGGATGACAGCGTGGCGGGCACCGCGACGCCGGTCGCACGCGTGCCCCGACGAGATTGCCGTCTTCGGACTGGGCTACGTCGGCTGCGTGTCGGCGGCATGCCTGGCGAGCCGGGGCAACACGGTCATCGGCGTCGACGTCAGCCCCGAGAAGGTCGCGATGGTCACCGAGGGGCGGAGCCCGGTGGTGGAGGAGCGCATCGGTGACCTCATCGCCGAGCAGGTCGCCGAGGGTCGGCTCACCGCGACGACCGACTCTGCGCTGGCGGTGGCCGCACACCGACATGGCGCTGGTGTGCGTCGGCACGCCCTCGACCCCGAGCGGGAGCCTGCTGACCACCTACCTCGAGCAGGTCAGCGAGGAGATCGGGGCGGCGCTGGCCGGGCCGGAGGAGCGCTACACCGTCGTCATCCGCTCCACGATGCTGCCGACGACGTGCGAGGAGATCGTGCTGCCGCGCCTCGAGGCCGCCTCGGGGATGTGCGCCGGCGAGGGCTTCGGCCTGGCGGTGAACCCCGAGTTCCTGCGCGAGGGCAGCTCGGTGCGCGACTTCTTCGACCCGCCCAAGACCGTCATCGGCCAGATCGACGAGGCGAGCGGCGACGCCGTCGCCGAGCTCTACGAGGGCCTGCCCGGCCCCGTCTACCGCGTGCCGCTGGGCGTGGCCGAGATGATCAAGTACGCGGACAACAGCTTCCACGCGCTGAAGGCCGGCTTCGCGAACGAGATGGGCGCGGTCTGCAAGGCGCTCGGCCTCGACAGCCACGTCGTGATGGACATCCTCACCGCGGACACGAAGCTCAACATCTCGCCGGCGTACCTTCGTCCGGGCTTCGCGTTCGGCGGCTCGTGCCTGCCCAAGGACCTGCGCGCCCTCATCCACCGCGCCCGGCGGGCCGACGTGCCGGTGCCGATCCTCGAGAGCATCCTCCCGTCCAACGAGGGCCAGATCGACCGGGTGTTCCGAACGATCGAGGCCACCGGCAAGCGCCGCGTGGGGCTGCTCGGCCTCGCGTTCAAGCCGGGCACCGACGACCTGCGCGAGAGCCCGATGGTCGCCCTCGCCGAGCGCCTGCTGGGACGCGGGTTCGAGCTGATGATCCACGACCCGCAGGTGGCGGTGTCGCGCCTGCTGGGCGCCAACCGCGCCTACGTGGATCAGCGCATTCCCCACCTGTCGCGGCTCATGGCGAGCTCGGCCGACGCGGTCGTCAACCACGCCGAGGTCTGCGTGGTGGGCGCCGCGGACCCCGAGGCGATCGCCGCCCTGCCGGCGCGTCGACGGCCGCATCGTCGTCGACCTGGTGCGCTTTCCCGGCTCGGCCGACTACGAGGGCGACCCGGGATACATCGGTGTCGGCTGGTAGTCGGGTGCGGGGCGCCCGGGTCCTGGTCCTCGTCGAGAACCTGTCCGTCCCGTTCGACCGGCGCGTGTGGCAGGAGTGCCGCGCGCTGACCGAGGCCGGACTACCGGGTCGAGGTGATCTGTCCCCGAGGCACCAAGCACGACACCGAGCCCTTCGCCGAGATCCGGCGGCGTGCGCATCCACCGTTACCCGCTCACCCCGGCGACAGGTGGGCCGGCGGGCTACGTGCGCGAGTACGGCGCGGCGCTCTGGCACACCGTGCGCATCGCCCGGCGCCTGTCGCGTGACGAGCCGTTCGACGTCGTCCACGCGTGCAACCCGCCGGACCTGCTCTTCCTGATCGCGCTGGCGCTGCGGCCGAGCGGGGCGCGCTTCCTGTTCGACCACCACGACCTGGTGCCGGAGCTGTTCGAGTCGCGCTTCGCGGGAGGGCCCGCGGGCACTGCACCGGTGTCTCCGTGCTGCTCGAGCGCCTGACCTTCCGGACAGCGGACGCGGTCATCAGCACGAACGACAGCTACCGCCAAGCGGCGCTGACACGCGGCGGGCTGCCACCTGATCGGGTGCGGGTGGTTCGCAGCGCCCCCGACCTCTCGCGGTTCGTTCCGGTCGAGCCCGAGCCCAGCCCTCAAGCGGGGCAAGCCCTTCCTCGCCTGCTACCTGGGCGTGATGGGCCCGCAGGACGGCGTGGACTACGCCCTGCGGGCGCTCGCCTGCCTGCACGGTGCAGATGGGCCGCGACGACCTGCACACGACCTTCATCGGAGCGGCGATGCCTTCGACGAGTCGGTCGCCCTGGCCAGCCGCCTCGGCCTCGACGGGGTGGTCGAGTTCACCGGGCGCGTGCCGGACGAGACCGTGCAGCGGTACCTGTCCACCGCCGACGTCTGCCTGTCGCCCGACCCGAAGAACCCCCTCAACGACGTGTCGTCGATGAACAAGGTCGTCGAGTACATGGCGATGGGCCGCCCGCTGGTGTCGTTCGACCTGCGCGAGGCCCGGGTCACGGCGCAGGACGCGGCTGTGTACGCGCCCGACAACGACGAGGCCGAGTTCGCGAAGCTGATCGCCGAGCTGCTGGACGATCCCGAGCGGCGCGAGCGCATGGGGAAGATCGGCCGGCGCCGTGTGGAGGAGGCCCTGTCGTGGGAGGTGTCCCGGGGCAACCTGCTGGCCGCCTACGAGGACCTGCTCGCACGCCCGCCCCGGCGGCGCGAGGGCGGCCGGCGCGGCTTGCTCGCCTACCTTCGGGCCGCTAGCTGTAGTGCCCATGGACCTTGCTGACGGGGTCCACCGATGAGAGAGCCTCCGGGCGAGAGTGTGGGAGTCGCAGAACAACCCACTCGCAACGGAGGCTCTCGGCGCACCGTAACGCAATGGGGATAGACATAGTATGGGATATCCGAGAGACACGATTCTCGTAGCGCTCCGAGAGTACGGGCTGCCGCACGAGCCGTGGATGCGGCGCCAGATTTCCGAGATGTCCAAGCTCGACGTCGAAATATTGTGCTGGAGAAGACATCCCATAGATAATGACCCAATTCGCACTTCTGATATTCACATTGTAGATCTTGATCCGGCTCCATTCGACGGTAGCAAGAGATGGACGTACAGGCTCGCCAACCTTGGACGAAAAAATTTCTACGCTGTACGAGGTATTGAGCGGCGCAAGATCGAAGACATCATATCTGCGATCAATCCGACCAGCCTTCTTTGCCATGACGGCACGATTGCGTTGAAGTTGATTGATGTCTCCCAAGAGCACAAGCTTCCTCTCATAGGCTACTTTCACGGCGACTTCGGGTGGCTCCGCAATAGGTGGTACCGCTGGAGCTTGGAGAAGAAGATTCGCAAGTTTGCCGCTGTGGTCGTCGTAAGCCAGCAGGAGCGTGACTGGATGGTCACACATGGTGTGCCTGCCAACCGACTGCACGTCATTCCCTGCGGCGCTCCGACGACCCTCTTCGTGCCTTCTCGACGAAGACGCACCAGAGAGGTGCGGTTCGTCATGGCATCGCGACTTGCAGACGAGAAGGGTTGCAAGGAGTCGGTTCTGGCATTCGCGGATGTCGCCTTACGGCATGAGAATGTTTCGCTGCACATATACGGGGACGGACCTGAGCGGACGGGTCTCGAGGAGATTGTGGCGACTCGCGGTCTCAATGGGAGAGTCAAATTCCATGGGTACGTGAGTGAGGCGACGCTCGTTGCTGCGTTCCCTGAGTGTGACGTCCTGATCCAGCACTCAATAAGGCGGGAAGGATCGCCGGTGTCAATCATCGAGGCGATGTCTTGCGGGCTGCCGGTCGTTGCTACTGCGATAGGCGGAATTGTCGACCAGGTAGTCGAGGGGGAGACAGGATTCTTGGTTGCTGAGGGTGATACTGTCGCAATGTCGCGTGCGATGCTCCGACTCGCGGAGGACGCGGCACTGCGCGCACGTCTCGGGGCGAACGCTCGGAACCGTGCGGTCGAGTCGTTTGACAGTGCGCTCATGACGAATCGCTTGCAGGAACTGCTCGTCGACTGCAATCGCACCCGGTGAGGCGCCGTGGATTCCTGAGGTCGATGCCATGCTCTCGTCTGGGGGAACAGATGCTTCAGCCTTAGCAACCCCGAGGAGAACTACGACTTGCGTGAGAGCCCGGTGGGCGAACTGCGACTTCGTGGGGCCTCGAGGGTGGACGGCGGCGGCCCGCGTCGACCAGCGGTTGCAGGTGCCGTGCCCATGCAGCCTCGTGGATGAATCGCAGCCTCACGTCTTCCGGAGCGGGCGGCATCGCGAGGCCCTCCGACAGGCCGTCCACCCATGTTCGGGATGACAGAGGCGTACTCGGCATCGGCCACTCCATGCATGGGCGGATGATCGACCGCTAGTACGGGAAGTCCTCGGCCGCGTATTCGTAGAGTCTGAGCGGTGACATTGCTCCAATCCCGGCCTGGTCACGGTGCGGGATGATCCCAAGATCGCATGCCTCGACCGTTTGAGCCAGCTCGATTTGGCCGACGCCGTCGAAGATATGAACCTTGTCGATCGAGCGGAGCCACCGGCCCACGGACTTGTCGGGTTGCAGCCCGATCATGACCAACGAGCCGACTGTCCCTACCGTGATCTCGACGAGCGCCTTTTTCGGGCCGGTCGTCGATCGTCCTTGTATAGATGGCGCGTGGTCGCGGCAACTCGTCGATTCGCGCCGGTTTCGGGTGGCGCGGACCCCCCACGTCCGGATCTACACCGTTCGGAACGACTTGCGCTCGCCCCGAGACGCGTGTCGCCAGCTCCTCGGATACGACGAAGTTTGCGGCGCGGATTCGTCGATGCGACGGTAGGTCGTGGCAACTTGGATTGCATGCCGACCAGTGACGAGATTGAAGTTCCCGGAGTCTGAATCGCCGACGACCTCGCTCGCGGGTGGGACGCACCCGCGAGCCCAGACGTGGCAAAGTAGCGAAACACGCCGGGACGGTCCTCGGGGCCACGCATCGCCGACAATCGTCGGCACGTCCACTCTCTCACTCTCGGGCATCGTCGCTGGGATGCTCCCGATGGGCGGCTCGAGGTCGTCACGTCGAAAGATCGACTCGGACGGCTGTGCGATCTGCCGGGACACTTGCCACGGGAGTCGACGTCAGTGATCGCTCGGGCGACCGCCGTCGGCTAGAACCACTCGCAGCTGCCGGCCGCGTCTGGAGTGAGCATGCAAGCGTCCGCGTCGGGGTCGACCGTTGCTTTACGAACTGCCCGCGGGATCTACGGTGGGTACGAGTGCCTCCTCAGGTTCGCCCATCAGTCCGCGTGCCCGGTTGTGCGCTTCTACGAGGTCCTGCGCGTCGGAAGCGAGAGTTCGGCGGTAACGCTCCGCCCTGCGGCTTCCTCCCGCGGTCGCCGTGGTGGGGATACCTCGCGGTCGCCAGGAATACGGGCGTCTCGAGTTGATGATCTCGGACAACGTGTTGGATGACGGCACGGAGGCGATCTGCCGCCAGTTCGCCTGTTCCGACGCCCGGGTCTGCTATCACGGGCAGCCGGGGGACATTAGCCCGGTTGCCAACTTCAACACCGTGCTGCATCTGGCCCATGGCCCCTACTTCAGTGGATGGGAGACGACGAGTGGCTGACGCCCATCTACGTCACGCGGTGCGTGGAGGTTCTCGACGACGACGCCGCGCTCGATACTCGTCACCACCCAGCAGGCCTACGTCCGCCCGGGATGGAGCCGTGGAGTCAGTGGGCTATGACGGCACACGGATGCGATCCGCCCGTCCAGTCGAGCGATTCGCGGAGCAACTACGGCTGGTGACCGAGAGCCATCTGCTGCTCGATCCGCTGTACGGGATGATGCGCCGAGACCGAGTCATGCGTCTGCCCGACCCGTCATACTCTTCGAGGACCAGATCTTCACCTCCAGGCTTGCGCTGGCCGGCCCGTTCGGGCAACTCGGCCAGGTTCTCTCCTACCGTCGCTCCAAGCCGTTTTCGCAGCAGGCGGTTACCGCCCGCCGGCTTGGCGTTCCGCGCTGGCAGGCCACCCGGGCAACCACCCTGCAGTGCCGGGAACTGTTGGTCGCGATCCGCGAGGCGGATCTCAGCCCCGGTGACGTGGCAGGCCAGTGCCGCGGTCGTTCGGATGTTCCTGCGCCGGAAGCGCGTGACTGCAGCTCACCGGGGCCGCAAGGTGGCCGGTCTCGTGTCGCATGCCCCGGCACGACCACCGGGCCTCGCATCAACATCACCCAAGGGCCGTTGAGGAATCTCGTACCCTGCATGGGCCGCTGCTCGTGCACCGAACAGGGATCGCAGTCGAGACCGGGCCCCACCGCCGGTCTTAGGGTCTCTTCAGCGCCCCCTCAGCTTCCCTTCAGCGCGGCTTAAACGGGGGCGGGGACACTCACTTGGACGGGATGACGAACAAGGGCGGCATTGTGGTCTCTCCGCGACCAAGCACGACGCGCGGTGGCGCCGGCGCGACATCGGCACAGATGGGCACGTCGATCAAGAACACGAGCCCGATGACGGTGCTCGAGGAAACTCGTCGCCGGGGTGACCACCTCTCGTTGAGCGCCAGGGACTGCGTCGCCGTCAAGACGACGCCTGAGAGGTGACGCCGGTGGCGGGAGGTCGGGGGCCTGCCGAGGGCCTCGCGATCGAGGACCGTCTGGCGCCACAGAGGGATGCGCTCGATCCAACCGCGGTGACCGAGCGCATCCCCCTCGCATGGCAGGTCAAGGCCGAGGCACGCCGAGCAGCAAGAGCACTCCACGAGGCGATGGCTGGCGCAGGTGCCGGATCCTCCGAGAAGTCCTACGGGCCAGGTCAGGGCGACCTTGTAACCCAGAGCGATGAAAGCCCGGACCTGATGATAGAGGCCGAGCCCGTGCCTGAGATCCTCTCGCGTCGGGTATGCGCTGGAGCGGCATTACCGTTGTAGGACGCGAGGGCGCGCGGATGATCTTCACGGTCATTCTCGTGCGGCTCGTCGGCCCTGAGGCGTTCGGAATCGTCGCGCAGGCCGCCGTCTACATGGTGCTCGTCGGGTGGCTCCTCGACCAGGGTTTCACGAGCGCCTTAATTCAACGCCCTCGTATCGCGCCGGAGCTGCCCGGAGCCATCACCTCGGTAACGCTTGCCATAGGAGGCGTCCTCACGGCAGCCACGCTCGCCGTTGCGCCCGCATGGGCCGCCTTCATGAACACGCCAGAGCTCTCGCTCGTCCTCGCGCTCCTTGCGCCGAGCCTCCTGCTCAAAGCGGGATGTCTCACGCCGCGAGCTCTCCTACTCCGCAAGGTGGCGTTCCGCAGGGTCGGCATCGCGGAGATCACCGGCGCGACGGTCGGTGGCGCGCTCGGCGTGACAGCCGCCGCGCTCGGCGCAGGCTACTGGGCGCTCGTCCTGCAGGTCGTCACTGCGGACGCCGTGCTGCTGGTGATGTACCTCACGCTCGGCACGGGAACGTGGCCGAACCTGCGTATCTCGGCTCTGGGCGACATCGTGGGATTCTCGCTGCGAGAGTTCGGTGCCGGCATCGTCTCCTCGGTTGCACGAAACGTCGACAACCTGCTCGTCGGTAAGTTCCAGGGTCCCGAGGCCCTGGCGTTCTACGGTCTCGGGTACCGGCTCCTGCTGTTCCCGGTCCAGCTGTTCAGTGCCACCATCGGGGGCGTTCTGTTCCCCACGTTCTCGCGGCTCGCACACGACCTCGATGCCATCCGGTCGGAAATGTCCCGCGCGACGCGCGTGCTGGCATCCGTCATGCTGCCTGCGATGGCTCTTGTCGCCACGGCTGCGCCGCAGGCCGTCGTGCTCCTGTTCGGCAGCGACTGGGAACCGGCAGTCAAGATCGTCCAGGTCCTCGCGATTGCAGGTGCATTCCAGGCGATCTATGTACCGTCGACCCATTCGCTGGTTGTCGGCCTGGGACACGCGAAACTCTATCTTCGATACACGTTGCTTACTACCAGCGTCGCCGTGGTTGGCATCACGATCGGTGTTCCATTCAGCCCTCTGGCGGTCGCAGTGGGGTATGCGACAGCGACCATTGCCCTGCTCCCGGTCGAATGGATCATTCGAAGACGGTTGCTGGCGATTTCCGTGTCCAGTCAGATCCGTGCGCTGTCCCCCGGCATCCAGGTCGGGCTGTGGGTGGCTGCGTCGTACACCGTCGTCGCGGTTCTTGTAGACGCGAACGACGCAGTGGCGCTTGCGGTTGGTGTGCCGGTCTCCGGTGCGGTCGGGCTCGCAGTTCTCCGTATCGCCCACCATGCCCAGTTCGCGGAGCTCGTTCACATCCTTAGCCGGGTGCTGGGTCGAGCCGAGACGAAGCTAGGTGCAGTTCAGAGCGCAGGCAAGCTGTCCTAGTGATTCGTCGCTGAAATAGTGATCTGTTGTAGGTTGGGGTGATGGTCGCTGCTGCCGCTGCCATGTCGGTCACCGCCGAGCAACGGGAGGAGCTGGAGCGCCTGTCTCGGTCGCACACCGCGCCGGCCCGAGAGGTGCGCCAGGCCCGGGCGTTGTTGTGGGCGGCAGCGGGGGTGCCGAACTCGGAGATCGCCCGGCGGTGTGAGTCGGCACCGAAATCGGTGCGGCGCTGGCGGGAACGATTCGATACCGAGGGCCTCGAGTCGGTGGGCCGGATCCGGCCCGGGCGGGGGCGGCGGCCGGTGATCGACGCCGCCAAGGTGGCGGCGATCGTGCACGACACGCTGCACACCGTGCCCGTGGACGGGTCGGTGGCGTGGACCACCCGCACCCTCGGCGACCGCCACGGGGTGGGCAAGGACACCGTGGCCCGGATCTGGCGGTCGTGGGGCTTGCGCCCGTGGATGGTCGACACCTTCAAGCTGTCCACCGACCCCGCGTTTGAGGACAAGCTCATCGACGTCGTGGGCCTGTATGTGAACCCGCCCGCCGCGGCGGCGGTGTTCTGCTTTGACGAGAAGACCCAGGTCCAGGCCCTGGACCGCACCCAGCCGTCGTTGCACTCCGGGCCGGGCGGATCCGGCCGGGGTTGTCGCCCGCGGCGGTGAGGAATATGGCGGCGGTGTCCGAGCCGACGCCGTAGACCTCGAACAGGGCGGGTGCGGTGGCACGCACCAGGGCGTCGATGTGGGCGTCGAGCGCGGCGATCTCGGTGCTGATGGCCTGGACCCGGCGAGCGAGGGTGACGATGGCGGTCTTGATCGCGTGCCCCATGGGATCGCTGCCTGGCCGGGGACGTAGCGCTGCGGCTTGGCGGATCAGGGCCTTGGTTGTGAGCCCGCCAAGGCGATCGCGCAGGTCATCGGGTGCGGTGATGACCAGGTGCCGGAGCTGGCCGATGGTCTTGATCCGGATCGACCGAGCGGAGCGCTTGGCGACCAGTAACATGCGCAGCGCCTCGACGTTGCCGGTGGCTGACTTCGCAGCGCCGCTGGCCCGGCCTGACAGAGCGGCTCTTGCGGCTTCGATGGCGTCGAGCTCATCGGACTTGCCGTTGCGGCGACGTGCCTGACGGTTCGGCCGGTCGACCTCGACCACCACGATGCCCGATGCGGACAGGTGCCGGGCCAGTCCGGCACCGTAGCTGCCGGTGCCCTCCACTCCGACCCGCTCCACCGGGCCGGTAGAGCTGAGCCAGCTCGACAGGTCGTGATGGCCGGCTGGGGTAGTAGGGAACGACTCGACGCCGAGCAGGCCGCCCACCGGGTCGACCGCTGCAGCGACGTGGACATCGAGGTGAGTGTCCACACCCCCGACGACTGGGCGCTTGACTTCTACGATGGACATCTGCCATCCCTTCCTGTGCAACTGGGTTCAAGGGGTGGCACGCACGTCCCGGGAAGGAGATCGTGACGAGCAGGCTGTTGGCGCAGCCGGCTCGATTACCCTCCGGAACGGGGCGTGCCTCGTTGGAGCCGGCGACCGTAGTCACACCCACCAGCAGCCCGGTGGATCCCACACCTGCTGGCCCTCGCCAGTCTCACTGCGTCGATCAGGATCACCGGGTAAACGCGATCGAGGGGCCGGTTCTGCCAGGCGATCATGTCCTCGACCACAGCGTCGGTGATCCGGCTGATTGTGTCGCGGGAGATGTCGGTGCCGTAGATCTCGGCCAGATGCGCCTGGATGTCCCCGGTGGTCATGCCCTTGGCGTAGAGCGAGATGACGTTGCCAGCCAGGCCCTCCAGGCGACGTTCGCCCTTGCGGACCGTGACCGGCTCGAAGGTGCCGTTGCGGTCCCGAGGGACCTGCAGGCCGACCTTGCCGATCTCGGTCGTGACCGTCTTCGGATACGAGCCGTTGCGGCTGTTGCCCGACCCTCGGCCCTCAACGGCGTGTGGCTCGTAACCGACATGATCGGTCATCTCGACCTCGAGACCGGTCTGGAGCACCTGGCGCACCAGCGCCGTCAACAGCCCGTCCTCGCCGGTCAGTTCGACGCCCTCGGAACGGGCCCGCTCGACCAGCTCGGCCGCCCAATCCCGCATCGCCGGCTCGTCACCCACCACGGGAACGCTACGCGGACCCAACGTCGGCACCGCCGAAGCGGTCGTAGAAGAAGCTGCAGAAGTGGAAGTCATCAGTCGTGATCCTCTCCAGCCCGCGACGCTCAGTCGCGGACCCTCAGATCACGCCCGGTTACACACTCCGTCGGACAGTCCCTGTATCGTCGGGGTAGCCGTCGTTGTCGACGACGATGGGAGGCAGCGATGGCACGACGAGGGCGACCGACGGCACCGCTGGTGCTCAGCGATGATGAGCGCGAGACGCTGGAGCGGTGGGCGCGCCGGCCCAACAGTGCGCAGGCGTTGGCGTCGCGCTGCCGGATCGTATTGGCGTGTGCGGCGGGCGCGACCAACCAGGAGGTCGCGGTCGAGCTCGGTTTGCATCAGGCGACGGTGGATAAGTGGCGTGGTCGGTTCGTCGCCCAGCGGCTGGACGGTCTGCACGACGAGCCCCGCCCCGGCGCGCCTCGCAAGATCACCGACGAGCACGTAGAGCGGGTGATCGTCAAGACCCTGGAGGAGACCCCGGTAGGCGCGACGCACTGGTCGACGCGGTCGATGGCCACGGCGTCGGGCCTCAACCAGACCGCGGTCAGTCGGATCTGGCGGGCGTTTGGACTCAAGCCGCATCTAGCCGAGAGCTTCAAGCTGTCGCCCGACCCGCAGTTCATCGACAAGGTCCGCGACATCGTCGGGCTCTACCTGAACCCACCGGACGCGGCGGTGGTGCTGTGCGTGGACGAGAAGTCCCAGATCCAGGCCCTGGATCGCACCCCCCGTGTTGCCGCTGCTGGCCGGGGTCCCCGAGCGCCGCACCCATGACTACGTGCGCGCCGGCACCACCAATAAGTGCGACTCGTCGAGAGTGTTTCGGGGTTGGGAGCCTCGTCGTCGTCCTAGTCGGGAGTGGTGATGGCTGTCACTGAGGCTCTGCGGCTCGTTGGCCAGCGATATCGCGTCCTCGACCCGGCGATCGGGGGCGACGTGCTACCGACCGAGCTGCGTCCGCCTGGTTATGAAGAGGGGCGAGGCAGAGGCGCTGACGGGCAGCCGTTCGTATCCGCAAGCGGCATAGAACGTCTCGGCATTCCGGGTCGCGTTCACACGGATCTCTGTGTCGCGTGTCGACCGTTCGACCTCCGCCTTGACGTGTCGAACCAGCCGGGTTCCAATCTCGCGGCCCTCGAAGCCGGGGCGGACGTGCACGTGCTGGAGGTAGCCGACCGCTCAACCAGCCGTGCCTACAAGCGTCCCGTGGCTCTCAGCGACGAACAACCATCCGTCGGCGGTCATGCCCTGAAGCCAGCCTCCCCGACCTGCCTGAGCAGCTCTGCGACCTCGAGCACCGAGTAGGCCGCCGGAGCGTGGCGGGCAATGGCTGCCTGACGGATCGAGGCCACCTCGTCGAGGTCACTCACACGTGCCGGACGGATTCGTATCTGCACGACATCGTCGCGTCTGCCAGTCGACGTCCCCGATAGGGGACGCTCGCGACCGCGAGAACCATGGTGGCGCGACACGTCCAATCCGTACGGATCTGCCGCTTTGTACCGTCATCCGCCAGCGGGACGCCCACACCTCGTCGGTGGCGATCTGTGCCTCGTCCTGGTCACGGGGCAGGTCCGCTATCGCTTGGGGGCGTCTCGGCGTGGGCGGCGATATAGCGGTCGGCCGCCGCCATCGGCCACGTTCAGAACGCTTCCTCGAAAACGGACCTGCTCCCGAGGGTTCGGGCATAGAGGGCGGCCAGCAGTCACATGAGACCCAGTAGCGCCGCGAGGCCCACCGCCATCATCGGCACGAGCGGACGCCGACCGAACAGTGGGCAGGCTCCAGTCGCACTCGCCGCCCAAACGCTCCGGCCACTCATTCTTGATACCCCAGGCCAAAGACAACGCCGGGCGGGCCATGCAATTGCGCGAACCACACGTTGAGGCTGCCGTCGTTGGTGGCCGGTCAGCAGTCCCGTTCGAGGGTCAATGCCTTGGCGCTGGCAGTCCACTGGTAGGGGATCTGCCAGAACCAGTCCCGGAAGGGCAGGTGCGTGGTGCTCACGTAGATGTGGCCGGGGAAGCAGCGGGACACACGCCAGCGGGCTCGCCAGGCATGGTCGGGTGTGGTGACCAGGATGATCGAATTCCAGTGGTACTGGGCGGCCATCGCGCCGATGGCGCGGGCCTCGCCTCGGGTGGTGTTGGGGTCGGCGTGGAAGCACAGGATTGTCACGTCGGGGACGGAGTGCAGGCAGCGGTGCGTGCCCGCCTCCTCTTGCACGGTTGACTGGACCAACACCGGCGCCCGATGGTCGCGGGCGAGTCTGAGCGCGGCTTCGTCGCGGGACAGGCCGGTGGGCCCGCCGAGCTCGATGATGGCGTCGGCCCGCTCTGGCAGTGGTGCCAGGTCGGGCCAGATGAACACGCGCGCGGTCACGGCGGCGAGCAGGAGGATGATGATCCCCAGGGCGATCCGCAGCCGGTAGCGTTTGCGCCGTCTTGGGGGCTTGCCGGCTGCGGGCTCTGTCAGTTCCTCGGGCTCTTCCGCAGCCGGTGCGGCGGTCACAGCTCGCCCGACCGGTCCGCCTGGTCGGCCTCGGCGAGTTGAGCGTCGATGTCGAGTCGCCGTTGGATGAGTTCGACGTCACGGATCGGCGACGACTCCTCGCTCAGCCACTCCTCGACCTGGGCACGCCGCCGCTCGAGCATGGCCCGGCTCTGTGCCGGCACCTTCGGCGTCCGTAGCGCGGTCAAGTACACGGCGACCGCGTTGGTCTCCGCTCGCCGCACACCGCCGCGCGCTCCGCCTTATGCCGCGCCATCGTTCCTTCCGTCCGCCAGCCGCGATGTTTACCACGCCCGGGCCAGCGTGCCCCAATCCACGGTCGACCCGGTGGCCGATGAGCCGCCCCGCCCACCCCGGCGCCGGGCCGACGCGCCGCGCAGCAGGCCGCGCCGTCCGACCCCAGGCCGCCCGCGTCGAGGCCGCGCTGCGCGACTGGCGCCGCGAACGCAGCCGGGCCGACGGCGTGCCGGCGTTCGTCGTCATCCACGATCGGCACCTGGTGGGGATCGCCCAGCGCCGGCCCAGGGATCGGGCGGCGCTGGCCGCCTGTCCCGGCATCGGGCCGGCCAAGCTGGCCGCCTACGGCGACGAGCTGGTGTCGCTCGTCAGGGCGCTGGACGCCGAGGCCGGAGCACCCGACCCGAGCGAGAGCTCGAGTGACAGCTGATGGAGGTCGTCGAGGGCTCGTTCCCGGGGGCCTCGAACGGGCTATGTAGACACCGTCAACAGGACTAGCGCGACCGCAGTCGCCTAGAACCTGACGGTATGTCAGCACGTAATCCCTGCTCACAAGGCTGCTGACGCCGTTAGGTGAGCAACCGGGTGAGCAACGGGCAACAACCCAAGTGCCCCGGCGGTGCGGAGACACCCCGGGGCCGGACACGAGGGAGTACTCCTCATGCCAGAACCCAACGTAGACCTATCCGAGCGGTTCGACGCCCTCGAGCAACAGGTGACACGGGTGGAGGCCATGACCGAGGCGGTAACCGCGATCCGGGCCGACATGGCGGCCATCGCCGGGGGTGTCGACCCAGCGTTGGCGCAGCATGTCGCCGAGCTCGCCGACACGGTCGAGAATCACGGGCTGCTGTTGGCTCGGCTGCTCGACAACGAGTAGCGGTCCGTCATGGACCCCTGCCGCCCCTCGGCTACGAGTGGCGGGGTGGTTCCGCGTCCCAAGTTCGCGGCAGCTACCCGGGCCGCCCGCCCAGCTAGTGGTGCGTCGCGGGATTGGTGATCCTGTCAAGGGTGGCTCGGCCGCGGGTGACTTTGTCGATGATCTCGTCGGCGGTCTTGGTCCACACGAAGGGTTCGGGGTGGTCGTTCCAGTGTGAGACCCACCAGTCGATGCGGGCTTCGGGCTCGGTGACAGAGGTGAAGCTGGTGTTGGTGAGCGCCTTGCGGGTGAGCACCGAGAACCAGGTCTCGATGAGGTTGAGCCACGATGACGAGGTCGGCGTGAAGTGCAGATGCCAGCGGCGGCGCTTGCGGTGCTCGAGCCAGCGGCGCACGGGCTCGCTCTTGTGGGCGGACAGGTTGTCCAAGATGACGTGCAGCTCGAGGTCGGGGTCGACGTCCGCGTCGATCCACCGGAGCTTGTCCTCAAACGCGGGGTCGGTGGACAGCTTGAAGGTGTCGACCATCCACGGGCGCAAGCCCCACGACCGCCAGATCCGGGCCACGGTGTCCTTGCCCACCCCGTGGCGGTCGCCGAGGGTGCGGGTGGTCCACGCCACCGACCCGTCCACGGGCACGGTGTGCAGCGTGTCGTGCACGATCGCCGCCACCTTGGCGGCGTCGATCACCGGCCGCCGCCCCCGCCCGGACCGGATCCGGCCCACCGACTCGAGGCCCTCGGTATCGAATCGTTCCCGCCAGCGCCGCACCGATTTCGGTGCCGACTCACACCCGGGGCGCCTCGTCAGACACCGCCGGGCGATCTCCGAGTTCGGCACCCCCGCTGCCGCCCACAACAACGCCCGGGCCTGGCGCACCTCTCGGGCCGGCGCCGTGTGCGACCGAGACAGGCGCTCCAGCTCCTCCCGTTGCTCGGCGGTGACCGACATGGCAGCGGCAGCAGCGACCATCACCCCAACCTACAACAGATCACTATTTCAGCGACGAATCACTAGGGCGTCAACGACTCATCCCGAGACGACGTACAACACATCGTCCATAGGGCCGACGAACGCCTGGTCCCTCCCCATGCGAGCGTGTTCCGCTGGTGCCGGGTTGCGTCCGAGCTGGGTGGGGCCGGGGGTCCCCATCGTCAGCGCCTGCTGCCTCATCTCCTCCATCGTCTGCCGATCGGGCTCCAACGGGTAGTTGGTCATCTGACATCGCCGCCCACGGCTTCCAGGACGAAGGCCGCCCAGTCGACGTCGCATGAAGCCGCGGTTGACGTTATGGTGGGTCTGACCGGGGCTGGCGGACACTCAGCTTCTGGGGAGCTTTGTTGTGCTGCTGCGGAACCTGACAGGTCGCTGGTTGAGAGGCCGGGCCACGCCAGGCCCCAGGGGGACGCTCTCGCGCTCAACTCTGGTTGGGGGTGTCCTGACCGCCGTGCTGGTGCTTGCCTCATGCACGGCCAGCTGGGAAATCAGCGAGCCGGGCCGCTCCACGACGACGTCGACGTCGCAGCGTCCCACGACGACCCGGCCGACCACTTCGACGACGCGGCGGACGACCATGACAACCGCCCCTGCGATCACTACAACGACGCGGCCGACGACCACGACGGCTCCACCCACCACCACCACGACGGTGCCGACGGGCGGGCTGCCGGGCCCCGACAACACTGGCCCAGCAGCCGGCACTACATTCACCGCCCGCAACGGTGACCTCAACCTCACCACTGCCGGCGCCGTCGTCAACGCCGTCCAAATCAACGGCACGGTCAACTGTCATGCCGCCAACGTCACGCTCCGCAACAGCCGGATCTTCAACGACTACGGCATCATCGCCTGGCGGGACTGTCGCAACCTCACCGTCGACCACGTCGAGATCGACTGCGGCAACAAGCCCAGCACCAACGGGTTCATGCAGGACAACGGATTCGTCGGTCAGGGCATCGTGGTCCGCAACGTCGAAACCCGCCGCTGCGAGAACGGGATCTACATCGACAACGGGGTCGCCGTCTACGACTCATGGGTCCACCAGCCCATCACCCCCGGTGACACCGTGACAGACGCCCACTCGGATGGCATCCAACTCTGGCCCGATGCCTCCAACGTCGTGATCCAGCACAACGTGGTCGACTACCGCGGCGACACCACCTCGGCGATCATGTCCGGCACCAACAACAACCCGGCCTCAAGCATCCACATCGTCGGCAACAAGTTGGCGGGTGGCGCCGCCACCCTCTATCTACCGAACCGCCCGCCGCTCGGCGCCACTTACACCGACGTCAGGGTCACCGGCAACCGGTTCGGCAAGGACGCTCACGCCTACTTCTACTGCACCGGCGACATGAACGAGCTCACCGCCTGGTCCGGAAACGTCGTCGACGAAACCAACGAACCGATCACGAGTTGTTGAACCGATGGGAGTCACGGTTGCCCGTCATCGGCTCGAGCGGTGGCCACCGGTCCCGCAGATGTCGACCCGGCCCTCAGGGGGACACCTCGATGGCGCCGGTCTCGGTCGTGCTCGGGCCTCGCTCGTGGTTGTCGTGCTCGGCGACTCAACGGGGGCCGCCCTTTCGCTATCCTCGAGATGGGCGACAGTCATCGGGGCGTAGATCCTTCAGGAAAGCCACCAGCGGGTTCGTCGATGCTCTCCCCCGTCAGCAACAGCGACAACGACACATCGCCGACACGAACCACCGCCATCAAGTCCTGCCTGTCGTAGTCGCCGCCAGTGCCCCACAACGCTCGCTAACCGACGGCGTCGTCGCCATGGTCGGCGAGGTCGATCGTCTCGAACTTCACGTTCTCGACCGGGTCGTTGCCTTGCTCCCATTCCTCGCCGACACACGCGTCGAACGCCTGCCGAAACGCCTCGAACAGCTCGCCCGTCGGGTCGTGAGACACCTCCTCGCTGAGGACCATGCCGGTGCCGTCCACCGTCTCGAAACTGATGGGCGCGTTTCGCGGCGCACGCAGGTTGTCCTCCACGTTGGGCAGCAACACCGTCTCGCCGCCAGGGCAGGGCCCCGTCATGTTGTCGCCAACAACGTCGGAAGCCTTGATCTCCTCTGGCCCGTCGGTGGCCCATTCACCATCCAGGTCCTGAAGGGTGAGGAGTTCGCCGCTCAGGTCTTCGGACTCGCCGCTCAGGTCTTCGGATCCGTGGCTCAAGCCTCGTCGGCCGCGACGGCGGAGTCATCGCCACCACCACACGCAATCGCCAAAGCCAAGAGACCGATCCCGAGGACCAAGTGCCGTATGACACGCATCTCTACGCCCGCCTTGACACACGATAATGCAGCCCACCAGAACGACTGGCGGCGTCCCACTGCTCCGGGTCACGTCAACCGTAGCTGTTACAAGGCACGTGTGCCTCGGAACCCCTCACCGGGACGCCCACACCTCGTCGGTCACGATATGTGCCTTGTCGACTGTGGCGAACCGGCCCACGGTGGTGATGGGTGACAGCCCGGGTGGATAGGCCCTAAGGGCCGAGGCGTCGCTGACGAGGAGCTGATCCCGGCCCCAGCGAGGCGGCGCCTTTGGTCGCGGTGGTCAGTCGTGTCGTTGCTCGGGCGGTATCGGCTGACCGCACGAGTGGACTGCGGCTCGCCACACGATGCCGAGGTGTTTGGGACGCCAAGCTTGCCGGGCGAGCCGGGAGCCCCCTATCCAGGCAACGACGAGATCGACAGGCTGAGCGACGAGCTGTGTATGGGCGAGTTCGCTTTCTTACGTCGGCATCGACTTCCAGGACTCGAAATGGGAGTTCGTCTACATCCCGCCCGACGAAGAAACCTGGAACAGGTACGACGATCGCCTCGTCGTCTGCTCCCTGATGGACATCCTCACGTCGGACACGAAGCTCAACATCTCGCCTGCCTACCTTCGCCCGGGCTTCGCATTCGGCGGCTCGTGCCTGCCCAAGGACCTGCGCGCCCTCACCCACCGCGCCCGGCGGGCCGACGTGCCCGTCCCGATCCTCGAGAGCATCCTGCCGTCCAACGAGGGCCAGATCGACCGGGTGTTCCGAACGATCGAGGCGACCGGTAAGCGCCGCGTTGGGCTGTTCGGCCTGGCGTTCAAGCCGGGCACCGACGACCTGCGCGAGAGCCCCATGGTCGCCCTCGCCGAGCGCCTGCTCGGCCGCGGGTTCGAGCTGATGATCCACGACCCCCAGGTGGCGGTGTCGCGCCTGCTGGGTGCGAACCGCGCCTACGTGGATCAGCGCATTCCCCACCTGTCGCGGCTCATGGCGAGCTCGGCCGACGCCGTCGTCAATCACGCCGAGGTCTGCGTGGTGGGGGCGGCCGATCCCGAGGTGATTGCCGCCCTGGGGCGCGTCGACGGTCGCATCGTCGTCGACCTGGTCCGCTTTCCCGGCTCGGCCGACTACGAGGGCGACCCGGGCTACATCGGTGTCTGCTGGTAGTCGGGCGCGGGGCCCGCGGGTCCTCGTCCTCGTCGAGAACCTGTCGGTTCCCTTCGACCGGCGCGTGTGGCAGGAGTGCCGCGCGCTGACCGAGGCGGGATACAGGGTCGACGTGATCTGTCCCCGAGGCACCAAGCACGACACCGAGCCCTTCGCCGAGATCTGCGGCGTGCGCATCCACCGCTATCCGCTCGTGGCCGCGACGGGCGGGCCGGCCGGGTACGTGCGGGAGTACAGCGCCGCGCTCTGGCACACCCTGCGCATCGCCCGGCGCCTGTCGCGGAACGAGCCGTTCGACGTCGTCCATGCGTGCAACCCGCCGGACCTGCTGTTCCTGATCGCGCTGGCGCTGCGGCCGAGCGGGGCGCGCTTCCTGTTCGACCACCACGACCTGGTGCCGGAGCTGTTCGAGTCGCGCTTCGCGGGAGGGCCCCGGGCACTTCACCGGTGTCTCCGTGCTGCTCGAGCGCCTGACCTTCCGGACCGCCGACGCGGTCATCAGCACGAACGACAGCTATCGCCAAGCGGCGCTGACCGCGGCGGGCTGCCACCTGACCGGGTGCGGGTAGTGCGTAGCGCCCCCGACATCTCGCGGTTCGTCCCGGTCGAGCCCGAGCCCAGCCCTCAAGCGGGGCAAGCCCTTCCTCGCCTGCTACCTCGGTGTCATGGGCCCGCAGGACGGCGTCGACTATGCCCTGCGGGCGCTCGCCTGCCTGCACAATGAGATGGGCCGCGACGACGTGCACACCACGTTCATCGGGGCCGGCGATGCCTTCGACGAGTCGGTTGCCCTGGCCAGCCGCCTCGGCCTCGATGGGGTGGTCGAGTTCACCGGGCGCGTGCCGGACGAGACCGTGCAGGCGTACCTGTCCACCGCCGACGTCTGCCTGTCTCCCGACCCGAAGAACCCCCTCAACGACGTCTCGTCCATGAACAAGGTCGTCGAGTACATGGCCATGGGTCGTCCGCTGGTGTCGTTCGACCTGCGCGAGGCCCGGGTCACGGCGCAGGACGCGGCTGTGTACGCGTCCGAGAACGACGAGGCCGAGTTCGCGAAGCTGATCGTCGAGCTGCTGGACGATCCCGAGCGGCGCGAGCGGATGGGGAAGATCGGCCGGCGGCGCGTGGAACAGGCCCTGTCGTGGGAGGTGTCCAGGGGCAACCTGCTGGCCGGTGGGGGCGGTCCGGTGGGGGGTGTCGTGGGGGTGTCCCGGGCACCTGCTGGCGGCCTACGAGGACCTGCTCGCACGCCCGCCCCGGCGCCGCGAGGGCGGCCGGCGCGGCCTGCTCGCCCGCCTCCGGGGCCGCTAGCAACGCGTGCCGCTGGCGGCACGCACTGGCGACTCGGGACATGGGCCGGCGACACGGAGCCGGTCAGCCCTCCGCGCTCAGTGCCAGGCTCGCTGGCTCACATCCATCAAGGAATAGCCGGGCCCAGACGTCGAGCGTCAATAGGCTCCAGAGCTCCTTTCCCAGGTCGTAGCGGCCGCTGCGGTGCAGGGCGAGCGCCTTGCGTACCCGCTCCGGGTCCACAAGGGGATCGGGCCGGGCCTCCGGGCCGAGGGTCAGCCGCTCCAACGCGTCGCCCATGCCACCCCGGAACGACGAAGCCAACGGCACGGTGAACCCGACCTTCTTGCGCGACAAGAGCGACTTGGGCAGAACGCCGGCGGGCGATCTCGCGGATGACGATCTTGGTACGCCGCGGGGAAGCCTTGAGCTCTACGGGTAGCCGCGCTGCGTACTCGGCCAGATCCTGGTCCAGAAACGGCATGCGCCCCCTCGATCGACGCCGCCATCATCATCTTGTCGCCGCGCACGACCAGGTTGTCGACCAAGTAGCTCTCGACGTCAAGCGCCAGCATGCGGTCGAGCGGGTCGCAGCCATCGTCGAGCCCGGCGAGCACTGAGTCGAGTGGCCGCAGGCCATCGGATGACAGCCCCGCCTGGCGATCGGCGCCGAACCATCTGGGCCAGCGCTCGCCCGGGTCCGCGGTCGCGAGCGCGTCGACGGCCATCCGAGCCCGTCGCGGCAACCGGTGCCAGCTCGCCAGCTCGCGCAGCCGGCGCTCGCCCAGGATGGCGCGACCCGCACGCCCTGCACCAGCGAGAAGCGCGTCGGCACGGTACTTCGGGTAGCCGCCAAACAGCTCGTCGGCGCCCTCACCCGACAGCACCACCGTGACGTGCTCGCGCGCCATCCGCGATAGCGCAAGCAGCGGGATCTCCGATGGCTCTGCCAGCGGCTCGTCGCGGTGCCAGACCGCCGTGGGGATCAGCCGCAGGAACTCGTCCGGACCGAGTCGAGTCTCGTGATGGTGTGTGCCGAAGGCCTGAGCGGTCGAGCGGGCCGCCGGCAGCTCATCGGGCGCCCAGCCTTGGTCAAACCCGATGGAGAAGGTACGCACCGGCTCGTCGCTCAGCTCCGCCATGAACGACAGCACGGTGCTCGAGTCGAGACCCCCCGACAGGAAGCACCCGAGCGACACGTCGCTGACGAGGCGCCGCTCGACGGCGACACGCATCAGGTCCTCGATGTCATCGGCGGCCTGGGGGAGCGCAGACGGCAGCTTCGGGCCATAGTGCAGGCGCCACCAACGCTCGACCTCTAGCCGGGCGTCGCTTACGACCATCTTGTGGCCCGCCGGAAGCTGGCGTACGCCTCGGAAGAGGGTACGCGGGGCCGGCACATAGCGCAGCGCCAGGTAGTCCTCGAGCGCGGCGTCGTCGAGATCCGCCGGGACGCCCGCCGCCAGAAGGGCCTTGATCTCGGAGCCGAACACGAGCTCGTCGCCGTGCTGTGAGTAGTAAAGGGGCTTCTTGCCGAAGCGGTCACGGGCGACCAGCAGGCGCCGGCGGCGCTCGTCCCAGAGCGCGAACGCGAACATGCCCACCAGGCGGTGCAGCATGTCGTCGCCCCATTGCTCGTAGCCGTGAACCAGTGCCTCGGTGTCGGCGCGGGTGGCGAACCGGTGGCCTTGGCGCTCGAGGTCGGCGCGCAGTTCGCGGAAGTTGTAGATCTCGCCGTTGAAGACGACCCCGACCGAGCGGTCCTCGTTGTAGATCGGCTGGTCGCCGCCCGCCAGGTCGATGATCGCCAGCCGGCGCATGCCCATGGCAAGTCCGGGCCGGTCGAGCCGCCCGTCGCCGTCCGGGCCGCGATGCACGATGGTCTCGAGCATGTCGCTGATTCGCTGCCGCCCGACGGCGAGATCGGTACCTCTCCAGATACCGGAGATGCCGCACATCATCCACGCAATCGTATCCGCATCAATTACTTCAATTGCACGGATTACGATTGTCGCCGTGGCGTAGAAGCCGATAGTGATTGTGCTCGCTCCCGCTGCTTTAGTTAGCGAATCCGTCAATGTCTATTGTAGGTTATTTGGGCGTCTTGCGCCGTGCGCGACTGCGTCATCCGACGCCGGCGATGGACCGGGAGCTCTCGTCGCGCTCCCAGCGCGCTGTGGCGCCGAGAGCGTTGTAGAGACGGGCGGAGACGGCCACGAAGGCATACGTGGCGGCGTCGAGGGCGCCCGGCAGGCTACGGCAGAGGCGCAGCATGTCACGGAGGGTCGACGGGGTGGTCGCCGCCGGCCGGACGGGCCGCCGGTCCTTCCGGTCCGGTTCGTTGGCCGCCGCGCGGTTCTCGACGACGCCGCGGTAGGCGCGTCTTCGCACCTTCAGCAGGTCTCGGAAGCGCGCCGGTGCTATGACCACGACGGGTTCGTCGCCGACTATCTCGATCTCGTCCGGGTCGAAGTGTTGATGGACGAACAGGTCCTCGGCCACCACGTCAGGATGGTCCCCGAACCGGGCCCGCCCGGCGGCGGACAGCCCGTACACTCCGGCTCCCCAGATCGAGCCCATCACCGCTGGCATCCGCGACCGTGCACGGAAATAGCGTTGCACAATGGCGGTGGAGTGGGCCGTGTCGTAGCGGAATGGTGGCCGGGCCGCGACCGCGCCATCCCGCGCGAGGTGCTCCAGCACTTGGCGGGCGACCGGGCCCCGCAACACGACGTCGGCGTCGAGGTAGAGCCGCGGGAAGGTGCGCAGCAGTCGGTCACCGGCCCTGAGCGCCGCGGGCTTGGACGCCTCGTCCAGCTCGATCACCTCGACCGTGTGGCCGCTGGCGCGGGCGACGGCGGCGGTGTCGTCGTCGCAGCCGTTGCACACCACGGCCACCTCGAGCTCGCCGACGTCGATCCCCTCGAACAGGCGGTCCAGGCACCTGCGGATGACCGCGGCCTCGTTGTGGGCGGGGATGAGCACCGATCCGATCGGGCGGCGGGAGCTCATGGCAGCGTCGGTGGCTGTGGTCAAGCACGGCCCGAATCCTGCCGCGGATCTGGTTGCCGGGGCCACCGATCCCGCGGCAGGGTTCGCTAGCCGGCAGCGGGGACGGGGAAGATCCGCCAGGGCGACGGGTCCAGCGACGGGTCGTAGGGCGCGTCCATGCGCTTGGCCACCAGCGTCTCCACGCCGGACGCGGCCGCGGCCTCCAGCAACGGCGCCGGATCGCCCTCGTAGGCCGATGGTGTCGTCCACGACGGGCCCTCGAGCGCCAGCTCGTCCAGCCGCCCCCGCCGCTCGTGCCAGGGCCGCTCGGTGAGCCGGTGCCCGTCGAGCCACAACAGGTCGAAGGCCACGAACGCCACCGGCTGGTCGCGGCCCAGCCGCCGCCGGGTCGAGTCCGAGCGGGCTTCGAGGCGTCGCCGCAGGTAGGCATCGCCGCCGTCGGGCGCCGCCACCACGCCGTCGAGCACCACCTCGGTGATGCCGAGCGCCCGGCCGATCGGCCGCACCTCGGGGAAGTTGTCGTCGATCGGCTCCCCGCTGGCGGACACGAGATCGACGACCCCGCCGCTCGACGTCAACACGCAGCGCAGCCCTTGCCAGCGAGTCTCAAGCGCCCAGCCGCGGTCGGAAGGTACCGCGCCCGGCTGTGCCTGCACGAGATCGAACCGCTCGGGTGGGTGGCGGCGTGTCGGATCGTCGGGCGGATCCATCCGATGGATCATCCAGTTGCGCCCGTCCGTCTGGAACAGCGCGTAGCGGCCCTTGGAGCGCTTGCCGTCCAGCACGACCACCAGCTTGCGGTCCTCGATCTTCTCCGGCCGGTAGGTGCCGGCGTCCCAGACCGTCATCATTCCCGCGCCGTAGCTGCCGTCGGGAATGTCGCCCTCGAAGGTGAGGTACTCGAGCGGGTGGTCCTCGGTGTGCACGGCGAGGTGGTTGCGCCCGGGGTCCCAGGGGAGACCTCGGGGCAGGGCCCACGACATCAGGACTCCCTCGTGCTCGAGGCGCAGGTCCCAGTGCAGCCGGGTGGCGTCGTGCTGCTGGATCACGAACCGCCGCTCCTCGCCCTCGGGGACGGGGGGAGCACCCGCCGGCTCGGGCGTGCGTTCGAAGTCGCGCTTGCGGGCGTACTCGCCGAGCCCGCGATTTGACTCCGCCGACTTGCCGGCACGCGTGCGTTGCGCCATCTAAGGGTTGAGCCTAGGGCGCAGCTCCGACTAGCAGAACCTGGTGAGCCGCACCGGAGCGTCGTCCCCGTAGGCTGTCTGCTCGTGACCACGCGCTCAGCCGACGTCGACCTGCGCTCGGAGCTCGAGGCCTACCGCCAGCAGCTGACCGGCTACTGCTACCGGATGCTGGGCTCCGGGTTCGAGGCCGAGGACGCAGTCCAGGAGACCATGGTGCGGGCCTGGCGGGGGATCGACCGCTTCGAGGGTCGGTCGGCCCTGCGGTCGTGGCTCTACCGCATCGCCACCAACGTGTGCGTCGACATGCTCCGGGGCCCGCAGCGGCGAGCCCGGCCGATGGACCTCGGGCCGTCGTCGACGGCGGACGGAATCCTGGGTCCGCACGTGGCCGAGGACACCTGGGTGCAGCCCGTCGCCGACGCCAAGGTGCTGCCGGCGGAGTCCGACGATCCGGCCGAGCTGGCGGCGTCGCGGGAGTCGATCCGCCTGGCGTTCGTGGCTGCGCTGCAACACCTGCCGCCCCGCCAGCGGGCCGTGCTGATCCTGCGCGAGGTTCTGCGTTGGCAGGCGGCCGAGGTCGCCGAGCTGCTCGACACGAGTGTGGCGTCGGTCAACAGTGCGCTGCAGCGCGCCCGGGCCACCCTGGCTGACCGCGACGTCGACGGCACACCCCGGCAGGTCGACGCCGACCAGCAGGAGCTCCTCGCCCGCTATGTCGACGCCTTCGAGCGCTACGACATCGACTCGCTGGTGACCCTGCTCCACGAGGACGCGGTGCAGTCGATGCCGCCCTACGCGCTCTGGCTGCAGGGCCGCGACGAGATGGGCAAGTGGTACCTGGGCCAGGGGATCGGCTGTAAGGGCTCCCGGCTGCTGCCGACGGCCGCCAACGGGTGCCCGGCGTTCGCCAGCTACCGGCCCCAGGGACCGGGGGTGTGGGAGCCGTTCGCTCTCCAGGTCATCGAGGCGTCGGGCGGACGGATCTCGGCGATCCACAACTTCCTCTACCCCGAGCTGTTCCCCGCCTTCGGGCTTCCCACCCGCCTCGGAGCGGTAGGCCGCTCAGGCCCCCGGACCCTCGGGGTCGGGCGCGCCGGCGCCGTCGATCACGACGTCGGGGAAGACGTCCCTCAGGCCGACGAAGTCGAGCAGGGCACGCAGTCGCTCACAAGGGTTGCGGAGCCTGATGGAGCCGCCCACCTGTCGCGCCGCAAGCTGCATGCGTGCCAGGGCGTCGACGACCCGCAGGTCGGGATCGGGCATCCCGTCCATGCGCCACAGGACCACCTCGACTTCGCCGTCGAGGACCAGCACCACATCTCTGGTCGTGCCGCCTTCGGCGTTACTCGGCGTCACTCCGTCTCTGGTCGTGCCGCCTTCGGGGTTACTCGGCGTCACTTCGTGGCTCTCGCCCCGTCGCCAGCGACCTCCACCTGACCTCCTTGACTCGTGCCTCAGGAGAGAAGACGACGGCGGCGACCGGAACTGAGCGTTCTGGCGGCCACTTGGCTGCTTGACAAAAATAGTTGTCAATGCGATGGTGGGCGCTCGTGCACGACGTCGAGGTCATCGAGGACACGAGCGCCGCGGCCGTGGCACTGGACCCGCTCAGGGCCCGGCTGCTGGCCGAGCTCGTGGAGCCGGGCTCGGCCGCCACGGTCGCCGCCCGGGTCGGCATGGCCCGGCAGAAGGTCAACTACCACCTCAAGGCGCTCGAGTCGCACGGCCTGCTCGAGCTCGCGGAGGAGCGCATGCGGGGCGGCATCACCGAGCGGGTGCTGCAGGCCACCGCGGCCGCCTACGTGGTGTCGCCGGCCGCCCTGGGCGCGTCGGCGGCCGACCCCGACGAGGCGCCCGACCGGCTCTCGGCCCGCTACCTCATCGCCCTCGCCGGCCGCGTCGTGCGCGAGGTCGGCGGCCTGGCCCACCGGGCCGCCGCCGCCGGCAAGCGCTTGCCGACCATGGCCATCGACACCGAGATCCGGTTTCGCTCGGCCGAGGACCGAGCCGCGTTCGCCGACGAGCTCACGGCCGCCGTCATCGACCTCGCCGCCCGCTACCACCACGACGACGGGCGGCCCCATCGCCTGATCGTCGCCGCCCATCCCCGTCCCGAGGAGGACCGATGACAACCGACCCCAACGTCCCGCTCCGCCTGGAGATGACCTTCGAGCTGCCCGGCACGCCCGAGCAGCTGTGGCAGGCGATCGCCACCGCCAACGGGATCAACTCCTGGTTCATGCCCACCGACCTCGACGAGCGTGAAGGCGGGACCATCGTCACCCACATGGGCGAGGACTCCTCGCCTGGCACCGTCACCGGCTGGGACCCGCCCCTCCGCTTCGCCTACGAGGAGCCCGAGTGGGCCGCCCTGGCCGGCCACGAAGGCGAATCCGTCACGCCGCTGGCCACCGAGTTCCTGATCGAGGCGCAGCTCCGGCGGCACCTGTGTCCTCCGGGTCGTCACCAGCGCGTTCGGCACCGGCGCCGACTGGGAGGAGGAGTTCTTCGAGGAGATGGAGAAGGGCTGGCGGCCGTTCTTCGACCGGCTGCGGCTCTACCTCGCCCACTTCCCCGGCCAGCAGGCCACCCCGCTGGAGGTGAGCCACACCCTCAAGGGCCGGGCCGGTCCGGTGTTCGCGGCCATGCGGCAGTCGCTCGGGCTGGCGGAGGTCGGGCAGTCGGTCGAGGCTCGCGGCCTCACCGGGACGGTCCAACGGATCGGCGCCGAGGACGCGCTGCTGCGGGTCACCGACCCGGTTCCCGGGTTCCTCGCATTCGCGGCCTGGGACAGCAGCGAGGACGAGGCATCCGCCGTGGTCCAGGCCCAGCTGTTCTCCGAGGACGCCCCGGCGCTGGTCGAGCGCCAGCGGCCCAGCTGGCAGGAGTGGCTCCAGACGCTGGCGATCCCGGCCGCATGAGCGGGCTGCGAGCGATGAGTTTCGGTGAGCTGTCACGTCTGAGCGATACGACCCTGTGGGTGACCGTACGAGCGCGAGCAAGGAGGCCCCGGTGATGCGAGGCATGGGAGTGGAGGCCGACGGCGCCTTGGCCGTAGAGACCGAGGGGCTCGCCAAGCACTTCGGCCAGACGCGCGCCGTCGACGGCATCGACCTTGCCGTCCGCCCGGGCACCGTCTTCGGCGTCCTGGGCCCCAACGGTGCCGGCAAGACCACCACCCTGCGCATGCTGGCCACCCTGCTGCGGCCCGACGCCGGCACGGCCCGGGTGCTGGGGCACGACGTGGTCGAGGACGCCGACGCCGTCCGCTCCTCGGTCAGCCTCACCGGGCAGTTCGCATCCGTCGACGAGGAGCTCAGCGGGCGCGAGAACCTCATCCTGATCGGGCGCCTGCTCGGCTTCTCGCACAGCGCCGCCGACAAGCGTGCCGGCGAACTGCTCGATGCGTTCGGGCTCGCCGACGCCGCAGGCAAGCTCTGCAAGGACTACTCGGGTGGGATGCGCCGGCGCCTCGACATCGCCGCCAGCCTCGTCACCACGCCGCCGTTGCTGTTCCTCGACGAGCCGACCACGGGGCTCGACCCCCGGAGCCGTAACCAGGTATGGGAGATCGTCCGCGTGCTCGTGGCCGAGGGCGCGACCGTGCTGCTCACGCACGCAGTACCTCGACGAGGCCGACCAGTTGGCCGACCGCATCGCCATCATCGACCACGGCCGGGTCATCGCCGAGGGGACCAGTGGAGAGCTGAAGGCCCTGGTCGGCTCCGGCAGCCTGCACGTCCGCGTGCTCGACCCGGAGCAGCGGTCCGAGGCCGGGCGCATCCTCACGGCTGCGCTGGGCACACAGTTCCAGCTCGAGTCCGACCCCGCTGCGCTCTCGGCCCGGGTGTCCGATCCTGAGCTGGCCGCCACCGCCCTCGGCGAGCTGGCCCGATGCTGCGTGCCGCTCGCCGAGTTCTCCCTCGGTCAGCCGAGCCTCGACGAGGTCTTCCTGGCCCTGACCGGACACCCGGCCGAGGACACCACCCCCACGGAGGACGCCGCGCATGACCGCCACCGAGACCCAGGCCGACCTCCTCGAGGTGGCGGCGCTCCGGTCCGCGCTCCACACGCAGGCCCGGCCGAGCCAGCCCAGCGCGCTGTCGGCCTCGCTCAGCTTCGCCTGGCGCGCGCTGCTGAAGATCAAGCACGTGCCGATGCAGCTGTTCGACGTGACGGTGTTCCCGATCATGTTCGTGCTGCTGTTCACCTACCTGTTCGGTGGCGCCCTCGCCGGCTCGCCCCGTGACTATCTGCAGGACCTGCTGCCCGGGATCCTGGTCTTGACCGTGGCCTGGATCACCGTTTACACGGGGATGGGGCTGAACACCGACATCAGCAAAGGGGTCTTCGACCGCTTCCGGTCCCTGCCGATCTGGCGGCCGGCGCTGCTCGTGGGCATGCTCCTCGCCGACGTCGCCCGCTACACGATGGCGATCGTGATCATGCTCGTCCTGGGCATCGCGCTGGGCTTCCGGCCCGACGGCGGGTTCGTCGGCGTGGCGGCGGCCGTGGCCCTGCTGCTGCTGTTCTCGTTCAGCCTGTCGTGGATCTGGACGCTGCTGGGGCTGCGGATGCAGACGCCCGAGGCGGTCATGCAGGCGAGCATGACCGTGATGTTCCCGCTGACCTTCGCCAGCAATGTCTACGTCGATCCGGCCACGATGCCGGGCTGGGTCCAGGCGTTCGTCAACCACAACCCCATCACCCACCTCACGACCGCCGCCCGCGGGCCTGATGCACGGCACGACCGGCTATTGGGACGACATTGCCTCGGTTCTGCTGTGGAGCGTCGCGCTGGTGGCGATCTTCGCCCCGCTCACCATGCGCCTCTACAACAGCGAGCGGTAGTTCGTAGGGGCGGCCGCGGCGGGCCGCCCCTACGACGCCAACGAGCCGTCGGCCCGGCAGGTAGAACGACCTACGGCGGTGGGCCCGCGGGTTGGGTAGTTCGCCTTCCTCGCCAGGCTCAAGCTGAGCACGGCTGACCGCGCCACGATCGTGTTCGCCCAGCTCAGCGCGGCTGCCGGGACGTCGCGGAGCGCGGCTCGCCGCGACGCGCCGCAGCGGACAATGCGGACAGAACGCTGCCCGGCCGTGCGCATGCGCGCGGTTTCGCGCTTGCGCATGCTGCTGGCCCAGCAGCGCGGGTCTGGCACGGCCCCCGGTCACCCGAGGGCCGCACCCCACGCCATGCCTCGCCCGGCCAGACCTCGCCACGCCTCGCCCTGCCAAGCCCTGCCACGTCGCCGCGATGCTCGCGCCGGCCGGCCAGCTAGCGCCACCAGCTCGACACTCGTCGATGTATCTCAGCTGTTCAAATGGTTTGTCACAGGCTGCGATGCGATCCTATGCAGCGCGCTGGCATTGGGCCGGCGCAGCAGGAACCCGTGGAGGTACGAGATGAGCAAGCAGCAGACCGTGGGCCGCAAGCGGTACTCGGACTGCGCGACGCGATCGTCGAGGGGATCGTCGAGGGCGGCTACCGCAAACGCCGGAGCCTGGAACAAGGCCCGCCGGGCCGAGGGCCAGGGCTCGAACGATCAGCGCGTGCGGCGGGCGTGGTCCGCTGCGCTGGCCATGAGCGCCCAGGCCCGCAAGCGCGTCGAGGCGCACGAGGCCGAACGCAAGGCCGAGCGCGCCGAGGCGTTCAAGGCGCCGCAGGCCACCAAGGCCACCAAGGCGCCCGCTGCCGGCAGCCGCACGCGCAAGGCGGGCGGTGCCCGTACCGCGCGCAAGGGCGCCAAGGAGGGCCACTCAGAGACGGCCGCTGAGGTCGTCGCCAAGGTCAGCGCCGGCGAACGCACGAGGGCTCGCCGAGCCCGCAAGGCCGCCGCTTGACCCACCCACCCAGTAGACGCCTTAGTACGTGCCGTTTGTCACGGCGCGACTGAGTCACGTGACGCCAAGTGCGCCGCCCGTAGACGCGAAGCTGCCCGGACAAGAGGAGGATGGACCAATGGACATTCAGGTAGGCGACGACGGAGGCCGAAATCGACGACGCGCGACGACGGTCGCCAGAAGCCTCAGGTACCGGGCCCTGTACTTGGGCCATGAAACGGGTGGCGTCGTGGCCCCTCTGGGCGACGTAACCGCCCTTCTCCGACCACGCCACGCCCACAAACACGAACACTAGTTCGGATTCGGACGTAGCGGCGGTCGGCGCCGGCCTGCGTGTGGTCGACGCCAGGCGCTCGGGCAGTGAGGTCGACGTCGTGCGGGTCGAGCTTGCGGACGTGCACGTGGCCGGGCCGTTGCACACGATGGCGTTTGTGCTCGCCCGGGCGGTCGAGGGAGTTGCCGCCATCGAAGCGGCCCGCCGTAGCTGACGGGTCGGGAGGCCCCCGGGTCATCGCCCGGGGGCTCCGCCGCCGTCTTGGAGATCACCAATCAGAACCCAGCGCGTCACCGTCCTCCGGGGTGAGCGCTGCCATCCACGCACCTGCTGCTGGTACCAGCACCGCCTGCTTGGCCCGCCCGGTAGGTAGAACGACCTACGGCGGTGGGCCCGCGGGTTGGGTAGTTCGCCCGATGCGGCCGGTTGGTGTGCGCCCGTACCGTCCCTCCAGCGAATCGGAGGACGAACTGATGGTTGCTCAGGTGGACACGACACCGGCGTCGGGCGAACGGATCCTCGATGCCGTCGGCGGGTTGGCGCCGGTCATCGCCGCTCGCGCCGGCGAAATCGAAGAGGCGCGGCGCCTCCCGCCCGACCTGCTGGCGGACCTGACGGCGGCGGGATGCTTCCGGATGCTGCTCCCCCGCAGCCACGGAGGGGCGGGCGTCGACCTGGCCACGTCGATGCGGGTGTACGAGGAGTTGGGCCGGGCCGACGCCTCGGTCGCGTGGACTGTCGGGATCGGCGCCGGCTGCTGGCTCGATCTGGTCGGCCTGCCCCGGGCGACATTCGACGCCCTGTTCGCAAGCGGCCCCGGCGTCAAGTTCGGCGGAGCCATCAACCCGGCGGGGGTGGCCGTGCCGGCCGAGGGGGGCTTCCGGGTGACCGGGCGCTGGGCATTCGTGAGCGGTTGTCAGCATTGCGATTGGATCTACGGCAACTGCATCGAGGAGGGGGCGGCGGGCGAGGGTGACATGCCGCCGCTGCGCTTGGCCCTGTTTCGCGCCGGCGAGATCGAGATCGAGGACACCTGGTCGGTGTCGGGGCTGTGCGGCACCGGCAGTCACGACATCGTGGCCGACGATGTCTTCGTGCCTGCCGAACGCACCTTCGCGCTGCTGTCGGCTGAGCCGTGCCTGGACGAGCCGCTGGTGCGCGTTCCGCTGCCGTCGCCGTACGCGCTCCAGATGGCGAGCGTGGCGCTGGGCATCGCCCAGGGCGCCCTCGACGACATCCTGGCGTTGGCGACAGACAAGGTGCCGCTGTTCGCCGGCGCGTCGCTGGCCGCGAACCCGCTGTTCCAGAACCAGCTCGCCGAGTCCGATGCCCGGCTCCGAGCAGCGCGCGCCCTGGTCTATGCCGACGCCGGGACGGCGTGGGCGACGGCGCTCGCCGGCGACGCCTTCACGCCCCGGCACCGGGCCCGCATCCGGGCATCGGCGGTATGGGCGACCGATGCCGCGGCGGCGGTCGTCGATACCGCCTACCGCGCAGGCGGCGGCAGCTCGCTCTACACCGCCAGTCCCCTGCAGCGCCGGCTCCGCGACATCCACGCCCTGACCCAGCACTTCCTGGTCAAGCTCGACTCGCTGACGACGGCAGGCGCCGTGCTGACCGGCCAGGACGTCGACACCACCTTCTTGTGATCCGGCGACGACGGCCGCCTACGACGCCGCCTGGCCCGTCAGCTTGCGGTTCTTGATCTGGGCCTTGACGTAGTCCCGGTTCATGTAGGCGATGAAGTCGATCGAGATCTCCTTGGGGCACGCCTCCTGGCACTCCGCATGGTTGGTGCAGGAGCCGAAGTACTCCTCCATGGTGTCGACCATCGCCTTGGTGCGGGTGTAGCGCTCGGCCTGACCCTGGGGCAGCAGGTTGAGGTGCTGGATCTTGGCTGCCGTGAACAGCTGCGCGGCCGAGTTGGGGCACGCGGCCACGCACGCCGCGCAGCCGATGCAGGCGGCGGCGTCCATGGCGGCGTCGGCGGCATCCTTGGGCACGAGGGTGAGGTTGGCGTCGGGGGCCGCGCCGGTGGGGGCGGTGATGTAGCCGCCGGCCTCGATGATTCGGTCGAACGCCTGCCGGTCGACGATCAGGTCACGCAGCACCGGGAACGCCCGCGCCCGCCACGGCTCGATGAAGATCTCGTCGCCGTCGGAGAACTTGCGCATGTGGAGCTGGCAGGTGGCCGTGCCCCTCTGTGGGCCGTGCGCCTGCCCGTTGATCATCATCCCGCAGCTGCCACAGATGCCCTCGCGGCAGTCGTGCTCGAAGGCGATCGGTTCCTCGCCCTTGGCGATGAGCCGCTCGTTCACGATGTCGAGCATCTCGAGGAAGGACATGTCGGGGCTGATGTCCTTGGCCTCATCGGCGTAGGTGGCCATTCGTCCCGGTTCGTCGGGGCCGGCTTGCCGCCAGACATGCAAGGTCAGGTCCATCTGTAGGCGCTCCCCAACTACTTGTAGGACCGCTGGGTCAACTTGACGTACTCGAACTCGAGCGGCTCGCGGTGCAGCGCCGGTTCGTTGCCCTTGCCCGTCCACTCCCAGGCGGCGACGTAGGCGAAGTGCTCGTCGTCCCGCAAAGCCTCGCCGTCCTCGGTCTGGCTCTCCTCGCGGAAGTGCCCGCCGGCCGACTCCTCGCGGTGCAGCGCGTCGCGGACCATCAGCTCGCCCAACTCGAACAAGTCGGCCACGCGGGCAGCCTTCTCCAGCGACTGGTTGAGCGCCGGGCCGCCGAGCACCCGCACGTCCTTCCAGAACTCCTCGCGCAGGGCCGGGATCTCCGAAAGTGCCTTCTCGAGACCCGAACGGTTGCGGGTCATGCCGCAGTAGTCCCACATGATCTTGCCCAGCTCTCGGTGATAGTGGTCGACCGAGCTGGTGCCGTTGATCGACAGGAGCCGCGCCACCGTGTCGCCCACCGAGCGCTCTGCGTCGGCGAAGGCGGGGTCGTCTGTCGGCACGACCGGCTCGCCCAGCAGGCCCGCCAGGTAGTTGGCGAGCGTGTAGCTGATGACGA
Organism: uncultured bacterium; assembly: GCA_963813485.1. Lineage (GTDB taxonomy): Bacteria > Actinomycetota > Acidimicrobiia > Acidimicrobiales > VFJN01 > DASQUK01. Next base: position 178,808 of record CAWEZE010000010.1, read on the forward strand.
AGTAGCCGTCGGCCAGTCCCTGCATGAGCGCCGACGCCCCGAGGCGGTTGGCGCCGTGGTCGGAGAAGTTGGCTTCGCCCAGGACGAACAGGCCGGGCACGTTGGACATCAGGTCGTAGTCCACCCACAGCCCGCCCATCGTGTAGTGCACCGCGGGGTAGATGCGCATGGGGAGCCGGTAGGGATCCTCGTCGGTGATGCGCTCGTACATGTCGAAGAGGTTCCCGTAGCGGTCGCGGATGGTGTCCTCGCCCAGCCGGCCCATCGCTTCGGAGAAGTCGAGGTAGACCCCGTTGCGCAGCGGGCCCACGCCCTGGCCGTTGTCGACGACCGCCTTGGCGTTGCGGGAGGCGACGTCGCGGGGAACGAGGTTGCCGAAGCTGGGGTACTTCCGCTCGAGGTAGTAGTCCCGATCGGACTCCGAGATCCGGTCGGGCGGCCGGGTGTCGTCGGGGTCCTTGGGCACCCAGATGCGGCCGTCGTTGCGCAGCGACTCGGACATCAGCGTGAGCTTGGACTGGAACTCGTCGCTGGCCGGAATGCACGTGGGGTGGATCTGCGTGTAACAGGGGTTGGCGAACAGCGCGCCCCGCCGGTGTGCCCGCCAGATGGCGGTGGCGTTGGAGTACTTGGCGTTGGTCGACAGGAAGAAGACGTTGCTGTAGCCGCCGGTGCACAGCAGCACGGCGTGCGCCGAGTGCGACCTGACCTGGCCGGTGACCATGTCGCGCACGACGATGCCCACCGCCCGGCCGTTGCGAACCACGAGGTCCAGCATCTCGCTACGGGTGTGCAGCTTCACGGTGCCGAGGTGGACCTGGTGCATCATCTGCTGGTACGCACCGAGCAGTAGCTGCTGGCCCGTCTGGCCCCGTGCATAGAAGGTGCGCGAGACCTGTGTGCCGCCGAAGCTGCGGTTGTCGAGCAGGCCGCCGTACTCCCGGGCGAAAGGGACGCCCTGCGCCACGCACTGGTCGATGATGTCGACCGACACCTCGGCCAGCCGGTACACGTTGGACTCGCGGCTGCGGAAGTCGCCGCCCTTGATCGTGTCGTAGAAGAGGCGCTCGATCGAGTCGCCGTCGGCCTTGTAGTTCTTGGCGGCGTTGATGCCGCCCTGGGCGGCGATGGAGTGCGCCCGCCGCGGCGTGTCGTGGTAGGTGAAAACCTCGACGTTGTAACCCTGCTCACCCAAGGTTGCAGCGGCCGAGGCGCCTGCCAGGCCGGTACCGACGATGATCACGTCGAAGCGCCGCCGGTTGTGGGGCGCCACCAGCTTCATGTCGAAGCGGTGGTGGGTCCAGCGGTCCTCGATGGGGCCCTCGGGCCCGTGGCTGTTGAGGTCTCCGATCACGGCGAGCCCTTCTCCGCATACAGCTCGCAGGTCTCGATGGTGTCACCGGACACCCGGCAATCGGGGTTGTCGTCGGCGTCCACGGCGCCGGTCAGCACCGCGATCGGGAAGCTGAGGTTGCCGAGCATCACGATGCCGGCGAACGTCCCGGCGAAGCCGCGGCGCCACGAGTTCCACTTGGGGTTGTTGAGCCCCAGGCTCTGGAACATCGACCACGCGCCGTGGAAGAGGTGGAGTCCCAAGGCGACGTTGGCGACGATGTAGATGGCGGAGCTCCACGGTCGCTCGAAGCTGGCGACCAGGTTGCGGTAGACGTCGCCCCGCACGAAGCCGGGGTTGGCCGGCCCCCAGGTCAGGTCGGCCAGGTGCCAGATCAGGAACAGCAGGATCACGACGCCCGTCCAGCGCATCGAGCGGCTGGCGGCGTTGGCCGCCTGCCAATCCCGCGGGGACACGTAGCGGCCCTCGGCGTGGGCCCGCCGGTTCATCAGCGTGAGGCTGGCGGCGGCATGGATGTGGAACACGAAGGCCGCGGCCAGCCCGATCCGCAACAGCCACAGCAGCCAGGTGCGGGGAAGGAGCGGCACCAGCAGCTCGCGCAGGAACTCGCTGTAGTGGTTGTAGTCCTCGGCGCCGAAGTAGAGCTTGAGGTTCCCGAACATGTGGGCGAACACGTAGGCCATGAGCGCGATGCCGGTCAGCGCCATCACCCACTTCTTGCCGACCGCCGAGCGGTAGAACTCCACCGGCCACGGTGCCGGTCGGCGGGGGCGGCGGTTCACGGGGGCGACGGGGGGCCGCTCCATGGTCTGCATCGCTCGATCAGCCTCCGGGACACCCCTGGTAATGAGCATCGATTCCGCCGGTCTCGAGTCGTCTTCGAACTGACGTTCGTCGTCCATGGCCTATCCGCGGAATCGACGCTCACAAAATCTGGCGTGACCGTACTCCTCCCACTTTGGCCGATGGCAATTGCCGTTACGCAGCGCTGCGAGCGATTGGCCGAGTGACATTCGTCAATGACAAACGACACCTGACACCTGCGTCAGGTACGACGGAACGGTCCTTCGATAGGGCGCATCGTCTTGTTGCCGGGTGGCGGACATCCGGTACCGAGGAGGACAGACCATGTCGTACTTCAGCAAGCGGGCACTGCGTTGGGCGGCACCGGTCGCCCTCGTGGGAGCCCTTGGACTCGCCGCATGCGGCGACAACGATGGCACCGAGGCTGTCAGGGTTGCGGCTCCCAGCGCCGTGGGCTTTGGCAGCGATCAGCATCTCAACAACCAGGCCGCGGAGATCGCTCGGGCGTCGGCCAGTGCCGGCAGCGATCAGCACCTGAACAACCAGGCTGCGGAAATCGCCAGCCAGCGGGCGAATCGGGCGGCATCGGCCAGGCTCAGCGGCCAGGCCGAGCAGATGGCTCGGGCGTCGGCCAGTGCCGGCAGCGATCAGCACCTGAACAACCAGGCTGCGGAAATCGCCAGCCAGCGGGCGAATGAGGCGGCATCGGCCAGGCTCAGCGGCCAGGCCGAACAGATGCAGCGTGTGCAAGCGGCGCGGCTCGCGGCGCAGGCCGAGCAGCATGAGTGGTCGGCGCATCTCGAGGGCCAGGCCAACACCTACAGCGGCACCGACGTGCCCACCAATTCCGACGCCAACGTGCCGAACGCGTTCGAGGCGGGCAACCGGGCCGCCCAAGTGGCCCTGGCCGAGGGATACGTGGCCCAGCTGCAGGATCAGGCAGATGGCAACCGGGACGCCCAGATGGCGCAAGCCGAGCAGTACGTGGAGCAGCAGCAGGATCGGGCGGACGGCAACCGCTCCATGCTGCCCGGCAGCCACCACGTGTCGACCCAGTAGATCAGCGGAGCTCCGGCTCCAGTCGTGGTTACCGCCCGGCCATTCCGGCCGGGCGGTAACGCGCGCGTCGTCGACCACTGGCCGGAGGCACTCACCATCCGGCGGCCGTTGCGGTGGGGTGACGAAGGACACCTGACAGGTGGGTCACCTGCGGCGGAAGGGTCCTTCCGTGGGGCGCATCGTCGCGTTGCCGGGTGGCGGACATCCGGTACCGAGGAGGACAGACCATGTCGTACTTCAGCAAGCGGGCACTGCGTTGGGCGGCACCGGTCGCCCTCGTGGGAGCCCTTGGACTCGCCGCATGCGGCGACAACGATGGCACCGAGGCTGTCAGGGTTGCGGCTCCCAGCGCCGTGGGCTTTGGCAGCGATCAGCATCTCAACAACCAGGCCGCGGAGATCGCTCGGGCGTCGGCCAGTGATGTCAGCAACTCGGCTGTGGAGCTTGCTCAGCAGGAGCGGGCGTATAGGGCGTCGGCCAGTGATGTCAGCAACTCGGCTGTGGAGCTTGCTCAGCAGGAGCGGGCGTATAAGGCGTCGGCCAGTGATGTCAGCAACTCGGCTGTGGAGCTTGCTCAGCAGGAGCGGGCGTATAAGGCGTCGGCCAGTGATGTCAGCAACTCGGCTGTGGAGCTTGCTCAGCAGGAGCGGGCGTACAGGGCGTCGGCCAGCGCCGGCAGCGACCAGCACCTCAGCAACTCGGCCGACGAGCTAACCCAGCAAGAGCGGGCATACCGGGCGGCAAGCGCCAGACTCACGGCGCAGGCCGAGCACTACTCGAGCGGCGGCGATTACGACTTCCTGCCCGGCGGCCACCACGTGTCGACGCGGTGAAGGATCAGCGGGCGATCGTCGATCGGTAGCGGTTGACGATCACATCCCGGCGGGACAGGTGGAGCTCGAGGTCGAGGCGGAGCGGGCCAACGGCCTCGGGCACCACCGCTTGCAGGGTCCCGACCCGAACGCACGAGTCGGCCGGGACGCCCCGCTCCAGCTCCACTCGTGACGACCGCCCGGCCATTCCAGCCGGGCGGACACGCGCGCGTCGTCGATCGCCACGCGAAGGTCCGAGACCACGTGCACGTCGAGCGCCAGTGCGTCGCCCGGCGCCACGGTCGCCGGCAGGCGGTCGGCCACGACGATCACCGGACGGCACGCGTCTCGCAGGGCCCCGAAGCCGGGCTTGGGACGGCGTTCGTGGTCGAGCACCGACCACGTGACGCCTGGATGGCCGTCGGCCAGACAGAACTGGGCGAACCCGCCGGTGGGCCGATACTTGAGCCGCCGTAGGGCCTCGACCTGCCGCCGGATCAGCTCGGCCTGGTAGCGCTGGGTGGCGGCACGCCAGTCGTCGAAGCTGGCGAAGGCGGCAGGGGGCACGTAGCGGTCGAACCGCGCCTTCTGGAGGTTGTGGCGCTCGCCCAGCCGGGGCCAGTCGAGGTCGGGCCAGCGCTCGGGCTCGCAGAAGGCGGCGCCGTCCCCGCTGGCGTCCGCCGCCGGGACGGCCTGGGCGCCGAACTCGCTCACGAAGCGCACCATTCGGGGCAAGGTACGGGCGAAGCCCGGCAGGTCGCGCTCGTCGCCCCAGTACCACCCGAAGTAGAGGTGGCTGTCGGTGCCGTCGAACTGGGGTGGATGCGGCGCCACGCCGGAATGGGCCACGACCGGACGGGTCCCGTCGGCCTTCTCGAGTGCCCGCTTGATCGATGCGTCGAGCACGGTCTTGTTCCAGCTCGGGAGCTGTTGGGCGCGCACCATCCGCAAGGCGCTGCGCCACGTGGCCGCGGCGCTGCCTCCCGCGGCTGCGCCAGGTATCGATCGCCATGGGCTCGTTGTGGCCGCACCACACCGCAATCGACGGATGGTGGCCAAGCAGGTCGACCGCCTCTCGTGCCTGGCGCACCGCCGGGCGGCGTACGCCCGCGGCGTAGCCCCACTGGAGCGGCATGTCCTGCCACAGCAGTAGCCCTCGCTCGTCGGCGGCGTCGTACAGCTCGGGACGCGAGACATGGGCGTGCACCCGCAGCAGGTCGAGCCCGGCGTCGAGCGCCCACCCGACGTCGGCGCGTAGCTCCTCGGGCGACGCCTCGGCCAGGGCCATCCGGGTCGGTCCCTGGTTGGCGCCCTTGAGGAAGAGCCGCTCTCCGTTCACCGAGCAGGTCCAGTGGCGCAGCCGGACCGACCGAAGCCCCGTCCGCAATCTCCGGACGTCGCTTGTGATTCCTGCTGCGGAACGCGTGGCCGGGGCCACCGATTCCGCGGCGGGAATCTCGACAGCCACGGTCACGTCGTGGAGGACCGGATCGCCCAGTGCCCGGGGCCACCACAGCTCGGGCCGCTCGGCCGTGACGGCCCACTCGAGCTCGTTGACGCCGGCGGCGAGTGGCTGGGTCAGCTCGTGGTCGAGCGCGCCCAGCTCCGTGCGCACGCACACCGTCCGGCGGGCGTCGCTGTCCAGCGTCGCCCGGAAGGCGACCACTGCCCGGTCGGGCGTGGCCTCACGGCATAGCACCCGCAGGCGGGCGATCCGGACCGGCCCGGTCTCTGTGAGCCGCACCGGCCGCCAGATGCCCCCGGGGTTCCAGGCGGGATCGAGGCAATCCCAGTGCTGGAAGACGCCGGTGAGGTTGCGCTTGGCGGTCTTGGCGCGCTCGGGAGCACACGTCGCCTCCACCGCCAACACGTGCTCGAGCCGGTCGCTCAGCTGCTCGGTGATCTCGAACGTGTGGGGTACGAAGTAGCCCTCGGTGTCGCCGAGATAGCCGCCGTCGAGCCACACGTCGCCCTGGTAGAAGAGGCCGTCGAAGGTCAGCCAGCGCCGGCGGCCCTCGCCGGGGCGGTCCGTCACGAACCGGCAGCGGTGCAGCAGCGGGCCGTCGCTGTCCGCGAACGCCACCGTCGAGCGCCAGTGGCCCGGCACCGTGATCGGTTCCCAGGCGCCGTCGTCGAAGTCCACGCCGTAGTAGAGGCGGCGGAGGTCGTCGTCGGCGATTGCGGCGCGCCAGCCGTCGCTCAGGTGCATGGGCACATCGGGGGCAGGCTAATCCTCGGTCTTCGTGGCCTCGCCGACCTTGTGTGCCCGCACCCAGCCGCTCATGCGCCACCCCATCTCGATGACGAACCCGCCGGCGGTGGCGATGGCGATGGCCGACAGCACGAGCTCGGTACGCGGCGGATTCAGCGCGAAGAAGTCCTGCAACCCGGGCACCGCCATGATGACCGCGAAGGCAGCCGCCATCGAGAGGACCAGCCCCGCCCGCCACGGGTTGGTGGGTCGGGCCAGGATGGCCAGCACCCACAGCGCCACCAGGAACAGGGTGATCGTGGCCGTCGTGCGGGCCTCCGTCAGGCTGACCCCGCTTTCCGAACGCGCCAGCCCGTAGGCGGCGATCGTGCAGGCGGCGGCGACGGTTCCGGCGGGCACCGCGAACCGCAGGACCCGCTCCACGAACCCCGGCCTGGCCCGCTCCGCGTTGGGCGCCAGCGCCAGGAAGAACGCGGGGATGCCGATGGTCAGGCTGCTGATGATCGTCAGATGCCGGGGCAGGAACGGAAACGGCACCCGAGCCACGCCGACGGCGAGGGCCAGCAACGTGGCGTAGACGGTCTTGGTGAGGAACAGGTTGGCCACCCGCTCGACGTTGGCGATGACGCGCCGTCCCTCGCCCAGCACCGGCGGCAGGCTTCCGAAGTCCGAGTCCAACAGGACCACCGGGGCCACCGCCCGGCTGGCCGGCGCGCCCGTTCCCATGGCCACCCCGAGGTCGGCCTCCTTGAGCGCCAGCACGTCGTTCACACCGTCCCCGGTCATGGCGACCGTGTGCCCGCGCGACTGCAACGCCCGCACCATCGCCTGCTTCTGCTTCGGTCCCACACGACCAAAGACGCTGGTGGTCTCCATCATGTCGGCCAGTTCGTCGGGGTCCGCGGGGAGCTCCCGGGCGTCACGGGGGGACTCGGCGGTGTCGATGCCGACGCGGGCGGCCACGGCCCCGACCGTCCGCGGGTCGTCACCGGAAACGACCTTGACGGTGACGTCCTGCGAGGCGAAGTAGTCGAGCGTGCTCCGGGCGTTCTCGCGGATGCGCTCCTCGATCACCACCAGCGCCACCGGCTGACCGGCGGGTGCGCCGTCGCCGCTGGGCGCACCCTCGGTCCGGGCCAACAGCAGTACCCGGCGGCCACGGCGGGTCTCCTGGTCCACGAGCGCCGCGGCCTGTTGGCGGTCATCGTCTGTGCCGCGGCCGTCGCCCCTCGCCGCCTCCAGCAGCACGTTGGGAGCGCCGAGCACCCAGTCGCCGTGCTCACCGAAGCCGGTCCCCGAGTAGCGCTTGGCGGACGAGAACGCCGCTCGCCACGTCGGAGCCCACCCCGGCGATGGATAGCGCTCGCCGAGCGCCCGCATGCTGGCGTTGGGCTCGGGGTCGGTGGCGGCGAGGGCCCCCAACACGGACTCGGCCTCGCTCGCGTCGGCCCCGTCGAGGGGGTGGACGTCGGCCACCTCGAGGCTCAGCTCCGTGATCGTGCCGGTCTTGTCGGTGCACACGATGTCGACGCGGGCCAAGCCCTCGATCGCCGCCAGCTCCTGGACCAGCACCTGGCGCCGGCTGAGGCGCAACACGCCGGCGGTGAAGGCAACGCTGGTCAGCAGCACCAGCCCCTCGGGGATCATGGCGCCGACGCCGGCCACCGTGCCCCGGATGGCGTCGCCCACCGAGTCGTCCGTGGACTCCGCCAGCTGGCTGAAGATCAGCAGGATGGCGGTCGGGATGATGAGCCACGTGACCATCCCCAGGATGCGGTCGGTGCCGCGCCGCAGCTCGGATCGCACGAGCGAGAACCGCCGGGCCTCCGACGCCAGCTGGTTGGCGTACGACTCGGCGCCGATGCGGTCGGCGCGGTACCAGCCCTGCCCGGCGGTCACGAAGCTGCCGGACAACACCTCGTCGCCGGGCGCCTTCACCTCCGGCACGGACTCGCCGGAAAGCAGCGACTCGTCGACCTCGAGCGCGTCCGCGGTCAGCACCTTGCCGTCGGCCACGATCTGGGTTCCCTGGCCCAACTCGACGACATCGCCGTCGACCACCTCCTCCAGGGTGATCTCATGGCGCTCGCCGTTGCGCGCCACGGTGACGGCCGGGGCCGTGAGCAGCGACAGCTGGTCGAGGGTCCGCTTGGCCCGCCATTCCTGGTAGATGCCGATGCCGGTGTTGGCCACCAGGACGACGCCGAACAGGGCGTCCTGCAGGGGGCCAATGGTCAGGATGACGACCAGCAGCGCGCCGAGGATGGCGTTGAAGCGGGTGAAGACGTTTGCCCGGACGATGGCCCACAGCGAGCGGCTGGTCCCGCCCGGAGCCCGGTTGACGCGGCCGCTCTCGACCCGCTCGGCCACCTCGGCGTCGGTCAACCCGTGGGGGATCGGAGTGGTGTCGACTGCTGCCTGCTGCACCTGGTCCTCCTGTGCCGCAGAGTACCGACGGAACCGCGAGCCGGGGCGCGGTGTAGGACGGGCATGCGACTGAGAGCCAGGATGTGGGCAGCGGCGGGCGGGTGTGCTCTGGCGTTGGTGGGCGCCATCGCATCCGCGGGACCAGCCTCGGCCAAAGGGATCCAATCAGCCACCATCAGCGGTCCCGGACTAGACGACCCGATCGACGTCGAAGTCGGGCGGTTGCCTGACCTGACGGCGTTCTGGCAGGTCATACCCGGTCAGCCGGAGCCGCCGACGCTCACGGAGCGGCCACCGGCCGGGCGACTCGGTCCTCGCTACACCGTGACTTGGCAGCTCATGACCGACGCCGATGAAACGACAGCGATCCGCCAGGACCTCTACCCGCTCGCGGAGGGGGGTCCGCTGGTCCACACGGCGGCCGGCCAGTCGATCTTCGACGGGACCACGATCGGTGGCTGGTACAAGGCGCCGATCGCGTTGCGCGACAGGCTCCATGCCCTCGGTGTGCCTCCGGCCAGCGCCGCTTCGCCAGCCAAATCCTCACGCGCGACCCCACCGGCGTCAGGGGCGCAGTCCGCAGGCGGTCCGCCCTGGCCCCCCGTGATCATCGGCGCGACGGGTGCGATGGCGCTGGCCGCCGTGGGCGGGGTCGTCGCCGTCCGCCGGGTCCGGCGCCGCGAGCGAGTGGCCCCGATCCCGCTCTGACGCAACGATGCGGTGGTGGGCCGGCCACCCGACGACAGGGAGCTCGCACGACGGGCGAAGGAGGGTGACGTGGACGCCTACGCCTCGCTGCTGCGCATGCACGAGGGTGCGGCCCGCCGCCTGGCCCTGGTCGTTTGCGGGTCCCCAGGCGAGGCCGACGAGGCGGCGCAGGATGGCTTCGTCAAGGCCTGGTACGGGCTGGCCGGGTTCCGCGACGACGCCGCCTTCCGGCCCTGGCTCTTGCGCATCGTGGCCAACGAGGCTCGCAACCGCCGCCGGTCGGCAGGCCGGCGGGCGGGCTACGAGCTGCGATTCGCAGAGGACCGGGCCTCGGGCGGGGCGGCCCCCTCGCCCGAGGCCGCGGTCCTCGCCGCCGACCGCCGTCGCACCGTCGGCGCGGCGCTGGCCGAGCTGCCCACGCCGCAGAGGGACGTGGTGGCCTGCCGCTACCTCGTCGGGCTCGACGAGGCCGAGACCGCGGCGGTCCTGGGCCTGCCGCGGGGGACCGTGAAGTCACGGGCGGCGCGAGGTCTGGCGCGGCTACGCGACCTATTGCCCGAGCGCATCGAGATCGGCGGGCCCGGCGATGCCTGAGCCCCACGACGACCTGGTCCTGGCGTTGCACGAGCTGGGCGAACGGCTGGACCTCCCGGCGACGGGGGATCCGGTTTCCGCCGCCGTCGACCACATTCGGGCGCAACGTCCGATCGACCTGCGGGAGCGTCGCCGGGCGAATCCCAGGGGCCGGCGACTGCTGGCCGCGGCCGCAGCCGTGGTCCTCCTGGGGCTCGCCGCCGTGCTGGCGGCCCCCGGCTCTCGTGACGCGGTCGCCCGCTGGCTCGGCATCGGGAGCGTGACCATCAGCTACACGGGCGAGGTTCCGGAGGCCGCGGGCCGCACCTACGCTCTCGGGACGCCCGTGGCCTTGGCACAGGCGGTCTCGAGAGCCGACGCTGCGGGTTGGCGCCTCGCTGCGCCGGTTGCCGCCGGCGAGCCGGCCCGCGCCTTCGTCGGTCACCCGGCCGGCGCCGTCAGCCTGGTGTGGGCGCCGTCGGACGACCTGCCCGAGATCCGCAGCTCGGGCATCGGGCTGCTGCTCACGGCGATGCCCGGTACGACCGACGCCGGCGGCATGCACAAGCAGGCCACACGCGGCACGACCGTCGAGCTGGTCCAGGTGGGGGACGATCCCGCGTACTGGATCGCCGGCGCCTCGCACGAGGTCGTCATCACCGACGCCGAGGGCGAGGTCGTCCGCGACAGCGCCCGCCTGGCGGCCAACACACTCGTCTGGACCGAGGGCGACGTCACCTACCGCCTCGAATCGGCGCTCGACCGCGACGAGGCGATCGATCTGGCGTCGACGCTCGCGGCCGCTCGCCTGACCGGCGGGCTCGCTGCGAGCGCGAACGGCGGCGAGCGAGGTGAGGTTGGCTGCCAGCAGAGGGAGATAGTCGGACTCCCCCCGTCCCGCCACCTTGGGAGAGCTCCGGGCGTCGGGCTGGCGCTCGATGCCGGTCAAGGACGAGATCCGCCGCAACGCCGTGCGCCGCATCGCCGCTGGTGAGCAGCTCATCCCCTCGGTGATCGGCTACGACGAGACCGTCCTCCCCCAGCTCGAGAACGCCGTCCTGGCGGGCCACGACATCATCTTCCTGGGGGAGCGGGGCCAGGCGAAGACCCGCATGATCCGGTCGCTGGTCGAGCTGCTCGACGAATGGATCCCCATCGTCGCCGGCAGCGAGATCAACGACGATCCCGACGCTCCGGTGTCCCGCTACGCCCGCGACCTGCTCACGGAGCACGGCGACGCCACGCCCGTCGAGTGGGTCCACCGCGACCAGCGCTTCGGCGAGAAGCTCGCCACGCCCGACACGTCGGTCGCCGACCTCATCGGTGAGGTCGACCCCATCAAGGTGGCCGAGGGGCGCTACCTGTCCGACGAGCTGACCATCCACTACGGACTCGTGCCCCGCACCAACCGGGGCATCTTCGCCATCAACGAGCTGCCCGACCTGGCCGAGCGCATCCAGGTGGGCCTGCTCAACGTGCTGGAGGAGCGCGACGTGCAGGTGCGGGGCTACAAGATCCGCCTGCCCCTCGACGTCATGCTGGTGGCTTCGGCCAACCCCGAGGACTACACCAACCGGGGCCGCATCATCACCCCGCTGAAGGACCGCTTCGGCAGCCAGATCCGCACCCACTACCCGCTGGACGTCGAGACCGAGGTGGCCATCGCCGCGCAGGAGGCCCGGCCGTTCGACGTGGAGGGCGTGCGGGTGGCGGTGCCGCCGTACATGACCGAGATCGTGGCCACGCTCAGCCACCTGGCCCGCGACAGCGCCCACATCAACCAGCGTTCGGGGGTGTCGGTCCGGCTCACCGTGTCCAACAGCGAGGTGCTGGTGGCCAACGCCACTCGCCGGGCCCTACGCCACGGCGAGCGCGAGGTCAGCCCCCGCGTGAGCGATCTCGACGCTCTGGCGGCGTCGACCATGGGCAAGGTCGAGATCGAAACCCTCGACGAGGGGCGGGACGAGCAGATCGCCGAGCACCTGTTGCGGTCGGCGGTGCTCACGGTGTTCAAGCGCTGCGTCAACCCGGGCCAGCTGCGGGACGTGGTGGTGTCGTTCGAGGACGGCGCCGTCGTCCACACCGGCGAGGACGTGTCCTCCGCCGACCTCGCCCGCCTCGTCGAGGACGTCCCCGCCCTGCGGGAGTCGGTGGCCGAGCTCACCGGCGGCGACGAGAGCCCCGCCGCCGTGGCCAGCGCCGTCGAGCTGGTGCTCGAGGGCCTGCACCTGTCCAAGCGCCTCAACAAGGACGCGGTCGACGGCCGCGCCACGTACCGCTCGCGCAGCTGAAATCAGTCTTCAAGGAACGGTCGGCAGCCATCCGAGGGCGTCCTTGGGGTCGCGGTCCCGGTCGAACAGCCCGAGACGGGCGTCGAAGCCCCGGTGCCACTCGTAGCCGTCGATCGCCGGCAGATGGAACGCGCCGACCACGCCCACGCCGTCGCGGTGGGCGGCGGCGACCGTGTCGACGGCCCGCTGCACGCGCCCCTCACCGGTCGGATCTCCGGTCACGACCACGATCCCGACGCCCGGGAAGCCCTCGGCCGCCTGCTCCAACAGGGTCTCCAGTTCGTCGACGGCTGCGCTGACCACCACCAGGTCGTCGGCCTCAGGGGGCTGGCCGGGCCGGGCGGTCACCGCCACCGGGGCACCCCCGCTCCGCAGCAGGCGGGCGGCCTCGGCCTCCGCGGTCCGCAGCGCCGCGAGTGCATCGCGCTCGTCGTCCTCTCGGCTGCGCCCGGGCGGGAACGTCCCCTCCCCGTAGCTCAGCCGGGCCTGGAGGTCGGGTTCGTGAATCGGCACCCATCCCGCCACCAGGTCGCCCAGCGCCCCGGCCACCCGGTCCACGTGTCGCGGCCAGGTGAGGGTGGCCGCCCTGTCGTCGAGCCAGCCTCGCTGATCGTCGGTGAACCACCCGGGTGCCGAGCCGTGTAGCAGGCACGCCCACACCGCCACGCCGGCCTTGTGGCCCGCGTCCAGCACCCGGCGCAGGTAGGCGACCTCGTCCTCGTCCCAGCGGCCCTCGCTGGGCTCGAGCCGCGCCCACTCGACGGTGAGCCGGTGGTGTGTGATCCCGTGCTCCGCCAGCAGGGCGAAGTCGTCGGCATACCGGGTGCGGAACCCGTTGCCGTCGCCGGATGGCGGCACCCGCCCCTCGGCCTCCCATCCCGCCCAGTCGGACCGCGGGGCCGCTCCCTCGCACTGCGTGGCAGCGGCGGCGGTGCCCCACCAGGGCGCGGTCGGTTCCACTCAGTCGGTCTTCGGCAACGGCGCCAGGCGTTCCGCGGCGGTGCCGAGGACCCTGAGGAAGGTGTCGACGTCCTGGGCACCGGGGATGGCCCAGCGGCGCTCGATCACGAACGTCGGCACCGCGCCGATCCCCAGCTCGGTGGCCTGCGCCTCCTCGGCCCGCACCCGATCGGCGCCGGCGCCCGTTGCCAGGGTCTCGGCCGCGGCGCCGGGGTCCAGGTCCACGTCCGCCGCCAGCCGGGCCAGCGTTGCGTGGTCGGACACGTCGTAATTGTCGGTGAAGTACGCCCGGAACAGGCGTTCCTCCAATGCGGCCCGGACCTCCGCACCGCCCGCACGCTCCGCCCAGACGCCGAGCCGGTGGGCGTCGAACGTGTTGACCCGGCGCTTGCCGTCCCAGCGGAAATCGACGCCCACGTCGGCACCGACATGGGCGAGCCGGTCGTGCACCCGGTCCATCGCCGCCGGGCTACCGAACTTGCGGGCCAGGTAACCGGCGAGGTCCATGCCGCCTGGCGGGACGGTGGGATCGAGCTCGAACGCCCGGTAGGACAGCTCGACCTCACCGTCGAACCGGTCGAGCGCAGTCGAGAACCGGCGGGCGCCGACGTAGCACCACGGGCACACCACGTCGGACCAGATCTCCACGCGCATCGACGGCCCCAACCTAGACCGGCGCAGACGCATTCCTGAACGGCGGCCGGTACGGTGGCGCGCGCGATGAGCGAGCGTCCGCAGTGCAGCGAGCCCGGCCCGAGCGGCCGTGGGAGCGGGCGAGCAACGCGTCGTAGCCCGAGCGGCCGTGGGAGCGGGCGAGCAACGCGTCCGTAGCCCGAGCGGCCCGCTGCGGAGCAGCATGAGCGGGAAGTAATGCCGCCCCGCCCCCGGTTCCGGTACAGCCGCTGGGACGGCACGCAGGTCGGGTTCGACCTCGATGCCGACGCCGTGCTCGAGCAGATGACCGATGATCTGCTCTACCACGGCGACCTCAACGCCGCGCTCCGGCGGCTGCTGCAGTCGGGGTTCCGCGATCGGCAGGGCCAGATGGTCGAGGGGGTCCGCGACCTGCTCGAGCGCCTCCGGCGCGAGCGCCAGGAGCGGCTCGACCGGTTCGACCTCGGCGGCGTCTACGACGAGATCGCCGAGGAGCTGCGCCAGGTCGTCGATGCCGAGCGGGCCGAGATCGACCGGCAGGTGCGCGACGCGCGGGCGAGCGGCGACCCGCGCCGGGCCGAGACGGCGCAGGGTGCCGCCGACGAGCGCAACATGCAGCTCGAGATGCTGCCCGCCGACCTGGCGGGCATGGTGCGCGAGCTCCAGAACTACGACTTCGCCTCGGCCGAGGCCCAGCGGCGCTTCGACGAGCTGGTCGAGCGGCTCCGCCAGCAGGTGCTCGACTCGTACGTCAACCGCATGACCGGGGCCGTCGAGTCGATGACGCCCGAGGACATGGCTCGGATGAAGGACATGCTGGCCGAGCTCAACCACATGCTCGACCAGCGCTCCCGGGGGGAGGAGCCGGACTTCGCGGGGTTCATGCAGCGCTACGGCGACTTCTTCCCCGAGAATCCCCAGAACCTCGACGAGCTGCTGGAGGTGCTGGCGCGCCGCATGGCCGCCATGCAGGCGATGCTGGCGTCGATGACGCCCGAACAGCGGGCGCAGATCCAGCAGTTGGCCGAGCAACTGCTCGACGACATGGACCTGCGCTGGCAGGTCGACCAGCTCGGTCAGCAGCTCCGGGGCATGTTTCCCGAGATGGGCTGGGACCAGCGCTACAACTTCCAGGGCCAGGATCCGCTCGGCATGGCCGAGGCGGCGGCCACCATGGAGGAGCTGGGCGACCTCGACCGGCTGGAGCAGCTCCTGCGGGGCGCTGCCAACCCCGGCGCACTTGCGGAGGTGGACATCGAGCGGGCGCGGGAGTTGCTGGGCGACGATTCTGCTCGCAGCCTCGACGAGCTGGCCCGGCTCACCCGCCTGCTCCAGGAGGCCGGCCTGGTCGACCAGCGCGAGGGTCGCCTCGAGCTCACACCCAAGGGTCTCCGCCGCATCGGCCGCAACGCCCTGCACGACCTGTTCCAGCGCCTGGCGCGCGACAAGCTGGGCCGTCACGAGCTGGAGCGGTCGGGCGCCGGGCACGAGCGCACCTACGAGACCAAGGCCTACGAGTTCGGCGACCCGTTCAACCTCAACATCGAGCGCACGGTGCGCAACGCCATAGGCCGCCGGGGCGGGGGCACGCCAGTGCTGCTGTCACCCGACGACTTCGAGGTCGAGCGCACCGAGCACGTCGTGCGCTCGTCGACCGTGCTCATGCTCGACCTGTCGCTGTCGATGCCCATGCGCGACAACTTCCTGGCCGCCAAGAAGGTGGCCATGGCGCTGCACTCGCTCATCTCCGTGCAGTTCCCTCGTGACTACCTGGGACTCGTCGGCTTCAGCGAGGTGGCCCGCGAGATCCGCCCGCAGGACCTGCCCGAAGTCTCGTGGGATTTCGTGTACGGCACCAACATGCAGCACGCGTTCCAGATCAGCAGACGGCTGCTGGCCCGCCAGGCGGGCACCAAGCAGATCATCATGATCACCGACGGCGAGCCCACCGCCCACTTCGAGCCCGGCATCGCCGAACCGTTCTTCTCGTACCCGCCGGTGCGCGAGACCGTCGACGCCACCCTGCGGGAGGTGGTGCGCTGCACCCGCGAGGACATCCGCATCAACACCTTCATGCTCGACCCCACGGGCCACCTGCGCTCGTTCGTCGAGAAGCTCACCCGGCTCAACAAGGGGCGGGCGTTCTTCACCACCCCCGAAACGCTGGGCGACTACGTGCTCGTGGACTTCATCGAGCAGAAGCGGGAGCTGCGCCGTTCGGGCGGCCGCCGCTCGGCCTGACGGTTCAGCCGCCGAGCAGCTCGACGACGCCGCCGAGGAGCCCACCGACGAGGGGCGGTGGCGGAGGCACGTCCTCCGTGGTGGTGGTGGTGGGCTCGGTCGTGGTGGTGGTGGGCTCGGTCGTGGTGGTGGTGGGCTCGGTCGTGGTGGTGGTGGGGCCGGTCGTGGTGGTGGTGGGGCCGGTCGTGGTGGTGGTGGGGCCGGTCGTTCCGCTCCCCGGCCTGGTCGTCCCGGTGCTCCCCGGGCGTGTCGTCCCGGTGCTCCCGATCGGGACCACCTCACCATCGACCACCGTCGAGCCGGGCGGCAGGGGGATCACCACCTCCTCACCGGTCTCGGGGTCGATGATGCGCGCAGTCACTGGGTCCGGGCGAATGATCCCGCCGGTCCTGGTGAACGACACGGCGATCGCCGGCTGGCTGGGCGGGATCGTGGTCGAGGGCCCGTTCTCGCCGGTATGGCCCGAGGGTGCTGCGAGCTCTACGGAATCGTCTCCGCCGTGGTTCACCCACGTGAAGCCCATGGCGACCGCGAAGATGACGGCTGCGAGCAGGGTCTCACCCACGGACCCGTGAGCGAGGTGCCGTCCCCGGCGCGGCGCGTCGTCCCCCAGCCCCATACCGCCCATCCTGCACCCCACGGCCCCAAGGGCGCCAGCGAGAAGTAAGTGCTGGCGAGGCGCGTCGGATCAGCCCGACGGCCGCTCCAGCCGCTGCCGGTACAACCCCAACGTCTCGTCGTCGAATGCGACCAGGAGCACGCGTTCCACGTCCGTCGGCGTCGAGCGCAACGTGTCGACGGCGATCTCGGCGGCCCGGCCGTGGGGAAAGCCATAGGCCCCGGTCGAGATCGCGGGGAAGGCGACGCTGCGGGCACCGATCTCGTCGGCGATCTCGAGGGACCGGCGGTAGCAGGACGCCAATTGCTCGGGCTCGCCCTCGCCGCCGCCCCGCCACACCGGCCCGACGGTGTGGATGACCCAGCGAGCCTGGAGCCGGTAGCCGCTGGTGGCCTTGGCATCCCCGGTGGCACACCCACCTAGCGTGCGGCACTCCTCGAGCAGCTCGGGGCCGGCCATCCGGTGGATCGCGCCGTCGACGCCTCCGCCCCCCAGCAGGCTCGTCTTGGCGGCGTTGACGATGGCATCGACCCCCAGCGTCGTGATGTCTGCGCGCACTGCCTCGACCATCGGCGCGCGCGTCAACCCCCGCCTACCCCTTGCGCAATCGCCGTCTGTGGTGGAAGATCACACCATTGTAATTACACGTGTGGCATCTGTACGGGATGGTTGTGCTCCCCCGGGCGTGCCGCACTCGGACCCAGCTGAGACAAGCGGGAAGGGGGCCAGATGAAACTCCCCGTGGCCACAGATCCCGAAGACAACACCTGGCAGGACTACGCCAACTGCTTGGGCGTCGACCCCGACCTCTTCTTTCCCGAGCGCGGAGCGTCCACGCGCGAGGCCAAGGAGGTGTGCCGGGGCTGCATCGTGCGCACCCAGTGCCTCGAGTACGCCCTCGTCCACAGCGAGAAGTTCGGCATCTGGGGCGGCATGAGCGAGCGCGAGCGCCGGCGAATTCGCCGTCAGCGCGCCCTGGCTCGCCAGGCGGCCAGTACCGCCTCGGCCTGACCGGTCACGACTGCCCGGCGAGGCGCCACTCGATCGTCTTCTCCTCCGCAAGGTCGAGCTCCGTCCAGCGCGCAGGATCGGTCCGTTCGAGGACGGATCGCGGCACCAGGCCCACCAACTCCGCGTCGGCCACTGCTCCCCGGTCCGCTACCAGGTCCCAGGCCTCCGCCGGCCCGAGCTCGTCGGGCTCGATGAGGTTCATCGAGACCTGCACCCGCTTGCCCACCTGTAGTCCCAGCGCTCGCAGTCGTGGGCCCCTGATCTCCCGGGCGATCCGGCGCGCCCGTGCCAGGTCGGCCTCGGCGAGCCACACGTTCCAGGCCACGAGCACCGGGCGCGCCCCCACGGCGGTGGCACCGGCGGTGGGGTGTGGCCGAGACGGGCCCCGGTCGGGTGCCAGCTCCGTGAACGCCAGTCGGCGTACCTCGGGCAGCGTTCGTTCCGGTCCGTAGGCGAAGCCGGGCACGCCCAGCTCGTCGGCCATCCAGTCGAGGAACCGGTCGCGGGCGGCCACGGCGTCGAGGAGTGTCGAGCCGGCCAAAGGCACGAAGGGCACGACGTCGACCACGCCCAGACGAGGGTGAACGCCCTGGTGGCGCCGCAGGTCGAGCGCGGCGACGGCGGCCCGCGCCACGGCCCGGGGCGCCTCCTCGCCGACCAGCGTCAGCACCGAGCGGTTGTGGTGGACATCCGAGTGCACGTCGAGCAACGAACCAACCGCAGACGAAGCGATCGCCGTGACGACGTGGGGGCGAGATCCTTCACTGATGTTCACGACGCATTCAAGCAACGGCCAACCCCCGATGCGGTTGGCGAATCGACGAAAGGTACAGTGGCGGCCGTGAACCTTGGAGCACCGGAACTTCTCATAGTCCTGCTCGTCATCCTCGTCCTCTTCGGTGGGGCCAAGCTGCCCAAGCTGGCCCGCTCGATGGGCCAGGCCCAGTCAGAGTTCAAGCGCGGACTCAAGGAACCGGGCAAGGCCAGCGACGAGGACGACAAGACCACCGACTGACCCGAGCAGTCGAACCGAGCCAGCGCACGCCGGGCAAGGGGAAGCGCCTGCCTCCGCTCAAGACGCCCGGGCGCCCTCACCGTGGCGGTCGCGGACGGCGGCCACCGCGTCCTGCTGGTTGAGCCGGGATCCAGCGGCGAACACCTCGTCGAAGCGGTCCGCCCCCAGCGCTTCGCTGAAATGTGCTCTGGGTAACCCGCTCGGCCTCTCCCCGCGCCGAGCCCACATCACTCCGCACCCCGGCCCGCCGGCGCGGTTCCTCGGCCAGCTCGGCCAGCGTCGAGCTCACGAACACCCGTAGTCGCTGGTCAGGAGTGCGGATGCCCGTGTCGCCGGGCAAGGCGTCGGTCACCGCTCGGCCCTGGTCAGGCACACGGTGACAGTGTCGAGCAAGCGCGCTCACCCTGCAACGACACGCCGGGACCGGTCGACCGGGCGTCAGGCGGCGATGCCAACCAGCGTTAGTTGTGGTGGCCCCCGGCGAAGGCGGCCAGGCGCCGCCGCTTCAGGATGCGCCGCCGCTCCCGCTCGGAACAGCCGCCCCACACCCCGTGGTCGATGCGGTTGACCAGGGCGTGCTCCAGGCACTGGTCCTTGACCGGGCAGGTGGCGCAGATCCGCCGCGCGACCTCGACGCCCACGCCGTCGCTGGGAAAGAACGTGCTCGGTGATTCGTGGGCGCAGTTGCCGCATGCCATCCACTCGGTGTCCATCGCTCCTCCAGAAACGGCCTGCTGCCTCTTAATACGGAACCGAGGGGGATTCGGTTCCCGACCTTTTGGTGCGTACCGTTAACCAACGCGCCTGAGAGTTACCTGAACGCCGGCGCGGGGATCGGTCCGCGGGGCGTGGGCGCTAGCCTGGGCGGCCATGTCCGAGGTCGCACCCGAGGTCGAGCCACCCCGTGCCCACGCCCGCGTCGTGTACCTGGGGCCGGTGGCGCCTCATTGGGAAGTCCAGTCCGACTTCGGCGATCGGCAGATGATCGACGACTTCCGTTCCCGGGTGATGGCCCGGCTGGTGCTGTTGCCGCCACACGACCCGCAGTTCCGGCGCAACCGCGAACGGGTGGTACGGGATGCCGAGCGTGAGCACATCCTCCTCGACTGGGACCTCGGCTATCCCGAGGATGACGAGTCCTGAGGGCCGCCCCACGGCCGTCACGCAAGCTTCATGGCGCAGGTCCGGACAGGTTCGATGACCGTCGCTACCCTGGCGGCGTGCCCGACCCGCCAGAGGCGCTGACGACGGAGGGCGAGCCCTTCCGCGAGCGGTACCGCAACCGCGAGCTGTCGTGGCTGGACTTCAACGAGCGGGTGCTGGCGATGGCCGAGGACGAGCGGGTCCCGCTGCTGGAGCGGGCGAAGTTCCTGGCCATCTTCGGCCAGAACCTCGACGAGTTCTTCCAGGTGCGCGTCGCCGGCCTGAAGGACCAGGTGGCGGCCGGTCTGGCCGCCACCAGCGCCGACGGTCGCACCGCCGCCCAGCAGCTCCTTGACATTCGCGATCGCCTGGACCGGCTGCTGCCGCGCATGCAGGCGGTGTTCCTCGACCAGGTGGCGCCGGCGTTGGCCGCGGCCGGCATCCGGCTGTCGTCGTGGGCCGATCTCGACGAGGAGGACGAGAAGTTCCTGGTCGAGACGTTCGAGGAACGCATCTTCCCCGTCCTGACCCCGCTGGCGGTCGACCCGGGCCACCCCTTCCCGTACATCTCCAACATGTCGCTCAACCTGGCGGTGATGGTGCGCGACCCCGAGGAGAAGGTGCGGCGCTTCGCCCGGGTCAAGGTGCCGTCGCTGCTGCCGCGGTTCGTGGTCCTGCCCGACGGCGAGCGCTACGTACCGCTGGAGCAGGTGATCGCCGCCCACCTCGACCAGCTCTTCCCGGGCATGGAGATCGAGCAGCACCACGCCTTCCGGGTCACCCGGAACGCCGACCTGACGCTCGAGGAGGAGGAGGCCGACGACCTGCTGGCCGCCGTCGAGATCGAGCTGCGACGGCGGCGCTTCGGGCGCGCCGTGCGGCTGGAGATCGACGCCGCCATGTCAGACGAGGTGCGCGAGCTGCTCCAGCGGGAGCTGGTGCTCGCCGACGACGACGTGTACGAGGACGTGGCCCCGCTCGACCTGGGAGGACTGTGGGCGGTGCACGGGCTCGACCGGCCCGACCTCAAGGACCCGCCCTACACGCGGGTCACGCCGGCACGGCTGTCTTCGGACGAGGGCGAGCGGGTCGACACGTTCGCGGCGGTGCGGCGAGGCGACATGCTGGTCCACCACCCGTACGAGAGCTTCCGGACCTCGGTCGAGGAGTTCGTGCGCCAGGCGTCGACCGACCCCCACGTGCTGGCGATCAAGATGACGCTGTACCGGACGTCCGGCGACAGTCCGATCGCCCGGTCGCTCATCCGGGCCGCCGAGCGGGGCAAGCAGGTGGCGGTCATCGTCGAGCTCAAGGCGCGGTTCGACGAGGGCGCCAACATCGAATGGGCCCGGGCACTCGAGACCGCGGGCGTGCACGTGGTCTACGGGATCATTGGACTCAAGGTCCACGCCAAGACCCTGCTCATCGTGCGCGAGGAGGCCGACGGGTTGCGGCGCTACTGCCACATCGGCACCGGGAACTACAACTCCCGCACGGCCCGCATCTACGAGGACGTGGGATTGCTCACGTGCGACCCGGACATCGGCAGCGACCTCACCCAGCTGTTCAACGAGCTGACCGGTTATGGCCGCAACGTGGACTACCGGCGGCTCCTCGTGGCTCCCCGGATGCTGCGCTCGGGCATCGTCGAGCTGATCCGGGGCGAGGTGGCGGCGGCGCAAGCCGAGCCCGGGCGGGGCCGCATCACCATGAAGATGAACAGCCTGGTCGACACCGGGGTGATCGACGAGCTGTACGCCGCCTCGCAGGCCGGCGTGGAGGTCGACCTGATCGTGCGGGGGATCTGCTGCCTGACCCCGGGGGTGCCGGGGCTGTCGGAGACGATCCGGGTGCGCTCGATCGTGGGCCGCTACCTCGAGCACTCGCGGATCTACCGGTTCGCCAACGGCGACGGACCCGGCCGGCCCCGCGTGCTGATCGGCTCGGCCGACCTCATGCCCCGCAACCTCGACCGCCGGGTCGAGGTGCTGACGCCGGTCGTCGAGCCGGAGTTGCAAGACCGCCTGGACGAGGTGCTGGAGGTCGAGCTGGCCGACGACGTGCTGGCGTGGACGATGGGCCCCGACGGCCGCTGGACCCGGGTGGCCCCGGGGGGCTCGATCGAGACCCACGCTCGGCTCCAGGAGCTCACCATCGAGCGCCGCGGCACGGTGCCGGTGACGGCCGACACGCTCTGATCGTCGGCGCTCCTCCGGCAGCGCTGACCAGAAAGAGGACTGCGCAGCTCAGGTCCTTAATTGTCAGTGCGCACTCGTATGTTGCGCGCATGGACGCAGCACTGCTCGTCGTGGGCATCGTGGCCGGGCTTGCCGCCGGGCTAGCGATCGCGCGCTCGGTGTCGTCGTCGGCCGCCCACTCGGCGGCGCGGGCGACGGCGGACGCGACGGCCGATCGGTTGCGGTCCCACGCCGGTGCCGACCGCGAGGCGATGGTGCGTGCCGCCGTGGAGACGGTGGTGGCCGTTGCCGGCGAGCGGCTCGGCGCCCAGGCCGACGCCGGCGCGCGCGACCTCGAGGCGCGCCAACGGTCCTTCGACCAGCGGGTCGGCGAGATGCGGGGCCGCGTCGCCGACGAGATCGCTCTGCGCAACGCCGCCGTCGAGCAGCGCATGGGCGACGTCCGCAGCGAGCTCGCCAAGGTGGCCGAGCTCGTCGCCAGCCTCCAGCGAGAGCGGGCCGAGCAACAGGGTCGGGTCGAATCGCGGCTCGCCGAGGTGGCGGCGGTAGGCGTCCGGCTGGCCGACACCACGCAGTCGCTGCGGCAGGCGCTCGCCAGCCCGCAGGCCCGCGGCCAGTGGGGCGAGCGCATGGCCGACGACGTGCTGCGTGCCGCCGGGCTGGTCGAGGGCATCAACTACCGCAAGCAGTCGCGAATCTCGGGGGTGGGCACCATCCCCGACTTCACGTTCATGCTGCCGGGGGGCCGGGTCCTGCACATGGACGTGAAGTTCCCCATCGACAACTACCTCCGCTACCTCGAGGCGCCCACCGACGGTGAACGCGACCGCCACCGCGTGGCGTTCGTGCGCGACGTCCGCGCCCGGGTCAAGGAGCTGTCGGGCCGCGTCTACATCCACCCCGACGACACGGTCGACGAGGTGCTGTTGTTCATCCCCAACGAGTCGGTGTACGCGTTCGTGCACACCCACGACCGTGACCTCATCGACGTGGCACTGCGGCAGAAGGTCGTGCTCTGCTCGCCGAGCACCTTGTTCTCGGTGCTGGCCGTCATCCGCCAGGCGGTCGAACAGGTGCAACTGCAGCGCACGTCCGACGAGATCCTGGCCTGCCTGGCGGCGTTCGAGCAGCAGTGGGGCAAGTTCACCGACGCGCTCGACAAGGTCGGCCGCGGGCTCGACACGGTCCGCCGGGGTTGGGACGACCTGGCAGGCACCCGCCGCCGCCAGCTCGAGCGCCAGCTCGACCGGGTGGGCGACCTGCGCTCCCGACGCGAGCTGACGGGCGACGCCGGAAGCGCCTGCAACGCCACGATCGACGCAGGCCTCATGGCGGCCGCCGACGGCGAGGGGGAGGTCCTCCGCCGCGCTGCGGGCGACGTGCGCGAGCTCCCACGGCCGCCCGACCTCCCCGGTACGGTCGCCGCCGGGTGACCCCTTCGTCATTCCGAGTGCTATTACTTCGGCGGGGCCCAGCGCAGTCAGATCGGAGGGTTCTCGATGCGCCGCTTGCTCTTCGCCTTGGCGGGCGTGCTTGCTTTGGTGGCGGCGGGATGCGACCTGCAGAAGGTCGTCCCACCCGGCGATGCGCCGCTCCGCTACCGCGACACCGTCTTCACCGGGGTCACCACCACTCGCAACGTGACGTACGGCAGCGCCGTCGACCAGCAAGGCCAGACGGTCACGCTCCAGCTCGATGTCTACACGCCCACCGGCGACACCGTGGCCGACCGACCCGCCATCGTCTGGGTGCACGGCGGCTCGTTCGCGTTCGGTAGCAAGACGTCGCCCGAGATCGTCGAGGAGGCCACGACCTTTGCCAGGAAGGGCTTCGTCAACGTCTCGATCAACTACCGGCTTTCCCCGGACGGCTGCACGATGGTCACGGCAGAATGCCTGACCGCCATCGTCGACGCCAAGCACGACGCTCAGGCGGCGGTGCGGTTCCTGCGGGCCCACGCCGACGACTACCGCGTCGACGACAGCCGCATCGCCATCGCCGGCACCTCGGCGGGCGCCATCACGGCCCTCAACGTCGGCTACGGGCCCGAGGACGTCGGCAACAGTGGCAACCCGGGGTTCGCCTCCACCGTCCGTGCCTCGGTGTCGCTGTCCGGTGCGAGGATCCTGACCACGCCGAATCCCGGCGAGGCCGCCGCACTGCTGTTCCACGGGACGGCCGACTCGCTCGTCCCCTACCAGTGGGCGCTCGACACCGTGGCCGAGGCCGAGGCGGCCGACCTCCAGGCGTACCTGACCACCTTCGAGGGCGCGGGCCACGTGCCCTACACGCAGAACCGCACGACGATCCTCGACCAGACGACCAACTTCCTGTACTGGACCCTCGACCTGACTCACGCGGCGCGCTGAACGCTCGATCTGGGTACCGGCCCGTGTTCCTGGCGCCGGATCGGTTGCTCAGCAACCACCTCGGCGCCAGGAAACCGCCGCGGAGGGTTGTGCGGTCCCTGTGCGGGGAGGGTATGAACGACGGCAACGTGTCTTCTCGACCCCCGCGGCCCCGGCGATCCAGGCAGCCCAGGCCCGAGGTGCGCGCCGCCGGGGGCGTGATATGGCGGGAGGTCACAGTCGGCAACGAGGCCGGCGCCACCCGGACGAGCGGCGAGATCGTGCTGGTCCACCGGCCGCGCTACGACGACTGGTCGTTCCCCAAGGGCAAGCTCAACCGGGGCGAGGCCTGGCAGCGGGCGGCGCTCCGCGAGGTGCGGGAGGAGACGGGGCTGGTGTGCGAGCCGGGGGAGGAGCTTCCGTCGACCGTCTACAAGGACGGCAAAGGCCGCACCAAGCTGGTGCGCTACTGGATCATGCGGGTGGTCGGCGTCGAGCCGTGGGCGCCCAACGACGAGGTCGACGAGCGCCGCTGGGTGCAGGTCGACGAGGCCGGTCGGCTGCTGACCTACGACCACGACCGGGAGATGCTCGCCGGCCTCGCAGAAACCTTCGCCGGCGCGCCCCCGGATACGCCCGGGGCAGGTTGAACGGGAACGTTCAACGAGCCGTCAGCGGAGGTTCGCCTGGCGGCAATGGACGTGACGCCTGCCACCCCTAGCGTCGCTCGCGACCACAACTCCGCGAGCAAGGGGAAGCTCCATGTCAACGCTCGACCGCCGGTCCTTCCTCACCCGAGGAGCGGCTGCCGCCGGCACCGCCGCCGTTAGCACGACCTTGTTCCAAACCCTCAACAACGTTGCCGGCGCCTCGCGGTCGGCCGTGGGTCACCACGGCCCGAAAGGCCGCAAGGGTGACGGCGGCTACGGCCCGTTGGCCCGCACGGCCGATCAGAACGGTGACGAGATATTGGCGCTGCCCGACGGCTTCGATTACGTCACGTTCTCGAAGATCGGCGACATCATGAGCGACGGCACGCCGGTGCCCGTCTCGCACGACGGCATGGCCGCCTTCAGGGGGCACCGCAACACGACGCTGCTGATCCGCAACCACGAGGTCCGCTCCGACCCGGGCACGGTCGAGGGCTCGGTGCAGGCACCGGAGGACAAGAAGTACGACGTGCTGGGCGTGGGCGGCAACGTGTCGGTGGTGTTCGACACCCGGCGCGGCCGTGTCCTCCGCGAGTTCGTGAGCTTTGCCGGTTCCTTCACCAACTGCGCAGGCGGCATCGCCTTCCGTGACGCCGGCTGGATCACGTGCGAAGAGACCGTGGAGGGCCCCAACGACGGCTGGGCCCAGAAGCACGGCTACAGCTACCTCGTGCGCACGACGGCCGACGGTCCGGAGAAGTCGCCGCCGATCAAGGGCATGGGCCGGTTCGCCCACGAGGCCGTGGCCACCGATCCCAGGAGCGGCTTCGTCTACCAGACCGAGGACGACGGCAACGACAGTGGCTTGTACCGGTTCAGGCCCCGCGACCCGCGCAACCTGACGCGTGGCGGCCGGCTCGAGATGCTGGCGGTCAAGGGCGAGCCTGCGCGACAGATGATCACCGGCCAGCAGGTCGGGGATTCGCTGCGGGTCGAGTGGGTGCGAATCGACGATCCCGACCCCGACCTCGAGGGTGGCGCGACGCCGGTTGCGCTCCAGGGCATCGCCAAGGGCGGCGCGTTGTTCAACCGGCTCGAGGGCATCTGGTACGACGAGCGCTCGAGAGGGTTCTTCTTCACCTCCACCAGCGGCGGCGATGCCGCCCTGGGGCAGGTGTGGCACTACGACACCCGCTGGGACCGGCTGACCCTGTTCTTCGAGTCCAGCGGCGGCTCGGTGCTCGACTCGCCGGACAACCTGCTCGTCACGCCTCGCGGCGGCATCGTGCTGTGCGAGGACGACGCCAGCGGTGCCGACAACGACACCCATCCACTGGCCCCGGGCATCGTCGACATCAACCGGCTGATCGGCCTCAACCGCAAGGGCGAGGCCTTCGAGTTCGCCGTCAACGTGTTCAGCGACAGCGAGTTCGCCGGCGCGACGTTCTCGCCCGACGGCGAAGTGCTGTTCGTCAACATCCAGGGCAACGGATCCACGGTGCCCGGTAGTGGCATGACCTGCGCCATCACCGGGCCGTGGCACAGGGGTGCGCTGTAGGGCCCGGCCCGTCCTGTCCACCGAGCCCACCCAGGCACCCGCCCGCCGGGCGGCCGTTCGGAGCGGCCGCCCGGTGGCGCGCGGAGCGTGAAACCCTGACGCCCATCTGCCCTGGTCAGGGGTAACGCACGGGGGCGTTTCGGCAACGTTCCTGCCTCGTTCACTCCTCGTTAACCCGCGCTCTCCCCGGTCGTTCACCTGTCTCCCTACGGTGCCCATGACAGGAGCGTTCAGCTCATCGCGACAGCAAAGCCCAAGGGAGGGCATTCGTGGAGTTCATCAAGAAGCGCCGGCTGGCGTGGCTGGGGATCTTCGTGGCCTTCAGCCTGGTTGCAGCCGCATGCGGCGACGATGACGACGACACCACCAGCGGGGACTCGGGCGGGGACACCACCGAGGCTGGCGCCGACGTCTCCGGCTCGATCAACATCTCCGGGTCGTCGACCGTCGAGCCCATCACATCGCTGGCGGCGGAGGCCTTCACCGGCGAGAACGGCGACGTCGACATCGCCGTCGACGGTCCCGGCACCGGCGACGGTTTCGAGCTGTTCTGCAACGGCGAGACCGACATCTCCGACGCCTCGCGGACCATCGACGAGGAGGAGGCCGCCGACTGCGAGGCCAACGGCATCGAGTACACCGAGCTGCAGGTGGGCTATGACGGCATGTCGGTGCTGACCAACGCCAACAACGCCGACGCGCCCGAGTGCCTCAGCTTCGCCGACCTCTACGCGCTGATCGGCCCGGAGTCCGAGGGATTCGACAACTGGTCGGATGCGCAGGCCATCGCCACGGAGCTGGGGTCTACCACGCAGTTCCCGGATGCACCGCTGGAGCTCACGGGTCCCGGGACCGAGTCGGGCACCTACGACTCGTTCATCGAGATCGCCTTGGCCGACATCGCCGCCGAGCGCGGTCAGGCTGACGACACAACTCGTCCCGACTACGCCTCCAGCGCCGACGACAACGTGATCATCCAGAACATCGAGGCGTCGGACACGTCGCTCGGATGGGTCGGCTTCGCATTCGCCGAGCAGGCTGGCGACCAGGTCACCGAAATCCCCGTCTCCGCGGAGCCCGGTGGCGACTGCGTCGCACCGGAGGCCGACACCATCTCCGACAACAGCTACCCGCTGTCCCGCCCGCTGTTCATCTACCCCAGCACGGCGGCGGCCACCGATAACCCGGCCGTCGTACCGTTCGTCGACTTCTACCTCGACAACCTGGACCAGTTCGTCGAGGAGGGCGGCTACGTGCCGATGCCCGACGATCAGGTCCAGGCCACCGTCACGGCTTGGGAGGGCCGCTGATCGGCACCGGTACCCGGTGGGAATGTGCGGTGGGGCCCGGCTCTCGTAGCCTGGCCCCACCGGCCCATCATCCGTCCCGTGGGTCCACGCCTGCCGTGATCCCGATCCCCAGCACGTAGAGGCCTGATCATGGCGACCAGCACGCTTCCGCCGCCCGAGTCTCCGGTCGACCTCTCCGGCGACCCGCGCCGCCACCGCCGCGAGCGGATCATGGGCGTCATTTTCACCGGCGCGGCCGCCCTGTCGCTGGTCATCAGCGTGCTCATCTTGTGGTCCCTGTTCAGCAATGGGCTCGAGTTCTTCACCGACGTCGAGTGGTCGCGGGTCTTCGGCGCCGGCAGCTGGTCCCCGCGCCAGGGTGAGTTCGGGATCACGACGATCCTGGCGGGCAGCCTCATCGTGACCGGTATCGCCATGCTGGTGGCGGCCCCGCTTGGTCTGGGCGCGGCGATCTACCTGTCCGAGTACGCCCGGCCCCGTGTGCGCACCGTGCTCAAGCCGATCCTCGAGGTGCTGGCCGGCATCCCGTCGGTCGTGCTCGGGGTGTTCGCCCTCAACTGGATCGCGCCCGAGGTGGTCGGCCGCTTCTTCGGCGAGGAGAACAGCAGCGGCAGCATGATGGCGGCCGGCATTGCCGTGGGCATTCTCACCATCCCGCTGGTCGCCTCGGTCTCGGAGGATGCCATGCGGGCGGTGCCCGGCAGCCTCCGCGAGGCTTCGGCTGGCGTAGGAGCGCGCCGCATGTCCACCACCGTGCGGGTCGTGTTGCCCGCGGCGGTGTCGGGCATCGTCGCGGCGCTGATCCTGGCGGTGTCGCGGGCCATCGGCGAGACGATGGTGGTGTTCATCGCCGGAGGCGCGGCCGACGCCGCGACCTACACGACCAACCCGCTCGACGGGAGCCTGACCATGACGGCAGCGATGGCCTCTCTGGCGGTCGGCACCGAGAATGTGCGCGGGGCCGGCCTGGCCGTTCCCAGCCTGTACTTCGTGGGCGTTGTGCTCTTCTTCTTCACGTTCGCCCTCAACCTGATCGCCAACCGTGTCGTGCGCCGAGTGCGCCTGGTCTACTAGTCGCCGGGAGACAGCAATGGCCTTCACAACCGTTGCGAGCAGCAGCGAGGCGGCAGTCGAGGCCAACGTCGCCGCTGCGCTCCGTGGGACTCGAGCGGACGTCCGGGGACGGGTGTTCGAGATCAGCCTGCTCCTGGCGCTCCTCGTGTCGCTGGTCATCCTCGCGGTGCTCATCTCGCGGGTGCTGATCGACGGAATGCCGGTCTACACCGACCGGGGCTGGAGGTTCCTCGACGGCAGCCTCTCGGGCAGCGCCGCGCGTGCGGGCATCTCCCAGGGCATCGTGGGCTCGTTCTGGATCGCCGTGGCCGTGGTCGTCATCGCGTTCCCGCTCGGCATCGGCGCCGCGATCTACCTCGAGGAGTACGCCCCGCGCAACCGGCTGACGTCCTTCATCGAGCTCAACATCCGCAACCTGGCCGGCGTGCCCTCGGTGGTCTACGGCCTCCTGGGCCTGGCCATCTTCGTCGAAGCCTTCAGCGGGTTCAGCGGCAACGGGGGCGTCGATCGGCGCACCCTGGCGGCGGCTTGCGTCACCTTGGCCGTGCTCGTACTGCCGATCGTCATCATCACGTCCGAAGAGGCCATCCGGGCGGTGCCGCAGGCCCTGCGCGAGGGCGCGTACGGCGTGGGCGCCACCCGTTGGGAGGTCATCCGCTCGGAGGTCCTCCCCTACGCGGCGCCCGGCATCCTCACGGGCGCGCTGCTCTCGATCGCCCGCGCGGTCGGCGAGGCGGCACCGTTGATAGTCGTGGGCGCGGTGACGGGGTTCTTCAGCCAGGGCGGTGGCCTCAATGTGGGCAACGTGGTCGACCCCGGTCACCTGACCGAGCGCTTCGTGGCCCTGCCATCGATCGTGACCACGTTTGCCAAGCAGCCGGACGAGGCGTTCCGGGTGGCGAACGCGTCGGCCACAATCATGGCCATGCTGGTGTTCGTGCTGCTCGTCAACTCCATCGCCATCATCCTCCGCAATCGCTTCGAGAAGAAGAGGACCGCATGACCGAGTCCGCCGGGACCCCAACCGTGACTGACAGACCCGACACGCCCCTCCCGCAGGGCCTCGAGGTGTCCGCATCAGCGCGGCCCGCGGCCGACGAGCTGCCCATCGTCTTCGACGTGCGCGACCTCAGTGCCTACTACGGGGACTTCCGCGCCGTGCGCGATGTCAACCTTGACGTCCGCGAGAACGAGATCACCGCGTTCATCGGTCCCTCCGGCTGCGGCAAGACCACGGTCATCCGCTGCTTCAACCGCATGAACGACCTCATCCTGGGCGCCCATGTCGAGGGCACGATCAATTACCACGGCGTGCCCCTCTACGGCCCGGGGGTCGATCCCGTCGAGGTCCGCCGCCGGATTGGGATGGTGTTCCAGAAGCCCAACCCATTCCCCAAGTCGATCTACGACAACGTGGGCTACGGCCCCCGCCTTTTTGGTATCAGGAAGCGGGCGCAGCTCGACGAGGTGGTCGAGTCGTCGCTGCACAAGGCGGCGCTGTGGGACGAGGTGAAGGACCGGCTCAAGGAGTCGGCCATGGGCCTCTCGGGCGGACAGCAGCAGCGGCTGTGCATCGCCCGCGCCATCGCCACCCGGCCCGACGTCGTGCTCATGGACGAGCCCTGCTCGGCGCTCGACCCCATCGCCACTGCCCGCATCGAGGACCTGATGCAGGAGATCAAGTCGGAGTTCACGATCGTGATCGTGACCCACAACATGCAACAGGCGGCCCGCGTGTCGGATGCCACGGCGTTCTTCTCGACCCAGGTCAACCCCGAATCCGACCGCCGCACCGGCTTCCTGGTCGAGTTCGACCGCACCGAGACGATCTTCTCCAACCCCTCCGACGAGCGCACCGAGAACTACATCACCGGGCGGTTCGGCTAGGGGCCTCGATGAGCACGTCGGAGCCCACGCCCATCCCGTTGCGGACCGCCTTCCAGGCGGAGCTCGACCAGCTGCGGCTACAGGTCGAGCTGATGGGCGTGCGCGTCGACCAGAACCTCGAATTGATGCGCGAGGCGCTGCGGTCGGGCGACGAGCACCTGATGGATCAGGCGTTCAAGTCCGACGACGAGATCGACGCCATGCACCTCTCCCTGCTGGAGCGGTGCTACGGACTGCTGAATCGCGAGGCGCCCGTCGCCAGCGACCTGCGGTTCCTGGTGTCGGTGGTGCGGATCCTGTCCGAGTTCGAGCGGGTGGGCGACCTGGCGCTGCGGATCCTCAAGCTCACCCCCCAGGTCAACAGCCTGTCGAGCTGTGGGGCTCCCTGGGACATCGCCCTCACCATGGTCGACCTGGCGGTCGAGCAATACCGCACCGCCCTGCGCGCCTGGTCCGCGCAGGACCTCGGCCTGGCGAGCCAGCTCGCCGACCAGCGCCCGCCGGCCGAGACGTATCACGAGCGCCTGCTGGCCGAGCTGCAGCGCCTCCGGGGCCCCGAGTCGGCGGCGATGGCCATGGGCATCTACATCGTCGGGCAGGCCGCCGATCGCATCGCTGACCACGCCGCCATCATCGGTGCCCGCCTGCGCTACCTGATCACCGGCGAGCCGGCGCACCTGGCGGCCGAGGTGCGGTGAGCCGGCTTCGCCCGCCCGCCCCCCTCCGCTCGCGGGTCCTGTCGCCTCCGGTGGGGGGCTCCGACGCTGTGTCTCCCGCTCTCGGCGGCTTCGCCGCCGGGCCGCTCGGGCCCTGGCCGCCTTCGGCGCAACAGCGCCTCAAGCGGCCCCCCATCCTCAGCGCCACCCGCTCGCTACCCGCCCTGCGTCGGAGGCGAGGAAGCGGCCTCGGCCTCCGGCCGAGTCGGGTTCCCGGCAGAATTGTCGGGACGCCCGAGCCCCGGGAGGGCCGATGAGAGTCCTGGTGACGAACGACGACGGCGTCGGCTCGCCCGGGTTGCACGCTCTGGCGCGGGCGCTGGTGGACGACGGACACGACGTGATCGTCGTCGCCCCCGACCGGGAGATGAGCGGCTCGGCGGCCGCCATCGGCCAGGTACACCTGGGGGAGGGCATCGACGCCGAGCGCGTCGACCTGCCTCGGCTCGACGGTGTGCCGGCCTACGCCGTCTCGGGACCGCCGGGGCTGTGCGTCCTGACGGCCCGCCTCGGCGGCTTCGGCGACCCGCCCGACCTGGTCGTCTCGGGCATCAATCCCGGCTGCAACACCGGCCGGGCGGTGCTGCACTCGGGCACCGTGGGGGCCGCGCTGACGGCCGCCAACTTCGGCTGCCGCGGCCTGGCCGTCAGCATCGACGTGTCGAGCCTTCACCTGCACGAACAGGCGAGGGGTACCGTCACGGTGGGCGACGGCGACCGGGCCCGGGCCGACGTGGTCGAGAGCTCCGAGATGGGGGACGATCCCGGGGCCCGCGGCCGGCTACGCGACATGTCCGGCGTCGCCTTCGACCGCCCCGCCGAGTGGGACACGGCCGCCGCGGTCGCCGCCTCGGCTGTGTCGTGGCTCGCAAGCGACGAGGCGCCACCGTGCACGGTGCTCAACGTCAACGTGCCCAACCTGACGCTCGACCGCCTGGAGGGAGCCCGGTCCGCGACGCTCGCTCCGTTCGGCACCGTGCGATCGTCCGTGGTCGAGGCCGCGCCCGACGGCGGGCGGCTGCAAATCGAGTTCCGCCCTACGGACACGGAGCTGCCGCCGGATTCCGACACCGCCATCGTCGCCCAGGGCTTCGTGTCGGTGACCGCCCTCAGCGGCATCGGCATCGACGAGCGCGTCGACGTGTCCGCCGTCCTCGACCTCGTGCCGACAGAGGACCGGAGGACGGCTTGAACCGCTGCTCCTCGGGGGTTTTCCCCGCGGAATCGGCGGCTCTGGCGGCCATTTCGCAAGCGAACGTCCGGGACTGCGCCATGACCGTTGCCCTGACGGTGCTCGTCATCGTGCTCGTTGCGGTGCTGGCGGCCTGGACGGCGGCGCTGGTGGCCCAGCGGGCCGCCACCCGGCGCCTGGTCGCCGCCTCCCGGGCGCTGGACGCCGATCCCCCTCCGCCCGTCACCCCCGGGCCGGGCGGGCTGGACGCCGCGCTCGATCACCTGGAGCACTCGGTGGCGCAGGCGGTGGAGCGACGGTCGCGGGTGGCGAGCGCCGAGGACCGGCTGTCGTGGGCGCTGGGCGCCATCGGCCACGGCGTGGTGATCTTCGACGAGCGTGGCCAGGTGGTCTATCGCAACGACCCGGCAGCGTCGTTCCTGGCCGCCCGACACAGCGACGCGCTGGTCGAGGAGGCGATCAGCATCCTGGCCGCCGACGCCCTGCGGGGCCGCCGCGTCGAGCGCGAGCTCGAGCTCTTCGGGCCGCCGCGCCGCATCCTCAACGTCCGGGCTGTGCCGCTGGCCGACCCGGCGCGCCCCTCCGGGGTTCTGGTGGTGGTGGAGGACACGTCCGAGCGGCGGCGGCTCGAGAACGTCCGGCGCGACTTCGTGGCCAACATCAGCCACGAGCTCAAGACGCCGGTGGGGGCGCTGGCGCTGCTGGCCGAGACGCTGCTCGACGAGCGCGACCCGGACGTGACCCGCCGTCTCGCCGAGCGCCTGGCCAACGAGGCGTTCCGCGTGGGGCGCACCATCGACGACTTGCTCGAGCTGTCGCGCCTCGAGGTGGCGTCGGCGCCGGCCAACGACCACGTGCCTGTGGCCACCTTCGTGACCGAGGCGTGCGCCCGGGTGGAGCCCGCCGCCGAGCAGCGCGGCATCGAGTTCGACGTCGAGGAAGCGCCGGCCCGGCTCACGGTGGTCGGCGAGCGGCGCCAGCTGGTGTCGGCGGTGACCAACCTGCTCGACAACGCCGTGAAGTACAGCGAGCCCGGCAGCACCGTCGAGGTCCAATCCCGCACCGACGGTACCTGGGTCGACGTCACCGTGCGTGACCACGGCATCGGCATTCCCCGCCGCGACCTCGAGCGCATCTTCGAGCGCTTCTACCGGGTCGATCGTGCCCGTAGCCGCGAGACCGGCGGCACCGGGCTGGGCCTTGCCATCGTCCGCCACGTCGCCTCCAACCACCGGGGCGAGGTTCGTGTCGAGTCCCGCGAAGGCGTGGGCTCGACGTTCACATTGCGGCTCCCCGCCGGGCCCGGCCCGGTCGCCGTCACCAAGGAGGCAGGATGACTGAGCGTCCCGCAGGGCGAGAGAGCGAGCCTTGTGCCCCAGCGGCCCGCCGCCGTAGGCGGCATGAGAAGACAACGCGCCTGAGCCCGAGCGGCCGGCTGCGAAGCAGCATGAGCGGGGAGCAATGAGTATCCCCGACGCCACCGTGTTCCTCGTCGAGGACGAGGACAGCTTCGTCGAGGCGCTCACCGTGGGCCTCAAGCGCGAGGGGTTCCGTGTGCAGGTGGCGCACGACGGCGCGGAGGCGCTCGAGCTGTTCGACGTCGTGAAGCCCGACCTGGTGCTGCTCGACGTGATGCTCCCCAAGATCTCGGGGGTGGACGTGTGCCGCGAGCTGCGGCGGCGCTCGGCGGTGCCGATCATCATGGTCACCGCCAAGGGGTCGGAGATCGACACCGTGGTCGGCCTGGAGGTCGGTGCCGACGACTACGTCACCAAGCCCTACCGGCTGCGCGAGCTGGTGGCGCGCATGCGGGCGGTGCTCCGCCGGCGGCCGCCGGACGCGGGGACGCGGGCGGCGTCGGGCGACGTGCTCGAGGTCGGCGATGTCCGGCTCGACCCCGAGCGCCACGAGGTGGAGATCCGCGGCGAGCAGGTGCGCCTGCCGCTCAAGGAGTTCGAGCTGCTCGAGATCCTGCTGTCGAACGCCGGGCGGGTGCTGCCCCGCGAGACGCTCATCGACCGGGTGTGGGGCACCGACTACGTCGGCGACACCAAGACCCTCGACGTGCACATCAAGCGCCTGCGGGCCAAGGTCGAGAAGGACCCGTCGGTACCCACCCGCATCGTCACCATCCGGGGCCTGGGCTACAAGTACGACACCCCGAAGACCGCCGCCACCGTCTGACCGCCGGCACACCACGCACCGAGTGCCGGGGAGGCCGGGCGGGGGGTGCGCGGGGCAGAGGCTGCAGCCGGAGCCCTCCGCTGTCGCTCGATCCGTGCTTCGCCGGGCGAGCGACCGGAGATCGACGCCGCCGAAGGCGGCGGCCGTAGTGGTGGGGGAGGTCGAGGGGGGAGGGTTTCCCTCCCCCCTCGAAACCGTCCGTTACCCTCGCTCGTGATGGCGACCAACGCCGGCGACCCTGGGTGGCAGCCGCTGGGCCAGCCCAAGCGCACGGGTGCGGCTGCGTTCGTCGTCACGCCCTTCACCCGGTTGGCCCGGACCCACGCCGCCACCGTTGCCGGCGACACGCTGATCACGCTGGCCCTGGCCGATTCGCTGTTCCTGTCGATCGACCCCGACGCGGCCCGCTCCCGGGTCGCGCTCTACCTGGCGCTCACGATGGCTCCGTTCGCGGTGGTGGCGCCGCTGATCGGTCCGACGCTCGACCGCGTCAAGGGCGGGCGTCGCTGGATGGTGATCGTCGCCAACGCGCTGCGGGCCGTGCTCGCGATCCTGATGATCCGCGACATCGACAGCCTGCTGCTGTTCCCCGAGGCGTTTGCGGTGCTGGTGCTGTCGAAGAGCTACCACGTGGCCAAGTCGGCCATCGTGCCCACGGTCGTGCGATCCGACGACGAGCTGGTGGAGGCCAACGCGAAGCTGTCGTTCCTGTCGGGTGTCGTGACCTTCGCGGCGGCCATCCCGGCCGGCATCGCCGCGACCATCGCCGGGAGCGAGGCCGTGCTCGTTCTGGCGGCGGCCGCGTGCGCGGTGGCTGCCGTGCTCGGCGTCCGGATCCCCGCCACGCAGGTCGCCGAAGACGACACGTCGCAGACCGAACGCGACGAGCTGCGGGGCGGCGGCATCGTCCTGGCGGCCTCGGCCATGGGGCTCATGCGCGGCATCGTCGGCTTCCTCACGTTCCTGATCGCCTTCTACCTGCGCGGCACCGGCGCCGCCGCCTGGGAGTTCGGCCTGGTGCTGGCGGCGAGCGGCGTCGGGTCGCTGCTCGGAGCGCTGGTGGCCCCGGCGATGCGGCGGGCCAGTGTCGCCGAGGAGCGGATCGTGCAGATCGTTCTGGGCATCACCACGGTTGCGGCGGTGCTGGCGGCCTGGACCGGCGGCCTGGCGGCGGCGGCCACCCTGGCAGCGTGCGTCGGGGTCTCGGCCAGCAGCGCCAAGCTGGCGTTCGACTCGGTGGTGCAACGCGACGCCCCCGACGCCAACCGGGGCCGGTCGTTCGCCAAGTTCGAGACCCGTTTCCAGCTCACATGGGTAGTCGGCGCGTTCATCCCGGTGATCGTGTCGATCCCGGTGCAGATCGGCTTCCTCGTCGTGGCTGCGTGCGGCGGGTTCGCACTGTTCTCCTACGTTGCGGGGCTGCGGGCGCTCGGCCGGGGCCAGCTCCCCGCCCAGCGCCCGAACCCCGTGGTCCGCCGCATCCAGGCGGCCGTCGAGGCCCGCCGCCGCGGGCGAGGGGGGCGAGGGCGTCGAGAGCGAGCGGGTCCCCACTTCGCCGGTGCCGCCGGGCCCGTCGGCGCGTCCACCGGCGCCGCCCCCGCCGCCCCCGCCACCGCCGCCGCTCTACGACGGCGCCCGGGACCTCGACGCCACCGATGTGGACGCGACGACGCCGGACCGCGACGATCCTGACAGCCACCGCGGCAGCAACGGTGGGCCCGAGCGCGACCGCACCGTGATCATCGACCCCACGAAGCTGCAGTAGCAGGAGTGCGGCGGGATCACTCCGCGGGGAGATCGGGCAGCTCGATGCGCGCCAGCCACAGGCCCGGGGCGTCGACCTCCGGCGGGCTGGGGATCATTCGCTCGCTCTCCCACAGCCGGGCGAGTCCCTCGGGTCCTGCCCGTTCGATCACGCCGGCGACGAACCGCGAGCCGCGGTCGTAGGTCGCCTGGGTGAGCTCGAGGCCGAGAAGCCGCTCGACGAACCGGTCGGCCTCGGCGGTCTCCACGCGTCGCCTCCGCAGCGCCTCGGTCAGCATCCCGTAGCTGCTGATGAGCTTGGCGCCCACGTCGTCCATCACGTGGTCGACCACCCCGACCACCACGGCCACCAGCGCCTCGAGCTGCGGGAGCAGCGCCCGCTGCTCGTCCGACTGGATCGCACCCAACAGCGCCCCGGGGTCGCCGAGGACCTCTTGCAGCCCGGCCAATGACTCGGGACCACCGCTGAGGTCGACCTCGCCGAGGTGCTCCTCGAGCGCACCAGGATCGGTCCGGAAGCTGGTCGTATAGCGCGTCAGCAGAAGTTCGAGCCGCTCGCGCACGTGAGGCACGCCCAGCACGGTGTGGTGGGCGATCTCGTGGAGGCAGATCCACAGCCGCAGGTCGTCGGCAGGCAGGCTCCACTCCTCGCCGAAGGCGTCGAGGTTCGGCACCAGGATCAGCAACTCGTCGGACGGCGTCCGGGGGATCGGGAGGTCGTACTGGCCGAACGACCTGCGGGCCAGGTGACCGACCATCGATCCGGCGGTCATGGCCACCATCATCGGCTGCATCGCCTGGATCATCGGGCCGAGGATCGCGGCGAGCTGATCGTCGGGATCCTGACCCAGGCCCGCGTCGTCACCGAGGTCGAGCTCGCTGCCCACGCCACCCGGTCCACCAAGCCCGCCAACGTCGGGCGAGCCGAGGGATCCGGCGAGCTTCTCGAGCAGCGGCCGGTAATCCTCGAGGGTGCGCTGGGCCCAGTGGCCCCGGTTCACGGGCAGGACCTTGAGCTCGCGCCCGGTCATGGTGGTGGACAGTCCGGTGACGTTGGCGACATGGAGCTCCGCGACCCGGGCCAGCTGCTCGAGCTTGATGCGCTCGATCGGATCGACGTTGGGCTCGCTCTGGTTGTCGGTCGCGACGGCCAGTGCGAGGCTGCGGGCGGCGTCCCAGGGCACTCCGCGCCCGCCCTGTCCGAAGAGCCTGGCGAGGTCACCGAACGGGGGGAACCCCTCGAACGGGTTGGGAGAGCCGGGATCGCTCATCGTCGGGCCTTCGGCCCACCAATGAGCAATCGCCGCTTCGCGGCGACCAGCGCACTGTGCTTACGGTTCGCTCGCCGACGCTCGCTCACTCACGCGACGCTACCGCCACCCGGGTCCCGGGCCACCGCGGCGAGTGACGGACCGGTCCGGTGGTGTTTGGGCCCGGTCCCAACTGGCAAGGTAAGAGCCATGGGTACCGTCGTCATCACGGGTGCCGACTCGCCGCTCGGCCGCCGTGTCGCCACGCTGATCGCCGCCGACCCGGACGTCGGCACCGTGGTCGCCCTCGCGGATCGATCGGTTGTGGGTTTGCCCGATGACGTGGACGTCCGACGCGTCGACGTTGGGTCCGAGGACGTCAAGCAGCACCTCGAGGGCGCCGAGTCCGTCGTGCACCTGGCGACCTCCGTGCCCGCGTCGCCGACGGCGCCGACCCGCGACGTCGACCGGGCTCGTCGGCTGTTCGAGGCCGCAGGGGACGCCGCGGTGCCGCACCTCGTCGTCCTCTCCAGCGCCACCGTCTACGGCGCCTGGTCCAACAACCCGGTGCCGCTGACCGAAGAGGCGACGCTGCGCCCCAACCCGGGCTTCGCCTTCGCCGCGGAGCGCGCCGAGATCGAGCGGTTGGCAGCCGAATGGCGGGGCGCCCACCCCGGTGGGGTGCTCACCGTGCTCCGCCCGGCGCGGACCGCCGGGGCCGATACTCGCGAGTGGTTGGTGCCGGCGCTACGTCCGGGCCCGGCGGTCCCCGAGACGGCCGACGAGCCTCCCGTCCAGTTCCTGGATGTCGGCGATCTGGCCACCGCGATCGACCTGGGCCGGATCCGGCGCCTCGACGGTGCCTACAACGTGGCGCCCGATGGATCGGTCCCGGCCGACGAGGTGCGCTCGCTGACCGGCACGCCGCTGAAGGTCCCGCTGCCGGAGCGGGTGGCGGGCCGCCTGGTGCGCTGGGGGTTCCGCTGGGGCCTGGGGCCGACGCCCCCGGAACTGGTGGCGTACACGCTGCACCCGTGGACGATCGCCAACGACCGGCTGCGCGCCCAGGGCTGGTCACCCACGGTGACCAACGAGGAAGCGTGCGTCGATGCGTTCGAGGCCGGTGCGTGGGCCACGATGAGTCCCCGCCGGCGCCAGGAGATCGCGCTCGGGCTCGCGGGCGCCGGCCTCGCCGCGGTCGCCACCGGCGGCGTGCTGGCTGCCCGGCGCTTGCTGCGGTCGCGTCGTTAGCGGGCACCGGCGCCCGGCGCCCGGCCTCCGCAGCTGCGTCGCCGGCCTGGGCGGCGGCTCAGGGTTCGGTCCGGCGCTGGCGTCCCAGCGTGACGGTCAGCGTCGTGGGGTCGTCGTCGCGCACGACGGTGGCGGCGATCTGGTCGCCCGGAGACCGCGACCGCAGTGCGATCATGAGGTCGGGCAGGTGGCGGATCATGCGCCCGTCGATCTCTACGAGTACGTCACCCGCCCGCAGGCCGCCCCGATCGGCCGGGCTGTCGGGCGTAACCGAGGCGATCTGGACCCCGCCGCCAGCGACGTCGGGATCGCCGGCGTCGGTCCCCTCGATGCCGAGCCAGCAGGGTTCCACCTTGCCGACCGCCACCAGGTCTTCGGCGACCTTCCTGGCCACCTCCACCGGGACGACATACGAGGCGCTGCCGTCGTCGACCCCGGTGACGATGCCGACCACCACGCCGTGGGCGTTGACCAGCGGACCTCCGAGGGCGTGTGCCGGCGCGTCGCCGGTGGTCTCGACGACTGCGTCGAGCGTGGCACCGGCCGGCGTCTGGTATCGCCGGGTGGCGCCGACCAGTGCCAGCACCGTGGTGGCGCCGCCCGCGGCGCCGCCGCTCACGGTGAAGGACACCTGGCCCTGCGCCAGCCCGGCCTCGCTGGCGAGCAGGCCGGTCCGGTAGCCATGGCCGTCCAGATCGAGAACCGCGATCCCGGTCGACGGGTCGGAGCCCACCACCTCCGCCTCGGTCGACGACCCGTCGGGCAGGCGGACGCTCAAGGGCCCGGTGCCGTCGACGACGCTGGCGCTGGTGAGCACGATCCCGTCGTCGCGCACGACGATCCCCGAGCCGGCGCCCTCGACGGCGACGACCGCCGGCGCCACCTGCTGGCGGATTCCGTCGACGGTCTGATCGGCGGCCCGCGGCGACGACGAGACGGTGTCGAGCGCCACACGCTCGACCACGGGGCGATCGACGACTCGTTCGCCCAGGCCGAACGCAAGAACCCCCGCGCCCGCGAGGACGGCACCGGCGGTGCCGGCAACCGCCACCACACCCCAGGGACGCCCCGACTGCCGGTCGCGGCCACCGGCACCCTCGCCGCGCTGCGGCCCCAGCTCCGACGGGTGGCGCCACAGCCGATCGTCCGGGTGCGGCGGCGGACGGAACCGGAAGAGATCCGCTTCGGCGTCGTCGTCGAAGGGCACGCCGCGGAGGATAACTCTGGGTGGCGGCCCAGAGACCGCGCCCACCGGTCAGGGCCTGCGTACCATGCACACATGGAGAGGCCGAGCAACGAGGCCGAGCGAGCCGCGCTCGCACCGCCCGACGGCGACACCTGGATCGGCCTGTCCGCGTCGCCGCTCCCCGTCGCCGAGGCCACGGCCTGGGCGGTGCGCCCCGACTGCGGGGGCCTGGTCCTCTTCTCCGGTACCGCCCGCGACCATGCCGAGGGCCGGCCAGGGGTCCACCAGCTCGAGTACGAGGCCTACGAGGAGCAGGTCGTTCCCCGCCTTCGTGATGTGGCCGAGGAGGCGCGCGTACGGTGGCCGATGGTGGGCCGTATCGCCATGCTGCACCGGGTCGGCATCCTCGAGATCGGCGAGAGCGCCGTGGTCGTCGCCGTGTCGGCGCCGCACCGCGACGAGGCATTCGCGGCCGCCCGGTTCTGCATCGACGCCCTGAAGCGCTCGGTTCCCATCTGGAAGCGCGAGTCGTGGACGGGCGGCGAGAGCTGGGGGCTCGAGGCGCAGCACATCGTCGACGCGGGAGCAGGGTGACTCCGTGGCTGCCGTCGCCTTCCTCCTGATCGCCGTGGTGATCTCGGCGGTGGGGTTTACCGTGCTGTACCTGCGGAACCGCCCCCCCACCTCGCTCGACGCCAGCATCGACAACTTCCGCCGCGAGATGGAGGCGCTGGCGCCCCGCGACGGTGAGGTCCGGCCCCGACGGTGGTGGAAGCGGTAGTGGCCCGCGACCTCGCCATCGACCTCGGCACCGCCAACACCCTCGTCTACGAGCGGGGGCGTGGCATCGTCCTCAACGAGCCGACCGTCATCGCCCTCAACACCCGCACCCGTGAGGTGCTGGCGATGGGCCACGACGCCTGGCAGATGATCGGGCGCACGCCCAGCGACATAGTCGCCGAGCGGCCCCTCCGCCAGGGCGCCATCACCGACTTCGACGTGACCCAGCGGATGATCCGGCTGCTGTTGCACCGCGTGCGCGTCGGGCGCTTCAACCGCCCACGCGTGGTGGTGTGCGTCCCGTCGGCCATCACGGAGGTCGAACGACGGGCGGTGGCCGAGGCTGCCCGCCGGGCTGGGGCCACCGATGCCTTCCTCATCGAGCAACCCATGGCCGCCGCCATCGGCTGCGGTCTCCCGATCCACGAGCCCATCGCCAGCCTGGTGATCGACGTGGGCGGCGGCACGACCGAGACCGCCCTGGTGTCGCTCGGCGGGGTGGTGGCCCTCGACGCGGTGCGGGTCGGGAGCTTCGACATCGACGGCGCCGTCCAGGCGTACGTGCGGCGCGAGTACGGCATCGCCGTGGGGGAGCGCACCGCCGAGGAGATCAAGATCGCCATCGGATCGGCGTGGCCGGTGCGCGACGAGCTCAAGGCCGAGGTCCGGGGCCGCGACCTGGCCTCGGGCCTGCCGAAGACGGTGATCCTGACGCCGGCCGAGATCCGAGCCGCCATCGACGACGTGATCAGCGAGATCATCGAGTCGGTCGTCGCGTGCCTCGGGAACGCCCCGCCCGAGCTGGCCCACGACCTCATCACCCAGGGCCTGCACCTGGTCGGCGGGGGCGGCATGCTGGCCGGCCTCGACCAGCGCATCGCCCACGAGACCGAGATCGACGTCCATCTGGTCGAGAGCGCGCTCGAGTGCGTCGTGCTCGGCGCCGGCCGCTGCATCGAGGAGCCGGCGGCGCTGCGGGTGGTGTTCCAGGCCGGGCGCTAGGCGGGCCCGGCCCCGCCCGATGCCAACGGGTCATGGCTGCGCGGTCATGTGCCGCATGCCCACTAGACGATTCGGGTCCGCCGCCTCGGTCGCCACTAACGTCACCGGCCGTGTCATCCACGACCGGACTCCTCGCCGATGCCCGGCGGGCGCTCGTCGACGATCGGCGCCAGCTGACGCTCGACGAGCTGTCGGTTCTGGTGGCCGTGCCCGATGACGAGGTCCAGGCGCTGGCCGCGCTAGCGCACGAGGTGCGCCTGGCATGGTGCGGTGACGTGGTCGAGGTCGAGGGGATCCTGTCGGCCAAGACGGGCGGCTGTCCCGAGGACTGCCAGTTCTGCTCGCAGTCGGCGCGCTACGACTCGCCGGTGAAGGCGGTCCCGCTGCTCGCACACGACGAGGTCGTGGCCGCGGCCGAGGAGACGGCGGCGCTGGGCGCGAGCGAGTTCTGCCTGGTCTATGCCGTGCGGGGCCCCGACGAGCGGCTGATGGCGCATCTCGAGGAGGTCGTGCCCCTCGTGCGGCGGGAGACCGGGCTCAACGTGGCGGTGAGCGCCGGCATCCTCGACGACGACCAGGCCCGTCGCCTCGCCGCAGTCGGAACCCACCGCTACAACCACAACCTCGAGACCGCCAGGTCGCACTTCCCGCACATCGTGACCACCCACACGTGGGACGAGCGGTTCGCCACCTGCCGGCTCGTCCGCCAGCACGGGATGGAACTGTGCTGCGGCGTGCTGCTGGGGATGGGCGAATCCGACGAGCAGCGCATCGAGCTGCTCGGGCAGCTGCGGGAGGCGGGGCCCGCCGAGGTGCCGCTCAACTTTCTCGATCCCCGCCCGGGCACGCCGTTGGCCGGTCGCCAGGTGGTGGCGGCGCTGGAGGCGATCCGCTGGATCGCGCTGTTCCGCCTGGCCCTGCCGGACGTGATCCTTCGCTACGCCGGCGGCCGGGAGGTCACGCTGGGTGACCTGCAGGAGATGGGGATGACCGCGGGCATCAACGCCCTGATCGTCGGCAACTACCTGACGACGTTGGGCCGGGCACCACGGGAGGACCTGGTCATGCTCGACAATCTGCGCATGCCCATCGGCACGCTCTCGAAGGTGATCTGATTGGGACGGCTAGACGAGATGCGTCGAGCGTTTGCTGCGTTTCCCGCTCTTGGCGCCTTCGGCGCCGGGCCGCTCGGGCTTCGGCGTGTGCCGCCCGCTCCCACGGCCGCTCGGGCTTCGGCGTGTGCCGCCCGCTCCCACGGCCGCTCGGGCTTCGCGTGTGCCGCCCGCTCCCACGGCCGCTCGGGCCGGGCCTCTCCTGCGCTCGGCCTCGGGGGTGATCTGATGCCGAGCCCCGCGCACTCGACCCTCCCGGCGCCGGCCGATTGGCGCCATTGCTCGGGGTGCGGCGCGCCCGTGGAGGAGTGCCCCGGCTGCTCCGGCGCCTACGAGCCCTGGCGCTTCTGCGTGGACTGCGGTCGTTGGCTGACAGTGCAGGTCACGCCGACGGGGTGGCGGGCCAGGTGCCGGGGATGCGGCGGCGTGTTGGAGG
This sequence comes from uncultured bacterium, assembly GCA_963813485.1. GTDB lineage: Bacteria > Actinomycetota > Acidimicrobiia > Acidimicrobiales > VFJN01 > DASQUK01. The sequence continues at coordinate 222,589 of CAWEZE010000010.1, forward strand.
CCTCCCACGGCGCGGCCCGTTAGCAGTGCCGGCCGCCGCCCCTGATCCCGGCGCCGACCGCGTCCCCGCCGAGGCCATCGCCGCGCTGCCGAAGGTCGAGCTCCACGTCCACCTCGAAGGGTCCATGCGGCCGTCGACGGTGCTGGCGCTGGCCGAACGCAACGGCATCGATCTCGGGGTCGAGTCCGAAGCCGAGCTGGCGGAGCGCTACCGGTTCCGCGACTTCCTCCACTTCATCGAGCTGTTCCGCGCCGGCCTCGCTGTCCTGCGCACGCCCGACGACCTGGTCACTTGCGCCGACGCCCTCACCGAGGAGCTGGCCAGCCAACGCGTCCGCTGGGCGGAGATCACCACCACGCCGGTCCATCACGTCCGCACCCGGGGCTGGGGAGATGCTGCGTACGCCGCGGCCCTCGACGAGGCCCAGCGGCGGGCGGCGTCGCGGGGCGTCGAGGTCCGCTGGATCCTGGACATCTCCCGGGGCGAAGAGCTTCCCGACGACCACCTGACCGCCTCGCTGCTGTCCGGTGCCGATGCCCCGGCAGGCGCGGTGGCCATGGGCCTCGGGGGGCCGGAGGCCGAGTGGCCGCCCGAGCTCTACGCCGGCACGTTCGCCCGCGCCCGCGCGGCCGGCGTCCCGGCGGTGGTTCACGCCGGCGAGGCCGCGGGGCCGGCCAGCGTGACCGGCGCCCTCGACAGCCTCCACGCCGTACGGATCGGCCATGGTGTCCGCGCGCTCGAGGACCGTTCGCTGGTGCAGCGGCTGATCGACGAGCAGGTGCCGCTGGAGGTGTCGCCCACCTCCAACGTGCTGCTCGGTGTCACCGCACCCTCGATCGCGGATCACCCGATCGGCGAGATGATCGGGCTGGGGATGGACGTGTCGGTGAACACCGACGATCCCGGCTACTTCTCGACCACGCTCGAGCGCGAGCTCGCCCTCGTGGCCGAGCACCACGGGGTCGACGCCGGCGGGCTGGCGGCGCTGCAGCGGCGGGCGATGTCGGCGTCGTTTGCGCCCGCCGAGGTCCGCGCATCCTTCGGGGCCGAGCTGGGTGCCTGGGAGTCGACGTGGAGCCGGCCGTGAGCGGCGGACGTCCCTAGCGGCTCACGTCCTCCGCCGCCTGGCGGACCTGCCAGTCGCGATCCGTGAGCGCCCGCTCGAGCGCGGCGACGACGTCCGGGCCCTCGAACGGTGCCAACGCAAGGACCGCCCGCCGGCGAACCGCGGGGCGATCGGCGGTGGCGGCCAGGATGGCGGGCAGGCCGGTGGGATCGCCGATGGCGCCGAGCGCCGCGACCGCCGCCTCCCGGCAGATCGGGTCTTCGTGCCCCGTCGTCACCGCCGCCAGCGCGGCGACCACACCGGACTCGGGGGGTCGGCGCTCGCCCGAGGCCCAGGCCGCCGCCTCCACGACGGCGGCATCGGCGTCGTCGAGGATCGGGGCCAGCGCGGGATCGACGTTCCCGGGCACGCCCGCCGCGAGCTCGGCCGCCCGAGCCCGCACGATGGCCGACGGGTCCGCCAGCGCGGCGACGAGGTCGGCGGCCGCGAGCGCGCCGGCGCGGGCCAAGGCACCGAGCGCCGTGGCGCGCACCGACGCCTCCGGGTCCGCGAGGAAGGAGCGGGCCGTGGCGGCATCGCCCTGGTGGCCGGCCACGGCGGCCGCGCGCCGGCGGGTCACGGTGTCCGCCATCTGCCGGGGCATGGCCTTGGCCGTCGGGGTCAGAGCCCGCTCAGCACCTGGTTGCCGGCCACGGCCAGGGCAACGATGATGCTCGAGACGATCAGCCCGAGAAGGGCGACCAGGACCAGCAGCTCGCCGGTCGCCTTGAGCCTGGTCGTCGCGCGCGGCCGCAGGGGTACCACCAACCCCTGCTGGGGTCGGCGCTGAGGCGGGGGACGTCGCCCGTCGCCGGGCGAATCGACGCCGCCGGGACGAGCCGCGGGCGCCGCCACCGCCCCGGCGGCCGCGGGGTCGGCTACGACGGCCGGACGCTCCGGCTCGAAGGCCGCCGGCTCCGGATCTGGTTCGAAGGCCGCCGGCTCCGGCTCGGCTGCAGCGGCCGCGGGGTCGAACGAAGCGGGTTCGGCTGCGACGGCCTCCGGCTCGGCTGCGGCGGCCGCGGGGTCGAACGAAGCGGGTTCGGCTGCGACGGCCTCCGGCTCGGCGGCGGTGCGCGGGTCCGGCTCGGCCACTGCGACCGCTGCGACGGCCGCCGGCTCCCGCTCGAACCGGGCGCGACGATCCGCGTCGTCAGGTAGCGCCACGGGCTCCGGCACCAGGTGGGTGGCGGCGCGTCTGGTCGCGTCGGCGGCTCGTCGTGTCCCCCGCCTCGTTGCGACCGTCGCCCGCCCGCCGCCCCGGCGCACGGCCTCCGCCGTCCCTGCCGCGGTCCGGGCCCCAGTCCGGCGTGTGGCCGCGGCTGCGCGGCGGACGAACGCGGCGGTGCGGGCCTTGCCCGCGCCGATCACCGACACGGTGGAGGCCTCGATCTTCGCTGCGGTGGCGACCAGTGCGGCGCCGCCCCCGCGGGCGACGGCCGCCGCCCTGCGGCCGGCGCGAGCGCCGGCCTGCCCGGTGGCTCGACCGGTCCGCGTGCTCGCTCGTCCCGTGGCTTCCCCGGCCCGCATGCTCGCTCTTCCTGTCGCTCGCCCGGCCCGCATGCTGGCACTCCGGACCGTCCGCCCAGTCTGAGCTCCAGCCTGCCCCGCCGCCCGTCCGGCAGCCGTGGCGGCGTGCCGGCCGGAGCGGGCCGCCTGGACACTAGTCCGTGCCATGGCGCCAGCGGCGAAGCCGAGCGCCAGCCCGGAGCGGTCGCTGCAGCGGGCGGCACCGCGGCATGCCGCTCGCACGCCGGTCTCGAACCGGTCCCGGGCGACGAGCGCAATGCTGCTCCACCGCCCCCGGGCGCTGGGGAGTTCGTCGCTTTCCGTGGCAGGCTGGTCCGCACTGGCCGCCAGCATCTCGACGGCAACGGCCAAGACGCCCCCGCCAACGATCACCACGCAGAGTATTACCAGGGCCACGCGAACCGAATGCTAATGCCGCCTGAACCTACTTCTCACCCCCCGGACGAGATCTCCAACCCGGTTCGTGATCCGAGCACCGAGGGACCTCCGGTCGACGCCGGAGCCGGCCCGCAGCACCCCGAGTTGCCGCCGGAAGGCCTCTCCGACGACGGGTCTCGGCCGGCGCGCCGGCGGCGGCGCATCTGGCCGATTGCGCTCACGGTCCTGGTCGTGGCGTTCGTCGTCGGGGCCGCCACGGTTCCGTTGCCGTACTACGCCTACCGGCCCGGCAGCGTGCGCGACACGGAGCCGCTGATCGCCGTCGCCGACGAGGAGACCTTCTCGTCCACGGGCACGATCAGCTACACCACCGTGTCGCTCCGCCAGGCGACGCTCTTCGGCATGCTCGCGGGCTGGCTCGACGACGACATCGACGTGTTTCCCCGCGAGAAGGTGCTCGGCGACCGCAACGCCGCGGAGAACCGCACCCTCAACCTGCAGATGATGGATACGTCCAAGCAGGTCGCCACCCAGGTGGCGCTGGAACGCCTGGGCCACCCCGTCGACGTGAGCATCACCGGCGAGATGGTGGTCAACGTCCTGCCCGACCTGCCAGCCGATGGCGTGCTCGAGCCCGGCGACACCATCACCGCGGTGAACGGTGAGCAGCTCGACGAGCCCGACGACCTCACGCGACTGCTCGCCGACGACAGCCCGGGTGACGAGGTGACGATCACCGTCGAGCCGCCCACCGGATCGCGGTCGCGAGATGTCGAGCTGGCCCTGGGCGCCGATCCCGACGATCCCGACCGGGCCATCATCGGCATCGAAGTCACTGGCAGGGGCATCGACTTCGACTTCCCGGTGGACGTCACGATCGACACCGGCGACGTGGGCGGGCCGTCGGCGGGCTTGGCGTTCACGCTGGCCATCATCGACGACCTGACTCCCGGCGACCTGACCGGTGGCGCCGATGTGGCAGTCACGGGCACGATCAGCAGCGACGGCACGGTGGGGCCCGTGGGCGGGACCGGACAGAAGGCCGCGGCGGTGCGGGCGCAGGGCTACGACGTCTTCCTGGTCCCGAGCGCCGACTACGAGGCCGCCCGGCAGCACGCCGGCGACGTGGACGTCATCGCCGTGGACACGCTCGACGAGGCACTCGCGGCCCTCGCTGACCTGGGCGGGAACGTCGACGACCTGCCCCAGCCGGCCGCGCCGCAGGGCTGAGACCGCCGCAAACGGGCACTCCACCACCCAGAGCGGCAGGAAAATCGACCCTCGGCGCGCGGCTGGCGCGAGTCATACCATCGGGGGTCATGCCGCCCGAGCCTTCTCCCCTTGATGCGACGGGCATCGCCCGCCGACATTTTTCCACTGTTCGGAAGGGATACGACCCCACCGAGGTGCGTGCGTTCCTCCACGAACTGTCCGAGATCGTCGGGCGGCTCCAACGGGGCGAATCGCACCAGCTGGACCGGGCGGAGCGGGCCGAGGCTCGTGCCCAGCTCGCCGAGCAGCTCGACGAGCACCGGTTGGTGGAGTTGCTCGGCGCGGAGACGGCCCGGGTCATCGAGGCCGCCCGGGGGGCTGCCGGTGACATCCGGGCCAAGGCCGAGGAGTCGGCGGCTCGGATGGTGCGGGACGCCCAGAGCGAGGCGCACACGATCATCGAGCAGGCCGAGCGAGACGGCGCCGAACGCAGGCGCGAGATCGTGTCCGAGGCCGAGCAGCTGCGCCATGAGGCCGAGTCGGTCCTCGAGCGGCGCCGGGCCGAGGGCGAGGAGCTGGCCGACGAGATGCGGCGCGCCGCCGAGGCCGAACGGGAGCGGATGCTGGCCGAGGGTGAGCAGGCGCGGGCGGCGGCCGAGTCAGACGCCGGGCGGTTGCGCGACACGGCCCGCGAGCAGGGCCGGCAGCTCGTGGTGGAGGCCCAGGCCGTTCGGGAGCGCATGCTCGGCGACCTGGCGCGTCGCCGCCGGACGGCCCGGGAGCAGCTCGAGCGGCTGAACGCAGCCCGCGAGCGGTTGCTGGCGGCCTACGAGGTCGTGCGGCGGACCGTCGACGAGGCGACGGGCGAACTGTCCGTGGCCCTGCCGCAGGCCAAGCTGGCCAGCGAGTCGGCGGCGCGGCGGGTGAGCGAGGAGCCGGAGCCCTCGGTCGAGGAGCTGGAGGCCGAGCTCACCGTGGCCCGCATGGCGGGGCTGGTCGAGGACCTCGACGGCCTGGAGGACGTGGATGTCGACCACATCGACGCTCTGATCGATGGCGGCCTGGAGGCGACCGACCGCAGCCTCGCCGACGAGGAGGCGGGTCTACCGCGCCGGATGTTCACGGCAGAGGCCAGCGAGCGGAAGAGCATCTGGCCGTTCCGCCGCCGCCCGGCGGAGGAGCAGCCGAGCACTCTGGCGCCGGCGGCGATGGCCGCCGAGGCGGTCCAGGTCGCCGAGGCGGTCCAGGTCGCCGAGCCGCCCATCGAGCACGGCCGCGCCATCGACGACGTAGTCGACGAGGTCGATGTGGTCGACGAAGACGATGAGGTCGACGAGGACGATCGTGGCGCGGAGGTCGAGCCCATCGCCGACCAGATCCACGCCGATGACGAGCCTGGCGGGGAGGTCCACACCGGCGATCCCGCGGCCGGCGACGCGGAGGACGTGGACGGCGGGGGCGAGGACGCCGAGAGCGGCGAGCAGGATCAAGTCGAGGAGCTCTTCGCGCGGCTCAAGGCCGACCGCGGTCCCGCAGCGAGCGCCGCCGACGGAACCGAGGCGCTCGGCGTGGGGGCCACGGCGGTTGCCGTCATGGACGATCCGCAGGGGTCCGAGGCCCAGCCGGCCACCGACGACGGCGACGACGAAGCCGACCCCGAGGCCGAGGCCGAGGAGCTCGATCCCGATGCGGCGGTGCTCCACGACCGCGACACCCACCTGGGACCGGTCGAGCGCGAGCTCGGTCGCCGGCTCAAGCGCGTCCTGGCCGACGAGCAGAACGAGGTGTTCGACCTGCTGCGCCGGGACGAACCCGCAGGTCTCGACGATGTGGTGCCCGGCGCCAAGGAGCATGCCCAGCGCTATGCCGCCGCCGCCTTGCCCGACCTCGACGTCGCCGCCCTCTCGGGTGCGGCAACCGTCGATCGCGAGGTCACCGGGTCGTGTTCGGCGCTCGCCTCCGAGCTGGGCCAGTCCTTGGTCGAGCCCATGCGGGAGCGGATCGCCCGCTCGTTCGACGAGTGCGAGGGCGACCTCGAGGACGTGACCGAGCGGCTCCGGTCCCTCTACCGCGAGTGGAAGGGCCAGCGGATCGGTGCCGCCGCGCGGCACTACGCCGCTGCGGCCTACGCCTGGGGCGTCTACGAGGCGACGCCGTCCGATGCCGAGCTGCGATGGCTCGTCGACCGGACCGGCGAGGCCTGTCCCGACGCCGACGACAACGCCCTGGCGAGCGGCGTCCGCAAGGGCGAGGCGTTCCCCACCGGGGTCCTCTGCTCACCGGCGCATCCGGACTGCCGCTGCCTGGTGGTGCCGGTGGGCGTCGGCAGCGAGCCCGCCGGGTCCGCATCCGGCCGGGGGCGATAGGGCCCCGCTCCAACCGTCCGAACAGCTGTCTGTAGGCTCGGCCCTCATGCGAGCCCCCGACGACCTGCCGCGCCGTGCGCCCCGGCGCAAGAACGGCAGGCGCGGGCGCACGCTCCTCATCGTCGGTGTCATCGCCGCATTCATCCTGCTCACGTCGCTGCGGGGCATCGCCGGCTTCTACACCGACTACCTGTGGTTCGACTCCCTGGACCAGTCGGGCGTGTGGCGGGGGATCCTCGGGGCCAAGCTCAGCCTGGCGCTCATCTTCATGGTCGGCTTCTTCCTCCTGGCCTGGGCCAACCTGCTGATCGCCGACCGCATCGCTCCACCCTTCCGGCTGGCCGGCCCGGAGGACGAGCTGCTCGAGCGCTACCACGACATCGTCGACGACCGCATGGGCTGGCTGCGCATCGTCATCTGCGTGCTGCTGGCGATCATCGCCGGATCCGGGGTGTCGTCGGAGTGGAACTCGTGGGTGCTGTTCACCAACGGCGGCGACTTCGGCATCGAGGATCCGCAGTTCCACAACGACATCGGGTTCTACGTCTTCCGGCTGCCCTTCCTGTCGTTCGTGGTCGACTGGCTGTTCGCGTCGCTGCTGATCGTCATCATCGTCACGGCGGTGGCGCACTACCTCAATGGCGGCATCCGGGTGCAGCCACCGTCGCCGCGGGTGACGCCACAGGTGAAGGCCCACCTGTCGGTCCTCCTCGCCGTGCTGGCGCTGGTCAAGACGGCCGACTACTGGCTGCAGCGCTTCGAGCTCACCACGTCGACACGCGGCATCGTCGATGGTGCCAGCTACACCGACGTGCGCGCGCAGCTCCCGGCGCTCAACCTGCTGGTCCTCATCTCGTTGTGCGCGGCGACGCTGTTCGTCGTCAACATCTTCCGCCGGGGCTGGACGCTCCCCGCCGTCGCCGTCGGCCTGTGGCTGTTCGTGGCGGTGGTGGCCGGAGGCATCTACCCGCAGTACGTCCAGCGATTCCAGGTCCAGCCCAACGAGTCGGCACGCGAGCGCCCCTACATCCAGCGCAACATCGAGGCGACCCGGGCGGCGCTGCGCCTTGACAACGTCACGACCCAGCGGTTCGAGCCCAAGATCAGCCCCGACGAGGTGCAGCTGGCCGGCGCGGAGCCGACCGTGCGCAACATCCGGCTCTGGGACCCGGCCGCCCGTCTGTCGGGCCAGACGTTCGAGCAGCTCCAGCGGATCCGCAACTTCTACAACATCAACGATGTCGACGTGGACCGCTACACGATCGACGGCCAGCCCACGCAAGTGAACATCGGCGTGCGGACCATCAACCCCGACGGCGTGCCCGGCGACTCCTGGGAGGCGGCGCACCTCGCCTACACCCACGGCTACGGCGTCGTGATGGCCCCGTCCAATGCGGCCGAGGGCAACGAGCCTCGGTTCGTGCTGGGCGACATCCCGCAGAGGGCCAGGGCGGAAGGCATCGACGTCAAAGAACCGGGCATCTACTTCGGGGAGGACCTCGACGGCTACATCGTGGTGAACACCAACCGCGACGAGATCGACTTCCAGGACGCGGAGGGCGAGACCCAGCCGACGACGTACACGGGCGCCGATGGGGTCGAGGCCAACTCGCTCGTGCGCCGGGCGGCGTTCGCACTGCGGTTCGGAGATCTCAACCCGCTGATCTCCGACTTCATGACCGACGATTCCCGGGTCGTCTACGTGCGGGACGTGGTCGACCGCGTGACCAAGCTGGCGCCGTTCCTCGACGCCGACAACGACCCGTACCCGGTGCTGATCGATGGACGGGTGCAGTGGGTGGTCGACCTCTTCACGACGACGTCCAGGTATCCCTATGGGCAGATGGCCGACACCGACCAGGTGGCGTCGACGAGCGGCCTGAACCACCGGTTCAACTACGTGCGCAACTCGGTCAAGGCGACGGTGGACGCCTACGACGGCACCGTCACGTTCTACGTGATCGACGATGACGATCCGATCATCGACGCCTACCGGGACGCGTTCCCCGACCTGTTCAGCGACGATGACGTTCCCGAGGCGCTGCAGGCCCACCTGCGCTACCCCGAGGACCTGTTCCGCATCCAGACGGCGGCGTATGCGCGCTACCACCTCGACGATCCCGACGACTTCTTCAACCAGGACGACGCCTGGCGGGTCGCCCGGGACCCGGGGACGGCCGGCGCCGACCCGTCCACGCAGGTCACCAACGAGCAGGGGCAGGTCACGGGCGCACAGGCCCCCCGGATCGCCCCCTACTACCAGCTGCTGCAGCTGCCGAACGAGTCAGGAGAGGTGTCGCGCGAGGCCGAGATGGTGCTCATGCGGCCCTACGTGCCGTTCAGCGAGGACGATCGCAGCCAGCTGTTGACGGCGTTCATGGGGGCGCGCATGGACCCGGGCCACTATGGCGACCTGGTCGTCTACGAGATGCCGTCGGGTGACCTTCCCGACGGCCCGGGCATCGCCGCGGCCACGATCCAGGCCGACGAGACTGTGTCCGAGCTCGAGAGCTTGCTGGGCCAGCGGGGGTTCGGAAGTGCTCTACGGCAACCTGCTGCTCGTGCCGGTCGACAACGCTCTGCTCTACGTGCAGCCGTTCTACGTCGTGCCGGAGGCGGAAACCCGCCAGCTACCACAGCTCGAGCGGGTGATCGCCGCCTTCGGCGACGAGGTCGTGATCGAGGACACCTTGCAGGAAGCCTTGGTGGCGCTGTTCGGCGAACGAGTCGCGACTCAAGAACGCCCGGGCACGGAGGGTGAACCTGAACCGGAAGGCGAGCCGCCGCCCGAGCAGGGGGGCACGGCGGCCGATGAGGCGGCGAGTCTGCTCGCCCAGGCCGACCGACTCTTCGACCAAGCGGACGCTGCGTTGCGCGAGGGCGACCTTGCCACGTTCGGGCAGCGCCTAGACGAGGCCCGGGCCCTGGTGGCCCAGGCGAACGAGCTACTGGCCGGCGGGGGCGGCTCGTCCGGGGACGAGTCGACGACCACGACCACGTCGACCACCACCACCGAGCCCGAGCCGTCCCCGGCGTAGGCCGTGCGTCGGGTCGGGGTGGCCGGCGCAGGGTTGGCGGGTCGGAGAGCTGCCGATAAGGTGTGTGTTCCCCAAACGACGCGGGGTGGAGCAGTCTGGTAGCTCGTCGGGCTCATAACCCGAAGGTCGTAGGTTCAAATCCTGCCCCCGCCACC
>CAWEZE010000011.1:0-231297 GCA_963813485.1 uncultured bacterium
CCAGCCCTCGGAGCACGCCGAAGAAGCGCCGGGCCGTGTCGCGCCAGGTTGGCAGGCGCTGACCCCGCGCGAGCGCCGCCACCGCCAGCCGTTGCCGGTAGTCGGCGTCCTCGGCCAACCGCTCGAGTGCCGAGGCCAGGCCCGCAATGTCGCCGGGCTCGAGCACCCGCCCCTCACGGCCGTCCTGGGCGAGATGCGCCAGGTTGCCGGCCCGCCATCCGACGACCGGGAGGCCGGCGGCCATCGCCTCGCCGTACACCGTGCCGTAAGGCTCGCGGTAGCTGGGGAGCACGAACACGTCCGCGGATCCGTAGAGCATCGCCACTTCGTCCCGGGTGACCGGCCCGTGCACGACGGTCCGGCCAGCCAGGTCCGGACGCCCCAGGCGGGCACGGACGCGGGCTGTGTACCTGTGGTCGACGTCGGTGCGGCCGACCAGGTGCAGCGTCGCCAGGCCGGAGGGCAGGTGGCCGAACGCGTCGAGCAGGTCGAGCGTGCCCTTGCGCGCCACCCAGTTCCCGACGCTGAGCAGAGCTGCCTGCCGACCCTGTCGGAGATCGATCGACGGCCCGCTCGGCGCGGCAGCCACGTCCCGGCCCGGCGCGACGACCACGGTCGGGAACCCCGACAGCTCCGCGCCCAGCGTCTCACTGGCGAGCATGAGGACATCGCAGCGCCGGTACAGCGCCCGGTCGAGCGCGGCCTGGACCGCGCGCCGCGGCCGTCCGTGATCGATGCCGCCGGGTGGTTGGTGGAGCATGGCGGCCAGGGGCTGATGCGGCCGAGATCGCCGGAACTCCGTCGGCGGGCGCCGGAGCAGGTGCCACGGGGCGACGAACGCGGCGGCGATGCTGTCGACGACCAGGACGTCGGCGTCCGCAGCGTGCCCGAGGACCCGCCCGGCCGCGGCAGCAGGCAGCGGGAACGGAAGCGCCGGCAGCGCAAGGAGGTCGAGGCGCGCGTCGTGGCCCCGGGCCAGTTCGGCCATGCGACGGTGGTAGAGGTAGCCACCGGTCAGCTGTTCCGGCGAACCGAGGGTGACAAGGGAGACGGCGAGCATGGCATGGTCGGCGTCGCCCGACAGCCTCCGGGTCGACCACCAGTCCGGCGGCGGGAACCTACAGTGACCCGCTCACGTGACCGGTGCGCCGTAGGCGCCGAACGCGATCGGTGATTCCCATACCCGCACGGTCAGGTGCTCGCCACCGCCGGCACGGACGGCATCCGCGAGCACGCCGTGCGCCCACCGCGCGAAGACCTCGACCGTCACCGCCTCGGCGTCCGCCGGCCTGATCACGTCCAGGTCGGCGTCGCGGACGGCGTCGCCGACCCGCTGGAGGGCGCTGTCGAGGACGTCGAGGTCGCACACCATGCCTCGTTCGTCGAGGTCGGCCCGTTCGACGAGCACCTCGACCTTGTAGTCGTGGGCGTGAAGCTGCCCTTCGGGGCCCTCGACCCCGGGCATCACATGGAACGCCCGCACCTCGATCGCCGTTCCCACCTGGTACATCGGCATCACGTGTAGCACAGCGCGGCGTGCACCACGCCGGCGTCGCCCCGGTCCACCGCCGCGAACGCCTCGTCCGCCTGCTCGAAGGGGTAGGAGTGGGTGGCGAGAGGGGCGAGCGGGAGCTTCTGGAGGAGCCCGCGCACGACGGCCCGGCGGCGGTCGCGGGTCCAGCTGGCGGTGAGAGCGGCGGGGATGCTCGAGACCTGCGTGCTGCGGATGCGCAGGCGACGGCGGTGGAACTCGGCACCCAGGGGGAGGCGGACGTCCTTCGTGCCGTACCACGAGACCACGAGCGCCTCGCCCTCGTGGGCCAGGAACGGGAGGGCGTCGCGCAACGCTTCGGGCCGCCCGCTCGCCTCGACGACGAGGGGGAGGCCCGCGGGTGCGTTGGTGGCGATCGCCTCTGCCGCCTCGTCGGGCGCCACGGACTGCAGCCCGACGGCCGCCGCGATCGCACGCCGCTCGCCGAGTGGCTCGATGCCCAGGACGCTGGCGCCGGCACGCTGGAGCATGAGGCCGATGAGGATGCCGACGACGCCGAGGCCGACGACCGCGACCGGTTGCTCGAGCACGGGACCGGCGTCGAGGGCCGCCTGTAGTGCCGTCTCCACGAGGGGGAACAGGGTGGCGAGCCTGGGATCGACGTCGTCGAGACCGACCACGTCGTCGGCGGCGACGACGAACGCGTCCTGGTGGGGGTGGAACGCGAACACGAGCTGACCGTCGTGGATGCCACCGCATGGGCGCTCGGCGCGGCCCACACAGCTGTAGCCGTACTGGAAGGGGAAGGCGAACGAGCCCCCGAGCGCCCCGATCGTGTCGTCGAGCCGCAGCGCGGGGTCGATCTCGCCCCGGTAGGCCAACATCTCGGTGCCCGCGCTGATGCCCGACCAGAGCGTGCGTACCAGGACCTCGCCGTCGCCGGGCGCCCGCAGATCCACGGGCACGACCGCGACCCGGCGGGGCGCCTCGAACACCACGGCCCGAGCTGCCCGGTCACGGCCCTCGTCGTCAGCAGCCACGCCCCCTATCCTGCTGCGAGTGCCGCGCGACCGGGGAAATGTCGGTGGTGGCCCGCCGCGCAGGCTGGTCAGCGTGCCTCTGCCCACCTCGGCGGGCGTTTTCGAGGCGTACGCCTTCGAGTGCGCGTCGGGGTCGGTGTACCTGGCACTCGTGAAGGGTGAGCTCGACGGCGGGGACGACGTCGTGACGAGGGTCCACTCCGAATGCCTGACCGGCGACGCACTGGGGTCGCTGCGCTGCGACTGCGGTGTCCAGCTGCAACTCGGCCTGCGGGCCATCGGTGCCGCCGGGCGGGGCGTCCTCGTCTACGCGACCGGCCACGAGGGCCGGGGGATCGGCCTCGTGAACAAGCTGCGGTCGTACGCGGAGCAGGACCGTGGGGCAGACACGCTCGACGCCAACCTGGCGCTCGGACTGGCCGTCGATGCCCGCGAGTACACCGACGCCGCGGCGGTACTGCAGGCCCTCGGCGTGCGATCCGTGCGCCTGCTAACGAACAACCCGCAGAAGGTGGAGGGCCTGCGGCGATCCGGCGTCGACGTGGTGGCCATCGAGCCGTTGGCGACCGCTCCCCACAGCCGCAACCTCCGCTATCTGCGGACGAAGGAACGTCGTCTCGGGCACGTGCGACCCACGGGCGAAGCCGTGGGCGAGGAGCCCCTCGATGTTGCGCCGGCCGTCGACATCAGCGAGCTGATCGGTCCCCTCGCCGTGCCGCCGGAGAGGCCGTTCGTCATCCTGAAGTTCGCCCAGACGCTCGACGGGCGGATCGCCACCGCGACCGGCGACGCCCGGTGGATCAGCGGCGAGGCCGAACGCCGGGCGTCGCACGCGTTGCGCGCCGCGTGCGACGCGGTGCTGGTCGGCGTCGGCACCGTGCTCCAGGATGATCCCCAGCTCACGGTGCGCATGGTGCCCGGCGCGTCGCCGTTGCGGGTGGTGCTCGATTCGACGCTGCGCGTCCCGGACCGGGCCAAGATCCTGGGCACCGACGCCGCCACGACGATCCTCACGACCGATCGGTCCGACCCCGCGCGGCGCCGGACGCTCGCGGCCCGGCGCCTCGGCGTGCAGGTGTTGCCGGCGGGCGCCTACGGCGTCGACATCGGTCCTGCGCTCGGCGCACTGCGCAGCTCCGGTGTCGAGACACTGCTCGTCGAAGGTGGGGCGCGGGTCATCACCTCGCTGCTGAGGGCGGGTGTCGTCGATCGCCTGATCGTGGCGGTGGCACCGACCATCATCGGCCAGGGCACCGAGGCCGTCGGTCCGCTCGGGGTCACCTCCATCGCGGACGGCATCCGCCTCGTCAACCGGTCGATGCACGTCCTCGGCGACGACGTCCTGCTGGCCGGTGACCTCTCGGCGCCCGCCGGGTCGGACGGCAAACGGCAGGATCAGCTCGCCTTCATGCGCACGCAGCAGTATCCCGGTTGAGGGGCCAGGCGGGCCTCGAGCACGTCGGCGCCGTCGGCGCCGTCGATGACCCCGGAGAGCAGCTCGAGGTTCATCCCGCACACCAGGTCGCGGTGCTGCTGGGCGAGGGCGTGGAACGGACAGTTGGTCAGCACGACCTCGCCGTCCCGCAGATGAGGCTCATAGCCGTGGCGCTCGAGCGCGCCGACGACGGCATCTCGGCGCCTGGTACGACCCGACCGCCGGCCAGTGGCGACGCGCGCGGCTTCCCCGATGCGCCGCCCCGCCTCGGTCGCCACCCCGCCCAGCGCCCGGGCGACCGGCACGCCGTCGTGGGACGATCGTTCGACGGCCTCGGCGAGCAGCCCCCCGGCGAGGTCGTAGCGGCGCTCCGGGAGTGACACCCCTACCTCAGTGGCGGAGCGGCGGTAGAGCTTGGCGGTTCGGCCGGCCCCCGGTCCCGACCGACCGGTGAGCCGCTCGAAGCGCACCTCGGCGAGCCCGGCGTCGACGAGCTTGTCGAGGTGGAATGCGGCGACCGACCGAGCCAGGCCCAGCGCCTCGGCGGCCCCGTCCCGGCTCAACTCGTCGCGCTCTGCCAGCAGCCGGTACACGGATTGCGTCACCGGATGATCGAGCGCGGCGACCCCGTGGACCCGGTCGACGAACGAGGCCTCGCTCATGGAAGACATTCTAAGACAGAAAGAGCTTGACGAAACAAGGTGGCACTTCTATCGTCAAGTTGATCATTACTTAGAAAGGGGTTGCTGATGACCTCGATCAACGTTGCCCATGCCGCCGCCGCACCGGCGACGACCAGTTCGCAACTCTCGAACCCGGCGTACCAGGCGTTCGCGCTGCTGCGCGTCGGGTTCACCGTCGCCCCGATCCTGTTCGGGCTCGACAAGTTCCTGGACTGGCTCGTCGACTGGCGCATCTACCTCGCCCCGGAGATCAACGACCTGATTCCGGGCAACGCCCACCAGGCGATGCTCATCGTCGGAGTCGTCGAGATCGTCGCCGGTGTCGTCGTCGCGCTCCGACCGAAGTTCGGCGGCTACCTGGTCGCCGCCTGGCTCGGCGCGATCATCGTCAACCTCCTGCTGCAGGCCGACTTCTACGACATCGCCCTGCGCGACTTCGGCCTGTTGCTGGGCGCATTGGCGCTGGCACGGCTCGCCACCGCGTTCGAACGTCCACGGGTAACGGCCTGAGCGCGCCATGAGCCATCGAACGCTCGCCATCGTCGGCGCCAGCCTGGCCGGCGCCAAGGCCGCCGAGTCCGCTCGCGAGTCAGGCTACGACGGACGCATCGTCCTCATCGGCGACGAAGCCGCCGCACCGTACGAGCGGCCACCGCTGTCCAAGGCCGTGCTGCGCGGTGAGGCCGAGCCCGCCTCGACCCGCGTGCACCCCGACGGCTTCTACGACGAGCACGACGTCGAGTTCGTCACCGACCGTGTGGTCGCAATCGACAGCGCCTCCCGCCGCGTCGAGCTGTCCGATGGTGACACTTTGCCGTTCGACGCCGCGATCCTGGCCACCGGCGCCGAACCACGCCGGCTGGCGGTGCCGGGAGGAGAGCTCGACGGCGTGCGCTACCTGCGAAGCGTGGATGATTCCAATCGGCTTCGCGACGCCATCCGCGCCGCCTCCCGGGTGGCCGTGATCGGCGCCGGATGGATCGGCTCCGAGGTCGCAGCGTCCGCCCGGCAGATGGGCGCCGATGTGGTTCTCATCGCGCCGTCGCCCGTCCCGCTGGGGCATGTCCTCGGCGACGACATCGGGGAGATGTTCCGCCGGCTGCATGCCGACCACGGCGTGCAGCTGCGGCTCGGCGTCGGCGTGGGCGAGCTGCGTGGCTCCGGGGCCGTCGAGGAGGTCGTCCTCACCGACGGCGCCACCGAGGCGGCTGACCTGGTCGTCGTCGGGATCGGCGTGACACCCCGGACCGATGTCGCAGGCGCCGGCTCCCGCCTCGCGGTCGACAACGGGATCGTCGTCGACCAGCACCTCGAGACCAACGAGGCGGCTATCTATGCCGCCGGCGATGTCGCCAATGCCTGGCATCCGCACTACCGGCGGCACGTGCGCGTCGAGCACTGGGCCAACGCCCTCAACCAGGGAACGACGGCCGGAAGGAACGTGGCCGGCTGGCGCTTGGCGTACGACCGCCTGCCGTACTTCTTCTCCGACCAGTACGACCTGGGGCTGGAGTACGTGGGTCTCAGCAGCTCGAGCGACGAGCTGATCGTGCGCGGCGACCTGGATGCGCGTGAGTTCGTCGCCTTCTGGCATCACGACGGCGTGGTCAGCGCGGCGATGAACGTGAACGTCTGGGACGTGGTCGACGATCTGAAGGCGATCGTCGCTGCGGAACGGCCCGTTGATCCCGATCGGCTGGCGGACCCGAGGGTCGCCTTCGGCGACGTGGTCGGCGCCACCAGCCGGTAGATCTCAGCCTTAGGAGCCGAGCGGATAGGGCGGTTCGTGCAGCCTAGGCGTGGGAATTTGGCGGTCGACGGCCAGCTCCACGGCTCGGCTCCCCGGGAACACTGACCACCATGAGCCAAGAGGACGTGCCTATCCGCTCAGGTCCTTATCGGTGTGACACCGGGAGCTTCCCTACCGGTGTGACACCCGGAGCTTCCGGACCGTCGGCCTCGTACATCGACACGGCGACGGCTACCAGGCACCATGACCACGGTTGGCAGTCGGCAGGGCCGTTGTCGGGTCCGGATGAGGAGGGCAGCCATGGATCCTCGCAACCTCGGCGAGCGCCTCGAGGCCACCGACGCGATCGATCGCGTCGCCGGTCCGGCGCACCGAACCGTTACGTCCGTCCTGCCCAGCGGTCCGGTCAAAGACGTGCTGCACGGCGTGTGGCTCGGGCACCCACTGCATCCAGCGCTCACGGATCTGCCCATCGGGTTCTGGACCAGCGCCTTCGTGCTCGACCTGGTAGGCGGGAGACCAGCCCGACCCGCGGCCGATGCGTTGGTCGGCGTCGGCGTCGCCACCGCCCTGCCGACGGCAGCCGCAGGGCTGGCCGACTGGTCGGACATGGATAAACCCGAACGTCGCTCTGGCCTCGTCCACGCCGCCGCCAACGTGGCCGCCACCGCCCTCTATGGCCTGTCCTACCTCGCCCGGCGCCGTGGCCACCGTACCGGTGGCGTGATGCTCGGCCTGGCCGGAGCCACGGCGGCCACCGCGGGCGCCTTCCTCGGCGGCCACCTTGCCTATCGGCGTGGCGCCGGCGTCAGCCGAGCGGTGGCCGCGCCCGTGCCCGAGGACTGGACCGAGATCCAGGTCGAGGGCACCCTCACCCGTGGCGAGCCCACGCTGGCACATCTCGACGGCGAACCACTCGTCGCGGCTCAGGGTGACGGCGGACCTGTCGCGCTGTTCGACCGTTGCAGCCACCTCGCCGGTCCCTTGCACGAGGGCGTCCTGGACGATGGGTGCGTGCGCTGCCCCTGGCACGGCAGCACGTTCCGGATGGCCGACGGAACGGTGGTGCGCGGCCCCGCCACCGCCACCCAACCCGCCTACGAGCTGCGGGCCGACGGCGAGCACATCCAAGCCAGGCGACGCCCCCCACCGTGATGTCACGATGACCCGGTGATCCGGGGGGTGTTGGCATGACGTACTCGATCGTCGCTCGGGACGAGTCGACAGGGGAGCTGGGTGTCGGGGTGCAGACATGTTTCCTCGCCGTCGGCTCGATCGCGCCGTGGGCCCGTCCGGGCGTCGGCGCGGTGGCGACCCAGGCCTTCGCGGAGCTGGCGTACGGCCCGCGCTGTCTGGACGCGCTCGGAGCCGGGAGGTCTGCCGGCGATGCCCTGGCGGAGGCCCGGGCCGCAGATCCCATGGCGGAGGTGCGGCAGGTCGGGGTGATGGCGGCCGACGGCAGCGTCGCGACCGTGACCGGCGAGCGGTGCATCGACCACGCCGGCCACGTGATCGGCGACGGCTTCACCGCGCAGGCCAACATGGTGAGCTCGCCCGACGTGTGGGGCGCGATGGCCGCGGCGTTCGAGGGTTCGGCGGGGCCGCTGGCCCGAAGGCTCCTCGCCGCTCTCGACGCCGGCGAAGCCGCCGGCGGGGACGCTCGGGGCAGGATGTCTGCGGCGCTGCTGGTGGTCGAGGGAAGCCCGGCCCAGCAGCCGGGCGGCGGCACCGTGGTCGACCTGCGTGTCGATCGCAGCGAGGACCCGCTGGGTGAGCTGGCCCGGCTGCTCGACGCCGCCGACGCCTTCGCCGACTACGACCGCGCCACAGACCAGCTGTTCGGCGGCGACCCCGTGGCGGCACTCGGCAGCATCGAACGCGCCCTCGAGACGCTGCCCGGCGAGGAGAACCTACGGCTGATCCGTGCCGCTGCGCTGCTGGCCGCGGGCGCGACCGATGATGGGCTGGCCGAGCTTCGTGCGCTCGTGGCCCACCGGCCCACATGGGAGGTCATCGTGCGGGGCTTCGCCAGCAGGGGGTTCATGACCCTGCCCGAGGGCCTGTCGATCGACGCCGTCTTCGCCTGACGGGGCGGGCGAACTCCGAGGCTCCGGCGGACGGCGGAGGTCCGCCGCCCGATCTACGGGCGGCGGACCCTTGCTCGCTGATGGTCAGTCGTCGTCGTTTTCGAGCTGCGCGCGGATCTCCCCGCCCGGGCGGCCGACACTGTGGACGTTCACGTACGTCGCACCCGACCGGATGGCGCGCACGAACTCGTCGAACTCACCGGCTGCGAGGCCCTGCAGGGCCGCTCCGGCGCCGACGTCCGCGGGCGTGATGGTGCCGCGGATGGTCCCGCCCGCCGCGGGGCAGGCCTGCGTGCCGACCGGGCCGTTGCCGAGGTTGGAGCACAGGAATACGACGATGGGCCCGTTGTTCGTCTCGTTCTCGAAGTGGATGTGGGCCTGCGTGGCGGCCGACTCCAGGTCGCTGAAGGTCAATCGGTAGCGGATCTCGTCGCTCGAGCGCGATATGGACGCCCTGAACTCACCCACGCCCGGCGTGGAGAGGGCGGGCACCTCCTCGTAGCCGGTGAGCCTCTCCCGCTGGTCACCTCCGTCTGAGGCCATTGCCACGGTTCCCACTCCCAGCACACCGGCGGTAGCGACGGCGAGCGCGATCTTGATACGGGCTCTCTTCACTGCCCTTCCTCCTCCTGTGGGGGGCCTGGCGTGCCAGCAAACGCGCCGACGCGCAGGCCGGTTGTATCTAGGTGTCGTACCTGGTGGTTGCTATTCCGGTTTTTGGCGTCCGGACGTTGGAACCGACCGTAACCGCTCGGGCTGCCGGCGGCGTCAGGCCTACCGCCTCGGAACCCGTGCGTTGTCGAGGTACTGCAGGAGGTCGTGGGCGGCCAGCTCGATCTCCTTGTGGTACCACTCCGCGGCCCGGTAATAGCAGGCGATGAGGCCCATCCGGTGCAACCTGCGAAAGTCGCCGAAGACGAAGGCGTATCTCGCCTTCGTCTCGTCCCTCGCGCCCTCCGTGAGCGCCAGGTGCCACTCGGCGTATTCGTCCCAGGTGTGCGTCTCGAGGAAGTTGTTCTCGTCGTCGGCCCTGGGCTGAACGTCGCTCCACGGGCTCCTGAGGACGTAGCGCCGGGCGTCGATCAGCTCCCTCGCCTTGGCGACGCCGCGCTCGTTCACCGAGTACTTGGCCATGCAAACATTCTGCTCGCTCTAGGTGACGGGTTGGCCGACCGGGTTGCGACGTCGCCATCGCGGAGCCGGGGGCCACTCATCCGCTCATGACCTCGGGGAGCCGGGTCTCGAAGTCGATCAGGCCGACCCATGCCGGCCGCACCGCGATGCGTGCCATCCTCGTCCCCGGCTTGTCAGCGTGGCCGAGGTAGGCGGCGGCCGGCTCGTCGCCCATGTAACGGTGCGCCGCCAGGGCGTACTCCGGCGCGATGCCGTCCACTTCGGTGATTGCGGCTCGGCCCCGCACCAGCAGCACGTGCGGCGGAAAGCTCTCGGTGTCGATGGAGATGGCAACGTCCGGGTTGGCGCGCAGTGCACGGAGCCGGGTGGCCGGGCGCGCCACGTGGGGCGCCCGGACGAAGGTCGGCATCACCAGCTCGTAGCCGGTCCAGTGGAACCAGCTCGGCACCACGCGTGGCGTGCCGTCCGTCGCCGTGTAGGCGACCCGTGCCGGCACGGTCGAGGTCAGTAAGCGCTGCGCGATGTCGCTGTCCAGCAGGCGCAGGTCGCCCTGCGGCAGCGGGCTCCTGTCGTCGATCACCATCGGAACCTCCAGGTGCTTCGCCCTCTTGCCGACGAGACGCGGGGGCAAAACTCATCGACCCACATGTCGATGCCGGCATACCCGCTCCGACGTTGTTGGATGAGGGGTGCCCGCACGCGGCACCGGATCCGGACGACGAGGAGTGATGACGTGAGGTACCTCCTGATGATCTACATGAACCCCACCGTTTTCGAGACCCTGTCGGAGGAGGAACAGGCCGCGGTGATGGACGCCCACGACGAGTTCCAGAAGCCGATCCGTCGCGGCAGTGAAAGCCTGTGCGGCCATGAGTAGCGGTCCCGCCATCCGGCAGGAGGACGAGGGCGCGGTCCGGCGGCTCGTGCTCTGCAGGCCGGAGGCCTACAACACGATCACGCCCGAGTTACGCGACGAGCTCGCTGCGGCCCTCGACGCCGCGGACCGCGACCACGACGTGAGGGTGGTCCTGCTCAGCGCCGAGGGGCCCGCGTTCTGTGCCGGCTTTGGACTCGACTGGTCCACGGCCGCGCCGGCGCGCGGGGCGGGCGCCGAGCGCGTGTGGGACACGGTCGCCGACGTCCAGGTGATCGGCCGCTTCGGCACGACCTTCGCCAAGCTCCACGAGATCTCCAAGCCCACGGTGGCGGCGGTGCAGGGATGGTGCGTCGCGGGCGGGACCGACATGGTCCTCAACGCCGACCTGATCGTGGCCGGCGAGGCCGCCCGCTTCGGCTACCCGCCCGCACGCGTGTGGGGCGTCCCCGAGGCGCCGTGGCTCTGGGTCGCCCGCCTCGGGCTCGAGCGCGCCAAGCGGTACCTGTTCACCGGCGACGAGTTGACGGCCGCCGAGGCGGCGGCCGCCGGGATGATCCTCGAGTGCGTGCCGGACGACCAGCTCCATCGGCGCTCGACCGACCTGGCGCAGCGCATCGCCCTCCTGCCGCTCAACCAGCTGCAGATGATCAAGTGGATGCTCAACGACGTGGCCCGCCACCAGTACCAACCCGACACCAGCCGCCTGCTCGGCTTCATCTTCGACGGCGTCGCCCGGCATACACAGGAGGGGCTCGACTTCGTCGCGCGGGCACAGGAGGTGGGCTGGCGGCAGGCGGTGCGCGACCGTGACCGCCCGTTCGGGGACTACGGGGAGCGCGGGGCGGCCGTGGGAGCGGGAGCGCTCTGTCGGGGACGAGCCCGCACGGGGCGGTTGAGTGGACGAGCGCTACGAGCCGCGGACGATCGACGTCGATCGTGACGAGGCGGTGACGATCACGTTCCACGACGGGCACGTCGCGCGCTTCGATCTGCTGACCCTGCGCCTCAACTGTCCCTGCGCCACCTGCCGGGGGCTGCGCGACCGGGGCGAGCAGCCGTGGCCCCGGCCCGGCAGTCCGACCCCGCTGGCGGTGGGCGACGCGAACCTCCACGGCGCCTGGGGCCTGGTCATCACGTGGAACGACGGCCACGCCACCGGCATCTACCCCTTCGAGACATTGCGCCGCTGGAGCGAGGGCGAGGGGCAGCAGGCATTCGGCCCCGACTCGGGGCTGGGCGGGTAGACCCGCTGATGCCCCAGCCGGCGTGCTAGCAGACCTCGATCAGGCGGGGGTAGGGGTTGATGGCACTGCCCCCACCGGGGTGGAACTCGAAGTGCAGGTGCGGTGCGCTGGCCGAGGCGTTCCCGCTGCTACCCACGTAGCCGATGACCGTGCCCCGTTCGACGTGCCCGGCGCCCACGTTCTCGTACCCCGACAGGTGGGTGCCGTAGTACTCGTTGCCGTCGTCCCCGTAGACCCACCAGCTCAGACCACCGAGGCTGCTGCCCCGGTGCTCGACCCGACCGCTCACCGGGGCAACGGTGGGCGTACCCGCCGACGCCATCATGTCCGTGCCCTTGTGCGAGCGGCCTCCCGACCGTGGGGCTCCCCAGGAATTGGTGAAGCTCACCGGTCCCTGCACCGGGCACTTCCAAATCCCCAGCAGTGCCTTGCGTCGTTCCTCGGCAGCGATCGCCTCGAGGGCGGCCTCGTACGCAGCGGCGGCTTCGGCGGCTTCGAGCCGGGGTCCCAGCTCGGCCTGGAGCCGCTCGAGCTGCTCGGCCCGGACGGGGTCGCTGGCCCGCAAGGCCTCGAGGGCCGCGGCGTCCACGTCGAGCCCCTTCTTCAGCGCACTCACGAACTGCGTCTGCCGGCTGACCGCGGATTGCACGTCGCCGAGTGCCGCCTCGGCGTCGGCCTGCGCCGCCTCGGCCTCGACGACGGCTTCCTCCTGGGCCGCCTGCCGCTCCCGGAGCTCACCACGGAGCTGGTCGAGCTCGGTGAGATCGGCGGCGATGACTTCGTTCCGGATGTCGAGCACCGCTTGGCGGACCGACATCTCGTCCACCGAGTCGGCGGTCAGCACCTCCAGGGCGGCGAGCGAGGGCGGGTCGATGAAGGCACCGATCGTGACGTGGTCCATCTGCAGGGTCAGCTCGTCGATGCGGCCCTGGGTCTCGACGACCGCCGCGTCCCGGGCCCCGAGCTGTTTGACGGCGGCTGCGACCCCGGCCTCGGCGGCGTCCAGCTGCGAGAGCTGTTGCTCCACGTTGGCCTCGATCCGATCGAGCGCCGCGCCCGCAGCGCTCGGCGTCGCCGGTCATGAGGCTGGTCTCGACGCCCACCAGTGCCCGGCTGGCGACCTCCGCCACCCCACTGGTGTCGTCGTCGCCCGGGTCCTCCTGGACTGGGCCTGCGGGAGACCCGGGTCCGGCGGCGGCGACCGACGGCAGGGACACCAGGCCCGCGACGACACATGCGGTCGCCCAGCGCCGCCCGTGCCGACGGACATCCCCAACCCCAGCACCCATCTTGGAACGAGACGGTAACAAACTGCGGGGCACTAGTGGCCGGTGCCCACAGTGGTTGGGGCAGGCGGATGCCGCCAGCGGATAGGGGTTGACCGGCGACCCGCCACCGGGGTGGAACTCGAAGTGCAGGTGCGGCGCGCTCGCCGAGGCGTTCCCGCTGCTGCCCACGTAGCCGATCACGGTCCCCGCCGCCACCCAGCCGACGCCCTGGTTGGCGTACCCCGACAGGTGGGTGCCGTAGTAGGTGTGGCCGTTGTCGCCGTAGACGTACCAGCTGAGCCCGCCCAGGCTCGATCCCCGGTGCTCGACCCGGCCGCTGACCGGCGCCACAGTGGGCGTGCCCGATGCCGCCATCATGTCGACCCCCTTGTGGGCCCGGCCGCCGGATCGGGTATCTCCCCAGCTGTCGGTGAAGTGCACCGGGCCCTGGACCGGGCACACGATCCCGCCGCCCGACGTGAGCGGGCCCGTGGGGGATCCCTGCGCCTCAGCCGCAGCCTCCGCCTCGGCCGCTCGCCGGGCCTCCTCCTGCCGCTGCGCTTCGGCCAGCCGGGCCAGCGCCTCGGCGTACTCCTTGGCGGCCCGCAATTCGTCGAGCTTGCCGGTCAGCTCGGCGTTGCGGGCGGCGAGCTGGGCCGCCAACGCCGGATCGAGGGCGGCGAGGCGCGCGGCCTCGGCCGACTCGGCGTCGAGGCCCTGGGTCAGCGCCATCACGAACTGGCCTTGTCGGCTCATGGCGTCGTCGAGGTCGGCCAGGGCGGCCTCGGCCTCGGCGCGCGCCGCCTCGGCCTGCTCGCGGGCCTGCTCCTGCGACGCTCGCTGCTGCTCGAGCGTGCTGCGGGCGGCGGCGAGCTGCGCCAGCACGTCGGCGCTGGCGTTGGCCTGCAGGTCGAGCACGCCGTGCTTGACGGCGGCCTCGCCGGCGTCGGACGTGGCGAGCACCTCGAGGGCATCCTGTGCAGGGGGGCTCACGAAGGCGTCGACCACCACCTCGTCGCTGCGCACGATCAGGTCCTCGATCCGGAACTGGCTCTCGTTGACCGCAGCATCGGCGTCGGCCAGCGCGTCGACGGCCCGGGCCAGGGTCCTCTCGGCGGCGCTGACCTTCGCGACGTGGTCGGCCACCGTGGCCTGGAGTTCTTCGAGCCGGCCGGTCAACGCCGAGGTGTCGTCGGCGGCCACGAGCACCTGGGGCCCAATCAGCGCCTGCTCTCCCGCCGCGTCGCTATCCGGTGGCGGCTCCTGGCCGACACGGGCCGGGGCGGCGCCGGCAGCCGTGGGTAGCGCCAGGGCAGCGGCAGCACACGCGACGGCGGTCAGGCAGGCGGCTCGGCGGCGCCACGCCCGTTGACCGATGTGGAGCATCCCTTCCCCCGGGTAGGCGAGCAAGCTCATCCCCAGCTGGGCGCAGCCGGGAGGTGGATTTGACGCGCAACCGTAACAAAATGGGCCCACCGGTGTCATGATCCCGCCGAGCCCATGATTAGCTGGGGGCAACGACAGGCGTCGGAGGGACCGCGTGGCCGGAGCACCGTTCGAGTTCGGGGGGATCAACCACTTGGCGCTGGTCTGCCGCGACATGCGCCGGACCGTCGAGTTCTACCGCGACGTGCTGGGCATGCCGTTGGTCAAGACCATCGAGCTGCCGGCCGGCATGGGTCAGCACTTCTTCTTCGACTGTGGCGGCGGCGATTGCCTGGCGTTCTTCTGGTTCCCGGACGCCCCGGAGCCTGTTCCGGGGGTGTCCGCCCCCAAGGGCCGGCCCGACCAAGCCGAGCTCACGAGCGCCATCGGGTCGATGAACCACGTGGCCTTCACGGTTCCCGCCGAGAAGATCGAGGAGTATCGCGACCGGTTGCTGGCCGCCGGCGTCGAGTGCACCGAGGTGGCCAATCACGACGACAGCGAGGCGGGGCTAAGCCGGCACATGCACCCCGGCGTGTACGTGCGGTCGGTCTACTTTCAGGACCCCGACGGGATACTCCTGGAGTTCGCCGCCTGGATCCGGGAGTTCACCCCGGAAGACGTCGCCCACGAGCCGGCACGCGGCGTGACCGCATCCACCTCCTGACCCCGGTGCCGCCAAACCCAGTCGAGCTCCGGCGCGGTGACTCCATGCGTCAGTCCTCCTCGTCGGCCCGGGGCGGAAGGGTCGGGTAATCGCTCATGGGATACAGGCCGACGGCGAACCCGTAGGCGGTGTCGCCGGAGCGCGGGAGCTGGTCGAACTCGTGTATGGCCTGCTCGATGCGGTCCCAGAACTGCGCCGCCCTTTCCTCAGGTATCCGGGCATGCCGGATGAAGGCGCGCAACTGGCCGGCTTCGTACGCGGCGACGGACTCCTTCGCCGCGACCTCGAAGTCGTTGAAGTCCTGCGGAAGCGCGGCGCCGTCCACGTGCCTGCCGAGACCGACGTAGAACATCCGCGCGGTGCGCCCGTAGTAGCGCTCGTCGATCGCCCTGACGCGCCGGGTCCGTACGACGCGCAGCAAGCCGGCCTCGGCGAGGACGTTGACGTGGTGCGCGACGGTGCTCTTGGGACGCTTGATCGCGCGGGCCAGCTCCGTCACGGTCGCGGCCCGCTCGTGCAGCAGGCCGAGGATGGTCGTGCGCAGGGAGTCGCCGATCGCGCGCACCTGCTCGGGAGTGGTGAGCTCGATCGTGTCGGCGAGGTCGTAGTCCGGGACCGGGCGATTGATCGACATTGTTCGATTAGGCTAACATCACGGATCGTTCGAGATATTTGGATCGTATGCGTCTTCGAAAGCGAGCAGACAATGGCCGAGGTTGTGCTGTACCACCACGCTCAGGGGCTGACCAAGGGGATAGAAGCCTTCGCCGACGAGCAGCGCCGGGCGGGTCACACCGTCCACGTTCCCGACCTCTACGAAGGGCAGATCTTCGACACCCTCGAAGAGGGACTGGCCTATGCGAAGCGGACAGGGTTCGGCACGATCAATGACCGCGGCATCGCCGCGGTTGAGGGGCTCGGCGGCGCGCTGGTCTACGCGGGCTTCTCACTCGGCGGGATGCCAGCGCAGCAGCTAGCCAGACCCGCGCCGGAGCCAGGGGAGCGCTGCTCTTCCAACATCGCGCCAGTGTCGGAGTCGGCGAGCTGGCCGGCAGGCGTTCCGACCAAGTGCACGGCATGGATGCCGACCCGTTCTTTGCCGAGGAGGGCGGGGACATCGACCGGCACGCCTGGTCGACTCCAGGCAGCCGAATGTTCCTCTATCCCGGCGGGGAGTTGTTCGCCGACTCCTCGCTGCCGTCCTACGACAGACCGCGGCAGCTCGGCTCGAGGAGCGCTCGAGAAGCAGCCGGTCAGGTTCAGCTGCACCGCGCTGCAGCCGACATCGTCCGCCCGGGAGCACGGGTTGGCCGGTCCGAGCTCCGGCTCGCCGTCACCGGCCGGGTATCCCGACGAGGCACAGGGCCACGTCGTCCCGGAGCGGTAGCCCGTTCCGCCGCTGCACCTCGTCGATGAGGGCTTCGAGGAGTGCGGCCCCCGAGAGCCCCCGGGCCCGCAGCAGGTCGAGCACCTCGATGAGCATCTCCACACCCAGCCGCTCGCTGTGGTTGGCGTCCGCCCACCCCTCGACGATGCCGTCGGTGTAGAGGAGCAATTCGGTGCCGGCGCCCAGGCCGACTTCCACCGGCGCCCATCGGGGGTCGGGCATGACGCCCACCAGGGGACCGTGCACGCCGGCGCCGACGGGGCTGCTGGGCGAGCCGAACCGCACTGGCGGCGGGTGACCGGCGAGGACCAGCGTGCCGGCGCGCCGGTCCTCGTCGACGACGAGGACCGCGAGGCTGGCGAAGGTGAAACTCTCGCCTTCGGTGCGGAGGAACCTGTCCAGCACGCCGAGGATGGCGACCTGCTCGAGACCGGCGAGGGCGAGAGCGCGCCAGGCGCTGCGGAGGCGGGCCGCCAACCCGGCGGCGTCGGGCCCGTGGCCCACCACGTCGCCCACGAGCACGGCACACGTGCCGTCATCGTGCTCGATCGCGTCATAGAAGTCGCCGCCCAGTTGGGCCCCGTGCCGGCCCGCCTGGTACCGCACCAGCACGCTGATGTCGCTGGACCGGATCGCCGGGGTGGGCGTGAGGGCACGCTCGAGACGAGCGTTCTCGGCCCGTTGCCGGTCAGCCCGCACGAGTTCGCGGCTGAGCTGCGCCGCCCGGTGCCGCTCGATCGCGTAGCGCACCGACCGGGCCAGCAGCTGTTCGTCGACCCGGCCCTTGATCAGGTAGTCCTGGGCCCCGGCGCTCAGTGCCGCGGCGCCGAGCTCCTCGCTGGTTGCTCTCGTGAGCACGACGATGGCGGTATCCGGCGCCTCTTCGGTGAGGCGCTTCACGCCCACGGTGCCGTCGGCGTCGGGCAGGCCGATGTCGAGCAGTACGCAGTCCGACGCGCCCGCCTCCCGACAGGCGTCCGAAAGCGTCGTGACCCGATCGATCGTGGTCCCCGGCAGGCCTCGGCCCAACAGCTTGCGCACGAGGCGATAGTTGTCCTCGTCGTCGTCCACCAGGAGCAGGCGCCACGCAGTCGGGGGCGCGACGACCTCCAGGGGCCCGTGAGCGTCCGGGGTGTCGTCGTCGGTGAGACAACCGTGGGGGCGTGGTCGTGTCCTCGGGGAGCGTCATGTACGAGCGCATCCATCAGTCGCGGGACCCGATGTGGCTCGGCACGACTCGCCGTCCACGCCCAGCCCGGCGGCATCGTGGCACGGAATGATGTGCGCGCCTATACCGCGCTCGCGGTACGCAGAACCGACCGGACCCGGCGAATGGGGGACCGTGTGGACGGGTAGCGACGAGTCGAACACGTATCGTCGGGAGCCCGTTCAAGGGAGAAGCACCGATGGCCGAACGTCCCGTCCGAGTGGTGCTCGCCAACGACGACCCGATCGTCATCGAGGGCCTCCGTTCGATGCTGGCGCCATACCGCGACGACGTTGCCGTTGTCGGCACCGCCGAGGGAGACCCCGAGATGGTGATGGCGACGGATACCGAGGAGAACGCGGACGTGATGCTGATCGACGCGTTCGCTCGCCGGGCGGCCGGCATCGATGCCGCCGTGAAGGTGCTGGCCCAGGATCCGCCATTCAACGTCGCCGTGTTCACGGACAACGACGACCTGCGCCTGCTACTCCAGGCGCTGCGCGTGGGCGTGCGCGGCTACCTGCTCAAGTCGTCGTCGTCCGAGGAGCTGGTCGATGCTCTGAAGCGGCTCAGCGCGGGCGAGACCGTGATCACGCCCGCGCTGGCGACCGAAGCGGCCCTGCTCGCGGCGCGCACGCTCGACCTGGGTGGCTGGCCCGGCGCCCACCTGGGGCTGACCCGGCGTGAGGCCGAACTGCTCACGCTCCTCGGCGAGGGACTGAGCCCCCGGCAGGCGGCCGAGAAGATGGAGCTCTCCTGGCAGACCGTCCGCACCCACACGCGCAACCTCTACCGCAAGCTCGACGTCAACGACCGTGCGTCGGCGGTGGCGGTCGCCTGGCGGGAGGGCCTCGCGCACTGACCCGCGTCGTCGGTCACTCGATCACAACCCTCTCGATCAGGTGGGGGCGGATGGTGCCCGGGGCGGGCACGAGCCACGAGGCCTCGGGATCGTCGTTGTCGGGATCGGGCCGCCAGTCGCTGATGGCATGCTCGATCCCCAGGGCGTGGACGGTGAGTCGACCCTCGCGGTCGAGGTGCATGCGCAGAAAGTTCTTGTAGCCGGTGATGCGGGCCGAGGCGAACGTCTCGTTGCCGTGGGCCCTGATCCGAGGTAGCCCGTTCGCGGCCGCCAGGTAGGCGCCGAACACCACGGAGCCCACGACCCCACCGGCGACGAAGGCGACCACGCTGGCGGTGGCGGTGAACAGCCAGCCGCGATCGGCCGCGGCCGAGGCCACGGTGATGGCCAACAGTGCGACCGCCACGACGGCGAACACCTGCGCCATCGTGTGGATGGCGGCCATGACGGTCTTGGCGAGGTACCGCGGCACGCCACGGGGCGCCCACGGAGGCGTGCGGGCGAAGGCCCACAACCCGAAGAACAACACCACCACCGTGAGCGCCGAGACGGGGTTGCGGAACAACCCCGTGAACAGGTCGGACCAGCCCCAGCGCTCGGCCGCCGCGGCGAACGTCTCGTCGGTCCCGCCGAGGCTGCGGAGGCCGAACTGGTTGGTCCACAGCGCCGCCAGGCTGAGCAGGGCGGGCATGACCATGAAGCTGTAGTTGCGTAACGGCAACCCCAGCGCGCGGAGCGAGAGCCGGCGCGACGTGGTGGTGTCGGGGTACGCCGCCACCATGCGGTAGGTGGCTCGGTCGCCGGGATCGTCGGGGTCGACGACGATCTCCACCTCGGGGCGCAGGTCGTGCGTCGGGTGGAGAAAGGCACCACCGCCGCCCGAGGTGATCTTGTGCGTCGGGCTGGCCGGGGGTTCATCGTCGCCGACCGCGCTCTGGAGCGTGTAACGCGTGTAGTGGTGCAGGTCGCCGGCCACGGTGAGCCTGAGGTCGATCCCGTTGGGACGCAGCAGGGTGCGCTCGATGAAGGCAAGGTTGTGATAGGCGTTCGCGTCGCGCTCGAGCTCGGTCCAGGTGGGTACCGGCGTGGCCAGGATGAGCTTGGCCCCCGGCGACGCCTTGGCGGCCACGTCGCCGAAGAACTCGAGCTGGGGCTCGTCCACGTACATGTCGAGCTGGATGTCGACGCCCCACAGCCACCAGTTGTGCGGCAGCTCGACCGCGAAGTAGCTGCGGCTCTGCCGGGTGGTCCAGCCGCCGACCCAGCGATGCTGGGTGAAGAGCCGCAGGAAGCCAGTCAGCCCGTCGTACCAGTCATGGTTGCCGGGGACGGCGTACATGGCGGGGTGCTCGCCCACGGTCCAGGGCAGAGCGGCCCGGAACGGGCCCTCGAGACGGTTCTCGTAATCCTCGGCGCCGGCGCCCGGGTACACCTCGTCCCCGCCCAGCACCAGGATGTCGCCGCGGGGCAGCTCCTGCTCGACGCCGTCGATGCCGACGCCGAGGGACCGGCGGGCCAGGTGCGCCGCCACGGTCATCGTCGCCGGGAAGCCGTCGCCGGTGTCGGCCGTGTAGTCGATCCACACCTCGTCGCGGGTGGCATACGAGCGGTCGACCGTGGGTGCCTTGCGGGCCTGGAGCTCCCGCTTGTCGAGGAACGACCCGAACACCGAGGTGAGCCCCACGTGCAACCCCGACCCGGTCAGGGCGCCGGGGCTGTACCACCGGACGGCCTTCTGCGGGGCGAACCGGAGGTCGACCGGCTCCAGGCTGCGGGGTCGGGGTGGCGGTGTGTCGTCGGTCGAACGCGTGGGACGCCAGTGTGGGCGCGTCTGGGTGGGCTCCATGGGCGTCTCCCCATCTCGCCGTCGAGGGTGCCCCAGCATCATCGCAGCCGGGCGCGGACCCCCCTGGCGATCTCCAGGTCCTCGCGGGCGGCGACCACGAGCGTGCGGACCGTCGAAGTCTCGGCCGTGATGTCGGCCTCGGGTGCGGTGCCGCCGACCGCCTCGTCGTTGCGCGGGGCGTCCAGCGCCACCCCGAGGAAGCCCAACCCCGCCACCGCCGCCGCCCGGACCGTGGGGGCGTTCTCGCCGACGCCCCCCGTGAACACCAGGGCGTCGAGGCCGCCCAGGCCGGCGGCCATCGCCCCGATCGCCGCCCGCAGCCGGTGCACATAGACGTCGAGGGCGAGCTCGGCGGCCGGCTCGCCCCGGCGACACCCCTCCACCACCGCCGCCATGTCGGCGGTCCCCGCGAGGGCCAGCAGACCCGACTCGTGCTCCAGGGTGTTCGCCACCACTCCGGGATCGAGTCCGTGATGGGTGATCAGCCACAGCACGGCGCCGGGGTCCACCGTGCCCGACCGGGTGGCCATCACCAGTCCCTCCAGCGGGGTGAAGCCCATCGTCGTGTCGACGCAGCGACCGTCGCGCACCGCCGCCAGTGAGGCGCCGGCTCCGAGGTGGCAGGTGATGAGGCGGCCCACCTGACCGACGGCGGCGGTCGCCCGCCGGGCGGCGTAGGCGTGGGACAGGCCGTGGAAGCCGTACCGGCGGACGTGGAGGCGCTCCCGCCACTCGGCCGGCACCGCGTAGGTGGCGGCCGCCGCCGGCAGCGTGGCGTGGAAGGCGGTGTCGAAGCAGGCGACGGCCGGCACGCCGGGCGCCAGCCCGGTCACGGCGTCGAGGGCGGCCAGCGACTTGGGCTGGTGCAGCGGCGCCAGGTCGGTGAGCGCCTCGAGCTCGGCGCGCACGTCGCCGTCGACCACCACCGGCTCCCGGTAGCGCTCGCCCCCGTGGACGATCCGGTGGCCGACCGCGTCGAAGCTCCCTAGCTTCTCGAGCGCCCGGCCCAGGTCGTCGGCGCCCAGCCGGTCGATGGGGGCCAGGTCCTCGGTGCCGAGCACGTCGTCGTCATCGCCCACCAACCGCAGCTTCAGGCTCGACGAGCCGGCGTTCACCACCAGGATCCGCACGCCGGTCAGCTCGTTGGTGCCCAGGTCCAGTCCCGGACCTCCGGCAGGTCGTCGCCGACTGCCCGGGTGTACGCCCGCGCCTCGGCCCGCTTGGCGATCATGGCCTCGCGGACGTCGGTGGCGGTAGCGCCCAGGGCCGGGACCCGGTCGATCACGTCCATCACCAAGTGGTAGCGGTCGAGGTCGTTGAGCATGACCATGTCGAACGGCGTCGTGGTCGTGCCCTCCTCCTTGTAGCCCCGCACGTGCACGTTGGCGTGGTTGGTGCGCCGGTACGTCAGCTCGTGGATGAGGCGGGGATAGCCGTGGTAGGCGAACACGATCGGCCGGTCGGTGGTGAAGACGGCATCGAACTCGTCATTCGACAGGCCATGGGGGTGCTCGGCCCGGTCCTGCAGCCGCATGAGGTCGACCACGTTGACCACCCGCACGCCCACGTTCGGCCGATGGCGGCGCAGCAGGTCGGCGGCCGCGAGCGTTTCCAAGGTAGGGACGTCGCCGCAGCACGCCAGCACGACGTCGGGGGATCCGCCGGTGCCGGCCCCGTCGGACGAGGCCCAGTCCCAGATGCCGATGCCGGCCGCGCAGTGGGCGATCGCGTCGTCCATCCCCAGCCAGTTGGGCATCTCGTTCTTGCCCGCCACCACCACGTTGACGTAGTCGACGCTGCGCAGGCAGTGGTCCATCACCGACAGCAGGCAGTTGGCGTCCGGCGGTAGGTACACCCGCACCACCTCGGCCTTCTTCTTCACCACATGGTCGATGAAGCCGGGGTCCTGATGGGAGAACCCGTTGTGGTCCTGGCGCCAGACGTGGCTCGACAACAGGTAGTTGAACGACGAGATGGACGCACGCCAGTCGAGCTGCCGGGTCACCTTCAGCCACTTTGCATGCTGGTTGAACATCGAGTCGACGATGTGGACGAAGGCCTCGTAGCAGTTGAACAGCCCGTGCCTGCCGGTGAGCAGATAGCCCTCGAGCCAGCCCTGGCACAGGTGCTCCGAGAGCACCTCCATCACCCGCCCGTCAGGCGCCAGGTGGTCGTCCTCCGGGAGGGTCTCGGCCACCCAGGTGCGGTTTGTGGCCTCGAACACCGCCGACAGCCGGTTGGACGCGGTCTCGTCGGGTCCGGTGATGCGGAACGTGTCCGGGTTGCGGCGCACGACGTCGCGCAGCCAGACGCCGAGGACCCGGGTGGGCTCGCTGCGGGTGGCGTCCGGTCCCGGGACGTCGACCGCGTAGTCGCGGAAGTCGGGCAGGTCGAGGTCGCGGCGCAGCCGGCCGCCGTTGGCGTAGGGGCTGGCGCCCATGCGGCGGTCGCCGTCCGGCGCCAGGCGTGCGATCTCGGCGCGCAGCCGACCGTCCTCGAACAGCTCGTCGGGCCGGTAGCTGCGCATCCAGGCCTCGAGCTGGCGCAGGTGCTCGGGGTTCTGCGCCAGCCCCGCGAGCGGGACCTGGTGGGACCGGTACGTGCCCTCGACCTGTTGGCCGTCCACGACCGCGGGGCCGGTCCAGCCCTTGGGGGTGCGGAGCACGATCATCGGCCAGCGGGGCCGCTCGCTCCCATCGATGGCTCCGTCGCCGCGGGCGGCCGCCTGGATGGCGGCGATCTGGTCGAGGGCGGTGTCCAAGGCGTCGGCCAGCGCTCGATGGACGCGCTCGGGGTCGTCGCCCTCGACCACGTGGACCGTGTGCCCGTAGCCGTCGAACAACGCGGTCAGCTCGGGCGCGGGGATCCGGGCCAGCACCGTCGGGTTGGCGATCTTGTAGCCGTTGAGGTGGAGGATCGGCAGCACCGCTCCGTCGACCGCCGGGTTCAGGAACTTGTTCGAGTGCCAGCTGGCGGCGAGCGCCCCCGTCTCGGCCTCGCCATCGCCCACGACGCACACGGCGACAAGATCGGGGTGGTCGAACGCGGCACCGTAGGCGTGTGCGAGGCAGTAGCCCAGCTCGCCTCCCTCGTTGATCGATCCTGGAGTCTCGGGCGCGGCGTGGCTGGGCACGCCCCCGGGGAACGAGAACTGGCGGAACAGTGAGCGCATCCCGGCCTCGTCCTGCGTGACCGCCGGGTACAGCTCGGAGTAGCTGCCCTCGAGATACGTGTTGGCGACCATCGCCGGGCCGCCGTGGCCCGGTCCGCATACGAAGATCATGCGCAGGTCGCGGGCCCCGATCACCCGGTTGAGATGGGCATAGACGAGGTTGAGCCCGGGTGTCGTGCCCCAGTGGCCCAGCAGCCGCGGCTTGATCTGGTCGACCGTGAAGGGCTCCTGCAGCAACGGGTTGTCGAGCAGGTAGATCTGGCCCACGGACAGGTAGTTGGCCGCCCGCCACCAGGCGTCTACGAGGCCGAGGTCATCGGCGGAAGCGGTGGAGGAGGACTGGGGAGCGGCTCTGGCCATGCCCCCATGCTTGCCCCGTTGGGGCACCGGTTCACGCGCTTGTTGGTGGCGAGGCCGTCGCCAGGCGTACCAGCTCCTTGGTCTCGGGGGACGCCTTGGCGATCGAGCCGCTGTCGAACGGCGGCTGCGGGTCGTACTCGATGCCCAGCTGGATCGCCTTTGCGACCTCGTCGCCGGCGATCTGGGCCGCCAGCCACAGCGCCATGTCGATCCCGGCCGAGACGCCGGCGGCAGTGACGACCTTGCCCTGCGGTACGACCCGGCGTTCCGTCGGCCGCGCCCCCAGGGTCGCCAGGGTGTCGAGCGCCGACCAGTGGGTCGTGGCCTCGAGGCCGTCGAGCAGCCCGGCGGCGCCCGAGCAGCAGCGCGCCCGTGCACACCGACGTCGTCCACTGGGTGGTGGCGTCGATCGCCCGGAGCCAGTCGTGGAGCGGTTGCGGCTGGAGCATCTCGCGGGTCCCGGGACCGCCGGGCACGACCACGACGTCGCAGGCGTCGACGTCGTCCAGCGCCCGCTCGGCCACCAGGGTCAGGGCGCGGGTGTCGGTCCGCACGGGGCCGGCTTGCTCGGCGACGAACACGACCTCGGCGCCCGGCAGCCGGGACAGCACCTCGTAGGGCCCGACGGCGTCGAGCGCCGTGAAGCGGTCGTAGAGCGGGATGGTGATGAGCATGGGGTCTCCTGCCTCCTGGTTGCGGTCAGGCCGGGACGGCGAACAGCCGGCGGTACTGGCCCGGGGTGGTGCGCACCGCGCGCTGGAAGGCGCGGTGCATGGTCTCGACGGTGCCGAAGCCGCAGGCTCGGGCGATGTCGTCCACCGTGCGGTCGGTCGTCTCGAGCAGTCGGCGTGCGGCCTCGACCCGCGACCGCTGCACGAAGGCGGCGGGCGTGGTGCCGACCTCGCGGCTGAAGGCGCGGGCGAAGGTGCGCACGCTCATCGCCGCCCGCCGTGACAGCGCCGGCACCGACAGATCGGCCTCGGGATGCTCGGCCACGAACGCCAACGCCTCGCGGAGCGGCTCACGCTCGGCCCGCCGAACCGCCAACTGGGCGCTGAACTGCGACTGCCCACCGGGTCGATGCGTGAACAGCACCAGCTGGCGGGCAACGGCCAGCGCCAGCTCGCCCCCGTGGTCGTGCTCGACGAGGGCCAGGGCCAGGTCCATCCCGGCGGTGACACCGGCCGACGTCCACACGTTGCCGTCGCGCACGTAGATGGGGTCGGCGTCGACCTCCACGGCCGGGAACAGGCGTGCGAGCGTGTCGCACGCCGACCAGTGGGTGGTGACCCGCCGGCCGTCGAGAAGGCCGGCCTGCGCCAGCAGGAACGCGCCGCTGCACACGGAGGTGACCCGGCGGGCGCTCGCCGCCGTGGTCCGCAGCCAGGCGATGAGGCGGTCGTCGGCCATGGCGGCGGCGGTGCCGGTGCCGCCGGCGACCAGCAGCGTGTCGATGGACTCGCGGCGGGAGGTACGTTCGGTGCCGAGCGACAGTCCCGACGAGGTCGTGACCGGCTGCCCGGAGGTGGACACGAGCGCAGTGACGTAGGCGGGATCGGCGCCGTAGCGGTTGGCCATCGCGAACACCTCGAGCGGGCCGACGACGTCGAGCGCCTGTACGTCGGGGAAGGCGACGACGATCACGGACCGAGGCAAGCGGTGGCGGGTGGGGGTCGGGCTGGAGAGCCACGTTGCCATCCTGGGCCGTCCGGCCCGGTGGCAGCAAGGACGAATCACTGACGAATTCGGCCACACCTGCCGGGACCGGGGCGGCCCGGCCACGGATAGGGTCTCGCGGTTCGCCAGTGCATCTGAAGCAGCGATGACCGCACATCGATCCCACCCCCCGATCGTGTCGCGGCACTACCGCGACTTTCCGCTCCGAGACCTGGTCGCAGCCAAGGGCGACCAGCTCGTGTCGGTGTGCATCCCGGCCCACGACGAGGCCGCGACCATCGGTGACGTGGTGACCAAGGTGCGGCGGTTCCTTGGGGGTCGCCTGTGCCTGGTCGACGAGGTCCTGGTGGTCGACGACCATTCCCGCGACGACACCAGCAAGGCCGCGGCCCACGCCGGGGCCCGGGTGGTCGACGCCGCCGAGGTGCTGGCCGACGTCGCCGGCGGTCCCGGCAAGGGCGAGGCGCTGTGGCGCTCGCTCTACGTCTCGATCGGCGACATCGTCATCTGGTGCGACGCCGACATCACCGACTTCGGCACCCGCTTCGTCAGCGGGCTGCTCGGACCGCTGATCACCGACCCGGCCGTCGCGTTCGTCAAGGGCTACTACGAGCGGCCGCGCACCGGGGCCCTGGGCGGCGGGAGGACCACCGAGCTCACGGCGCGGCCGGCGCTGGCCACCCTGTTCCCGCAGCTGTCGACGATCGTGCAGCCGCTGTCGGGTGAGTTCGGGGGACGCCGGGACTTGCTCGAGCGGCTCCCGTTCGTGCGGGGCTACGGCGTCGACATCGGGCTGCTCATCGACGCCGCCGAGGCCGTCGGCACCGATGCCATCGTCCAGGTCGACCTCGGCACCCGGCGGCACCGCCACCACGACCTCGATCAGCTCGGCCCCCAGGCGCTCAGCGTGCTGCAGACGGTGCTCGACCGTGCCGGTGTGCCGGCGGCCAACCCTGCCACGCTCGTGCGTCCCGGGTTGCCCCCGCTGGTCCGGACGTTCGCCGAGCTCCCGCCCATCGCCACCTTCCGGGCTCGGGGACCAGCCCCCGAGCACGAAGTCGACCATCGCTAGCCTGACCAGATGAGCACGCCGCCGTCGCTGGTCGTGCGGGGGCGACCCATCGACCTGACCGAGCCGGCGCTCATGGGGATCGTCAACGCCACGCCGGACTCGTTCTCGGACGGCGGCCTGCATCCCACGACCGAGGCCAGGGTCGGGCTTGCCCTCGAGCTGGCCGAGCAGGGCGCGACGATCATCGACGTGGGGGGCCAGTCGGGTATCACCGGCGTGCCCGAGGTCGCGGTGGAGGAGGAGATCGCCCGCCTGGTGCCCGTCGTCGAGGGGATCCGGGCTGCGATGCCCGGGCTGGTCATCTCGGTGGACACCTACCGCCCGGCGGCGGTCGAGGCAGCGCTGGCGGCGGGCGCGGCGATGGTGAACGACGTGAGCGGCCTCCTCCATCCTGAGGTCGCCCAGCTGTGCGGGTCGGTGGGGGCGGGGCTGGTGATCATGCACACCCGGGCCCGCCCCAAGCACAAGGTGCTCGACCCCGACCTGTACGACGACGTGACCGGAGACGTCGTCGACTTCCTGCGCGAGCGCATCGACGCCGCCGTGGCTCGGGGGATGGCGCCGGAGGGGATCGTCGTCGATCCCGGGCCCGACTTCGCCAAGACGCCGGCCCAGACGGTCGAGGTTTTGCGCGGAATGGACAGGGTGTGGGCGCTCGGCCGTCCCGTCCTTTTGGCGCTGTCCCGCAAGGACTTCGTCGGTGCCATCACCGGGCGGCCGCCCCGGGCACGGCTCGGCGGCACCCTGGCGGCGGTCGCGGCGCTGGCCGGTCCCGGGACGATCCTGCGGGTTCACGACGTCGACGCCGTGCGGGACTACCTGGCCGTCTCGGCCGTGCTGGCCGGCCGGGCGGAACTGCCGGCCGACGCCCGCCTCGCCGAGGGCCTGCGCTGGGAGCGCTGAGGAGCCGAGCGGATTGGGCGGTTCGCGAGCCGACGCGTGGGAATTTGGCGGTCGACTACCAGCTCACAGCTTGGCTCCCCGGCAGCGCTGACCACCGGGAGCCAAGAGGACGTGCCTATCCGCTCAGGCCCTAGGACGAACAAACTGGTCGTGGCTGTGGGGCACATGTCCGCACAGCCACGACCAGTTGGGTTTCGACGCGGGCGCCGCTGTCACGCCTACTCGGTGGCGATGGCGCCGAGGACGTCCAGGCGGGCCGCACGCCGGGCGGGACGTAGCCCGGCCAACACGCCGGCGATGGCGCCGACGACCACCACGATCGCCAGGCGAGCGACCGGCAGCACGAACTCGCTGATGACCGAGCCCGGGGTGTTGCCCGCGGCCTCGACCAGCGCCCACCCGAGGAACACGCCGAGGCCGATGCCGCCGACCACGCCGAACGTGGCCACGATCACCGACTCCCACCGGACCATCGACCGCAGCTGGCCCCGAGTCTGACCGACCGCCCGGAGCAGACCCAGCTCCCGGGTGCGCTCGTGGATCGACAGCGACAGCGTGTTGGCGATGCCCATGAGGGCGATGATGATCGCCAGCGCCAGCAGGGCGTAGATGATCGTCAGGAACATGTCGGCGCCGGCCGACATGGTGGCGGCGAACTCGTCGCGGTCCTCGACGTCGGGGCCGCCGTAGTTGGCTGCGACCCGCTCGACGGCCGCCTTGCCGTCGGTCAGCGACGTGCCGTCGGCCAGGTCGACGACCACCGTGGAGTCGACGGGTTGGCGGGTGTGGGGTGCGTACGTCTCGGACGGGAGCACGTAGCCGCCGACGATGTCGGACACGTCGTAGGTGGCCCCCACCGTCAGCTCGGTGCTGGCGCCGTCCGCGAACGTCACCGGCACCGTGTCGCCGAGTGCCCAGCCGTTGGCGTCGGCGGTGGCGTCCGAGATGGCGATCTCGTCGTCCGCCAGGTCGGCCACCGAGCCTGACGTCACGCCGACGTCGACCGCCGTGGCCAGGGCGGCCGGATCCGCCACGGTCATCTGCTTGGTGTCGCCCTCGATCGAGGCGAAGCCCCGACCGATGCCGACCGCGCTATCGACCTCGGGCAGGTCCCCGACCGCAACCGCCAGGTCTGGGCTGAGGCTGCCGCCGAACGGTCCGCTGGAGATCACCAGATCCCCGGCGAACGAGCGGTCGATGGTGGCCGCGGTCGACTCCTTGAGCGAGGCGGCGAACACGGTGAACAGGGTGACGATGCCCACGCCGACCATGAGCGCCGACGCCGTGGCCGCGGTGCGCCGGGGGTTGCGGATGGCGTTCTGCCGGGCCAGCGACCCGGAGAGCCCGCGCAGCCTGGCGAACGGCGCGCCCAGGATGCCCGCGACCGGCCGGGCCACGACGGGACCGAGCACGACGGCGCCGATCAGCGTGATCACCGCCCCCAGGCCGACGGTCGCCAACGACGGGTCGTCAGACAGAGCTGCGCCCGCGGTGGTGGCGACGCCGAGGCCGGTGAGGATCGCCCCCGCCACGATCCGGGGGGCCGACGGTGACGTGCGCTCGACGGCGACGTCGCGCAGTGCTGCCAGCGGCGGGACCCGCGACGCCTTCATCGCGGGCACGATCCCCGCGAGAAGCGTCACGACCAGGCCGACAACCACCGAGACGACGACGGTGCCGCTGGTCACGACGACGCCTCCGGCGGGGAGGGCGAACCCGGCCGCGTCGAACAGGCCCTTCAGCAGCCCGGCCACGCCGATCCCGCCGGCCAGGCCGGCCAGCGACGCGACCACGCCCACGACCGCGGCCTCGATCACGACCGAGACCAGCACCTGGCGGCGCGACGCCCCGATGGCCCGCAGCAGGGCCGCGGTGCGGGTGCGCTGGGCGACGAGGATCGAGAACGTGTTGTAGATGCTGAATGTGGCGACCAGCAGGGCGATGCCGGCGAACACGGTCAGGAACGTCGTCAGCATGTCGAGGAACAGCTCGTTGATGTCGTCGGCGTTCTCCGTCGACACGCTCGAGCCCGAAACCGCCTCCACCCCGTTGGGCAGCACATCGTCGATGCGCGAGACCAGCTCGTCCTGCGACGTGCCGTCGTCGGCCCGCACGGCGATGGTCGAGACGCCGTCGGGGTTCTTGGTGACGTGTTCCATCGCACCCTCGAGGCTGAAGGCGGTGAACGTGACGCCGCCTAGGCCGTCCTGATCCCCGAAGGTCGAGACGCCCACGATGGTCACGTCGACCGGCTCGGGGGTGAGCACGGTGGTGCGGTCGCCGATCTGCAGGCCGCCGTCGTCGGCGGCGCCGCGGTTGATCACGACTTCGTCGTCGGCCTCGGGAGCCCTGCCCTCGACCAGGCGGTAGGGGTTGAGATCCTCGTCGGTGGTCCAGCTGCCGGCGAGCTGCGGCGGGCCGCCGCCGCCCACGGCGTCGCCGTCGGCGCCCAGCAGCTGGCCGAGGCCCTGGACCTGTGGCTCGGCCGCGGCCACCCCGTCGACCGCCACGATCCGGTCGACCAGCGACCGGTCGATCAGGCCC
Source organism: uncultured bacterium (assembly GCA_963813485.1). Classification (GTDB taxonomy): domain Bacteria; phylum Actinomycetota; class Acidimicrobiia; order Acidimicrobiales; family VFJN01; genus DASQUK01. Next base: position 30,133 of record CAWEZE010000011.1, read on the forward strand.
CGGGGCTCGTCGGCCTCGATACCGAGGTCGGTGGCGTTGCGCACCACGACATCGGTGCCGGCGTTGACGTCGGCGAACAGGTTGTCGAAGTTGTTGCGCAGGGTGTCGCCCAGCACCAGCGTGCCGGCCAGGAAGGCGACGCCGAGGAACACGGCCACGGCCGTGCCCACCAGGCGCCGGCCATGACCCCGCATCTCCTTGACCGTGAGTGACAGCACTTCAGTTCCTCCTGTGGGGCTGCGCCCCACGCCCATCGCCGCCGGGCGAGCTGGCGCTCGCGCCGTCGGCCTGCAGCACTCGCTTCGCTCGCACTTCAGTCCCCCAGTTCCTTGATGCGGTCGAGGACGGCCGTCGGCGTCGGGTCGTCGAGCTGGTCGACGATCCGGCCGTCGGCCAGGAACAGCGCCCGGTCGGCGTACGAGGCCGCCACCGGGTCGTGGGTGACCATGACGATGGTCTGGCCCATCTCGTCGACCGCTCGGCGCAGGAAGCCGAGGATCTCGCCGCCGGCGCGGGAGTCGACGTTGCCGGTGGGCTCGTCCGCGAAGACGATCCGGGGCCGGCTGGCGAGCGCCCGCGCCACCGCGACCCGCTGCTGCTGGCCGCCCGACAGCTCAGCCGGACGGTGCTTCAGCCGGTCGCCGAGACCGACGGTGTCGATGACCTCGTCGAGCCAGCGACCATCGGGCTTGGCCCCGGCCAGGGTCAACGGCAGCACGACGTTCTCGCGGGCGGTGAGCGTCGGCACCAGGTTGAACGCCTGGAACACGAAGCCGACCTGGGTGCGCCGCAGGAGCGTGAGCTCCTTGTCGGACAGCGTGCCCAGCTCGACGTCGCCGATGAACACCTGGCCCTCGGTGAGGCTGTCGAGCCCGGCGACGACGTGCATGAGGGTCGACTTGCCCGAGCCCGACGGGCCCATGATGGCGGTGAAGCGCCCGGTCGGGAACTCGACCGACACCTCGTCGAGGGCGACGACGGCGGTGTCGCCCGATCCGTACACCTTGGTGGCCTCGACGGCCCGGGCGGCCGCGTCCGTGCGGGCGAGAGTGGCTGCAGCGGCCGTCATCGGCCGTCCTCCTTCAGGACGGACAGCCGCTCGCGGTACTCGTCGGCGGAGATGTCGCCGCGGGCGTAGCGCTCGTCGAGGACCGATCGGCCCGCCGACTGCGGCCGCCATGGGCCGCCCCAGCGGCGGAACCGCCAGACGAGGAACCCGATGACGGCGATCCAGAGGAGGGGGAAGATCAGGAACCACGGACCGGGGCCGTAGCCCCAGCCGTCGTGCCCATGGGTCGCAATGATGGATGTCAACATGCGTCCATCGTCGGGCCGCACGGCGCGGGAATCGTCGTCTGGGGGGAGGCTTGTGGGCTACTCCGGACGTGGTACCGGCGCCGCCGCGGCCTACGCCCCGGTCGGGCGGACCAGCCCCGACTCGTACGCGAAGACCACGAGCTGAGCGCGGTCGCGGGCGCCGAGCTTCACCATGGCGCGGCTCACGTGGGTCTTCGCCGTCGTGGGGCTGACGTAGAGCCGTTCGGCGATCTCGTCGTTGGTCAGGCCTTCAGCCACCAGCGCCATCACCTCGCGCTCCCGGTCGGTGAGCACGTCGAGGGCAGGGGCCGGCCGGGACTCCCGGGTCTTGGTGGCGAACTCGCCGATGAGCCGGCGGGTGACGCCGGGCGACAGCAGCGCGTCACCGTTCGCCACCGCCCGTACCGCCCGCAGCAGCTCCACCGGCTCAGTGTCCTTGACCAGGAAGCCGCTGGCACCCGAGCGGATGGCCTCGAACACGTACTCGTCCAGCTCGAACGTGGTGAGGATGATGATGCGGGCGTCCGACAACCGCTCGTCGCCGGCGATCGTCCTGGTGGCGGCGAGGCCGTCGGTGCCGGGCATGCGGATGTCCATGAGCACCACGTCGGGCGCGAGGCGCCGGACGAGCCGCACGGCCTCGTCGCCGTCGCTGCCCTCGCCGACGACCTCGATGTCGTCCTGAGCATCGAGCAGCGCCCTGAAGCCGGCCCGCACCAGGGCCTGGTCGTCGGCCAGCACCACCCGGATCACAGCAGTCACGGGGCTACATACTCTCGATCGGGAAACGGGCGCGCACGCGGAAGCCACGGCCGGGTCGGGTGCCGGCCTCGAAGGTCCCGCTCAGCGCCTGCACCCGTTCCCGCATGCCGGCGATGCCCCGCCCGGCGCCCTCACGGAGCGGTGCGGGCGCGCCCGCTCCGTCGTCGTCGACCTGCACCGTGAGTTGGTCGTCGCCGTAGTCGAGCCGCACCCGCGCGCTGCCGGTGCCGGCGTGGCGGACGACGTTGGTCAGCGCCTCCTGCACGATCCGGAAGGCGGCCAGGTCGACGCCGGCGGGGACCGGCCGGGCCTCACCCGAGACGTCCAGCGCCACGTCCAGCCCCGCGGTGCGCGTGCGCTCAACCAGCGCCGGCAGGTCCCGAAGCCCGGCCGTCGGGGCCCGGGGTGCGGTCGCCCCGTCCTCGCTGCGCCGCAGCACGTCCAGCACCGACCGCAGCTCGCCCAGCGCCTCCTTGCTGGCGTCCTTGATGGCGGTCAGCGCGGGCCGGGCCTGGTCCGGCCGCTCATCCAGCAGGTGGAGCGCAACGCCGGCCTGCACGTTGATGAGCGAGATGTTGTGGGCGAGGACGTCGTGCAGCTCGCGGGCGATGAGCAGGCGCTCCTCGCTGGCGCGGCGGCGCGCCTCCTCGGCCTGGACGTGGGCCAACTCCGCCCGTCGCTCACGGCGGTTACGGAGGATCTCGGCCCCGGTCCCCAGCACCAGCAGCCATGCAGCGAGCCCCAGCGCCCGGCCCACGTTCCACGGCTCCTGATCGAGCAGCGGCGGCAGCACGGTGAACCCTACGTAACCCACGGCCAGGGTGGCCCAGGCGAACGCCCGGCGCCCGGCCAGGATCGCACTGACGAGCGCGACGATCAGCGCCGGGAAGCCGGCCGGGCCCCGGGGGTAGTCGGTCAGCCAGTACGCGAGGGCCGCCGAGAAGGCGACGGCCAGCGCCACCTCGGGCCAGCGGCGGCGAACCAGGAGTGCCGCCGGCCCGGCGAGCAGGAGGGCAACGCCGAGGGCGTCGAGCGACCAGCGCTCGGGCTGGCGATGGCCGGCCGCCGCAGTGCCACCGACCTGGAGGATCGCCACCACCAGCACCGGGAAGACGTCGAGCCACCACCGACTCACGGCCCGCCCGCCCGCGAGCAGCTGGGGGAGGCCGGCTCGGGCGCGCGGTACGCGGGCCGGATCGGTAGTGGACACGGACAGCACGGTACGGCCGCGGCCGGGCGACGGCATCGTCCACCGGGAGCATCGACGCGTACCGCGCCGGTAGTAGGCACCCGCGCCACCCAACCGGGTAGGGACAACCCCACCCGCGCGTTTCCCGCTCGCTCCATATCGCCCCGAGCCGCAGTTACTTACCTTTGTGCTCGATGAACGAGCATCGGCCGTCCACTCCCCGATTGCGGGTCGGGGTCTACTGATGATCCGAGACCTGCTCCGACCGTGGCGCGAGCCGTTGACGTGGTGGCGGCTGACGCACCTCGTCCTCGGCGTGTTCATCGGCATCGCCACGTTCACGCTGATGGTCGTGCTGCTGGCGCTGTCGGTCAGCCTGCTGATCACGTTCCCGCTGGCGCTGCCGTTCGTCTGGGCGCTGTTCGTGGTGGCCCGCGGCATCGGCCACGTCGAACGCAGCCGCTACGCCGCGCTGCTGGGCGTCGAGATGGTCGATCCGGTCCCGCCCCTCCGGGAGACATCGCTCTGGCGGCGGCTGGTCGAGCGGGTGAAGACGCGCCCGCGCTGGCGCGAGATCGTCTACGGCGTCGTACGGCTGCCGCTGAGCCTGCTGACCATGCTCCCCACCGTGGCCGCCTGGTGCGGCTCGGCCGCGTTGCTGGCGCTGCCGCTCTACGTGAGCCACCTGCCGGGCGGCACCGCCAAGTTCTGGCTGTTCGAGGTGTCGCAGGGTGCTGCGTCGGCGCTGGCGGCGCTGGTGGGCGCGGTCGGCCTGGTGCTCGTCGCCCCCTGGGTCACGCACGCGATGGCGGCGATCGACACCGCCGTGGGCCGCCGGCTGTTGAGCCTGCCCCCCCAGGAGGCGGTCGACCGTCGCGTGGCGCAGCTCGAGACCAGCCGGGCGGCGGCCGTGGACAGCGCCGAGGCCGAGCGGCGGCGCATCGAGCGCGACCTGCACGATGGCGCCCAGCAGCGGCTGGTCGCGTTGGCCGTGGACCTGGGCAACGCCCGCGAGCGGCTCGAGGTCGACCCGGAGGGCGGGCGCGCGCTGGTGGCGGAGGCCCACGAGGAGGCGAAGGCCGCGCTGAAGGAGATCCGCGACCTGGTGCGCGGCATCCATCCCGTGATCCTCGAGGACCGGGGCCTCGACGCCGCCCTCTCCGCCATCGTGGCCCGCTCGCCCGTGCCGGTGCGCCTCGACGTCGACGTGGCCGAGCGGCCGTCGGCGGCGGTCGAGAGCACCGCGTACTTCGTGGTCGCCGAGGCGCTCACCAACGTCGCCCGCCACGCCGAGGCCACGTCCGCGGTGGTCACGATCGCGCGAGCCGGTGACCGCCTGGTCATCGAGGTGCGCGACGACGGGCGCGGTGGCGCCAATCCCGAGGCCGGCACCGGCCTGCGCGGGCTGACGCGACCGGGTGATGGCCCACGGAGGCAGCATGCACGTGGTCAGCCCCCCGGGCGGACCGACGACGCTGCTGGTGGAGCTCCCATGCGGATCGTGATCGCCGAGGACTCCGTGCTCCTGCGCGCCGGCCTCACCCGGCTGCTGGCAGACGCCGGGGAGGAGGTGGTCGCCGCCGTCGACAACGCCGACGACCTGCTCACCGTCGTCGAACGTCACCAGCCCGACCTGGCGGTCGTCGACGTGCGCATGCCCCCGACCCACACCGACGACGGCCTCCGCGCTGCACTGCAGATCCGGGCACGGTGGCCCGCCATCGCCATCCTCGTCCTGTCGCAGTACGTGGAGGAGACGTACGCCACCGAGCTCCTGGCCGACGACACCAGCGGGCTCGGCTACCTGCTCAAGGACCGCATCGCCGACGTCGGCGAGTTCCTCGACGGCGTCCGGCGCGTGGGCGCCGGGGGCACGGTGCTCGATCCCGAGGTCGTGGCCCAGCTCCTGGCCCGGTCGCGCCGGCGGGACCCATTGGACCGCCTGTCGCCTCGCGAGCGCGAGGTGCTCGGGCTCATGGCCGAGGGGCGTTCCAACGCCGCCATCGCCCGTGAGCTCGTGGTGAGCGACGGCGCCGTCGAGAAGCACGTGAGCAACATCTTCACCAAGTTGGACCTGCCGCCCACCGAGCACGATCACCGCCGCGTGCTCGCCGTGCTGCGGTGGCTCGAGACCTGAGGGATCCTGCAATGCCCGACACCGTCACCCCCTCGCGGCGTGTCCGCCGGACCTGGCTCATCGTCGGCAGCCTCGTCACCGTGCCCGTGTTGCTGTACGGCGCGATCGACGTGGCAAGCGCTCTGGCGCACGAGGAGCGCACCGAGGTTGCCAAGTTCGACGCCGGTGGCCTACAGAGCGTCGACGTCGACAACGCGGCGGGGTCGGTCCGCATCGTCGGTGTCGAGGACACCGACACGGTCACGGTGACCGCTCGCATCAGCGATGGCTTGCGGGCGACGGGACACGACGTACGGCGCGAGGGTGACCGGCTCGTCGTCGAGGGCACGTGCCCGACGTTCCTGTCGGACTGGTGCAGTGTGCGCTACACGATCGAGGTCCCGTCGGATCTCGCGGTCACCGCCGAGACGGACAGCGGCCGGGTCACCGTCACCGACATCGCCGGCGACGTCGAGGCGTCGTCCGACGATGGCCGGATCGAGCTGGCCCGGATCGAGGGGAACGTCGTGCTCCACAGCGACAACGGCTCGGTGACCGCCACCGGGATCCGGCGAGCCTCACGCGCGGAGGCGACATCCGAAAACGGTCGCGTGCGCCTCGAGTTCCTCGACCCGCCCGACGACGTGGTGGCCACCTCGGACAACGGCTCGGTGGACGTCGTGATCCCCGACGCCGGCGCCATCGCCTACAGGGTCGACGCAGACAGTGACAACGGCACCGTGTCGTTCCCGGTCCGCACGGACCCCGACGGCGACCGCACGATCACCGCGACATCCGACAACGGCGACGTGACGATCAGCTACGCCTTGGACTGATGGAGCCGGCCGCGCCGCCGGCCCATGGTCAGCCGCCGGCCGACGACGACGTCGAGGAGTCCGTCGAGCCCGTGCGAGCCCGTCGACGACGGCGGCGCCGTCGAGGTGGGCGCAGTGGTGGTCGTGGTCGTCGGGCACGGGTTGGGTGTCGTGGTGGTGGTGCTCGTCGTGGTCGTGCCGCTGGTGCTCGTCGTATTGGGATCGCACGGCACCGTCGTGGTCGTCGTCGACGTCGTGGGGGCCGTCGTGGTCGTGGATGGCGCCGTCGTCGTGGTCGTGGACGGGCGCGTCGTCGTGGTCGTGCTACCCGGTGTTGCCGGCCGTGTGGTGGGCGTCGTGGTGGCTGGGGGCGAGGTCGGCCTGGTTGTGGTGGGTGGCCTTGTCGGTCCGATCGTGGTCCGGTCGCCGGCGCGGCGCGGCACCGCAGTGCCACCCGCAGCCACGCCGCCGGTGTCGGGGGCATCGGTCGAGACCTGGCCTCCAGTCGAGGATCCACCGGCCCCCGAGCCGAGGATGCTGGCCCATGCCAACAGCTGCGAGGTGACGGACCGTTCGCAGTTCACGTCCCGGGAGAGCTCGCCGCCGCTGAACCACTTGAGGGCCCGTATGAAGTCTCCGCAGCGTTCGGTGTCCTCACGCACGCTGGGCCGGAACCCGACGGCGATGTTGACCGCGGCCATGTCATAGCGGTCGGCGGCGTGGTTGATGTCGCGGGCCACGGTCCAGTACCAGGCGGCGACCTGGGCGCTGGTCGTGGAGGTGGCGGCGAGGTCGGGTTTGGCTTCCAGGTCCAAGCCGAGATCGGCTCCCGCGGCGCGGTAGTTGAAGTCGCCGGTCAGCTGGATGAAGCCGCGGCCTCGGTACGTGGAGGGATTGCTCGCCTCGACGGCGTCGGCCCGGAAGTCGCTCTCGTTGTGGATGGTCGCCAGGAACGCGGCCTTGCGGGCGGGGGTGGTGGCCCCTGCCCGGAGCATGGCTTCGTTCAGAGCCGGCAGTTGGGCTTCGACGGCGGCCTCGTCGGCGAAGGGGCCGAAGATGGCGTCCAGGTCGTCGAGCGTGACGAGGTCGAGCCCGTTCCAGTCGCCCACCAACGGCAACAGGTCGGCCGCGGGCTGTGCGTCGGTCTCCACGGTGGTGGCCCTTCGGGTGGGCATCGCCGGGTCGGGGCCTGCGAGCTCGAACGTGGCCGTCGCCCGCTGGTAGATGCCGACGGTGTCGCGGCCATCGCCGTCCCAGTCGCCGACCACCGGCACCTCGGCAGCCCGGGGGGTGCCGAAGGCGACGGGGGGAAGGTCGCCGCCGGACTCGTTGCGCAGGCGGAACTGGCCGTCTCCGGCCCGGTAGAGGCCGAAGCTGTCGCGGCCATCACCGTCCCAGTCACCCACGACCGGCAACACGTCGTCGGCACCGGGCAACCCGAATCGGACGCCCGGCAACGTCCTGCCCACGTCGTCGCGCACCACGAACGTGGCGTCGGACCGCCGGTACAGCCCGACGCTGTCGCGCCCGTCGCCGTTCCAGTCGCCAGCCACCGCCACCACGTCCGTGTCGCCGGGAGTACCGAACCGGACCGATGCCGACGTCTTGCCGGCCTCGTCCCGCAGCCGGAAGGTGGCGTCGAGGCGCCGGTAGATGCCGACGGTGTCGGTCCCGTCGCCGTTCCAGTCGCCCGCCACCGGCAGCGTGCCACCCTCAGGAGCGTGGCCGTATCCAAACGCCGGCAGCGCCGAGCCACCCTCGATCCGCAGCTCGGTGCTGGCCCGGGACCGCCGGTACAGGCCCACCGCGTCCGCGCCGCCACCGACCTGGCCCGGTGTCCAGCGGCTTATCAACCCGAACGGGTCCACCGTGCAGGGCTCACTGCTCGACAGCTCGCCGCACCGGTTGATCTGGAAGTGGATGTGCGACGGCGTCGTCCGCGCATTTCCCGTGTGGCCCACCCGACCGATCAGCTGGCCCCGTCCCACCCGCTGCCCGGCGGTCACATAGTTGGCCGAGTTGTGGGCGTACCAGTAGGCCACCCCCGAATCACCCAGCAGCCAGATGCTCAGGCCGCCGTTGCTGTCGTCGGTGCCGTCGACCTTGGCGATGACGCCCGGCTCGACGGCAACGATCGGCGAGCCCTCGGGGGCGAAGATGTCGTTGCCCTTGTGCTTGCGCCGGCAGCCGTCCCGGCAGGCATGCCAGTCGTCGGAGAACGACGCCTCGTACGGCGCCGGCACCGGGAACGAATTGATCGGCGGGACCACGGCCAGCTCGGGTGCAGGCTCCGGGTCCGGGGGTGCCGCCCCCGCCTGCAGGGGCAGCAGTGACGCACCCAGGCCGGTGAGGACCAGGGCAGTGACGAACGCCCGCGCGGTCACCCTCGACGCCGACTGCACGCCAAGCAGGCTAGGCCAGCGGGGCGCACGGATGAAGGGCGCCGCCGCCAGCGGTCGGGCGAAGGCTTGTCGACGCCCGTGAACGCCCCGTGAACGCCGGCGTCCGTCGACGGTTCGGGACGGCGGTGCCGTCGACCCGTGCCATCCGACGGCACGGGCCCGGCGGCGGCGTCACGCCCTGGGGATGAGCCCGCGACCGGCCCCGGAGGACACCGAACGATGACCGAACTGCATCCCAACGTCACGACCTACCTGCACGCAATCGACGCCTTCAACCGGGACGACCTCGCCGCCGTCCACGACCTCGTGCGCAGCGACGTCGTGTACCGGATCCCCGGCCGCAGCCGGGTCGCCGGCGAGTTCCGTGGCATCGACGGCTTCGCCGAGATCCTGCGCCGGTTGCGGGACGAGTCCGGCGGGACAATCGCGCTCGAGCCCGTGACGGTGCTCGCCGACGACCAGAACCTCATCGCCCGCTGCCGCGTGACCGCGGACCGGGACGGGCGGCGCCTTGACACCGAGAACTGCTACGCGTTCCGCTTCGTCGACGGCAAGCTGGCCGACGGCATCGTGTTCGTCTCCGATCCCCATCATGTCGACGAGTTCTGGTCCTGACGGCTCCGCGCCACGCGCTCGAAGATCGTGGGGACGAGCAGCTGCTCGTAGGCGTCGGCGCTGGAGCCCGTGAGCTGCCAGCCGTGCTCGAGGTCGCGCGCGGTCACGGCTGCCGGCCCGCGATGTGCTCGACGATGTGGGCGGCGTCGGCGCCGACACCCGCGAACACTGCGGATGGCTGGGAGTGGAGCCAGGGCAGGCCCACCGCGTACAGGCCGGGGTGGGTGGTGACTCCCCGGGTGTGGCGGGGGTAGCCCCACTCGTCCAGCACCGGAAGGTCGACCCAGCCGAAGTCGAGGCGGTACCCCGTGGCCCAGACGACGGCGCCGATGCCGGTTGCGTCGAGGTCGAGCTCGGTCGACGTGGCCGGCGTGAAGTCATCGGGCGCAGGCCGGTCGTCGGGTGGCGCACCGATGCCGGCTGCGGCGTCGTAGGCGTCGAACAGCGGGCGGAAGCGCTCGTCGAACCCGCGGTCGGCGAAGGCCAGCCGGTCGGCAAGGTCGTCGCTGAACCGCACGGTGGTGCCGTCCGCCGCCTCGAGCCGTCCGTACAGCCGCATGCCGCGGCGGGCGAACTCGCGCAGGTCGATGTCGTGACCCCCGTCCTTGCCCGACACCTGGGGTTGGCAGGCGAAGCGCGCCGCGGGAGACGGCAGGTCGTCGACCGTCGGGACGGGGATCCCGTGATCGGCGCCGTGCTGGAAGACCCGGACCAGCCACCAAGCGACGTCGCGGCCCCGGTAGCGGCGCGGCGCCCGGGGACACATCGACACCGCGATGTGCACCTCGCCGGCCTGCCTGGTGCAGCTCCTCCGCGATCTGCACGCCCGACTGGCCGGAGCCCACGACCAGCACGGCCCCGTCGGCTAGCTGGTCGGGTCGGCGGTAGTCGTGCGAGTGCAGCTGCTGGATGGATCCCGCCAGTCCCTGGGATGCGGCGGGAACCTTGGGCTGCGGGTAGGGCCCGGTCGCCAGCACGACGTTCCGGGCCCGGAAGGTGGTGGCGTTGGTCTGCGCCTCCAGATGGCCGTTCGAGGCCGAAAGGCGATTGACGCCGGAGCCCAGGCGCACCGGCGCGTCCACCGTGCCGGCGTAGCGCCGCATGTGCGCGACCACATCGTCACGGGCCATGAACCCGTCGGGGTCGGACCCGTCATAGGGCATGCCGGGCAGCAGCAGGGTGAAGTTGGGTGCCACCAGGCAGAAGCTGTCCCACCTGTCCAGCCAGGCACCGCCCAGCTCGTCGCGGCAGTCCACGACGACATGCTCGACGCCCGACTCCGTCAGCCAGTAGCTCGTGGCCAGGCCGGCCTGGCCCGCCCCGATCACGAGGGTGTCGATGCTCTCGAAGTTCTCGGCCATACCGGCAACGCGTGACGCGCCGTGCCACAGAACGGCACAGGTGGAGGCGGCGCCAACGTCGGGGTGGGGCTACCCCCACCGGGAAGACGCCGGGGCGCTCCATTCACGCTCCGAGGGTCCGTCCGTACCGTCGGGAGCATGAGCGAGCGCCCCGAAGGGCGAGAGAGCGAGCCCGGCCCGAGCGGCCGTGGGAGCGGACAAGCAAAGCGTCGGAGCCCGAGCGGCCCGCTGCGAAGCAGCAAGAGCGGAGAACAATGACTGCGAGCGACGTGATGACCACTACGACGGCCGGGTTGGGCGCGTCCCCCGCTCCCATCGCGGTCCGGGCCGAAGAGGCGGTGAAGGTGTACGGCAAGGGCGCCACCGCGGTGCGCGCTCTGGACGCCGTGAGCCTGGCCCTACCCGCCGGGCGCTTCACCGCCATCATGGGACCCTCGGGGTCGGGCAAGTCGACCCTCATGCACTGCCTGGCGGGGCTCGACACACTCACGTCGGGCCGGGCGTTCATCGGCGAGGTGGACCTCGGCCGGCTCCCGGAGAAGGAGCTGACCCGGCTCCGGCGCGACCACGTCGGCTTCGTGTTCCAGGCGTTCAACCTGCTCCCGATGCTGAGCGCAGGGGAGAACATCACCCTGCCGCTCGACCTGGCCGGAAGGAAGAGTCGGACAAGCGCTGGGTCCGCAGCATCGTCGACACCGTCGGGCTCGGCGACCGGCTCGAGCACCGTCCGGCCGAGCTGTCGGGCGGCCAGCAGCAGCGGGTGGCCGTGGCCCGAGCACTGGCTAGCCGGCCCTCAGTGATCTTCGCCGACGAGCCCACCGGCAACCTCGACTCCCGGAGCGGCGGCGAGATCCTCGCGTTCCTGCGCCGGGCCGTCGACGAGCTCGGCCAGACCATCGTCATGGTCACCCACGACCCGGTGGCGGCGGCCTACGCCGACGCCGTCGTGTTCCTCGCCGACGGTCGCGTCGTCGACCAGATGCCGGCCCCCACCGCCGAGCGCGTGCTCGAGCGCCTGCAGGGTCTCGCCCTCCGGCGAGACCCGGGCCCGAGCGGCCGGCCACGTCAGGGTGACGAGCGACACGCAAGAGCGGGAAACACATCGGCGTTCGGGAGCTGATCGTCATGTGGAGGACGACAATCAAGAGCATCGGTGCCCACAAGCGGCGCCTGCTCGCCACCAGCTCGGCCGTCGTGCTGGGCGTGGCGTTCCTGTCGGGCACCCTCGTGCTCGGCGACACGATGGAGACCGGCTTCGGCGACATGTACAGCGAGGCCAACGCCGGCACCGACGCGGTGGTGCGCAGCAGTACCGAGGTCGGTGACGACGACATCAGCGAACGTGGCCTGCTCGACGCCTCGGTCGTCGACGACGTCGCCGCGGTCGACGGCGTCGCCACGGCCGTACCCGAGGTCTCCGGGATCGGCCAGATCGTGGGATCCGACGGCGATCCGCTCGGGGGCAACGGCCCTCCCACCCAGGCCGGAAACTGGATCGCGGATCCCGAGATCAACCCCTGGCAGATCGCCGACGGCCGCGCTCCCGAGGGGCCCGGCGAGGTGGTCATCGACAGGGCCTCGGCCGACAAGGGCGATCTTGAGGTCGGTGACGCCACCGCCATCCGCACCCCTGAGCCCGTCGGGGTGACCGTGGTCGGCGTCGCGACCTTCGGTGACGCCGACAGCGCCGGCCCGCAGACCTACGCGGCCTTCACCACCGAGTTCGCCCAGCAGGTCCTGCTGCCCGAGCAGGGTCGGATCTCCGACGTCCTGGTGGTGGCCGACGAGGGCGTGAGCCAGCAGGAGCTGGTCGACCGGCTGGGGCCGGCCCTGCCCGACGGGACCGAGGCCCTCACGGGGGCCGCGCTCACCGACGAGCAGCAGTCCGAGCTCCAGGGCGACTTCCTCGGGTTCTTCAAGGCGTTCCTGCTGGTGTTCGCCGGGATCGCCCTGGTGGTCGCCACGTTCAGCATCTACAACACGTTCTCGATCCTGGTGGCCCAGCGCACCCGGGAGTCGGCCCTGCTGCGGGCCCTGGGAGCGTCGCGCCGCCAGGTTCTGGCCTCCACGGTGGTCGAGGCGCTGATGGTGGGCGTCGTGGCGTCGGCCATCGGCGTGGCCGCCGGCGTGGGCCTCGCCGCCGGCCTGAGCGCGCTCAGCGAGTCGGCGGGCTTGGCCGTGGCCGGAACCGCCCTGGTGGTGGAGACGTCCGCACTGGTGCTGGCCGCCGTCGTCGGCGTGGTGGTCACGCTGGTCGCCAGCGTCGGCCCGGCCGTCAAGGCCTCCCGCGTCGCGCCCCTGGCCGCGCTGCGAGACGTCGCCGTCGACCGGTCCGGCGCCTCGTGGGTGCGCGGCCTGCTGGGCGTGGTGGTCGCCGGCGTCGGCATCGCCGCCACGGTCGGCGGCACCGCGGGCGACGGCTCGCTGCCCATGACCGGCGTGGGTGCGCTCCTGGTGGTGGTCGGGTTCGTGCTTCTCGGCCCCGTGGTGGCTCGCCCCGTCGCGGGTGCCGTGGGCGGGCCACTGACCCTCCGGCGGGGGATGAGCGGCACGCTGGCGCGGCGCAACGCCATGCGCAACCCCCGCCGCACCGCCGGCACGGCGTCGGCGCTGATGGTCGGCGTCGCGGTCGTAACGCTGTTCACCGTGGTGGCGGCGTCCGTCAAGCAGTCGATCGACGACACCGTGTCGGAGCAGTTCGCCGGCGACCTGGTCATCGCGCAGACGGACTTCAGCGGCGCCGGGCTCACCCCTGAGCTGGAGCCCGCCGTCGGCCGCCTCCCCGAGGTCGACGCGGCCACGGGGCTGGGCAACGCCCCGATGGTGATCGACGGCGACGACGACGTCGCCACCCTCATCGAACCGACGTCGTTCGGGCGGATCCTCGACCTTGACGTCACGCATGGCTCCATCGACGAGCTGGGCGACCGGCAGGTGGCGCTGTACACCGACTACGCCTCGGACAACGGCCTCGCCCTCGGCGACCCGGTGCCCGTGTCGTACTCGGACGGGACCAGTGACGAGCTCACGGTCGGGGCGGTCTTCGGCAACGACGAGCTGGTTGGCAACGTCGTGCTCCCGAAGGCGGCGTATGCACCACACGCGGCCACCCGGGCGAGCGACGTCGCACTGCTCATCGACTTGGCCGACGGCGTCTCGACCACCGACGGTGAGGCGGCCATCCAGCCGGTCGCGGACCGGTTCGGGGCGCCCGATGTGCAGGACCGCCAGGAGTACGTCGACTCGGTTGCCGGCCAGATCGACCAGCTGCTCACCATCATCTACGTGCTGCTGGTCATGGCCATCGTGATCGCCCTCATGGGCATCGCCAACACGCTGTCGCTGTCGATCCACGAGCGCACCCGAGAGCTGGGACTGCTCCGGGCGGTGGGTCAGAGCCGGCGGCAGCTGCGCCGGATGGTGCGCGGCGAGGCGCTGGTGGTGGCCCTGTTCGGCACAGTCGGCGGGCTCGGCCTGGGGACCTTCCTGGGCTGGGCGATGGTGAAGACGATCGAGGCCGCCGAGGGGCTCGGGGCATTCGCGGTCCCGACCGGCCAGCTCGGCGTGGTCGTGGCGCTCGGCGCCATCGTCGGGGTGGTCGCGGCGGTCCGCCCCGCACGCCGGGCGGCCAAGCTCGACGTCCTCCAGGCGATCGCAACGGACTAGCGAGCAATCGCCTGGTCGGCTCGGCTGGCTCTCCCCCACCCGCCACCGGGCCCCGGAGCACCTCTTCCCCAGGGGGCTCCGGCGCGTCCGGCCTGCGGGCTCCGAGCGGGTTGCGGCGAGTTGCGGGCGGCGCGTTGTCCCGCCGCTACCAGCTGCCGCCGCCGCCCCCTCCTGCACCGCCGCCGACCCCGCCGCCGCCGAAGCCCCCGCCGATGCCCCCGCCGCCGCTCGACGAGGGCGCGGTGGCCGCCGAAGTGGTGGACGCCAGCAGCAGCGGGGCCATGTAGGCGTAGGACAGGCCGGCGGTCTCGGGCGCGATCGAGGCCGCCGAGACGGCCCGCTGCCAGCGGTCGATCTCGCCCAGGGCCACCGCCCAGGCGGTGTACTCCCGCAGCACCCCGCGCTTGGCCGCCTCCTCGGCGTGGTACGCCTCCGACCCCGCCAGGAACCGGCGGAACGACTCGACCCGCAGCCAGGCCGCCGAGCCCGCCGGCGTGCGGACCCGCAGCTCCCAGGCCCGCAGCGCCGCCGCCAGCCCGGCGCCCGCCACGGCCCCGCCCGCCGCGGCCAGGACGAGCCAGGCCGGCCCCCTTTGGTTCGCCAGCCAGCCGCCGGCGGCCGCACCCAGCGTCCCCACCACCACGCCGATGATGCCCAGCACCCGGGCCGTCACCTTGCGGGCGCCGCCGCCGGGATCCCACATCCCGCTGGTGTCGCGCCAGGCCTGCAACTGTCCCTCGAGATGCTGCCAGGCTCGGGCGAAATCCGAGTCGTAGCCGCCCAGATCGACCTCGTCACGGCCGGCAAAGGCGGTGTCGAGGATGGCGGCGGCATCGGGGGTGCCCTGCCCGGTACGGACCAGGCGGAGATCGTCGCCGCCGGTCCATGGTGTCCAGGCACCGCCCGCACCGCCGGGGTCGGCTCCGTTGGCGCCGATGTCGATGGTGCCGTCGATCGCCATCTGGATCAGCCAGGCCACCTTGTGCTCGGGCCGCACCTCCTCGGTCAGCACGATGCCACCGTGGGGCGGGTCGAGTTCGCCCGGCGGCGCGAACTCGGTGGTGGCCATGGCCGCGAGCTCCTCCTGGTCGACGCGCGTCCAGCTCGTCGACGCGTCGGGACCCGCCCACGCGGCGTCGGCCGGCCCTCCCGCGCCGACCCGCTCGCGTCCTGCCGCGCCGTACCAGCCAGGCCGTCGATCCCGCCGCCAGCAGCGCCCCGGCCGCGGCGGTGCCCGCGGGCGGCGCGAGCCCGGTCCCGGGGTCGTCGGGCGGTGTGGCCGGCGGCTCGGGTGGCGCCGGCGGCGTCGCCAGGTCGCTGCTGGTCCGCGCTTCGATCGATACGCCCTCGCCTGGGTCGAGGTCATCCACCGTGGTGACCAGGTGACCGGGAGCGACTTCCCGGACCTCGCAGCCGCCCTGGGAGCCGGTGACGCCCGTCGAGCAGGTGGCGTCGAGCAGCTCGAACGGGGCGACCACGTGGATCTCGGCCTCCTCGATGGGGACCTCCCAGCTGACCCCGACCGCCTCCCAGTCGAGCGTCGTGCTCCGGACCACGCCGGGCAGCGGGTAGTCGATGCGGTAGCGGTGGCGGCCCGAGACGGTGACGTTGGGGTCGCCGATCCGGATCCTTGCGCCCTCACGGCCCTCGATTGCCTCGGGCGTCACCTGGATGGCGTCGGGGGCGTCGGGCGAGTCGACGGTGATGGGTGCCTGCGGTGAGAGGTCCGGCACGTCGCGGAAGATGCCGTGCTTCTCACTGAGGGCGCCGAAGTCATAGTCGATCACCTCGGTGATCTGGGCCGATCCGTCGTCTGCCAGTTCCGCGGACGTCCACAGGCGTTCGACCCGCTCGGTGTCGCCGGCGACGGCGCCGACCAGCGCCACCGCCCCGACGACCAGGCTGCCGCCGGCCATGAGCGCCAAATCGAGCCTTCGGCGGCTGCTCGTCCGCATGGCGCTCGAAGGTAGCTCCCGCCCGCCGGCCGGATGACGGCGGCGGGCTCTGGGGAGTCAGTCCTCCGACGGGGTCCGCACCACCACGACCGGGCAGGGAGCGTGCTGCACGCATGCCATCGCCACCGAGCCGACCATCAGCCGGCTGAGACCCGTGCGCCCGTGGGAGCCGACCACCAGCAGGTCCGCCGATTCGGCCACCTCGACCAGCGTCAGCGCCGCGCCGCCGGGCAGGATCGTGCGCATGACCTCGGGAGGTCGGCTGTCCATCTCGGCCAGCGCGGCGTCGACGATCTCGTCCACCGACGCCCGCGCGACGGCGTCGATCTCGCCCTCATTCGCACGCAGGCGCAGGGTGGCGCCGAAGGGCAGCGCCGACATCGGCGGCGCCCAGGCGTGCACCACCTCCACGGTCGCCTGCCGCAGGACGCCCTCCTCCAGGGCCCAACGCAGCGCCGCGGCCGCCTGCCCGGAGTCGTCGATGCCCACGACGATGCGCCCGCGGACGGGCTCGGCGTCACCCTCGGGCATCGAGGGCGTCGCAGTGTCGGTGGTCGGGTCGGGGTCGAGCGCCATCGCTACTTCCTAGCCTCGACAGGGCATCGGCGCCGCACCCTTGCTAGAACCAGCGACATGACGCCCCCGTCAGACATCGGGATCATCGACACGATGATCGGCTTCCCGGCTCGGAACATGCGCAAGCAGTACGCGTTCATCACCCAGCAAACGCACGACAAGGAGTCGAAGGAAGACTTCGAGTTCCCGGTCGAGTACATGTTCAAGGACGTCCCCGACAAGAAGCTCGACAAGGATGCCGATCCCCTGGACGTCACCCTGCGGGAGATGGACCTCTGGGGCGTCGAGCGGGGCGTCATCGGCGTGAACGGCGAGATCGGGGAGCGGGCCGTACGCGACCACCCCGACCGGTTCATTCCCCAGCTCTCGGTCGACCCCAACGACGGCATGGACGCCGTGCGGGCCATCGCCAAGGCGCACGATACCTGGGGGATCAGCTCGATCGGGGTGTTCCCCGCCGGCACGTTCCCGCAAGTGCCGATCAACGACAAGAAGATGTACCCGCTGTACGCCAAGTGCGTGGAGCTGGGCATCGCCGTGTTCTGCTGCGCCGGCATCCCCGGGCCCCGGCTGCGGTTCGCCTGCCAGCACGTCGAGCTGATCGACGAGGTCTGCTACGACTTTCCCGAGCTGGTCTTCGTGACCCGGCACGGCTGCGAGCCCTGGGCCGACCTGGCCGTGAAGCTGATGCTCAAGTGGCCCAACCTCTACTACTCGACCAGCGCCTTCGCGCCGAAGTACTACCCCAAGGCCATCATCGACTACGCCAACACCCGCGGCGCCGACAAGATCATCTACGCCGGCTACTTCCCGATGGGTCTGTCGCTCGAGCGCATCATGGGCGAGCTGCCCGGGGTGCAGTTCAAGGACGAGGTGTGGCCCAAGTTCCTGCGGCACAACGCGGAGAAGGTGCTGGGGCTGTCCACGGTCTGAGCTGCGCTTCGCTCATGCCGGGTCGAGCCGCATTACGGGGATTCGCACTCGTGGTCGTGCTGGGGGTGCCGGACGCCTAGTGGCCCATGGCGATCCTGCGGCAATCCGTTCCCAGTTGGGTCTCGACGGGATCGGGATCGCCGCCGCGGCCCGCGATGGGCTCCGGCGCGTCGGCCATCGGGCGGGGTTTGGTGACCTGAGCAGCGCGTCCGCCATGCTCTAGGGCCGATGGACAAACGACTGGTGGTGCGCTGGGCAGCTCTGGGGTCGGCGGTGGTGGCGGTTCTGGCACTCTCCGCCTGCGGAGACGACGACGAGGGCCCGATCCCCCAGACCGGCATCCGTGAGACGACGACCACCGGGGCCTCGACGCCGACCACCACGGCTCCGGAGTCCACGACCACGACGGCCGCGACCTCCACCACGACGGCGTCGACGTCCACCACGACGACTGCCCCGGCTGCCTGACCTGCCGCGCACCGGCGAACGGATCCGCCGGCGAAGCCGATAAGGTTGACGGATCACTCGCCGGCGCCGCCGGCAGCAGTCGGCGCTGAAACGCCGATGGGGCCATTCGAGACATCAGTTCGAGTTGGCCTACCCCACCTAGCGGTCGCGGACTGATCATCTGGTCCGTGGCAAGCGTTGCTGTGCTTCCCGCTCTTGGCGCCTACGGCGCCGGGCCGCTCGGGCCACGGCTGCGCTGTTCGCGCAGCGTCAGTTCGATCGGAGTCCCGTTGTCCCTCAATTTCGCCGACCTCGGCGTGCCCGCGCCCCTGTGCGCCACCTTGGCCCGCCACGGCATCGCCGAGCCGTTCCCCATCCAGGCCGCCTCGCTGCCCGACGCCCTCGCCGGCCGCGACGTCGCGGGCAAGGCCCCGACCGGATCGGGCAAGACGCTCGCCTTCGGCCTCACCATCGCCGCCCGCGTCGCGAGGCTGCCGGCGCCGCAGCCACGACGCCCCTGGGCCCTCGTGCTGGTGCCCACACGTGAGCTGGCCGCCCAGGTGCAACGCGATCTGGAAGGCGTGATCGACCAGCACCACTCCGGCCCGGTCGCAGCCATCTACGGCGGGGTCGGCTACGGGCCGCAGCGCAAGCTGCTGGCGCGCGGCGTCAGCGCGGTCGTCGCCTGCCCGGGACGACTCGAGGACCTGGTGGCCAGCGGTGACGTCCGCCTCGACGGGGTCGAGCTGGTGGTGGTCGACGAAGCCGATCGCATGGCCGACATGGGATTTCTGCCGGCGGTACGTCGGCTGCTCGACCTCACGCCCGCTCAGCCGCCAGACCCTGCTCTTCTCGGCAACGCTCGATCGCGACGTCGACGCCCTGGTCAGCCGCTATCAGCGTGATCCCGTGCAGCACGTGGCGGGCGACACCACCGGCGACGGTGCCGAGGTTACGCACCTGTTCTGGACCGTCGACCAGCCTGGGCGGGTGGCGCTGACAGCCGACATCGTCGGCCGCACAGGGCCCACCATCGTGTTCTGTCGCACCCGCCATGGCGTCGACCGCGTCGCCCGCCAGCTCCGGCAGGCCGGGGTCAAGGCGGAGGCCATACACGGTCGGCGCACCCAGTCGGAGCGTCACCACGCGCTGCGCTCGTTCTCCAGCGGCAAGTCCCCGGCGCTGGTGGCGACCGACGTCGCCGCCCGCGGCATCCACGTCGACGGTGTGGCGTGCGTGGTCCACTTCGACCCCGCGGGCGACGCCAAGGACTACGTCCACCGCTCGGGGCGAACGGGTCGCGCCGGGGCCGCCGGCGTGGTCGTCTCGCTCGTGACGCCCGGCACCCGCCAGGCCGTCCGCAGCTTGCAGCGGGATCTGGAACGCACGGAGCCGATCGAGGCGCCCGAACCCGACCGTCTCGTCAGGTGGGGCCGGCGCGCCGCGGTGCCGGCGGCCGCACCGGGTTCACCGGAACGTTCGCCCGCGCCTCGCCGTCATGCCCGAGATCGCCGCGTGGCGGCCCGGCGGGACGACCGGCGGTTGACCGGGACCGTGAAGTCGTTCCATCCCTCCCGGGGCTACGGGTTCATCGTCAGGCGAGGGGCAGCCGACGTGTTCGTCCATGTCTCCAGCCTGGGCGGTCGACACCGGACGCTCGAAGCCGGCCAGCGGGTCCGGTTCGAGGTGGCACCCGGTCGGCGTGGTCAGCAGGCAGTCAACGTCCAGCCCGTCTGACGAACGCGCCGCCGGCGCTGGCCGTAGTCGCAAAGTTCGCCCGAGCACACGCGGTCGATACGACATAGCGTGTGGGCACCTGGCCGGCGCTCTCCCCAGCGTCGCCATAGGGAGGGAGATTCGATGGTGGACGACGATCCCGTCCTGCTCGAGGTGAAAGGCGGCGTGGCCGTCATCAGCCTGAACAGGCCCGATCAGCACAACATGGTCGGCGATGCCGCCGACGCGCTGTTCTTCCGGTACCTGGACCTGCTCCGCAACGACCGCGACGTGCGGGTGGTGGTGTGGCGCGGCAACGGTCCCTCGTTCTCGTCGGGGCGCGACCTCGGCGAGCTGCACGACCACCCCGGTGCCACCGACCTCGAGTTCATCGAGCGCAACCAGTGGCAGACCCGGCTGCTGTACGACTTCCCGGTGCCGATCATCTGCGCGCTCAAGGGCTGGGTCCTCGGCATCCAGCTGGAACGGGCGCTGCTGTGCGACATGCGGGTGGCCGGCGAGAGCGCGGCGTTGGCCCTGCCGGCGGTCGACCATGGCGTGATCCCGGACTCGGCCGGCGTGGCCAAGCTCTTCGAGATCGGTGGAACGGCGCTGGCGCTCGACCTGGCGCTGACGGGCCGGCGGGTAGGGGCCGACGAGGCCCTCCAGCTCGGGTTGGTGATGCAGGTGGTGCCCGACGAAGAGCTCGACGAGGTCGTGCTGGGGCTGGCGGAGTCGATCGCCGAGCGCCCGCCGTTGGCGGTGCGGCTGGTCCGGGAGCAGGTGCAGGCGCTGGCGTCGTCGGACGTGCGGGCGACGCTGCAGCGGGAGCTCATGGGCCAGGCGATGGTGCTGGGGTCGCACGACTACCGGGAGCACTTGCAGGCACGCGCCGAGGACCGCGAGCCCCGCTACGAACGCCGCTAGCCGGCGGGGGGCCCGTCAGGTGCTCGTTCCCTGACCCTCTGCGAGGTAGGTTCCCGGCGTGGCCTACGAGCCGGAGAGCAGCGACGTTCCGCTGGGTGAGTCATCGGACGGGCCCGACCTACGGCTGATCACACGACTGTTGGTGGCCGCCGCGGTGGTGGTCCTCGCCATCCTGTTCGTCGCGCAGAACAGCGACCGCGTCGAGACGAGCTTCGTGTTCTTCGACGTCACGACCCGCCTGTGGGTCGGGCTGCTGGTGGCGCTCGTCCTCGGGGCGTTGCTGGGGCAGGCGGCCGAGGTGCTGTGGGAGCGCCGCAAGAAGAGGAGGGCGAGGTCGTAGCGGACCTTCGCCGCCGCTAGCACGCCTACTCTGACCACGGATGGCACTGCTGGACGGGAAGGTGGCGCTCGTCTCGGGCGCCGGGCCGGGGCTCGGCCGCGACATCGCGCTGGCCTGCGGCCGCCAGGGTGCGACGGTCGTGGTGGGGGCCCGCACCGAGGCCAGCGTCGAGGCCATCGCCGCCGAGATCGAGGGGCTGGGCGCCAAGGCACTGGCGCTGCGGCTCGACGTCTGCGACGCCGACTCGTGCCGGAGCGCGGTGGGGCGGGTGGTGGAGGCCTTCGGCCGCCTCGACGTGCTGGTCAACAACGCTTTCCACGCCGGTGACCGGACGCGCTTCGCCGACGCCGACCTCGACGACTGGCGCCGGACCATGGACGTCAACCTGTTCGGCACCCTGCAGCTCACCCAGGCCTGCGTCGGCCCGATGGCCGATCAGGGCGACGGGCGTGTCGTGATGGTCAACTCGATGTCCGCCGTGCGGATGCGCCCCCGGTTCGGGGCCTACACGGCGTCGAAGGCGGCGCTGGCGGCGGCCACCAAGATCCTGGCGGTCGAGCTGGGGGCGCAGGGGATCCGGGTCAACGGCGTCCATCCCGGCTACATCTGGGGCGAGAGCGTGGCCATGTACTTCGAGCACCTGGCGCGGCAGAAGGGGATCACGCCGGACGAGCAGTACGCCGAGGTGGCGTCGGAGACGGCCCTCGGCTACCTGCCGCCCTCGAGCGAGATCGCCGAGGCCGTCGTGTTCTTCGCGTCCGACATGTCCAAGCCCATCACCGGGCAGGCGCTGGGCGTCAACGCCGGCCACTGGCTCCAGGGCTTCTAGGGGTCGGGGGCCGCGCAGTGGCCGGACCGTTCGACGGGCATGCGGCGGTGGTCACCGGGGGTGCCCATGGCATCGGGCGCGCCGTGGCGCGCCGGCTGGCGGGGGATGGGGCCCGGGTGGCCGTCGTCGACGTCGACGACGCGGCCGGTGGCGAGGTCGCCAGCCAGCTCGGTCAGGGCCACCTCGCGCTCGGTGCCGACGTCGCCGATTCCGACGCGTTGGCGGCGGCCGTCGAGCGGGCGGCGTCGGCCTTCGGCGGGCTCACGATCCTCGTGAACAACGCCGGGTTCGGGTCGACGAAGCCGCTGGCCCGGTTCACCGACGCCGAGTTCGCCCGCCTGGTGGCGGTCAACCTCACGGGTGTCTGGCACGGGATCCGGGCGGCGGCGCCCCACCTGCGGGCCTCCGGCCGCGGGTCGGTGGTCAACGTCGCCGGCACGGTGGCCAGCCGCCCGACCCGGGGCGAGGGGCCCTACGCGGCGGCCAAGGCGGGGGTCGTGGCGCTCACCCGCACCGCGGCGCTCGAGCTCGCCCCCGAGGTGCGCGTCAACAGCGTGTCGCCCGGGTACGTCGCCACCCGTATGACGCAGGCCGTGCTCGACGACGAGGACCGCCGGCGCCGCATCGAGGGCCGGATCCCGCTGGGGCGCGTCGGCGCCGCCGCGGAGGTGGCGGGGGCCGTGGCATTCCTGTGCTCCCCCGACGCCGGCTTCGTCACCGGGCACGACCTGATCGTCGACGGCGGCAGCGGCCTGCCCAGCCACCAGTCCGACGAGATGCTCAGGGCCCTGCTCGCCCGCTGGGACCGGTGAACGCCGGTTCCGCGCCGCGCTCGGGCGTGCCAGGCTCGGGGCCATGGAGCTGTGGCACAACCCCCGCTGTTCGAAGAGCCGCTCGGCCAAGGCGATCCTCGACGACCGCGGCGTCGCCTACGCGGAGCGCCGCTACGTCGACGACCCGCCCAGCGCCGAGGAGCTCGACGCGGTCCTCGTGGCGCTCGGTCGCGAGCCGTGGGACATCGCCCGCATGGGCGAGCCGGTGGCCAAGGACCTCGGCCTGCGCGACTGGCCGCACGACCGCCGCCGCTGGATCGAGGCCATGGTGGCCAACCCGATCCTGATCGAGCGGCCCATCCTGGTGGCCGAGGACGGCCGAGCGGTGTTGGGCCGGCCGCCCGAGGCCGTCGAGGACCTGCTGTCCGCGAGGCAATAGGGTCCGCGCAAGCCCCACCGGGAGGGTCATCCTGCCGGCGCCGCATCTGGCAGACTGCCCGCCCGCTCGACAGCTCGACAGCTCGAGGGGGACATCAAATGGCGCGACGACGAGGACTCCTCCGTCCTGCGGGCATAGCCCTGGCGGGCCTGATGGTGCTGGCGGGCTGCTCGCCGCTGGTGGTGGACGTGCGTGTCCTGGCGAGCGACGCCATGGGTGGGCGCGACAACCAGACGGAGGGCTCAGCCCGTGCGCGGCGCTACCTCATCGACCGCCTCGATGACTTCGCCGTCGGGCTGAACCCATCTGCCCCGGGCACCGACGCCTTCACGCAGGCGTTCGCGGGCGGGACCAATGTCGTGGCGCTGATCCCCGGCGACGAGCTGCCCGACGAGTACGTGATCATCGGCGCGCACTACGACCACCTCGGCACCGGCTGTGACAGCGCCGATCCCGCCGACACGATTTGCAACGGCGCGACCGACAACGCCACCGGCGTGGCGGCGGTTCTCTCGATCGGCGAGCAGCTCGCCCGCGAGCGGCACGGACCCAGCCGGTCGGTGATCCTCGCCTTGTGGGACCGCGAGGAAGACGGCCTGCTGGGCGCGCGCGCCTGGGTCGCCGACCCGCTCGTGCCCCTGTCGCAGACCGTCGCCTACGTCAACTACGACATCCAAGGGGCCAACATCCTGCCCAGCCTGCGCACCACCACCTTCGCCATCGGCGCCGAGACCGGCGGCGAACGGCTCACGGCGGCGGTCGGGCGGGCCACCCGGCCCGGACCCCTCGACACGCACCAGTTGAGCTGGATCTTCGGCCAGGGTCGGAGCGACTACCTGCCGTTCATCCAGGCGGGGGTGCCGACCGTCTTCTTCTCGGACTCGACCGGGCCCTGCTACCACACGGCTCAGGACGAGGCCGACATCGTCGACTACCGCAAGCTCCACCAGCAGGTCCGCGACGGCGTCCGGCTGGCGCGTGAGCTCGCCGGCGGCGACACGGCGCCGGCCTTCGTCCCCGCCACACCCCCGGCGACCTACGACGATGCCGTCGCCCTGCGGGAGGTGGCGGACCGGGCGCTACGGGACCTCGGCCGCTTCGATGCGAGCCAGCAGGCGGCCCTACTGGCGTTCGACGCCGCCCTCGCCGACATCGTGGCCGCCGGGCCCGACGCGTTCGGCCCCGACGACGTCGGCACCGTGCTCTCCGGCGCCGCCAACGCCGTCGACATCTTCACTTCGGGTGACTGCGACGGATTCACACACCCCGGAGGGCCGCGCCGGCCGTGACCCAGCGTCGCCCACCTGCCACGCTGGTCGGGTGATCGACTGGTCTGACATCGACGCCGTGGTGGGGCAGAACTGGTACCGGCTCGACCCCGACTTCCAGGCCCGGGTCCGGCGCGACTGCCCACCCGACGACCTGGCCTGGGCCGAGGCCACGCTCGATGCATTCGGCGACCTCGTGGGCGGCCGCATCGCCCGGGCCGCCGACACCATCGACGCCCACCCGCCCGAGCTGGTCCGTTACGACCGCTGGGCCAACGACGTGGGCGAGATCGCCCATCACCCCGCCATGCTCGATGCCAAGCGGGCGCTGTGGCAGGTGGGCTATCCCTCGGGATTCGCCGCTCAGGCGAAGGAGCGCGGGCGACCGACGCCGGGCGTGGTGCTCGGTGGCGCCAGCTACCTGCTGTCCGAGGCCGACACGGGCATGGTGTGCAGCCTGGGCATGACCTCCGGGGTGGCGGGCCTGGTCGACGCCTACGGCCCGCCCGATGTCCGCGACGAGCTCCTGGCGGGCCTGCGGGCCGCCGACGTCGACCACGCCGTCGACGGGTCGATGTTCCTGACCGAACGAGACGGTGGGTCCGACCTGGGGCGCAGCGTCCACTGCACCGCCCGAGACCTAGGCGACGGCCGGGTGGAGATCAGCGGCGAGAAGTGGTTCTGCTCCAACGTCGACGGCGCCGCCGTCGTGCTGCTGGCCCGGCCCGAGGGTGCCCCGGACGGACCCGCAGGGCTCGGCCTCTACCTGGTGCCGCGGGTGCTGGAGGACGGGACGCCAAACCGCTACACGATCCGCCGGCTCAAGCAGAAGCTGGGCACCAAGAGCGTCCCCACCGGCGAGGTCGAGCTCCACGGTGCGCTCGGCTACGCGCTGCGGCCCCCGCGGACCGACGGACGCCGCCGCACCGCCGGGGTCGGCCGATGGCGTCGACCGGTCCACGTCGGACGCGGGCGGACTCGCACGGATGATGGAGATGGTCAACGGCAGCCGGTTCGGCGTGGCGCTCATGGGGCTCGGCATCGCCCGGCGCTGCTTTGCCGAGGCCGCCGCCTGGGCCCACCACCGGCAGGCCAAGGGCCGGGCGCTGGTCGACCTGCCGCTCGTGCGCGAGCAGCTCGTCGACCAGCTGGCCGAGCTGGAGGCCGCGGTGGCGCTGGGTTTCGAGTGCGCCGCCGCCAGCGGGTTCACGGATGGCGCTCGGCTGCGCCGCATCCTCGTGCCGGCGGCCAAGGTGCGCCTGTGCCGGCTCGGCGTCGAGGCGGCCTCGTATGCGGTCGAGCTGCACGGCGGCAACGGCTACTGCGAGGACTGGGGCCTGACCCGCCAGCTCCGCGACGCGCAGTGCCATCCCATCTGGGAGGGCAGCGAGAACATCTGCGTGCTGGACGTGCTGCGGACCATCCGCCGGGACGCCGCCCACGAGGCGGTCGTGGCCCGGATCGACCGGGCCGTGGCCACCGCCCGCGAAGGCGCGCCCGGCTGGGCCCAACCCGCGGTCGACGCTGTCGTCGCGGCGCGCGACGAGCTGGTCGGCCGGGTGGACGCCCTGGGCGCACTCGAGCCCGACGCCGCCGAGGGGCTGTCGGGGCGCCTGTGCGACCACATCGTCCGCACCACGTCGGCGGCACTCCTGCTGGAGCAGGCCGGCGAGGGGGGCGAGTGGGCGGCCCACAAGGGCCTCGTCGGGCTCCGCTATGCCCGCCGGCACCTGCTGCCCGCCGCCGCCTGGTCCGACGCCATCGCCGCCACCGTCGGGCGCGAGCTGCTGGCGTCCGCGCCCGTCGGCGACGACGCCGCAGTCAAGGCCGCAGCCTGACGTTCCGGGACGGAAACGGCCCCTGTCCCTACTTTGCGCGACCTGGTTGACTGTCGCCGGGCGGGCAGTCTCCCCGGGAGGGAACGCCATGTCGTCGGTAGCCAAGACGATCGAGCTGAGCGCCGAGTCACCCGACAGCTTCGAGGATGCCCTCAGGGTGGGCATCGCCAAGGCCGGTGAAACCGTCCACAACATCGAGGCCGCCTACGTCAAGGAAGAGAAGGCGATCGTCACCGACGGGCAGGTCACCGGCTTCCGCGTGCACATGCAGGTCACGTTCGTCGTCGACTGACGGCCCCGGCCGGGTCGTCCGGCCAGTCGTGCTTCGGATAGCGGCCGGCCATCTGCTTGCGCACCTCGCCCCACGAGCCGGTCCAGAACCCGGCCAGGTCGCTGGTCACCTGCACCGGCCGCCCCGCCGGCGACAGCAGCTGCAGCACCACCGGAACCCGCCCGCCGGCGACGGTGGGCGTCTCGCGCGAGCCGAACATCTCCTGTACCCGCACCGCCAGGACCGGGGGATCGCCCGGTGCCGCGCCGTTGCCGTAGACGAGTGGCACCCGGCGGCCGCTCGGCACCGTCACTGCGGCCGGCGCCAGGCGATCGAGACCGCCCACCAGCTCGGCGGGAACCATGGCGCGCAGCGCTCGGACCAGGTCGACGCGCTCCAGGTCGGCCCGCCCGCTGGCGCCGGCGGCTGTCAGCACCGGGGCCAGCCAGTCGTCGAGGTGGCGACGTAACGCCCCGTCCGAGACGTCGGGCCAGGGGTCGCCCAGCACGGCGCGCAGGAAGCCGATCCGGGCCTGTAGCGACCGGGCGGCGTCGGTCCAGGTCAGCGCGGCCAGATTGGTGGAGCGCACCCGGTCGATCAGGGCCGCGGTGGTGGCCGTCCCCGCCGCCGGGCGGCGTTCGACCACGCCCAGCCGCAGCCGCCCGAGCCGGCGCTCGACCCGGGCCACGAGGTCGTCGCGCTCGCGGTCCCAGACGATCCGGGCGTGCTCGTCGACCCGGTGGCCCGCGATCTCGTCGAGCTGGGCGGCGTCGAGGGGTGCCGCGATGCGGATCCGCCCGTTGCGCCGGCGGCCGTCGACCTCGGCCACCGCCAGGAACGGTTCGCGGGCCAGCGCGTCGTCGGCGGACAGCCAGCCCTCGGTGCCCGCCCGCAGCACGAAGCGCCCCGGGCCGCCGCGTGCCTGGGCGATCCGGTCGGGGTAGGCGACGCCGAGCAACGGCCCCGCCTCGGCCGGGTCGCCCCCGCCGGCGTCCACCCCCAGGCGCCGCGCCAGGTCGTGGGCCCGGTCCCGCGCGCCCCGCAGGGCCCGCCCGTCCGCCTGGGGGTGCCGGAAGGTCGGATCGGCGAGGAGCGTCAGGCGCACCCCGACGTCGGTGGGGACGTCATCGGGTCGGCCACGCAGCACGTCACGATCCTCCAGCAGCGCAGCCAGCAGGCAGCCGAGCCAGCCCTGGCCGCGTTCGCGGGCGGTGAGCAGCATGCGGGCCAATCGGGGGTGGAGCGGCAGCGCCACCATCTCCCGGCCGGTCGCAGTGGGGTGCCCGTCCCCGTCGAGGGCACCGAGGTCCGTGAGCAGGCGCCGCGCTTCGTCCAGGGCCCGGGGCGGCGGGGGATCCAGGAACGGCAGGTCGGCTGGCTCGGTGCCCCACACGGCCAGCTCCAGCGCCAGCCCGGCCAGGTCGGCCTGGCGGATCTCGGGCTCGTCGAACCGCGGGCGCGCTGCGTGTTCGACCTTCGACCAGAGGCGCACCGCCACGCCCGGTCCCAGTCGGCCCGCCCGCCCGGCCCGCTGGTCGGCCGATGCCCGCGATGCGGCGACGGTGGCCAGCCGAGTGAGCCCGGTGCCGGCGTCGAACACCGGCCGGCGCGCCAGGCCGGCGTCGACCACCACCCGCACGCCCTCGACCGTGAGGCTCGTCTCGGCGATGTCGGTGGCCAGCACCACCTTGCGCCGACCGGGCAGGCCCGGGGCCAGGGCCGCGTCCTGCTCGCCCGCCGGTAGTGCGCCATACAGCGTGTGGACGTCGACGGCCGAATCCGGACCGAGCGTCGGCGCCGAGCTGGTCGGCAGTCCGCACGATCTCCGCCGCGCCGGGCAGGAAGGCCAGCACGTCGCCCTCGGCCGCGGTGGCGGCGGTCTCGCGCAGCGCCCGCCGGATGGCGGTGACCATCGAGGGCTCCACGTGTTCGCGGGGCCGCCGCGGCGCCCAGCGGACGTCGACGGCATACGACCGCGTCTCGCTGGTGATCACCGGCGCCGGCTCCCGCCCCGGCACCGTCAGCAACCCGGCAACCCGGTCCCCCTCGAGCGTCGCCGACATCACCAGCAAGCGAAGGTCCGGGCGCAGGTGGCGGCGGGCGTCGAGGGCCAGCGCCAGCCCGAGGTCGGCCTGGAGGCTGCGCTCGTGGAACTCGTCGAAGATCACCAGTCCCACACCCTCGAGGCCGGGATCACGCTGCAGCCGCCTGGTGAGGATCCCCTCGGTCACCACCTCGATACGCGTGGCGGCGCCGACCCTCCGGTCGTCGCGGGTGCGGTAGCCGACGGTTTCGCCTACCGGTTCACGCAGCAGCGCCGCCATCCGCCGGGCCGCAGCCCGGGTGGCGAGCCGGCGCGGCTCGAGCATGACGACGCGACGGCCCTCCAGCCACGCCTCGTCCACGAGGGCCAGGGGCACCACCGTCGTCTTGCCCGCCCCGGGCGCCGCCTGCAGGACCGCGTGCCCGGCACCGGCGAGCGCGGCCCGTAGTTCGTCGAGGCAAGCGACGACCGGCAGCGACGCGGCGGCGGGCGGCAGCATCACGAAGCTGGTCGTAGCTGTCTGGCATGCGTCCGCACAACTACGACCGGAACGAGGCCAGTCAGCCGGAGTCGGCGGGCCGCAGCTCGCGGATGAGCTCGTCGCGGGCCCGAGCCACGCGCGACCGGATGGTCCCGACCGGACACCCGCAGATGGCCGCGGCGCCCGCATAGTCGAATCCCAGCAACTGGGTGAGGACGAACGCGGTCCGCCGGTCGGGATCGAGACGGGTGAGCAGCTGGTCGCCGAGCGCAGAATCGCCGAGGCTGATCTCGACGGTGGCCGGCTCGGCGCGGTCGATCAGCAGCCGGGTCAGCCGGCGCCGGCGTGACGCCACCCGGACGGCGTCGACCGCCGTCCGCCTGGCGATCGAAAGCAGCCACGTGCGGGCGCCGGCATCGCCGCGATAGGCGGGCAGGGCCCGGATTGCCCGCACGTAGGTGTCCTGGGCGGCGTCCTCGGCGAGGTCGCGCCCCGCGACCGCGGTGACGAGGCGGACGACGTCACTCCACGTCCGGCGGACGAACGACGACAGCGCCAGGTGGTCGCCGTCCCTGGCCGCCAGCGCCAGCGCCGTCACATCGTCCACGGCGCCGCAAGGTAGGGGTTCAGCCCGATCCGATGCCATCTCGTGATATACGGCCGGAGCGCCCGGGAGGTTCCCGGGAACCGGATCGGCTCGCCGGACGACTGTTCCCACATGCGCTGCACCCGCTTCCGCGAGGCCATCTCGGCACGGATCGACGACGAGGATCCCGGCCTGCCCGCCGAGGAGATCGACGCCCACCTTGCCGAATGCCCGGACTGTCGGTCCTGGGCCGGAGCCGCCGCGTCTCCGGCGCTCCGGGCCCTGGCATCGGCCGGCGACCCGGCCGCCATCGACCCGGCGCTCCTCACCCAGCTCGTGCGGCCGGCCGCCGCGGCCGCGCCGGCCCGCCCGGCGCTGATCTCGACGGTCGAGTGGCGCGTGGTGCTGGCCCTCATCGGCCTGGCACAGGTCGTGCTGGCCTGGCCCGGCGTCTTCCTCCACGACGGCCACGCGTCCATCCACCTGGCCCACGAGCTCACGGCGTGGGACATGGGGCTGGCGGCGGGCTTCCTGGTCGTGGCCTGGCGCCCGGCGCGCGCGTGGGGGATGTTGCCGCTGGTAGGCGTCCTGGTCGCAGCGATGGTCGTCACCTCCGGCGTCGACTTCGCGTCGGGCCACGCACTCCTCGGGCGCGAGGCGGTCCACGCCCTGGCGTTTGCGGGTCTCGGCTGCCTCTGGGCCCTGGCGCGGCGGGCACCCCGCCCGTCGGTCGTGGTGCGAGTGGCATGAGGCCGCGACGCCTCGCTGGGGCGGGCGTCCTGGTTGCAACCGTTGCCACCGCCGGCCTGGCGCTGGGCCCGGCGCCCGCCGACGCCCACGCCGAGTTGATCTCCACGGAACCGGCATCGGGCGAGCAGCTCGACGTGGCGCCGGAGCGGGTCGTGCTCCGCTTCAGCGAGTCGGTGGACGTGGCCGACGACGCGGTCGAGGTCCTGACCGCCGGGGGCGACCCGATCGACGCCGGTGACCCGGGCCATCCCGACGGCGAGCGATCGTCGGTCGCCGTCGACCTGCCGGACCTCGACGACGGCACCTACGTGGTGTCGTGGCGGGTGCTCTCCTCCGACAACCACCCCGTCAGCGGCGCATTCACGTTCGGGATCGGCGACGCCGCCGCCTCCGTGTCCGACGCCGATGCCCAGGCCCTGGTCGACGACGCGCTGGCCGGTGCCGGCTCCGACCGTGTCGTCGGCGTCACCTATGGCATCGTGCGGTTCGCCGCCTTCGCGGGCCTGGTGGTGCTGATCGGCGGGGCCGTCTTCGTGGCCGCGCTGTGGCCCGCGGGTGGCGAGGACCCACGGGCCCGGCGAATCCTGGGTGGGGCGTGGTGGGTGGCGCTCGGCGCCACCGTGCTGAGCATCCCCCTGCAGGCCACCTACGCCGTCGGGGGATCGTTGGCCGATGCCTTCGACCCCTCGGTCATCGGCGACGAGCTCGGCACCCGAACCGGCCGGGCCTGGCTCATTCGCCTGGCGCTGCTGGCGGCCGTGGCGGTGGTCGGGCCCTCGCCTGGCGCGGCGGGCCACGGAGGGTCGCACCGAGGCGCTGCTCCCCACGGTCGTCGGCGGGGGCTTGGCGCTGTTGGCCACCATCACGTTCACCGGCCACGCCGTTTCCGGGGACCTCGTGGGCCTGGCGGTGGTGACCGACATCGTCCACCTGTCGGCGGTCAGCGTCTGGCTCGGGGGGCTGGCCATCATGCTGGGCGCCGTCCTGTGGCCGACCAGCGGCGTCGCCGACCCCCGTGCCGAGGCGATCGCGGCGCGATTCTCCGACGTGGCGTTCGGGGCCGTCTTGGTGATCGTCGCCAGCGGGGTCGTCCAGGCCTGGCGCCAGCTCGGGTCGTGGGACGCCCTGGTGGACAGCAGCTACGGCCGGCTGCTGCTCGTGAAGGTCGGGTTCTTCGTCCTCATGCTGGCGGCCGCCGCCGCCAGCCGGTCGTGGGTGCGCCAGCGCGCCCGGGCACGCATGGCGAGCCTGGCCCTGTCGCCGGGGCCGGGCGCCGTACGGGTGTCGCCCTCCGGACGCCCCCCGCTTTCGGTCCTCAGGCGGTCGGTGGCGGTCGAGGTCGCGCTGGCCGTGGCCGTGCTCGCGACCACCGCGGCGCTGGTCAACGCCGTGCCGGGTGCGTCGGCGGTGGACGATTCGCCCGCGGCGACCGGCGGGCTGTTCAACACCACGGTCCACGGCGATCTCACGATGATCCAGATCACGGTCGACCCTGCGGCGGTGGGCCCCACCGAGGTCGAGATCAACATCGCCGGCCACGACGGCAGCCCCATCGACCCCGAGGAGGTGACCGCGTCGCTCAGCCTTCCGGAGCGCGACATCGGCCCGTTGGACCTGACCCTCCAGCCGATCGGGCCCGGCCAGTACGTCGCCCAGGGCGCCCAGATTCCGTTCTCGGGCACCTGGGAGCTGGAGGTCGTGGCCCGCACCACCGACATCGACCAGGACCGGGTGATCACCGAGGTCCCGGTCCCCTGAGCCGTACACACCAGCAACCGAAAGGACCAGTCCACGTGATCCACCGTCGATTGACCCGAGCCCTCGCCGTCGCGGGCCTCGCGATCGTCGTCACCGCCCCGCTGGCGGATGCGCACGTCACCGTCAACCCCGGCGAGGCGCCCAAGGGCGGATTCGCCAAGCTCGCGTTCCGGGTGCCCAACGAGCGCCCCCGGCAGCGTGAGGGCGACGACCGCGGCGAGCACGCTGCCCATGATGGCGAAGCCGGCCGTCGACCCCAGTGCCCGCTGCGTGCTCAGGATCCCGGACGCCATGCCCGATCGATCCTGGGGGATCGAGCTCATCGCCACGCTCGTAACCGGTGCCACTGCGAGACCGCCCGCACCGCCGACGAGCGCCAGCCCCAGCAGCGTCCATCCGACGTTGCCACCGATGGTCGCGGCGAGAACGCCGAGGCCCGCCACGATCATCGAGACTCCGATCAGCGTGGGCCGGCGGCCGCCGAGGCGAGCGGTGAACCGGCCGGCGAGGGGAGCCAGCACGATCACCGGCAGCGTCATCGAGATCATCAGGAAGCCGGCGTCCTCTGCGTTGTAGTCGCGGATGTTCTGGAAGTACTGCGTGATCACCAGCAGCGTTCCGTAGATACCGAACAGGACGCAGAAGATGGTGATGATCGCCGTGCTGTAGACCCGGTCGCCGAACACCCGCACGTCCATCATCGGGTCGGCTACGCGGAGCTCGACGCGGACGAACGTGGCGATGATGACCATGGATCCGAGGAGCAGGGCGAGGATCAACGGTGACCCCCAGCCGCTGTGCGGGCCTTCGACGAGTGCGTACGTGACGGCGGCGACCCCCGCGACGAAGAGCACCTGCCCCGCCCAGTCGAAACGATGTTCGGTCGGATCGCGCAACTCGCGGACGAAGAGCAGGGTGAGCGACCACCGCCGGTATGCCGATCACCGGGTTGACCCAGAAGATGCTGCGCCAACCGAACTCGTCGGTGAGCACACCGCCGACGGTCGGACCGATGGCCAGACCGACCGCGGCGATGCCGGTCCAGCTCCCGATCGCCTTGGCCTTGGCTGCCGGATCGGTGAAGGCCGCGCCGACCAGGGCCAGTGAGGCGACGTTGACGATCGCGGCGCCGGTCCCCTGCAGGCCCCGCGAGATGTTCAGCACCAGCAGCGACGGCGCGAGAGCCGCACCCGATCGGATTCGCCAAGCTCGGGTGGGCGCTGACGGTGAGCAGGCGGCCAACACCGGCGGGGTGACGGTCGACAACGCGGCCACGAAGGACGACGTCGACTCCGCCAACACCCTCGGGATCATCGGCATCGTGGTCGGCGCGCTTGGACTCCTTGTAGGCGGCTTCGCCCTGTTCCGGCGCCGGAGCGCATGACCGACGAGCCGGGAATTCTCGAATACGCCCCGGTATCCGGCGCCGCGACGGCCGCGTGTCGAGGAAGATCAAAATTCTGCGAACCGGCGGGAACAACCGGGACGGGCGAGCGGTTGCACCCGCCAAGGCCGCGGGGGCGCCGATCCTGTTCCTCCCCCTGTCAGGGTCAGGCAGCCATCGCCGTCACCGTCGGACTCCCCCTGCGACGGTGGCGGCGGCCCCGGCCTTGGTCTCGTTCCCTTGATCGTCGGGCAGCACCAGGCCGATTCCCCACACCACGAGGCCGGCGGAAGCCAACGCCAGCGCCAAGGCCAAGGTTGTGCCGGCCCGGTCGAGCGACGCATCGAGCACGGTGGGCAGCACCGGCTTCGACAGCACGTCCACACGGAGCACGCCCCATCCCGCAACCGCGGCGGCGGCCGCCAGCGTCATGGCGGCGAGGGCTCGGCGCCCCATCCGGCGACCCACGGTGATCCCCAGTGCGGCGGCGGCCACTCCCGCCAGCGGCACTGCGACCAGTAGGGGGTTCACGCCGCTGCCGGCCGGTGCGTCGGCTCGCTGCGCCCAGCCCACGACTGTGGCCAGCGCGGCTGCCGCCAGGGCCGCCACGGAGGCCACCATCAGCGGTCGGCGCCGACCGGCGACCGCGATCGCCGCGGCCGCGGCCAGCCCCAGGGCGACCCACGGCAGCGGGTTGACGCCGTCGACCAGGGCCAGCGTGCCGTTGATGCGCGTGGGGTTGCCGTCGACCTCGATGTCGACCGTCCACGACTTCGTCCACTCCCCGGGCTCGGCGCCGGCCGGTCGCTCCGACCCCATCCAGTGGATGCGGTGGTCGTGCCAGGCGTAGGCGCCACCGTCCGCCACGGTCTCCCAGTCGGGGTCGGCTTCGGGATCGGCGCTGCCCGGCACCTCGGCTACGGCGTCGCGACTGTCGTTCACGTAGGTGGCGGGCGACCGGCGGTTGCGCTGCACCGTGCCGTCGGCACGGAACCGCAGGTAGGGCTCCCCCTGATAGCCGGTGACCACCACCTGGAGCCCGCGGTCCACGCTCAGCTCCAGGAAGGCGTCGCCGCCCACCACCTCGGCGCGCACGCCGTCAGCCGCGGGCTCGATGGCATCGACCGTGGAGCGGTAATCCGTCGGTACCGGCGGATCGGCGGCCGCCGGATCGGCCCGCACCAGCGCGACGAGTGCGACCGTGGCGAAGACAGCTGCCGCCGCCCCGATCGGCCGCCGGGTCATGCCTCGGCCTTCGGTCCCGGGGTGGCGTGCCTCCCGGCGCATCCGACGCCTTGGCCT
Source organism: uncultured bacterium (assembly GCA_963813485.1). Lineage (GTDB taxonomy): Bacteria > Actinomycetota > Acidimicrobiia > Acidimicrobiales > VFJN01 > DASQUK01. The sequence goes on from CAWEZE010000011.1 coordinate 64,993, forward strand.
TGGTACGGGTCGCCTCCAGCTCCGCGAACTGCGCCTCCTCGCTCGCGGCCTCGCTGCGGTAGCGCCGCACCGTCCGCAGCCCCAGGAAGCCTCCGCCGAAGACCACCACCGCGGCGGCGGCGACGAGCCAGATCGGCATCCCGTTGTCCCCACCGTCGCTGGCGGCGGCCCCGCTGGCGCCGGTGTCGTCGTCGGCTGGCGCGAACCCGCTCTCGCCGCCGTCGCCGGTGGTCCCTGCCGGGGCCTCGACCGCCTGCGTGACCTCGGCGGTGCCCGTCGGGTCGATCGACGTGAAGCGCACCGTCCACGAACCGGGCGACCCGAAGTCGACGGGGTTGGCGTAGCGGCCGTCGTCGTCGATCGGCGCCAGCGTGACCGGGGTGAGCTGGGTGCCGTCGCTGCCCACGGCGGTGGCGGTCACGACGGCGTCGGCGGCGGGTTGTCCGTCGTTCTCCCAGGTGACGCGCACGATGAAGTGCACCGACGTGCCGGCGGGGTGTGCCGCCTCGAGGGTGATCATCCCCTCGCCCTCTTGCGCCCCGGCGGGCGACCCGAGCAGCAGGCCGGCCGCGGCGGCGAGCGCGGCGACCGTGAAGGCGGTCATGGACGAGCGGAGTTTCATCGGATGGGTACCTCGAAGCTGAAGACCAACGGCGCGGCCGCCCGTACGGCGGTGACCCCGATGGTCCAGGTGCCGGCCGACGGCAGTGTCGCGCCGGAGACCGGTACATGGTCGGCGGTCACGGGGGTCACGGGCAACCTGCGCGCGGGTACGCCGGCGGTCGCGGCCGTGACCCGGGACGGGCAGCGGCGGCCGGCGGGGTCGATAGCGGGGTGCTCCGAGGGGGTGCGGCCTACGGGGACCAGTCGGGACGGCGCCCGAACGCGGTGATGAGCCGGTCCTGGGGATCGGCAGGGGTGTCGCCGGGTGGGCGCTCGGCGATGGCGCCCACGCTCCGGTAGGTGGCCTCGCGGTCTGCGAACCATGCGGCCAGTGCGTCGACCGAGCTCGGGGTCGAATCGCCGGTCACCGCCGGTGGCGGCCGCCAGGTCCCAGCCGTGGATCAGGTGGTCGGCGGCGAGCTGGTAGGCGTACTCCTCGGCCGGCGTGTCGCCGAACGAGAGGTGCACGGTGCGCCCCGCAACCAGGCCGCTGGCGGCGGCGATCATGGCGGCGTCGGCGGAGGCCCGTCCGGCGGCCACCGGATCGTCGCCCAACAGGTCCCCCTCGAAGCGGTCGCCCACGTCAGCGATGGTGGCGCCCTCCATCATCGGCACGGTCCAGACGTTTTCGTAGACCACGTGGTTGACCAGCGCCCGCACGTCCCAGTCCCGGCACGGCGTCGGCGCGTCCCACTGGTCGCCCACCCCGTCCAGCCGCTTCACGAACTCGGCGACAGTGCGCCGGTGGAGATCGGTCACGTCCATGTCGTCCTCCTCGTCCAGCTGCGACGATAGATGGCGTGAGCACGGCGCACGCCCACGGTCACGGACATTCGCACCGGCCGCCGGTCGGCGACCGTGCGGCCGCCCGCTACAAGGGGCGGCTGGTGGCGGCGCTGGCATTGCTGAGCGTGGTGACCGTGGTCGAGGTCATCGCCGGCTTCGCCACCCGATCCCTCGCTCTGGTGTCCGACGCCGGCCACATGCTCACCGACGTCGGCGGGCTGGGCATGGCCCTGGCAGCCATCCATGTGGCCGACCGTTCGTCGCCCCGCCGGGGACGTACGTTCGGCCTCTACCGCCTGGAGATCCTGGCTGCGCTGGCCAACGCGCTGCTGCTGTTCGGAGTCGCGATCTACGTGCTGGTCGAGGCCGTGCGGCGCTGGAACGATCCCGCCGACGTGTTGGTCGGGCCCATGCTGGTGGTGGCCGTCGTGGGCCTGGTCGTCAACGTCGTGGCGTTCGGGCTCCTGCGGGAGGGGTCGAGGGACAGCCTCAACGTCAGGGGCGCCTACCTCGAGGTGATGTCCGATCTACTGGGCTCGCTCGGCGTCATCCTGGCCGCGGTGGTATTGCAGGTGACGGGCTGGGAATGGGTGGACCCGGCCGTTGGCGTGGCCATCGGGCTCTTCATCCTGCCGCGCGCCTGGCGCCTCGGCGCCCAAGCGGTGCGGATCCTGGTGCAGGCGGCGCCGGTCGGCACCGACCTGGCCGCGATCGAGACGCAGCTACAGGCCATCGACGGCGTGGTCGACGTCCATGACCTGCACGTGTGGACGCTGACATCGGAGATGGACGTCGCCTCCGTGCACCTCATGGTGAGGGACGGGACCGACACCCACGGGGTGCTCGACCGGGCTCGGGTCGTGCTGCGTGACGGCCACGGGATCGGGCACGCCACGCTCCAGGTCGAGCCCGACACCCACAAGGGCTGTGACGAGCTGGCGTGGTGAGGGCGTAACGGCCGGGCAGTACTGACAGTGATATCCCCGCCGAGTCCTCCAGGAGATCGCCCATGGCCGGATCCGACGCCAGCTCCGTCGTCACGACCTACGTCAAGGCCTGGACCAGCGGAGACTTCGATACCGCCCGCTCGACGCTCCGCGACGGCAAGATCGCGACGATCCGGGTCTTCTTCGACGCCCGCCCCCTGGACACGGCCCGGTAACCGCCCGCGTCACCGGAGCCGGCCGTCAGCCGGTCACGGCGCGGAACACGATCTCGGTGTCCTCGGTGGGCGGGACGCCGAGCTCGTCGAGTTGCCGAAGACAGGTGTGCATGGCGCGCCGCGCGGCGGCGCGATCGCCGCGCGCGACGTGGGCCGCCACCGCCAAACGATGCGCCGGCTCGGACCACGGCTCGGCCTCGAGGGCCCGCGACGCCAGGTGCAGCGCCTCGTCGGGGTCGCCGCCGGCGAGCGTGAGCTCCCCGGCCCGCACGGCCCCGGCGACGAACCGGGCGACGAGGCGGTCGCGATGCGGCAGGGCCCACTCCTCGTAGCCGGCGTCGATCAGGTAAGGACCGCGGTAGATGTCGGTCGCCTGCCGGTAGCCGTCGAGGGCGGCTGACGGCTCCCCGAGGCTCTCGGCCTGCGCCGCCAGGTCGAGCAGTCGCTCCATCTCCCAGGCATCGACCCGTAACCACTCGTGGCCCGTCAGGCGCAGTCCCGCCCCCTCGGCCCGCACGAAGCACGACGGCGCCCCCTCGGCGCGGTCGGGCTCCAGCACCGCCAGCAGGTACGACAGCGTGACCCGCAGGTTGCGCAGCGCCGCCGCCGAGTCCAGGTCCGGCCACAGGGCGCCCGCCAACTCCTCGCGAGTGCCGCCACCCCGGGTCATGAGCAGCAGCAGCAGGGCGCGGACCCGTTCACGCCGCCAATGGGGATGGTCCACCGGCCGGCCGGCACGCCGCAGCGTCGTCGGGCCCAACAGCCCCAGCTCCAGCGGAGCCGCCGGAATCGTGGGCAGGGCGTCGAGTAGGGAACGGGCCCACGTCCGGAGCGCCCGCGGCGCGCCCGACCGGTCCGCCACCTGGCGAAGCGCCGGGCGGGCCCCCGGGCCCAGGTCCTTCACCAGCGCCTCGGCGTCGCTCTGCCCGCCGGCAACCGCCGAGCACGCCAGCTCGGCCCGCCAGCTCAAGGGCAGGAAAGCCCTCGCCGCCGCCCAGTGCTCGGGGGTGAGGGCCGCGGCGGGCGCCAGGTCGCCGCCCTCCCGGCTGGCGACGAGCGCCTGGGCGAGGGCCAGGCCGGTCTCGTATGCCGGCCCGAGCTCCAGCTGCGCGAACGGCTCCCGGGTCTCGGGGACCAGCACATACAACAGCGCGATGCGGCGAAGGTGGCCATAGGCCTGGCGCCCCTCGGTGAGCTTGTGGTCCGTCAGCTGGGCCACGAACAGTTCGGCGGCACCGCGTTCGTCGCCGATGGCCAGCGCCAGCGTCGCCTCGGCCGCCAGCATCGATGCCTGGAGCGACGGCCGCGGGCTGGGGCCCGCGTGCTGGCGGGCTCGCGCCATGTGCTGTTCGGCGCGCTCGACGTCACCGTCGAGCGCGCAGCGCGCCACCACCATCGTGTGGGCCAAGGCCAGCAGGTGGTCGTTGCCGGCCGGGGCGAGCTGGGTGAGCATCCGGTCGAGGGCCGCTGCGGCGGCCTCGTGCTCGCCGCAGTGGGTCAGTGCGTTGACCTGGAGCATGGTCAGCCCGCCCCGCAGCGACGGCCCGGCCTCGGCCACCGCCACCTCGACGCCCCGCCGCGCCGCCTCCGGGAACCCGAGGGCCAGCAACGCCGTGGCCCTCAGCCACGCCACCTGCGGCGACCAATACGGTCCCAGCGCCCCCGGGTCGATGGCGTCGAGGGCCGCCAGCACCCCGCGGGCGTCGCCGGCGGTGTCGGCCAGCAGGGCCTGCCCGAGGCCCAGCAGTCCCTGCGCCTCGGGGATCTTGGTGAGCTGGTCGGCGTAGGGAAGCAGCCGCTCGAGCAGCGCCACGTCCTCCCGCCAGTGGGCGCAGATCGCCAGGTGCTCGACGGCGCTGAGCAGCCCGAGATCGTCGCCCTCCCCGCCCTCGTCGGGCCCGGCGAAGCGCTGCGCCGCCGACTCGAGCAATTCGACGCCCCGGTCGATGTCGGTGGCGGCGGTCGCGATGCCCGCCAGCAGTTCGCCCTCGGGGGTCGACCGCACCGCCGCCGGCAGCTCCCGGTGCAGCCGACCGAGCCCCTGCGCCGAAGCCGGGAGCGCGTGCGCCCGGCAGGACGTGCGCAGCGCGACCCGCAGGTCGTCGTCGGCGCCGGCGCGGATCAGGAGCCCGGCGCCCTGCTGGAGGTCACGGGCAACAAGCGCCCGCCCGGCTCGGCGCTGCGCCTCGGCGACGTCGTCGGGGTCGAGGATCCCGATGCTCAGCCGCTCCGACCACAGCGGATGGATGGCGTGCCAGCCGCCGTCGTCGCTCGTCACGAGGGGGATGCGGCTCGCGAGCGTGGCGAGGTCGACCCTCCGATCGAGGATCGCGTCGAGCAGCGCTTGGTCGGCACCCCCGACCGCGGCCACCACCGCCACCGCCCGCTGCTCGGCGTGCGACAGGTGGGCCAGCACCTCCTCGGCCAGGAAGCCGTCGACGTCGTGGCCCGGGCCCAGCGTGCGCAGCTCGGCGAGCGCCGGCCAGCCGCCGAGATCGTTCACTCGTTGGAGGGGCACTTCGCGGAGTCGGGCGAAGGACTCCAGCTCGTCGTCGGCGAACGCCAGCTCGGACTCGTCGATGCGAGCGAGCCACCCCTGGGCGGCGACGCGGGACAGGGGGACGGGTGGCTCATGGCGGCCGGCGAGCACCATGTGGCCGTTGGTGGGCAGTGCGTCCACCAGGGTGGCCAGCAGTCCGGCCGCGGGCGAGTCGGCCGGGACCTCGTGCACGTCGTCGAGCACGAGGCACACCTGGCGGGGAGCGTTGCGCCACACGCTGTCGGCCAGGGCGGCTCCCAGCTCGGTGGGGCCCACGTCACCCTGCTCGTGGAGGCGGGGCACGTCGGTACGCAGGGCGTTGGCCAGCCCGTCGGCAAGCGTACGATGGTCGCCGTCGCCGGCATCGCAGCCGAGCCAGTGGTCGTCGCCCCGGGGTGCCAGGGCGTTCTCGTCGATCGCCTGGACCAGCAGCGACGACTTACCGAACCCGGCACCGGCGGCGAGCACCGTGACGCGCCGCTCCCACCGCTGGTGCATGCGCTGCAGCAGCAGGGATCGCCGGATCAGCGGGCGACCCGGCCGGGGCGGCGCGAAGCGGTAAGGCCTCGACACGGGCCGCAACTCTAGTGACGAGGCAGGGGTTCCCACCCACGGACGGCCGGGGCGACTAACGCCGGGCTGATCAGCCCGTGTTCGAGTGCGGCGGCGACCCGAGCACCCGCTTCGCGCTTACGCCGGAGAGTGCCCGGGACGAAGGTCAGGCCGTGTCCCTCACGGTCGTGAGGGACGGTCGCTTGGCGGGCGATCGACCCTCGCGGGCGGGCCGTGCGGGGCACGGCCGCTCAACCAGAGCGCGGCCGGTGTCGCTCCCCTGGCACCGGCCGCCGGCTAGTGCCGCACTAGCTCCCCTGGGCGGCTGGTTCGCCGGTGCCCGCAGACGACGGCGGGGGCGTCGCCGCGACCTCGTCCACCCCGTTGCGCGGCTCGCGGCCGGCTTCCGCACCCGGCGAGTGCTCGCCGAGGTCGACCGCGGGCCCTGGGGCCTCGGCGTGTCCGGCTGCGAGGGGATCGGCGTCGTCCTTCTCGCCGACCGCCTCGGCCTGTCGGGCTTCCACGACGCTGGGGAGTTCCTCGCCTGGCTGACGCTCCTCTTCGGGTTCCTCGCCGGCTTCGCTCTCCTCGTCGGGCTCGCGCTCCTCGGCGGGTTCGCCCTCCTCGCCAGCCGTGGCATCGTCGGGTGTGTCCGGGGTGCTCGACGTGGCGGCGGTCATCGGCTGATCATCGTCGGAGCTCGGCTCGGCGGCGGACTCACCGTCACCGTCACCGTCACCGCCACCGGCGCCGTTGCCGACCGCCACGAATGCCTGGCGGGCGGCCTCCAGCGCCCGCTCGAGCTCGCCCGGCACAAGGGCCGGTGGGTGGAAGGGGCGGCGCCGACGCCTGTGCCCCAGTGCCAGTGGCACCACCCGCTCCACGTCGGCCTCGGTGGTGATCGAGCGTCCCTCCCACCCGGCGAAGGCGGCCGCCGCCCGGCACAGCACGAGATCGCCGCGCAGGCCCTCGGCGCCCAGGCCGGCGGCGAGGTGGCAGCCGAAGTCCACCACCGACGTGGGCAGGTCGGCCGGCATGGCAGCCGCGAGGCGGGCCCGCAGCACGATGTCGCCTTCGTGGCCGTCGACGAGGCCACCCGAATCGTGGGTCAACCGCCTGCGTACGACCTCGGCGCGCATTGCCGGGTCGGCGGGCGTCGTGACGTCCACGGCCAACCCGAACCTGTCGAGGAGCTGCGGGCGCAACTCGCCGGCATCGGGGTCCATCGACGCCACGAGCACGAACCGGGCGGGATGCTCGTGCCAGATGCCGCGGCGCTCCACCCGGTTGACACCCGAGGTCGCCACGTCGAGCAGCACCTCGACAAGATGTTCCGAAAGCAGGTTTACGGCCGAGAGATGGAGCACCCCTCCGTGCGCCGCCGCCACCAGGCCGGCGCGGAACTGCGTCTCGCGGTCGCTCGCCCCCGAGGCGGTGTCGAGCGAGCCGAGCACGCGGTCCTCGGCGACGCCGAACGACACGTCGACGAACCGGGCCGACCCCGGCAGCAGGCCGGCAAGCCCGCGTGCCAGCGTCGAGCGGGCCGATCCCTTGTCGCCTCGTAGCAGCACACCACCGATCGCCGGATCGATGGCCGCCAGCAGCAGCGCCAGCTGCGCGTCGGGTTGGCCCATCACCGCGCAGAAGGGGAATCGCCGCGGCGGATCCGCTCGCCGTGCGTCGCCGATCATGACCGCAGCTCCTCCCAGCCTGCCTGCTCGCTTACTTAGCAGGTAGGAGGGGTGTCGTGCTCAGAGAAGTGGGGTTCCTGCCTCCTCGATGAGGCCACCGAGGCGATCGAGGTCGACATGCGTCTCGATGGCGGCAGCGATGCGATCGAACCGTTCGAACCGGGCCTCCGCGAACCGCGCCTCGCCGGGCCGCCACTGCTTGCCCGACCGATCGGCCGCCCAGCGCAGCGCCGCGGCCCGGAAGCCGTCGTCCTCCAGCAGTCCGTGCAGCGTCGTGCCGCACACGCCACCGGCGTGCCAGCCGAGCACCTCGCCGCCGTCCGCCACCAGCCAGGCGACCGCGCCGCCGAGCGGTCCCACGCGCCCATGGTGGATCCGGTAGCCGGAGACCCGCTGCCCGGCACCCGGGCCCGCCACCGCCAGCCCGGTGGGCCGGTCCAGCACCTTGTCGCCATCGAAACGTGTCGCGAGCGGCAGCCAGCCCAGACCCATGTCGGTGCCGGCGGGACCTTCGACGCCGCCGGGGTCGTCGATCCTGCCGCCCAGCATCTGCGCACCGGCACACACCGCCACGACCGTGGTGCTGCCACCTGCAGCGCGCTTCACGGCGTCGGCCAGTCCCGTCGAGCGGAACCAGGCCAGGTCGCCGCGAGTGTCCTTCGACCCCGGCAGCACCACCACGTCGGGGCGGCCCAGGTCGGCCGGCGACCGCACCCAGCGGACCGCTACGTGGGGCTCCAGCCGCAAGGGATCGAGGTCGCCCGCGTTCGACAGGCGCGGCCACCGGATCGCAGCGACGTCGAGCACGTCGACGCCGACGACCGCTCCGGGCGGCGGATCGGCCGCCGCGAACCGGTCGAGGGTGAGCGAGTCCTCGGCGTCGAGGTCGGCGCCGGGGACGTGGGGGATCACGCCGAGGGTCGGAACGCCGCAGCGCCGTTCGAGCTCGGCGCAGGCGTCACCGAGGAGGGCGGGGTCGCCGCGCAGCCGGTTGATGACGAAGCCGCGCACCAGTTTCCGCAGGTGCGCGGGCAGCAGCTCGACCGTGCCATAGAGCGCCGCGAACACGCCGCCCCGGTCGATGTCGCCGACGACGATGGCCGGCAGGCCGGCGGCGTCGGCCAAGGGCAGGTTGACGATGTCTCGGTCGAGCAGGTTGATCTCGGCCGGGCTGCCGGCTCCCTCGCAGATCACGACGTCGTAGCGGGATCGCAGGTCGGAGAGCGCCTCGAGCACCACCGGCAGGAGGTCGCGCTTGGAGGCGTGATAGTCGCGTGCGGACTGCACGCCGACCGGCCGGCCCATGACGATCACCTGGCTGGCGCGCTCGCCGGTGGGCTTCAGCAGGACGGGGTTCATGGCGGCTTCGGGCTCCACACCGGCGGCCAGCGCCTGCACCCACTGGGCGTGCCCGATCTCGGAGCCGCTGGCCGTCACGGCGGCGTTGAGCGCCATGTTCTGCGCTTTGAAGGGCGCGACCTTCACGCCGCGGGAGGCAAGCAATCGGCACAACCCGGCCACCACGAACGACTTGCCCACGTCGCTGCCGGTCCCGCACACCAGCAATCCGCCCCTCACGTCCGAATCGTCCCCCTAGTCTCCGCCCCATGGTCCGTGCGCAGTCGATCGTCCTCGTCAACACCGGTCACGGGAAGGGGAAGTCCTCTGCCGCCTTCGGCGTGATGGTCCGGGGCTGGGCCCGGGGTTGGCGGGTCGGCGTGGTGCAGTTCGTCAAGGGCGGCAAGTGGAAGACCGGCGAGCGGAAGCTCGCGGACCAGCTCGGCATCGAGTGGCACACGCTGGGTGACGGCTTCACGTGGGAGTCGACCGACCTCGAGCGCACCGCCGAGCTGGGCCGCGAGGCGTGGAAGGTGGCGGCCGACATGCTGACGTCGGGTGACTACGACCTGCTCATCCTCGACGAGGTCACGTATCCGATGACGTTCGGCTGGGTCGACGCGTCTGAGGTTGCCGAGACGGTCCGGAGCCGGGCACCCCGCACCAGCGTGGTGGCCACGGGACGGGATGCTCCCGAAGAGCTGGTCGCGGTGGCCGACACCGTGACCGAGATGCGCAAGGTGAAGCACGCCTACGACGCAGGGATCTCTGCCCTCAAGGGCATCGAGTTCTGAAGCACAACGAACGGGCTGCCCCCGTCACGTGCGGCCCGAGGAGAGGTAGTCGTGCAGCGTCCCGGCTTCGGTCTCGAGCTCGCCGATGCGGGACTTGACCACGTCGCCGATGCTCACGATGCCGCTGAGACCATCGTCGTCGACCACGGGCACGTGGCGGATGCGGCGGTCGGTCATGATCCGCATGAGGTCGTTGACCGATGCACGCGACCCGCACGTCGCCACCTCCCTCGTCATGAGGTCGGACACCCGCCGCTCCAGGATCGACGTGTGACCGATCGTCTCCTCGGCGAGCGCCCGCACGACGTCGCGCTCCGACAGGATGCCGACGATGCGCGACTCGTCGTCCACCACGACCAGCGCCCCGACGTTGTGCTCCCGAAGCAGCGCCACGGCCTCGGCGACCGAGGCGTCGGGACCGATCGTGGCCACCTCGTGACCCTTGCCGTAGAGGATGTGCTCGATCAGCACGGGACCACCTCCTTGCCTCGGCCCAACTTTTCCACACCCACCGCGCGTTGTCGCCCACAGGATGATGTCGATATGGCCGCTGATATGCCGACCGTTGCCATCGACGTCGACCGGGCCCGAGCCGACACGCCGGGATGCGAGCTGGTCGTCCACCTGAACCACGCGGGCACCTCCCTGGCGCCTCGCCCCGTGCTCGACGCCCAGGTCGAGTGGTTGCAGGCCGAGGCTTTGACGGGTGGCTACGAGCTGGCCGCCGACCGCCAGGCCGACCGGCAAGCCACCTACGACGAGGTTGCGGCCCTCGTCGGTGCCCACCGCGACGAGATCGCCCTGGTGGAGAACGCCACGTTCGCCTGGCACCAGGCGTTCTGGTCGCTGCCGCTGCGGCGCGGCGACCGGATCCTCACGTGCACCGTGGAGTACGCCTCGAGCTACCTCAGCTACCTGCAGGCGGAACGGCGGCGGGGCGTGTCCATCGAGGTCATCCCCGACGACGAGGACGGCCAGCTGTCGCTCCCCGCGCTGGCCGACCTGCTCGACGACGGGCGGGCGCCGGTGGGATTGGTGGCGGTGACCCAGGCGCCCAGCAACGGTGGTTTGGTCAATCCCGTGGCCGGGGTGGGTGCGCTGTGCCGCGAGGCCGGGGTTCCGTTCCTGCTCGACGCCTGCCAGTCCATCGGCCAGATGCCGGTCGATGTCGACGAGATCGGCTGCGACTTGCTGTCGGCCACGGGCCGCAAGTTCCTGCGGGCGCCTCGCGGCACCGGCTTCCTGTACGTCCGCCGGTCGCTGCTGGAGCGGCTCGATCGGATGGGGGCCGAGCCGGCGTTCCTCGACCTGCTGGGCGCCGACTGGATCGCCCCCCATGGCTACGAGCTGCGCCCGGACGCCCGGCGCTTCGAGAACTGGGAGTCCAACCTGGCCGCCGTCGCCGGCCTGCGTGCCGCGGTCACCTACGCCCGGTCGTGGGGGCTCGGTGCCATAGCCGAACGCGTCGGGGCGATGGCCGAGGCACTCCGAAGTCGCGTGGCCGAGGTACCCGGCGTCCGGGTGCACGACCTCGGCCGCCACCGCAGCGGGATCGTGACCTTCACCGTGGACGGCGTCGCCGCCGCCGACGTGCAGGCTCGGCTGCGAGGCCAGGGCATCAACGTGTCCGTCTCGGAACCGTCGTCGACCCGTCTGGACGCCGAGCGCCGGCGGCTGCCGTCGCTCGTGCGTGCGTCGGTCCACTACGTCACCACGGACGCCGAGCTCGACCGGCTCACGGGTGCCGTCGGGGACATGGTCGCCAGGGCACGGCCGTGACACCGGGGTCCGTCCAATGGCGCGACCAACGCCTCGCCCTGACATCCTGCTGGGGATGAAAGACGTCCTCACCGGCACCGGCGAGACCCCGGTGGTCGACGCCGCCACCGTGGTCCTCGTGCGTGACGGCGAGGGCGGGCTCGAGTGCCTCATGCTGCGCAAGACCAAGGGCCAGGCGTTCGGCGGCCTGTGGGTGTTCCCGGGTGGCCGGGTCGAGACGGGCGACGGCGACGGATTCGAGGGAGTGCGGCGTGCTGCGGTGCGCGAGGCCCGGGAGGAGACCGGCCTGCTGCTCGATGCCACGGAGTTGCTGCCGTTCGCGCACTGGTTCCCGCCGCCCGAGGCGCCCCGGCGCTTCGCCACCTGGTTCTTCCTGGCCGCGCTGCCGGCAGGGGCCGCAGAGGTGATCGTCGACGGCGGCGAGATCGGGGACCACGTCTGGACCACCCCGTCCGCCGCCCTCCAACGCCACCGGGCCGGCGAGATCAAGATGGTCCCGCCCACCTGGGTCACGCTCCACCGTCTCGTCGACCTGCCCGACACGGTGGCCGCCCTGGCCGACGCCGGCGGGCGCGACCTCGAACGGTTCAGCACCCACATGGTCGACGACGACGGCGTCCTCGTGGCGGTGTGGGCCCCGGACGCCGCCTACGGGTCGGGCGACCTCACGGCCGCCGGGCCCCGCCACCGCCTGGTCATGGACCCCGCCGGCTGGCGCTACCAGCGCTCGGACTGATCCGCCGGGCTCCGGCGTCCTCGCTGGCCATGAGGGGGATCCCCTGAACGCCCCTGGGGCGGAATCCGGCGGATCCGATGCCAGCATGGTGGGCCATGGATGACGACGAGGCGACCACCGACGCGCGCCCGTGGTCCTCCGTAGCGGCCGAGAACGGTGACCGGGCCGGGGTCGCCGGCGACGATGACGCAGATGCCGAGGCCGATCTCGCCCGCCGGCTGGGGTGGGCCAAGCAGGCGATCCTGGCGGCGGCGTTGGTGTTCCTGGGGATCGCCATCGGGATGGTCGTCGCCCGCGACCGGCCTCCCGGCGAGGGATCGGTCGACGTCGGTTTCCTCCAGGACATGCTCACGCACCACGACCAGGCTCTGGGCGTAGCGACGCTGGTGGTCGCGAACGGCGAGGACCCGACCGTGCGCAGCTACGCCCGGGAGGTCCTCGTGTTCCAGGGCTACGAGATCGGCGTCATGAGCCAGATGCTCGACGACTGGGGGTACTCGCGCAGCGACCGCTCGGAGCAGGCCATGGCCTGGATGGACATGCCCGTGCCGGTCGAGCAGATGCCCGGCCTGCTCACCGACGAGCAACTGGACCAGCTGCAGGACGCCAGTGGCGCCGAGCTGGACGCCATGTTCCTCGACCTCATGGCCGACCACCACCGGGGCGGGCTGCACATGTCCGAGTACGCGTTCGGCAACGCCGGGGATGCGGACGTCCGGGAGCTCGCCGCCCGCATCGCCCGCAACCAGGCTGGCGAGATCAACGAGTACCGCGCCCTGGCCGAGCGCAACGGCTACGACATCGACATCGAGTCGGCGAGCGTCCCGGCCGACATCGCCGCCGCGGGCGAGACCGGCGGCGACTGACCCTCCTCGTTGGCTGTCACAGGGCTTGCCTAGCCTGGCCGCGTGCCCGTGGATCCTCCCGTCGCCCTCGGTCGCGGCGTCGTCGTCAACGCCGGTGATCACGTGCCACAGCCGTGGGCGACCACACCGGAGGTCCTCGTCGACGACGACGCGCTCGCCGATCCCGCCGGCGTGGCAGCAGTCCTGCACGAGGCGTGGGCCGGCCGGCGGCCGGTGGTGGTGAGGTTGGCCGTCGATCCCGTCAGGTTCAGAGACCCACCCGACATCGACGTGGCCGAGCCGTGGCGGCTCGACCCGGGGTTCGAGCTGTGGCACGACCGGCTCCACTTCCTGGTCTGGGCCAACACCTACGACGCGCGCGACGGCGAGCTGGTGTGGTGGTGGGGGCGCAAGGCGCAACGTCTGGGAGCCGCCGCGCCCGCGCGACGCGATCGACGACGCGATCGACGGCGCGATCGATGGCGCCGCCGCCGATGTGGTCCTGCCCGACGGCACCGTGGCATGGATCGACGGCGGGCCGCGGGGCGACGTCGACACCCTGGCCGTCGGTGGGGTAGCGGTGATTCATGCCGAGTCGATCGACTGGGGACGACTCACGCCGGTCCCGCCCCGCGACGGCGGTCTCGCCGACGGCCGGCTCGCTTCGGACCAGCTGCAGGCGGTGAACCACGGTGCCGGGCCGGCCCGCGTCATAGCGCCGGCGGGGTCGGGCAAGACGCGCGTGCTCACCGAACGACTGCGGCACCTCGTCGTCGCCCGCGGCTACGAGCCCGAGGGCGTGGTAGCGGTGGCCTACAACCGCAAGGCCCGCGACGAGATGGTCGCCCGCACCGCCGGGGTCGGCGCCCGCATCCTCACCCTCAATGCCCTCGGCTACGAGCTCGTGGCCTCTGGGCTCGGCCGCCGACCCGACGTGCTCGACGTCCGCGACGTCCGCCGACTCCTCGAACCGCTGGTTCCCCGGGGGGCCCGCCGCCTCAACACCGATCCTTTGGCGCCGTATCTCGACGCGCTGTCGGCGGTCCGCCTGGGGCTGCGCGACCCGATCGACGTCGAGGACGAACGCGGCGACGTGCCCGGGCTCGCCGACGCCTTCCCGGCCTACCGTGCCGAGCTACGCCGCCGGGGCGTCGTCGATTTCGACGAGCAGGTGCTGCTGGCCATCGAGCTGCTCCTGGGCGACGGGGCGTTCCGCAGGACCCAGCAGTCTCGCCACCGACATCTCCTGGTCGACGAGTTCCAGGACCTCACACCGGCGCACGTGCTGCTCATCCGGCTGTTGTCGACCCCGCGCTTCGACGTGTTCGGCGTCGGCGACGACGACCAGGTCATCTACGGGCACGCCGGGGCGTCGCCACGGTTTCTCACCGAGTTCGGCCGCTACTTTCCCGCCGCCGCCGAGCACGCCCTCGAGGTCAACTACCGCTGCCCACCCGCGGTGGTCGATGCCGCCGGCCATCTCCTCACCCGCAACCGCGTGCGGGTCACCAAACGGATCCGGGCCGCGCGCGCGGATCCGGCGGGGGCCGAGGGGGCCACGGCCACCGACGCGTTCCGGGTGCGGCGCCACGTCCCGCAGGCGGGGGCGACCGAGCTGGTCGACGTGGTGCGGGCATGGCTGGCCGGCGACGGCGCGGCGCAGCCCCGCGACATCGCGGTGCTGACCCGTGTCGGATCGCTGCTGCTCGCCCCCCATGTGGCGCTGGTGGAGGCGGGGGTGCCGGTCGCCTCGATCCTGCACCCCGACGTGCTGACCCGCACCGGCCTGCGCGCCGCGCTCGCCTACGTGCGGATCGCGGCCGGCGCCGACCGCATCGATCCTCGCGACCTGATCGAGGTGTACCGGCGCCCCAGCCGTGGCCTGCCCAACTGGATCGAGCGCTGGCTCGGCCGCTGCGGGTCCGTCGAGGACGTCCAGCGGGCCGCCGGCCGGATCGATGACGTCAAGGTGGCGGCCAAGGTCGACGGCTTGGCGAGCGACCTGGCCAAGCTGGCCGCCCTGGCCCACTCCGGTAGCACCCGCAGCATCCTCGAGCACGTACGCGACGCTGTGGGCCTGGGTCAGGCTGTCGACCTGCTCGACGCCACCGGCCTGGCCGGAGAATCCCATCGCGACGACCTCGAGGCCCTGCTGCAGGTCGCCGACCTCCATCCCGATCCCGGCGGGTTCGAGCCGTGGCTGCGGTCCGCGCTCACCCGGCCCCGCGACGACGACGGCGTCGCGCTCTCGACCATCCACCGGGTCAAGGGCAGGGAGTGGCCGCGGGTCGTGGTCTTCGGCGCGACCGACGGGATCATGCCGCATCGGCTCTCGCACGGCCGGTCAGCGCTCGAGGAAGAGCGTCGCGTGTTCCACGTCGCCATCACCCGGGCGATCGACCAGGTGGCGGTGCTGGCCGACGCGTCTCGCCCGTCACCGTTCCTGGGCGAGCTCGACCGCGACGCCACGCCGGCCGAGGTGAAGGCCGAGCTGATGCCAGGGCCCGAGCGGCCCGGCGGCGCAGCCGCCAAGAGCCGACGACACGGCGTCGAAGCCGAGCCGCCCGGCCCACGCGGCGCGGGAGGACGTGCCCGCGCCCCAGGCCGTCCCCTCCGATCCCGAGGTAATACGCCTCGAGGCGGCGCTGCGCGAGTGGCGGCGCGAACGGAGCCTGGCCGACGGTGTGCCGGCATTCGTCGTGATCCACGACCGCCACCTGGTGGCCATCGCCGAGCGCCGGCCCACGGATCGGGTGGCGTTGGCCGCGTGTCCCGGCATCGGGCCGGCGAAGCTCGCGGCCTACGGCGACGAGCTGGTGTCGCTGGTCCGGGGTCTGGGAGGCGAGCCGAGCGCGCCCGGCCAGAGCGATAGCTCCAGCGACAGCTGATGGAGGTCGTCCAGGCGGCCGTCCCCGACGACGCCCTCGAACAGGCGCTCGAGGGCGGCGCTGGACTAGAACCTGACGGCATGTCAGCACGTAATCCCTGGTAACAGGGCCGCTGACGCAGTCAGGCGAGCAACCGGGTGAGCAACGCCTAACAGCAGTGCCCCGGCGAGGCGCACACCTCCCGGGGCCGGACACCAGGAGAACCCCTGATGCCAGATCCCAACGTAGACCTATCCGGCCGGGTGGACGCCCTCGAGCAGCGGGTCGACCGTGTGGAGGCCATGACCGAGGTGGTGACCGCAATCCGGGCCGATGTGGCGACGATCGCCGAGGGTGTCGACCCGGCGTTGGCGCAGCACGTGGCCGAGCTCGAGTCCACGGTGGAGAATCACGGGCTGCTGTTGGCCTGGCTGCTCGACAACGAGTAGCGGGTGCAGGCACCCGGTTTGCCATATGCGCGGGCCGGGGACCTGGCGGGCGCTGAGCACGGCTGTCCTACGGGACCGGGGCGAAGGCTTGGCACTCGACGTGCACCGCTCGCCGATAGATCACCACCGCATCAGCGATGGCATCGCCCGGGAGCGAAGCGTCGCGTGCGTTCATGAACTCCATGATCGTCCCCGGGCCGGGCGTCGCTATCACTTGGACAACGTCGTCGTCGGTGGCCCCCGAGAGCCACGAACAGTGGTACCTCAGCTGCAATCGGTCCATCGCCCGAAGGCTGGCATAGACCGCAGACCGGAACACGGGAACCCACTCGGGAGCGCCAGACGGTTGACCGGAGAAGGGCCCGCGACCTCGGTCCCAGAGGAACCAAGCAGCTTCGAGGCAGGGCGTCCGGACCTTGCACTGCGCCCCTCCCTGAACAGGCACGTCAATCGACCCCTCGACGAAGTCTCGAAGCGAGGCCAACTCGGCCTCTTGCGCACGTTCACCCACGTCGTCGACGGTGACGGCGAGCGTGCCGACCGCACTCAACATCACCACGATGGACACCGTCGCGCCGACGACGAGGCGCCATCGGCCGAGGATCGACCACTTTCCGGCGAGGAGGACGATGAGGCCGAGACCGAGCAGCGTCGTGTAGGCCACATATCGATCAGCGCGCATCACATTAGGACCAAAGAGCCAGAATCGGCTCCGGATGACGCCGGCGTTCCAGATCGCAGTCGCACCGATCAGCATGAGCGGAAAGTGGTCTCGCTGCTCGATCCCGTTTCGCACCAATCCCAACGTCGCTGCCAGCGCCAACACCAGCGTGACCGCGAATCCGTACCAAGCCAGATCCCAGCTGAGGATCCCCAGCCCCGAGGTGGGGTTGCCGCGATAGCCGACGAGCCCGGCTGCCATCGCATCGCGGACCGTCGCGGCCACCTCGGCGGGTCGATCGCGGACGAGGTCGAGAAACGAACCCCACGGCAGCTCACCATGCGTTCGCGTTCCTGTGAGGAGGGCGCCCAGCACGAACA
Organism: uncultured bacterium; assembly: GCA_963813485.1. Taxonomy (GTDB): domain Bacteria; phylum Actinomycetota; class Acidimicrobiia; order Acidimicrobiales; family VFJN01; genus DASQUK01. Next base: position 82,235 of record CAWEZE010000011.1, read on the forward strand.
ACTGGATCGGAAACGCCGCTAGATGAAGCACCCCCTTCCGCACAGGCGTCCATCGCAACACCATCAAAATGGTCAGGTACACGAGACTTGACAAAACCGCCGCGACACCGATCGCATCTCCCAGCACGATGGCCGCCGGGACCACCACCAGCGCGTGGAAGGCGGTCGGACTCTCTACCTGCTTGCCGAACCGGTAGAGGTACCACACCGCAACCAGGACGTAGAACATCTGGAACTGGAGGAGCGACCAGACGTAATTCCCGTAGCTCGAACTCATGAAGAGAAGGGATGACGCGGCAGCAGTGACGACCCACGGATCGACCCCGGGCTGGGAAACCGAGGCGTGGCGGAAGACGATGCAGAGAACAGCGACTAGGGAGACGATCCCGACAAGACGGTCGACCGAGAGGTCGAGGTCGAGGATCCTCGCGTTCGCTATGAAGACGATCAGCGTCGGCACATGACTGTGTGAGAGGTTTGCATACTCGGCCGTAATGGAATCGAAGAAAGATAGTCGTCCATCTTCGAACGGAATCAGAACGTTTCGAACCCAGAACCACTGATCCCCGCGCACAGTGTCCTTGTCGAACCTCACAGTGTTGTAGAGGTATGTGCCGACGAAGAACACGGTGACCATTACACCAATGACGGTCGAATTCTGAGTGCCCTTCGCTCGGACGGACGGTTCGACGCGCTCGATCGAGGTGTCGAACTGCATCATGCGACCTCACCTGGTGTTACCCGAGCGCCTTGACGGCCACGCCAGCCGGTGACAGCCGTCCTCACACCATCGACTGCGCAAGTCGGGAAGCTCCACGGGACCATAACCGCCGAACGCGACGGCTGGCTCGCCTACATGCGCCTCGAGGACCCGCCCGGCCTTTCACCCATCACCACCGTCGGCCGGTTCGCAACGGTCGAGGCGGCGCAGGTGGCCACCGACGAGGTATGGGCTGCGAGGTGACACCGCCAGGGCGGCGAGGCTCTAGCCAATGATCGCCGGACCCGGGTCGTCGACCACTTCGACTCGAATCGTGACCCTGCACGGGAACGTGTCCAGCTGCGGCATGCGCTCAGGCGCCCTGAGGTACACGCGACCGCCCTCGTCGTCTGACGGGGCCCCGTTGAGTGGTCCAGCTGTCATGGGAGCGCTGGTTGGTTGATGGTCCACCGCTCGGCGTGCTCGGCGGGGGTGAGGCCGCCGAGGGACGAGTGGGGTCGGTAGGTGTTGTACTCGACGTGCCAGGCTTCGACGATGACCTGGGCTTCGAGGAGCGTGGCGAACTCTTCGATGTTGAGCAGCTCGTCGCGGCAGCGGCCGTTGAAGCTCTCGACGAAGGAGTTCTCCCACGGTGAGCCCGGCTCGATGTAGCTCGTCGTCGTGTGGTGCAGGCGGCACCAGTCGCGCAGCGCCCAGGCGATGAGCTCGGGGCCGTTGTCCATGCGCAGGTGCTTGGGTGCGCCGCGGTGGGCGACGAGCCGTTCGATGATGCCGACGACGTCATCGGCGGTGCAGTGCCGGCCCACGTCGGTGGCGAGGGCTTCGCGGGTGTGTTCGTCGACTGACGGGGCCCCGTTGAGTGGTCCAGCTGTCATGGGAGCGCTGGTTGGTTGATGGTCCACCGCTCGGCGTACTCGGCGGGGGTGAGGCCGCCGAGGGACGAGTGGGGTCGGTAGGTGTTGTACTCGACGCGCCAGGCTTCGACGACGACCTGGGCTTCGAGGAGCGTGGCGAACTCTTCGATGTTGAGCAGCTCGTCGCGGCAGCGGCCGTTGAAGCTCTCGACGAAGGGGTTCTCCCACGGCGAGCCCGGCTCGATGTAGCTCGTCGTCGTGTGGTGCAGGCGGCACCAGTCGCGCAGCGCCCAGGCGATGAGCTCGGGGCCGTTGTCCATGCGCAGGTGCTTGGGTGCGCCGCGGTCGGCGACGAGCCGTTCGATGATGCCGACGACGTCATCGGCGGTGCAGTGCCGGCCCACGTCGGTGGCGAGGGCTTCGCGGGTGAACTCGTCGACGATGTTGCACAGCTTCAGCCTCCGCCGGTCGGCGGTCTCGTCGAACTGGAAGTCGATGGCCCACACGTGGTTCGGCCGCTCGGCCCGCAGCAGCGGCCCACCGCCGGGCGGCCGGGTCCGCTTGCGCTTGCAGGACGGCGGCCGGCGCAGCCCCTCGTCTCGCCACAGCCGCCGGGTGCGCTTGCGGTTGATGGTGTGACCCTCCCGGCGCAGGATCGTGTGCGCGGTCTTCCAGCCCCACCGCGGGTGCTTTCGGGCGATCTCCCGCAGCCGGCGGCGCACCTTGTCCTCCTCGTCGGGCCGCGGACGCGGGGTGAGCCGCTGGGTGGAGCGGTGCTGGCCGACCACCCGACAGGCACGGCGTTGCGAGACCCCGAAGCGATCGACGAGCACGACCACGGCTCGCCGGCGTCGCTCCGGGGTCAGAAGTTTCCCTCGGCCAGCTCCTTGAGCATCGACTTGTCGAGCTCCGCCTCGGCCAGCAGCTTCTTCAGCCTGGCGTTCTCCGACTCGAGCTCGCGGAGGCGCTTCGCCTCGTTGGCCTTCATGCCGCCGTACTGGCTGCGCCAGCGGTTCCAGCTCGACTCGGACACCTCGAGATGCCGCAGCACCTCGGTGAGGTCCTTGCCCTCGTTGAGCAGACGGTCGCCCTCACGCAGCTTGCGGACGATCTGCTCGGGCGTGTGACGGTGACGCTTCATCGTGGTCCTGTCCTCCTGCCCAGCATGCTGGGCCTCGGACTCCCACAACAGGTGGACCACTATCCGGGGACCGGGTCAAGTCCATCAGAGCCGAAGCCATCCGTGCTGTCAGATAGGCACAGATCTGCGCGTAGTGGTCAGCGTTCAGGCACGTGAAGACGAGGCTGCCGGCGAATGGCGAGTCGAAGTCAAGTTCAGCATCCGGAACCGCAACCGGCGTGATTGCGGCGGGTCCGTTGTTCAGCTCGTTGTTCACAAACCAGCGGTCCATCGCCCATTCAGCTTGGCAAGGCCCACCGCCGTAATGGGGGACCCGAATGTGGTACCGCCGGAGGCTGCACCGCCGCGTTGTTGCTCTGCCTAGGTGCCACGGTCAGCCTCGGCGCCGAGTGCTGGCTCGCCTATGTGCGCCTCGAGGACCCGCCCGGCCTCTCACCCATCACCACCGTGGGCCGCTACGACTCCGTGGAGGCGGCACAGGTGGCCACCGACGAGGTGTGGGCGTCCCGGTGCCGGCTGACGGTGCCGATCGGAGGCGCAGTCACCTGCGGGGTCATGACTTCACGAAGCGGTACGGGGGGAACGGTCCCTGGGGAGCTAACCGCTGGACGTCAGCTGTAGGACCGAACACAGTGCTTCCGAGCGTTCCCAGATCTGGCAAGACGTACATCGGTCCGTACACCACCGGGTCGCCGCCGGATGGATCGGGCGAGTAGATCCATGTGGGACTGCCGTCGAAGTTGACGGATCTAAACCAATCGGCTTCCTGCGAGGGCGATAGCGGCACCGCCTGCGGACCGAGGCTCAATGTGGGGCCAGTCGGCCGCGGCTGCGGAGTCGTGATGCCACACAGGACATTCGTTCCGACTTGCGGGTCGATAGCCGATCTCTGACGGATTGCTCTAGTCATGAGCCGGGCGACGGCGTGCGGCCCGACCCCGTGAGCGACCGCGACGCGGAGATCACGCACTAGTTCCACGCGTCTCCGCCGGGTCAGTTGAGCCCCCGCGGTGATCACCGCGAACGGTAGCTCGGGTCGCAGCGGGTGCAGCCAGACAGAGAAGTCCCGTGTTGCCCTCGCTGCCCACCTGCCCGGCGGCACGTGGAAGTTCGAGATGATGCACAGGAACCCCGTCATCGTCGAGGAGCGCGGCCCGAACCGAGTGAACCCGCATCCTACGAACGCGAGCCGGCGTGCCTCGGCTCGCTCCTGAGCCGTCATCGAACGCGGGAACCGCATCTGACGAACGGCTCGCCTGGCGTCTGCGGCGATGTCCAAGAAGGTTTGCGTGAGCGATGGCGTCGCCCGCTCGAACCGCTCGACCAGCCATTGATCAGTCCGGCGACCGTCCAGCTCAGCGAGTCCTGTGTAGGCCCAAGTGGTGTTCCACCACAGGAACACCGCCTTGTTCGCTCGGTCTTCGAAGCCAGACCCGTCGGCGAGCGATACACGACGGTCAGACGCCTGCACCGCATAGGCCGGAGTCACGCACGAAATGACGAGCGTCAAGCGGATTGCCTAGAGCACGAAGCCGCCACACGAGCCCATCTACGGAGTGTGGCGTTGGAATCGGGAGGCACAGTGGGTGATGACTGCTCGTTACATGCCGGCATGACGTCCGAGACGGAGTCGGAGGCGTTGGCACCACACCGGGTACAGATTGCCGGATCTGATGCTGGCCCACGCCGACCTCTGCGTGTGGCGATGTCGAGGCGAGGCGCGTATGAGTCTGGGGACTTTCCAAAAAGTCGAGACCCGTACAGACGGCGAGGATGGTCCCTGGGACTCAGGACGATGGCCGAGCGCGAGAGATCGCGACCGCCCCGGTTCCCGATGGAAGCGTTCCGAGCAGTACCTAGGACTCAGGTGAGCGTCCCGCGCCGAGAGATCGCGACCCCCCGCCCCTTCGGTTTTGTAGCTATTCGGAGCGGTACCTTGGACTCAGGTGAGCTCGACCCGCCGAGAGATTCGACCCGTCCCCCCTTATGCGGTCCGGGTTGCTCGAGGGCAGGCCGTGATCGTCGGGTCGTCCCAACGCTTCTGCGAGCAGTGGCCGCGGTTGCAGCCGGCGCAGGCGGCCCGGAGCCGGCGGAACGTCGCGGGCACCTTCCTCGGCGGCCAGTGATCGCCTTCGGTGGCTACTGCACCACAGCACCAGCAACGCACACCGGCACCGAGACCCAGCTGGGCGCGGGCCCGCTGGTAGTCCCAGCCAAGGCCTTGCTCGGTGGTGGTGCCACGTGCCCGTCGTCGGGCCACGGTGCAGGCGGGGCAGCGGCTGGCGGGGGTGGGGGTGCCGCACGACAGACAGGGTCGCTTGATCGCCATGGTGTGTCTTGGAAACTCGTCCTACCTGGGGGACAGGGCGGGGGGTGTCCTCAGAAAGACGGCAGGGGGGTCGTGGCGGGGGGCGCCAGGCCCGAGGGAGGTCCAGGGTCCCGGCGGGCGGACACCGTTCCAACGCGGGCCACCGCTGCAGCCCCGCCAACGATTCTCACAACGGAAACGCAGCCAAAGCCTGGGGGCGGATAGCGGCCCCGCCGACTCGGTGCCGCATGATCATCCCTACGAGTCCCAGCTCAGCCCACCGCTGAGTGAGGCGTTTCAGGGTCATTTCGCGGCGTTGCTCGATCCTGTAGGCGTTGCCGATGTCACCGAAGATGATCGAGGGGGCGTTGGTGCCGGTCATGGCGGGCAAGGCGGGGGCCACGTAGGCGTCGAATCCCATCAGGCCGCCGCCCGAGTCCGCTCTCGGGTTCCCGGGGTTTGGCCACACCGGACCGCCGCCGGAGTTGACGAGGGCGCCGACTGCTTCGGCGGCGTCGCTTGACAGCAGCCAGGTGGCCTGCGGCCAGTACTTGACCGGCAGCAGGAACGGCAGCCGCCGCAGGTTCGCAACCGTGATCGGCGAGGCGGCGGTGAGCTTCTGGGCGGCTGGGATCGCCGTGATGACGCTGGCGGCCGAGATCCTGAGCGGCTGCGTTGTCCCGTTGCCGGCGACGAACGCGGCATCCTCGGCGTCGACGACCGCGGCGCCGAGCACGGCGACGAGGGCCCGGCGCAAATCCTCGCCTCGGCTGTCGTCGAGTAGATCCGTGCCGATCTGCACCATGCAGTGAGATCGTGGACTTCGACATCGGCTGGTGTGCCGGGTTGGATAGCGGGGGTCGACCATCGAGGTGCCGGTTTCGACGCGACCCCAGGTGACGACGGCGTCGGAGAGGAGCACGGTCTTTGGTTTGATCCTGGCGGTGGGCACCGGGTCGACCAGGTGGCGGATGACCCCGTAGGCCCTGGCGTAGCTGAGGACATCGAGCTGCAGATCGGGGGGGGATGATTACTTGGCCGACGCTGTTGGCGACCAACGCGGCCTTGGCCTCGGTGGCGCCGCGTAGCCACCGGGCGACCTTTTGGGCGCCGGCCGCCATCGCCGTCGGGTTGGGACGGTCGACCGGCCGGGGCGGGCCCAGGTAGGCCCGGTGGGCCTCTTCGGTGGCCTTGCCTTCGGCTAACGCCTGCTGGAAGGCGAACATCTTGTCGTCGGCGGCCAGCGCCCTGGCGGCGGCGTCGCTCACGGTCGATCTCCTTCCAGGGCAGCCGGATCGACACGCCAGTGGCCGTCGACCCGTTCGCCGGCCAGGGCGCCGGATCGGAGCAATTGGCGAACCCTGGAGGAGCTCACGTGCATCCGGTCGGCGGCCTGGCTCGTGGTCATCGGCGCCGATGGTGGCGGCGTTTCCGCGGTCGGTCCAGGTTTGGCGGAAGCGACGAAAGCACGCCACTCGGCGGCGAGGGTGTGGATGTCGTCGAGCGTCTGGGCGACGTCGGGGTGGATGCGGCGGTCGTCGCGGCGGGCTTTGGCTTCGGCCTCGCCGAGTGCTTGTTCGAGGGCGGCGGCCACCCGGGCCGTCATGATGAGGGATGGGCCGTGGACGATCACGGGGGTGGTGATGTTGAACAGGTCGGATGGTTCCCCTGCTACTTCGTCCTGTCCCTCGTCCTTACTTACGTAGGGACGAGGGGACGAAGTAGCTGTCGGCGCGTCCATCCGTGGCGGACGAAGGGCTTCGTCCCGGCTTCGTCCGGGTCGGGACGAAGGTGCGCGATGGTGGGGTCGGAGGCGAGGTGTAGGTGGGCTGGTCGACGCCTTTGTCGCAGTGGTCGAGGGCGACTTCGAGGCCGTTCTCCTTGACGACGTTGACCAGTTTCCGGTCGGTCAGCAGCCGGTCGCGGATGGTCCGGCGGCGTGTGGCGTTGGACGCCGGGTGATTGCCTTCTCGACCTTGCTCCAGCCGGTGCCGGGGTTCTCGCCGACGGCGGCGAGGATGCTGGTCGGCGATGTCGTCGTCGGTGATCTCGGGTTTCTCGTCGACGTCGAAGCTTTCGCCGTCGGTCCAGCGGAGCTCGAGGGTGCTGGCGTGCCAGGTGGAGGACCAGCGGGCTTTCTGGACGTGGAGGCGGGTGCGGCCGTGGCCCATGCCGGTGACGTGGAGCAGGGTGTCGCCGGCGCCTTCCCAGGCGCCGGAGAGGTTGCCGGCCCGGTTCTCGTGGTGGATGAGGAGGAAGGTGACGGTCGCGGCCGGAGCGGTGGCGGACGTCGTTGACGAGGGCGAGGAAGGCGCGGACTTCGGCGAGGGTGCCGGCTTCGGTCATGCCGGAGCAGGCGAGCGGGCCGACGATGACGAGGTCGCAGCCGTGGTCGGCGATGACCTTGGCGAGCGCGTCGCGGTGGGTCGTCGTTGGCGAAGCGTGAGGGTGGCCCACGGGGTCTCGACGATGCGGACCTGGCCGCCGAGCGGTGAGCCGGCCCAGGCTTTGAGCTTGCGGTCGGCTTTGGCCCGGAACAGCGGCCGGGGGCCTTCGTTCTCGATGAGGAGGACGGTGAGCGGCCGGGCGACGGTGATGCCGAGCCAGTCGTCGCCGGCGGCGAGGTGGCAGGCGAGGTCGACGGCAGAGGGTGGTTTTGCCGGCGCCGCCGTCGCCGTAGACCATGACGTCGCCTCGGCGGGGATGAGGGCGTCGTCACCGTCGCCGAGGAGTGCTTCGGCGCCGGGTTCGTCGACGGCGGCGAATTCGTCGAGGGTGACGACGGTGACCTCGACGGGTCCCGGCCTTCGAGCCGTCAGCGAGGAGGGCGACGTCGTCGGGTACCCGGCCGTTGACTTTGGCTCGTAGTTCGTCGAGGTCAACGGTGGCGACCTGGCCGATGGCCCAGGCGAGGATGCTGCGGTATTCGGTGTGGGCGGATGTCTCGTCGACAGCGCGGCGGCCGCCGTCCCGGTCGTGTCCTCGGGACTCGCTGTAGAGCGTCGCGGAGTCTGCGGGCGGCGTCGACCGCGGGGTAGAACCCGGCGGCGGCTTCCCGCATCGCCCAGCACGTGACTTTGACGGCGCTTTCGTGTCGTGATCCCCCCTCGGCGCCGGCCAAGGTGTATGCGCCGGTCACGGCCCGCAGCAGCTCGGGCCGGTCCGTCGCCGTGTGGGCGTTGAGGAACGCGGTCAGTTCGTCGTCGGTGACGGCGTCTTCGGCTGGGGTGGTGTCGTTGAGTAGGTCGGCGACCGGGCCGGGGAGCTCGAGCACGGTGCCGATGCGTTCCCACCGGTAGTCGCCGCCGTCGGGGTGTGGTGTCGGCCAGGCGACGATGACACCGTTGCGGCCGCGGGCTTCGCCCCAGCCTTTGCCGAGTTTGCCGGTGCTGTTGCCGAGGATGCGTCCCGGCGGTTGGGTGAAGATGTAGTGGCCGCGGCCTGGTGTGTCGGGGCGTGTCGACTGGTAGGGCGCCCAGTTGCAGGCGTCGGCCAACACGTCGGGCATGTGTTCGGGGTGGTCGACATCGGCGACCCAGGCACCGGAGCGGCCGACGTGCAGGAACACGCCGAGGTTCCGTGCGGCGTACCACCCGACGATGGTTTGGGGGTCCTGTGAGGTCTTCGTCTGCCAGCCCTTGCCCATTACCTCGGGGCTCTTGGGGTCGTGGCAGCTGGGGTCGGTGTAACCGACGTACCAGCCGGCTTCGGCGTAGGCGAGAGCGGAGGTGAGGGTGTCGGCGTCCGGGTCGATGCGAGGAACGAGGAGGCCGGTCACGCCGCGGCCTCTGGGTCGTCGATGAACACGTGAACGAGGGGGCTGTGGTTGGCGTCCGGCTCGCGGTCGAACCCGTCGGTTAACCTGTCATCGTTCACGACGTGTCCGCTCCTCCGATGGCTTCGGGGTGGGGATGTGGTCGTGGGGTGACGGTGGCGCCGGGGTCAGGGGTGGCCCCGGCGCTTGCGCGTCGACGGCCATCACGCCGCCTCGTCGGGCGTGGCCTCGTCGATGCCGAGCAGGTCGGTCAGGACGTGGCGGGCGATGAGCCTGCGGCGGCCGAGCTTGACGCTGCGCAGCTCCCCGCGGGCGATCAGGTTCTGGACATGCTGACGCGTGCAACCGAGCGCGGCGGCGACTTCGGCGGGCGAGTAGGCGAGACGCTCGACTCCGGTGATGGGCACGGACATGGCACCTCCGTGGGAGGTCCAGTCCCGGCCGCACCCATCTGAAACCCGGGTTCTGCCGCTATCGCGACGGGGCGTCTCTAGTTGACGAAGGCGAACTCTAGTTGCTGTGCGCAGCGGTGGGGTGGACGGGCTCAATGACCGGAAGCCGCCCGCGACCGAGGCTGCGGTTGCGTTCAGCGCGTCTGACCGCCCGACGCAATGCCTCGGCCGGGACCCGGGTAGCCACGGTGATGACGAACCCCCCTCGATCGCTGCGGATCACTCCGTGCCACCCGCGCCAGCGGCCCCGTGCTGCCCAGGGCGTCGGGCCGCGGTGGTGCTGCGGGCAGATGGGGATCTCGTACGTCGTCGACCAGTCGAACACCGCCGTACTGCTGTGTGACCAGTCGAGCCCCGTTATGTGTCTGTGGGGCGTGGTGATCGCGAGCTGGCCCGATGGGTCGTCGTGGATGGTCGCCAGCAACCTGCCGCAGCCCCGTTTGTCGCAGCGCAGCTCAACGAGGGGCTTCACGTTGCACCGCCGAGTAGTCCGCGGGCGACGTCGACGACTTCGTGCTTGTGGCGGAGCACATGGCTGTAGGTGCCTTCGATGGTTCCGACGGTGTCGCCCATGAGCTCGGCGACGTGGTGGATCGGTGTGCCGGCCTCGAGTAGGTGGATGGCGTAGCTGTGCCGGAGCCGGTGGGGGTGGGCGCCGGGCAACGGCTGCGGTGAGGGCGTGCCAGTAGGCGTTGACCCGATGAGGCCGGCCGTCCTCGGCGGTGAACACCAGCCCGGGCCAGTCGGGCGACCACAGGGGGCCCGCGGCCAGCTGTTCTGCCGCCTGGGACTTGCGCCACGCCTTGAGCGCCGTGACGGCCTCAGGGACGAGCGGCACCGTCCTGTAGCTACGTGGGCGTTTCGGGGCCTTGAGCGACACCCCGCCCACGTAGCTGAGCGCCTGGCGTACCGACACGTGCGGATCGGTGCCGAGGTGGACGTCGGGCCAGTGGAGCGCGAGCAGTTCGCCGGGCCGGAGTCCGGTGGTGACACCCACCAGCGCGATCGGGTGCCAACGGGTGCCGTCGAGGGCGTCGAGCAGCGTCTGTCACCTCGGTGACGGTGAGGGCCTTGACCTCGCGGGCCTTGCCGCCTTCGCGGCGTCGTTTGGCGAGCCGGGCGACGTTGCGGCCGACGAGTCCCCGCGTCTCGCGCCGAGCGCAGCAGTTTCGACAACGTGGTCCGTACGGCGTCGGCGGTGCGAGGGGTTCGCATCTTGCCGCACAGGGCTTCGACGTCGGCGGGTGTAAGTGCCCGGGGCCCGGTGAGTGTCCGATGGCCGACATCGGGGAGCAGCAGGTCGACCATCTCGCCGTACCAGCGTTCAGTCTTGGGGGCGAGTCCTTCGCTCGGCAGAACGTCGGCGAGCCACCATTTGGCGTATTCGGCGATCGTGGTCTTGGGATCGGGAATCGCTAGCCCTTGATCGAGGGCCTTCTTGGCGTCGTCGAGCTTGCCGGTGACTTCGACGCGGGTGCGGGCGGTTAACCGTCGCCGGATGGGGCGCCCGTCGGGATGGTGGCCGACGACGAGGGCGGCTTCCCATCGGCCGCGGGACTCGTTCTTGTAGATCGATCCCTCGCGGTTCGACCGCTTCCGGGGCATACCGAAGTGTGGCAGGTGAGCAACCAGGTGAGCAACGCACCATAGACACGGGTTTCCTGTCATTGACGTTGCTGGTCAGTTCACCTATCGTGACCAGCGAAAACAGAGACACCCGTTGTCACCGGTTAACTCGGCTACTCTGACGGCATGTCAGAAACGCCAGAGCCCGCGGTGCTCGTGGACCGGGACGGCTCCCTGGTCACGCTCACCCTCAATCGTCCCGACAAGCGCAACGCCTTCAACGCCGAGATGCTGTGCCGGCTGTGCGACGCCTGGGACATGATCGATGCCGACGACGGCGTGCGCGTGGCGATCATGACGGGCGCCGGCGGCAACTTCTCGGCGGGCGCCGACCTCGATCGGCTGGTGGGGGCGATGATCGCCGGCAAGCCCGCCGAGGACGAGTTCGAGGAGCGCATCCGGGCCGAGGTCGGCCTCATCTACAAGGGATTTCTCAAGGAACATCGGCCGGCCACGCCGATAATTGCCGCCGTGGAGGGCTACTGCTACGCCGGCGGCATCGAGATCCTCCAGGCGTTCGACGTGCGGGTGGCCGCCGAGGGCGCCCGGATAGCTGTGAGCGAGGTGCAGCGCGGGCTGTTCCCGATGGCGGGATCGACGGTGCGGCTGCCGCGGCAGATCCCCTGGACGGTCGCCATGGAGATGCTCATCACCGGCGAGCCCATCTCGGGCCGACGCGCCTACGAGGTGGGTCTGGTGGGCCATGTGGTCCCCGACGGCACCGCCCTCGACCAAGCCCGCGAGATCGCCGGACGGATAGCCCGCAACGGCCCGCTCGCGGTGCGCAACATCAAGGCCTCGGTGCTGGCGGCCGACACCGTTCCCGAGCCCGAGGCGTATGCGCGCGAGTCCGAGCTGGGCATGGCGGTCGTGTCGTCGAACGACGCCCGGGAGGGTCCTCGCGCCTTCCTCGAAAAGCGCGAACCGAACTTCACCGGCAGCTGACCGCTAGGCCACCCGTGGGGGCAACGGCTCCGCGGCGCAGCGACGCCGGGCCTCGACCAACGCCGGTGGCGTCCCTCCGGCGAAGCGCAGCGCCCCGATGAGCAGGTGGGTCGCCGGCAGGATCGTGGCCCAGTCGACCAGCGTGGGATGCCGCATCCCCAGCATCTCCCGCGCCCAGGCCGGCAGCAGGCCCAGGGACGCCTGGATCACCACCTGGTGGGCACCCGACAGCAGCGGGTTGAGGGGATCACGACCCGGGGCGGTCAGGAACCGCACGGCGTCGAGGGTCTGCTCGCTCGCCTCGAGCTGGGGCCGCATCTCCCGGAAGTAGGCGCGCATCGCCGCCCGCGTTCGGGGCACCTCGGCGGCGCCCAGCCGCTCGGCGATCGTCGCCATCTCGTGGTAGTAGCGGTCCGCCTGCTCGCCACGTACCGGGAAGGGGACGAATCGCTGGTGGGCCCGCAGGAAGCTGAAGACCTCGGTGACGTGCACCCAGGCGACGAGACCGGGGTCGGAGGCCGAATACGCGCGCCCGTCGGGCGCAGTACCGCGCACCTTGCGGTGGATCCCCTTGATCAGCTTGATGAGGCGCTCGGCGGTCTCCGTCGAACCGTAGGTCGTGCCGGTCACGAACGAGCCCGTGCGGCCCAGCCGGCCGAGCGGATCCTCGCGGTAGTTGGAATGCTCGGCGATGCCGGCCATGGCCAGCGGATGGAGCGTCTGGAGCAACAGCGCGCTGAGCCCGCCGATGAGCATCGACGGATCCGCGTGCACCCGCCATGTGACGCTGCCGGGGCCGAATAGCCCGGGGTCACCCGGCGGATCGGTGTACTGCTCGAACGGCAGTCGGTCGGCCGCCAGCGTCCGGATGATCGGAGCCAGGAGCTGCTGCTGGAGCGCGCCGCCAATGAGCGGCACGTGGCGCAGCGACGGCATCCCGATCATCGCCATGAGTTTGCCGCACCACCGAGGGATTGCTGCGTCCTGCCCACGCCCGTCAGCTGCGCTAAGCAAGGCCCATGACCGACACCGATGGGCCGGACGCCGGCACCAGCAGTAACCCCCAGCAGCTCGCCGAGCTGATCAATGCCACCACCGACGAGCCGCTCGTCGAGGGCGACGAGCCGATCTCGGTGTGGATGCTGGTGAAGTCCCGCGACATCGATGGCGATGTCGTCTGGGGCGTACGCAACGCCGGCGAGCCGTTCAGCTCCGAGGAGCTGCTGGGCGCGCTGACCGGCTTTACCGAGTCCCTGAAGCGGGACCTGTCGTCCGACTGGGCATAGCCCGCGGGGCTCTCACGGTGCGCCCGGCTCGCCGGGCGTCACCGCCTCGACGGCGGCGGCGTCCGTCGCGGCGGCCTCAGCGTCGTCCATCAGGACGACGCTGCGCAGCACCTCGCCACGCTCCATCTTGTGGAAGGCGTCCTCGATCCCGCCGAGGCCGATGGTCTCGCTCACGAAGGCGTCCAGCGGCAATCGGCCCTGCAGGTGGAGATCGATGAGGAGCGGGAAGTCCCGCGTTGGCAGGCAGTCCCCGTACCAGCTGGGCTTGAGCGCACCGCCGCGTCCGAAGAACTCGATCATCGGGATGTCCGGGAAGCGCATGTCGGGCGTGGGTACCCCCACCTGCACCACGGTCCCGGCGAGGTCGCGGGCATAGAACGCCTGCTCGAGCACGCTGGGGTTGCCGACCGCCTCGATGCACACATCGGCGCCGAACCCCCCGGTGGCCTCGCGCACGGCGTCGACGGGGTCGACGCGGGCGGCATTGACGATGTGGGTGGCGCCCAAGCCCAGGGCCCACTCGAGCTTCCGGTCGTCGACGTCGACGCCGACGATCGTGGTCGCGCCCGCCAGCTTGGCGCCGGCGATGGCGGCGTCGCCGACCCCGCCGCAGCCGAAGACCGCCACCGAGTCCCCGCGCTGGACGTTGCCGGTGAGCATGGCGGCACCTAGACCGGCCATCACACCGCATCCGAGCAACCCGGCCACTGCGGGCGACACCGCCGGGTCGACCGGCGTGCACTGCCCGGCGGCCACCAGGGTCTTGTCGGCGAAGGCACCGATGCCCAGCGCCGGCGACACGGTCGTGCCGTCGGTGAGCGTCATCTTCTGGGTGGCGTTGTGGGTGGCGAAGCAGAGGTGCGGCGCGCCCTTGCGGCACGCGCGGCATTGGCCGCACACCGCCCGCCAGTTGAGGACCACGAAGTCGCCCGGGGCCACGTCGCTGACCCCGTCGCCGACGGCCTCGACCAGGCCGGCCGCCTCGTGGCCGAGGAGGAAGGGGAAGTCGTCGTTGATGCCGCCCTCGCGGTAATGAAGGTCGGTGTGGCAGACGCCGCACGCCTGGACGGCGACCACCGCCTCGCCCGGCCCCGGGTCGGGGACGACCACGGTGGTCAGCTCGACCGGCTCGCCCTTGTTCCGGGCGATCACCCCGCGTACCTCTTGTGCCATCGCCAGCCCCTCGCTCGTGCCACTGATGTCGGCCAGTCTGGCCGATGGTGCACGGGTCAGCCGTCGGGCAGGGATTGAACCTTGCGGCCGGGGAGCATCGCCCGGACGGCGTCGATGGTGTCCGCCTCGGCCGGCGACTTGTCGGCCCGGTAGCGCCGCACGCGGGCGAACCGGAGCGCGACACCGCCGGCGTAGCGGGTCGAGGACTGGACCCCATCGAGTGCGATCTCGACCACCAGCTCGGGCCGGACGAACACCACGTGGCCGCTCCGGTGGGTCTCCAGCTCGAGGAACCGCTCGGTCTGCCAGGTGAGCAGCTCGTCGGTGAGGCCCTTGAACGTCTTGCCCACCATCACGAACTCGCCCGGGACCTCGGGGTCACGGGCACCGAGGTGCAGGTTGGAGAGCCAGCCCTGGCGCCGGCCGCTGCCCCACTCGACGGCCAGCACGACGAGGTCGAGCGTGTGGACGGGCTTGACCTTCCGCCACGCCCCGCCGCGGCGCCCGGCCTCGTAGGCGGAGTCCGCATCCTTGACCATCACGCCCTCGTGCCCCGCCGTGAGGGCCTCGTCGAGCACCCGCTGGGCCTCGGCGGGATCGGCAGTGATGATGCCCGGGATCCGCCACGGCCCGGCCAGGTTCTCCAGCGTCGTCAGCCGGTCCCGGAGCGGTCGATCGATCAGGTCGTCTCCGTCGAGGTGGAGGATGTCGAAGAACCTGGAGGCCAGGCCGGCGCCGGCACCGTCGGCCTGGCGGCCGAACTGGCTCATGGTGTCCTGGAACATCTGCGGGAGCTCGTCCTCGCCCACGCCGATGGCCTCACCGTCGAGCAGGAAGCTCTCGGCCGGCAACGATCGCGCAAGCTCGACGATGCCGGGCAGTCGTGCAGTCACATCGTTCAGGTTGCGGGTGTAGATCCGGACCTCGTCCCCGACCCGGTGCACCTGGATGCGGGCGCCGTCGAGCTTCCACTCGACGGAGGCCTCGTGAGTCGAGCTTGCGTCGCCGCCCTCGCCTGCGGTCGCCAGCGCCAACGCCTCGGTCACGTCGGCGGCGGTCTGGGCGAGCATCGGCTGCACGGGGCGGAGCAGCGTCAGGCCGATGGCGTCGAGCCCGCCCTCGCCCTCGGTCAGTGCGATCGTGGCGACGCTGGGCAGATCCCCGGCCAACATCGCGGCGCGCCGCATCGTGGCCAGCGGTACCCCGGCTGCCTTGGCCAGCGCGT
Organism: uncultured bacterium; assembly: GCA_963813485.1. Lineage (GTDB taxonomy): Bacteria > Actinomycetota > Acidimicrobiia > Acidimicrobiales > VFJN01 > DASQUK01. The sequence continues at coordinate 97,741 of CAWEZE010000011.1, forward strand.
CGGTGACCAGGCCCTCCAGGGCGCCGTGGCGCAGTTCGCCCACGAGGAGCCGGCGGAGCAGGTCCTGCTCGGCCTCCGTGGCCCGGCCGAGCAACGACCGGAGCTCGGCCATCCGGGCCGCCTGGGAGCCGGTGCCACGCAGGGAGTCGAGCCGGTCGAGCGTGGCGTCGATGTCGGCGACTTCGAGCTGGGGCGCAGGGGACGGTGGCACCTCGATCGCCGCGACGGTGCGCCAGCCGATGCCGATGCGGCCCTGTCGTGGGGCTCCGGTCAGGATGGCCGCCACGACCGGCACCTCGGCCCGGTCCAGGCGGGCGAACAACTCGGCGAGTGCCGCCACCTTGCGGGAGCGTGCCCGCGTGGCCGTGACCTCGGACGTCGTGGCTACGACATCGGCGAACCGCACACCGCCATCCTGGCGCACGCCGAGGCCGCCGGACGCTCCAGCGGAGAGGCTGTGTGCGCGTGACGCCGGCTAAGGACCTGAGCGGATAGGGCGGTCCGCATGGCCTCATGCGTGGTCAGTGGTCCGGTGACCGCCAGCTCGAAGAGCTCGCGCCGCGGCAGCGCTGACCACCGTGAGCCAGGACGGACTGCCTATCCGCTCGCTCCTTAGTCGCAGCGTCCTCGTCGGCTGTTTCGGCGCCGGTCTCGGCGCCTGGTTCCGCATCCGTGGATTCGCTGGCGTCCGGGACCGTCGGTTGGGCGGCGGCCGGTTCGGCGCCGGTGGCCCCGTCGTATTCCGGGTTGGCGACCACTGGCTCGTCGCCCGTCGCCCCGTCGGCCTCCGGATCGTTTTCGCCCGGGTTCGTGGGTTGCTGCGACGCGTCGGCGGCGTCGGTGGACGTGTCGGCGCTGTCGGCCGACGCATCGGGAGGCTCGTCGGCGACGGCTTGCTCGGCGGCCGGTTCGGCGGCGGGCTCGGGCGGTCGGCGGCCGGTTCGGCAGAATCGGGCTCGTCGGCTGGCTCGGTGCTGGCTGCTCGTCCGCTGGCTGGGCGGCATCGGGCTCGTCGGCTGGCTTGGGGGTGTCGGCTTGCTCGGTGGGTTCGGCTGGCGCGGTGGTGTCGGCAGGCTCGCTGCTGCCGGGTGCATCGTCGGGCGGTTCGGCGGTGTCGGGTTGCTGGCCAGCGGCCGCTGTCTCGCTGGTGACCGACTTTTCGGTGCCTGCGTCGCCCTCGTCGGGCTGGTCTTCCGGCTCGGCAGCGTCGCTGGTGTCGGCTGTACCGGGGATGGCGGGCTCCTCGGCGGCGGGCTCCTCGGCGGCGGGTTCGGCGGCGGTGGGTTCGTCGGCGGTGGGTTCCTCGGCAGATTCGGCTGCCTCGGCGGCGGTGGGTTCGTCGGCCGCCGCGACGTCGGCTGTATCGGCGGTGGTGGTGTCGGCGGCGGCTTCGTCCGTGGCCGTGGCCGCCTCACTGGGCTCCCGCTCGGCCTCCCGGCGCCCCCGCCACGAATCGAAGACCAGCCAGCCAACTGCGGCGACGAAGGCGATGGCGCTCATCCAGATGTTCCAGCGCACGCCGAACAGCTGCGCCGCGGGGTCGATCCGCAGCGCCTCGACCCAGGCTCGTCCCACGGCGTAGCCCACGACGTAGAGCGCGAACAGGCGACCGGGGCGGCTATCGGGGTGGTGCCGTTCCCAGAGCACCAACCCACCCGCCAGCGCCAGGTTCCACAGAGCCTCGTAGAGGAACGTCGGATGGAACGTGGCCACCCCCAGGTAGCCCGCTGGCCGGTGCGCGGGGTCGATCTCCAGCCCCCAGGGCAGGTCGGTGGGCCGACCGAACAGTTCCTGGTTGAACCAGTTGCCCAGCCGCCCGATCGCCTGGGCGACCGGCAGCGCGGGAGCGACGACGTCGAGCAGCTGGGCCACGGGCAGGCCGCGACGATGCGCGATATAGGCGCCCGTCCCCACACCCGCGATCAGTCCGCCAGGGATGCCGAGACCGCCCTCCCACACGGCGAACACATGGAGCCAGCGGCCCTCGAACCGGTCGAGGTCGGTGAGCACGTGGTAGAGCCGGGCCCCGATCAGCCCGGCGAGGACCGCCCACAGCGCGATCCGGCTGATGTCGTCGGGATCGCCGCCCCGTGCCGCCCATCGGCGGCGGGCGATCCACACCGCGGCGATGACACCGAGGGCGATGGCGAGGCCGTAGGCACGCAGCTCCAGCCCTCCGATTTTTATGGCGTTGTCGCTCGGACTGGGGATGGAGGCGAGGATCGGGAACACCGTAGGCACGGCCCGATGGTGTATCGCGTGTGATGGGGTCCGCGCCGCTCGCGGCGGGCCGGATGGATTGGGCCCCGTCCGACGACCCCGGTGAGCGGTTGGCAGCCCACACACGCCAGCGCCGAAACTCTGCCCCGGTGGACTTCGTGACGATGATGGCCCTCGAACCTCACGGCACGGACGTGTGGGTGGGCGCGGGACCCCGATACCCGTGGGGCGGGCTGTTCGGCGGCCAGATCGTCGCCCAGGCGCTCCGGGCCGCGACCTTCACGGTCGACGCGCGCTACCCCGTTCATTCCCTGCACGCCTACTTCATCCGATCCGGCGACCACACCGAACCGATCCGCTTCGAGGTCGACCGCGTGCGCAACGGCCGGTCCTTCTGCACGCGCCGGGTGACCGCGCGCCAGTCGGTGGGCGTGATCCTCAACCTGGCGGCGTCGTACCAGGCCGACGAACCCGGTCCGAAGGTGCAGACGGCAGCAATGCCGGAACTGGCCCCGCCCGGTGAGCTGAGCGATGACAGCTGGAGCGAGATCTTCGAGCGGCGGGTGGCGCCGCGGCAGCAGGGTGAGGTCCGGGCGTGGGCCCGGCTGGCCAAGCCGATCGGTGACGATCCCGCACTACAGGCCTGCGCGCTCGCGTACATCTCCGACGACTTCCCGACGGAGGCCGTGGTTTCGCTCATGCCCGATTGGGACCGCGATGCCCCGCCGGAACGGCAGTTCTTCTCGGCGAGCCTCGACCACGCCATCTGGTTCCACCGCGCGGTGGATGTCGACGGCTGGCACGTGCACGCCTCGACCAGCCACGGTCTGATGAGCTCCCGCGGCGTGAGCGTCGGTCATGTGTTCACCGCGGACGGCGCCCACCTGGCGACGGTCAGCCAAGAGGTGCTGTTGCGCCCGGCACGCCCCGGCTGACGCGGGATCGTCCGCCCTGCGGTGGACGTCAGTCGCGTTTCTCGCTCACGCTGACCCCCTTCCCGGGCTTCCAGGTCTTCACGTACATCACGTCGTCGGCCACTGAGACCGACGAGGCGCCCAGCAGGTCGATGTCGAACGCATCGAACGATCCGACCTCGAATCGGAAGCCCACCGACTCGAATATGTCATCGGAGAACCGCGCCAATGTGTCGTGATCGGTCACGGCGGTGGCGATGCCCCACAGCTTCACGTCGCCCTGGGTGACCTGCTTGTCGGCCGTGGCGGTGTGCAGGCTGCACCGGCCGTCGCGCTGGAGGTCGCGCGACTTGGTGGAGTCGACCATCATCCCGAGCCACAGCTTGCCGTCGTGCAGCACGAGCCGATCGCCGGCGAGGACCGGCTCCACGGGGCTGATCCGCGGGAACCCGTCGCGCCGCAAGGTCGCAAGCATCATCAGCCCCGTCGCCACCAATCGCCGCTCGGCCACCTCGGCGATCTCGGGTGCTTCCTGGGTGAACTCTGTCCACGTGGCCATGGCTGGACCTTACGCAGGGGGTGTGACGGTCACGGTCTCGCGCCAGACTCGTCCGGGTGACCGATCACGCCGAGGAGCACGGCCAACAACGCCGCCCTATCCCCAGCGCATGGGACGCCGCGCTCGACGCCGCCGCGGACCATGCCAGGAACTACCTAGCGGGCTTGCCCGACCGGCCGGTTTCCGCGCAGGCCACGGTCGACGAGCTGCGCAAGGCGCTGGCGGTTCCCCTGCCCGACGAGCCCGTCGACCCAGCCAAGGTGGTGCACGAGCTGGCCGAAGGCGCCGAGCCCGGCCTCGTGGCCACCGGCTCGCCTCGATACTTCGGCTTCGTGATCGGCGGTGCCCTTCCGGCGGCCCTCGCCGCCGACTGGTTGGCCGCCACCTGGGATCAGAACGCCGGCCTCTACGCCTGCGGGCCGCCCGCGGCGGTGGTGGAAGAGGTCGCCGGGCGCTGGGTGCTCGACCTGTTGGGTCTACCGCCGTCGGCCTCGTTCGGCTTCGTCACCGGGGGCCAGATGGCCAACTTCACCGCTTTGGCCGCGGCCCGTCACGCCGTTCTCGCCCGGCGGGGCTGGGACGTCGAGGCGCGTGGACTGTCGGGGGCTCCGACGATCCGGGTGCTGACCAGCGACCTCCGGCACGCCACCATCGACCGGGCGCTGCGGTACCTCGGCCTCGGAACTGACGCCGCCGTCGTCATCCCCACCGGGCCCGACGCTCGGCTGTCCGTCGATGCCCTTGCCGATGCGCTCGACGACCGCTCCGGTGGTGGTCCGACCCCCACCATCGTGTGCACGCAGGCGGGCGAAGTGAACACGGGTGCCATCGATCCGCTGGCCGAGATCTGCGAGGTCGCTCACGCCGCCGGCGCCTGGGTGCACGTGGACGGTGCGTTCGGGCTGTGGGCGGCTGCCAGCCCGTCGCTGCGGCCGACGCTGGCGGGCGTGGAACAGGCCGACTCCTGGGCCACCGACTTCCACAAATGGCTCAACGTGCCCTACGACTCCGGCTTCGTCGCCTGTGCGGACCCCGATGCGCATCGCGGGGCGATGGGCGTCCGCGCCGCCTACCTCGTGCATGCCGACGACGATCCCGCCGCCGCCCGTGACCAAGTCGACTGGAATCCCGAGTTCTCGCGGCGTGGGCGCGGGTTTGCCGTCTACGCGGCGCTCCAGTCGCTGGGTCGCACGGGGGTTGCCGAACTGGTGGAGGGCTGTTGTGCCCGCGCCCGCCAGTTCGCCGAGCGGCTGGGCCGGGTCGACCGGGCGGAGGTCCTCAACGACGTCGTCCTCGACCAGGTGCTCGTGCGGTTTCGTGCCGGCCCGGGAACCGGTGACGCCGATCCTGCGGCGGACGACGCCGTCACCCGGCGGGTCGTCGAGGCGGTGCAGGCATCGGGCGAGTGCTGGATGAGCGGCACCACCTGGCGGGGCCACGCCGCGATGCGCATCTCCGTGGTCAACTGGCAGACGACGGAGGCAGACGTCGACCGCTCGGTGGCGGCCGTCGAGAGGGCGCTGACATCGGCCTGAGGTCGGGCGCGGCTCGCGCCAGGGGGTGGGCGGGCCCGGACCCGTCCTAGAGTTTCGGCATGAGCGCAACGGCCCCCGACGTCGATTCGATCGACCTGTCCGACCTGGACTGGTGGACCCGCCCCCTGGACGAGCGCGAGGCCGCGTTCGCGGCGCTGCGGGCCGAACGGCCCCTGGCCCCGATGAAGCTGGAGGCGCTGCCACACCTGGGCTTCCCCGAAACGCCCTACTGGTCGATCACCCGCTACGCCGACATCGTGGAGGCCAGCAGGCATCCCGAGCTGTTCTGCTCCGGTCAGGGCACCAACATCGCCGACCTCCCGCAGGAGTTCCTCGAGTTCTTCGGTTCGATGATCAACATGGACGACCCCCGCCACGCCCGGCTGCGCCGCATCGTGTCCCGGGGCTTCACGCCCCGACAGCTCGAGACGATGCGTGCTGATGTCGAAGGCGTGGCCGCCGGCATCGTCGACGAGATCATCGAGCAGGGCGAGTGCGACTTCGTGACCGAGGTCGCGGCCCGGCTCCCCCTGCGGATCATCGTCGACATGATGGGCATCCCCCGCAGCCAGGAGCAGTTCATCTTCGACCGCACCAACATCATCCTCGGCTTCAGCGACCCGGAGTATGTCGACAACGTCGACGATCCGCCGGCCGTGACCGCGGCCATCCTCACCGCTGGCACCGAGCTGGCGCAGATGGTGCAGGAGATGGGCGAGGCCCGGCAGCACGACCCGCGCAACGACCTCGTCACGGCGCTGGTCACCAGCGAGCTCGACGGCGAGCACCTGACGCCCCAGGAGCTGGCGTCGTTCTTCATCCTGCTGGTGGTCGCCGGCAACGAGACCACCCGCAACGCCATCGCCCACGGCCTGTGGACGGTGTCCGAGCACCCGGAGCAGAGGGCGCGCTGGTTGGCGGACATCGACGGCATGACCGGCACGGCCGTCGAGGAGATCGTCCGCTGGGCGTCTCCGGTCATCCACTTCCGGCGGACCGTTACCACGGATGGGGCTCGGCTGGGCGAGCACGAGTTCTCCGAGGGTGAGAAGGTCGTGCTCTGGTACTGGTCGGGCAACCGGGACGAGGCGGTGTTCGACGATCCGCACACGTTCGACGTCGGCCGGACGCCCAACGATCACATCGGATTCGGCGGTCCGGGACCCCACTTCTGCCTCGGAGCTCATCTGGCGCGACGCGAGATCTCGGTGATGTTCCGTGAGCTGCTGCGCCGGATGCCGGACATCCATGCGGTCGGGGAGCCGGCCCGGCTGCGCTCGGGCTTCATCAACGGGATCAAGCACCTTCACTGCGAATGGACCCCGAAACCGCAGGTCAGTGGTAGTGGCAGTGTCTAGTTTGTCGACGCCGGTGACACCGCCGTGACGCAAGGTGGTGTCCCGAGCGAACGCCGCTTGCACCACCGACCGGGCACGCTCGTGGTCCGCTGGCAACAGGTGGGCGTACGTGTTCAGCAGCTCGTCCGGGCTATGCCCCAGGTACTCGGCAGCCCGTGCCGGGTCACGCCACCGCGGATAGCCTGTGTTGGATGGCGATCACTTGTCGATCGTCGCCATCGCAACCTCCTCGGCGGCCGCCGTCGTGCGGCCCCTCGTGCGTAGCCGGCCCAGATCCCCCGGGCGCTGGCGGAGCCCGTGGACACGTCGAGGTCGGCGACCTCGAGGACCAACGCCCACAAACCCGAGGCCCACACGTTGACCGGGCGAGTGCCGAGACCCACCCCCGGGGGGTGTTGTGTTTAGGAGCCTGACCGGGATGGCGACATGTTTGCGCTGGTCAGAGTGTATCTGACGGGTGTGCCCGGGCGGGACCTTCCGGGTGACCGACGTCACGGGGCGGGGCGAATGGGCGCCGCGCCGAGGACCGGCGTGTGGAAGATGACCAGGTGCCGCACCGGCCGTTCGCCATGGCCCTTGGTGGCCCCGTGCGCGTAGCCACCGGCGCTGGGGTCGACGTCCGCGCCGGGCCGGCGTTGAAGATCGTCGGGGGTGAGTGGGGCCATGTGTTGGATGGTGAGCCGCGCCGGCGTGGGCGTCTACGTCAAGCGACACACGGTCGGCGAGCTGCTTGCTGAGTGTCGAGGCGCTTGGAGACGGCTTTGACATATCCTGGCACGTGGTCGCCAGGTACGCGTTTAAGAACCGTGGCCTCGGGCACCGGTGTACTTCTCGCGGCCTACCCGGCCGACGGCGGGCAGCCTCGGACGCCGAGTGGATGCCTGGCAGGCGTGTCGAAGGCACGCGGGAGCTCCTGCGAGTGCGTCGTCGGACCGAGAGATCCTGGGCAGCCTTCAACACGTCGCTGGGAACCGAGTCGGCGGAAGGTTGGTCGGGGCCTCGATCGAGCCGGTGCTCATGTGCTCCTCGTGGATCGCCGCCAAGCTCTTGGGTGGAATCGGTCGGCGACATCGAGCCAGCGATGGCCAGAGCCGGCGAGTGGACGAAAGTCACTTGCCGTCCACCGCCGCATCCTGACGATGTCGGGCGATTCGGCGAGGGAGTTCAGCGCGTCGAAGATGGCATGACTCGAGGGATGGCCCCACCAGCTTCCGCGGATCGGTTCGCCAGCAACTATCTCGGCGACGCTCGGCAGCGGTCCACGAGCGGAGTCCAGGAGCACCCGTGTTCGACCAGAGTCCGCGAGCAACCCGTTCCCCGGTTGCGTCCCGGACGGGTGCCGCACACGGCTTGCCCGGAGCCACGGCTGAGACGACTGGCGACGAGCTGCCGGGATAGCCTCCGACACGCTTATATGGACGATTGGCTGCGTTCAACCTGATGACATCGATGGCCGTGCTACCGAGGGGCAGCCCGATGGGCCCAGACTGCGAAGAGGGGGTCGCCACGATGATGGCTCCGCGTACGCCGCTCGAGCATCGGCTCGTGCCATCCCCCTGAAGCCCGGAAGTAGGTGGCCACGATCTCGGCGCGTCCTTCTTCGGAGGCGGCCATCCAGCCGCGAATCGCCTTGGTCGGGAACAGGCGGTTCGAGAACGTGCACACGAACCTCCCGCCGGGCCGGAGCACCCGCTGCACTTCGCTGAACACTTCGACTGGGCGCAGGAGGTAGTCGACCGACACGCAGCACACGACTGCATCGAAGGCCTCGTCGTCGAAGGGCATGACCGGGTTGGCGTTGAGGTCGTGCACGATCGTGGCAGTGGCACTCGGGTTGGCGGCCAGCTCCTCCTCGTTCATCCCCAGGACCGTGAGGTGGGCCGGAGCCACCCGGAAGTGCGACACCCAGGACCCCATGAGATCGAGGACGTCACCGCGGATTCCCAGTTCCTCGTAGAGGGCACCAACCGCGGCGATGGCGTCGTCGTCGATGTGCGCCACGAGCCGGGGAACCGAATAGAAGTGAGCGTCAGGCCCGCCGTCGACACGGTCGAAGAAGCCCGGCGGGAACGGCTCGATGCCCATCGCTAGGCGAGACTAGGTGAGGGCCGGTAGGGCATCGTTCCGGCGTTTGACGGCACCTCAGACACGCACCACTAGCGTCTCGCTGTGACTCCGTCCGGGCGGCTGGTCATCCTGAACGGTGCGTCGAGTTCCGGTAAGACCACGCTCGCTGAACGGCCTTCCGAGAGCAGCAAGCCGCCCTCGGTGAGTTCTGGCTGCTGATGCGGGATCGACGATATCCTCTCGAAGCCTGCCGCCGGAGTGGCTCGACCTGGGACTTGCCGCCGGACCGGCGCTCGGCGATCGAGGGCTCAGGTTCACCACCACCCCGACGGAGTCGGGCGCTGAAGCGCTTATTTGGCGGACCTCCGATTTCGCTATTGGCGGCTTCGATTGAACACCGGTGTGGCAGTGCGGCAAGCCGGCGGACAGGCTGCGTCGTTAAGAGCCTGTGGTCCTCGCGACGAACCAGCCAGCCCCGGATGACTTCGGGCGGGGGTAGGGGCTTCAGCTCAACGTGGATGCCCGTCCGGGGTCTGGGTGACGGTACCAGGCCCTGCAGGCCGGTGACGTCGACCGGATGGTCTAGGTGCCAACACCTGCAACGACTGACTCCTGGCTGCATGCACGGGCTAGTGAACGGTGACAGGCCGGGCGGGTCCTCGGGGGGCAGGTAAGCAACCCAGCCTTCGGAGTCGAGGGTGACGGTGTTGATCCACTCGAGCCGATGATTCGCGAAGGCGAGCTCCGAGCGAAGCATCACGGGCCGGACATGCGCGGCCACCGTGCGTCCCACAGAAGCGCTGCAACTGAGGGACGCACGGTGGCCGAGAACGAGCCTGTCCTATCCGGGCTCAGGGGGTCCTTGCCGCCGCTCGCTTTCGAGGGCCTCGTCGGGCCTCACGCGGTGGCCGGCATGACGCGGATGGTTCCCTCGAACCTCAGCGTTGCCGCGTTGACCAGTTGTCCTGTCTCGTGGACCTGGGCGCCTTCGAGGAAGCCGTCGACCACCGTCCCGTTCATGATCGCCGTCCCCGTCTGGTTGTTGAGAGTCCCGCGGAGATGGGCGGTGAACGACTCTGCTCCGGCGTGGACGATCCAGTCGAACTCGACGTGCCAGATTCGCCCCGAGCAGGGGTTCGGCCCGGTACAGCCGGTGAGGACCGTCGTCAGATCCCCATCGACATCTCCGGAGACGCTTCCCTCCCACACGCCGACCGCGACGGCCTCCTTCTCGAACGTCAGGCGAAGCGGCGCGGTTGCGCTCGCCGGAGACGCAAGAGCAGGGCCGAAAGACAGGAGACCCGCCGCCATGAGCCCGATGAGGACCGATACCCATAGTCGCTTCGAACTGCGCACGGACATGACACCCTCCATTCGTCGTTGCCGCGTCTCACCCCAAGGGGCGAGACCGGCGGTTCGTGTCGCGACGGTGCACACAACCGGGCTCGGGTGACATCCGTACTGGCACGGAGATCAGTACGGATTGCGGTTGCTGACGTACGATCAGCCACGTCCATCGCCGAGCGGGGCCCGCATCATCTGTTGCTACCCGAATGGCCACGTCCCGCAGGATGGCCGGCAGGCGGCTCAGGTCAGGGTCACGAAACTGGACCGGTCGCAGACTTCCCGGGCCGTCGGTGTCCTTCATCCGCCATTCCACCGGGATGGGCCGCCGGCTGGGGCGGTGTTACGCACCGAGAGACGTTGTCGAACTAGGTAGCGGCTTTCGGCGCGTCGGTCTCTGTTCGGCGCGCGGCGACGATTGCCTCTTTGACCAGGACATCTGCTGCGAGCCGCTCCCCTGCTGTCCAATTGGCCGAAAAGTCAACCGGGCTCAGCGAATCACGAAGCGTGTCCAGGTGCTGGTCGCGCCATGTGTTCCATTGCGGCATGCTGCTAGCGCCGACGTCCGCGGCGATGGCGTCGGCGCCGGCGAACAGCCGCACCGCAGTCGTAAAGCCTCCGGCGCGAGTCAAGACGATAGCGATACCTTGGACAGCGTAAAAGACTCCACGCCGGTCTCCAGTCTCGGCCCAAAGCTCCAGTGCCTCTCTGTAGCACCGGGCTGCGCCCCTTCCGTTTTCCGCAAGGTCGTCGATCCAACCAAGGCCCCACCAGGCCGAACCGGTGCACCATCGATCGCCGATACCGATGACCTCGGTGAAGTTCTCTCGAGCCTGGTTGGGATCGGAACCGATCGACGTGTAGCCCAACGCACTTAGGGCCATACTCAGTGTTCGTTGGTCGTTCAATTGGCGCGCCAGCGCTACCGATTCAGTCGAAATCGTTGCGGCTCGGCCCCTCTCACCCACGACGGCCAGATAGGATCCGTAGGCTGCAAGATCGTGCGCATACCTCCGTAACTGCCCGGTCTGCTTGAGCTCCTCTAGGCCTCGCTCACACAGCGCGATTCCCCCCGAAATGTCCCCGCCATCCAGCAGCTGCGACAGGCCCCGGATGATGTGAACCCGAGGGACCAGCGGATCGTCGTCTGAGATCGAACAGCGCTCGCTCTCCGCGCACCAGGAGATCGACCTCTGAGTGCCGACCCTGGGACCATGCACTCCATGCTGCGTTCGCAAGCGCCTCGGAACGACCCGGCGCTCCGGATGCATCGCGTTGCAGTACCGCCTCGAGGGCACTCAGAATACCTCCGCCCCACCCCCATAGACACCATACGTCGACCAATGCACCGGTCAGCCTGAATACTGACGATACGTCATTGGTGTCGACCGCGTGGTCGAGCGCGAGGCGTATGTTTGGTGCCTCGGCCGCCAGCTGCTCACTCCGGGTGTCGACGTCGGCGACCACTGCTGGACCGGCAAGGTCGTCGGCCAGTCTCGTATAGAACTTGAGATGGCGACGCCTCGCGTCATCCGAGCATTCCGCGTTCTCCCGCCGCCTTTTCGAGGGCATAGGCACGAACGGTTTCCAATAAGCGTAGCCGTGTCATTCCGTGCTTCGCTTCGGCGACGACCATTGACTTGGCCACGAGAGCGGAAAGCACGTCCAGGCCATATCGTTCCTGTGGTGCTCCTGCAGTCAGAGCTTCCACAGCCGCAAGTGAGAAGCCAGGCGCAAATAGTGCCAGCTCGGCGAGAAGCGTTTGTTCATCGCTTTCGAGGAGATCGTAGCTCCAGTCGAGCGTCGCTCGCAGCGTGCGGTGATGATCTATGTGGTCCTGACGACGACCGAGAACCTGAAATAGTTGATCCAAGCGGGATACGATCTCCACTGGAGTCATGGTCGGAACCCGAGCGGCCGCCAGCTCTATCGCGAGTGGTAGACCGTCTAGTGATCGGCACAGCTGAGCTATAGCCACCGAATTGCTGTCGTCGAGAGAGAAATCCGGCTTGTAACTTCTAGCCCGCTCGACGAAGAGCTTCACGGCATCGGCTGCGGCAATCGCCTCCGGGGTGTCTTCGCTCGGCGTTCTCAGTGCGGGTACTGAGAACAGCACCTCGCCAACGATTCCGAGGGGTTGCCGGCTGGTGGCGAGAATTCGGATGCTCGGAGCTACCTGGATAACTCTTTCGCATATTGCGGCCGCTTGTGCTTGGACATGCTCGCAGTTGTCAAGGACCAGTAGGCCGGTCCGGGGCGTCAAATGGCGAACGATCCGCTCCGATGCGTCAACTTCGGTGCTAGCCCGAACGCCGAGAGTCCCCAAGAGGACCTCCGCGATGTTCCCGCCAGGGCTGACGCCTGCAAATTCGGCGTACCACGAATCGCGCAGGTCTGTCTCCATCGCCTTGGCGGCCAAGTGGGTCGCAAGACGGGTCTTGCCGGTTCCGCCTGCACCGACCAGCGTCACCAAGCTGTGCGCAGCAAGCAGCGACGAGATCGTGGACAACTCGCTCTCTCGACCAACGAGTGGGGTCACTGCGGTGGGGAATCGCTCGTGTTCGAATGCCGCAGGTGCTACCGGCTCGCCCGAGGGACCGAAGCTCCCAGGGGACCCTGCGGCGCGAACCAGTTCGTGGCGGTTCGCCACCTGGAACTTGCGGAGCAGCGACGATATGTGGCTCTCCACCGTGCGTTCCGACACGTACAGGCGGGACGCGATCTCGGCATTCGTCAGGTGCTCGCAGAGCGCGTCGAGCACCTCGGCCTCCTTTCGAGTCACCCCTCGCTCGGCCCACAGCCGCTCCCCGGGGGCGCGGCGATGGACCGGTCCCGCTCGCGGTTCAGGCAATCCCGGGCCTGTCAGGACGTAGGTGGGCTCGGGTCGGTCCAGGTCTCTCAGCCGGACCTCTCCGAGCTCCAGGAGGCGCACCCCCGCCGGCAGGCGATCGACTACCAGCCGGGCGGTGGACCCACTCACGAGCACATCACCCCCCTGAGCCGCTGCCCGGAGCCGAGCAGCCCGGTTCACCGCCGGGCCCAGGAAGTCGCCGCCACGCTCGACCGCCTCTCCGGTGTGCACCGCAAACCGCACCGCAAGGCGGGCGCCAGTTGGCCACTGCGCCGCGGCCAGCCCCACCTGGGCCGCGTACGCCGCTGCCAGCGCATCCGTGGCCAACGTGAACACGGAAAACGTCGAGTCGCCCTCGCCTCGGGCTTTCAACACGACGCCCTTGTGAGCCGCCACCGCCGCGGTGACGATCTCATCGTGGCGGGCTAGAGCCGTCTCCATCCGCGCGGGTGCGCTCTCCCACAATCGGGTCGAACCGACGATGTCGGACAACACGAATGTGACCACCCCTGAGGGCAGCCGCTGCTCCGCCACGGCACGATCATCGCGCGAGATCCGCGCGGAGCCCGCCTCGAATGTGCCGGTGCCCATTGCGACCCGAAGGTGCGGCTGGCCACAGATGGCGTCGGTCGTTCAAGGGGCTGGCGCAGGCCCCAACCCCGGTATGCGGCCATCGAGGGCCGGGTACACGCACGGGCATGGTAACAATCCTGTGGATCATCGCCGTCGTCCTCGTGATCGCCGGCATCGTCCAACTCGTCCAAGGCCAACTGGGGCTGGGCATCGTCCTGATCGTCGTCGGGCTTCTGATCGGGCCCGGTGGTGTTTCGATCTTCGCCACCAGCTCTCTTATGGGGGTCTCGGGGGGCTTCGTCACCTGGAGGTCCAGATCTCGTCGGTGGCCAACAGTGCTTCCTCCGCGGTCGCGAACCTGCCCACCGTCGTGATCGGCGACAGGCCAGGAGGCTCATCCAACCGCACGTAGGCAAGCCACAGGCCTGACGACTCGAGCATGACCGTCCCGCGGGGCTGGCTCCCCCAGGAGCCGGACCACTGGTTGCGGGCAGTCTCTCGCCACACCAGCCCCGGGCCCTCGGGCTCGGGGCTGGGTGCGCTGTGGGCGAACTCGAAGTCGTCTCGCCAGTTGCCGCCCATGGTACGAACATACGTTTGGACCATGGGCGAGGGCAACCTCACGCCGAGTTGCCAGGGCTTCCTTCCGAATCGCTGGCCGTCCGACCGGGCTCGACGCCTACCTCGGGCGCCAGCGATTCGTGGGGTCCGGGGACCTCGACCACCGGATCGTCGTGGTCGTCCCACTCGGTGCGCAGGGCGCGGCTCATCGTGGCGTGCATCTCGTAGAGGCACGTGATGTACGTCAGCTCGAGGATCTGCTCATCCTCCAGGTGGGCCCGCAGCGTGGCGAAGACCCCATCCGGCACCCGGCCGCCGTCGAGCACGAGCGCATCGGTGTACGCCAGCACCGCCCGCTCCACCGGTGACCAGCAGTCGGCCACCGACCACGCGGGGATCGCGGCGATCTTCTCCTCGGCCATTCCCAGCGCCCGGCACGACTTGCAGTGCTGCGAGAACACGAACTGGCTGCCGCGCGCCCAGCCGGCGCGGATCTGTCCCAGCTCCCGCAGCTCGGCGGGCAATCGCCGTTGCGGTGACCGGTACAGCGCGAATCCGCCGACGCAGTGCTCGAGCACATCGGGGACGAGGGCGAACGTGGTCCACCAGTCGCCGGGTGTGCCGGTGGCGGTGCCGGGATCGGCCACCGGGTCGCGGCCAGCGCCGAACATGAAGTCGTACATGGCCGTGACGATCGGTGCCGCCGCCTCGTCACGGGGAACCTGGCGCAATCGGGGCATGGCCTCAAGGTAGAGGGCCGAGTCGGTCGTAGACCGACGCCGTCAGCGGTGGCGGGTGGGGGTGGGCTGGCGGTGCTCGGCCTGGTGCTCGATCGCCAGGGCGTGGTCGCACGGATACGGCGTCAGCAACGGCGCCACCGCGTCGCCCAGCTGGCCCGGCGGTGGCTCGTCGGCGAGCTCGAGCGTGCGCAGGCGCTCGGCGGCGGCGAACCCACAGCTCCAGCCCGACCCCCACCCGCCACCCCATAATGGCGTTGGTTTTCGACCGACTCGGGAGCCCGGCGGTACCGGCAACCCGCCTCACCAAAACCGGAGGTCCCTCATGCAGCCCGCTCCATCCATCGCGCCGGAGCAGACGATTCCCACCGACGGGGCCCGGCCCACGGCCGTAGCCACCGTTTCGCGCGTGGCCATCGCTGCCGTCGGTGCCTACGTCGGTGCCCAGGTGATCGCAGACATCACCAGCGTGAAGATCGGGTCGACGTTCGGTCGGGCCGTCGACATGGGCACTTTCGTCTATCCGATCACGTTCACCCTGCGCGACGTGGTCCACAAGGCCCTGGGAAGGCGGGCCGCCCGCACGCTGATCGTCACCGCCGCCGTGGTCAACCTGTTCATGGCGGTCTACCTGCAGTGGGTGGCGCGGGTGCCGAGCCACGAGAGCTACCCCCTGGGCGACGAGTTCCGCGCGGTGCTCGGCCCGCTGTGGCGCATCGTGGTGGCATCGATCATCGCCGAGGTGATCAGCGAGCTGCTCGACACCGAGGTGTACCACTGGTTCGTGCGGCGCGTGACCACTCGCTTCCAGTGGGCACGGGTCGCCGTCAGCAATGCCGTGAGCATCCCCGTGGACAATGCGATCTTCGCCATCGGGGCATTCGGCTCGCTGCCGCTGTTGACCGACCACGCCCTGACGCTGCCGTGGGCTGCGGTCTGGGACATCTTCGTCGTCAACCTGATGGTCAAGGGGTTGGTGTCGGCCGCGAGCCTGCCGCTGATCTACGTGTCGCCGGACCGAGACTGGCGCAACGACCCCGACAATGCTTGAGAGGCCCGGCGGATAGGCGGCTCCGAAGGGCACCCCGGCGTTGGAATTTGTCGCTGGGCCGCAGCTCAGCAGCTTGGCCTCCAGGCAACGCTGACCACCGCGAGCCCAGAGAACGTGCCCTATTTCGCCCACGCTCTGAGGCGGGCTACTCGTCGCGAACGACCCCGGCCAGGCAGATGCTGGCGTATTCGGCGACGAACGCCTCGCGGTCGGCCGGCCAGGGGAACTGGGGCTTTGCGATCAGCAGCGACGTCAAGCCGTGCACCCGCGCCCAGAACCCGATTGCCAGGCGGTAGGCATCGGTGAACCCGGGGCGGAAGCGCCCGGCGTCGATGCAATCCTGGGCGCAGCGCCGGACCTGGTCGAACGCGGCGTTGTCGCGCAGCACCACGACCTGGTACTCCTCGGGGGTGTCGTCGGCCGGGGTCATGAACAGGATGCGGTAGGGCTCGGGGTTGTCGAGGCCGAAGCGCATGTACGCGAGACCCATCGCGCGGAGGCGTTCGACGGGGTCGTCGACACCCTCGCTCGCCCTCGCCAGGAACTCGTCGAGGGCTGCGAAGTGCCGGGCGCAGACCTCGAAGATGAGGTCGTTCTTGTCGGCGAAGTGCCGGTAGATCGACGGCGGGGTGACGCCGACGCGCTCGGCCACCGCACGGATCGAGACCGCCTCGGCGGATCCCGTCTCGAGCAGCAGCCGCTCGGTGGCGGCCAGGATCTCGTCGCGCAGCGCCGCCCCCTCACCCTTGCGGGCGCGGGGACGGCGGGAAGCGGTCGGCGGGGAAGCGGCGGTCATGGGCCGGACAGCGCGTGCGTGCTCACCTCTTCAGCATCGCGCTCGGGTGGGGTCGGGGCGTCGGCACCGTCCTCGTCGTCGAGGTCGACGTGCTCGCTGACGCCCCAGCGGTCGTGGAACCGGCGTAGGGGAGCGGGCGCCCACCAGTTCCAGTCGCCCGCCAGCCGCATGAACGCCGGCACCAGCGTGCCGCGGATCAGGAAGGCGTCGGTGAGGACCGCCAGGGTCAGGCCAACCCCGAACAGCTTGATGAAGCTGACCGGCTGGTGGCGAAGGCGATCATCACGACCGCGATGAGGACGGCGGCGGCGGTGACGATCCGGCCCGTGCGCTCCAGGCCCACGGCCACCGAGCGCACGCTGTCGGCGCCGTTGTCGTGCTCCTCCTTGATGCGGGAGAGCAGCATGACCTCGTAGTCCATCGACAAGCCGAAGGCGATGCAGAACATGAGGATGGGCACGGCGGCGTTGAGGCTGCCGGTGGCGGTGAAGTCCAACAGGCCGGACAGGTGGCCGTCCTGGAAGATCCACACCATGGCGCCGAAGGTGGCGGTGAGGCTCAGGACGTTGAGGACGATCGCCTTGGCGGGGATGACCACGCTGCCGAACATCATGAACAGCAGGACCGCGGTGATCGCGGCGACCAGCCCGAGCGCCCACGGCAGGCGGGCGAACAGCGACTGGTTGGTGTCGATGAGGCTGGCCGACTGGCCCGTGACCAGCACGTCCCAGGGGGCGTCGGCCTCGCGGATGGCGTGCACCAGGTCCTCGCCGGCCTCCGACACGGGCTCCACCGACGGGATCACCGACAGATAGGTGGCGCCGTCGGCGCTGAAGCCCGCGTAGCGGGGCGAGCTGTCCGGCGGCAGCACGAGCTGGCCGGGCTGGCAGCCCAGCTGCTCGGCGAGGCCCACGCCGCAGTAGGTGCCGGTGGCCGCGTCGACGCGGGCGACGCTCGGCATCGTGGCCAGCTGCCTGGCGTAGGCGTCGATCTGGTTCCGCAGGCCGGGAACGGCGTTGGGTGCCTCGGGAGCCACGATCGGACAGCGCGCCGGCCTCCTCGGACGAGAACTCCTCGCGCAGCACGTCGTGCACCTGGCGGACGTCGGCGGATTCGGGCAGCACCCGGTCGTCGGGTGACGACAGACGCAGGCTCAGGAACGGCGAGCCCAGCACCAGCAGGAACGCGACGACGGCGGTGGCGATGGGGATGGGCCGGCGCATCACCACGGTGGCGACGCGGTGCCAGAAGCCCTCTTCGGGCGGGGTCACCGAGCGCCGCCACAGGGTGAGGGCGTTCACCCGGTGGCCGAGCAGGACGAGGATGGCCGGCAGCACGACGACCGAGAACAGCCCGGCCAGAAGCGCCACGGCGACCCCGGCGTAGGCGAAGCTCCGCAGGAAGGCGATCGGGAAAACCAGCGTGGCGCACAGCGAGGCCGCCACGGTCAGGGCGCTGAACGCCACGGTGCGGCCGGCCGTGCGGACCGTCCGGGTCACTGCCACCCGAGGCGCGTATCCCGCCCGCAGCTCCTCGCGGTAGCGGGACACCACGAACAGGCTGTAGTCGATGGCGAGGCCCAGGCCGAGCGCCGTGGTGAGGTTGAGGGCGTAGATGGACACGTCGGTCAGTGCCGCCAGCACCCGCAGCACGAAGAAGGTCCCCACGATCGACATCACGCCGACGACCAACGGCAACGAGGCGGCCACCACGCTGCCGAAGACCAGGATCAGCAGCACCAGCGTGATCGGCAGGGCGATGGTTTCGGCCCGGACCAGGTCCTCCTCGATGGTGTCGCCCACCTCGTGGAACACCTCGGCAAAGCCGCCCAGCTCGACGTCGACGGCAGAGGAGGATCCGCTGCCGCTGCCGGTCCAGTGCTCGTAGCGCGGGGCCAACTCGGTGACCCGGTCCTCGACCTGGTCGTCATTGCCCTCGACCCGGGCGACCACCAGGGCCCGGCTGCCGTCGTCGTTGCGGAGCGGCGGCGCGTTCCCCTCCGACCAGTACGAGACCACGTCGGCGACACCGTCCTCGGCGGCCAGCTCGGCGGTGAGGGCCTGGCCCGCGGCCGCCACGGCGGGATCGTCGACGTCGCCGTCCCGAGCCGTGACCAGCAGCAACATGTTGGGCACGCCGGTGTCGAACTGCTCGGCCAGCGCGTCGTCGGCTCGCTCGGACTCGGAGGACGGGTCGTCGAATCCGCCGGATGTGAGGTGATCGGCAACGCCGCCGCCGAGGGCACCGGCGATAGCGAACATCATGACGGCGGCGATGACGACGGCCCGGGCGTGGTTCGTGGAGAGTCGGGCGAACCGGGTGAGCATCGTACGGCCTCCCTCGGTCGAGGTTAACGGCGTTACGTTATCTGTGGTATCGAACACCCGGCGTGCGGCCGTTGTCGAGGGGTCATCGGTCACAGGCGCGGGGCGGGTTGCTCAGTCCTTGACCTCCGGGTCAATCTCTCGACGTGACAGAGGCCGTAGATGTGACCGAGGGTCGACTCCGCCGATCATGCAGGCGTCGCGAACGAGGCCTTCGCTATGGCTGAACAGGCGGGATCGACCATCGCCGAGGGGGTCGGATATCCGGGCGCCTGTGGCCCCGATCGCACGCGGGCCGTCGTCTCCCACGGCATCCGCCTGGCCGTCCACGAGTGGGGCGACCTCGACGCCCCGCCCTTGGTGCTGGCCCACGGCGGGTTCGACTTCGCCCGAACCTTCGACGTCTTCGCTCCCATGCTGGCGCAGGCGGGCTGGCGTGTCGTGGCATGGGACCAGCGCGGGCACGGCGACTCCCAGCACGCCGCGCTCTACTCCTGGGAGGCCGACCTGCGGGACGCCGTGGCGGTGGTCGACTCGGTATCGCGGGACCCGCTGCCGATCGTCGGGCACTCCAAGGGCGGCGGGATCACCGTGCAGTTCGCGTCGGCCCTGCCCCATCGCGTCAGTCACCTGGTCAACCTCGACGGGCTGCCGTCGCGCCACAGCATGCCCGACGTCCCCGACCATGAGCGCACAAAGCTGATGGCCGGCGACCTGGGGAGCTGGCTGGACTTCCGCCGCAGCGCCCTCGGCCGGTCCCGCAGGCCCGGCACGATCGACGAGCTGGCGGAGCGGCGGGGCCGGATGAACCCGCGACTGTCCCGGGAGTGGCTCCGCTACCTGGTGACCGTGGGCGGGCGGCAGGACGCTGACGGATGGCGCTGGAAGATCGACCCTGCATTGCGCATGGGCGGGTTCGGCCCGTGGCGGGCCCAATGGGCCATAGCGCGGCTGCCGGGGCTGAGCATGCCGCTGTTGGTGGTGCTGGGGCTGCAGCCCGAGACCATGGGATCGGGGACCCAACCCGCCGACATCGAACCCAACCTGCCCCCCGGCGCTCGGGTCGTGGGGCTGGGGGACACCGGTCACTTCGTGCACATCGAACAGCCGCGGCGGGTGGCGGACCTCGTGCTGGAGTTCCTCGGGGTACCGGCGTGAGCCAACGGGACGCCACCGTCACCGTCCGGCACAGCCGGATCGAGCTGGCGCTGCACCGCGTGCGCGGACGGGGACGGGGGGCCGTTGCTCCACCTGCACGGGTTGGGTGAGCGCTCGCCGACGGCCGTGCCCGATCACCTGGCGGACTGGCCGGGGCCGGTCTGGGCCCTCGACTTCACCGGGCACGGCGCCTCCAGCGTGCCCGTCGGCGGCGGCTACTTCTGCGAGCTGCTCATGGCGGACGTCGACGCCGCCCTGGCCCACCTCGGCCCGACGACCCTCTACGGGCGGGGGCTTGGCGCGTACGTGGCGCTACTGACGGCCGGCGCCCGCCCCGAGCTCGTGCGTGGCGCGATCCTCGACGACGGACCCGGGCTCCGAGGTGGGGGCCCCGAGCCCACCACGCCCTACGTGCTGCCCGAATCACTGGAAACTCCGGGACCGCCCGATCCGTACGCCCTCTTCGAGCTGAGCCACGACGTTCGCCCCGCCGACTACGCAACCACCTACGCCCGACCAGGCCGCGACGCTGTCGGGGCTCGACGTGGCCGTCGCGGTCTGCGCCAGGGTGCGGCCGCCGTGGTTGGCGGCGGTCGCTGCGGAGCCCGGCGTCCGCGAGGTCGATCGCGCCGAGGCGGTGGCGCTCTTCGCCACCTCCTGGTGTCGCAGCCTGGACTGATAACTCAATAAAACCGAGATTTCGCTGCGGAACGGGCTGACGAGACACTAGCGGCATGGGGTTGCCGCCCGATCAGGCGTCTCGCGAAGCCACGAAGCGGGCGAGGGCGACCAACTCGGCGCGGGCGCGCGACGTGATGTCGGCGGCGCCGATGGCGTCGATCGCCCTGGCCGTGAGCCGCTCGATCAGCCCCTCGACCTCGTCGAGCGCGCCGCCGTCCGCCAGCAGCCGCTGGATCGCCATCACCTCGCCGTCGGACAGCCCCGGCTGGCCGACCCGATCCAGGAGGTCGGTGCGGCCGTCGTTGGCTCGTTCGACCGCCGCCGCCAGAAGCGGAGTCGGCTTGCCCTCGCGCAGGTCCTGCCCCACTGGCTTGCCGGTCACCGCGGGATCACCGAACGCGCCCAGTACGTCGTCGCGAAGCTGGAAGGCCTCGCCCAGCGGATCGCCATAGGCCGAAAGCGAGGCCTGCAGGTCGCCGAGGCGTCCGGCGAGCGCCGCACCCACATGCAGCGGCCGTTCGATCGTGTACTTGCCCGACTTGTAGCGGGCGATGCGGTGGGCGACGACCCGATCTCGGTCGGCGCGGGCGGTGGCAAGCAGGTCGAGGTACTGGCCGACGTTGAGCTCCAAGCGGAGCTCGTGCCATACGCCGGCGGCGTCGGCGCAGACGTTCCCGAGCAGCATGTCGGCGTAGACGTGGGACAGGTCGCCTATGAGGATGGCGACGCCCTCGCCGTAGCGGCGGTCCTCGCCCCGCCAGTCGCAGGTCTGGTGCTCCCGAGCAAACTCGACGTGGGTCGTCGGGGCGCCGCGGCGCGTGTCGGATCCGTCCATGACGTCGTCGTGTACGAGGGCGAAGGCGTGGAGCAGCTCGAAGGCGGCGCCGGCGTCGATGATGCGGGGATCTTCCGGGTCGCCGCCGGCACCCACGAAGGCCCAGTAGCAGAACGCCGGCCGCAGGCGCTTCCCGCCGGCGTCGACCAGATCACGCAGGGCGCAGAGCGGCGCGGTGATCGCCGGGTCGACGGTCTCCCAGCGGGTGATCTCGGCGTCGAACAGTCGAGCGAGGCGCTCGTCCACGCGCACCGCGACGGCGCGCAGGCTGGGCGGCGAGGCGGCGGAGGAGCGGGAGCGCATGGCCGTCACCACGTTACGGTGAGGATGGCGAGGATGACGAGACCGCTGCCGGCGCCTACCTCGGGTTCCCTCGGCTCTGCGCCCCCTCGCCGGAGTCGGCGGCCGCTCCGGCCTCGTCTCCGGTCTCGTCGCGAGCGGGGGCGGGCACATCCGTCTCGGCCTCGAGCTCGGCCACTACCTGCTCGACGTCGAACCGGGCGCTCGCGATCCGATCGCGGCATAGGCGCAGCAGCTCGGCGGCCCGCCGCACACGGCTCCCCAGCACGTCGACGTCGACCTCGTCGCCGTCGAGCTCGTCGAGGATGCCCTCCAGCTCGGCCAGCGCTTCGGCGTAACCGATCTCCCGGTCAGTCATCAGCTGCTCCTCGCGCCTCCGTCACCGTGCTGCGGATGCCACCGTTGGCCAACGTCGTCGTGAGTACGTCGCCCTGCGCCACGTCTGTCGCCGAGCGCAGGACCCGGCCCTCGGCGTCGCGGGTGATCGACCAGCCCCGGGCCAGCGTGCGGGCCGGATCGAGCGCCCGCACCTGCGCCTCGAGCCGGTCGAGGTCGTGCGCGGCCGCCGCGACCAGCCGGGGCGGGCGATGCGCCAGGCGCTGACCGACGACCGCGAGCGCCAACTCGCGGCCGCGCAGGTGACCCCGTGCGCTCGACGATGTCCGGCCGGCCGAGCGCTCGAGCAGCCGAGCCGAGCGGTCGAGGGCGCCGGTCGCTGCCCGTCGTACCCGCTGGGGCCGGGCGGCGAGGTCGCGGTCGGCGGCGGCCAACCCCTGGCGGGTCGCAACCGCCACGTGGCGTCCACACGCGCTCAGCCGCGCGGCCTCGGCCCGCAGCCGGCGCCGCACCGCGGCCGCGATGTCCTGCCACACCTCGACCGTGCGGCGCTCGAAGGCCCGGACGTCGTCGACGACCGCCTGAGCGCAAGCGGTCGGCGTCTTGTAGGCCCCGTGCGCGACCTCGTCGGCGATCGTGCGGTCGATGTCGTGGCCGATGCCGGTCAGCACCGGCACATCGAGGCCGGCGATGGTTCGGGCGATGAGCTCGCTGTCGAAGGCCGCCAGGTCGGTGGTCGCGCCCCGACCCCGCACCAGCAGCACCGCGTCGACGCCCCGGGCGGCAACGGCCCCCAGCCCCCACGCCACCGACCGCGCCGCTTCGTACCCCTGCACGCGCACGTCGGCTCGGAACACCCTGAAGCCAATGCCCGAGCGACGCAGCTCGTCGAGCACGTCGTGCTCGGCGGCGCTGCCGGCGCTGGTGACCAGTCCCAACCGCAGGGGCAGGAGCGGCGGTGGTAGCTCGGCCTGCCCCGCGAGCAGCCCCTCGGCATCTAGGCGCCGGAGCAGGCGCTCGCGATCGGCGGCCAGGCGCCCGAGCGTGAAGTCGGGATCGATGTCGGACATCTGGAGCTGCAGCCGCCCGCCCCGTGGCCAATACCCCGGCCGGCCCCGGACCCTGACCTCCGTACCGTCGACCATGCGCACGGCGTTGCCCCCGGCGCCCAGCCGGGCGTTGACCTGGCGCCGGGCGTCGTCGAACAAGACCACCGGCAGGGTGGCCAGCGGTGGCTTGGACAGGTCGCCGCCCGGTGCCGGCTCGATCAGGTCGAACCAGACGATCCGGCCCGACCCCCACCCTCCAGCCCGACCCCCACCCGCCGCCCCGTGGCGGCGTCGGCCTGCGGCCGACTCATCGGCCGTTGTCGGTGGGGTCGGGCTGTCGCCCGGCACGCCGCTTCCGCGGCCCCGGCTGAGGTTGCGGATCACGCCTCGGACCCACACCTCCTCGGGGAACGTTCGGCGCAGAGCCACCGCCACCGCCTCACCCACCTCGGCGACCGACCAGGTGGGCTCGTCGGGGTCGTCCCACAGGGTCTGGGGCGTCGGGCGGGCCTTCGGCACAGCGCCGACGTTAGCGACCGGGTATGACGGTGTCGGTCGTCAGATCGAGGCCGCTAGGGGTGGCGGTCGGAGGTCGAGCGGGAGTGACAGTCGAAGCCGACCCGGGGTTAGGGTCGAGTTGGTGCATACGGAGATCGCTCCCGGCGTACTGCAGATCGACACCCTGCTCGGCGGGTGGCAGCAGGTCACTGCCGGCTACCTGATCACCGGCGAATCCCCGGTGCTGGTGGAGACCGGCAGCCAGACGTCGGTGCCCGCCCTGCTCGCCGGGCTAGGCGAGCTGGGGGTCGAGAGCAACGAGCTGTCGGGCGTCGCCGTGACGCACATCCACCTCGATCATGCCGGTGGCGTGGGCGACGTCGCCGCGGCGTTCCCCAACGCCACCATCTACGTCCACGAAAAGGGTGCCCGGCACCTCGTCGATCCCACCAGGCTGGTCAACAGCGCCGCCATGGTCTACGGCGAGCTCCTCGACTCTCTGTACGGCCGGCTCGCACCCACACCGGCCGAAAGGGTGCACGTCCTCGCGGACGGCGAGCAGATCAAGGTGTCGTCGAACCGCACACTCACCACCGTCGACTCGCCGGGCCACGCCAAGCACCACCTGGCGCTGCACGACTCGGACTCGGGGATCCTGTTCGCCGGCGACGCAGTGGGCGTGCGGCTACCGGACGTGGGCATCCTCCGGCCGGCTACGCCGCCGCCGGACTTCGACCTGGACCAGGCGCTCACCTCGCTGCAGCGGTTCTCCGAGCGCCGGCCCGCCGGCATCGCCCTCGCCCATTTCGGGCTTGTGCCCGACCCCGTCGAGATTCTGGACGAGGCCCAGGGCACGCTGCGCCGCTGGGCCGAGGTTGCCGAGGGTGCGTGGCGCGAGGGCCGCGACATCGCCGAGGCGCTGGCCGACGAGTTCGGCGCCGAGCTCGAGGGCACCGATCCCGCCAAGCGCGAGAAGCTCGAGACCCTCAACGGGATCCATTCCAACGCCGCCGGCTTCCGCCGCTGGCTCGAGAAGCGTGCCGAAGCCGGCGGGCCCGGCACTGCACCGCCAAGCACCGTCCCCCATCACCACCCAAGGAGCTCACATGCCTGAAGCCGTGATCGTCTCGACGGCCCGGAGCCCCATCGGCCGCGCCATGAAGGGCTCGTTGGTGGAGTGCCGGCCCGACGACCTCGCCGCCACCATCGTCAGGGCGGCGCTGGAAAACGTGCCCCAGCTCGAACCCCAGTCGGTCGACGACCTGATGATGGGCTGCGGCCAGCCAGGCGGCGAGTCGGGCTTCAACGTGGCCCGCGTCGCCGGCATCCTCGCCGGGATACCGGACGTGCCCGGCGTAACCGTCAACCGCTACTGCTCGTCGTCGCTCCAGACGATCCGCATGGCGGCGCACGCCATCAAGGCCGGTGAGGGCGACGTGTTCGTCAGCGCCGGGGTCGAGACCGTGAGCCGGTACGGCAATGGCATGGCCGACGACGGCCCGACCAACCCCGTGTTTGCCGACGCCCAGGCCCGCACCGCCGAGCGCGCCAACGGCGCAGACTCGTGGCAGCCGGTCGACGGCCTGCCTGACATCTACATCGCCATGGGCCAGACCGCGGAGAACGTGCGGCTGGCCGAGAACGTGGGCCGCCGGGAGATGGACGAGTTCGCCGCGCTGTCGCAGCAGCGCGCCGTGGCCAACCAGGAGAACGGCTACTGGGACGGGGAGATCACGCCCGTCACCACGCCGTCGGGCGCCGTGGTCAGCAAGGACGACGGCCCCCGCGCCGGCACCACGGTCGAGAAGCTGGCGGAGCTGAAGCCCGTGTTCCGCCCCGACGGCGAGGTCACCGCCGGCAACGCCTGCCCGCTCAACGACGGCGCCGCGGCCGTGATCGTCATGAGCGACGCCAAGGCCGCCGAGCTGGGCATCGAGCCGCTGGCCCGCATCGTCTCGTCGGGCGTCACCGCCCTCAACCCGGAGATCATGGGGCTCGGCCCCATCGAGGCGTCGCGCCAGGCGCTGTCCCGCGCCGGGATGACGATCGACGACGTCGACCTGGTGGAGATCAACGAGGCGTTCGCCGCCCAGGTGATCCCCTCCGCCAAACACCTCGGTATCCCCTGGGACAAGCTCAACGTCAAGGGCGGTGCGATCGCCCTCGGCCACCCCTTCGGCATGACCGGCGCCCGCATCATGACCACCCTCATCCATGCCCTACAGGACGAGGACAAGACCTTCGGCCTCGAGACCATGTGCGTCGGAGGCGGTCAGGGCATGGCGATGATCATCGAGCGGCTGCGCTAGATCGCTCTTCGCCCCGTTGTGGCTGCTGCGCATCCAAGACGGCGCCCAGAACCGTCGACCGCGCCACCGTGTCAGGTCGGGCGGTCGCCGCCTTCCAGGTCGAGACGCCACATCTGGCCGACGAGGTCGTGGCCGAAGCTGTGGTGCGACTCCTCGTCGACCAGCTCGAAGCCCGCGGCTTCGTAGATGCGCCGTGCCGAAACCAGCACGTCGTTGGTCCACAGGACCAGGGACCGGTACCCGGCGGTGCGGGCGAACCGGATGCACTCCTCGACCAGCCGGGCGCCGATGCCGAGACCACGGGCTGCAGGGTCGACCAGCAGGATGCGCAGCTGGGCCGTCTCGTCGTCGCGCCGCACGCACAGCATGCAGCCCACCGGCTCGCCGTCCACATCCGCGATCCAGGCGCGTTCGCGGGCCGGGTCGTAGTGCTGGCCGAAGTCCGCCACGATCCGGGCCACGAGCGCCTCGTAACTCTGGTCCCAGCCGTACTCGGCCGCGTAGACCGCGCCATTGCGCTGGATCATCCAACCGAGGTCGCCGGGTCCTGGCTCGCGCAGCAGGTAGGCCCGGGGCGGCCCGCTGGGCCGCGGCGCGAGCGTGTCCTCGATCGTCGCCATCGCCGCCACCAGCCTGCGCCTCTCGGCGACCGGAACGCCTTCGAGCATGGCGGCGGTGGCCTCGGTCGACCTCAGGTCGAGCGTCCCGAACTCGGCCCGTCCCCGCTCGGTGAGCCGGATCACCTGCCGGCGCCCATCGTCCGGTGACCGCTCGGCGGTGACCAGGCCGGCGTCCTTGAGCCGCCCGACGATGCGGGTGAGGTAGCCGGCGTCGAGCTGGAGCGCGCCGCGCAGGTCGGCCAAGTCGGTGGCATCGCGCTGGGCGAGCTCGAACAGTACGCGGGCATCGGTCAGCGAGTAGGGCGTGTCGACGAGCCCCGCCTGCAGCAGCCCGATCTGCTGCGTCCAGAACCGGTTGAAGGCCCGGATGGCCGGGACCTCGTCGCTGATGGGCGCCGTGGCAGTCGAAGCCATCTTTGCCTCCTGCAAGTAAATCCTTGACTAAGGCAAAGATTATCCGCCGGGTGACGCTAGGGCAACCCCGCGTGGGGGACCTCGACCGTGGTGGTGAGCAGCACCGCCTCTCGGGCGGTGGCGCGGTTGCTCTCGAAGAAGTCCGGGGCGGCACAGGCCAGCAGCGTGCGGCCGTCATCGCCGCCGAGCATGCAGGCGTAGATGCCGAGGCCGTCGGGACCTGGGATCTCGTCCACCACGCCCTCGCCCTCGGCCACCCGCACCAACCGGTTCCCGAGGGCATCGGCGGCCCAGACACGTCCTTCAGCATCGAGGGCGCACCCGTCGGGCGCCACGCCCTCGATCGTGGCCCACACCCGGCGGTCGGTCAGCGAACCGTCCTCGCCGACGGTGAAGGCGCTGTAGCGCCCGCCCATGGTCTCGCCGACGATCAGTGTCGACCCGTCGGGTGTTATGACGGAACCATTCGGGAAGGCGAGGTCGTCGGCGGCCCTGTCCACGGCGCCGTCGGGGGTCACGTGCACGAGCGTCGCGCTGCATGGTGGCGCGCCGGCCATGATGTCGAACCCGAAGTTGCCGACGTAGGCGTGGCCGCGGGCGTCGACCACGATGTCGTTGGCGTGGCCGCCGCAGTGGTCGCCGAGGTCGGCGTGGACGGTGACGGAGCCGTCCGGCCAGCGGCGAAGCAGGCGCCGGTCCTTCATCGACACCACTAACAGCGAGCCGTCGGGCATCCAGCCGAGTCCCGACGGTTGGGCCTCCACGGTGAGGATCTCCTCGTGGGCTCCGTCGGAGTCGATGGCGAACACCGTGTGCCGGTAGAAGTCGGAGACCCACCAGCGGTCGTCGTGCCAGCGAGGGCCCTCGAAGAACCCCCCGCCCTCGGCCAAGGTTGCGAACGAGCGGTCGCGCATGAGCCGGGACGGTAGTCCCGATCTCGTCACGCGGCCCCGTAGACAGGGGCCGGCGCCGGGGCCTTGGCCAGCAGGTCGTCGACCGCGGGGCCCAGCTCCGCGGGGTCCCAGCGCGCGCCCTTGTCGATGGGGATTCCGTGCTGCCACCCGTCGGCCACCGCGACCTTGCCGGCCTCGACCTCGAAGACCCGGCCCGTCACGTGCGCCGACTGCGCCGAGCCGAGCCACACCACCAGCGGCGCCACGTTCTCGGGGGCCATGGCGTCGAATGCCACGGGATCGTCCGGCGGCGCCATCGTGTCGGCGAAGACCGTCTCGGTCATGCGTGTGCGGGCCGAGGGGGCGATGGCGTTGGCGGTGACGCCGTAGCGGCTCAGCTCGGCGGCCTGGACGAGCGTGAGCGCGGCGATCCCTGCCTTGGCGGCGCTGTAGGCAGCCTGGCCCACCGAGCCGTGCAGGCCGGCGCCCGACGACGTGTTGACGATGCGCGCATCGACCGCCTCGCCCGCCTTGGAGCGCTCCCGCCAGTGCTCAGCAGCGAAGCGAGAGACGGCGAAGTGGCCCTTGAGGTGGACCCGGACGACCGCGTCCCACTCGTCCTCCCCGCAGGACACGAACATGCGGTCGCGCACGAAGCCGGCGTTGTTGACGACGACGTCGAGGCCGCCGAACGCCTCGAGCGCGGTGCGGACGAGGCGGCGGGCGCCCTCCCAGTCGGCCACGTCGTCGCCGTTGACCGTGACCTCGCCGCCGCCCGCGGCGATCTCGTCGGCCAGCTCCCGGATCGCCGTGGGCGAGCCGCCGGTGCCGTCGAGCTCGGCCCCGATGTCGTTGACCACGAGCTTGGCGCCCTGACGGGCGAATTCGAGCGCGTGTGCCCGGCCGATCCCTCGCGCCGCACCGGTGACGATGACGACTCGACCCTCGCAGATCCCCGTCATGGGCGCATCGTGTCACACCATCCCAGGAGCGACCGCCACGAACCGTAGTTCAAAGCTGCCAGCCAGTGTCTCGCCCGCATGCTCGCCAAGGCTGGCCTGTGAAGTTATGGGCCGTGGGCCTGCTTGTCCGCCCCGCTCGTAACCTGTGCCGGCTGGGTCGTTGCGCTCGCCTTCACGATGGCCTCGATCCCGCTGATTCGGTCCTCTAGCTCGGCTCTTCTTCGATCGCTCAATAGCGACGCACCCGCGGCAATCAGCGCTGCGAGCACGACGCCTAGGAACGGCAGGAACGGAACCCACCAGGTGTCCTCCGACGGAGCGGTGACAGGCAGGATCTCGCCGTCGATTTTCACGAACTCAGGCGCGTCGTCGCCGGCGATGTCATAGACGGCGACCCCGGGGGGGCGGGCGCTCGCAGGAGGGTCTCGGTCGTCGTCGGTCTGGAAGGTCAAGATGCCGGCGATGAACGTTGCCACGAGAAGAGTCCCGGCGATGATTCCGCCGACCAACCTCCGACGGTGCTGCCGCTTCCGCTCACGCTCGAGGCGTTCCTTCGCGTCCGCCAGGTAGTCGGTGAAGGGGGCGGAAATGCCCTGTACCAGAGCCGCCGTGGCCGCCGCCATCGCCCCAAGGTCCGTCACAGAGCCCACCGCCAACACCCGTCCACCGGGGCGGCAGGTTAGCTGGGCGCTCGAGCCCCCAGTTCGTGTGAAAGCCTAAGGACCTGAGCGGATAGGCCACGTCCTCTCTCGGCTCATGGTGGGGGTTCACCACCTGACCTTCAGCTGTCAGCAGGCCCGCCAACGGCTGTCCCGCACCCGGTGCTCGCTACATCACAGCTAATGGGACGGCGTTACCCCGTACGGGTCGGCGCCACGGCGGGCGGAGCCACCTCCGCGCCTCGTAGGCCGAGGGGTGGACATAGCGTGCAGTCGGGACGGGGAGGTGCAGGGTGGTGGCGGAACCTGAGGCGGGCATGCAGCGACTTGTGAAACGCGTCGTGGGTTGGGTGATCTTGGCGGCTCTGGTCACGTGGGTGATCGTGTTGTTTTGGGCTGCCACCGGTGGATCCGCATTCGACTTCGGTCGGGTGTGGGTATGGACTGCGGTCGTGCTTCTGGGTGCTGCGGCCAGGATGACAATCGTGGCGTGGCTCGTCGACGTCACCGACCGGCGTGCGGACGAACCGACCTATCGGATCTGACCTACGCCCCGAGCTGCGTCCCCTAAGGACGTGAGCGGATAGGCACGTAGTCTTGACTCGCGGTGGTCAGCGCTGCCGGGGACCCGAGCTGTTGAGCTGGCGGTCGACCGCCAAATTCCACGCGTAGGCTGCACGAACCGCCCTATCCGCTCGGCTCCTAGCACGTCGATCGGCTGGCCGGAGCAGACCTGGATCCGCGTCACCTGAGGCGACGCCGGTCCCAGGCGTCGCCGTCCCGCTGCTGGCTGGCTAACGGGCGTCCGGTTCACTGGCCGGCGATACAGCGACGATGGCGGCGGGTCATCTCGCGGGCGGACATGAGAGGGCGGACATGACACAGGAACTCGCGCGATACGTACTGCTGGCGTCGGTCTCGGCGACGGTGGCCGGCGTGGTGTTCGAGGGGGTGCGGCGGCGGTTTGCGGGCACGCGGCTCGACCGGCAGTTCCGTGAACAGCACCCATAGCCGCCGCGGGACGAGGCCCGATGCCACCGGCCGGTTCTACGCCGGCCCGAGTGTCAGAGCACGAACCCGGGGCCGAAGTGGTCGACGAGCGCGAGGACCAGGACACCTATGACGGCGACGCGCGCGACCACCGGCAGGCTCTTAACCAAGTCGGTGATCGTCGGCAGCCGCTTGCTGCGGACCGCCACGAACTCGTAGATCGCGGCGATGAGGCCGATGATGGCAACGGTCACCAGCGCCTCCCCGCTCAGCCCCGGACGTCAAGACACCGGCTCGAGCAGCACCAGCGGGATCTCGCGGTCGGTCTTGGTCTGATAGTCGCCGTAGCCCTTGTACCTGCCGACGACCTTCGGCCACAGCCGGGCCCGTTCGTCGGGATCGGCGATGCGCGCCCGCATCGGCCGCTTCGGTTCACGTCCGATCGCCACGTCGACATCCGGGTTGTCGCGGAGGTTGAGGAACCAGGCCGGGTGGTGAGGGTCGCCGCCACGGGAGGCGACCACCACGATGGCGTCGCCGTCTTGCACGGGCGAGGTCAACAGCACCGTGTGGGGCCGGCCGCTCTTACGCCCCGTGGTTGTGAGCTCGATCACCGGCATGTTGGCGACGTCCCACCCGAACCGGCCCCCGCTGAGCTTCTGCATGGTCCGGTGGATGGTGTTGGCCCCCCTGAAGAACACGTCGCTCGGCATGGCCGGACATTAGGCGTCTCGCGCCACGCAAACTGGCGACGTGACCGAACGCGACGACACCGTGCTCGAGGACTACCGGGCGCTCAACGATCCCGAGCGGCGGCGGGAGCTGGAACGACGGGGCGGGTTCTTCGTGGTGGAGGGCGCGCTGGCGCTGGAGGCGCTGCTCGATTCCGGCTTCCCCATCCGTTCGGTGCTCGCCGCGGCGCGCAAGGCGGAGCGGGTGCGTGCCCTGGTCGGCGGCCGGGCGCCGGTGGTGGTGCGGTCGGACGACGAGGTCGAAGCGATCGCCGGCTTCCCCTTCCACCGGGGCGTGCTGGCGGCCGCCGACCGGCGACCGCTGCCTGGGGTCGCCGACGTGCTGGAGGGCGCCGACCTCATCGTCATCGCCGAGGGGCTGACCGACCATGAGAACGTCGGGGCGCTGTTCCGCAACGCCGCCGCATTCGGTGCGGACGCGGTGTTGCTCGATCCCGCAACCGCCGACCCGCTCTACCGGCGGAGCGTGCGGGTGTCGCTGGGCCATGTGCTACGGGTGCCTTGGACCCGGGTGCCCACCTGGCCGGGTGGACTCGGTGAGCTGCGGCAGCGCCGGTTCGAGCTCTTGGCCCTGACCCCAGCGCCCCACGCCGTGCCGATCGACGCCGTCGCGCTCGACGTCGCCGCCCGCAGGCCGAAGGTCGCGCTGCTCGTCGGCGCCGAAGGCGCCGGGCTCAGCGACGCCGCCCTCGCGGCATGCGACCGACGGGTACGCATCCCCATCGCCCCTGCGGTCGACTCGCTGAACGTGGCCACTGCCGCCGCCGTCGCCTTACACCGGCTCAGTAGATTCGATCCGGCCTGATGCCCGCCCTGACCGGACCCGCCCTCACCACCGCCCTCCTCCTCGCGTTCGCCGGGGCAACTAAGGCTGTCGACCCGGCGATGACGGTGGGGGCGCTGCGCGCGCTCGGGCTCCCGTCGTCGCGGACCCTGGTACGAGTGGGTGCCGCGGCCGAGCTGCTCGTCGGCCTCTTGGCGGCGACCGCCGGCTGGGCGTTGGTCTGGTGGCTCGTCGCCGCCAGCTACCTGGCGTTCGCTGCGTTCGTCCTGGCCGCTATGCGGGCGGGAACGATGGTGGGCTCGTGCGGCTGCTTCGGACGCAAGGACACCCCTCCCCATCCGATCCACGTCGTGGTCAACGTCGCCTCGGCGGCAACGGCTGCCGCCGCCGCAGTTCGGGATGTGGGTGCGCCGCTCGACGCAATCGCCGACGCCCCGGGACGCGGGTGGGTCGTCGCCGGGTTGAGCGTGCTGGCGGTTGTCCTCCTGTACGGCGTCCTCGTCGACCTTCCGAGGGCGCTGCGCCAACCTCGACGTTCCTGAGGCGCCTTTTGCGTTGCCGGCGGGCACCATTGGGGACATGGCCGCCACCCATGAGGTCACCAATCAGCCGCCCCCGCTCGAGGGCTACGACGTCTTCGGCGCCGATGTCGCCCTGGTCGAGGCGGTCGAGCGGGAGGGCGCCGGCTGGGCCGTCGACGACCTGCACGCACTCGGCCGCCTGGCCGGGTCGCCCGAAGCCATCGGCTGGGGCTTCGACGCCAACCGTCACCCGCCCGAGTTGCGCACCCACGACCGCTACGGGCATCGCATCGACGAGGTCGCCTACCACCCCGCCTACCACGAGCTCATGCAGGTTGCGGTGTCCCACGGCCTGCACGGCGCGCCGTGGGCCGTCGACCAGCCGGGTGCCCACGTGGCACGGGCGGCCGGCTTCGTGACCTGGTCCCAGGTCGACACCGGGCACGGCTGCCCGATCTCCATGACCTACTCGATCGTGCCCGCACTCCGGACCCAGCCCGACCTGGCCGCCGAGTGGGAGCCCCGCCTGGTGGCACGGGCCTACGACCCACGCAACGTCGCGGCCCGCGAGAAGCCCGGCGTCCTCGCCGGCATGGGCATGACCGAGAAGCAGGGGGGATCCGACGTCCGGGCCAACACCACCCGCGCCCAGCGGGTCGCCGGGGGCGGCGACGTCGACGGCGACACGTGGGGGCTGACCGGGCACAAGTGGTTCTGCTCGGCGCCGATGTCGGACGTGTTCCTGATGCTGGCGCAGGCCCCGGGCGGGCTGACGTGCTTCCTCGTGCCCCGCTGGCTCCCCGATGGCGGGCGCAACTCGGGGCTCCGGATCATGCGACTGAAGGACAAGCTCGGCAACCGGTCCAACGCGTCCAGCGAGATCGAGCTGGATGGGGCTGTCGCGTGGCGAGTCGGCGAGGAGGGCCGGGGCGTCCGCACCATCATCGACATGGTCGCCCACACCCGTCTGGACTGCGTGCTCGGGGCGACCGCCACCATGCGGCAGGCCACCGCCCAGGCGCTGCACCACGCGGCCCATCGCTCGGCCTTCGGCTCGACGTTGGTCGACCAGCCGCTCATGCGGGTGGTGCTCGCGGACCTGGCGGTGGAGTCCGAGGCCGCGACGGTGACGGCGCTGCGCCTGGCCCGTGCGTTCGACGAGGCCGCCCGCGGTGACGAGGACGCCGACGCGCTGAGGCGCATCGCCACCGCCGTGGGCAAGTACTGGACCTGCAAGCGCCAGCCCACCCACGTCGGCGAGTCGCTCGAATGCCTGGGCGGGAACGGCTACGTCGAGGAATCGATCATGCCCCGGCTGTTCCGCGAGAGCCCGCTCAACGGCATCTGGGAGGGCTCGGGCAACGTGATCTGCCTGGACGTGCTGCGGGCGATGGCCCGGGAGCCGGCGGCGCTGGAGGCGTTCCTCGCAGAGATCGACGCCGCCCGCGGTGCGGACCAGCGATTGGACGGCGCCGTGGCCCGCGTGCGCCACGAGCTCGGGGACCTGGTCGGCATCGAGTCCCGCGCCCGGCGGGTCGTGGAGGCCATGGCCCTGGCGCTCCAGGGCAGCCTGCTGGTGCGGTACGGGCATCCGGCCGTCGCCGAGGCCTTCTGCGCCTCGCGGCTGACCGGCGAGGAGGGGCTGGCCCTGGGCACGCTGCCGTCGGGGCTCGATCTCTCCACGATCATCGAGCGCGCACCCGAAAGTGGCTTAGGAGCCGAGCGGATAGGGCGGTTGGTGCAGCCGACGTGGGAATTTGGCGGTCGACTACCAGCTCAACAGCTTGGCTCCCGGCAGCGCTGACCACCGTGAACCAGAGGACGTGCCTATCCGCTCAGGTCCTAGCCGTTTGGGGCACAAGGTGCGCTGGTCGGTCAGGCCTAGAGCCGCTCGATGATGGTCACGTTGGCCTGGCCCCCGCCCTCGCACATCGTCTGCAGACCCCAGCGCCCGCCGCGGCGCTCCAGCTCGTGGAGCAGGGTGGTCATCAGGCGGGCGCCGGTGGCGCCGAGCGGGTGGCCGAGGGCGATGGCGCCGCCGTTGACGTTGACCCTGGCCATGTCGGCGCCCGCCTCCTGTGCCCAGGCGATGACCACCGAGGCGAAGGCCTCGTTGATCTCGACCAGGTCGATGTCGTCGAGGCGCATGCCGGTCTTGGCCAGCGCGTGGGCGGTCGCGGGGATCGGCGCCGTCAGCATCCACACCGGGTCGTCCGCCCGCACCGAGAGGTGGTGGATCCGGGCCCGAGGCGAGAGCCCGTGGTCCGCCAGCCCCCGCTCGTTCACGATCAGCAGCGCAGCCGAGGCGTCGGAGATCTGCGACGAGCACGCCGCGGTCACCCGTCCGCCCTCGGTCAGGACCGGCAGCGAGCGGATCTTGCCCCAGTCGGGCTCCCGGGGGCCCTCGTCGGTGGTGCACTCGCCCAGCGGCACGATCTCGGCGTCGAAGCGACCCTCGTCGCGAGCCCGGATGGCCCGGGTGTGCGACTCGACGGCGAACGCCTCCATCTCGTCGCGCCCGATGTCCCACTTCCCGGCGATCAACTCCGCAGACCGGAACTGGCTCACCTCCTGCGTGCCGTAGCGGGCGACCCATCCCGGCGACCCGGTGAACGGGTCGTCGAACCCCAACGCCTGGCCGGCGGTCATGGCCGACGAGATGGGGATCTGCGACATCTGCTGCACGCCGCCGGCCACGACCACGTCCATCGTCCCGGACAGGACCGCCTGGGCGGCGAAGTGGATCGCCTGCTGCGACGATCCGCACTGGCGGTCGACGGTGGTGCCCGGCACGTGCTCGGGGAGCCCGGCCGCCAGCCAACAGGTGCGGGCGATGTCGCCGGCCTGGCCGCCGATGGTGTCGACGCAGCCGAACACCACGTCTTCCACCGCCGCCGGGTCGATGCCCGTGCGCTCGACCAGGGCCGTCAGGCTGTGCGCACCCAGGTCGGCGGGGTGGACCAGGGCCAGCCCACCCCCGCGCTTGCCGACCGGCGTGCGAACTGCGTCGACGATGTAGGCCTCGGTCATGCGCCCTGCAGGCGCTCGAGGGTGGCGGTCGCCTCGGCGGCGACGCGCTCGAGCAGCTCGGCCACCGTGGGCAGCTCGTCGATCACCCCGGTGACCTGCCCCGTCGGCAGCACGCCGACCTCGGCCTTGCCGTCCACCAGCGCCGCCTTGATGAGCATGGGCGCGTTGGCGGCCATGGCCACCTGCGACCACGACAGCCCCTGGTTCTTGCGCATGGCCACTCCCTCGCGGACCAGGTCTGGCAGCGGCGTACCGGTCAGCCGCCGAAAGGCGAGCGCCGCCCGCAGCGCCCGCGGCAGTCGGCTCAGCGGCGAGGCCCGCTCCAGCCGGTCGACCGTCTGGGTGCGGATCACCCGTTGCGGTGCCCCGTCGAGGGCGGTCGTGACCACCGTGTCGGTCACGGCCGCCTCCAGGTAGCGGCGCTTGATTGCATCGGGCACCCGGCTCTCCCGGGTGAGCAGGAACCGGGTGCCCATGGCCACCCCGTCGGCCCCCCAGGCCAGCGCGGCCACCAGGCCACGCCCGTCGTGGAAGCCCCCGGCCGCCAGGACCGGGATCTCGGCCCCCACGGCGTCGACCACCTGCGGCAACAGCAGCGACGTCGGGACGACGCCGGTGTGCCCGCCGCCTTCCCCACCCTGAGCGATGACGGCGTCGACGTCCCACTCCAGCATCTTCTCGGCGTGGCGCCGGGCGCCCACCGTGGGCATGACCAACACGCCTGCGCCATGGAGCTCGGCGATCGCATCCTTGGTGGGTGCGCCGGCGAAGCTGACCAGCCGGACGCCCTCCCGGACGCACAGGTCGATGCGATCGGCCAGGTCCGGCTGGTCCGCCCGCAGATTGACCCCGAAAGCGTGGGCCGTCCGCTCCTTGACGGCGGTGATCGAGTCGGCCAGTTGGCCCTGCGTCATGGTGA
Organism: uncultured bacterium; assembly: GCA_963813485.1. Lineage (GTDB taxonomy): Bacteria > Actinomycetota > Acidimicrobiia > Acidimicrobiales > VFJN01 > DASQUK01. Next base: position 134,341 of record CAWEZE010000011.1, read on the forward strand.
CGGCGGCGAGGATGCCGAACCCACCCGCGCAGCTGGTGGCGGCGGTCAGCGAGGCACCCGACACCCAACCCATCCCCGTCTGCACGATGGGATAGCGGCAGCCCACCAGGTCGCAGAACCGGGTGTGGAGCGCCGGGTGCAGCGGAGAACCTGACGCTGCGTCAGACATCCGGTTCAGACTACGAGCCGGTCCGGCGGACCCGCCACCGGCCGAGACACGCCCCCTTGTGTGCGGTCGTAGCCTGGAATAGGCGGGCGCCACTAGGAGGTGCTTCCCATGAGGGGTGCAAGCCTCGTCAAGCTGACCATGGCCGCCGCCGTCGGCGCGACGCTCGCCTACGTCTTCGATCCGGTCCGCGGGCGCCGGCGCCGGGCCGAGCTGAAGGATCGGGGCCGGGCGACCGTGCGCCGCGAGATGCGGGCCGCCGAACGCCAGGCCAGCTACGGCAAGGGCCGGGCGGAGGGCGTGATCCACAAGTTCCGTCACCCCCGGCCCCATGTCCCCGAGGACGACATGACGCTGGCCGACAAGATCCGGAGCGAGGTGCTCGGCCGGGTCGACGGGCCTCACCTGACGATCGACGTCAACAACCGGGTGGTGACGCTGCGGGGCGAGGTGCCCGATGAGCAGGCGGCCCAGCACGTCGAGCGCGAGGTGCGGGCGACGCCGGGCGTCAGCGATGTCGTGAACCTGCTCCACCAGCCCGGGACGCCGGCGCCCAACAAGGCCGACGCGCTCCGGGCCGAGAGCTAGTGTCCCGTCCCGCCCACTGGTAGGTCGGACGCGACCGGCGTCCGGCACTCGGCGCCACTAGCGTCACGGGTCGCAAAGGGTCACCAATCCGGGGGGCAGCGACATGAAGCGACCTGTGTCATCCGTGCTCGTCGTGGCGGCCGCGGTCGCCGCGTTCCTGTTCGCCATCGCCGGCGCGGCCGGGGCGATCACCTTCGGTCAACCGGACGGTAACCGGCACCCCAACGTGGGGGCCTTGCTCGCCGACTACGACCCCGACAGCCCGGGTCCCGACCTCCTCTGCAGCGGCACGCTCATCGCCACCGACGTCTACCTCACCGCTGGCCATTGCACGGCATTCCTCGAAGACGAGGGCATCACCGACGTCTGGGTTACCTTCGCCTCGGAGTACGACGAGGATGCTGCCGCGCCGCCCGGGATCATCCACGGCTCCTACGTCACCAACCCGGACTTCGGGTTCTCCGGTCCCGGCGGCGCATCCGATCCCCACGACCTCGCCGTGGTGCTGCTAGACACCGCCCCCGGCCTCACCCCCGCCGAGCTGCCGACCGAAGGCCTGCTCGACGAGCTGAAGGCGAGCCACGAGCTGAAGAGCGCCGCGTTCACGCCCGTCGGCTACGGCACGGTCCGCGAGGACAAGACCGGCGGGCCGCACGCCCTGTTCTTCGACGGCGTCCGCCGGTTCGCCACCCAGACCTTCAAGTCGCTCCAGGGGGCGTGGCTCGGCCTGTCGCAACAGCCGTCGACCGGCGACGGTGGCACCTGCTTCGGCGACTCGGGCGGGCCGCACTTCCTCGGCGGCGCGGGCAGCAACCTGCTGGTCGCGACGACCGTGACGGGCGACTCGCAGTGCCGCGCGTTCGACAAGGCCTACCGGCTCGACACGGCGTCGGCCCGCGAGTTCCTGGGCCAGTTCGTCGATCTGCCCTGAGCGCGACCGAACGGAAGGGCCGGCCCGCCCGGCGGAACGGGCTGACGGGACGCTAGGCGGGGTCAGGCACCTCGCGCTCCCGGGCGCCCTCGGGATCGATGACCTCGCGGATCAGCACGAGCTCCTCCGGCGTCGGCGGCCGCGACTCGGGGACGTCGGCAGGCACCACCAGCTCGAAGCCTGTGGCCGCCAGGACGTCGTCCACGCCCACACCGGGATGGATCGAGCACAGCCGCATACGGCGATCGGGGGTTTCGAAGTCGAACACGCCGAGGTTGGACACCACCCGGCGAATGTCGACGAAGCGCGCCGCCGGCCCCAGCTCCGCGGCCCGGTCCCAGCCGATGCCGGTGACGGTGTCGACCTTCTCGACGAAGACCTTGGGGCCGTGGCTGGGCACCCAGTAGCTGGTGGGGTCGTTGATGGTGTTACCAGGAGCGCCGCGATAGCCGAGCAGCTGCACCGTGGGCCGGTCGTAGTCCCCGATGGCGGCGAGGTTCTGGTTGCCGTAGCGGTCGACCTGCGAGGCGCCCATCATCACGTGGCGGCGACCCGACCACACCCAGTCGAACATCGACCGGTACGGGTTCCAGTACTCGATCACACGCTCGTCGGGCGGGACCACTGCCCGGTCGTTGGCGACGAGCGTGGCTTCGCCGTCGGTCATGGCCAGGTCCGGCTCGAACGTGGCTCGCGCCAGACGCCCGCCGATCATGGGAATGGTGCCGATCGGGTTCGCGAGCAGCTCGCCGTCGCCACGAAAGCACTCGGCGACCGCCACCACGCACACCTCGGCTCGGGTGGCGTGCGGGCTCATGTCGCTTCTCCCCGGCTTCCGCGGCCGCTCGGGCTCCGACGCTCGCTGAGGTCCCCGACCTTGCGCTGGTAATCGGCCTCGGGGATGTCGATCCACTCGGCGCGGAACGCCGCCCATGCCTCGGGTGAGCGGGCCGACGCCGCGTAGGCCCTCTGCACCGCCTCGTCCCGGGGGTAGTCGGGTTCGCACAGGGTGAAGTGGGCGCCGCCCGGAGCGGACACGACGCCATCGACCATCATCCGGCTGATCCGCAGCTGGTGGGTGCACCCCTCGTGGCGCAGGTCTGCGGTCTCGACGATGCGCTCGGCCGATATGAAGCGCCCGCCGGTGGGGGCGGCCTGGAGCATGAGATCGTCCCAGTACAGGTCGGGACCGAGGAACATGGCATTGCCGCGGCGGTCGGCCCGGTTGAGGTGGCAGATGCTGGCGTCGAGCCGAAAAGCCGGCATGGCCACCAGCTCCTCCCTCTCCCCGTCGTGCCCGGCGACCGGCGACGTGAACGTCCGCAGTTCGCCGTTGTCGCGCAGCAGGTCGGAACCCAGCCCCGCCCGGCTGGGCAGGAACGGCAATCGCCACGCCGCCGCCTGCAGTCCGAGGTGGAAAAGCCCCTCGTCGAGCGGCTCGTCCTCGATGGCGCCCGCCTGCCGGGCGGCGCGGAAGTGGGGCTCGAGGGGGATGGAGTCCAGCGAAACGAAGGCGTAGATCGCCTTTCGGACTTTGCCGGCGGCGCACAGCAGGCCGAGGTCGGGGCCGCCGTGGGTGACGATCACAAGGTCAGTGAGGTCGCTGCGCACCATGGCGCGAACGATCGACATCGGCTTGCGCCGGCTCGCCCATCCGCCGATGGCGATCGTCATGCCCGAGCGCAGCCGGCCGACCACCTCCTCCTCGGTCATCAGCTTGTCTGCCATCTGCGCCTCAGCGGGAGGTGTCGGTGTCGCGGCCCTCGACGAAGGCGTCGCGGTGCTCGTCGGCCACCCCCGACAGGTTCAGCTCGAAGGTGAAACCCTGTTCGAAGCGGTAGCTACGCCGGACGTCCCAGAGGTCTATGCCGTTGAGCGACTCCTTGGCGGCGCGGATCACGGTCGGCGACTTGGCGGCGATCGCCTCGGCCACCTCGAGTGCCGCCGCCCGCAGTTCGTCGCGGGGAACCACTCTGAGGACCGATCCGAACGCCGCCAGCTCGTCGGCGGTGGCGGTCGCCGCGGTGTAGACCATGGCGCGCATCTTGTGCTGGGGGACCAGCCGCGCCAGGTGGGTGGCGGCGCCCAGGGCACCGCGGTCGACCTCTGGCAGCCCGAATGTGGCGTCGTCGGACGCCACCACGATGTCGGCGTTGCCGACCAGGCCGATGCCGCCGCCGAGGCAGTAGCCGTGCACCGCCGCCAGGACCGGCACCTTGCACTCGTAGACCGCGGCGAACGCCTCGAAGCAGCCCCGGTTGGCGCCCACGAGGGCGTCGAAGCCCTCGCTCGCCTGCATCTCCTTGATGTCGACGCCGGCGTTGAATCCCCGTCCCTCGGCCCGCAGGACGACCGCCCGCACCGCCGCGTCCTCGCCGAGCTCCCGCACGGCCGAAGCCAGCTCGAACCATCCGGCCACGGTCAGGGCGTTGACCGGCGGGTTCTCCATCACGACCTCGGCGACCCCGGAGTCGTGGCGCTCGGTGGTGATCGGCATCCGGCAGCAGCCCTCGGCTCGATGGAGTCTGACGCTTCGTCAGACGGCCGACGCAACGTAGGTCGGCGCCCTCACCGCTAACAACCCGCCCGATTCCCTGACGGTGTAAGGCCACGTCTACTCTCTCGAAGCGATGAAGCGTGCCACCGCGTCGCTCCTGGGCCTCGTGCTCGTCGCCGGCTCGTTCGCCGCGTGTGGCGGCGACGACGAAAGCGCCGGCGGCGACGGAGGGCTCTCCACGTCGGACAGCTCGTCCGACGGCTCGGTGCCCGAGGACGTCGTGGTCATCGACACCGATCCCGCCGAGGTCACCGCGCTCGACAACTCGTTTCGTCCGGAGAACATCGAGGTCGCGGCCGGCACCGAGGTCGTGTGGACCAACAAGGGTCGCAACGAGCACAACGTCCTCCACGTGGACGGCGACGACTGGGGCGTCGAGGTGGACGACTTCCAGCCCGGCGCCTCCTATTCGCACACCTTCGACGAGGCGGGCGTGTACCGCTACTACTGCTCGATCCACGGCACGACCGACGCTGGCATGATCGGGACGATCGTCGTCAGCGGCTGAGCCCGGGAGAAGCGCATGCCCACCATTCGACGCCTGTTCGCGGTGCTGCTTGCCGGCGCCTTGGCCCTCGCCGCCTGTGGCGGCGACGACGATGACGGCGGATCGGCCGAGGGCGAGGGAGACAGCGGCGACGGCAGCACGATCAACGTCCCCGACGACCACGACACCATCCAGGCTGCGGTCGATGCGGCCGAGCCCGGCGACTTGATCCTCATCCAGCCGGGCACCTACGAGGAATCGGTCAGCGTCACCACCGACGAGCTGACGATCCGCGGCGTCGACCGCAACGAGGTGATCCTCGACGGCGGCTTCGAGCTCGACAACGGCATCCGGGTGACGGGCGCCACCGGCGTAGCTATCGAGAACATGACGGCACGGAACTACACCGAGAACGGCTTCTTCTGGACGGGCGTCGAGGGCTACCGCGGGTCCTACCTCACGACGTATCGCATCGGCGACTACGGCATCTACGCATTCGACTCGGTCAAGGGACTCATCGAGCACAGCTTCACGTCGGGTAGCCCCGACGCCGGCGTCTACATCGGCCAGTGCTACCCGTGCGACGCCGTCATCGACGACGTCGTCTCCGAGCACAACGGGCTCGGCTACTCCGGGACCAACTCCGGAGGCAACCTGCTGATCGTCAACTCGACGTTCCGCTTCAACCGGGCGGGGATCGTGCCCAACTCCGGCAGCTACGAGCTGTGCTACCCCGAGCGCGAGACCACGATCGTCGGCAACCTCGTGTACTCCAACAATCAGGCGGATTCGCCGGCCATCGACGTGGCCCTGCTCGGCATGGGCAACGGCATCCTGCCGGCCGGCGGCGTCGGCAACATCATCGAACGCAACCGCGTCTTCGACCACGACCTCACGGGGATCGGCCTGTTGCCGTTCCCCGAGGAGGATGCCAACGACGTCGTTCCGCCCGCGTCCGACGACGATCAGCCCTGCAGCGAGGCCAAGGGCGAGCCCACCGCCGATCCCGCCACGATCCCCGACACCGTGCTGTGGAACCCGCGGGACAACCGGGTCGTCGGCAACGTGATCGAGGACTCGGGCCTCGCCGACATCGGCCTCGGGTCGCTGGAGGACGTGTCGGGGCTCGGCAACTGCTTCGCCGACAACGAGCTCACCAGCACCGCGCCCACCGACCTCGAGGCACTTGCGCCGTGCGAGGGTGAGGGCAGTGGCGGCGACTGGACCGCCGGAGCGCTGAACCTGAGCCCGTTCCTGGCCGAGAAGCCGCCCTCCGGGGACTACAAGACGTCGCCGGTGCCCGACGACCAGGAGAACATGCCCGACGCCGAGGACGCCCCTGCGCGTCCCGCCACCGACGTACCGGGCGACGTCGACGTCGACGCGATCGAGGTGCCGGCAAGGCCGAGCGACGCCTAGTCGTCAGCCTCCCCGGAATCGTCGGCCAGAATCGCCGCTGGTCAGCGTCCTCGGCCTCGAATTCGCTGGTGGATCCTCGGCCTGCGTCCTTGCCAGTGCGATTCTGACTCGTCGATCGGTCCGGGCTGCGACCGACTCGCGGTCGTCCTGGGAGCGTGTGGCGGGGACGAGGGCCGGTCGATCGATGCCGACCCGGCCGCCGCGGTGCGCGTGTCGCCGACGCAGGCCGGTCCGCAGGGGCGGGTCGCGCAGTTCGTCGTCGAATGTCGCTTCAGCCACGCCGGCCCCGACGACCCGATCGTGCACTTCGGTCATCACGGTCGGTCACACCTGCACACGTTCTTCGGCAGCACCGTCACCGACGCATCGACCACGGCTGCCGACCTGGCCGCCGGCGGCACCACCTGCGCGCAGAAGCTCGACCGGGCGTCGTACTGGGCACCGGCGCTGCTCGAGCGCGGCCGGATGGTGGCCCCCACCGGTGCGGACGCCTATTACCGCCCGGGAGTAGGTGTTGATCCCGACTCGGTCGAGCCCTACCCATTCGGCCTCAAGATGATCGGCGGCGACCAGGGTGCATCCCGCCCACAGTCCCTCGACATCGTCGCCTGGGCATGCGGTACGGGATCCGAACGCCACACCACGCCGCCCGCCTGTCCCGAGGGTCGGCCCTTGCGGCTGTTGGTGAGCTTTCCTGACTGCTGGGACGGTCGGCACCTCGACAGTGACGACCACGTCAGTCACATGGCGCGCAGCGCGGACGGGGCGTGCCCGGAGTCACATCCCGTGGTCATGCCGCAGTTGCTGCTCTCGATCGGGTATCCGCTCACGGGTGGCGGCCACGAGCTGTCGCTGGCCTCGGGTTCGCTGCTCACCGGGCACGCCGACTTCTTCAACGGGTGGGACGAGCACAAGCTCGCAACCGAGGTTTCTTCGTGCATTCACCAGGATGTGACCTGCGGTGTCGTCAGTAGCCGGCCGTGAGAGGCGCCGAAAACACCAGCAACGAGTGAGTTGAGTGGCGATGCCAGCGCGAAGCGCGCTTGCGTCGGATGGGAAGCTCTTTGCTCAGTGGGGTGATCGTCCGCCAGCTGCCGGGGGTTGGCGGACGGTTCCCTCCGTGCCTGGGAGCCCGCGGGTGGCCCGGAGTCGGTCGCCAAGCGGGCGCCGTCAGGGGGCCGAGGATGGGGTCTGGGCCGGCGTGTCGCGGTTGACCCAGCCCGGATCGGCGTACCGCGCGCCGACCGGCGTCAGGCGCTCGAGGCGGGCCACGTCGTCGGCGGACAGCTCGAGATCCAGAGCCGCCACGTTCTCTTCGAGGTACCTGCGGCGCTTCGTCCCGGGGATGGGAACGACGTCGTCGCCCTGGGCCTGCAGCCAGGCGAGCGCAACCTGCCCGGGTGTGGCGTCGTGGCTGGCTGCGATCTCCCGCACCACCGCCACCAGCTCGAGGTTGCGCTCGAGGTTCTCACCCTGGAATCGGGGCTGGGTGCGGCGGAAGTCGTCGCCCTGGAGCTCGTCGAGGCTGGACACCGCGCCGGTGAGCAGGCCCCGTCCCAACGGGCTGTAGGGCACCAGCGCGATGCCGAGCTCCCGGCAGGCGGGCACGATCTCGGCCTCGATGTCGCGCGAGAACAACGACCACTCGGTCTGTAGCGCGGCGATGGGGTGCACGGCCGCAGCCCTGCGGACCGTGTCGGCCGACGCCTCCGACAGCCCGAGGTGACGCACCTTGCCGGCGTCGACCAGCTCGGCCATCGCACCCACCGTCTCCTCGATCGGCACCTCGGTGTCGGGCCGGTGCTGGTAGTAGAGATCGATGTGGTCCACGCCCAGGCGTTCCAGCGAGGCGTCGCAGGCATGCCGTACGTATTCGGGGTCGCCGCGGACGCTGCGGACGTCGAGGCCGTCGGGATCGATGAAGATCCCGAACTTGGTGGCCAGGACAACATCGTCCCGGCGGCCGGCGATGGCCCTTCCTACCAACTGCTCGTTCTCGCCGAAGCCGTAGATGTCGGCGGTGTCGAGCAGGGTGATGCCGAGCTCGAGGGCCCTGTCGATGGTGGCCGTGGCCTCCGCGGCATCAGGCGTGCCGTAGGCGAAGCTCATGCCCATGCAGCCGAGGCCCTGGGCCGACACGGTTGGTCCGGAGCGCCCGAGGGCGCGATGGGGTATTGCCATGGCCTGCTCCTTGGAGGTGAGGACGGGGACTGCGCGGGTCAGGGGTCGCACATGCCGCCGTAGGTGGCGATCTTGAAATCGATCACGTCGAGCGCCGCCTGGAGCTCGACGAGCCGCTCGCTCACCTGGCTGCGGTGGCGCTCGAGCAAGGCGAGGCGCTCGGTTTCGTTGCCAGGTCCGGCGTCGACCAGCCGGAAGTACGCCTGGACGTCGCGGATGGGCATGGCCGTGAGCCGAAGGCGCGTGATGAACACCACGCGCGCCAGCTCTGCGTCCGTGTACCAGCGCCGTCCGGCGTGGTCGCGGGGGACGTCCAGAAGGCCGATGCGCTCGTAGTAGCGCAACGTGTGCGCCGTGACGCCCGTCCGCTCGGCGGCCTCTGCGATCGGCAGGGACTGCGGCCCGTCGGGGGGCAGGGTCGGAGCCGGAGCAGTGCACGCGGTCGAGGCGGGGTCCTCCACTTCGACGACGTCGACGGATGGCTGGGCGAGCGCAACGGTCATCAGGTCGACGGTAGGGCTTCGAGTGCGCTCTAAGTCAAGGGCAACTAGTGAGCGAGCTTCAGACCCCGATCTTGTGCCACGGCCCCCAGATCGCGAAGCTCATCCCGCGGCTTGCCTGGATGTTCACGAACAGCGTGTGCCCGTCGGGGTCGAAGGTTGCGCCCGCGAATTCGTCGTTGAACCGGTTGGCGCCAGTGGAGCTGACCAGTCGGTTCAGGGCGATGTCCCACAGCTTCCCGTTGGCGGACAGGCCCCGCACGAAGTTGTCGTTGACGTTGTCCTCGCACAGGACGAGCGTGCCCCGCTTGCTGGTGGTGACGTTGTCGGGGAAGTCGAGCGTGTCCGGTCCCGGCGACTGGAAAACCAGCTTCAGCCGTTCCGACGAGATGTCGTAGGCCCAGATCTGCCCGGAACCGTTGCCCCAGCCCTGCACCGTGTCACTGGTGCCTGGCTCGGCCGGGCCGCCACCCTGGGTCGAACAGAAGTAGATGGTTCCGCGGTCGTAGACGGCGCCCTCGAGCCGCGAGAACCAGGCCGCGCCCTGCGCTCGGCCCTGGTTGCCGACATGGTTGAGGGCCTGGTCGTTGGTCGTGGGTGCCGTCTGGCCGGGCGTGAACGGGAACGTGGGGTCAGGGATCGTCGATATCGACCCACGTGACCCGGTAGCGGGCGTTCGCCGGGCTGCGTGCGCCGCCAGGTCGGCGCTGGGCGTGCCCTTGACGGCCAGCATCTGCAGCCGCCCCCGGTTGACCAGACGGCCGACGTCGAGCGGATGGCGGCGAGGGATGTAGCGGTACAGGCCCGAAGGGAACCCGAAGTTGTCCTCGGTCAGGTAGAGCACACCGTGCCGGGGATCGAAGGCCACGGCCTCGTGCGCGAAACGCCCGGCGGCCGTGATCGGCTCGCGATCGGACTCGCCGCTCGCGGGTACCTCGAAGATGAAGCCGTGCCGCTGGGTGAGCGGCACGTTCGAGACACCGGTGAAGTCGGGGCCGACGTCGGGCCCGTTGATCGTCTCCTCGCAGCTGATCCAGGAGCCCCACGGCATGCGCCCGCCCGAGCAGTTCATCTGCGTGCCGTTGAGGCTGGTGCGGGCGCCGACCACCTCGCCGAACCGGGTCACCTCGGTGGTGGTGGTGCCGCCACCGGCCATGGTGTCGTAGGCCTTGGCTGGCGTCGCCAAACGGCCGGCGCCGGGTTGTTGATCTCGTGGTTGCGGACGAGGAGGACGTTGCCCCGTCGCCGCGGAACGCGGCCATGCCGTCGTGGCGCCCGGGCAGCACGGTGCCGTCGTCGAGCAGCACGGTCTGCTCGGTGTCGTGGAACGAGCGGTACTGGAATCCCTCGGGCAGCCACAGTCGCACCTGTCCGTCCCGCAGGTCGGGAACGGGACCCAGCGTGGGGTTGGGCGACGCAGCGACAGGTCCGGCCACGAACCCGGCGAAGGGGCCGGCGAGGGCGGCGCCCCCGGCCACCGCCGTACCGGTCAGGAACGTGCGTCGATCGATGCGTGTCATGCCGATCCCCTCGTGTGGTGTGTTCCCCGCGAGATGGTGGCACGTCCGCGGCGTTCGTGCCGCCGTCTATGATCCGCGGCTTGAGGGGCGCATCTGGGGTGCCCCAGGATCCGCCGTCCAATGGAGGAGACGACCGTGGACGCTCGAACACGCAAACTCGCGGGCTGGGTTATCGCGGCGATCGGTGCGATCATCGCCTTCCTAGGGGTCTTCGCAGGCCCGATCGGCCTCGGTGACGACGACTTCGGTGGGCTACAGATTGCCGCCGTCATCATCGGGCTCGTCGTGGCTGGCATCGGCGTGGTTGTGGCGCGCTCGCGCCCCAGCGTCGTAGAGCAGACGACCGCCAGCCCGTCCGAGACCTGAACCCGTTCCCGCGTCGTTTTCACGCGGTCCTCGCGAGAAACGACGCCGGAGCTGGGCGCTACGGGTCGAGGTTGCCTTTAGCGCGACACGGATGCCGAGGCCGGGGCGGCCGCCGGCTCGCTGGGGGCCTGCCCGTCGACGCTGGTGCCGCTGGCGATCCCCGCCCCCGATCGCTTGGAGAAGGCGATGGCGCCGAGCAGGACCACCAGCGCCACCGCGGCGATCACGTACGCCGCCGACCTCCGGCGTCGTGGACAGGATGTTGTCGCTGTCGATGTTCGACAGGTTGATGATGGCCGGCAGGATCAGCAGCGACACCAGGTTCATCACCTTGATGAGCGGGTTGAGCGCCGGTCCGGCCGTGTCCTTGAACGGGTCGCCCACCGTGTCGCCGATGACCGCCGCCATATGGGCGTCGGAGCCCTTGCCGCCGTGGTGCCCGTCCTCGATGTACTTCTTGGCGTTGTCCCAGGCGCCCCCGGCGTTGGACAGGTAGTTGGCCATGAGCTGGCCGACCAGGATCACCGCCGCCAGGAACGCGCCCAGCGCCGTGTAGCCGATGCCGAAGCCGATGATCACCGGGGTCAGCACGGCCAGCAGGGCCGGCGTGGTCAGCTCCCGCAGCGAGGCGGCGGTGCAGATGTCGATCACCGGCGCGTAGTCGGGCCGCTTCTCGCCGGACATGATCTTGCCGTCGGCGAACTGCCTGCGGACCTCCTGCACGACCACGCCGGCGGTGCGGCCCACGGCCCGGATGGCCAGGCCCGAGAACAGGAACGGCACGGCGCCGCCGATCAGCAGGCCGATGAACACCTTGGGGTTGGCCACGTTGATCTGGATGGTGCCGAAGATGCCCTCGGCCGTGTCCTGCAGCCGCTCGATGACACCGACCGGCAGGATCTCGTTGGCGGACGATCTCGATGAAGCTGGCGAACAGAGCCACGGCGGCGATGACCGCCGAGCCGATGGCGAAGCCCTTCGTCACGGCCTTGGTGGTGTTGCCCACCGCGTCGAGTCCCGACCATCACCCGCTGGGCGTCGCCCTCGAACTCGCCCGACATCTCGGCGATGCCGGCGGCGTTGTCGGCCACGGGGCCGAACGTGTCCTCGGAGACAACCACGCCGGTGGTGGCCAGCATGCCCATGCCGGCGAGGGCGACGAGGTAGAGGGTGAACTGCGTGTCGCCGCCGCCCAGCCCGATGGCGGCGCCCAGCGCAATGGCGATGGCGACGATGGCCCACACCGACGACTCCAGGCCCGACGAGGTGCCCGCCAGCACGGTCGTGGCGGGACCGGTCTCGGCTGCGTCGGCGATCTCCCGAACCGGCGTGGTCTCGGTCGACGTGAAGTACTCGGTGATGCGGCTGACCACTTGGGCCAGCACGAGGCCGATCACTACCGCTCCGAACATCCGCAGCCCGACGTTGCTGACGAGGCCGTCGGGGTCGCCGATGTAGACCAGGGCCACCACCAGCGTGCCGAGCACGGTGAGGACGCCGGCGGTCAGGAAGCCGCGGTTGATGGGTGCCATGGCGGTCTTGTCGTTGTGGCGCGCCCGCACGACGAACACACCGACGATCGACGCCAGCACGCCCAGCGCCCGGGCCGCCAGCGGGAAGAGGGCGCCCGCAGCCCACAGGCCGGGGTCGTCGGGGAAGATGCGCTGGAACGCCGGCACGCCGAGGATGATCGACGCCACCAACGTGACCTCGTACGACTCGAACAGGTCGGACGCCATACCTGCGCAGTCGCCCACGTTGTCGCCCACGTTGTCGGCGATGGTGGCGGGGTTGCGGGGGTCGTCCTCGGGGATGCCGGCCTCGACCTTGCCCACCAGGTCGGCGCCCACGTCGGCCGCCTTGGTGAAGATGCCGCCGCCGACCCGCAGGAACAGGGCCAGCAGCGAGCCGCCGAACCCGAAGCCGATCAGGATGGCCGAGCTGGTGTTCTGGAACACCATCATGATGAGCGTGGCGCCGATCAGGCCCAGGCCCACGCAGAACATGCCGCACACGCCGCCGGTGCGGAACGCCACCTGCAGGGCCGGGGCCATCTCGCCGGTGCGGGCGGCGGCCGCGGTGCGGACGTTGCCTCGCACCGCCAGGCTCATGCCGATGAACCCGGTGAGCCCGGACAAGACGCCGCCGGCGAGGAAGGCCAGCGTCCGCCAGGTGCCGGACTCGGCGAACGACAGCGCCTCGACGCCGCTGGGCTTCTCGACCGCCACCGAGGTGAGGAAGACGACCACCGCCAGCGGCACGACGATGAAGGCGATCGTGCGGAACTGGCGCTTGAGGTAGGCGAGGGCGCCTTCCTGGATGGCCTTGGCGATCTCGATCATCCGGGGCGTGCCCTGGTCTGCCGCCAGCACGCCGCGCATGAGCACGAAGCCCATTCCGAGGGCCAGCAGCGCCGTCAGCGCCGCGCCGATCAGGACGAACCACTCACCCCCCCGCAGGGTGAACTCCTGGTAACCGCCTTCGGCGGCGAGTAGCGACACCATCGTCGTACTTCCCTCTCCTCTGTGTTACTGGCTGTCCGCCGACCGGGCGTCGGCCGTGCGCCCGTCTGCCGGTCGTGCGCCGTTGACCCGCCGCCCGTCGTCGGGGTTGTTCCCCGCTCCTGCCGCCTGCGGCGGCGGGCCGCTCGGGCCACGGCCGAGCGTTCGCTCGGCCTCAGGAGGTATGCGCCTGGTCACGTACACCTGGCGAGCGACACGCTCGCCGATGGTGCGGGTCTGCCCGTCGACCTCGACCACGAGCGGCCCGTCGAACGGGTGCTTCTCGACGACCGTCACCTGCACGCCGGGCACCACCCCCAACGTCCCGAGGAACGACAGGATCTCGGCGTCGGTCGACCCCGACACCGCCACCTCGGCCACGTCGCCGGGCTCGAGGTCGTAGAGCTCGGGCGTGTTGGGCATCTCGTCGGCCTCGGCCCGGGGAATCGGGAACCCGTGGGGGCAGGTCTCCGGCCGGTGCAGGGCCACGTAGAGCCGGTCGATCACCTCGTCGGGCAGGTCGTGCTCGAACGCCACCGCGAGCGCGTCGGCCTCGTTCCAGGCGTAGCCGAGCATGTCGGCGAGGAAGCGCTCGACGATGCGGTGGACCCGGATGGCGGCGACGGCCGCCCGCCTGCCGTCGCTGGTGAACCGAACGCCCTGGTAGGGACGGTGGTCCACGAGCCCCCGGTCGGCCAGTCGCTTGACCAGCGTGGTGACCGTCCCGGGCGACAGCCCGAGCCGTTCGGCCAGGGTGCCCGTGTGCGCTTCCGAGCCGTCGCGGGTGAAGCGGTAGATCGCCTTGAGCGCCTCGCGCTCGGAGCGGGTGAAGTCGTTCTGCATGAAGGGGTTTGGCACCGTCAAAACTCAGGCTTCGGGCATTGCGATCCGCTTGCCTACCACGCCGCGAGACCCGTCCCCAAACCGGGGTACCCCCCTGCAGGGACTAGGCGAGCCAGCGGCTGAGGGACTCGACCACGCAGGCGGGTTGGTCGGCGCCGTCGACTTCGACGGTGATGAGGATCGTCGTCTGCACGCCACCGGGGATCTCGTCACAGGCCACCAGTTCGGCCGTGCCGCGCACCCGGTTGCCCGCGAGCAGGGGCGCTGGGAACCGCACGTTGCCGACGCCGTAGTTGACGCCCAGCGACGCGCCGCGGACCTCCACGATCTGGGGCAGGAACAGGTTGGTGAGCGCCAGGGCGAGATAGCCGTGGTCGCGGTCACCGGTGGCGGTGGCGAAGCGATCGAGGCGATCCGAGGTGATCTCCAGCCAGTCGCTGGTGCCCAGCCGTCGGCCCGCCGCGGCCCGCACCTCGTCCAGCGACCTGAGCACCGTCTGCGCCATCGGACCTCGAGTCAGGGATGCTGGGAGCTGACGCTCACGACTTCGCCGGTCATGTAGCTGGAGTAGTCGCTGGCGAGGAACGCGATCACCGTCGCCACCTCCCACGGCTCCGCGGCGCGGCCGAACGCCTCGCGCCCGGCCAGCTCGTCGAGCAGCTCGTCGCTCGTGACCTTGGCCAGGAACGGGTGCATCGCCAGGCTGGGCGCCACCGCGTTGACGCGCACACCGAAGGGCGCCGCCTCGAGGGCGGCGCTGCGCGTGAGCGCCATGACCCCCGCCTTGGCGGCGGCGTAGTGCGCCTGCCCCGCCTGGGCCCGCCACCCCAGCACCGAGGCGTTGTTGACGATCACGCCCGAACCCTGGCCGCAGAGGATCCGCAGGGCCGCGCGGGTGCAGCGGAACGTGCCGGTGAGGGTCACGTCGACGACCCTGTGCCAGTCATCGTCGGTCATCTCCACCAGGTCGGCCGTACCGCCGAGTCCGGCATTGTTGACCACCACGTCGATCCGTCCGTGCCGGTCGGCGGCAGCGGCGAACAGTTCCTGGACCTGCAGCTCGTCGGTCACGTCGCAGGGGACCGCCAGCGGTTGTTCGCCCGCCCTGGCGGAACCGATGGTCTCGGCCAGCTTGGCCAGTTCGGCGACCGTCTCGCCGAGCCGGCGTTGGTGTGCGTCGCTGATCACCACGGTGGCGCCCTCGAGCAGGAGGCGCCGGGCGGCGGCCGACCCGATACCCGTGCCGGCGGCGGCGGTGACGACCGCGACCTTGCCGGCCAGCAGGCCGTGCCCAGCCGGCTCGGCCGGCGGCGGGGGCACCGGCGGGCGCGGATCGCTCATGAGAAGACCCCGACTCGGTCGGAGGCCGGCAGGACCCGTGAGCGGAGGGGAGCGGGCGGGCGTCGCCGGGGCGCTTCGCGCCCAGGGCTGTGCCTCCTGGTTCGCTCGCTCCGTTCGCTCACCGGGGCTCCTTGGGTAGGCCAAGGGCCCGTTCGCCGATGATGTTGCGCTGGATCTGGTTGGACCCGGCATAGATGGTGTCCGCCCGACTGAACAGGAACAGCCGCTGCAGGGCCGAGTTCTCGGTCGCCATTGCGTCGGCGCCGAGGACGTCCATCGCGAGCTCGCCCAGCCCCCGGTGGAACGTCGCCCAGTAGAGCTTGCCGATCAGCGCCTCGGGACGCAGCGCGCCCGGCTCACTGCCCGCGAGGGTGCGGAGCGCATTGAGCCGCATGATCTCCAGCCCGATGTGCGCCCGCGCAACCCGTTCACGCACGACGGGGTCGTCGACGGTGCCAGTCCGGCGCGCCGCGGCGACGATGGCGTCCAGTTCGTTGCGGAAGTTGAGCTGCTGGCCCAGCGTCGACGCGCCCCGCTCGAACGACAGTGTTCCCATGGCGACACCCCAACCGTCCCCCACGGCGCCCACCACGTTCTCCGCCGCCGTGCGAGCGCCGTCGAAGAACACCTCGTTGAACTCGCTGTCGCCGGTGAGTTGCACGATCGGTCGGACCTCGACGCCGTCCTGACGCATGGGCACCAGCAGGTAGGAGATGCCCGCGTGACGTGCGGTGCCGTCCTGCGCCGGCGACGTGCGCGCCAGCACGAAGCACCAGTCCGCCCAATGGGCGAGCGATGTCCAGACCTTCTGACCGTGGATCACCCAGTCGTCGCCGTCGAGCGCCGCGCTGGTGGCGATGTTCGCGAGATCGCTGCCGGCGTTGGGCTCCGAGTAGCCCTGGCACCACAGCTCGGTGCCGGCCAGGATCGGTGGCAGGAAGCGCCGCTGCTGCTCGGGTGACCCGAAGGCGATGACGGTTGGCCCCAGCAGGCCCTCGCCGATATGGCCCACCCGTCCCGGGCCCCTGGCCCGGGCGTACTCCTCCAGGAAGACCACCTGTCGCCACAGCGACAGCCCCCGGCCGCCGTGCTCCTTGGGCCAGCCGACGCACGTCCAGCCGTGGGCGCCGAGGTGGCGCTCCCAGGCCAGCCGCTCCTCGAACAGTGCGTGCTCGTCGCCGGGACCGCCCCGGTCCCGGACGGCGGCGAACTCGCCGGCGAGGCTGTCCTCCAGGAACGAACGGACCTCGTCGCGGAAGGACCGGTCGTCGGCGTTCTCCCGCAGCTCCACGCCAGGACAGTACGGGTCGGTCGCAGACCGACGCCATCAAGGGGCGGCGGGCGGGGGTCGGGCTGGACTGACGCCCCGTCAGGGCTCGAAGGTCACACGATGGAGGACGCGCGGGTGACCGGGACCGCGCCTTCACCGTCCGGGTGGACGCCGTCCCCCGCGGCGACGGGGCGCCCCTCCTCGGGGGTCCCCACCGACCGCTCGGCGGTCCGCCGCAGGCGCAGGAACGCCAGCACGGCCACGACGTAGATCGCGAGCGCCGCCGTCTGCACCGATCGGAACCCAAAGGTCATCGACAGGATGGTCGTGAGCACCGAGCCGATGACCGAGAAGAAGCCGTTCACCGCCCAGCCCCAGGCGCTGTACTCCTCGCCGTGCTCGGTGAGCCCGGACACCAGGCGCAAGCCGAAGGGCATGAACATCCCGAGGCACACGCCGAGGGGCGCGAGGACGAGCACGGTGACGAGCACTCGCACGCCGAGCGACGCCGACAGCAGCGCATCGGTGAGCGAGTCGAGTCCGAAACGGTAGAAGAGCGTGAGCCCGGCGAGCGCCACCAGGACCGCCGGCAGGGGCGTCCACGTCGGGAGTGCGGCCAGGCGCCGGCTCAAGAGGGCGCCGATGCCCGTGAACACGAGGATCGACGCCAACGTGACTGTGAGCGAGTAGGTGGGGTAGCCGAGGAAGAGCACCAGCCGCTGGATCATCGTGATCTCGAAGAACATGAAGCCGAGTCCGAGGGCGGCGAAGTACACCCCCGACATGCCCTTCGACGGCAGGGCCCTCCACGTCCGGCGAACGGCCACGAACGGCAACAGCAGGAACACCGCGGCGTAGACGATGGATAGCGCCAGCAGCAGGAGCAGGACCCGCTCGCCGACCATGTCGCTCTCGCTGTCACGGATGTCGATGGACTTGGTGATGTCGCCGAGCACGTCGGGGAAGGCGCTGAAGTGCCAGAAGAAGGGCGCGTCGTCGGTGACCGCGTCGATGGCGCGGTCGTGCCCGGCCACCAGGTCGTCCACCTCCTCCTCGCTGGCTGCGCCCGCCAGCTGGTTGACCAGGTGGTCGCCGAGCGCCGCAGTGTCGTCGCGGTCGCCGGGCGCATAGATCGGCACGTTGTTCGGGACGTTGGCGACGCTCTCGGAGAAGGCGTCGACCTCGCCGGTCGTGAACGGGGTGCGCTTGACGATGATCGTCGACAGGGCACCCCCTTCGGGCGGGAGGTACGCCGCCACCATGATGTGCTGGCTGGGGTCGTCGACGCCGAAGCGGCGGAGTGCCTCCCGGGCCGTCACCACGTAGCGGCTGGTGCGGTTCGGGCGACCCTGGAAGTCGAGCTCGCCGAACTGCACGACCATGACGCCATCGTCGGTGAGATGGTCGAGCGTTTCCTCGATCATCTCGGCCGTGTAGAGGTAGCTCTCCGACAGCACGAAGGCACCCGAGGAGGCGGCGTTGTTGGCGGCGTAGCTGTCGGGCGCCACGTACCACACGAGGTCGTACGACCCGTCGCTCCGCGCCAGGTAGTTGCGGGCGTCGCCTTGGTGGAGGTCGACCTCGGGCCGTTCCGGCAGATGCCCGGTGTAATCCGCGAAGTGGTCGGTCAGCAGCGACACCGTGACGGGGTTCAGCTCGACCGCCTGGATGTCCGGGGCGCCGAAGTAGAGCGAGGCGAGGATCTCCTGGCCGCCCGCCGATCCGACGATCAGCTCGTGCTCGGGCGCGTCGCCGAGCACGCCGAAGGGGATCGAACGCGTATCGGTATCGAAGCGGCCGAGCGAGTCGACGTCGCCGTTGAACCGCCACAGTCCGGAGCCGAACAGCCCGTCATGGAGGAGGAGCCGGTTCTCGTCGGTGAACGTCTCCGAGACGTCGACGCGGAACACCGGCCCCCAGTCCGAGTAGACGACCCCGCGCTTGTCGGGCGCCAGGTGCTTGCTGGCCTCGGTCCGGACGTCGGGCAGGTCGTCCTGGACGACCACCGCCACCGCGAGCACGGCGGTGAGGACCGCGGCGCCGGCGCGGTAGATGGCCCGCGGCGGCACCGTCAGGAGGCCCACCACGGCGAAGATAAGGGCAGAGACCATCACCACCCCCGGCGGGTCCAGCCGGATGATGAGCGGGATGGCCAGCAGGCAGCCGAGCCCAGCGCCCACGAGGTCGGAGAAGTAGAGCCGCCCGACACGGTCGCCGGCGCGGCCGAGCATCGTCGCCACGATCACGCCCAGGGCGACGAACGAGGCGAACAGGCAGAAGGAGATGAGGACGAGCCGACCCAGGTTGGCGAACGACGAGCCCGATCCGTAGTCCCAGATCGCGATGGTGTTCAGCGGCAGGCTGGCGATAGCCCAGTAGCCGAGGGGGATGCTCACCGCACCGACCAGAGAGCACACGGCCACGACCCACTCGGTGCTGGCGCGGCGGATCGGGGTCCAGATGGCCACAGCGATGCCGCCCGAGCCGATGCCGAGCAGGCTCAGCCCGATGACCAGGTAGGTGAAGTAGTAGAGGAGCTTGTAGGAGACGATGCGGGTGTAGGCCACCTCCAGCAGGAGGCCGGCGAGGGAGACGAGCAGCAAGGCGAGCCACGGCGGCAGCCTGGTTCTGTCGGTCGTGTTTGTAGCCATGTCGGTCACGATCCCCCAGCGGCCGTGGAACGTCTCCTAGGGCGGCGCCGACAGTACCGGGCCGCCCGCCGACACGGAAAGCGTTCGCCGAGGCCGAAGCCCGAGCGGCCGTGGAGCGGGAATGTGCGCCGAAGCCCGAGCGGCCCGGCGCCGAAGGCGCGCAGAGCGGGAAGCACGCGTCGGAGCGTTCGGCTCGGCACAAACACCCGTACCCTGCACCCCATGCGTGTCGGTGGTCGAGTCGGTGGTGGGAGCGTGGGCGCACACCCCATGTTGGGCGCCGACCCCAGCCAGCTCGCCGGCGCCAGCGTCGACCGGTCACTCGTGTGGCGGGTTTGGCGGTTCGCCCGGCCCTACCGCTGGATGCTCCTCGGCTACCTGGGGATCATCGTCGCCACTGCGCTCGTCCAGCTGGTGCCGCCGCTGCTGTTCCGCAGCATCATCGACTCGGCCATTCCCGACCATGACCGGGGTTACCTCAACCTCCTTGCCGGCCTGGCCGTGCTCGCGGCGCTCGTCGGCGCGCTCCTGGCTGTGGCCGACCGCTACGTCTCCTCCCGCATCGGCGAGGGTGTCATCTACGACCTGCGGGTGGCGTTGTTCGCCCACGTCCAGCGCATGCCCGTCGCCTTCTTCACCCGGACCCAGACCGGGGCGCTGACCAACCGCCTGAACACCGATGTCGTCGGCGCCCAGCGCGCCCTCACCGGCACGATCGGGTCGGTTGTCTCCAACGTCGTCACGCTTGTGACCACGCTCGTCGCCATGGCCCTGCTGGAGTGGCAGCTCACGCTGCTGTCGCTGGTGGTGCTGCCGCTGTTCATCCTTCCGGCCAAGCGTGTCGGGCGCCGCCTGCAGGGGGTCACACGCCAGCAGATGGACCTCAACGCGTCGATGAACACCACCATGACCGAGCGCTTCAATGTGGCCGGCGCCCTGCTGGTGAAGTTGTTTGGTCGCGGCAACGACGAGGAGCGCAGCTTCGCGGCGCGGGCCGACGGCGTCCGGGTGGCGGGGATCAGGGCGGCGCTGCTCGGCCGTACCTTCTTCATCGCCCTCGGACTCGTAGGTGCGATCGGCACGGCCGCCATCTACTGGATCGGCGGGCTGCAGGTGATCTCGGGCGGGCTGTCGATCGGGACGCTGGTCGCCATGGCTGCGTACGTCGGGCGGCTGTACGGGCCGCTGACGGCGCTGAGCAACGCGCCCGTCGATCTCATGAGCGCCTTCGTGTCGTTCGACCGGGTGTTCGAGGTGTTGGATGCCCCGGTGCCGCTCACCGACCGGCCCGGCGCCGTGGACCTCGTCGACGTTCGCGGCGAGGTCGAGATCGACGACGTGTGGTTCGCCTACCCGACCGACACGATCGTCCCCACCCTGGAGCTCGATCCCGCCGTCGCCAGCCCGTCCACCGACGGCCGCGGGAATGGTGCACGAACCCCCGTGCGCAACGTGCTGCGTGGCGTCTCGGCCCGGATCGAGCCTGGCGAGCTCGTGGCACTGGTGGGGCCGTCGGGAGGGGGCAAGACGACCCTGTCGATGCTGATCCCCCGCATCTACGACGTGTCCGACGGGGTGGTGCGCATCGACGACCGTGACGTCCGGGATCTCACGCTGGAGTCGCTGCACAGTGCCATCGGCGTCGTCACCCAAGACCCGCACATGTTCCACGACAGCGTCGGCAACAACCTGCGCTACGCGCGGCCCGACGCCACGCAGGACGAGGTCGAGGCCGCTTGCCGCGCCGCCCAGATCCACGACGTCATCGCCCGCATGCCGGACGGCTACGACACGGTCGTGGGAGAGCGTGGCTATCGCCTGTCGGGGGGCGAGAAGCAGCGCCTGGCCCTCGCTCGCATGCTCCTTAAGGACCCGGCCATCGTCATCCTCGACGAGGCCACCAGCAATCTCGACACCGAGAACGAGGCGCGGGTGCAGGAGGCGCTTGGAGTCGCGCTCGCGGGGCGCACCAGCTTCGTGATCGCCCACCGCCTGTCGACGATCGTGTCCGCCGACCAGATCCTGGTGCTCGACAAGGGCCGCATCGTCGAGCGAGGCCGCCACGGCGAGTTGGTGGCCAGGGGCGGGCTGTACGCGGAGCTCTACCGGACGCTGGTGCGTGACGACGCCGACGCCGCCGACGAGACCACCGCGCTGGGACTTGCGTAGCGGCCCCCGTCGCCGGAGCCGGCTGCGAAGGCGACGGCGAGCCCACCCCGGGGCTGAAGGGTGCAGCGGCTAGGTGGACGTCCGGTCGCGCAGGAAGGCAACGTCGTCCTTGCGCCCCTCGGGGGCCGTCTCGCACACCACGGGTGCACCGGCGGCTTCCACGACGGCCACGAGCAGCTCGGGATCGATGGTGCCGGTGCCGATGTTGGCGTGGCGATCGGCCCCCGACCCGGCGGCGTCCTTGGAGTCGTTGCAATGCACGAGGTCGATGCGCCCCGTAATCGCCTTGATGCGGTCGACGGCGCCGACCAGGGCCTCACCCGCCGCCCAGGCGTGGCAGGTGTCGAGGCAGAAGCCGATGTCCTTGTCGCCGATCGCCTCCCACAGGCCGGCGATGGTGTCGAAGTGGCGGGCCATGGCATGGTCGCCTCCCGCCGTGTTCTCGAGGTACACGGGCACATTCGTCTCGAGCTGATCCAGGCCCTTGCGCCAGCGGAGGAAGCCGGCTCCGGCCTCATCGTCCTCGGTGACGTGCCCGCCGTGGACGATCACGGCGCGAGCGCCGATCTCGGCGGCGGCGTCGCAGGTGTTCTGCAGGATCTTGCGTGAGGGGATGCGGATGCGGTTGTTGGGCGACGCCAGGTTCACCAGGTACGGCGCGTGCACGTAGACCGGCACCGGCGACGCCCGCAGCTCCTCGACGTCGTCGCGGGGTGGCGGCTTCTTCCAGCTCTGGGGATCGCCGAGGAAGATCTGCACGAGATCGGCGCCCTCGGCGGCGGCGATGGCGAGGGGGTCGGCCTGGTTGACGTGGGATCCGATGAGCACCCCATCAGGCTACGCCCGCGATCGGCATGGCCGGATCGGCTGATACCCCGTTAGGGTATACGTGTGCCCGGCTACAGCATGACCAAGGACGACTACCTCAAGCGCCTGCGCCGGATCGAGGGCCAGGTGCGGGGCCTGCAGCGCCTGGTGGAGTCCGACACCTACTGCATCGACGTGCTGACGCAGATCTCGGCGTGCACCAGCGCCCTGCAGAGCGTGGCCGTCGGCCTGCTCGACGAGCACCTGCACCACTGCGTCAGCGATGCCGTGGCGTCCGGCGCGCCCGACGCGGCCGACAAGGTCACGGAGGCGACCCGCGCCATCGAGCGCCTGGTCAAGAGCTGAGCGCTCCCGCGCTGACAACACACCGCCCACGGCCAAGGCTGCCGCCCGCACGTACGGCGACCACGCCTACGACCAGGGTCCGTCGACGAACTGCTCGCTCTGCCCGCTCTTCGCCGGGGACCGCAGTCCAGAACTTCCTCGTGTCCGATCGCCGCATGGACTAGACGCGCAGCGTGGCGCTCGATCCCGCGACGGTGCGCGGCAGCTACGACCGGATAGCCCGGCAGTACGCCGAGGAGTTCGATGACGAGCTGTCCCACCGCCCGCTCGAGCGAGCGCTGCTCGGGGCGCTCCCGGAGCTCGCCGGGCTCGACGCGACGCCGGGCGTCGTAGCCGATCTCGGCGCCGGCCCGGCACACGTGGCCCGACACCTGCGCGGCGCGGGGGTGCCGACGGTGGCCGTCGATCTGGCGCCGGCGATGGCCACCGTCGCCCACCACCGCAACCGCGTTCCGTCCGCCGCCGGCACGCTGACGGCGCTTCCGCTCGCCGACGGCTCGCTCGCCGCCGCCGTCGTCTTCTACGCCGTGATTCACCTCGACGACGCCGGGGTGGCCGCCGCCGCCGGCGAGTTGGCGCGGGTGCTCCGGCCCGGCGGGGTCGCCCTCGTCTCGATCCACATCGGCGACGAGGTGCGCCACGTCGACGAATGGCACGGCGAGCCAGTCGACCTGGACTTCAGGTTCCTGCTCCCCGGCTCGCTCCGCCGGGTGCTCAGCGGGCGTGGGCCTGGTCGTGGAGGCGATCCTCGAACGGGAGCCGATCCCCGACGTGGAGGCCCAGACCCGGCGCGCCTACCTCCTGGCACGACGGCGGTGAGGGGAGCAGCCGACGGCGCGAGGCCTCGAGGACGAGGTCAACCCACGAGTGCGAGACGACTGGGGTCCTGATCTTCGGACTCTTCGCGCCGCTTGCGCGCCGCGACTGCCCGCAGGACGTCCGTCCACGTGCTGTCACTCCTCGCAGACAAGCGGTTGTCGGCCATGAAAATCACCCTACGACGACGGTAGCGGCGGCAACATCGGCCACCTGGACGAAATACAACTACTCCCTAAGCAGTACGACGGCGCCGTGACTTCGGCTCGCCGGGTTCCCCGGAACGCTGCGAAAGCGGCGGCGAACGCGACCTGGAAGGTGAGGGCATCGTCGTCGGCGGGCCGGTCCCTATGGGACATCGGTTTCTGCGGAAGGTGTGGAGACGATGGCGGAAGGTGTGGGATTCGAACCCACGGTGACCCGGAGGCCACAACGGCTTTCGAGGCCGCCCCATTCGTCCGCTCTGGCAACCTTCCGGGGCTGCAAACTACCAGTGAAACCTGCTGGCTCCGACGGGCTTGGCGGGCGTCACACGACGACCGTGCGCGGCCTCGTGCCCGCAGATTCGCTCGGGGCGTAGGCATCCCACGCCTGTGCCAGGCGTCGCACGGTCTCCTCGAGCACCGGCGGCTCGGCCGAGTACGGGAACCGGAGATAGCGCAGGTCCTCGCCGGTGGGCGACATGACGTCGCCCGGGATGACCTCGACGCCGTAACGCAACGCGACCTGGGCGAATGCCGATGCCGTTCCCGCCGGCAGGCGGACCCAGAGCGACGGGCCGCCCTTGGGACGGCGCCACTCCCAGGATGGGAGCACGTCGTCGAGCAGGCGGCCGAGCAGCTCGAGGTTGCGACGCAGCATGGCGCGGTGGTCGGCCCGGAGCTGATCGAGCTGGGGCGCCAACCGCGCGGCCACCGCCTGGTCGAACAGGGGCGACCCGAGGTCGTTCATCGCCTTGAGCTCGGCCAGGCGGGCGACCAGCGAGCGTGGTCCCCGCAGCCAGCCCATCCTGAGCCCGCCCCAGGCCGCCTTGCCGAGTGATCCGGCGGTGAGGACGGTGGCCTCGGGACCGGCGAACGCCGCTATCGAGGGCGGGCGGTCCTCGTCGAGCGGGCAGTTCTCGAGGGCGTTGTCCTCGATGATCGGCACGCCCGTCTCCGCGGCCAGCTCGGCCAGCTCCCGCCGGCGGTGCACCGCGAGCAGCGCCCCCGTCGGGTTGTGGAACGTGGGCATGAGGTACAGCGCGGCTGGCCGGGTGCCCGCCACCGCGGCGCGGACGCCGCGCACATCGACGCCGTCGTCGTCCACCCCCACCGGCGTCAGGCGCGCGCCGCGGCTGCGGAACACGTCGAGCGTGCCGGCGAAGCTGGGCGACTCCACCACCACGGCGTCGCCCGCCCTGACCAGCAGCTGCGTTGCCAGGTTCACCGCCTGCTGGGCACCGGTGGTCACCAACACCTCGTCGGGCTCGGTCGGGGTGCCGTCGCGGGTCAGCATCGCCGCGAGGGCCACCCGCAGTTCGGGCAGCCCGGCCGGTGCGTAGCCGATCTGCGTGAGCAGCTTGGGCCCATCGGCGGTGACCACATCGACCATCGCCTCGGCCACCGCCGGATGGGCCGGGAAGATTGCGCACGCCAGCGAGATCACCTCGTCGTGCGTCTCGATCAGCGACCGATAGACCGGGCTGAGCGTCAGCCCGTCCGCCGGGACCGCCCTGCGGGTCGATCGCTGCCGTATGCGGGTTCCGCTGCCCTGTCGGCTCTCCAGCAGTCCCTCGGCCCGCAGGGTGTCGAAGGCGGCGACGACCGTCGACCGGCTCACGGCGAGGCGGGCCGCCAGCTCACGTTCGGCGGGCAGGCGCTCGCCGGCCGCCAGGAACCCCTGGTCGATCGCTCGCCGGACCGCGTCGCCGAGCTTGCGGTGCAGAGGACCGGGACCTTCCGACCAAGCGCCCAGCGTGGCCTCTATGGACTGGTTCATACCAATACTTCCCGAATTGGCTATGGAGCAGCGGCCGATTGGGAGTCAAAATACATTCCAATCGCCAGTCCAGGCCAGAGCCAATGTGCCGAAATTGGACTGCGATCGCAGGCCAAAGAGCCGAACCGACCGAAAGGGCGCCAGATGGAACCGACGCTCTCGTTCCTGGTGGAGGAGCGAATGCACACCCTGTGGCATGACGGTGCGCTGGTGCGCCGATCGCGGCGGCGCGCCGGGCGGCGCCGGCTGGCGGACGCCCTGACGTCTCGTGTCGACGACCGGAGCGCCCGCGATGTTTGAGGTCTACTGCGCCGACCACCGGGCCCAGGTTCTGCTCGACACATCCCGCATCGAAGCGATCCACAACTCCGCAAAGGGCCCCGTGGTCGCTTGGCGCTGCTGGTGTGGTGCCAGGGGCGCGCTACGGGCCGGGACGGCTTCGGTGCCCCGGCGCCGGGGTGTCTTCTCGCCGGCGTCCGACGCCGCTTAGGAGCCGAGCGGATAGGGCGGTTCGTGCAGCCGACGCGTGGGAATTTGGCGGTCAACTACCAGCTCAACAGCTTGGCTCCCCGGCAGCGCTGACCACCGTGCGCCAAGAGGACGTGCCTATCCGCTCAGCGTCCTTAGTCGGCGCCCCGCCGTTCCTCGAAGAAGCCGGAGAGGAGCATCGCCGCCTCCTCTGCGCGGACGCCGGGCACCACCTCGACCTCGTGGTTGAGGCGCGGGTCCACGGCCAGGTTGTAGAGAGACCCGCATGCGCCGGCCTTGGGGTCGGCGGCACCGAACACGACCTGATCGACGCGGGCCGCAACCAGCGCCCCGGCACACATCGGGCAGGGCTCGAGCGTGACCACAAGGGTGGTGCCGTCGAGGCGCCAGGATCCCACGACCTCGGCGGCGTCTCGCAGCGCCAGCAGCTCGGCATGGGCGGTCGGATCGCCGGTCCGCTCCCGTTCGTTGTGGCGCTGGGCGATCACCTCACCGTCGCGGAGCACCACCGCGCCCACCGGCACGTCGTCGTGGGTGACGGCCAGGGCGGCCTCGTCGAGGGCGAGCTCCATCGCGGCATCGAGATCCACGACGTCCGACGCTACCGGCTGCGACGAGCGGCGCTTACAGGTGGAATTGCTGTGATCCGGACCTCGTCGGGCGTGAGGTGCTCCGTGGACATCCGCGGTCTAATGGTGCGCAGCTCGATGCCAGGCCGGGGCGTCGGCGCGTACGTCGGCTTCGGCGGAGGCCGTCATGGCGACTCGTGAGGTGACACCCATGACCACCCCCCACTACGTCATTCGCGGCGGCATGGAGGGGCGAGAGCGCCTACGCGTCCTCGCCCGGGTGATGGCGCCGACGACGAGCGACCTGCTCGCGCGCGTCGGTGTTCGACCCACGGCCCGGTGCCTCGACGTCGGCTGTGGCGGCGGCGACGTAACGCTCGCCCTCGCGCGCATGGCCGCCGAAGGGTCGGTGGTCGGCGTCGACCTCGACAAGACGAAGCTCGAGTTGGCGGAGCAGGAGGCCGCGGCCGCGGGCGTGCGCAATGTCGACTTCCGGATCCACGACGTGATGGAGCCGTCCCTTGACGGCGACCGCTTCGACGTCGTCTACACGCGGTTCGTCCTGACGCACCTCCCCGATCCGGCCAGGGCGCTGGCCAACCTGTGTGGACAACTTGTGCCCGGTGGTGTGCTCATCTCCGAGGACATCGACTGCACAGGCCACTTCTGCGAACCTGACTCACCGGCGTTCTGGCGCTACGTCGAGCTCTACGCCACCACCGTGCAGCGTCGTGGCTGCGATCCGAACATCGGACCGCGGCTGCCCGGGTTGCTGCGGGACGCGGGACTTCGGCAGATCGGCGTGACCGTCGTGCAGCCGGCGGGCATCTCGGGAGAGGTGAAGTTGATCTGCCCCCTCACGCTCGAGGCGATCGCGGATGCCGTGCTCGCCGCCGGCCTGGCGACCGCGGAGGAGCTGGGCGACCTCGCCGACGAGCTCTATGCGCTCGCCGAGCACGACGGGACGCTCATGAGCATCCCGCGCGTGGTGCAAGCCTGGGGATACAAGCCCGCCTCGTGATCACCTAGGTGTACGGAACGGGCCCAGCGGCTGAGCGGAGGGAGTGGGATTCGAACCCACGGTGGGCAAGACCCACACACGCTTTCCAAGCGTGCCGATTCGGCCGCTCTCGCATCCCTCCTCGGGTGGTGCCCGGAGCGGCACACGCTATCGTGTGCCACGCCCGTGACCGCAGGTGGCGGCCGGGTCCTGTGCAACTGCAGCCCGTGAACCGAGTCAGGGCCGGGAGGCAGCAGCTCTCAGCGGAACCTGTGGTGTGCCGCAGACCGCCTGGCCGTCACCTCCGGTGACGGGCACCGTGTTTCCCGCTCTTGGCCACTTCGTGGCGGGGCCGCTCGGGCCCAGGCACCTCCGGTGACGGGCACTGTGTTCCGCTCGGCCACTTCCGGTGACGGGACTGTGTTCCACCGCCAGCCAGGGGCGCTCCTCGTGCCGCCGATAGCATCCGGCCCGATGGCCGCGTACCAGTCGCTCTACCGGCGATACCGCCCGCAGCGCTTCGACGAGGTGCTGGGGCAGGAGCATGTGACCAAGGCGCTCCGCAACGCCGTGCGTGAGGGCCGCGTCGGTCACGCCTACCTCTTCAGCGGGCCCCGCGGCACCGGCAAGACCTCGACCGCGCGCATCCTGGCCAAGGTCCTCAACTGCGACGCGCCGGTGGACGGCGAGCCCTGTGGCAAATGCGAGAACTGCGTGGCGGTGTCCGAGGGTCGGATCACCGACTGGTTGCTCGAGCAGGACGCTGCGTCCAAGAGCAAGGTCGACGACATGCGAGACCTGATCGAGCGGGTGCCCCTTGGCACGTCGGGCAAGCGCCGGGTCATCATCCTCGACGAGGTCCACATGCTGAGCCAGGGCGCCGAGAACGCCCTCCTCAAGACCCTCGAGGAACCACCCGAGCACGTGGTGTTCGTGCTCGCCACCACCGATCCCCAGAAGGTGCGGCCGACCATCCGCAGCCGCACGCAGCACTTCGAGTTCCGGCTCCTGTCCCCTGATGTGCTGGCCGATCACGTCCGCCACGTCATCGCCGACGCCGGCCTGGACCTCGAACCCGAGGCGGTGGACCGCGCCGTCGACCACGTCATCCGCAGCGGCGCCGGCTCCGCCCGCGACACCCTGTCGGCGCTGGACCAGGTGGCGGCCCTCGGCGAGGTGTTCGACGCGTCGGAACCGGTGGACTCGGTGCTGGACGCGCTGTGCGACCACGACGCGGGCGCCGTCCTGGTCGCCGTCGCCGACGCCCTGGCCGCCGGTCGTGATCCCCGTACCTTGGGCGAAGACCTGATCGCCGCCCTGCGCGATGCCTTCCTCGCGGCGATGGGTGCCGCAGACGAGCACGTCGCCCCGGCCCAGCGGGAACGGGCTGCCCGCGTCGGCCAGCGGCTGGGGCCAGCGGGCCTCACCCGGGCGCTCGACGTGCTGGGGGAGTCGCTCACCGAGCTGGCTCGCAAGCCCGATCCGCGGATCGTGGTCGAGGTGGCCCTCGTCCGCCTGACCCAGCCCGCATCCGATCGGACGCTGGACGCGATCCTCGAACGCCTCGACCGCCTGGAGCGCGGCGATGGTCCCGGCGGGGGAGGTGGCCCGAGCCGCGGTGGATCGGACGCGGCCAGCCCCTCCGGAGGAGCGGCCGCGGCTCGCGAGGCATTGTCGGACCGACGCAGCGGTGATGCCGACCGATCGCCGGAGCCCCAACCTCCGGCCGCCGACAAGCCAACGCTCGGCGCCGTGGTGCGGCAGCAGGAGGAGCGAGGGCGACCGGCTGAACCAGCGGGCACGGTGGCGGTCGCTGGCGGGCGGATCCCGGATCTCGACGAGATCACCAACGCGTGGACGGGCGCCGTGCTCACCGCGTTGCCGAAGTCGGTCCGGAGCCGTTGGCGCGGCGGGCGCTGGATCGAGTCGGACCCCCGCACCGTGCGCTTCGCGGTGTCCAACGAGTGGCACCAGAAGGCGTGCGACGAGTCACGGCGCGAGGTGGAGGAAGCCCTGCTGGCGCACTTCGGGGACCCCGTCCCCGTAGCGATCGTGGTCGAGGGCGAACCGGCGGGTGCGGCCTCGACGGCTTCGTCTGCGCCGCCGCCTGATGACCTCGAACACATCGACCCAGCCGAGCTGCGGGACGCCGACGACGCCGTCACGGGCGTCGACCTGGTGGTGCGCACGTTCGGCGGCGGCGAACTCATCCAGGAGGACTGAACCCTGATTTCGCGGAGAATGCCATGACGCAAGACTTGCCCCTGTCGGACCGGCTGGCAGCCGGCGGAATCAGGGCTCACTGATGGCCGACGCTCCATCCGATCCACCGACGCCGAACCGTCCCGACCCCGGCGGGTTGGCAGGGCTGGGCGACCTCGGCGGACTGCTCGAGTCCGCCCAGGAGGCGTTCTCGGCGCAGGCGCGGGCCGCCGAGGAGGTGGTGACGGGCAGTGCCGGGGGCGGCGTGGTGACGGTCGAGATGACGGGAACGGGTGAGGTCCGCTCGATCACACTCGCCCCCGAGGTCGTCGACCCTGAGGACATCGAGATGCTCCAGGACCTCATCGTGGCGGCCCTCCACGACGCCGGTGTCAAGGTCGCCGCCCTCCAGCGCGATGCCCTTGGCGCGTTGGGCGGCCTCGACATCGACGGGCTGGGGGGTGCGCTCGGCGGTCTGCTCGGCAGCCCGGGCAGTGGCTCCGGTCCCGACAAGGGTTAGCCAGGCACCGTGTCCGTGTATGCCGGTCCCGTCCAGGACCTCATCGATGAGCTGGGCCGGCTGCCCGGTGTCGGGCCCAAGTCGGCCCAGCGCATCGCGTTCCATCTGCTCAAGCTGCCCAAGGACGATGCCCTGCGCCTGGCCCGCGCCATCACTGAGGCCAAGGACCGGGTCGCGTTCTGCCAGACCTGCTTCAACGTGTCGGAAGGTGACACGTGTGGAATCTGCGCCGATAGCCGGCGGGACGCCACGGTCGTCTGCGTTGTCGAGGAACCCCGTGACGTGGTGGCGGTCGAGAAGACAGGTGAGTTCCACGGGCGCTATCACGTGCTGCAGGGCGCCATCAGCCCCATCGAGGGCGTAGGTCCCGAGCAGCTCCGCATCCGTGAGCTGCTCGACCGCATCGAGCGCGAGGGCATCGCCGAGATCATCCTGTGCACCAACCCGAACCTCGAGGGCGAGGCCACGGCGCTGTACCTGGGTCGATTGCTCAAGCCGCTGGGGCTGAGGGTGACCCGCATCGCCAGCGGTCTCCCCGTGGGGGGCGACCTCGAATACGCCGACGAGTTGACCCTGGGCCGGGCGCTCGAGGGACGACGCGACGTCGACGCGTAATCAGAGCCGACCGTCGCCGACTGCTTGCTGACGCCCCCCGGGCTGTCCCGCCCGCGTCCCCAGGTGCGCCGGCCCGACGATCGAGGCGGGCGGACGGGACCGACCATCGGACCGGCACACCTGGAAACGCCAACACACGAAGAACTAGCGGCTAATCCCGTGTAGCCCCCCGCTGCAACGTTGCACGTACGTTACACCTGTAATGGCTGTTGCGCTAGTCGAACACATTACGCGTCAATTTGCTCACTTTCAGTGGTTGATGGCCGGGATCTGGGACATGGCGGGCTCGTCTAGTGTCACGCAATGGATTTCGCCATGAGCCCGCGGGCCGAGGAGCTGCGCAAGCGGCTCGAGGCCTTCATGGACGAGTGCGTGTATCCCAACGAGGCGCTCTACCACCAGCAGATCGCCGACTCGGGTGATCCCCATGTCCATGCGCCGGTCCTCGACGAACTCAAGCTCGAGGCGCGCGAGCGCGGGTTGTGGAACCTCTTTCTCCCGCACGAGACCGAATGGACGGATGGGCTCTCGAACGTCGACTACGCCCCGCTCGCCGAGGTGACCGGGCGCAGCCCGCTAGCGCCGGAGGCGCTCAACTGCTCGGCTCCGGACACCGGCAACATGGAGCTCCTCACGATGTTCGGCACCGACGAGCAGAAGGAGCGCTGGCTCCGTCCGCTGCTCGAGGGCGAGATCCGTTCGTGCTTCGCGATGACCGAGCCGGCGGTCGCCAGCTCGGATGCCACCAATATCTCGCTTCGGATCGAACGGGACGACGACCACTACGTGCTCAACGGGCACAAGTGGTGGATCAGCGGGGCGGCCCGGGAGCGTTGCCGGGTCGCGATCGTGATGGGCAAGACCGACACGGACGCGCCGCCTCACCGGCAGCAGTCAATGGTGTTGGTGCCCATGGATGCTCCGGGGCTCAAGAACCTCCGCAGCCTCCCGGTGTTCGGTTACCAGGACAACGAGGGCCACTGTGAGCTGGTTTTCGAGGACGTTCGCGTGCCCGCAGACCACCTGCTCGGGGAAGAGGGTGGCGGCTTCGCCATGGCGCAGGCACGGCTCGGCCCGGGCCGGATCCACCACTGCATGCGGGCCATCGGGGTCGCCGAGCGGGCTCTGGAGCTGATGTGCCGCCGCGTGCGCGAACGCACGGCATTCGGCAAACCGTTGGCCGATCAGGGGGTGATCCAGCAGTGGATCGCCGACAGCCGCATCGAGATCGAGCAGGTTCGCCTGCTGGTGCTCAAGACCGCATGGCTGATGGACACGGCCGGCAACAAGGGCGCCCGCGTCGAGATCTCGGCGATCAAGGTCGCGGCACCCGATGTGGCCCTAAGGGTCATCGACCGGGCGATCCAGGCCCACGGTGCCCTGGGGGTATCGAACGATGCTCCGCTGGCGTCGATGTACGCGCACGTCCGCACGTTGCGCTTGGCCGACGGCCCAGACGAGGTGCACCGCATGTCGGTGGCACGGCGCGAGCTTCGAAAATACGAGGAGGCATAAGGGCGGCATGGGGCGTTTTGTGGCGGGCGTGGCGGTCGTCGGGTTGTTGATGGCTGCCGGCTGCGGTGACGACGACGACAGCACATCCAGCGAGGCGACCGAGACGTTTTGCGACGGCTTCAACGAGATCAACGACGAGTTCTCGGACATCAACCCGGTCGCCGATCCGGGCGCGCTCGAGGATGCTCTCGACATGTTGCGGGATCTGGAGCCCCCGGAAGAGATCGCCGACGAGTACGAGAGGGTCCTCGAGGGGTTCGAGGCGCTCACGGAGATCGACATCACCGATCCGGAGGAGGTGGCCCAGGTGCAGGAGGACTTTGCTGATGCCGAGGAGGCGTTCAACACGGTGGGGGACTTCGTCGAAGAGGAGTGCTGACCGCTTCTCGAGGGGAGCCGAGAGGCACGCCCGTCAGGCGGCCGAACAGTCCGTCAACTGGCCGGGGTGGCGGGCCGGTGGACGACGAGGCTCACCCGGGTGCCATCCGGCGACGGGGTGAAGCTCACCTCGTCGGCCAGCGTGCGCATGAGGGCGATGCCCAGGCCGCTCTCGTGGCGCAGGCGCCGGGGATCGGTGACGGCGGGCAGGGTCTCGACCTCGTTGGGGTCGAACCCGGAGCCGCGATCGATGACCTCCACCCGCACCTCGTCGTCGCCGATCGCGCAGCGGACGATCACCGGTCCCTCCGACCAGTTGGTCTCGTGGGCCTCGATGGCGTTGGAGCAGGCTTCGGTGACAGCGATCTTCAGGTCGTCGAGGCGAGCCGGGCTCAGCCCGGGCGCCAGTGATCCGATCGCCGCGTCGACCACCAGCCGCACCAGTGAGAGGTAGGCGGAGCGGGCCGGGATCTCCAGCTCCACGACCGCCACGGGACTACCCCGCAGAGATGGCGTCTTCGAGGGACGCGTGGAGCGGCACGGCCTTGTCGAGGCCCGTGATCTCGAACAGGCGGCGAATCCGAGCCTCCGTGCACACGAGGCGCAGGTCACCGCCGTGGGTCCGGGCCCTCTTCAGCACGCTGACGATGGTGCCGAGACCGGTGGAGTCGAGGAAGTCGACGGCTTCGAGGTCGAGCACCAGCCGCGCTGACCCATCGTTCACGAGACCGATCAGGCGTTCACGCAACGTGGGCGAGGTGGCGACGTCGATCTCGCCGTGGACCGTCACAACGGTCCACGCCTCGACCTCGGCCACCTCTGTGCGCAGCTCCATGGCTCGCTGACCCTACCGCCTGGCTTCTTGGACCCAAGCGAGGCAACATGGCCAGACGCGTGACACCCGTGGAATTCCACGGGCGTAACCTGACATTCGGACATGGCCCTCGTCGACATCACGTCCGTGCTCGAGGAACCGGTCGTTGAGCCGACTGGTCTCCCCCGCCGCGAGACCGGGACCGATCCGATGGGAGCTCTGCTCGAAGCGTTGGCCGGCCGTGACGTGGATGCCGCGGTCGGTCGTGGCCCCTCGGCCCTCGTCCACGTGCAGCGCGTCGGCGGACGCCCGGGACGCCCCGGCGAGACTGCCCGCCCCTTGCCGCCCGAGGTCCTGGCCTGCATGGGGGTTCCGCATCTCTGGTCGCACCAGGCCGAGGCGATCGACCTGGCCCGCGGCGGGACGCTCGGTGGTCGTCGCCACCGGCACCGCTTCCGGGAAGTCGCTCTGCTATCAGGTGCCGATCGCCGAGGCCGCCCTGGCACCGGTGCGGCGCGGCACCGCCCTGTTGGTGTTTCCGACCAAGGCCCTCGCGCATGATCAGCTGCGCGCACTGGGCGAGCTCGGATTTCCCCGAATTGTCGCCGGGGCGTACGACGGCGACGCCGGACCCGAGGAGCGAGCCTGGATCCGCCGGCATGCCACTGCGGTGCTGACGAACCCCGAGATGCTGCACAGCGGGATCCTCCCCCACCACGATCGGTGGGCAACCTTCTTGGGTCGATTGCGCTACGTGGTAGTGGACGAGTTGCACGCCTTCCGGGGGATCTTCGGGAGCCACGTCGCTCACGTGCTGCGCCGACTCCGTCGGCTGGCCCAGCGCTACGGCGCCGATCCCACTTTCGTCTGTTGCTCGGCCACCATCGGCCAGCCGGACGTGCTGGCATCCGACCTGTGCGGCCTCCCCGTGGAGGCCGTCGTGGACGACGGCTCGCCCCAGGGCGAGCGGGTGGTGGCGGTGTGGAACCCACCGCAACTCGACGAGCTGACCGGGGTACGGGCCTCCGGCAACCGGGAGACGGCCGGCTTGGTGGCCGAGCTGGTGGGATCGGGTCACAAGACCATCGCGTTCTGCCGCAGCCGCCGGTCCACCGAGGTCGTGGCCTCCGACGCCCGGCGCCGCCTGCCGCCGGCCCACCGGCGCCGCGTCAAGCCTTACCGCGGCGGCTACCTGGCGGCCGAACGCCGGGAGATCGAGGAGGAGCTGTTCAGCGGACGCCTCGACGGAGTGGTCGCGACCAGCGCACTCGAGCTCGGCATCGACGTGGGCGGGCTGGATGCCGTGGTGCTGAACGGATTCCCGGGCACTATCGCCTCGTTCTGGCAGCAGGCCGGGCGCGCCGGGCGGGCGGGGCAGGCATCCGCTGCCGTCCTGGTGGCAGGGGCGGACCAGCTCGACCAGTGGATCGCCACCCATCCCGACGACCTGGTACGGCGGCCGCCGGAGCCTGCGGTGATCAACCCGGCCAATCCCTTCGTCGCCGATGCCCACCTGCGGTGCGCCGCCCACGAGATGCCGCTCACCCATGCCGACGAGCGCTACTGGCCTGGTTTCCTCGACGAAGTCGTCTTGCGCCTCGCCCGCGCGGACGAGGTCGTGGTGCGCCAGCGGGTACGGGGGCGGGGGCCGCAGGCCCTCTATTCGGGCGGCGGGTGGCCGGCCCACGGGGTCGGCCTCCGGGCGGGCGCTGGCGGCGAGGTGAGCATCCGCACGATCGACGGCGAGGCGGTCGGCACCGTCGAGCTGGCCCGGGCCTGCGAGCAGGTGCACCCGGGAGCCTCCTACCTGCATGCTGGGCTGACCTGGCGGGTGGCCGCGCTCGACCTCGACGGCCGTACGGCCGTCGTGGAGCCCGACGACGGCTCGACGTACACGGTGGCACGCACCGACATCGACATCCGGATCGTGCGTCGCGACGCCGCGCGCCCGCTGGGAGAGCTCGAGGTTGGCTTGGGGACCGTCGAGGTACACGAGCAGGTGATCGGCTATCAGCGCAAGGACGCCCTGACCGGCAAGTCGCTGGGGATGACCGCGCTCGATCTGCCCCGTTCGACGCTGTGCACTCGCGCATTCTGGTACCAGGTTCCCGAGGGCCTCCTCGCGGGCCGGAGTTGCGATGGCCGATGGCCCCGGTGCCCTTCATGCCGCCGAACACGCCGGGATCGGGGTGCTGCCGCTGTTCACCATCTGCGATCGCTGGGACGTAGGTGGGGTGTCGACGCTGCACCAGCCCGACCTCGCAGCGCCCGCGATCGTGATCTACGACGGCTATCAGGGCGGGGCCGGGATCGCCGAGCTCGGGTACCAAGCGGCTCCTCGCCACCTGGCGACCACCGCCGAGATCATCGAGTCCTGCCCGTGTGCCAGCGGGTGCCCCTCCTGCGTGCAGTCGCCCAAGTGTGGAAACGGCAACGAGCCGCTCGACAAGGCCGGGGCCCTGGCCTTGCTCCGCGCCGCGCTTTGATCGCGATCGGGCGCCCATCACCGCTCCACCCGCATCGTGGCGGCGGCATCGAGCACGACGTCGTCGACGAAGGTTCCCACGAGCGGGACGCGAGTCGGTGCCCGGTAGCGCACGACGACCCTGACCCGCCCTCCCACCTCCCCCCGCTCGACCACGTCGGCGTCGAGCCGGTCGGCCGCCAGCGTGCCCGCTTGCTCGGCGGCGCGTCGTGCGGCCGCCGGGTCGTCGTCGACCGCGGCGGCGCGCACGGCCTCGCGGGCGGCGTGGGTCACCAGGATCTGATCGCGGGCCAGCACCCCAGCCTGCATGATGGCCAGGAGCAGGCCGACGACAAGCGGCAGGACCAGGGCCAGTTCCACGGTGGCCTGGCCGCCGTCGCTATCTCCAGCGGGACGACGGCCTGGCGAGCCGGACCCGGGTTGTCCCACGGCTAGAGGCTGTCGGTCAGCTTCTCGATCACCGACTCGAACAGGTCGGTGAAGCTGCCGGTCTGGGCCGCCCATGCGATGACGCCGAGAGCGATGCCACCGGCGGCCAAGATGACCAGGCCGTACTCAGCCGTGGCCTGACCACGGTCGTCGGTGAGACGACGGCCGACTCGACCGACGATCCGCGAGGCGAGCCGTCGGGCATGGAGTACGGGGTGCATGAACATGTCGACCTCCCAGGTCGCGCCACTGTGTGGTGTGGGGTTTGTCAGGGGGAGGGGATTCAGAGGCTCAGCGAGCCGAACGATCCCGCCAAGAGCGGGACGACCGTGAGCAAGGCGAAAGCCGGCAGCGTCGTGAGCACCAAGGGGAAGAGGAGGGTCACCGGCAGCCGACGGGCCGCCTCCTCTGCATGACGCCGGCGGCGCAGCCGGCTCTCGATCGCCACCCGCTCCAGTGCGGGCGCCAGCGGGGTGCCGTAGCGGTCGTGGGCCGCCAGCGCGTCGACGAGTGGTCGCGCCGAAGCACCCGCGTGATCCACGACGAGCCGGAGCGCCGCGGCGGTGGTACCACCCCGCTGGATGTGGGCGGCCGCCCGGTCGAGGGCGGCACCGAGGGGACCGCCGGGCCGGCGTCCGAGCGCGCAGAGCGCGGCAGCGATCGGCAGGCCGGCCGCGGTGGTCAGCGCCAGCAGGTCGACGACGTCGGGAAGTTGGTCGGTGATCGCCGCCTCGTGCGCGCGCCTGGTCCGTCGGGAGATCAGCGTGGGAGCGAGCACCGACCACGCCACCGGAACGATGGCAAGGGACGGCGCCCACGGCGCCAGGGCGGCCGCGGCGAGCGCGGCCCTGCCGACCCGGCGGTCGGCGTCGGGATCGGGAGGCCGCCGGGTCGTGCGTCGCAGCCAGGCGCCTATCGCGGTTGCCGGAGCCGGCCCATGAGCACCGGCGGCGGCGCAACTACCAAGGAGCGAGATGGAGCGGGCCGTAGCCAGCGTCGACCGCGGCGGGTAGGGGAGTCGGGCGGGGACGCGACGTTCTCCGAGAACGAGGGCGACCACCCCCGCCCAGGTCAGGCCCAGGCAGATCGCCATCATGGCCGCTCCCCTCGCGTCAGCCGTGCCATCCACCAGGCGCCGAGGGCGTCGAGGCCCAGCCCGCCGGCGAGACAGGCCCACCCGGCCCGCGAGTGCAGCAGAAAGCGTCCCGCGGCTCCGTCGCTCACGCCCAGCAGGAGCGCGAACAACAGCGGGGCCGCCGACAGGACCACTGCGCTGGTGCGTGCCTGCGACGCGAGGGCCCGACGTTCGGCGCTGAGCTCGAGGCGCTCGCGCAGGGTGGCGGCCACACCATCGACGGCTCGTGCGGGCGCGACACCCACGACGGTCGCCAGCGTGAGCGCCGTAGCCGCGAGCCGCGTGCCGGGTTCGTCGTGCCGTCGGGTCCAGCCGTCGAGCACCGCGGCCACCGGCTCTCCCCGGCTGGCGGCGAGCGCCAACGCCTCGAGCTCGCGGCCGAGGGGATCGGACGTGGCGCGGCCCGCCTCTCCCAGCGCAACCGGGAGTGACGATCCCGAGCGCAGGGCGCCCGCGAGCCGCTCCAGCGCCGGCGGCAGCTGGCTACGCCGTTTGACCAGCGACCGGGCACGTCGGTGGCGGAGAGCGAGGGGCGGCGTGACCGCCAGCCCGAACGCCGCGAATGCCAGGGCGACCGGCCCGAGAACGAGGACGGCCACCGCCGTGCCCGCAGCTCCGGCGATCACTGCCGCCGGCGGGACGGGCGTGGCCGATCGAGCCACCGCCGAGTCACCCGTCCCCACCGGACACAGCGTGTTGGCGATGCGGGCCCGCACCCGCTGGGACGACCACCAGCCACGGAAGGACGAGGCGGCCGCCATGGACAGGCACGCGGCCACGAGCAGTACGAGCGGCGTCATGTCGCCTCCCGATTGCCCGGTTGCGCCGACGCATGGGCAACGTTGCTCGTCCCGCCGGGTCCGCCGGTCGCCCAGACCGCGACGTCCGGGCGACGCGCCGCGCGCGTGGGGTGGGCCACACACCTGCGACCGACCGCGAGGGGCCGGGCGGCAATCGCCGGTCCCGGCCCGGAGATGACCTCGGCAACCTCGGCCACCAGCCTTGCTCCGCTCGCACCCCGAACAACGCGCACCAACAGGTCGAGGGCGCCGAGGACCTGCTCGCGCACGGCCACCAGGGGCAGATCGATCGAGCCCATCAGCGCCATGGTCTCGATGCGGCGGAGGGCGTCGGCGGTGCCGTTGGCATGAACGGTGGAAAGCGATCCGTCGTGTCCGGTGTTCATTGCCTGGAGCATGTCGAGGGCCTCCGCGCCTCGGACCTCGCCGACCACGATGCGGTCGGGCCGCATGCGCAGGGCAGCCCGGACCAGCTCCCGGACCCCGACCGCCGCGAGTCCGTCGGGGCTCGCAGGGCGGGTCTCCAGGCGCACGACATGCTCGCCCGGAAGGCGGAGCTCGGCCGTGTCCTCGACGGTGACGACCCGCTCGCCGAATGCCAGGTGACCGCAAAGTGCGTTGAGCAGTGTGGTCTTGCCGGCACCCGTGCCGCCGCAGATCACCATGTTGAGGCCGGCATCGACGGCGGCCGCCAGGAGATCGGCGACGCCGGGCGAGCAGAACTCACCGAGGGTACGGCGGCGGCGCCGAAGCGGCGGATGGTGACCGAGGGGCCGTCGACGGCCAGCGGGGGCAGCACGACGTGGACCCGCGACCCGTCGGGAAGGCGAGCGTCGACGACAGGATTCGTTCGGTCGGCCCGTAGGCCCAGTGGCGCCACCACCCGCTCGACGAGCAGATCGATCGCGGGTCGATCGAGCTCGAGGTGCGTGCGCTCGAGCCGGCCCGATCGTTCGACCCACACCGGGCCCGGGCCGTTGACGAGCACGTCGTTCACTCGCGGGTCGGCAAGCAGCGGCTCCAGCGGCCCCAAGCCACCGATTCGAGCCCGTACCCGAGACACGACCCCTGCCACCTGATCGGCCCCGAGTAGTGGTGCCTCCTTGCGCACGAGATCGGCCAGAGCCGGATCATCGAGCGGTCGGTCGGCCGCCGACACGAGCACCCGGCGGTGCACGCGGGCATCGAGCTCGACGACATCTGTCCGTCGGTCACGCGGCATGGCGCAGCCCTCGCTCCAACGATCGGGGCAGGCGTCCGGCCATGAGACCGGAGTCGACGGCCCGGGCAACCGCCGGGTCGGCCTCGATCTCGACCCGCACGGGCGCGCCGACGGCCAACTCGACGTCGTGCCGTGAAAGCGTGCGGCCCGGCTCACGGATCACCACGACCTCGGACGGCCGAAGAGGCGATGCCATCGCTCGCCGCAGCGCCAGATAGCACGGCCGGATGACGAGGATGGACCGCTGGGCGCCGCCAACTACGGCGGCTGCCACCCGCTCGGTCGTCCCGCAGTCGACGACGACCGGTCGTGGCCCGCGGTCGAGCAGCGAGGCCAGCACGGCGGCCCGATCGGGCACGAGCGGCCCGGGGCCCCGGGGCAGCAGCGCGAGGCTCGGGGCCGCCTGGACCTCGAGCCGCGCCAGCCCGTCGGCGGGCACGTCGTCGCCGGCCGCCAACCAGCCTGCGAGGCCCGGGCTGTCGGGTTCGGGCATGCCGAGGACCGCCGGGCCGTCGCCGGCGAGATCGGCCAGCACTACGCCCGGGCCGCGGCGAGCGAGGAGAAGCGCGAGCGATGCGGCGACGACCGTGGTGCCGACGCCGCCCTTGACAGACCAGCAGGCGACGAGCATGGGGGAGACCTCCGCGACGAAGGAGCAAAGGGGGGAAGTCGGGAGGCCGCCGACGCTGGCCCATGCCACGGGCCCGGCGAGCGGTGAGACGGTGAGGATACACAAGTGGCTTGAACGTGTCAACACACAGGGTAAAACACTAGAAATCACTCAACAATGGTAGAGCGGCGCTAAAGACCTGAATCGGGCCGGCGCCAGATCAGCCACATCCGCCGTTAGGGTCGCCAGCCGTGGATCCGCGCTCCGCCGCCTTCTTCGACCTCGACAAGACGGTCATCGCCAAGGCCTCGATGGTGGCCTTCAGCGGTCCGTTGCATCGCGCCGGGCTGCTCTCGCGTCGGATGCTGCTCCGAGCCGCCTGGGGCCAGCTCGTCTACGCGCAGTTCGGCGCGACACCCGCCAAGCTCGACAAGATGCGCGATTCGGTGCTGCGGCTGACGCGGGGGTGGGACCAGGCCGAGATCAGCGCCATCGTGCGCGAGACGCTCGTGGACGTGGTCGAGCCCATCGTCTTCGACGAGGCGCTCGACCTCATCCGTGAGCACCGGGACGCCGGGCGCAAGGTGTTCATCGTGTCGGCCTCACCCGAGGAGATCGTCGCGCCGCTCGCACAGTTCCTCGGCGTCGACGAGGCACTGGCGACACGGGCCGAGCTCGACGCCGACCGCCGCTACACCGGGCGCACCGAGCGTTACTGCTACGGGCCCCAAAAGGTGGCGGCGATGGAGGATGCGGCCCGGCGCGACGGCATCGACCTGTCGGCGTCGTATGCGTACAGCGACTCGGCCACCGACGTGCCGATGCTCGAGGCGGTTGGGCACCCGGTGGCGGTGAACCCCGATCGTGAGCTGCTTCGAACCGCGCGTGCCCGGAATTGGGAAGTGCTGCGGTTCACGCGGAGCGTCCCCCTGCGCGAGCGGGTTCCCATGCCTGCCCCGCGACACGCCGC
Source organism: uncultured bacterium (assembly GCA_963813485.1). Taxonomy (GTDB): domain Bacteria; phylum Actinomycetota; class Acidimicrobiia; order Acidimicrobiales; family VFJN01; genus DASQUK01. The sequence continues at coordinate 175,553 of CAWEZE010000011.1, forward strand.
GCTCGGTGGGGGCGCACTGGCTGTGGCGCTGGGCGCAGGGTTCGCAGCTCGCTGGCTCTGGGACCGGCGCAAACCCCCGACACCGCCGACACCCACCGGGTGGGCGCTGCTGGGTGCCGCGAGCCAATGGCTGGCTCGCGGCAGGACCCGGGCCGCCGGCGTCAGACGGAGCGCACCTTCTTGGCCGCGATCGTTGCCAGGACGACGAGGGCGATGAGCAGCAGGAGCTTCTTCATGGTCGGGATGGTAGCGAGTTCCATGGGGTGCATCCGACAGGCTGCCTGACAGCCTCGGCCAAAGCTCTAAGGTCATCGCCCATGAGCGTGCTGGGGCCGTGCATACAGTTCGACCGCGGTCGCCCCATCACCGGGCGGAGCGGGGCCCCGAGAGCACAGGTGGCGCACGCCACGACGTGGCGGTGCGGTCTCCGCTGCAGTCGAAGGGTCCAGAAGTGACGGCGCGGCGTCCCTTGGTGCCGCTGCATCGGCAGCTCGAGGCAAGAGCCATCGGCCGGCGCACCCACCAGACGTTCCTGTTCGCCGGTGCGACCGGCGTGGTGGTCGGCCTCGCCGTCTTGGCCATCCAACGCGTCACCATCGGCGGGTTGTTCGATCGCCTGGCGGACCGACCGCTGTGGCTGCAGGCGTGCGCCCCCGGCGTCGGTCTCCTGATCGCCTACCTGTGCCTGCGCTGGATTGCCCAGGGCAGGTCGCCGTCGACGGCCGACGAGTACGTGCGCAGCTTCCACGAGGAAGCGCACGAGCACATGTCCACCCGGCCCGTCCTCGGCCGGGTCCTCGCCAGCATCGCCACCATCGGTTACGGCGGGGCGCTCGGGCTCGAAGGACCGTCCATCTACGCCGGCTCCGCTATCGGGTCGACCATCCAGCGGCGTTTCGCGCGCTTCTTCTCCCGCGAGGACGCCAAGCTGCTCCTGGTTGCCGGGGCGGCGGCGGGCGTATCCGCAATCTTCAAGGCGCCGGTCACCGGTGCGTTGTTCGCCATCGAGGTGCCGTACCGCGCCGACCTCGCGCGCCGCAACGTGTTGCCTGCGATAGTGGCGTCGGCGGCGGCCTACGTCACGTTTGCCGCGATCGACGGGACCGATCCGATCCTGCCAGTGGCAGGCGGGTCACCGTTCGATTGGCGTGACCTCGGCGGCGCGCTCGCCGTGGGCCTGCTGTGCGGGCTGGGCGCCCGGCTGTTCAGCGGCGCCGTTCGGTCGCTCCGCGATCGGCGGATAGCCGATGTCCCGATCGGCCTGCGGATCCTCGCTGCCGGCGTGGCCCTCGCCGTTTTCGCCTACGTGGCCGAGGCGGCCGCGGATGCGCCGCTCACGCTTGGTCCCGGCTACGACGTGATCCGCTGGGCGACCGATCCGAGCCTGGCCCAATGGCTGGTGCTCACGCTGCTCGTGCTTCGGGTCGGCGCGGTGCTGGCCACCCTGGGCGGCGGTGGCGCGGGTGGCCTCGTCATCCCTCTGGTGGTGCTGGGCGCCCTCACCGGCCGCTTCGCCAGCGGCGCGTTCGGGATGGCCGACAGCGACCTGTTGCTGGTGGTGGGCATGGCGGCATTCCTCGGTGCCGGGTACCGCACGCCCCTGGCGGCGATCATGTTCGTGGCCGAGACGACGGGGCAGCCCGGCTTCGTGGTGCCGGCGCTGGTGGCCACGGCGGCGTCACAGCTCTTGGTTGCCGACTCGTCGGTGTCCGACCACCAACGGGCCGGGCGCCTGGGACACCTCGAGCGGCGCTTCGAGCTGCCGATCAGTGCCGTGCTCGAGACGGACGTGCGGACGGTGCCGCCCGACGCAACCATCGAGGAGTTCCTCACCGTCCACCTCGTGGGCTACCGCCAGCGAGCGGTCCCGGTGGTGGACGAGGCCAACCGCTATCTCGGGCTGATGGCGCTGGACGAGGTGGTGACGATCCGGCGGGAGGCCTGGGCCACCACCGAGATCCGCACCATTGCCAACGTCGCCGCGCCTCGCGGGCGCACCACGTGGCTGGTGCGCGACGCCGTGCAGGCCATGGAGGGAGGCGACGCCGACGTGCTCGCCGTGGTCGACGGCGACGACCGATTCGTCGGCGTCGTCACCACGGACGAGGTCCTCCGGCTGGACGAGATCTTGGAACGCACGAACGGAGCCCGCTGAAACAGCGTGCCAGGACCAGGTTCCGGCCGAAATCTCAGACGGCCAGGAGGTCGCGGGCGCCCGTGTCGGACGACGGGTGGCGCAGCTTCGACATCGCCCGCGCCTCGATCTGGCGGATGCGCTCGCGAGTGAGGTTGAAGTGCTCGCCCACCTCTTCGAGTGTGCGGGGCTCGCCGCGATCGAGCCCGAAGCGCAGCTTGAGGATCTCGCGCTCGCGCTCGTCTAGTGGCGCCAGCAACCGGTTGATCTCCTCGGGTAGCAGCGCCGTTGCCGCCACTTCGAACGGCGACTCGGCCGAGCGATCCTCGACGACGTCGCCGAGCTCGGCGTCGCCGTCCTCGCGCAGCGGCTCGGACAGCGACAGGGGTTCGGCCGCGAACCGCAGGGCCTCGGTCACCTTGTCCTCGGGCATTTCGACCTCGGCCGAGAGCTCGGACAATGTCGCAGGACGACCGAGCTTCAGCTCGAGCCGGGCCCGCGCCTTCTGCAGCCGGGCGAGCGTGTCGCCGGCGTGGACCGGCAGCCTGATCGTGCGGCCGGTGTTGGCGATGCCCCGGGTGATCGCCTGCCGGATCCACCACGTGGCATACGTGGAGAACTTGAAGCCCTTGCGCCAGTCGAACTTCTCGACCGCGTGCATCAGGCCGAGGTTGCCCTCCTGGATCAGATCGAGCAGCGGCAGGCCCGACGCCTGGTACTTCTTGGCGATCGACACGACGAGTCGCAGGTTCGATTGCACGAAGGTGCGTTCCGCGTCCTCGCCGTCGCGAGCGCAGCGGCGCAGCTCACGCTTGCGGCCGGGCGACAGCGTGCCGGCGCCGGCTTCGAGGTCGACGCGGGCCGCATTGCCGGCTTCGATCGCCTGGGCGAGGCGAACCTCGTCGTCCTTGGTGAGCAGCGGGTACTGCCCGATGTCGGTGAGGTACAGCCGAACGAGATCTTCTTCGTCGCGCTCGACGCGCTCCTTGGGCAACGGTTGTTCCTTCTCGCCTGTCGCTTCGGTGAGTGGGGAGCTCGCGCCCTCTCGTTCGCAGCGATGCGTGTGGCGGCGGAGCTCAATGCACCGGAGAACCCGGAGCGCCGTTCACGATACCGGGACGGTCAAGGCCGACCACCGTCGCGACGCGATTCGTCGACACCATCTCGTTGTACCTACTCAATGTGTTTCTCGACGACAGCCCGCGCTAATTCGCTAAGGTGCCCGCCGGGGGGAGGTAGCCCGCTGGAACCGTCAATGGCACACACACCGATCGCGCCCATGATCTGAGCAATCGGGGAGGGCAACGGCGTGCTCATCCACACACGGACTCAACCTGCCGGCGCGACCACGCTCACGGCCAGACGCCAGCGTGGCCTGGAACTGGGTCGCCTCGTCTCGGAGGCCCGGCAGGGTTCGATCAAGGCCTTCGACGACATCTACCGCTCACTGGCCGGCCAGGTGGCTTCGTATCTCCGGTGGCACCGTGCCACCGATCCAGATGGCCTCACGAACGACGTGTTTGCCCAGGTGCATCGCAATCTTCCGCGGTTCGAGGGTGACGAGCATGGGTTCCGGTCGTGGGTGTTCACGATCGCCCACCACCGCATGATCGACGACCGGCGGCGGGCCAATCGCCAGCCGCGTGTGCAGGACGACCTAGGGGTCGAGGAGCACATGGGACTGGGCGATGTCGAGGACGACGCGTTCGCCGTGCTCGCGCACGACCGCGTGCGCGACCTGTTGACGGTGCTGTCCCCCGACCAGCGCGACGTGGTCCTGCTGCGCATCATCGCCGACCTGTCCGTGGAAGAGGTTGCCCAGATGCTCGACAAGCGGGAGGGCGCCATCAAGGCCCTCCAGCACCGTGCGCTGGCCGCCCTTCGTCGCCATCTCGACCGCATGGCAGGGGCGGCGTAGATCCCGCTCGCTCACAGGCATATCCCAAGCACGAAGCGTGGCGTTCACCTGATCAGATGGGTGATCTCAGCGAACGTGACGTGGAGGATGTCCTCGGGGGCGTGCAGCCCCCGGGTCGTGACGACCTCGCGCACGTCGTCGAGCTGACCACGTGGTTGCACGTCAGTCGCGAGATCGAGCCGCCACCGGCCATGCGCGACGACCTGTTCTGCCAGATCGAGGACGGCCTCTGGACGTACCAGCGATCGTCCCGTCGGGCGCCGGCGCATCTGCGGCACCGCCGAACGACGACGCGCCGATTGGTGCGGGAGACGCTGGCGGGCTCCGGCCGGCCGATCGCCAGCGTCGCGACCGCCGCCGTCCTGCTCGTGGGCGTGATCCTGGCGGTGCGGGCAGGCGGTCCGACGCGCGAGCCGTCGGCGTTCGTCTCGCCGGCGGCCCAGGGCCTCCCAACGACCGTCGCCGACGCGCCCGCCACCACCACGACCGCCGCTCCGACGACGACGCCGCCCCGGGAAAGCGAATCCCAGGCGCGCGCCGACACCGACTCCGAGCAGCCGTCGACCACCGAGGGGACCACGGAGTCGCCCGCGTCCCCGGACCCGACGTCGGCCGCGCCGCAGTCCCGGGACCATGACGGCACGACGCCGCCGACGACCGAGAAGCGCCGCGGCGAGCACGACGACGACGGCGCCACCGCCGAGGCGGACCAGAATTCGGCCGGTGGCCGCGTGCAGTCACCGCCACCGTCGGACCCCACCGAGGACGAGGTGCCGTGGGACCTGCCGCTGTCCGGTTGGGATTTCGACTTGTCCGAGTGGTCCCCCGCCAAGGACCTCTGGGCCGCAGTGGACGACACCGGGGACATGCGGGAGGCGGTGGGCTCCGAGGATGACGCCCCGACCGGCGACGACGAGGGGAACGATGATCGTGGCGAGGACGACGAGAGCGAGCGTGGTTTCGTCAAGGACGGCGTGAGCGGGCGCCGAGACACCCGCCACGCTGAGCGGGAAGGCGGCTCGTCCGACTGAGGACGTGAGCGGATAGGCACGTCCTCTTGGCTCACGGTGGTCAGCGCTGCCGTGGAGCCGAGCGTTGAGCTGGCGGTCGACCGCCAGCTCAACAGCTCGGCTCCCCGGCAGCGCTGACCACGTGAACCAAGAGGACGTGCCTACCGCTCAGGCTCCTAGGACCCGGAGCCGGCGATGCCGCCGGCCGCCACCAGGAGCGTCTCGAGCCGCAGTTGGTGGGACGAGGCCCGCTCGACATCGGCGTCGGACCGGAGCTGCGCCTGGAGCAGCGCCTCGCCCACGTGCCAGTGGTCCAGCTGGTCGGAACGGACCAGGCGGAGCGCTCGCATCGCGGGCCCATCACTGATGGGCGAGGTGTGGTCGAGGTGGTGTTGGTAGGCGCTCGCGGCGTGGGGCACGAGCACCCGGTAGGCGCCGACCAGCTTCTCGATCGTGAGCTCGGCCGCCTCCGGAGCCGCGAGGGCGTCGACGAAGGCCACGAGCGCGGGGTTGGGTGGCGCCACGAAGGAGTCGACACCGGTCTCACCAATCACCGGAAGCAGGTCGTGCCACAGCTCGGCGTGCCAGCCGTGCTGCCGGCTGTGCGTGGCCAGGGCGGCCTTCACGGCCGGTTCGGGCACCGCCACGGTCCAGCCGCCCAGGATCTCGAACGCCCGCATCTCGATCCAGCAGTAGTGGCCGATGCGCCGGGCGCTGGCCTCGAGCGACAAGGGTGCGCGTGACGCTGACAGTCCGCTCATCTGCCGTCAGTTTCGCACGGCGTCGTTCGCCGCGCCTCGCCAGCATCGGGGCGACAACCTCCGCCAGCACCACGGCGATCAGGATGAGCCCACCCCCCGCCACCACCGCGGCCGTGAGCGGCTCGTCGACCAGCGCGCTCAACAGAGCGGCGAACACCGGCTCGAGCAGCAGGATGATCGCGGCGCGCGACGGGCTCACTACGCGCTGCGCCCAGACCATCGCCAGGAACGCCACGGCGGTGGCGAACACACCGGTGAAGGCAGCGGCCGCGAGGGCCCCGCCGTCGAGGTCGAAGCCGCCGTGGACGGCCGCGGGGATGAGGCAGGCGCCCCCGACCGTGGCCAGCTGCACGGTGGTGAGCCGGACGGCATCGTGGCGGGGGGCGATAGAGCCCAGGAAGACGAGATGGGCGGCGAACGCCACCGCGCATCCGAGCGTCAGCACCTCGCCCCGGCCGAAGCCGCTGTCGGCGCCCCCGGTGAGCAGGACCAGCCCGGCGACGGCAAGAACCACCCCGACGAGCGTGAGCGGGTGCGGGGGCTGCCTGGTGGTCGCGTACGAGATGAAGGGCACGAACACGACGAGCATGTAGGTGATGAACGCAGATGTGGCCGCAGTCGTGTATTGCAGGCCCACGGTCTGGAGCACGTAACCGGCAAGCAGCAAGAGGCCGGCGAGGACGCCGTCTCGGAGCTCACCGGGGGTGCGGGCCCAGCGAGTGTCCCGCTGGGCCCTCCGCACCGCCGTCCGGCGATGGGCGACGAGGCCGAGCACGGCGGCCCCGATGACGAAGCGAACCGAAAGGAATGGCAGCGGGTCGATCCGCTCGACCGCGTCCTGGACCACGAGGAAGGTCGTGCCGAAGAAGAACGCGGCCACCACCAGCGCCGCGTCGGCCTGCCGAGCGCGGTGTTGCGACGGTTCTCGCATCGACACCCTCCTGCGGCGGGAGCGGGACGGCGGCTTCGGACACGGCACCTCACATCGAGCATTCACGCGGGGACTGGCAGTGTTGCTAATACTGGTGCGGTGCGTCCTGCTCGCAGATCGCACGGCTGGGGGATCCTGGCACGGGCGAGCGTCGTGTTTGGCTTGGTGGTGGCCTCCCTGGCCGCATGCTCGAGCGAGCCGTCGAACGAGGCCGCCGAGGCCTCTGTCGAGGTCCTGGCATCCGTGCACATACCCGTTGAGGACACCGTCGTCGTTCCCACTTCGACCGCCGCAGGGCTGGCGGCGGCAACGAGCAGCACGCTGTACGAGCACTCGCCGCTCGTGCTGCTGGCCTCCGAGGCAGATGTAGCGGGCCAGGCCCGAGCGGCGTCGATGGCGGTCGGCCTGGGTGGACCGCTGCTGCTGGCGCCCGCTGCGGCGGACCCTGCCCAGAGCGCTCCGGTGCGCGAGGAGCTCGCACGCCTGGGGCCTCAGGCGATCCTGAGCTTCGGCGACGAAGCCACCCGCTGGGCGCAGCAAGCCGACCTGGGCGTGCCCGTCGTTGCCCCGGCCGACATGGGTGACGTCGAGGACGCTACCGGTCGCGATTTCGGCGACGACCAAGCCGTGGCGCCCGACCAGCTGATCGACGCCGTCGCCTCCCTCGAACCGGACCAGACGCCGCTGCTGACCGTCGACGGCGCCGGTGCCGGCGCGAACGCCAGCACGACGAGTACAGAGGACGGCGAAGCCGAGCCGCCGACCGCGGCCGATCTGCCACGGGTGGCGCCCGATGCGCCCCTGGACACGCTGCTGGTTCTCGTGGCCCGCGATCCCGCGTCGCTGGCGGCGGCCGCGACGGCCAGGGCCAGCGGAGCGCGGCTCATGACCGTCGCCAACCCCGATCCTCGCACCGACCCCAAGGTCATCGCAGCGCTGGCCGCGGAGCCACCCGGACAGGTCGTGGCGCTCGGAACCGCCTTCGGCTCGCCGGAGACGCTCCGCTACCGCCTCGACGTCGCCGCCAGCGGCGTGGAGCTGCCCGGCGGCGGGCAGATTCTCTACCCCGGACGACAGATGGTCGCCCTCTACGGCCACCCGGGCACGCCCGCGCTCGGAGTTCTGGGGGAGCAGGGCGTCGACGCTGCCGTCGCCCGCGCCCAGCAGATGGCGGCGGACTACCAGCCATTGGTCGACGTGCCCGTGGTTCCCGCCTTCGAGATCATCACCACCGTCGCGTCCAGCGGGGCCGGGCCCGACGGGAACTACTCGTACGAGGCACCTGTCGACCTCGTGCGTCCCTGGGTCGATGCCGCAGGCCAGGCGGGCGTCTACGTCCTGCTCGACCTGCAGCCCGGGCGCACTGACTTCCTCACCCAGGCCAAGCGCTACGAGGAGCTGCTTGCCCGGCCGTACGTGGGGCTGGCGCTCGACCCGGAGTGGCGTTTGCAGCCGAACCAGCGCCACCTGGCCCAGATCGGCTCGGTGACGGCCGGCGAGGTCAACACCGTTGTCACGTGGCTGGCGGACCTCACCCGGGCCCACAAGCTGCCGCAGAAGCTGCTCATGCTGCACCAGTTCCAGCTGCAGATGATCAGCGACCGGGGGGCCGTGGACACCAGCCGCGACGAGCTGGCGGTGCTGATCCACGCCGACGGCTTCGGTTCGCCCGGCGCCAAGTTCGACACCTGGAACCTGATGCACACCAGCCCGCCGCCCAACGTGTGGTGGGGCTGGAAGAACTTCATCGACGAGGACAGCCCGACCTTCACGCCCGCCGAGACCATGGCCATCGAGCCGCGGCCCTTGTTCGTGTCGTACCAATAAGGAGCCGAGCGGATAGGGCGGTTCGTGCAGCCTACGCGGGGGAATTTGGCGGTCGACCACCAGCTCAACAGCTCGGGTCCCCGGCAGCGCTGACCACCGTGAGCCAAGAGGACGTGCCTATCCGCTCAGGCCCTAGGTGGTCGCCGGCCGCCCAATAGGTGGTCGCCGGCCGCCGCCGGCGGTACCTCCCCCCTCGAAGTTCAGCCGCGATAGCGGTTGGTGATGGGCAGGCGCCGGTCCTTGCCGAAGGCCTTGGTCGTGATCCGCACGCCGGGTGGGGTCTGCCGACGCTTGTACTCCGATACGTCGACCAGCCTGGTGACGCGCTCCACCAGATCCGGATCGAAGCCCATCGCCACGAGGTCGGCGCGAGTGCGATCGTGCTCCACGTATGCCTCGAGGATCGGGTCGAGCACGTCGTAGGGCGGGATCGACTGGTCGTCGCGCTGGTCGGGGCGGAGCTCTGCGGAGGGGGGCTTGGCAAGCACGTCCTCGGGTATCAGGGGGCGTCCCGCCCGGGCGTTGCGGTCGCGTGCCAGCTCGTAGACAAGCGTCTTGGGCACGTCCTTTATCACCGCGAAGCCGCCGGCCGTGTCGCCGTAGAGCGTCGAGTAGCCGACCGCCATCTCGCTCTTGTTGCCGGTGGTGAGCACCAGCCAGCCCGGGAACTTGTTGGACAGCGCCATCAGCAGCACGCCGCGGATGCGGGGCTGGATGTTCTCCTCGGCGAGGCCGGGCTCGAGCCCGGCAAAGCTCGGCGCCAGCATCTCGAGCAGTACCGCGTGTGCCGGCTCGATGGTGATGACCCGTGACTCGATGCCCAGCTCGGCGCACAGCTTCTCGGCGTCGGTGATCGAGTGATCGGACGAGTAGCGAGACGGCATGAGGACCCCGTGCACGTGCTCGGGGCCGAGGGCATCGGTGGCGATGAGCGCCACCAGGGACGAATCGATCCCGCCGGAAAGGCCAATGGCGACGTCGGTGAACCCGTTCTTCCGAACGTAGTCACGGGTGCCGAGCACGAGCGCCTCGTAGATCTCGCGTACCGGCGCCATGACCTCGACCACCGGCGGGTGGCGCTTGTCTGCGGGGTCCGTCACCCGGGGTGAAGAGGAGATCTCGACCACCGGCAGCGGGTCCTCGGTCGCCCGACCTCGGGGATCGAGCAGGCGCTTGCGGAACACGGGCATGACCTCGACGTCGCAGACCACCGTCTGCTCCTCGAACTGGGCCGCCCGGACCAACAGCTCGCCCTGGGCGTCGAACACCATCGAGGCGCCGTCGAAGATCAGCTCGTCCTGCCCGCCCACCTGGTTCACGTAGACCAGCGCGCAGGAGGCGTCGGACGCCCGGGTGGCCAGCATGCGCTCGCGCTCGGCCAGCCGGTTGGCGTAGTACGGCGAGGCGTTGATGTTCACGACGAGCTCGGCACCGCCGGCCGCCTGGGCTGCGATGGGCCCCGTGGGGCTGAATGCGTCCTCGCAGATCGATACGCCCACCCGGACGCCCCCGACCGCCACCAGCGGCGCTGTGCCGGTACCGGGGGCGAAGTAGCGCTGCTCGTCGAACACCGCATAGTTGGGCAGCAGGCGCTTGTGGTAGACGCCCTGCACCTCGCCGTACGCGCACACGGCGGCCGCGTTGTAGAGGTCGCGGTCGGCGTCCACGAACCCGAGCACCGCCGCACAGCCGCCGCTGACGGCTGCAACCCGATCGAGCGCCGCCCGGTTGTCGGTGATGAAACCGGGCTTGAGCAGCAGGTCTTCGGGTGGGTACCCGGTGAGTGCCAGCTCCGGGAACACCGCCAGGTCGCAGCCCTGCGCCTCGGCGTCGGCGAGGGCAGCGACGACCCGCTCGACGTTGCCCTCGAGATCGCCGACCGTCGTGTTGATCTGGCAGAGCGCCAAACGCAACCGCGTCACGACCTCAAGGGTACGGGGCGGGGTGCAGACTCGGGGTGTGGATCGCGTCGATGCGGCCGAGCTACCCGAGCTGATCGAGCGGAGCGCCGACCCGCTGGCCGTTCGGTCGGCGCTCGACCGCGTGGATGGCTCTGTGAGCGAGCGCCTGGCGTCCGATCCGATGCTGGCCCGCGCGTTCGTGACCACCGTGGCGGCGAGCCGGAGCGCCGCCCGGCTGATCCATGCGGATCCCGCCGCCCTGGCCGTCCTGGCCGATCTCGGCACTGCCGTCCCCAACGGCAGCGATGTCGACGTCGACGGGCTGATCCGCTGGAAGCGCCTCGCACAGCTCCGGATCATGGCTCGCGACCTGCTCGGCCTCGACGACCTGGAGACCACGACCGCCGCCCTCGCCGAGCTGGCAACGGCCGTGCTCCGGGCCGCCGTTCGCATCGCCGAGGCAGACGACGGTGCCCTGGCCGTGATCGGCATGGGCAAGCTCGGGGGCCGCGAGCTCAACTACGCCAGTGACGTCGACGTGCTGTTCGTCGAGGGCGACGCTCGCCAGGCCCGCAGGGTCCTCGACGTCGCCCGGCGCTGCTTCCGGGTGGACGCCAACCTCCGTCCCGAGGGACGCGACGGCGCACTGACACGGTCCATCGACAGCTACGTCACCTACTGGGACCGGTGGGCCCAGCCCTGGGAGTTCCAGGCATTGCTGAAGGCCGTGCCAGTCGCGGGGGACCCCGACGTCGGGCGTGACTGGGCGTCCGCGGCGTCGCACGCCCTCTGGGGCCGGCGGTTCACCGCCGACGACCTGCGGTCGCTCAGGGTGCTCAAGGAGCGGGCGGAAGCCGATGTGGTCCGCCGCGGCATGGCCGAGCGGGAGGTCAAGCGGGCACCGGGCGGCATCCGCGACATCGAGTTCGCCGTGCAGGTGCTGCAGCTCGTGCACGGACGGACGGACGCCGAGCTTCGCTCGCCCACGACCCTTACGGCGCTCGCAGAGATGCGGGCGGCCGGGTACGTAGCCCCGGACGACGCCGACGGCCTGGCCGACGCCTACCGCTTCCTGCGCAGGGTCGAGCACGCCCTGCAGATCGAGGACGAGCAACAGACGCACACCCTCCCCATGGATCGCGAGCATCGCCGCCGGATCGCTCGCGTCCTCGACTACCGGGGCACGCGTGAGTCGGGCGCCACGGACGCGTTCGACCGTGATCTCACCCGCCAGCGCAACGTCGTCCGCCGGATCCACGAACGGCTCTACTTCCGGCCGCTGCTCGATGCGCTGGCCGGCGCCGGTCGCTTGTCGCCGGATGCGGCCGCCAGCGCGCTGGCGAGCTTCGGGTTCGCCGACGCCGACCGCACGCGGGCCGCAGTGCGCGAGCTGACCCGCGGCCTCACCCGCTCGTCGCGCATGATGCAACAGCTCCTTCCGCTGGTGCTCGACTGGCTGTCGACGTCGCCGGATCCCGACCTGGGCCTCCTGGGCCTACGCAAGTTGGCCTCGGGTGAGCAGCGCACGATGGAGCTGGCGAACGCCTTTCGCGACAGCCCGGAGGTCGCCCGGCGCCTGTGCCAGCTACTGGGGACGAGCGGGCTCCTCGGTGACGTCCTGGCCGCCAACCCGGACCTGATCGTGCGGCTGGCCGACGTCGACCGGCTGCAGACCCTCGATCATGCCGGCCTGGCGGACTCGGCCGAGCGAGCGCTGGACTGGCGCAGCGACGTCGACGACCGCCAGCAGGCGCTGCGGCGCTGGCGGGGCCGTCACCTGCTGGGTGTGGCGGCCCGGGACGTGTTCGGGGCGGCGGACGTGGCGGCGGTAGGGGCCGACTTGGGCGCCCTGGCGGAGGCCTGTGTGGGTGCCGCGCTGGCGTCGCTCGAGCCGCAGGTGCCCTTCGCCGTGGTCGCTCTGGGCCGGTTTGCCGGGGGAGAGCTTTCGTACGCCAGCGACCTCGACGTGCTCTTCGTCCACGAGGGCTCGACACCCGCCGACCACGAGGAGGGACTCCGGGTGGCGGCCGGCCTGCTGCGGTTCCTGGCCGGCGCCACGCCGGCGCAGCGGATCTACGTCATCGACTCCGACCTCCGCCCGGAGGGTCGGCAAGGTGCGCTGTCCCGCACCATCGACGGCTACGCCACCTACTACGAGCGCTGGGCGCTCACCTGGGAGCGACAAGCCATGGCCCGCGCCCGGCCGATCGCGGGCGACCCGGACCTCGGGGAGCGCTTCCTCGAGCTGCTGGACGAGGCGGTGTGGGGCCGCCCATTCAGCGCCGATGACGAGCGCGAGGTACGGCGCATGAAGGCACGCATCGAGCGTGAACGCATTCCCCCGGGAGAGGATCCGGAGTTCCACCTGAAGCTCGGACGGGGATCGCTGTCGGACGTCGAATTCACGGTCCAGCTGCTGCAGATGCGGACCGGTACCCGGGCCCCATCGACGATGGGCGCGCTGGACCGGTTGTCGTCCGCCGGCGTGGTGAGCGGCGACGATGCCGACGTCCTCCGTGCCGCCTACCGCTTCTGCGAACGCACGCGCAACCGCTGGTGGCTGGTCGGCTCGGCGCCGTCGGCGGTGGACGCGCTGCCCCAGCGGCCGGACGACCTGTCGCACCTGGCCCGATCGCTCGACACCAGCGCAGCCCAGCTGCGCGACGAGTACCGGCGGGTGACGCGCCGGGCGCGCCGGGTGGTCGAGCGCCTGTTCTACGGCAAGGCGTGAGAAGATCTCGGCTGTCGCTGGCAGTCGAGCGGCAGAGGGGGAGTGAGGGAGATGGCTGTCACGCCGGAGGTGAGGACGATCCTCGATGCGCTGGCTGCACTGGGCAGCCCCCCGATCGAGGAGCAGACGCCCCAGGAGGTGCGGGAGGCCTACGGCCAATTCAGCGCGCTGGCCAGCCGCGCCGAGATGGCGTCAGTGACCGACCGGTCGTGCCGTGGGCCAGCCGGTGGCGTGCCGGTGCGGGTGTACGTGCCCACGGCCGAACCTGGGCCGCGGCCGGTGCTCGTGTACTTCCACGGCGGCGGCTGGGTCATCGGCGATGTCGAGTCCCACGACGCCACCGTCCGCGCCCTCGCGGCCGCCAGCGGCGTGACGATCGTGTCCGTCGACTACCGGTTGGCGCCCGAGCATCCGTTCCCGGCGGCGATCGACGACTGCGTGGCGGCCGTGCGCTGGGTGGCGGAGCCGTCGACGGCGGCCGAGCTGGCGATCGATCCCGCCCGCATGGCCGTCGGCGGCGATTCGGCCGGCGGCAACCTGGCGGCCGTGGTGGCCCAGCAGCTCCGCGACGACGGGCCACCGTTGCGGTTCCAGCTGCTCGTGTACCCGGTGACCGACATGCACTTGTCCCATTCGTCGATCGACGAGAACGCCGACGGCTACTTCCTCACCAAGGCCGACATGACGTGGTTCCGTGGCCACTACTGCGCCGGCGAGGACTGGAGCGATCCCCGCATGTCGCCGCTGCTCGCTAGCAACGAGGCCGTGCGGGGCGTGGCGCCGGCGCTGGTGATCACCGCCGAGTACGACCCCCTGCGCGACGAGGGGGAGGCGTACGCCGCCAAGCTCGAGGCCGCGGGCGTCGACGCCAAGTCCAGCCGCTACGACTCCGTGATCCACGGGTTCTTCTCGATGGGCGACCTGGTCCCCGAGGGCAAGGCCGCCATCGACGAGGCCGCCGAGGCGCTGCGGGCGGCGCTGGGATAGGGCGCTCACTCAGTGCCGCCACCGGAACCGGCGGCGACCAACAGCGCACGAACAAGATCGTTTCGGGCGCCGTTCTGGTTCTGGGCAACCACGGCGGCGCCAGGAACCGGCCCCTGCGCCCGCCGCACCTACCCCCGCCGGCGCTGGGCGTAGCCTCCTCCCATCCCCTACGAAGGAGGCGAGGACATGGCCTTCGTGCAGATCATCGATTTCCGAACGTCGAAGTTCGACGAGATGCGCAAGCTCGAAGAGGAATGGGAAGCCGCCGCGGGTCCCGAATCGACGGCTCGACGGGTGATCACCGGAGCCGACCGTGACGATTCGGGTCACTACCTCCAGGTCGTGTTCTTCGACTCCTACGAGTCGGCCATGGAGAACTCCAACCTGCCTGTCACCAAGGAGTTCGCCCAGAGGATGATGGCCCTCGGCGACGGCCCGCCGACCTTCCACAACCTGGACGTCGTCGACGATCGCACGCTGGCCTGACGCCCCTGACCAGGGGATTGACGGCCGCCGTCGTTAACTGTCACATCCCCGCGCCAGAATCGGGGGCGTGGTACTGGAGATGACCAGCGCGGTGACGGCGACCGAGCCCGCGGAGGCGGGTGCGGCGCCGCGCGGCCTCGCCGACTTCCATCCGGCCGTGCGCACGTGGTTCGAGCGCCGCTTCCCCGAGGGTCCCTCCGAGCCCCAGGCGCAGGGGTGGCCACTCATTGCGTCCGGGGTCGACACCCTGGTCGCCGCCCCCACGGGCTCGGGCAAGACGCTCGCCGGCTTCCTCGTGGCCATCAACGCGCTTTATCGGGCGCACGACGCCGGGGAGCCCGTCACCGACATCGCCAGAGTCGTCTACGTGTCGCCGCTCAAGGCACTCGCGGTCGACATCGCCGAGAACCTCGATCGCCCGCTCGACGAGATCGCGGCCGTCGCCGCCGAGCTCGGCCTCGATGCGCCCGACATCCGGGTCGCCGTGCGCACGGGCGACACCACCAGCTCGCAACGCAGCCTCATGGTGCGCCGGCCGCCCAGCTTCGTCGTCACCACGCCGGAGTCGCTCTATCTCCTGGTCACGAGCGCCCGGGGGCGCGAGGCGCTGCGCACGGTCGACACGGTGATCGTCGACGAGATCCACGCCGTCGCCCGCGACAAGCGGGGCGCCCACCTGGCGCTCACGCTCGAGCGGCTCGAGGCGCTCTGCGACCGGCGGCCGATGCGCATCGGGTTGTCGGCGACCCAGCGTCCCATCGAGACGGTCGGCCGGCTGCTGGTCGGCGATCGGGCCCTACCCGCGGTGGTCGACGTCGGTCACCTGCGCGACCTCGACCTGGCACTGGAGCTTCCCGAGGGCGAGCTCGAGGCGGTGGCGTCGGCCGAGCAGATGGGCGACGTCCTCGATCGGATCGCGGCCCTGGTCGGCGACCACCGCACCACGTTGGTGTTCGTCAACACCCGCCGGCTTGCCGAGCGGCTCGCGCACGAGCTCGGCGAGCGCATGGGCGACGACGTGGTGGCGGCCCACCACGGCAGCCTCTCCAAGGAGCGTCGCTACCGCGTGGAGACCCGACTTCGGGCTGGCGACCTCAAGGTCCTGGTGGCCACCGCGTCGCTCGAGCTCGGCATCGACATCGGGCCGGTCGAGCTCGTCTGCCAGATCGGGTCGCCGCGCAGCATCGCCACGTTCCTGCAGCGGGTCGGCCGCTCCAACCACAGCCGGGGTGGCACCCCCAAGGGCCGACTGTTCCCGATGACCCGCGACGAGCTGGTCGAGTGCAGCGCCCTGATGGCGGCGGTGCGTGCCGGCCGCCTCGACGCAATCCACCCCGCGCGCCAGCCGCTCGACATCGCGGCTCAGCAGATCGTGGCCGAGGTGGCGGCGCAGGAGTGGCGCTCGGACGACCTGTACGAACTGGTGCGCCGAGCGGCTCCGTACACCGAGCTGACACGGGCGCAGTTCGACGAGGTGGTCGAGCTGGTGGCCGCGGGCATCGAGACGGGCCGCGGCCGGCGGGGCACGTACCTCTACCACGACACGGTCAACGGCGAGCTGCGTGGCCGACGCAACGCTCGGCTGGCCGCCGCCACGTCGGGCGGTGCCATCCCCGAGACCGGCGACTATCGGGTTGTGGCCGAGCCCGACGACACGTTCATCGGCACGGTCAACGAGGACTGGGCGGTCGAGTCGATGGCCGGCGACATCTTCCTGCTCGGCACGCACTCGTGGCAGATCCGCCGGGTCGAGCCCGGGGTCGTGCGCGTGCGCGACGCAGGCGACACGCCGCCCACCATCCCGTTCTGGCTGGGCGAGGCCCCCGCCCGCACCGTCGAGCTGTCGCACGAGGTGTCCGAGCTACGCATCCGGGTCGACGAGTACCTGGCCCACGGCGATCCCGACGGGGCACGCCAGTGGCTGACCGACGTCGCCGGCGTCGGCCCCGACGCCGCGACGATGATCGTCGACTACCTGGCGGTCGGCCGGGCGGTCCTCGGCGCCATGCCGAGCCAGGAGTGCCTGGTGTTCGAGCGCTTCTTCGACGACACCGGGGGCATGCAGCTGGTCGTCCACTCGCCCTACGGCGGGCGCATCAACCGGGCGCTCGGGCTGGCGCTGCGCAAGAAGTTCTGCCGCACCTTCAACTTCGAGCTCCAGGCCGCCGCCACCGACGACGCGATCGTGCTGTCGCTCGGGCCGCACCACAGCTTCCCCCTCGACGAGGTGCCTCGCTACGTCCCGAGCCGCACGGTGCGCGACACGTTGGAGCACGCCATCCTCGATTCGCCGATGTTCCTGTCCCGCTGGCGCTGGAACCTCAACCGGTCGCTGATGGTGCTGCGGTTCCGCAACGGCAAGCGCAACCCGCCGCCCATCCAGCGCATGGAGTCCGACGACCTGATGGCCGCCGTCTTCCCGGCGGCGGCGGCCTGCCAGGACAACGCCACCGGCCCGATCGAGATCCCCGACCACGTGCTCGTGCGCCAGACGATCGACGACACGCTCCACGAGGCGCTCGATGTCGACGGGCTCCAAGCTTTGCTCGAACGCATCGAGTCCGGTGATGTGCGGGTCCACTGCGCCGACACCACCGAGCCATCTGTGCTCGCGCACGAGATCATCACGGCCCGGCCCTATGCGTTCCTCGACGACGAGGAGTTCCAGAACCGGCGCACCAACGCCGTGCACCTGCGGCGGGGGTTGGCAGTCGACCTGGGTTCGATCGGGTCGCTCGACCCCGAGGCGATCGAACAGGTGCACGCGGAGATCGTGCCGGTGCCGACCACCGCCGACGACCTTCATGACCTGGTCTCATCCCTGGTTGCAGTCCGGGCGCGGGAAGACTGGCGGCCGCTGTGGTACGAGCTCACCGCCCGGGGTCGCGGGTACACGATCGCGGGCGACGGGGCCGAGCTGTGGTGCACGGCCGATGCCCGCGGCGAGGCCGAGAGCGCGCTCCGGGGCGACGACGACGCCGTCGCCCAGGTCGTGCGGGGCCATCTCGAGATCGCTGGCATCACCACAGTCGAGGGACTGGCGCAGACGACCTCGTTGCGACCGGTTTGGGTGGCGCAGGGGCTGGCGGCCTTGGAGCGCGACGGCTTCGCCCTCCAGGGTCACTACACGCCCGATGCGGCCGGCACCGAATGGGTGGCCCGGCGTCTGCTGGCTCGCATGCATTCGTATTCCCGCCGGTCCCGGCGTCAATCGGTCCAGCCGGCGACGGCGCGCGATTTCATGCGGTTCCTGCTCCGCTGGCAGCACGTTGCCCCCGACACCCAGGTGGCGGGCGAAGCCGGGCTCGTCGCCGTTCTCGAGCAGCTCCAGGGGTTCGAGAGCGCCGCGGTCACCTGGGAGCCCGAGCTCCTCGCGCGGCGGATGCGGCGCTACGAGTCCGCCTGGCTGGATCACCTGTGCCACGACGGCGAAGTGGCCTGGCTGCGCGTCACACCCCGCAGCCGCGACGATCCCGATACGCCGGCGACCGCACCATCCAAGGCCACGCCCATCGCCGTGGTGTTGCGCGACGACCTCGGTTGGCTGCTGGCCGCGGCCCGGTCCGGTTCCCAGCCCCTCGAGCCGACGGCGGGCGCCACCGCCGAGATCATCGAGGTGTTGCGCGAGCGGGGCGCCTGTTTCGCCGGCGATCTCGCCGCGGCGACCCGGCGCCTGCCCGAGGACATCGAGCGGGGACTGTGGGACGGCGTCGCCCGGGGTCTCGTCATGTCCGACGGCTTCGGCGCCATCCGCGCCCGGGTTGCCGGCCGCCCACCGTCGGGTCGCCCGCAGCCCGGTCGCCAGCGGCCCGGGGTTGGCGCGGGATACCGTCCGCGCCCGCAGCGGTTCTCTCGGCTGGGTCGGTTCGAGCGTGCGACGGCTGCGTCGGCTGGGCGGTGGTCGCTGGTGCCGGGCGTGGACGCGGCCGACGGCGCGGCGGGAGGGAGCGAGCTGGAACGGCTCGACCGGGAGGAGCTCGCCGAGACTGTCGCCGAGCAGCTCCTCAACCGCTGGGGCGTGGTGTTCCGTGACCTGGCGCTGCGCGACTCCCTGAGGCTGCCGTGGCGCGACCTGCAGTGGGCGCTGCGGAGGCTGGAGGACCGTGGGCTGGTGCGGGGCGGGCGCTTCGTGAGCGGGTTCTCGGGCGAGCAGTACGCGCTGCCAGCCGCCGCCGAGCAGCTCGGCCACGTGCGCAAGCTGCCGACGACGGGTGAACGCGTCACCGTCAACGCCACCGACCCGCTCAACCTGGTGGGCCTCATCGTGCCGGGCGACACCGTTGCCGCTGTACGCACCAACCGGGTCACGTATGTCGATGGGGTGCCCGAGGCCCTCGAGGTCGCCGGCACCGCCGCCCACACCGGCTCTGGCTGACGTTCCGGGCGTTCGATTGTGACGTTTACGGCGTTCGTGGACGCCGATTGGGTGAGGGATGGGCGCCACTCACCCCATGCACGACCTCAGCAGCTCCTCCAGCGCGCGACGGGCGCCGCCCTCGGCCTCGATGTCGACCCGCGTCGGTTCACCGCCATCGAGCTCGACGTAGACGGTGAAGATGAACGTGCGTTTGTACTCGATGAGCGCATGGGGGTCGCAGCGGGCCGCAGTGATGGCGATGGGACCGGCCGCCGACGGGGTGTCGTCGGCGACGTCGACCGCCGAGCGCGGCGCCTCTACGGCGAAGATCACGTTGCCGCGCACCTCGTCCAGCGTCGCCGTCACCCCGGAGCTCCGCTGCGCAAGCTCGATCTCGCCCTCGATGGTCCGCGCCTCGGTGCGCTGCCACGTGTCGCCGAGATGCAGATCGACGCTGGCCAGGACGGCGGTGGCCGCGCACTCCTCGTCGTGCAGCTCGGCCAGAACGCCGCTGGGGATCTCCTCGAGCGCCACGCGAACGTCCTCGCCGGCAAGCCGGGCGATCAGCTCGGGCGGGTCGTCGGCGACGTCGTCACACTGCGCCGTGCCGAACGGCAGGGGGATGGCCACACGATCGCTCGCCGCCACCGGCACATCGCGGACCTGGGGCGGGACGGCCTCGAACAGCGGCGAACTGAGCTGGACCGCCCCGATCTCGAGCTCCTGGCTGCCGCCATTGGTCACGGTCATGCGCAGGGAACGGTGGGTCTCGAACAGTGTCGACCGCTGGAGGGTTGCGGTCAGGGGTGCCGCGGGTTCCGCGGTCTCGCCCCCGGCGGCTCTGTCTCCGGCAGCGGCGCCGGCGCCGTTGTCGGCGCTACTGCTGTCGCTGTCGTCGTCCGCGGCGCAGCCGACGGCGACTGCGAACAGGACCGCGATTGCAACCGAAGTCGCGCCTCGCATCGGAGCGTGACGGTACTAGGCCCGCGCGCGCCGACAAGAAGGACAATCCGTCCCAACCGCGGGGACGTCGGAAGCCCGCCGCGACACTGTCGAGGCGGCGCAGGCGAACGAGGCCGAGCGAGCAGGTGCAGCGAGGAGGCCCAGTGACCGAAAGCGCAGTGCGTCCAAACTGCGGCACCCTGGACCGCATCGACTGGTGCTCAGCGTGCGAGGGGGGAGGGAAACCCTCCCCCCTCGAGGTCATCTAGAACGACGCTTCGCGGAATTCTGTTGCGGTGTCGTCGATCTGGTTGTCTTCGCCGTAGGACATGACTGCGAAGGTGGCCGCGGTTGGTTCACCGGGCTGGCTGAACTCCTGGGGTCCGGAGGGGCCGTTGTAGTCGATGTCCTCGCCGTCGGCGACGAGTTGCTTGCACTCTTCGAAGGTCGTGCATTCGGTGCCGTCGCGGGTGACGCCGTTGATGTTGGCGGCGATCTGCGCTGGGTCGTCGCTGCCGGCCACTTCGGCCGCCAACGCCATGATGACTACGGCGTCGTAGGTCTCGGGCCCGTAGCTGAAGTCCTGTAGCCCGGGATCGGTTTCGAGTAGCCGGCCCCGGAAGTCCTCGGTGAGTTCGGCGGTTGGCAGTGTGCCCTTGACACCCACCAGGGCGCCGGGCTCGCTGAACTCCTCGCCGAGCGCGTTACCGATGTTGCCGTCGACCAGGTAGATGCCCTTTTCGTCGGGTGTGAAACCCTGCTCGAACAGGTCGTTGAGGATGATGCTCGACTCGGCGAAGCCGATCATGACCAACGCGTCGGGGTCGGCGGAGATGACCTCGTCGACCTCGGCGGAGAAGGTCTGCGCCTCGGGGTCGTACACCCGCTCGACCACGACCTCGGCGCCCTGTTCTTCCAGGGGCTCCTTGGTGAACTGCTGCAGGCCCTCACCGTAGGAGTCCTGGCGGGCGAGCAACGCCACTGTGGTGTGGCCGTCCTCGACGATCAGGTCGGACAGGATCCGGCCCTGCAGCACGTCCGAGGGGGCGGTGCGGAAGTAGAGGTCGCCGTCGTCGTAGTCCGTGAACTCCGGTGACGTGTTGGCGGGCGAGAAGTGGATCTTGCAGTTCTCCTTGGTGATCTTGTCGATCACGTTGAGCGAGACACCCGACGCGGCCGCGCCGAGGATCGCGTCGACACCGGCCGCCAAGTGGCCGTCGACGGTGGGGTTGGCGATGTCGGGGTCGCCGTCGCCCGAGTCGCCAGCGATGAACTCGGCCGGCTTACCGAGCACGCCGCCGGCGGCGTTGACGTCCTCGATCCCCAGGGCGGCACCCGCTTCCATGGGTGGGCCGAGGAATGCAAGGTCGCCGGTCTGGGGGAGCAGGCCACCCATCCCGAGTACGCCGTCGCTCTCACCCTGGCAGGTGGGCGCCGCCTCACCGACCTCGGGCGCCAGCGGCTGCCCCACCCTCTTCGGCTGTCGTTGTGGTTTCGTCCCCGCTCGTCTCGGAGTCGTCGTCGTCGCCGCACGCGGCGGCGACGAGCGTGACACCGAGAACTAGCGCGAGGGGTCGCAACCACCGGCTGTGCTGTCGCATTGCTTTCTCCTTTAAGGGATGGGCGGTAGTCACACGGCCTTCGTCGCGTTCGGCCGGTCGTTCGACGTCCATTGGACGCCGAGCCTTGTCAGCGTGTGGCGGACTGACTGGCCCTGTCGTCGGCTGGTGACTAGGCCGGCATCGCGGAGGACGGCGGCGTGGGTGGACGCCGAGGCCAGGCTGATCCCCAGCACGCGGGCAAGTCCGCTCGTCGTGTGCTCGTCGGCCAGAGCGCGGAGCACCCGTGCCCGAGTGGTGCCGAGTACCCCGGCCAGCGGGTCACGGTGGCTCTTGGTGGCTGTCGGAGCCATCCAGGCGAAACGGGCTAGCGGGTACACGAGCGTGGGTTGCGTCCAGCGCCCGGTGAAGCCCGGGCGGGTCCACAGCGACGGCATGAGCTGGAGGCCTCGACCCGCCAGGTCGACATCCGCGTCCAGGGGCCCGTCGACCTCGACCACTCCGTCGCACCACCGAATGCCGGGGTGCAGGCCATCGACTGTCGCTGCCACACCCGTCGTCGCGAGCTGCCAGGCGCGGAACCGCAGGTCGGTTTCGAGGACGTGTTCGATCGCCGGCCATAGCAGCTTGAGCACCTGGTCGTGGTAGTCACGCAAGGACGAAGCCAGCTCCTTCCGAGCTGACACGCAGCCGTCCGCCAGGTCGAGCATCCAGGACGACGCTGCCGGCCACGGGAGAGTCGCCATGTCGTTCCGGATCAGCCGGTCGGGCGTGGACATGACGATGTCGAGGGCTTCCTCCAAGCTGTTCGCCCCCTCCGGCGCGAGGAAGTCGGGGACGTTGCCGTGAGCGGGCACCAACTCCAGAAAGTGGCTCGCCGATGCCGGGAGGCGGACCCCGCTGGCCGCGCAGAGTCGTCGGAACGAGCTCGTCGGCTGCTGTATGACCTGGGCGCTGACAGAGAGCTCGCAATAAGGACTGGGGGCAGCGAACCTCGTTCCGGCAACGTCGTCGACACCGAGCCGCAGTCGAATCATGCGTGCAACCACCAGAGCCGAGCGATCGTGGACGAGCCAGGGGCACCCATCGTTTGGCCGGTCCACCACTGTGTCAAGCAGTTTCGGCCGTGGCGGAAAGGCTTGTGGTCGACCTGTCCTCCGGCTGATTTGTGCCCCTCAGCGCAAGCACGCCAGGGAGGTTCCCACCGTGCGTGGATCGACCGCCGTCCTGTCGACGGTCTGTCCGCCGGACTGATCGCTGTGCTCTTCGCGGCGCCTCCGGCGCTGGGCGGCACGCCGCCCGCCGACGCCAACTGCCTCGGCGTGGTCACGGCCCAGCGAGCCGTGGCGAACCACGACATCGGCGAGCACGCGTCGTCACAGGAGGAGCCTCGCCTCGGTCTGGGCAACGTTGCCGAGGAGGTCCCTTGGCGACGGTGCCCACCGCCTAAACATCCCTCGCGTTCTCCTCAGCGGTACGCCGATGCGCCGATCTGGCCGTCCGAGTCCGTGACCCAAGTCCACGCGACGACTGCCGTCCGGGTGCAAGAGTGGCCTGGTGCGTGGAATCGGGACCCTGGTGTACGCCGCGGTGGTTGGTGGTGTGGGCTATCGCCTCTTGGCCGGCGGCCAGCTCACGCTCGACACCGGCGTCGGGCGGACGCTACGGCCCCTGGGGCCGATCACCGTCGCCATGGCCGCACCCAGCGACACCGTGTTCGACGTGATCGCCGCGCCTTACCTGGGGCGGACGCCGCGGGCGATGGCCGACGAGATCGAGGTCTTGGAACGAGGCAGCGACATGGTGCTCGCCGCCCATCGGACGCCGATTGGCGGCGGGATCGTCACCACGACGGTTGAGACGGTCCGGTTCGATCGTCCCGAGACGATCGATTTCCGCTTGGTGCGGGGCCCGGTTCCTCATGTGGTCGAGCGGTTCACGCTCCACCCGGAACAGGGCGCGACTCGACTGGAGTACACCGGCGAGCTTGGTGCGGACTTCTGGGGGCTGGGCCGCTGGTGGGCTGACCAGGTTGCTACCAAGTGGGAGGCAACAGTCCACGCGTCACTCGATCGCATCAGGACCGAAGCCGAACGACGGGCGAGCTGACGGCGAGCGGAAGAGCCGTTCTGTGCTGTTCCCCACTCGACTCATCACTACTACGTCAGACGTAGTAAGTTGGCGGTGTGGCCGACCGACGCCTGCTCCTACTCGTCAGTCTCAACGACGGTCCGAGGCACGGCTATGCGATCCAGCAGGACATCGAGAGCTTCGCCCGGATCCGGCTCGGTCCCGGCACCCTGTACGGCGCCATCGCATCCCTGGAGCGTGACGGTCTGATCCGGGCACTACCTGGTGACGATCGCCGGCGCCCGTACGAGATGACGCCTGCGGGCCGGCGGGCTCTCCAAGACGAACTCGGCGCGATGACTGCCGTCCTGCGCCGCGCCGGAGCCGCGTTCGCATGACCCGGTGGCTCACGCGGCTCGCGGTCCGGATGCTTCCTGCACGAACACGCCACCGCTACGGCCAGGAGCTGGTCGCCCTGCTGGACTGCTCGCCCCGCCCCCTCGCCGACACTCTCGATGTGTTGTTCCTCGCCGCCCGCGAACAACTGGAGGATCCCATGCGCCGCCCGCTGCACACCCTTGCCAGCGTCTCGCTCGCGGTCTCGCTCGTCTTGCTCGGCTATACGGTGAACGACCTCAGTACCGGCCTGACCGAGCTACCGCAGCACTGGTGGAGCAGCGGCGCCGCTGTGTCCGTGATCGCCAGCGGCGCAGCCGCGCTCCTGACGCGCCACCGACCTGCGCACGAAGCCCAGCCATTCGGTGACACCTGGCCTTCCACGTAGGCGCCGGCACCCTCGGCCGGCCGTGCCGTCCCTGCGTTAGGGAACGCAGCGCGGCTCTCCAGTCTCTGGGCTCGATCTCGCACTTTGACAGGTGACTAATTAGTCACGTATCCTTCAGGCATGAGCAACGGGGACCCGGATGACGATCTGGTGTTCAAGGCGCTCTCCGACCCGTCGAGGCGGCTCCTGCTTGACCGCCTTTTCGAGCAGGACGGTCGGACCCTCATCAACCTCGAAGCTGAGTTGCCCCACCTCACCCGATTCGGCGTGATGAAGCACCTCAAGGTTCTCGAGGAAGCCGATCTGATCGTCACGGAGAAAGTCGGCCGGGAGAAGTTGCACTACCTCAACCCGGTCCCGATTCGTCTTCTCCACGACCGATGGATCGACAAGTACACCGAGCGCCGGGTCTCCGCGCTCGTCGACCTCAAACACCAACTGGAGAAGAAGAAGGCATGAGCAACGCAACCGACACCCAAATCTTCCGCATCTACATCCAAGCGACTCCGGACGCGATCTGGGAGGCGATCACATCGCCCGAGTGGACCGAGCGCTATGGCTACAAGGGACGCACGGAGTACGAGCTGCGCCCCGGCGGTTCGGTCGTGGGCCACGCGACCAAGGAGATGATCGACTTCGGCGGCCCGGCAATCATGGTCAAGGGCGAGGTACTCGAGGCCGACGCGCCAAAGAAGCTCGTGCACACGTTCCACGCGCAGTTCAACCCCGAGACGATCGCCGAGCCCGGCGTGATCGTCACGTTCCTCATCGAACCCGAGGACAACGGGGGCCTGACCAAGCTCACCGTCGTCAACGACGCCAACGGCTCGCCCATCACCATGGGTTTCCTCGCCGGCTCCCCCGGTCCGCTCAGCGATGGCGGCGGCGGTTACCCATTCATCATCAGCGACCTCAAGACACTCCTCGAGACGGGCAAGTCGCTACAGGACTGACCCCTTCAACCCGACTCCGCGGGTGTTTCCCATCAATGTGATGGGAAACACCCGCAAGGTCGCGAAGGCGTGCCGTAGCAAGTGCAAGTGCACGTGCCGAGGCAGGCTCGTCTGCGCCCAACTCACTGGATGTGGGCATTGGCGTGACACCCGTTACGCAGTCGTCCCTCTGGCCAGGACGGCGTCCTCGCTTGGTGTCAAGCGGTCCCGTCGCGCGGTTCGAGGACGATCACGGGCGTCTCGGTCGACCGCCGGCCGGCGTAGCCGTCGAGCTGCGGTTCGACCGCGACCCAGCGCTGCCACAGTCGATCACGCTCCTCGCCCGCCACCGGGAGCGCGCGCACCGGGCGCGCATGCTGGCCCGCGAGGCGAACGACGGCATCGGGGTGCGCCTCGAGATTGAGCCACCACGAGGGATGGGCCTCCTGCCAGCCGTTCATCGCGAGCACGACGAGATTCGGGCCGTCCTCGACGTAGCCGACGATGACGTTGCGTTCTTGCCCGGACTTTCGCCCGACGGTCGTGAGGCGCAGCGCGCCCCAGCCGCGCTTGTTCGACGTGGTCCACAGGAAGCGGCCGCCGCTGACCCGGTAGAGCGCTCGATGAACGCGCCAAGCCACATGCACGAACCACCGCGGCGGGACTTTCGGCGGTCGGGTTGCCTCCGTGCCCATGGCGATTCCTCCCGAGCCTGGCGCCTCTCCCCACCGTACGCAGCGTCCGCAGGGCGCGGCACGCTCCACCCGTGGTGAACTCCTGCCGGAACCGCAGCTCCCGACCGGTCGTCCTCCGCGGCATCCTCGAGCACCTCCGGGAGTCTCGACCCGAAGGCGGCGTGTTTGCCCTGGCCGGCGTCTACAGGTCGTAGTAGAGGGCGAACTCCCACGGGTGTGGGCGTAGCCGCAGGGCGTCGACCTCGTTCTCCCGCTTGTACGTCACCCACGTCTCGATCAGGTCGTCGGTGAACACGCCGCCCGCCTTGAGGAACGCCTGGTCCTCCTCCAGGGCCGACAGCACGGCGTCGAGCGAGCCGGGCACCTGTGGCACCTTCGACAGCTCCTCGGGCGGCAGGTCGTAGAGGTCCTTGTCCACCGGGTCGGGCGGCTCGATGCGGTTCTGGATCCCGTCGAGGCCAGCCATGAGCATCGCCGAGAACGCCAGGTAGGGGTTGCACGAGGGATCGGGGCAGCGGAACTCCAGCCGCTTGGCCTTGGGGCTCTGGCTGTACAGCGGGATGCGCACGGCCGCCGACCGGTTGCGCTGGCTGTACACCAGGTTGACGGGCGCCTCGTACCCCGGTACCAGCCGCTTGTAGCTGTTGGTGGTGGGGTTGGAGAACGCGAGGATCGCCGGGGCGTGTGTGAGCAGACCGCCGATGTACCAGCGGCCCATGTCGCTCAGCCCGGCGTACCCGGCCTCGCTGTAGAACAGCGGCTCGCCGCCCTTCCACAGCGACTGGTGGGTGTGCATGCCGGAGCCGTTGTCCTGGAACACGGGCTTGGGCATGAACGTGGCGGTCTTGCCCGCCTGCCGCGCCACGTTCTTCACCACGTACTTGTAGAGCATGAGCTTGTCGGCCATGCGCAGCAGGCTGTCGAAGCGCATGTCGATCTCGGCCTGCCCGGCGGTGCCGACCTCGTGGTGGTGGATCTCGATCTCGACACCGACCCTCTCGAGCACGAGGATCATCTCGGACCTCAGGTCCTGGAAGTGGTCCATGGGCGGGACCGGGAAGTAACCCTCCTTGTAGCGGGGCTTGTACCCCAGGTTTGGCTTCTCCTCCCGCCCGGTGTTCCAGGCCGCCTCGACCGACTCGATGAAGTAGTAGCCCTCGTGCTCGTTCTGGTCGAAGCGAACGTCGTCGAAGACGAAGAACTCGGCCTCGGGACCCACGTAGCAGGTGTCGGCCAGGCCGGTGGACGTGAGGTACTCCTCGGCCTTGCGGGCCACGTAGCGAGGGTCGCGGCTGTAGGACTCGCCGGTGACCGGATCGTTGACGAAGCAGTTGAGGTTCAGGGTCTTGTGCTGCGTGAACGGGTCGATGACCGCCGTGTTGGGATCCGGGACCAGGAGCATGTCCGACTCCTGGATCTCCTGGAACCCCCGGATCGAGGACCCGTCGAAGCCGACACCCTCGTCGAACACGTCGGCCGTGAGCTGGCCGGCCGGCATGGAGAAGTGCTGCATCAGCCCCGGCAGGTCGCAGAATCGGACGTCGACGATCTCGATGCCCTCGTCGCCGATCAGTTGCAGCACGTCATCAGGGGTTCGCTCTTCCACGATCGCTCCCTTCAGCGTCGTCGGCGGGCTCGCCGCCCCAGATCCGCCCGCACGCTACATGGGCCTGCGGACCGACTGCGGACGCGGAGATGGGCGCCCTAGGCGTCCCATCTCCGGTCCCCAGCACTCCAGCAACCCGCCCGCTCGCGTCCGCGTCAGCCCGCCAACGCCGAGCAGCAGGTGTCCACGATGAGGCGGGTCACGACGTACGGATCGCAGTTGGCGTTGGGGCGGCGATCCTCGATGTAGCCCTTCTTGTCCACCTCGACCTGCCATGGGATGCGCACAGAGGCGCCGCGGTCGGACACGCCGAAGCTGAACTCGTTCCACGGTGCGGTCTCGTGGAGGCCGGTGAGGCGGCGCTGGATGTCGGCGCCGTAGCCGGCGACGTGCTCGGCCGCTTTGGGCTCGAGCGCCTTGACCGCGGCCAGCACCGCGTCGTAGCTCTCCCGCATCGCGTTGGTCGAGAAGTTGGTGTGGGCGCCCGCGCCGTTCCAGTCGCCGGGGACCGGCTTGGGGTCGAGCGTCGCCGCCACGTCGAAGTCCTCGGCCACCCGGTAGAGCAGCCACCGCGCCAGCCACAACTCGTCGGCCACCTGGGGCGGCGCCACCGGACCGACCTGGAACTCCCACTGGCCGGGCATGACCTCGGCGTTGATGCCCGAGATGTGCAGGCCGGCGGTCAGGCAGGCGTCGAGGTGGGCCTCGACGATGTCACGGCCGTACACCTCGTCGGCGCCGACGCCGCAGTAGTAGCCGCCCTGCGGGGCGGGGAACCCCGTCGCCGGGAAGCCGTACGGGCGGCCGCCCTTGAAGAACGTGTACTCCTGTTCGATCCCGAAGATCGGCTCGTGGTCCTTGAACTTGCTGGCGACCTCGGAACAGGCGGCGCGGGTATTGCTGACGTGCGGGGTCATGTCGGTGTTGAGCACCTCGCACAGGACCAGCACGTTGTCGCCGCGTCGGATGGGGTCGGGACAGGAGAACACCGGCTGGAGGACGCAGTCGGACTGGTCGCCCGGGGCCTGGTTGGTGCTGGAGCCGTCGAAGCCCCAGATGGGGAGGTCGGCGGCGTCGGCGACGATCTTGGTCTTCGAGCGCAGCTTGGCCGTCGGCTCGGTGCCGTCGATCCAGATGTATTCGGCCTTGTAGGGCATCGGGGGCTTGTGTCCTCCGGTTCGAACTCGTGTCGCGAGCTTGTACGCGGGTTCACGTACCGCCGGTCCCGACGCTGCCAGGGGGCCGTTTCCCGGTTGTTGCCCGAATGTGAACGGACTGTGAACCGGGATATCCGCAGCTTGCGGCTCTCGCTGTCGTACCCGCAGGATTCTCGGTATGGACAGCACCGAACGCCAGCGTGAGTACGTGCTCCGTACGGTCGAGGAGCGTGGCGTCCGCATGATCCGGCTGTGGTTCACCGACGTCTTGGGCCAGCTCAAGTCGTTCGCCATCTCACCCGTCGAGCTCGAGGGGGCGTTCGACGAGGGCATGCGATTCGACGGTTCGTCGATCGACGGCTTCAGCCGGGTGCAGGAGTCCGACGTGCTCGCCAAGCCCGATCCCAACAGCTTCGAGCTCCTGCCCTGGGCCGAGGGGCTGGGCACCTCGGCCCGCATGTTCTGCGACATCGTCAACCTCGACGGCACGGCATTCGAGGGCGATCCCCGGCAGGTGCTGCGCCGCAACCTCGACGCCGCCCGCGATCGGGGCTTCAGCTTCTACGCCGCCCCCGAGATGGAGTTCTTCTACTTCGCCGACGGCGATCCCTCCCGGGCACCCAAGCCACTCGACCAGGCGTCCTACTTCGACCTCACGACCGCCGACGTCGCCACCGACCTGCGCCAGCGCACCATCCACACGCTCGAGGCGATGGGGATCCCGGTCGAGTACAGCCACCACGAGGACGCTCCCAGCCAGCACGAGATCGACCTGCGCTACACCGACGCGCTCACGATGGCCGACAACGTGATGACCTTCCGGCTGGTGGTGAAGGAGGTGGCGCTCGAGGCCGGGGTGCACGCCACGTTCATGCCCAAGCCCCTCGCCGGCGTGCAGGGCTCGGGGATGCACACCCACTTCTCGCTGTTCGAGGGCGACACCAACGCCTTCTACGACGCGGGGGACGAGCGCAACCTGTCCAAGGTGGGCCGGGGCTTCATCGCCGGCCTGCTCGCCCATGCCAAGGAGATCACGGCGGTCACCAACCAGTGGGTCAACTCCTACAAGCGGCTGGTGGTCGGCTACGAGGCGCCGATCTACACGTCCTGGGCCCGCAACAACCGCTCGGTAATCGTCAACCTGCCGCCCATCAAGCGGGGCAAGAGCGAGAGCACTCGCCTCGAGTACCGGGCGCCCGACGCAGCCTGCAATCCCTATCTCGCCTTCGCCGTGATCCTGGCCGCCGGGCTCAAGGGCGTCGAGGAGAGCTATGTGCTCCCGCGCGAGACCGCGGCGAACCTCTACGAGCTCACCGCCGAGGAGCTCCTGGCCGAGGACATCGACACCGTGCCGCAGTCGCTGTCCGATGCGCTCGACGCCATGGAACGCTCGGAGCTGGTGGCCGAGGCGCTCGGGGAGCATGTGTTCGAATGGTTCATCCGCAACAAGCGCAAGGAATGGATGGACTACAAGACCCAGGTCACGCAGTTCGAGCTCGACCGCTATCTCACGCGGCTGTGAGCGTGTCCGGTCCGCCGATGGAGCCGCTGCTGCTCTACCCCGACCCGGCGCCGCCCGAGCTGGCGCAGGCCCTCGATCTGGCGGGCTATCAGTGGAAGGGCGTCTCCGACGAGCGCTCGGCGGCGCTATCCGAGCCCGACGCCGGTTGGGCCGGCGGGGTGATCGTCGCAGCCGCCGATCCCGAGGGCGCCTTCGTGCTGTGCCGGGCGCTGCGCAAGCGCGACGTGCCGCTCGAGCCCCTGCTGCTACTGGTCTCGGGCGGGCAGCTGGCCGACCTGGAGCTGCGCGAGGACCTGTTCGACGACTTCTGCCTGTACCCGTTCCAGCCGCTCGAGCTCGAGGCCCGGCTCAAGCACTTGTTCTGGCGGACCGGGCGGGGCACCCGGCCCGAGTTGGTCGAGTACGGCCCGCTCGTGCTCAACCTCGAGACGTACCAGGCGGTGATCGACGGCCACCCGCTCGACCTCACCTACATGGAGTACGAGCTGCTCAAGTTCCTGGCGTCGCATCCCGGTCGGGTGTTCACGCGCGAGACGCTGCTGAGCCGCGTGTGGGGCTACGAGTACTACGGCGGCGCCCGCACGGTGGACGTCCACATCCGCCGGCTGCGCGCCAAGCTCGGCGAGGAACACGCCAGCCTGATCCAGACCGTGCGTTCGGTCGGCTACCGCTTCGGCCAGTCCCGCTGGAGTCTGTGACCCTCGAGCTACTTGTTGAGGGCGATCAGCTCGCTGCCCTCGTTGCGGATGTCGGCGTCCTCCTTGAGGGACCAGCCGAGCAGCGCCGCCACCACGGCGCCCGACATGCACACCGCGACCGGGATCACGACGACGAGGACGATGGCCATGAGGACGGCGCCGGCCATGCGGTCATCCTCCTCCCACGTGGGCCCACGCCTCCACCTCGACCAGGGCTCCCAGCGGTAGCTCGGCCACGCCGATCGCCGACCGGGCGGGCCGGTGGTCGCCAAAGCAGTCGATGTAGACCTCGTTCATCGCCGCGTAGTCGCTCATGTGACGGAGGAACACGGTCGTCTTGACGACATCGGCGAGGCCGGCACCCTGGCTGGCGAGCTGGGTCTCGAGGTTGGCGATGGCCTGGCGGAGCTCGGCGGCCGTTCCCCCCATGACGATCTGGCCGTCCGCCAACCCCACCTGTCCCGACACGACAAGCCATTCCCCGGCTCGCACGATGGGCGTATAGGGACCGACCGGCTTGGCAGGCTCGCTCATTGCTTCCCGCTCTTGCGGCGTCGCAGCGAGCTCGGGCCTCGCTCTCGACCTTCGGGACGCTCGCTCATGGCGCTGGACGCTAGTGCCCCGGTTCGGCTCGCGGCGGTTTGCGCCGACCGCGGGCCGTCAGCCACGGAGGCGGTGGCCGGTGGGCCAGGCCGGGGGGCAGCCCTGCGCCAACCAGGCGGCGGCGGCTACCGCGGCGAAGGCGGCGTCGGAGCCGTTGACGGGGGGATCGTCGGACGGCTCGACCGTCACGTCGATAGGCGGCGTGTCGACTGCCCGCAGTACGCCGAAGCTGCGGATCGTCAGGTCGTGGACCCGGCCGGCCTCGTCCACTGCCACCCCCTCGCTGCACACCCAGCCGAGCGCCATGTGCGCGGCCCCCACGCAGTACGACCGCAGCGCGACCTCGTCGAGCGGATCGCCGCAGCTCACGACCACGGCGACCCGGGGCTCCGAGCCGAGTACGACGTCGGCGCGGGCGACGGCGCCGTCCGGCGACCTGACGCCGACATGGGCCTGGTCGCCCGCCCGTCGGGCCTCGAGGACGCCGGCCACTTGTGCGTCGGCGTCGACGCGAAGGCCGACGGCTGCGAGGAGGACCAGCGCCTCCGCCCATCCGGCGGCCCGCGGCGTCGACGACGTCGGCGGGCCCGGGACGTCGACCTGCTCGACGACCAGGCCGGGCGCAACCGAGGCGATCGCGTCGGCGACCCCGTTGGTCCGCGCCACCCGGATGGCGCCCGACCCGTCGGCGCGCATGCCGGCAGCGACGGGTGGCCGCTTGGCGCCCAGGCGGACGGCGTCCTCCCGGGCGAGGAGTACCCGCACCGGGCGGCCGTGCCGATCGGCCAGCTCGCGGGCCGCGCCCGTGACTACCGTCGCCCGCTTCCCGCCGAACGCACCCCCGTTGGCCAGCGGCGACGCGGGCTCGCCGGCGGGGACGCACCACGAGGCGTCGAGCTCGAGGTAGGCGGGCTCCACCCAGGTGGTGCACAGGGTGACGTCCCAGTCGCCGGGCGGCGGCACGAGGGGGTGGTGCAACTCCGCGGTCGTGCGCCGGCCCTGCACCTTGCCGGCGGTCGCCCTGGCCTCGGCGACCGATTCGCCCACGGCCCAGCCGCCGGCACCGTCGGGCACGGCCACGAGGGCGTCGGCCGGAGCGGTGTCGTCGGCGAACCCCCCGTGGCCGAGGGGCACCTCGGGATCGACCCGCTGCGGCGCCCGTCCCTCGATGCTGGCACGGCGACCGGCGGCTTCGAGGTCCCGGCTCGGCGGACCCGTCGGCGGGCGTTCCGGCTCGCCGTACGCCGACCAGGCGTCGAGGATCGTGCGCCACCCGGTGCAGCGGCACAGATGGGCGAGCAGCGCCTGCTCGACCGCGGGGTGGTCGTCGGGGGCCGTGCCTTTGGCGCGCAGCCCCGAGAGCCGCATCACGATGCCCGTCGTGCAGAAGCCGCACTGGCTGGCGCCGGTGGCGCAGAACGCCTCGCCCCATGCCGCCCGCTCGGCGGGATCGAGGCCGTCCAGCGTGGTGATGGACCGCCCCCGCACGCGCCGGGCCGGCGTCACGCACGCCACCCGGGGCTGCCCGTCGACGAGCACCGTGCAGCAGCCGCACTGACCCTGCGGGCTGCACCCGTCCTTCAGCGTGCGGACGCCCAGCCGCTCCCGCAGGGCGTCGAGCAGGCTGCCGCCGTCGTCGGGCACCTCGACGTCTCGCCCGTCGACGACGAGGCGCACGGGAGGTGAGGGTCCGGGCATGCGGCCGAGGATAAGAGGCGGCGCACGCGGTGCCCTCCCTTCGGCGCTCGGATCAGCCGGCGTCCCCCATGGCGTAGAAGCGCCCGGCGCGGGTGCCGACGAAGATCCGGCCGTTCCACACGGCGGGTGTCGACTCGATGCAGCCCTCCAGCGTGACGTTCCACAGCTCCTGCGGCGCCACGCTCGTGTCCGAAACGTCGTAGCCGTGGAGCACACCGCTGCAGTCGCCCTGGATGAGCACGTCGTCGACGATCACCGCCGACTGCCAGGTGGGCGGCGGCAACTCGAACTGCCAGCGCACCTCGCCGGTCTCGCGGTCCACGCCATGGACGGTGCCCCCGTCGGAGGCGGCGATCACGATGTCCTTGTGCAGGGCCGGTGTGGTCCAGAAGCCGCGGGGGTCCTTGACCGACCACACCAGCGGGTTGTCGGGCCGGCGTGGGTCGAGCTTGAGGAGCTGGCCGACCTCGGCCGCGCGACTGTTGCCCCGTTCGTTCTCGACTCCGACGTAGAGGAACCCCTGGTCGTCGACCACGACCGAGGCGTCTACGTCGTCGCCGGTCCAGTAGCGCAGCACCCGGTTCGGCTGACGGCCGTCGGCGATGCCGGAGACGTCCCATCCCTGGACCAGCCCGCCAGAGTTGGCGAAGTAGATCACGCCGTCGTGGTAGGCGACCGAGTTCTCGATCGAGACGTCCTGCTGGCGGGTGTTGAGCGCGTTGAGCAGCTCGTCGTCCCAGCCCGGGGTGTTGAAGACCAGCTCGGGCGCCACCTGCACCAGGCCGTCGTCGCCGGTGGTGCGGTTGAGCTTGACGATGTGGAACTGCGAGTTCTCTCCGCCCTCGTAGAGGTAGTCGCCGAGCACCAGCGGAGAGCCGTCCCAGTCGTCGTTCCACAGGGTGGGGGAGACGGCCTCTGCGTCGAGGGTCCACAGCTCGGTGGGCTGCGGGCGGTCGATGGCGATGACGTGGAGCTTGTTGTCACGGCTACCCGAGTAGACGAGGGGCAGTCCCTCCCCGTCGATGGACACCGAGCCCTTGATGATGTCGCCCGTGGGGAAGGGCGGGAGGATGTCCTGACCCGTCTCGAAGTCGACGAAGTGGATGTTGCGGTCGTAGGCGCCGAACACCACCCACGTGCGGCCGTCACGCTCGAACACCGAGGGCTGACCGGTCCAGCCGGTGCCGCACCACACCTTGGTCTCGCTCCCCACCGACGACTCGGCGCACATGCCGCCGCTCTGGCCCGGATAGCTCCACAGCACCTCGGGACGCTCGGGGACCGGGCCCTCGCCGTAGTAGCTCCGGCTCGGGCCGCCGCGGAAGGTCAGGAGCCCGGGTGCCTCGAACCCGGAGGCCGGTGCGGCCTGCTCGGGGGTGGTCGTGGTAGCCCCCCCGGTCTCCGCGTCGGTGGAGTCCGGGGACTCGTCGGCGCCGGCGTCGCTCGGCTGGTCGGCCGTCTCGCCGTCGTCGTCTGAGGTCGCGCGCTGCACGGCGAAGGCCGCCCCGGCGAGCAGCAGGCAGACGGCGACCAGGGCGAACAGACGGCGCCTGTCGTGGCGCGGGGCGAGGTGGGCCGGCAACTGCGGTCGAACGGCGACGCGGGGGTGGCCGGCCGATCGGCGCCGTCAGGCGTTGACCGGGCGGGCGGTCGCCGTCAGGAGGCGTCGTCGTAGCCGTGCCTGTCCTCGTCGTACGACGCGTAGCGGTCGAAGGGGTCGGGCCGTCGGTCGGGACCTGAAGACTTCCCAGTCGGCCGCCGACCTCGTCCCCCCGGACTCATTAGTTGGCCCCCAGCCTCTGATCGCGCCCGGCTCGCTGCCCCGGGCTTCTAGCTGAAGCTCTGGCCGCAGCCGCAGGTGCGCTGCGCATTGGGGTTGTCGATGGCGAAACCCGCGCCCTGGAGCCCGTCCTTGTAGTCGAGGGTGGCGCCCTCGAGGAGCATCGCACTCGAGGAGTCGACCACGACCCTGACGCCCGAGTAGTCGACCGTCTGGTCGTCGTCGGCCACGTCGGTGTCGAAGAACATCTCGTAGCTGAAGCCCGAGCAGCCGCCGGGGCGCACGGCAACACGCAACGCCAGGTCGGTCACGCCCTCGGCGTCCATGAGCGAGCGGACCTTTTCGGTTGCAGTGTCGGTGAGGACGATCACGTCAGGAGCCTCCTCGGGTTCCTATATCAGAGGTCATGGTATCGGCGCCCACGGACAGGTTGCGAACACCCATCTGAGCGGGCCGGTTGTCAACCCTCAGGTCCGCGACAGCTCCAACTCGACCTGGCACGGCGTCCGGTCGGTCAGGGGGTGGAACGTGTCCACCCGGGCACCACCGACCGCGTCCACGAATCCCTCCACGAGCCCCCGGTGCAGGCCGCAGACCACGTCGGGATGTCGTTCTGCGAGCTCGCGGAAGGGGCAGCGGGTGAAAGCGACGGTTGCCTGCCCGTCGTCGTCGGCCACGGCCGGATCGAAGCCCAGAGCGTCCAGCCGGGTCACCAGCGCATGCAGGCACACATGCTCGTCGGCGTCGACCGGCACCGCCGCGTCCAGCGCGTCGAGCCCACCCTGTTCGCGGCCGGCCTCGACGGCCTCGCTCGTGCCGAGACCGGCGGTCGCCGCCAGCCTCACCAGCATGCGGGACAGAACCGGGAACGTCGCGGGCTCCAGGCCCAGGGTGGGGGCGTCGCCGGCGACTGAGTAGCGGTGCTGGGGCCGTCCGACGGTCCCCCGGGCATCGGTCTCGACGTCCAGCAGGCCGACCTCGCGCATGCGCTCCAGGTGGGGGCGCACGGTGTTCGGATGCAGGTCGAGCGTCTCGGCGATCTCGGCCGTCGCCAGCGGTCGTGGCGACCGCGCCAGCTCGAGGTAGATCGCGTAGCGGGTGTTGTCGCCCAGCGCCTTGAGGACGGCGAGCCGGGGGGCGCCGACCCGGGCGGTCGTGCGAGTGGGGAACGTGTCCTCGGACACCTACCGAAGTGTACCGGCGGTCGGGATTCTCCAGCCCGGTTTCACCGGCATCCACCGGTAGAATCCCGCGAGTGGCCGACAGCCTGCCCACTCCCGACGACGTGTTGGCGGCGTTGCGCGGCGTCATCGATCCCGAGCTGGGCAGCGACATCGTCGAACTGGGTATGGCCCGGTCGGCCGACGTTCAGGCCGACGGCTCCGTGGACGTCACCGTGGCGCTCACCACCGCCGGCTGTCCCCTCCGGTCGCAGCTCCAGCACGACGTGGTGGCGCGGATCGGCTCCCTCCCCGGCGTCACCGACGTGCGCCTGCACTGGTCCGAGATGACCCCGGATCAGCGGACGTCCGCCATGGCCAAGGCGCGCTGGAACATCACGCAGCGCCCCGAGGACACCTCGGTGCCGCTCGAGCGCGAAGGTCATCCTCATCGCGTCGGGCAAGGGTGGCGTTGGCAAGTCCTCGGTCACGGTCAACCTGGCCGCGGCGCTGGCCCAGCGGGGCCACAAGGTCGGGGTCCTCGACGCCGACATCTGGGGGTTCTCGGTGCCCCGCATGCTCGGCGTGGAGGGACGCCTGGAGGGGACGACGACGCATGACGGGCGCAAGCAGATGGTGCCGATCGAGCGGCCCTATCGGCGAGGGTGTCGTCCGCGTGGTCTCGATGGGCTTTCTCGTCGACGACGAGGAGACCGCCCTCATGTGGCGTGGTTTGATGCTGAACCGGGGTGTCCAGCACTTCCTGCAGGACGTGCGGTGGGGCGACGACCTCGACTACCTGCTCATCGACATGCCCCCGGGCACCGGGGACGTGCAGATGGGCGTCGCCAAGCTGCTGCCTCGGGCCGAAGTGATCGTCGTGACCACGCCCGCCGGGGCGGCGCAGAAGGTCGCCGTCCGCGTCGTGGGCATGGCCCGCAAGAGCTTCCTGCGGGTGGCGGGTGTGATCGAGAACATGAGCGCCTTCCGCTGCGCGCACGGCGAGACGTACGAGCTGTTCGGCGCAGGCGGCGGGGAGCAGCTTGCCCACGATGCCGGCGTGCCCCTGTTGGGCGCCGTGCCGCTGGAGCCGTCGGTGTCGGCCGGCGGCGACACCGGGTCGCCCGTGACGCTGGGCGACGGGCCCGCCGCCGACGCCTTCCGTGACATCGCGCAGCGCATCGTCGACGAGGCGGTGCCCGTGGCGGTCATGGCGGGCTGCAGTGCCCGCATGCTCGACGCCGCGGTCGCCGCCCTCGACCGCGCCGGCACCTGACGCCCGAGCCCGACGGCAGGACCTGAAGCGATCCCGAGGCAATAGGGACCGCCGCGAGGGTCTCGAGGCAATCGGGATCGGCCCCCGGTCCGTATTGCCTCAGGCTGGTCACACCGGACTTCATTGCCTCGGGCATGCTGGAGGGTGTGTCCGACGCGCTGCCCGAGCATGTCGCCGTCAACCGAGAGCACTGGGACGCACAGGCACCGCAGTGGGTGGCGCCGGCCGAGCGGAACTGGGTGGCGGCCGAGCCCGACTGGGGAATCTGGGGAACTCCGGAGGCGACGCTGCGCCTTCTCCCCAAGGACATGGCAGGCCTCGACGCCATCGAGCTCGGGTGCGGCACGGCGTACGTCGCATCGTGGATGGCGCGACGGGGCGCCCGGGTGGTGGGCATCGACAACTCCGAGCAGCAGCTCGACACCGCCCGTCGCCTCGCCCGGGAGCACGGCGTAGAGCTCACGTTGCTGCACGGCAACGCCGAGACCGTGCCGTACGGCGACGCGTCGTTCGACTTCGCCATCTCGGAGTACGGGGCCGCGATCTGGTGCGACCCGTACGTCTGGGTGCCGGAGGCGCACCGGCTGTTGCGCCCCGGCGGCTCCCTCGTGTTCTTGGGCAACACGCCACTGACGATGGTCTGCGCGCCCATCGACGGGTCGGTCCCCTGCACGGAGCGGCTTGAGCGCGACTACTTCTCCCTCCACCGCCTCGACTGGCGTGAAGCCGTCGACGATCCTGGCGGCATCGAGTTCAACCTGCCGATCTCGAGGTGGTTCCGGCTGTTCCGCGAGACCGGGTTCGAGGTGGTCGACTACATCGAGATCCAGGCGCCAGAACCCGGACCGGAGATCAACTTCTTCGTGACCGCCGACTGGGCCCACCGCTTCCCGTCGGAACAGGTCTGGAAGCTGCGCAAGAGCTAGGAACCAGGGCGGTCGTCCCGGCCCCGCTCAGGCGGGGGACCAGGTGCCGTCGAGGTCGTCGCCCTTTACGCGTCCCTCGTCGGCCAGCTTCCGCAGGTGCGCCCACACCGAGAAGCGGGCCCAGCCGTGCAGCTCCGCGGGGACATCGACGTAGATGTCCTCGACCAGCTCGGTGACGGTGACCGTCCCCCGAGCCCTGAGGGCGTCGACGATCTGCTGCTCGCGGGCCAGGCGGTGCTCGATGTACTCGTCCACGACCCCCATGGGATCGGTGATGAGATGGCCGTGGCCGGGGGCGATCGCTCGCAGGCGGGGCCGGATCTGCCTCAACCGTTCGAGCGAAGCGATGTAGGCCGCCATGTCGCCGTCGGGTGGGCGGATGACCACCGTCGATCCCTGCATGATGTGGTCGCCGGTGAAGAGGGTGCGCTCCTCGTTGAGCAGGTAGCAGAGGTGGTTCGAGGCGTGTCCCGGTGTGTGCAGGACCGTGAGGTGGAACTCCGTCGCCTCGATGATCGACTCGTCACGGAGCGTGCCGTCGACCCGCACCTTGCCCCTGCCCTCGCCGCCATTGAACGCCAGGATCTCGGCCCCAGTCCGCTTCTTGAGGCCGACCGCTCCCGGCGAGTGGTCCGAGTGGGTGTGGGTGAGCAGGATCCAGCGGATGCGGTCACCGCCGCAGCCCGCGATCGCATCGAGGTGCTCGGCATCCTCGGGACCCGGGTCGATCACTGCGATCTCGTCGATGCCCACGAGGTACGTGTTGGTCCCCGGCCCGGTCATGATCCCCGGGTTGCGGGCGACGATGCGCCGCACCATCGGCGACAGGGCGCTGGCCACGCCGTAGACGATGGGCTTGGGAATGTCGACGGGTGCCTGCTCGGTGGCCTCGTCGGTCATTGCCGTGCCTCTGGCACGCCAGTCACCGATCGTCGCTTCGCGGCGAGGTCACTGCGCTGCTGATGCGCTCGGTCATGCTCGCTCATTGGGAGTCCCTCAGTTCGCCGCGAGCTGCCGGA
Organism: uncultured bacterium; assembly: GCA_963813485.1. Lineage (GTDB taxonomy): Bacteria > Actinomycetota > Acidimicrobiia > Acidimicrobiales > VFJN01 > DASQUK01. The sequence continues at coordinate 215,023 of CAWEZE010000011.1, forward strand.
CGCGGCGGATCCTCCCAGCTCTCGACGTCCCAGATGTCATCGGCGCCAGGGTCCCCTCTTCCGGGACGACGGGCTCCCGTCACGGTGACACGGGCGCGGCCCCGCTCCGCCAGCGACCGCACCAGCACCCGGCGGAATACGGCCCTGGTGGGAGGAAACAGGAGCAGCAGGGCGACGATGTCGCTGATGAAGCCGGGAGCGATCATCAGGGCGCCGGCCATCAGGATCAACAGCCCGTCGGCGACCTCGCGGCTCGGGATCTCCCCCCGTCCCAGGGCGAGCTGGATCCGCCGCAGCGTGACGAGGCCCTCCCGCTTGGCCAACCAGGCACCGATGATGGACACCCCGACGAGCAGCCCGATGGTGTTCAGCACCCCGACCGTGCCGGCGACCTGGACGATGACGGCCAGCTCGACGAGGGGAGCCACGAGGAAGAGGAGAGCGAGCAGAAACACCATGTGCCGAGGGTCGTACCGGTAAGCGGGATCGAACTGCATCGGGCGGGCGAACACCTGGGCGGCGGGCGACCGCACGTTCGAATCAGCCTACCGCCGGGTCGTTGTCGCCCGAGCCCACCCGCGGGCTCGTGATGTGACCCCCTTCACACGCCGGCTACCAGGGAGTAACATAGGGGGCAGTACGGGGTTCTCGTACGAGGTGTACGGGGGTTCTCGTACGGGAGTGGTTGAAGCGTCGGAGGCTAAGGGGGAGAGCAATAGCGCCGCTCGGGCTCCGTGTGGGCCCGAGCCGCGATCGCCGGGGGTTGCTTGCCGCCGCCGGTGCGCTAACCACACCTCGAGCCGGCCGGCGGTCAGGATCGCCGAGACCCCGGCCGCCGGCCCGGCACCCCGGCTAGGGGTCGCATGCGCAATGAGCTCGGGCCACGGCCCCGGAAGAACGACGAACGCAGCGCCAGCGCGTCGAGCGTCGTGTCACGCCGTCGTGCGGGCGGCTGCGGTCGCCGTCAGTTGTGCTGCGCTACGAGCGCTCTGCGCTCCGCCTCGCTGAATCCTCCCCAGATGCCATGAGGCTCACGGATGCGTAGCGCGTACCCCAGGCAGGGCTCCCGCACGGGGCACGTGCGGCAGATGGCCTTGGCTTGCTCTTCTCGCTTGAGCTTCTCGCTCTTGCGCTCGAAGTGTGGTGGTGGGAAGAACACGACGGCTTGTGGCCCCCGGCACCCAGCTCTCACCTGCCATGCTTCGTCAACACGCTGTGCGCTCACTGCCTACCCCCCTTCAAACGCGGACGATACAGCCGCGCATAGACCGAAACAAGAGAAAGTTCTTGTCCTTACGACGCGTGCAGAACGAGTCTTACCGCTGGTCAGAGGCGTGAAGTGGCAATGACGGTTTGCGTCGGGAGAATGACGCGCGTGTGGTCTAAGCGCAAATAAACCGGCGCCCATGGGGGTGCTCTGAAGCGATATGTCAGTCGGTCGAGCGTCTGCGCTCGCGGTAGTCGCGCGCCCCCCGCCCTCGGGCTCCACTTCCAGCACGAGTCCCTCGATCGCCACGACCCGCGCTCGCTCGTGCCGGTGGATCGGCGTGGCACGGTTGGTGTGCGCCCGCCACGGAGCGTCCCGCAGGGTGATCACGCCGTCGGGCGCGATGTCGGTACGGGCCTCGCCGAGCTCGCCGATCATCCACTCCCGCCCGATGGTCGGCGTCGAGAAGCGGGTACGGACCATGGTGGGCATGCCGGCGTACATCGCCAAGGTCATCCCGACGAACGCAGCCAGCAGCGTGATCCAGCTCACCGAGAGACCGTCGAAAAGCAGCAGCGATCCGAGCACGAAACTCACGGTTGCGACGGCGGTCCAGAGGCGCGGCACGCCCGTCTGGACGTCGACTCCGTAGCCGAACATGGCAAGGAGCAGCAGGGCGACTCCGATCGGTCGCGTGGGCAGCACCGCCAGCCCGTAGCAGCCGAGGATGAGCGACCCGGCCCCCACCATCCCGGCGATGCCCACGCCGGCGGTGTACAGCTCGAACAACAGCAGGGCCAGGCCGATCACGAACAACAAGTACGCGACCGCTGGGCTGGCCACGGTGTGCATGAGCTGCCCGATCAGGCTCAGGCCCCCGAACTGCACCTCCTGGGTGCCGGCGATCTGGCGATCGCCGTCGACCACCTCGGTCTCGACACCGGGGAGCTCGATGACGAACTGACCGATCACCGGCGCGTCGGAGTCGACGAGGCCGAGCTCGACGGCCCGGCCGGCCCCCACGCGGTCACCGACGTCGACGGTGCCGAGGTCGCCGGGAGCCACGCCGCGAGCGTCCAACAGCGTCGGCGTCACCTCGATGCTCGAGCCCGGCGCGATGCCCGTGACGCCGGCAACCGCCACGAGGCGGACCGCCTCGCCGGCGGCCTTGCTTCCCGATGGCCCGATCCAGACGTCAACCGGGACCGACGAGGCTTCGATGGTGGCGATCAGGTCGTCGAGCTCGCTGTCCGAGACGACGGCGTCGCCGCTGTCGAGCTGCAGCACCAGCGCTACCGCACAGGCGCGCTCGGCGGCGTGGACCTGGTCCTCGATGAAGTCGACGAGCACGGGGTCGAGGAGGCCGTCCACCTCCACGACCGCCACGGGGCCGTTGCCGCGCTCGGCGCACCCCGCCTGCGGTGCGGTGCCGGCGGCCGTTCGGGCCGCCCCCGCCGCTCCGGCGGGCCCGGTGGCCAGCGCCAGGGCGCCCGCCATGACTAGCAAGGCGGCGAGCTTGGGTACAGTCCGGCGGACCGCCGAACGGCTCCAGGTGGACGACGCGCGCAGTGGATCCTGAACAGTTCTTCGGTGCATCTCGGCTGGTCATCGTGGCCGGGAAGGGCGGGGTCGGCAAAACCACGGTCAGCGCCGCGCTCGCACACGCCGCCGCCCTGACGGGCTTGTCGACGCTGATCGTTGAGGTCGAGGGCCGCACCGGGCTGCCGGCCATGTTCGGCCAGGGCGAGCTGAGCTACGAGGAGGTGGTGCTGTCGCCGGGTGGCGGACCCGACGGCGCCGCTGACGTGCGGGCCCGCACACTGACGGCCGACGCCGCGCTCCTGGAGTACCTGCGGGACCACGGGTTGTCGCGCCTGTCGAAGCGACTGGTGTCGTCCGGGGCGCTCGACGTGGTGGCGACCGCAGCCCCGGGCATCAAGGACATCCTGCTGCTCGGCAAGGTCAAGCAACTCGAGCGTGCGGGCACCGCCGACCTGATCGTCCTCGATGCCCCGGCGGCGGGCCACGCAATCGCCTTCCTGCAGGCGGCCCGTAGCCTGCTCGACACCGTGAGCGTCGGACCGATCAACGCGCAGGCACGCGACGTCCTCGAGCTGCTCGAGGACCACCGGCGCTGCCAGGTGATGTTGGTGACGATCCCGGAGGAGACACCGGTCAACGAGGCGGTCGAGACTGCCTTCTCACTCGAGGACCGCGTGGGAGTGGGCCTGGGGCCGATCGTCGTGAACGGCCTGGTTCCGGAGATTCCCGGTTTGGACCTCGACCCGGTCGTCGCCGCCGAGCGGGCCGGGGTGGCGCTGCGCCCGGGCGAACCCGAGGCGCTGGCGGCGGCGGCCTCGTTCCGCCGCGGCCGCATGGCGCTGCAGGCCGAGCAGATCGGGCGGCTCGAGGAGCAGCTTCCGCTGCCCCAACTGCGCTTGCCGTTGCTGTTCACCACCGATATCGGTCCGCGGGACCTCGACGTGATGGCGCGGGCGCTGCTCTCCGAGATCCATGCGCTGGCGGGTTTGCCGCTGTGAGTACGGCGGGCACACGCCGCGGTCGCGGTCGACGATGGCGACCGGCTCGACGCTGTCGTTGCCCAACGGAGCATCGTCGTGTGCTGCGGATCGGGGGGCGTGGGCAAGACGACCATCGCCGCGGTCGTGGCCCTCGAGGGCGCCCGGCGCGGGCGCAAGACGGTGGTGGTGACCATCGATCCCGCCCGCAGGCTGGCGGACGCCCTGGGGGTGGCCGGCCTCTCGGACACGCCGAGCCGCATCGAGGGCGACTGGCCCGGAGAGCTGTGGGCCACCATGCTCGACACCCGCTCGACGTTCGACGCACTGGTGGGCAAGTACGCGGGGACACCCGAGCAGGCCGACCGGATCCTCGCCAACCGCTTCTATCGCAACATCGCCGGCGCCCTGTCGGGGACGCAGGAGTACATGGCGATGGAGAAGCTCTACGAGCTGCATGAGGAGACGGACTTCGACCTGGTGGTGGTGGACACACCCCCGACTCGCCACGCGCTCGACTTCCTCGATGCCCCGCGGCGCCTGTCGCGGTTCCTGGAGCACCGACTGTTCCGCATGCTGATGGCCCCGAGCCGGGGCATCGTCCGGGCGGTGAACGTGGCGGCGCAAGCGTTCCTGCGGACGGTGTCCAAGGTGGTGGGCGGCGATGTGGTGGACGACGCGATGGCCTTCTTCCAGGCCTTCGAGGGGATGGAGGAGGGCTTCCGGCAGCGAGCGGCCCGGGTCAACGAGCTCCTGGCGGCGCCGGAGACCGCCTTCGTGCTGGTGGCGTCGCCGCGCCGGGACACGGTCGCGGAGGCGCACTTCTTCGCCGACCGTCTGGGCGAGGCGGGCATCGCCGTACGGGGGCTGGTGGTGAACCGCGTGCACCCGTCGTTCGGCGCCGGCCTGGGGGAGGCGGCCGCCGAGCGGGCCCGCACCCTCGAGGGCACGGAGCTGGGCGGGCTCTATCGCAACCTGGCCGACTACCGAACGGTGTCGGCGGGGGAGCTCGCCCACCTGGGAGGACTGGCCGACGCCGTGGCCCCGGCGCCGGTCGTGTGGGTTCCGTTCCTGAGCACCGACGTCCACGACATCGCGGGCATGGGCGGGTTGGCCGCCCACCTGTTCTCGCGCTGATCCGGGCGTTACTCGTCGATGGAGGCGGCCGCCTCGTCAAGGGCGGCGGCGGCCGACTCGACCGTGTCCTTGACGGGGACGATGCGGTCGAAGCCGGTGGTGTGCAACAGGCGAGTGAGCGTGGGACGGCTGCAGGCGACCGCCACGTCGCCTCCCGCTTCCCGGGCCCTGCGGATGCCTCCGATCAGGGCACCGAGTCCCGCCGAGTCCATGAACGGCACTGACGACAGGTCGATGAGCAGGTACCGCTTGTCGGCCAGCTCTCCCAAGGCGTCTCGGAACTGCCCGACCGTGTAGGCGTCGAGCTCACCTACCGGCCGGCAGACCGTGTAACTGTCCGCCTCGTCAACCTGAATGTCGAGCACGTGCTCCTCCTCCTGAACCCGATCGGCGATCGTAGCGGCGGTTCGGCGTGCCACTGACCCGACATGGTTGACACCTGGCCACGGTCGTTGGCACCGCACCTTTCCCGACTCGTAGCCTGCCCAATCGTGCCCGACGTGCTCCTCGCGACCGACGCCGACTGGATCTACGAAGACGTCGACGCCGCCCTCACCGACGAGGACACCAACGTGGTGCGGGTCCGCGCCGGGGGCGACGTCAGCCCCGCCGTGCGCCAGGTCAACCCCGGTCTGGTGGTCCTCGACCTGCAGATCGGCAACATGGGTGGCATCGCCACCGCTCTCGACCTGCAGCAGGGCTTCGACTCCGGCGAGCTGCCACGGGTGCCGATCCTGCTGCTGCTCGACCGTCCCGCCGACGTCCCCATGGCGGGCCGCACGGGCGTTCAGGGCTGGCTGCTCAAGCCGCTCGACGCCTTCCGCCTTCGCCGCGCCGCTCGGGCCATCGCCGCCGGCGACGACGTATTTCGAGCCTTCGGGGCTCGCCCCGGCCTGAGGCGGATGTCGCTGCCACCACAGTGGGCGACGGTCGGTCGCACGGATAGTGCGCGAGCATCCCGCAGGCGGCCGTCCATCGAGACGAGCGACGAACGTCTCCCCAAAATTGGGTGGTGAGGCACCGCGGGCGGCGCCGATCGGCGGCCCTCAGCGGGCCGATCGGCGCCCGTTTCCGTGTCGATGCCGGTTGGGGTGACCGGATAGAGTTTCCTTTCCGGTTCTCCGGGTGGTGGCTCAGCTTGGCAGAGCGCTGCGTTCGGGACGCAGAGGTCGGGAGTTCAAATCTCCCCCACCCGACCAAGATTTCCGCAGGTCAGAGCCGATCCCTCACTCAGTGCGGACCGGTAGGCCACCGCGACGCCCGGGCCGAAGCTCCTCCAAGATCGGCACCCCGCGAAATGGTTTCAGCCGAGCCCTTTGGTGAAGCCCAGCCGCCAGCTCGGATACCGGAGCTGCCAGCCGAGCTCGCGCTTGGCCTTGGCGTTCGAGGCACCCCGCACGTCGGTCATCATGATCGTTGCCATCTCCCCGGCCGCCAGCCGCCCCAGCCAGCGTGGGATACGCCTTGGTGGCTTGGCACCCAGCGCGCTCGCCAGGGCCGGCAGCCACTCCCGCACGGGCGCGGGGTCGTCATCGACGATGTTGTAGATACCCGGCTCGCCGCGCTCGACCGCGGCGGCGGTCGCCGCCGCGGCGTCTTCGATGTGGACGAACGACGAGACGCCACCACCGTCCCCCACGATCGGGAACCGTCGCTTGCGGATCGGCGCCGCCATCACCGCATTGGGTTCCAGGCTGATCGCGGTTCCCGGACCGTAGAAGCCGCCGTAGCGCAAGGCGAGACCCTCGCCCCAGTCGATCGTGGTCACCGCCTGCTCCAGATAGAGGAGCGCCTCCACTACTGGCCGCAGCGCCCCCGGCGGGTTGGGATCGAGGGGATCGGCCTCGGTCTGCACCGGCCCGCCGATGCGGGCGTATCGGAAGGCGCCAAAGCTCTGCGCCACGAAGCGCCGTGCCCCCACGGCGCGGCCGGCGGCCAAGAGATGATCCGTCGCCTCGGTACGCAGCCGGTTGGTCATTTTCGCCATGGAGGAGCGGTCGGGGTGCCGCGCGTCACGGATGCTCATCTTCCCGGACAGCGCCGTGAGCTGATGCACGATCACCTCCGGCTCGGCCTCGCCCACCACCCTCGCCACGGCCTCGGGATCGAGAGCGTCGGCGACAACCGGCCGCGCCCCCAGCGCCCGCAGCCCATCCTGCTTCGACGCGGTCCTGGTCATGGCCACAACCTCATGGCCAGCGGCGACCAGCTGGGGGACCAACTGTGCGCCCAGCGCACCGGAAGCCCCGGCAACGAAAACCTTCATGGCAACTCCTGACTCGTCTCGGTCACCCTACGGAGACGAGATGGCGCTTCCGCCTGTGACACTCCCCCAGGGACTGACGACGGCAGCCGGCGATCGGAATAGCCGTCGCTTCCCGCAGGTTGTGATCTGCCCTAGCCAGCGAAGTATCGGTCCATTGCCTGGACCGCGGTTGGCAGCCATTGGGCGCAGCCGGCGCCGGCGACCTCGACGACGTACGGGAGGAACTCTGCGGCATCGAACGGGCCACGGGACGCCAGGCCCAGTAGGCGGTAGAGCGCCACGCCCACGACGTCGTCCGAACCTTGGGGCACCAGGAGATCGCAGACGGTGGCCTCGACACGGTCGGGGACTTCCGTGGCACCCGGAGGGAGCGCCGGCTCCGGCTCGAGGGCGCTGTACACCTCGGCCTGGTAGAAGTCCCGCTCGCCGGTGGTTGGGCCCCGAGGGCACACCTCGGGGGTGCCGGAGTAGCGGAGCAGGCGGTTTGCCGGCCCGACCATCGCGACATTGGTCACTATCAGGCCCTGGAGCCACGACGTGGTGACGTCGGGATCGAACGCCGATTCACAGAGCATCGTGGCAACGCTTCCCACCTGGTCGGCCGTCACCGTGGTCAGACCGAGTTCGCTCAGGTCCTCGGCGATCGCCTGCTGGGTCGCGCCGAGAAGCTCGCGGAGATCGGCGGTCGCACCGCCGACGTCTACCCCGGCGGTGTCGCTCGGCGTCGTGCTGGAACCAGCGTCCTCGTAGCCGCCGTCGAGGTCGCCGTCGCTGTTGCAGGCAGAGATCGGAACGACCACGGCAGCCGCGAGCGCGACGACGGGGAGCCGTCGAAGTGCGGCAAGACGATGACCTACCCCCACGTCCGCCACCCCACACCTCCTCCGCCGCGTCCGACGTTACTCCTGCGTTCGCGGACGCGCCGTGGCCGGGGGGCGTGGCGCCAGATGCGGGTCGTCGTGGCCGACGTGGAGACGATTGCGGGCGGCCGAGCCAACCGGCCGGAGTCAGGCGAGCTCGTGCTCCTCGGCCCAGCGGGCCGCAACCTGGCCATGTCCATGAACGTGGCGGCGTCGTCCAGCACGGCGCGCCACTCGGGCGAGGCCGTCGCGACCTCGGCTCCTCCGCGCTGCGAACTCACCCTCCAACGCCGGGGAAGGGTGCCTCGTAGGTGCCGAGGACGGCGACGATGCAGTGGTTCTGGACGTACCGGCGGAGCCCGGGCACTCGCGCGACCAGGGGGCCGTGGACCTCCTTCCAGTAGCGACCGCCTCGGCCGCTCGATCCCGGGGCGGGAGCGCACCAGCGTGATGCGGTCGAGCAATGCCAACCTACAGAGCCGCGTGCAGGCACTTGCCACCGTTACAGCACCGGCGACCTCGATCCGCCGCCTGGGCCACGGCGCTAGCTTCCGGTTGGTGGGCTCGAGTCGCAGCGTTGCCGGCAAGGTCGTGCTCGTGACGGGTGCGGCGAGTGGCATGGGGCGCGCGATCGCGGAGGTCTTCGGCGCCGAGGGTGCCAAGGTCGCGGCGACGGACCGCAACTCCGCCGATCTATCCGGCACCGCCAGCTGGCAACTCGACGTCACCAGCAACGATGCGATCGCCGACGTCGTGAACGAGATCGTGCGGACCCTGGGGCCGATCGACGTCCTGGTGAACTGCGCCGGCGTGAGCGTTCCGGCGCCGATCGACGGCGACGGCTACCGGGCGGCGTGGGACGCCACGCTCGCCGTCAACCTGGTTGGGTGCGTGCAGATGATCAGGATCTGCCTGCCCTACCTGACGCGCGAGGGCGACGGCCGCATCGTGAACATCGCCTCGACCGAGGGCCTGGGGGCCACGCCGTACCTGAGCCCCTACACGGTGAGCAAGCACGGCGTGGTCGGGCTGACGCGCTCGCTGGCCTGCGAGCTCGGCCCAAAGGGCGTCACAGTGAACTGCATCTGCCCCGGGCCCATCCACACAGGCATGACGGCGTCCATCCCCGACAACGACAAGCAGAAGTTCGCGCGTCGTCGCGTCCCCCTGCGCCGCTATGGCGACCCGGAAGAGGTCGCGCAGGTGGTCCTCTCGGTCGCACTACCTGCGTCGTCGTACCTCAACGGAGCGATCATCCCGGTCGACGGCGGCCTGACGGCGAAGTTCGGGTAGGGAGGTCCGACGATGGCTCTGCCCCGTGGTCTCGCTGCATTCAATCGGCGCGTGACCAACCATGTGACCGGACCGCTTGCGGGACGGCTCCCGGGCTTCGGCGTCGTGGTCCACCGGGGCCGCCGGTCGGGGCGCGAGTACCGCTCGCCGGTGAACGTGTTCGTGGCCGCCAGCGGCTACGTGGTGGCGCTCACCTATGGCGCGGACTCCGATTGGGTCAAGAATGTCCTTGCCGCCGGCAACTGTGACGTCGTGACCCGCGGGCGGACGGTCCACCTGACCGCGCCGGAGCTGTTCCACGACGAGGCCCGGCGGGCGGTACCACGCGCGGTCCGCCCGCTCCTGCGGATCTTGGGCGTCGCCGACTTCATGCGACTGTCGACCGAGCAATCCTGACGGTTTGCCAGAATCGGGCGCATGCTGAGGATCGGCACGGTCGTGGTCGGTGTCAACGACATGAGTCGGGCGATCCGGTTCTGGGAGCAGGCGCTGGGTTACGTCCCCCGAGACGAGGCGGAGGACGACTGGGCGGTGCTGATCCCGCGCGACGGCGGTCCGGGCACCCACCTGGCGCTCCAGCTCAGCGAGACGCCGGCACAAGCGCATCCCCGCGTCCACCTCGACCTGTACGCCGGCGACGCGGCCGATCAGGCCGCGGAGGTGGAGCGGCTCGTTGCGCTGGGAGCGGAGCGTGTCGACTGGGACCTGTACCCGGACGACCCCGACTTCATCGTCCTCGCCGATACCGAGGGCAACCGCTTCTGCGTCATCGACACCGGCCACGGTTGACGGCGTGGTCGAGGCGGCACGGGATTACTCGTCGATCGAGCGCTGGTAGGCGGCGCACGGCCAGTGGCGCGCAGACCGCGACGATCCCCACGATCGGCAGACTGACCGGAGTGGAACACGCTAGCGAGCAACTCCGCGCCGACCGTCCGGTATTTCTCTACGACGGCGACTGTGCCTTCTGCACATCCAGCGCCAGGTTCATCGAGCGGCACATCCCGACGTCCGCCCAGGTGACACCGTGGCAGTTCGCCGACCTCGACGCGTTGGGCGTCTCGCAGGCCGACGCCGAGGCATCGGTGCAGTGGATCGACGCGCGGCCCCACAGGCACCTTCGCGCCGCCGGACCCGCGGCCGTCGCCCGGCTGCTGGTGGACGCCGGCCCGTACTGGCGCCTGTTCGGCTGGTTGCTCGACCTGCCCCCGATCCACTGGATCGCGGACCTCGCCTACCGATTGATCGCCCGTAACCGCCACCGCCTGCCCGGCGGCACCGCCGCCTGCCAGCTCCCACAGGCGGAGCGGGACCGCATCGAGACCCGCTGACCCCAGGGGTCGAAGGGCGGGGTGGCCGCGGGCCATATCAGGCCGACGACGACGGCCCGACGGGTGTTCCCGGTCGGTTCAGGTGTCCACAGGATTACTCCCGTACGTGTCGAAGCTGCTTCAATCCTGCGTCTGGACGCCCGGGATCGCCCGCTGGGTGCAATACTCGGTGCCCGGCCCCAGTGCCGCCGCTCATGGAAACGACTTCCGCCGCCGCCGCTTCCACGTCCTCCACCTCTTCAGAGGGTTGCGTGGGCCACGTGCACACCGCCCCGCCGTTCACGCCGTCGTCGGTGCTGCTGCGGCGCCGTCGGTTGCTGATCGCCCTCGGCGCGCTGCTGGTGGCGCTGGCCACGGCCGCCGCCCTGGGCAACGGCCAGGCACTGCTGACCTGGGACGAGCCCATCCAGAGGGGGGTAGAGGCGAACCGGACGTCGGCGCTCAACGACCTGTTCCTGATGGTGTCGCGCCTGGGGTCGACCGTGTTCGTCCTCGTCGCAGGCACGTTGGGAGCGTTCCTGACGTGGCGCCGCTGCCGTGCCGTGGCCACGGCGCTGCTCGTGGCCACCTTCGCCCGGCCCGCGATCGAGTTCATCGTCAAGGGCCTGGTCAGCCGTGATCGGCCCGACTTCGACCGGCTGGTGGCGGGCACGGGATACTCGTTCCCCAGTGGCCATGTCATGGCCGCCATGGCTCTCTGGGGACTGTTGCCGGTGGTGGTGGCGCTCTACACGCGCCGCCGAGCCATCTGGTGGGCGTCCGTGGCCGTGTCGGCGACCCTGATCGCCGGGATCGCCGCCAGCCGCGTCTACCTCGGCGTCCACTGGTTCTCCGACGTGACCGCCGGCTTGGTCGTGGGGACGTTCTTCCTGTTGGGCGTGGACAAGGTTCTGATCCGGGCCCACCGCCGCTACCCGTGCCGGATGCTGGCCGAGCAGGCCGAGCAGGCCGAGCAGGCCGAGCAGGCCGAGCGGGAACGGGCGGCCCAGGCCCAGCCGGCCCCGGTGGAGCGGCCGGAGAGGGTTCCCGTCGGCGCCGCGGTCTAGTACCGCGTCTACGGCCGGGCTCTCGTGGCGGCCACGGTGGCCGTGAGCGGCAGGTGGTCGGAGATGGTCGCGAACGGCGCGAAGTCGGGGTCGCCCTGGCGTGGCACCGTCACGGCCACCGGGTCGAGCCCCTGCGTGACGAGCACGTAGTCGAGGCGCTGCGTCGGCGGCTTGGGCGTCCCCGGTACCCAGCCCCGCCAGTTGGTGGGTCCAGGGTCGTCGCCCCGGAGGACCGTCCACACGTCACGTAGGCCCGCCTCCGGAAGCGCCCTTGAAGGTCCGCCGCCGGAAGATCGTTGAAGTCGCCGGCGACCACGGCCTGCCGGCCCCGCTCGGCGATCCGACGAACGACTGCGCCGGCCTCGATCGCACGGATAGCGGCAGCATCGCCCGAGCTGAGGTGCACGTTGACCAGCGTGACCTCCAGGCCAGGGCCGGTCTCGGCGTCGAGTCGGACCGTGGCGACCTGGAGGATGCGCCGCCGCCAGCTCCAGGGCATCCGGCGATGCGTGATCGCATGGGTGCGCGCCGGGGCCGGCTGTGTCACGCCGATCACTGCCATGCCCTCGGGCCACGTGCGGATGGGCCAGTGCTTGAAGCCCCACCGCCGGCTCTTGGCACCGAGAGACCGGGCGATGGCGCGGGCCTGGCAGGGCTGCACCTCCTGGAGCATCAAGACGTCGGCCCCCATGGCCTCGACGTGGTCGACCACGGCGCGGACATCAACGCCCTTGCTTCCCTTGAGGTTCCACGACACCAGGGTGAGCGACATCCGGGCCACGCAGTCTTTGAACGAGAAGTGGTGCTGTGGCCCCGAAGATCTTCAAAGACGTGGGGACCCGCCGGCGACCAGCAGCTCGGCGATCTGGACGGCGTTGAGCGCAGCGCCCTTGCGCAGGTTGTCGTTGGAAACGAACAGGGCGAGTCCGTGCTCGACGGTGGGATCGCGGCGCACGCGACCCACGTAGCACGGGTCGGTCCCCGCCGCCATCAGCGGCGTCGGAACGTCCACCACCACCACGCCGGGAGCATCGGACAGCAGCTCGAGCGCTCGTTCCGGGCTCAGCGGCCGCTCGAAGGCGGCGTTGATCGACAGGGAGTGGCCGGTGAACACCGGCACCCGCACGCACGTCCCCGACACCGGCAGGTCGGGGATGCCGAGGATCTTGCGGCTCTCGCTGCGGAGCTTCTGCTCCTCGTCGGTCTCACCGCTCCCGTCGTCAACGATCGAGCCAGCCAGGGGCAACACGTTGAAGGCGATCGGCGCCGCGAACTTGGTCGGAGGCGGCATGTCGACGGCGGCACCGTCGAAGGCCAGCGCCGCGGCGCGGTCGGCGACCTTGCGGACCTGCTCGTCGAGCTCCGCGGTGCCTGCCAGCCCCGCGCCCGAGGCCGCCTGGTAGCTGCTGACCACCAGTCGCCGCAGGCCTGCCTCGCGGTGGAGCGGCGCCAGCACGGGCATGAACGCCATCGTGGTGCAGTTGGGGTTGGCCACGATGCCCTTGGGGATGCGGTCGAGGGCCTCCGGGATTGACCTCGGACACCACCAGGGGGACGTCCGGGTCCATGCGCCAAGCCGAGGAGTTGTCGATCACCGTCGCGCCCGCGGCCGCGACTCGGGGCGCAAGCGCCTTCGACGTCGACTTGCCGGCCGAGAACAGGGCGATGTCGAGGCCCGACCAGTCAGCGGCGTCAGCGTCCTCGACGACGACTTCGTCGCCTCGCCAGGGAAGCGTCCGCCCGGCGGAGCGTGACGAGGCGAAGTACCTGATCTCGCCGACCGGGAAGGCGCGCTCCGCCAGCACCGAGCGCATGACACCGCCGACCTGTCCCGTGGCGCCGACGACGCCCACGCGCACCTGTGAACCCATGGCGGGAAGGCTACGGGCCGCTCGATCGAGCGCCCAACCGGATTGCGGCCGTCAGCCCTCGAGTGCGAACGCGGCGTGCAGGCTCTGGACGGCCTGCTCGATCTGGTCCTCCCGCACTACGCACGACGTCCGAATGGCCGACGTCGAGATCATCTCGATGTTGATGCCGTTTCCGGCCAGCACCTCGAACATGGTGGCGGCAACGCCAGGATTGGACTTCATGCCGGCGCCCACGATGCTGACCCGGGCGATGTCGCGATCCGACGACACGCCGGTGGCACCGATCTCGACCGCGAGGCGCTGGCACACCTCGGTACCGGTCGTCAGGTCGCTCTTGGGGACCGTGAACGAGATGTCGGTCACGCCGTGGTCGGACACGTTCTGCACGATCATGTCGACGTTGACGCCGACGTCGGCCAGCTCCCGGAACAGGCGGGCGGCGATGCCCGGCTTGTCCGGCACGCCCGACACTGTGACCTTGGCCTCGCTCACGTCGTGGGTGACGGCGGAGACGATCGCCTGCTCCATCGACGGATCCTCCTCGGTGATCCAGGTGCCCGGCTCCCAGGTGAAGGCCGAGCGTACGTGCAGCTTGACCCGCCAGCGGCGGGCGAACTCCACCGAACGCATCGCCGGCTTGGGACAGCCGGTGGCGGTCATCTCCAGCATCTCCTCGAACGACACCTGGGTCATGCGCCGGGCCTGGGGCACCAGGCGGGGGTCGGCGGTGAACACCCCGGACACGTCCGTGTAGAGCTCGCACGCCTCGCCCTCGAGGGCGTGACACAGGGCGACCGCGGTCGTGTCGGACCCGCCGCGGCCGAGGAACGTGATGTCGTGATCGGTGGACACCCCCTGGGCGCCACCGATGACGGGCACCCGCCCGGCCTCGATCGCCTTGCGCAGCCGGTCGGGGCGCAGCTCGACGATCTTGGCGTTGGTGTGGTTGGTGTCGGTGATGAATCCCGCCTGGCTGCCCGTGAAGCTGTCCGCCGGCACGCCGATCGAGTGCAGCGCGATGCACAGCAGTGCCATCGCCTTGCGCTCGCCGGCCGTGATGAGCATGTCCATCTCCCGGCCGGGTGCCGCGTCCGAGACGTCGCTTGCCAGACGGATCAGGTCGTCGGTCTCCTTGCCCATGGCGCTCACGACCACGACCGGATCGTCACCCCGCCGCTGAGTACGCGCCACGTGGTCGGCGACCTCTCGGATGCGATCGGGATCGGCGACCGACGTGCCGCCGAACTTCTGGATCACGAGTGCCCTGGCCATTCGCGGTGAACGTACCTGTGGTCGGGCGCGACGATCGAACCCCTTCCCCACATGGGGAAGGTCGGTTACTGAGAAGGGTTGCCCGCCTACGAAAAGTCAGCCGAGGCGGGAGGGGCTCTCGACGAGCGCCCTCCATCCCTCGAGCCGCGCGATGGCATCCGGCACGTCGAGCTGCAGGAGCGCGCAGATGGCTCGCAGATCGTCGCGGCGGATCGTCAGCACGCGGCCGTTGTAATCGCCACGCTCGATGATGATCGAGCGGACGAAGCGCTGGACCGGCGCAGCCTCGGGCACCCGATTGAGCGCCTCGAGGTCGAGCACGAGCTTCGGCGGACCCTCGGTCGCCGCGGTCTGCTCCCCGAGCAAGACCGACACGGGGACGTCGTAGAACTCGGCGAGCTCGTGGAGTCTCGGCAGGCTCAGGGTTCGGAAACCCCGCTCGTACGCACCGATGGCCGAAGCGCTCCAGCGCCCGGCCGACTGGCGTTCGACGTCGTCGAGGGACATGTGCCGCGCTTTGCGCAGCGCACGTAGCCGCCGACCGACTTCGATCGTCACGTTGGAGGCCGTGGTCTCTTCGTCTTGGTTGCTCATCTGGTTCTCGGGTGATGGTTCGTCACTGGGAACCGCCTCGAGCGCGAGTCTCCCACGTTCCGCTCCGAATCGTGCAGTCGGGAACCGGTTGGGTGGTCGTCCGCGTCCGACGCGACTGCAGCGGGATCACCGCCGCTCGCTAGCCTTGCGCCCTCGTGAGCACCGACAAACGTGAGCGCCAGAGACAGGGGAGACAGGCCAAGACGGTGGCCGAGGAGGCGGCCGCCCGGCGCCAGAAAACGAAGCGCACGGGTGTCCGGCTTGGCATCGGGCTCGTCATCGTGCTGGCCCTGGCGTTCGGGTACTCACTGCTGACCGGCGACGACGACTCGTCCGACAACACCCAGACCGCCGACACCACGACCACGGCTGCGGGGGAGGGGACCACCACCACGGTCGCCTACAGCAACCCCGAACTTGCGGCCAAGGTCCTCGCCCGCGAGCCGCCGGCCCCGGCCAACGCCGCCGCCGACACGCCTCCGGACGCCGTGGAAGCTACGACGCTCATCGAGGGCCAGGGCGAGGGCGCGGCGCCGGGTGACACCGTGACCGTGCACTACGTCGGGGTACTGTCCGACGGGACCGAGTTCGACGAGTCGTGGTCGGGCGGCCAGCCCTTCGTGGTCGAGAACCTGGGACAGGCGAGCGTCATCCCGGGATGGAACGAGGGGCTGCTGGGGGCGAAGATCGGCGAGCGACGCCGGCTCGAGATCGGGTCCGACAAGGCCTACGGTGCCACCGGCAATCCCCCGACCATTCCCGCCAACGCACCCCTGGCGTTCGAGATCGACGTCGTGGACATCACGAAGCCCACCGGCTGACACCGGGCTCTCCTCAGGACCTGAGCGGATGGGCACGTCCTGCGGGCTTGCGGTGGTC
>CAWEZE010000012.1:0-141913 GCA_963813485.1 uncultured bacterium
ACCGGGCGACGAGAAGGGACGACGGCATGTACCTCCATCACCTCCGGCATCAAGAGTCGCGCCCCATCCCTCGCAAGCTCCGGCCATCGAGGAGGCTGGTCGGCGGCTGCCTGGTGGCCGCGCTCGCGGCGGCCGCATGCAGCGACTCCGGCGGCTCCAACTCGGCGGAGCAGGGTTCGACGGACGCCGCGCCGGCTTCCGGACACCCCGACCCAGCCCACGGCACCCGACAGTCAGCGGGTCGATCTCGTGGAACCGACGTTCTCGGCTCCCACGACCGTGGACAACCCGCTGTTCCCGATCAGTGACCTCCACTCGGCCGTCCTGCTGGGCAACGACGAGGGCAACCCGCTCCGGATCGAGACCGTGCTGCTGCCCGAGCCCAAGGTCGTCGACGTGGGCGGCCAGGAGGTCGAGACACTGGCCTCCCAGTTCGTCTCCTACCTCGACGGGCGCATCCACGAGGTCGCGCTCGACTGGTACGCACAGGACGACGCCGGGAACGTCTGGTACTTCGGCGAGGACGTCTTCAACTACGAGGATGGGGTCGTCGCCGACACCGACGGCACCTGGATCGCCGGCGAGGACGGGCCGCCGGGCATGATCATGCCCGCCGACCCCGCGGTCGGGCAGGCCTACCGGCCCGAGAACATCCCCGACCTCGTCTTCGAGGAGGTGGTCGTCAAGACCCTCGACCTCACCGTGGACGGCCCGCGTGGCCCCGTCACCGGCGCGATGGTCGGCACCGAGAACCACCTCCTCGAGGGGAACTACGAGGACAAGACCTTCGCGCCTGGCTACGGCGAGTTCCGTTCCGGCGTCGGGGCGAACCTCGAAGCCCTTGCGCTCGCCGTTCCCACCGACGCCCAACCCGGCGGGGTGCCGGCCGAGCTCGAGGCGGTCTCGCGAGGTGCGCGGGAGATCTTCGCGGCCGCCGAGACCGGAGACTGGGAGGCGGCGACGCGGGCGCTGGAGGCGATGACCGGCGCGTGGGAGACCCACAGGGCGACCGGCGCCGTGCCCCCTCTGCTGACGTGCAGATGGGTCAGGCCCTCGACGCACTCCGCGGCAACGCGCTGATGCCGGCGGTCGACGACCGCAACCGGGAGGGTGCCCGCAACGCTGCGCTCGACGTCGAGATGGCGGCTCTGGACCTCGAGCTGCAGTATCGGCCGCCGACCGAGGTCGACCTCGGTCGGTTCAACGTCTGGGCCCACCAGCTTGCGGTCGACAGCGCCAGCGACGAAGCAGACCCGGGGCAGGTAGCCGGCGACGTCAGCTCGCTCGAGTGGATCTGGGACCGGATCGCCCACGGCTTCGACCAAGCCGACGTCGACGAGGTCGGGAGCCAGCTGGGCGAGCTCCGGGCGGCCGCCGACGACGAGGACACCGACGCGGCCGCCGAGGCTGCCCCCCGGTTCGTCGAGACCGTCGCCGGCCTGCAGCCCACGACCTGATCGATCCCCCGCGAGCGAGTGCCCCGGCACCGGTGGTGCCGGGGCACTGTCGAGCATCGATGACGATGGTGGTCTACGGCGTGGCCGTAGTCCCGGTCCCGGTAGTCGTCCCGGTCGCGGTAGTCGTCCCGGTCCCGCCCAAGACTCTGGCTTTCGCCGTCTCGAACTCGGCATCGGTGATCGTGCCGTTGCTGCGCAGCTCTGCCAGGCGCGCGAGCTCGTCCGCCGTCCCCGTACCAGCTGACGCCGCGGTCGAGCGGACGTAGCTGTCGAACTCGGCACGAGCCTGTTGCTGCTGCGCAGCCGATCGTCGAGCCATTCCCTCACCACGGGCGATGAGGTAAACGAGCGACCCGATCAGCGGGAAGATGATCAGAACGACCACCCAGATCGCCTTCGCCCACCCCGACAGTTCGTGGTCGCGGAACAGGTCGCTCACGATCATGATGAAGACCCAGATGAACAAGATGAGGAAGAAGATCCAGATCGTCGTCCAGATCAGGTCCCCCAGGTCGACGTCAGCAACGACCATGGCCACCTCCAGTTGCACGGCACCGACGGTGCCTCCTAGGCGCAACGGAGCTACATCGTTGGCGCCATGTCCTCACCCTCGACGGGTGGTCCTGCGTCCGGTCATCGAAGGCTCGTCGCACGGCCACGAACCCGCCGGACAGACGCTCTTCGGCTGTCTGCTGTAGACTTCCATTCTTATATATCTAAGGCGAGAATCTCGGAACAGCCGAGCAACCGCACCGAATACCGCCAGGAGGGGCTCTCGCATGGGTGACGTAACGCTCGACACGTCGGACGTCGACCGCTGGGTCGGCGTCCCGCTCGGCGGTGGGTTCCTCAAGGATCCGGTCCATGTCAACGACATCCGGCGCTGGGCGCAGGGCATGCAGAACCCCAATCCCATCTACTACGACGACCGCTTCGCCGCCGAGGGGCGCTTCGGTCACATCGTGGCGCCCCAATCGTTCGCCGTGGCCACCGACGTCGGGCACGGAGCCACCCCCGCCATCCAGGGCACGATCCCGGGTTCGCACATGATCTTCGGCGGTGACGAGTGGTGGTTCTTCGGTCCCCGCATCGAGCCGGGCGACCGCATCAAGGGCGAGCGGATGCTGTTCGACTACCGGGTCACCGAGACCAAGTTCGCCGGTCCGACCATGTTCTCCCGGGGCGACACGACCTACATCAATCAGCGTGGCGAGATGGTCGCCAAACAGCGGTCGACGTCGATCCGCTACCTCGCCGACGAGGCGCGCAAGCGCGCCCAGTTCAACGAGAAGGACGACCCCAAGTGGGGTGACGACGCCCTGGCGGACATCGAGGAGCAGAAGTTCGCCTACTACGCCACGTTCCGCGGCCACGACAAGGTCCTGTGGAAGGACGTGAACGAGGGAGATCGCCTGCCGACGCGCCCCATCGGGCCCCATACGCTGATGAGCTTCACCACCGAGTGGCGGGCCTTCAACATGAACATCTGGGGCGCCGCCGACTACTGGGGCGTGTCGACGACCGACGCGGCCGGCTGGCTGCCCGAGATGAGCCGTGACCCCCGCCAGGCCGCCATCGATCCCACCAAGGCCGACGGCCTCTACCACGGCGCCTCCCGCGGCCACGTGCAGCCCCGCTACGCGCGGCTCATCGGCATGCCCCGCGGCTATGGCTACGGCGCCACGATGGGCGCCTGGATCCTCGACTACCTCACCAACTGGTCGGGTGAATGGGGCGAGATCGTCCACTCGAACGCCCAGTACCGCAACCCCGCCTTCACCGGCGACGCGACGTTCCTCAATGGCGCGGTCACGGGCAAGGACATCGACCCGAGCACCGGGCACCACCTCGCCTTCGTCGAATACACGATGACGAACCAGAACGACGCCGTCATGGCGAAGGGCACCGCGGAGATCTCGCTGCCGAACGAGTGAATCAGATCGCGATTCCGCGGTGATATCGACAGCAGCCAACGCCGCCGAGCCATCGGGGCCTGCGAAGCTGTCCGGCGCCGGCCTGGCCGGCCTACCCGTCGGCGCCAACCGGGAGGACATCTGATGCCAGGGACCGAATTGCCGTCGACCGGTGAGCTGCCACCTGTCGGCGAGGTGCCGGAGCGGATGCGGGCCCAGGTCATCCGCCAGGACCGCTTCGGCGACCCGCGGACCGCGTTCCAGGTCGAGGAGGTCGACGTCCCGCCGCTGGCCCCTGACCAGGTCCTGGTGGCGGTGATGGCCGCGGGCATCAACTTCAACAACGTTTGGGCGGCCCGTGGCCTGCCGATCGACGTCATCCGCGCCCGCCAGAAGGCGGGCGAGCCCTGGGACTTCCACATCGGCGGCTCGGACGCATCCGGCATCGTCTACGCCGTCGGCGAGGCGGTGCGCGACGTGACCGTCGGCGACGAGGTGGTCATCCACCACGGCTGGTGGGATGCCGACGACCCGTGGGTCGCCGCCGGGAAGGATCCCATGCTGGCGCCTTCGGCGCGGATCTGGGGATACGAGACCAACTTCGGCTCGTTCGGGCAGTTCACGGTCGCGCAGGCCCACCAGTGCCTGCCCAAGGCGCCCCAGCTCTCGTGGGAGGAGGCCGCGGCGGCGACGCTCGTCGGCACGACGGCCTACCGGATGCTCCACGGATGGCCGCCGAACACGCTCCAGGACGGCGACCCGGTGCTGGTGTGGGGCGGATCCGGGGGCCTCGGGACGCAGGCCATCCAGCTGGCGGTGGCTGCCGGCGCCCGACCCGTGGCGGTCGTGTCCGACGACGAGCGCGGTGAGTACTGCAAGAAGCTCGGCGCCGTCGGCTATGTCAACCGGCAGGAGTTCTCGCACTGGGGCATGGCGCCGCACTGGGATGACGCCGACGGCCAGAAGGAATGGACCGCCGGCGCCCGGGCTTTCGGAGCCAAGGTCTGGGAGGTGCTGGGTGAGCGCCGCAACCCCACCATCGTCTTCGAGCATCCCGGGGAAGCGACGATCCCGACGAGCATCTTCGTCTGCGAGGCCGGCGGCATGGTCGTGATCTGTGCCGGAACCACCGGGTACAGCGCGGTCGTCGACCTCCGCTACCACTGGGTGCGGCAGAAGCGCCTGCAGGGATCGCACGGCACCAACGACGAGCAGGCCCGTGCCTACAACGACCTGGTGGTGGGCGGCGTCGTAGACCCCTGCCTCGGCAAGCTCTACCGCTTCGAGGAGATCCCCGACGCCCACGACGAGATGGAGCGGGGTGTCGACGTGTTCGGCAACCGGGTGGCGCTGGTCGGCGCCGCTGAGCCCGGCCTGGGCAGGAAGTGATGGGCGGCAGCTATCTCGGCCTGCCGGTGGCGGCCGAGGACCTCACGCACGGCCGCTTCCTCGCCCAGGTGGCCGAGCGCTATTCCGGGAACGAGGCACTGGTCTTCGGCGACCGCAGGCTCACCTACGAGCAGCTGCACGACGAGGTGCGGGAGTTCGGGAAGGGCCTGCTCGCCCTGGGCGTCACGAAGGGGTCGAAGGTCGCGGTGATGCTCGGCAACCGCCCCGAGTTCGTGGTGGCCGCCTATGGGGCCGCGCTCGTGGGCGCGGTCGCCGTGCCGGTCAGTACGCTCGCCGCCGCCGCCGAGCGCGACTACATCCTGTGGCACTGCGACGCCTCGGTCCTGGTGACCCAGGGGTCGCTGCTCGACCGGCGATTCGTCGACGAGCTGGTCGCCGACCATCCGGGCATCGGCGACGCCGAGCCCGGGCGGATCGCGGTCGCCCGCTTCCCCTACCTGCGCCGAATCGTGTGCGTCGACTCCGTCTCCGGTCCCCGTAGCGTCGACACCTGGGACGCGGTGATCGCTGCCGGTGCGGCGGTGGACGACGAAGTGCTCGACGCCGCGGCCGCGAGCGTTGTGCCGAGCGACGACGCACTCATCATCTACACCTCCGGCACCACCGCACACCCCAAGGCGGTGCTGCACCGGCATCGGGGCCCGGTGGTGCAGAGCTGGCGCTGGGCGGAGCAGCTCGGCCTCGATCCCTCGGATCGGGTCTGGAGCCCGTTCCCGTTCTTCTGGACCGCCGGGCTGGCGTTCGTGCTGGGCGGGACGCTGGCGTCCGGCGCCTGCTTCGTATGCCAGGAGGCCTTCGACGCCGGCGAGGCCCTCGAGCTGCTCGAGCGGGAGCGGATCACCACGATCCACTCGTTTCCCCACTCGGCGGCCGCGCTGGTGGAGCACGAGGACGCCACCAAGCGGGACCTGTCGTCGCTGCGGAGGGTGACGCCCGACAGCCCACTGCGCCGGGTGGTCCAGATCGACGGTGACCCGGGCGACCCGCGGGCCGCCTACGGACTGACCGAGACGTTCACGATCTGCACGTCGATCCCCTCGAACTCGCCGCTCGAGCTCCGGGAGACCACGCACGGCGTGCCCTTGCCGGGCATGGCGATCCGCATCGTCGATCCCGACAGCGGCGAGCCGCTGGGGGTCGGTGAGACCGGTGAGATCGCCGTGAAGGGCGTGACGCTGATGCGGGGCTACTACAAGATCGCGCCCGAGGAGTGCTTCGACGATGACGGCTGGTTCCGCACCAAGGACTCCGGTCATCTCGACGACGCCGGTTACCTGCACTGGCACGGGCGCCTGTCGGGACTGATCAAGACTGCCGGCGCCAACGTGTCGCCGGCCGAGGTCGAGGCGGCGGTGGCGAGCTGGGGCCGCCTGAAGCTGGGAAGCGCCGTCGGGGTGCCGCACCCGCGGTTCGGGGAGGCGGTCGTGCTGTGCGCCGTTCGCAGCCTCGACCCCGTGTCCGCCGAGGACATCTCCGGTCACCTGCGGGGCGTGCTGGCGTCGTACAAGGTGCCCCGGCGGGTGCTGTTCTTCGACAACGAGGAGCTGACCTTCACCGGAAGCCAGAAGGTGCGGCTCGAAGACCTCCGGTCACTGGCGGCGCGGCGCTTGGCGGAAGGCGACGACGAGTGGGCGCAGTTCCTGCGGGAGCAGCACGCGGAACTGCTCGCGACGCCGGGACGCTGAGTGGCCGAACGCGCCGACGGCCCGCCGACCGCCGTCGTCACCGGCGGCGGGTCTGGCATCGGGTCCGCCTGCGCGGCGCGGTTGGCGGAGGCGGGCCACATGGTCGTCCTTGTAGGCCGGCGCCCGGAACCGCTCGAGCAGGTGGCCGACACGATCGGCGCGGCCGGCGGCGTGGCGCAGGCGTTCCCCGCCGACATACGCGACTGGGACCGGATGGGTGAGCTGCGCGAGGCGATCGGCGGGTGGTCGGGTCGGGTCGACGTGCTGGTGAACGCCGCCGGCGGACAGTTTCATGCGCCCGCCGCGGAGCTGACACCCAACGCCTGGCGGGCGGTCGTCGACACGAACCTCACCGGCACGTTCTTCGCGTGCCGGCAGCTGTTCCCGCTCCTGTCCCGCCGGGGTGGCGCCATCGTGAACGTCGTCGCCAGCGTGTGGCAGCGCCCGTTCCCCGGCATGGCCCACTCGGGGGCGGCGCGGGCGGGGGTCGTCAACCTCACCCGGACGCTCGCCCTGGAGTGGGCGAGCCACGGCATCCGGGTCAATGCCCTGTCGCCCGGCTTCACCGACACGCCCGCGTTCCGATCGCAGGTGGGGGACCTGGCGGGCCCGGCGGCCCGCGTCCCTCTGCGGCGGGTCGCGAGCGCCGAGGAGGTGGCCGACGCCGCCATGTTCCTGGCCAGCTCCACCTACACGACGGGCGAGGTCCTCACCGTCGACGGCGGCTTCGGGTTGACATGAACCATCACCCGGTGCGCCGCCGATGATTTACGGGGCACGGCATCGTCTTACCGGGCGCAGGACCCCGACGATGCCGACGAACAGACCAGGCTCATCGCGTTCACCGGCCGCCGCCCCTAGGCCCGTGCCGGCCCCCGCCGGCCACGGCACGGCGGTGTGGTCGAGCCCGGAATGGCGGGCCCAGGCCCTGTCGTGGCTCGACGAGCGGCTCGCGAGCGCCGGCATCGAGCGGCGTGGCGACGTGGAGCAACCGCACCTACGGCCGTGGGCGACGGTGCTGAAGGTGCCGACGACCGCCGGGGTGGTGTGGATGAAGGCCGCGGGGCCGGGTACGGCGTTCGAGGCCGGGCTGTACGAGCGGCTGGCCACGACGGTCCCCGACCGTGTGCTGACGCCGATCGCCACGGACGCGGCGCGTGGCTGGATGGTGCTGCCCGACGGTGGCCCGTCCCTCGGGGAACGGCTGACCGGCGCCGACCTGGTGGAGCCGCTCGTGGCGGCCCTGGTGGACTACGGCCGGATGCAATTGGACCTGGTCCCGCACGTGGACGGGCTCCTGGCCCTGGGGGTGGCCGACATGCGCCCGGCCGTGATGGGCGAGCGATTCGAGCAAGCGCTCGGCGCCACGCGCGCCGACCTCGACGGCGGGGAGAACGATCGATCGATCCACCGCCAGGTGGCGGCCATGGGCGAGACGGTCGCGTCGTGGTGCGAGCGGCTGGCGGCATCCTCCCTGCCGCCGAGCCTCGACCACAACGACCTCCATCCGTGGAACATCCTGGGCGACGGCAGCGGCGATGTGAGGTTCTACGACTGGGGTGACAGCGTCGTGGCCCACCCCTTCGCCGCCATGCTCGTCCCCCTGGGCTTCGTGCAACGCCTCCTCGGGGTAGGAGTCGACGATCCCCGGTTCACCGACGCCCGGGACGCGTACCTCGACGTGTTCGGCCCCGTCGCCCCCGGCGAAGATCTGGAGGCGACGCTCGAGCTCGCCTGTCGAGTCGCCAAGATCGCCCGGGTCCTCACCTGGGACCGGGCGGTGCGGGCCGCACGGGACGAAGGCCAAGAGGTCGATGAAACCTGGAGGAGCGCACCCATGGAAACGCTGGCGTCGCTCCTCGACGACTCCTATCTCGGAGGCGCGTGAGCCGGCATCAGCGACCACCAGGCGACGAAGTGTCCCTGGCCGTCAGCTCCCAGACGTTGCCGTCGGCCCCTCGGAAGTGCAGCCACGTCAGGCCGCCCCCGTGCTGGATCGGGCCCAGGACGTCGATGCCGGCGGCCTCCAGTTCGGCTCGCGGCCTCGATGTCGTCAACGGCGAAGCCGACCACGGGCCCCATGGTGAAGTGCAGATGATCGGGCTCGTCGATCGTGAAGACCTCGACCGTGTCGCCGTTGTCGAGCCCGAACACGGTGATGCCCGGGAGCTCGTGACTGCGACGCAGCCCCAGGTGCCTCTCGAACATCTCGACCGTGTCGGACCAGTGCTCCGTGCGAGTACCGACCCACGCAATGCCCTGCACATGCATGCCTTGCTCCTCCTATCGCGTAATGGCAACGCTGAGGGAATGGGACAGGTAACCATTCGGGCGTTCACAGACGCGGATCTGCCGTGGGCCGAGCGTCTCATAGGTGGCTTCGGTGGGCGCCTCCAGGTCCGGCTCGGGTCGCTCATCGACCCGCTCGCCTGCCCGGGGCTCGTCGCCGAACGGGACGGCGAACCGGTCGGCATCGTCACCTTCGACACCGGCACCGACGGCAACGACGTCGAGGTGGTGTACATCGAGGTCACGGCGAAGCATGGGGGCGTCGGGACCAGCCTGCTGGATGCGTTGGAGGCGGAAACGAAGGCGCAACGCCTCTGGCTCGTGACCACGAACGACAATCTCGACGCGCTCCGCTTCTACCAGCGTCGCGGGTTCCGGATAACCGAGGTGCGGCCGGGTGCCGTGGACGAAGCCCGCCAAACTCTGAAGCCGTCGATATCCGAGGTGGGTAGCTTCGGCATACCCATTCGCGACGAGATCGTCTTGGAGCGCCGCTAGCCGAACATGCACCACGACGAGATCGACAGCGACAGCGACCTGGTGCGCCAGCTGCTCCGGGCGCAGCAGCCGCAATGGGCGGACCTGCCGATCGAGCCGGTGTCGTCCACCGGCACCGACAACGCGTTGTACCGCCTCGGCGATGACATGGTCGTGCGGCTGCCACTGCGGCCGTCATCCGTCGGGCCGGTCGACAAGGAGCACCGCTGGCTGCCCGAGCTCGCACCGCACCTTCCGTTGGACATCCCGGTCCCGCTGGTGAGGGGGCAACCGATCGAGGGCTACCCCTGGCCATGGTCGGTGTACCCGTGGCTCGAGGGCGAGGACGCGAGCCTGGCGCACTTCGACCTCCGGCAAGCGGCCGCCGACCTCGCGGCCTTCATCGCTGCGCTGCACTCGTTGGACCCCACCGGCGGGCCAAAGCCGAGCATCGCCAACTTCGGGCGGGGAGTGCCGCTCTCGAGGCGCGACCGCGACACGCGGCGGGCGATCAGCGCATCGCACGACCTGATCGACACCGCTGCGGTGACGGCCGCATGGGACAAGGCTCTCGGCGTCCCGACCTGGGACCGACCACCGGTGTGGATTCACGGCGACCTGGCCGCGGGGAACCTGTTGGTCCAGGACGGCCGGCTCACCGCCGTCATCGACTGGGGCGCGCTCGGCGTCGGTGATCCGGCCTGTGACCTGATCGTCGCGTGGGAGCTCTTCGACGCCGAGTCGCGTGAGGTGCTCCGCACCGAGCTGGCTGTGGACGACGCGACGTGGGAGCGCGGCCGCGGCTGGGCGCTCTCGACCGCAATCGTCGCCCTGCCGTACTACCAGCACACCAACGCGTTCATGGCTGCGCAGGCGCGGCACAAGCTGGCCGTCGTGCTTGGCGAATAGGGCATGGGCCCGGACCGGGCCTGTCACTCGCTGCTGGACGCAGCCCAGAGGTTGATGCCGGCATCGGTGGCGTACCGGTCGATGGCTTCGAGCTCGTCGTCGGTGAACGCGAGGTTGTCAAGGGCCGCCAGGTCGGCCTCCAGCTGGGCGACGCCGCTCGCGCCGATGACCAGCGATGTCATCCGCGGGTCGCGCAGCGCCCATGCCAATGCCAGTTGGGCGAGGGTCTGCCCGCGCCCCTCGGCCAACCGGGCCAGCGCCCGAACCCGGGCGAGGTTGTCCTCGGTGATCATGTCGCGGTCCAGTGCACCACCCGTGGCGGCCCGTGAGTCGGCGGGGATGCCGTCGAGGTACCGGTCCGTGAGCAGGCCCTGAGCCAGCGGCGAGAAGGCAATGCATCCCGCCCCTGTGGCCTCGAGCGTGTCCAGCAGCCCGTCGTCCTCGATCCAGCGGTTGAACATCGAGTACGACGGCTGATGGATCAGCAGCGGCACGCCGCGGTCGGCAAGCAGCCGTGCCGCCTCGACGGTGCGCGCCGACGAGTACGACGAGATCCCGGCATACAGCGCCTTGCCCTGGGTCACTGCAGTCGCCACGGCCGACATCGTCTCCTCCAGCGGTGTGTCGGGATCGAACCGGTGCGAATAGAAGATGTCGACGTAGTCGAGGCCCATCCGCCGGAGCGACTGGTCGAGGGACGCGAGGAGGTACTTGCGGGAGCCGCCTTCGCCGTAGGGGCCTGGCCACATGTCATAGCCCGCCTTGGTGGAGACCACGAGCTCGTCGCGGTGGCCGGCGAAGTCGGTGGCCAGCAACCTGCCGAAGTTCTCCTCCGCGGCGCCGTACGGCGGCCCGTAGTTGTTGGCCAGGTCGAAGTGGGTGACGCCCAGGTCGAAGGCCCGGCGGCAGATGGCCTGCTGGGTGGCGAACGGACGGTCGTGGCCGAAGTTGTGCCACAAACCGAGCGAGATCGCCGGCAGCATCAGCCCACTGCGCCCGCACCGGCGGTAGGTCATGGTCTGGTAGCGGTCAGCCGAGGGGATGTACTCCATGGGCGGTGAGCCTAGGGAGGTGGCGTCACGTCATTCCCGCAGACCGGCGACGCGCCATTCCTGGCGCCGAAGTGGTTGCCCAGCAACCAGGATCGCACCAGGAACGACGGCCACGGACAGGTCCCCTACCTTCAAATGGTTCATACCATAGGAGCGGTGGCCCGGACGAGGGGCGTGGTGCCCCGGTGATCGACATCCTGAGCGGCTTCGTCGAGGAGTTGCGCGCCGCCGGCGTGGCGGTCGGGATCACCGAGCACGTCGACGCCATGCGGGCCGTGAATGCCGTGTCCCTCAGCGAGCGGGCGATCGTCCGGCGGGCCCTGGGCTCGACGCTGGCCAAGAGCCGGGCCGAGTGGGTCACCTTCGAGACCGTGTTCGACGCCTACTTCGCGGTCGAGTCGCAAGACCCGGGCGCCGACGACGCGTTCGAGCGGCGGGTCGAGCGGGTGGTGGCGCAGGGGGACGGTGCCGTCCTACGGGCCGTAGCCCGGGAGGCCGTACGCCGGCATGCGGCCCTGGGGACGCCGCCCGGCGGGGTGCATTACCACCTGTTCCGCACCCTCCGACGGATCGACTTCTCGACCCTTCCCGAACGGGCGCTCGCCGTGGTGACCGCCGCCAAGGCCAGCGGCGGCGATGCCGGCGTCCTGACGCCGCTCGAGGCCCGGCTCGCCCGCCGCACGGTGGCGCTGCGGGTGGAACAGCTGCGCGACGAGATCGAGTCCGAGATCCGGCGCCGCATGTCGTTCGCCGATCGCCACCACGCGCCCGCCGGCCTGCTGGCGACCCAGCTGGAGATCCGCCGGGCGTCGGCCGGGGAGCTGGACCAGATCCGGGCCGCGATCCAGCCGCTCGCGCGGCGCCTGGCCGCCCGGCTGGCGAAGACCAGGCGCGCCGCCCCTGGCCGGCTGGACTTCCGTCACACGATTCGGCGCTCGCTGGCCTACGGGGGCGTGCCGCTCGAGCCGGTGATCCGGGGCCGCCGGCGGTCGTTGCCCGAGATCGTGGTGCTCGCCGACGTCAGCAGGTCGGTGGCGGACTTCAGCCGCTTCACCCTTCAGCTCGTCTACGCGTTGAGCAGCCAGTTCGGCAAGGTCCGGTCGTTCGTCTTCGTCGACGCGATCGAGGAGGTGACCGAGCAGCTGCGCGACCGGGCGGGCATGGCGGAGGCGATGCGGGCCCTCGGCACCAGCGCCGGCATCACCCGGTTCGACGGCCATTCCGACTACGGCCACGCGTTCGCCGACTTCTGGCGCCGCTGGGGTGCGGAGGTCACGCCGCGCACGACGCTGATCGTCCTGGGAGACGCCCGCAACAACTACCACGCCTCCCAGTCGTGGGTGCTGGGCGAGCTCCGTCGCCGCGCCCGCCGGGTCTACTGGCTCAACCCCGAGCCGGTGGCGTCCTGGGACATGGGTGACTCGTTGATGAGCGAGTACGCCGCCTTCACGCACGAGACGTTCGAGTGCCGCAACCTGGACCAGCTCGAACAGTTCGTCGAGCGCTGCTGCTGACGTACGCCGTCAGAACCGGGGCGACCACGTGCTGGTGCGCAGGAGCTTGCTCTCCCATTGGTCGCGGTAGCGCAGACCGCCGTGCATGTACCGGCCGGGCCACACGTCGGGGTCGTACTCCTCGGGCTCGGAGATGAGGTTCAGCAGGAGGCCGTAGTTGAGGACCTTCTGCATGAGCATCGCCTCCGGCCGGTAGTTCGTTCCGTGGGCCACCTGGAAGCAGGCCTCGATGTCCAGGATGCTGTGCTCGGGTGGCATTGCCCGCATGTTCCGGAAGTACTCGTGGTCCCAGAACCGGATGTAGTCGTCGAGCGGCGCCGACGGCCAGCCGGTGTCCTCCATGTACAGCGACAGCTCGTGCTCCGCGCCGTCGGTCGGCACCGTCGCCAGGTCGACCTCCTGGATCGGCGACCAGTACACGGGTAGCAGCATCTTGCCCTGGACCTCGTGGCGCAGGGCGCCAACGGCGCGCGACCAGTCCAGCAGGTCGCCCCGCCGCAGGCGGTCGGCCAGGCGCTCGTAGGCGGCACCGTCGCGGATCGCGCTGATCGTCACCACCCGGTACGACGCGCCGCTGCCGTGGGCGTGGTTGAGGTACCACAGCAGCCGCGCGTCGTCGCCCTGTGCCAGCAGCTTCATCCAGCCGTCGCGGTACGCGGCCTCGAACTCGTGCTCGTGCTCGCCGGCGACCGAGTGCACCTCGTGCATGAACAGCATCGACTGCCCTCCAACTCCTCAGCGTCTCCGGTGGGGCTGCGCCCCACACCCATCGCCACCGGGCGAGCTGGCGCTCGCGCCGTCGGCCTGCGTTGCTCGCTTCGCTCGCACCTCAGTTGAGCGGCGACCACGACGCCGTACGCAGCAGCTTGCTCCGCCACTGGTCGCGGAAGTCGAGGGCGTCGTGCATCCAGTTGCCGGGTCGCGCCATCTCCTCGGGCATGTCGGTGGTCAGCAGGCGGACGAGCCCGGGCATGTCGTGGACCTTCTGCATCAGCGTGACCTCGGGGTAGCGGCCGGCGCCCGGCATCGTCTGGTAGGCGGCCTCGATGCTTATGAGGCGGTGAGCGGGATCGGAGCCCAGCATCTTCGTGTAGACGGCGCCGGCGGCGGCGATGTACTCCTCGGCCTTCCCCCGCCTGGGCCACATGGTGTCCTCCATGTACAGGGCCGGATCGTGGCGGCGACCGTCGGTGGGCACCTCGACGAGGTCGACCTCGAGCGGCGAGAAGTCGAGGGCCATCAGCAGGCGGGCCTGGACGTCGTGCCGGCAGGAGTCGACCTCCCGGGCCCAGTCACGCAGGTCGCCGTGCTGGACCCGTGTGGCGAGGCGCTCCCAGGCGGCGCCGTCGGCAACCGCGGTGACGGTCACCACCTGGTAGGACGGGCCGGTGCCGTGGGCATGGTGCAGGAACCACAGCAGCCGGGCGTCGTCGTCGGCCGCCAGGGCTTCCATCCACCCCGCCCGGTAGGCAACCTCGAACTCCCGCTCCTTGGCGCCCACGACCCGATGCACCTCGTGGAGGAACAGCATCTGCGCAGTCTCCTTCCCCCAGGTCACGGCGCGCTAGGGTGGCTAACAGTGAAAAGATACATCAGATAGGAAATCGGCTGCCCACGGGCAAGCTGTACAAGCGGCTGTTGCGGGACCGGTACTGGGAAGGGCGCGAGGTGCGGATCTAGTGGACGCACTAGTGGAGGGCACAGCGTGGGCTTGAGCTATCAGGAACAGACGACCCTCATGACCGTGGCGAGCCGCCTGGCGATCGGGGACCTGACCGCGCGCTACAACCGGGCGCTGGAGACCGGCGACCTCGAGTCCTGGATCGGCACCTTCGTGCAGGAAGGTGTGTTGCAGGGAACCGGCGAGTCGTTCTCCGGGCACCGGGAACTGATCAGGTTCTTCCGGGCCGCCCCGCCCGACCGCATTCGGCTCACCACCGACGCGCAGGTCGACGTCGACGGTGTTCACGCGCGGCAGGAGTGCCGCTTCCTGACGCTCCGCCCCGCCCCGAACGGTGGCGCGCCGGAGGTGGAGGCGGTGGGCCGGTACCGCGACGTGCTGGTCTACGAGCGGGGGCGCTGGTACTTCTCGACGCGCGAGATGGTCGCCGACCTCAGCCCGGCCTCCTGATGCGCCTGTCGGTCGTGACGCCGGTGCTGACCCGCGTGCCGGGCGCCCATGCCCGCTGGGAGGAGGACGCGGGGATGGCCGAGCTGGTGGAGATCGCTCGAGCCGCCGACCGCCTCGGTTACCACCACGTCACATGCAGCGAGCACGTGGGCATCCCCGCCGAGGTGGCCAAGGTGCGGGGGGCGACGTACTGGGACCCGCTGGCGACGTTCGGGTACCTGGCGGCCGTGACCGAGCGGGTGCGGTTCGCCACCTACGTCCTGGTGCTCGGCTACCACCATCCCCTGGAGATCGCCAAGCGCTACGGGACCCTCGATGTGGTGTCGGGCGGCCGACTCATCCTGGGCGTCGGCGTGGGATCCCTCCGCGAGGAGTTCGAACTGCTCGACGCGCCGTTCGCCGATCGCGGGGCACGGGCCGACGACGCCCTGGTCGCGCTGCGGGCCTCGCTGTCGCAGGAGCAGCCGGCGTACCACGGCCCCCACTACGACTACGACGGCTTCGTGGTCCGGCCCTGCGCCGTCCAGCTCCGGGTCCCCCTGTGGGTGGGGGGTCGCACGCGGCGTTCGCTCCGGAGGGCCGTGGCGCTGGCCGACGGTTGGGCACCGTTCGGCGTCTCCGCGGCGCAGGTGGCGGACTGGCTGACCGGGGTCGAGCCGCCCGAGGGGTTCGAGGTCGTGATCAGCCCCGAGCGGGCGCTCGACCCGAGCGACGCGGCCTCGGCATGCACGGACGCGCTCGGGGCGCTGGCCGCGGCGGGGACGACCATCGTCGCCGCCCGGTTGGTGCACCACTCGCTGGCCCACTACCTCGAGCAGCTCGAGGCCCTGGCGGGATACGCGGCGATACGCCGGGAGGCGGTGTGAACCGCGTCAAGGTGGGATTCTTCTCGCTTTCCGACCGGGGCGGATCCGACGACGACCCCGACGACCGCGCGTACCTGGCCTGGCACCAGCTCGACCACATGCCCGAGCAGTACCAGCTCCCGGGGATGATCCACGGCCAGCGCTGGGTGTCGAACGGTGCCTGCTGCGCGGCGCGGTCGACTGCCACCGGCGTGTTCGAGCACGTCCACCACGTCGTGCTGTACCTCATGGGCGAACCGGTCGAGCAGACGCTCGACGACTTCTTCGACCTCGGGAGCCGCCTGGCCCACCTCGGCCGCTTCCCGCGGGACCTTCCCCGGCGGTTCCTCGGGGCGCTGCGGCTCCTGGAGGTGAGGGCATCGCCGCGTGCGCTCGTCTCCGCCGAGGTCGTCCCCTTCAGGCCCAACCGCGGCATCTACCTCATCGTCGAGCAACCGGGCGATCGCGACCGGCTCGATCCGTACCTGCGCTGGCGGCACGACGACCACCTGGCCCGCCTGGTCACCACGCCTGGGGTCGCCGGGGCGTGGGTGTTCGCCACTGCCGCCCGCTATCGGCGGGGCCGGTACACCGAGGGCGACTACCGGATCACCGTCTGCTACCTCGACGGTGATCCGAGCGAGACGGCCACTGCCCTCGGGCCGTTGATGGACGAGGCGTGGCGCGACGCGCCGGTCACGCCGTTGCTGGCGGCCCCGTTCGCCTCTCTGGTTCCATGGGTCTGGCCGGATGGCGTCTATCAGTCATATGAGTAGGAAGACAGCCTAGGAGCGGGTCGGGGGTCCACATGGACGCACGGATGCTGGTCATCGACGCCGACGCCCACATCAACGAGCCGGTGGTCCGCCTCGACGCGCCTGACGACGAGCTTGCGCCCTGGCGGGCGTTGGCCGAGCGGCATCCGGGCTGGCAGCAGGCGGGCCAGTCCGGGGGCCGGACGGTCAGCTTGATCGAGGGCAAGCTGTTCCCGACCCAGGAGGGACCCGGCCGCGGCGTCCCCATCGAGTCGGCGATGCATCCGCTGGCCGCCGACGGGGCCCTCCATCTCGACGCCCGCATCCGCGACCTCGACAAGGAGGGCATCGACGTCCAGGTCCTGTACGGCGGCCTGAGCATCGGGGCCACGACGTTCGAGGACCCGGCCTTCGCGCTGGACTTCTGCCGTGCCTACAACGACTGGCTGGTCGGCGTCTGCGCCCGCCATCCCGACCGGCTCCGGGCGGTGGCGATCGTTCCCCTGCAGCACCCGGAGAACGCGGTCGCCGAGCTGGGGAGGGCCGCGGATCTCGGCATGGTGGCCGTGATGATCCCGCCGGTCGTGGGCACACGGAACCTCGACGACCCGTCACTCCAGCCCTTCTTCGAGGCCGCCGCCGGCCTCGGCGTCGCGGTGGGCGTCCACAGTGCGCCGGGGATGAACCTGCCGCTGCCCGGCGCGGAACGGTTCGACAACTACGCGCAGGTGCACACGCTGTCGTTCCCGGTCGACCAGATGGTGGCGTTCACGGCGCTGGCGATGGGCGGCGTCCTCGACCGCTTCCCGGCGCTGCGCGTGGCCTTCCTGGAGTCGGGCGTCGGCTGGGTCCCCTACTTCGTGCACCGGATGCACGAGCACCGTGAGAAGCGGGGCGACATGGTCCCGCAGATGACCAGCGACCCCCGCGACTACATCGAACGGGGTCAGTGCTTCTTCGCCTTCGAGTGCGAGGATCAGCTCCTCGAGCCGTATGTCGACCACCTCGGCGCCGACAGCCTGGTGTTCTCGTCGGACTATCCCCACTGGGACTGCGACTACCCGGGCACGGTCGAGACCGCACGGGCCAACGCCGCCGCGCTGGGCGACGACGTGCTCGTCCGCATCCTCGGTGCCAACGCGGCGCGCCTGTACCGGCTCGACGGCGCGGGCGACCGCTGAGGGCCGCGGGAGGGGTCATGGGCACCGAAACCACGGGCTATGACGTCCCCGTCGGGACCTACGAGGACGCCAAGGCGCTGGTGGGCACGACGACTCCCGTGCGCTTCGGCGAGATCGCCGTCAGCGTGCCGATGATCCGCCATTACGCCGCCATGGTGCAGGACGGGAACGCCGCCTACTGGGACGACGACTTCGCCGAGCGGCACTGGGGCGGCGTCGTGGCCCCGCCGGGCATGCTGATGACCTGGCTCATCCCGCTCGAGTGGAAGCCGGGCGGTGGGCGGCCGGTCCCGTTGCTCACCGCCCGGGTCCCGCTGCCCGGCGACACGTTCATCAACGTCTCCAACGACTCCGAGCACTTCGCCCCGATCCGGGTCGGCGACCACCTGAACGTCGTGGAGGAGCTGGTCGACGTGTCGGAGGCCAAGCGCACGAGCCTGGGCACCGGGCACTTCGTCACCACGGTGTCGACATATCGCCGCCAGGACGGTGAGCTCGTCGCCCGCGCCACCAACGTGCTGTACCGGTTCTCTTCTTCGGAGGACGACGCATGATCCCGGGAGTCTCGTACGCCCAGCGCTACTGGGAGGACGTGGAGGAGGGCTCGGAGTTGCCCCGGGTGGACGACGAGATCACCTATCGCCGGGTGATCATGAACCCGGCCACCACCTGGGACTACTTCCCCGGCCACCACGACCCGGAGTACGCGCGGTCGCAGGGCCAGCCGACCATCTACGTCAACACCATGCACTTCCTTGGCTTCGTCGACCGGTTGGCGACCGAGTGGGGCGGCCCCCGGAGCTTCATCGCCCGGCGGAAGATCTCCATGCAGCGGTCGATCTACGCCGGCGACACGATGGTCGGCGAGGGGCGGGTGGTGCGCAGGTACATCGATGATGCCGGCGCCCGGGTGCGCTACCTGGTCGACCTCGAGCTGACGGTGAAGAACCAGGACGGCGAGCTGTGCTGCCCGGCGACCGTCACTCTCGAGCTGCCGGTCCGGGAGTCGCGGGAGCCGGCATGACGGCGCTCTCTCGGGGGCTGCGCCCCGGACCCCATCGCCGCCCGGCTCCCTGGCGGTCGCGCGGTCGGCCGGTCAGGAGCTGCGCTCATGACCGCCGACGCTCCGGGCGCCGAGCGGGCGGTCGAGCAGGAATCGGGGTTCGACCTCCCCATCGGGACCTACGAGGAAGCCCGGGCGATGATCGGCACGCGCACCGAGGTCGAGTTCGCCACCCACGACGTGGCGTGGCCGCTGATCAAGTACTTCTGCGCCATGGTCCACGACGGCAACGCCAGCTACTGGGACGAGGAGTTCGCGTGTGACCAGTGGGGCGCAGTCGTCTCGCCACCGGCTCTGCTGATGACCTGGGCCATGGCGCCGGACTGGCGGCCGGGCAACCCCCGGCCCCGGCCGCTCCTCGCCGGCCAGGTGCCGTTACCCGGCACGACGGTCGTGAGCGTCGGCTGCGACGCGGAGTTCTTCCGGCCGATCCGGGTCGGCGACCGGCTCAACGTCGAGGAGGAGCTGGTCGACGTCTCGGAGCTGAAGCGCACCCGCCTGGGTGAGGGGCACTTTCTCACCACCGCCGCTACCTACCGCCTGGGCGACGGCACCCCGGTTGCCCGCTACAGCCACCTGCTGTTCCGCTTCACTCCGGGCAGCGACAGCGACACGGCCTGAGCCCGGGATGCACTTCGGCCTCACCGAGCGGCAACGGGCGTGGGTCGAGGAGGTGCGCGCCTTCCTCGACGAGGAGTTCGGCCCGGCCGAGCGTGAGGCGGTGCGGCGCGGGGGAGGGGAGTGGAGCGGAGACGTCATCAGGGTGTTCCGCCGCCGCCTGCTGGCCAAGGGCTGGCTGTGCCTCATGTGGCCCGAGGAGCACGGCGGCCTCGGCCGGTCCCTGGTCGACAACCTGCTGCTGATGGACGAGTTGGCGTACGCCGGGGCGCCCGCCATCGACATGACGGCGGCATCGGTGGCGCCGACGATCATCCGCTCGGGCACGCCGGAGCAGCAGGCCCGCTGGCTGCCGGCCATCAGGCGGGGCGAGGTCGAGTTCGCCATCGGCTACTCCGAGCCCGATGCCGGCAGCGACCTGGCGTCCCTGCGGACCACGGCGGTGCTGGACGGCGATGCGTGGGTGATCAACGGCACCAAGATCTGGAACACCGGCGCCGAGTACTGCACGCACGAATGGCTGGCCTGCCGTACCAGTCCCGATGCGCCCCGCCATCGGGGGATCTCGGTCCTGATCGTGCCGCTCGACGCTCCCGGGATCGACGTGCGGGCCATCACCACCTGGCGCGGGATGCGTACCAACCAGGTGTGGTTCGACGACGTGCGCGTGCCGCGCGAGAACCTGGTCGGCGAGCGCGACCGCGGGTGGGCCTACGTGACCCAGGCGCTCGACTTCGAACGGGTCGCGATCGGGATCACGGGCGGGCTGCGGCGGTTGCTCGACGATCTCGCGGCGTGGTGCCGTGACACCACCGTCGACGGCGAGGTGCTGGCGGGACGCCCGGACGTGCAGCGCCGCCTCGCCGAGCTGACCGTCGACGTCGAGCTGGCGCGGCTGCTGAACCACCGCGCCGCGTGGATGATCGATGCCGGCCGGCCCGCCAGCGCGGAGGCCTCGATGACGAAGGTCTTCACCACCGAGCTGCACGCCCGGGCCTCGTCGGTGGCGCTGGATCTCCTCGGGCCCGCCGGTCAGCTCGATCCCTACGACGCCCGGGCGCCGCTTGCCGGCCTCGCGCAGCTGATGTACCGGGCGGCGCCGTATCTGCGCTTCGGGGGCGGGACCAACGAGATCCAGCGCGACATCGTCGCCCAGCGCGGCCACGGTCTGCCGCGGTGACGGACCTGGCGCTGTCCGACGAGCAGGAGGCGCTGCGGGCGTCGGCGCGTGCCTTCCTGCAACGTGCCTGCCCGCCCGAGCTGGTCCGGCGGGCAGGCGCGGCAGACGGCGAGGGCCACGATGCGGACCTGTGGCGGGGGATGGCCGACCTGGGATGGGTCGGCCTGGCGTTCCCGGAGGCCGTGGGCGGTGGCGGTGGCGACCTGCTCGACCTGGCGGTCGTCTACGAGGAGGCCGGTCGCGCCCTGGTGCCGACCACCCTCTACTCGACGGTGGAGGCGGCGCTGTTGATCGATCGCGCCGGCGACGAGGCTCAGCGCTCCGGCCTGCTCCGCCCCGTTCTCGCCGGCGAGCGCATCGTCTCGCTGGCGTTCCACGAGGACGGGATGCGGTCGTCGCCCGACGCCCTGGCCACCACGGCGGCGGTCGAGGGCGAGGTCGTCGTCGTCGACGGAACGAAGCTGTTCGTTCCCAACGCCGGCGTCGCGGACGACCTCGTGGTCGTGGCCCACGATCCCGCGGCGATCGGCGCCGGCGCCGTTCGGCTCGTCGTCGTGCCCACCGATGCACCGGGCGTGCGCCGGTCCCGGCTCACGACGTTCGCCCACGATGCCCAGCACGAGGTCTCGTTCGAGGCCGTGGCGGTACCGGTGGACCGTCTGCTCGCGCGGGTGTCCTCGGATGCGTGGTCGGTCGTGGAACGCGTGCGCCGCGTCGCCACCGCCCTGCAATGCGTGGAGATGGTCGGCGGTGCCCGGGCCGTGCTGGACCTGACCGTTCGGTACATCGGCGATCGGGCTCAGTTCGGCCGCCCGATCGGCAGCTTCCAGGCCGCGCAGCACCACGTCGCCGACCTTTCGACCCGCATCGATGCCGCCGGCTTGGCGGCGTGGCAGGCCGTGTGGCGCTGCTCTCTGGGCAGCGACGCGGACGCGGTCGTCGAGTGGTGTGGAGGCCCCGGTGGCGATCGCCAAGGTGGCCGCGAGCGATGCCTATGTCGAGGCCACGCTGATGGCCCACCAGCTGCACGGCGGCATCGGGTTCACGGTCGACCACGACCTCCACCTGTGGTCAGACCGCGCCCGGGCGGCGGCGCTCACGTTCGGCTCGCGCGAGGATCACCTCCGGGCTCTGGGATCACTCGTCGCCCGGGCGCGATGAGTTTGACGGGTCTCCGGCGTCTATCGCGGTCGCACGCCAACGGAAAGGAGTGTCGTCATGGGCAAGGTGGTCGTCTCACAGTTCATCTCGGTCGACGGCGTCGTCGAGGATCCTGGCGGTTCCGAGAGCTGGGAGCGCGGTGGCTGGGCATTCCAGTTCGACCGCGGGGACGAGGGGAACAAGTTCAAGCTCGACGAGGTCATGGCCAGCGAAGCGCTGCTGCTCGGGCGGGTGACGTACGAGGGCTTCGCCGATGCCTGGCCCTCGCGGACCGGCGAGTTCGCCGACAAGTTCAACGGCATGCCCAAGTACGTCGTCTCCACGACGCTGAAGGACCCCGAGTGGAACAACTCGACCGTCATCGCGGACGACGTTCCGGCCGCCGTCGCCAAGCTGAAGCAGGAGATCGACGGCGACATCCTGGTCAACGGCAGCGTCCAGCTCGTACAGGCGTTGGCCGAGAACGGCCTCGTCGACGAGTACCGCTTCATGGTGTTCCCCACCGTCCTCGGGGGCGGCAAGCACATGTTCGGCGAGACGCCGGCCGCCACCGCCCTGAAGCTGGTGGACGCCAAGCCGGCCGGCGAGACGTTCATCCTCGTCTACGAGCCCTCGCCCCGGGAAAAGGACGCCTGACCCAACCCGGCGCGCTCCCTATGGTCGGAGCGTGACGGCCAACGACCTCGGCAGCGTCGTCGCCCATTACGAGGCGAGCCGGGAGCAGGACCGGCTCGCCGGTGGCCTCGCGGAGCTGGAGCTCGTCCGGACCCGCGAGGTCCTCGGGCGCCATCTCCCGCCGCCGCCCCGACGCATCCTCGATGTGGGGGGCGGTACCGGTGTGCACGCGGCGTGGCTGTTGCGGGACGGGTACCGCGTGCACCTCGTCGACATCACCCCGGGGCACGTGGAACAGGCGGGGGCCGCACTGGCCGGGCTCGGGCTCACGGCCGAGGTCGGCGACGCCCGGCACCTGGCCGCGCCCGATGCCCGCTTCGATGCGGTGCTCGTGCTCGGCCCGCTCTACCACCTGGTCGAGCGCGCCGATCGCCTGGCCGCGCTCGAGGAGGCCCGCCGGGTCGTCAAGCCGGCGGGGCTGGTGGCGGTCGCCGCCATCAGCCGGTTCGCCTCGCTGATCGACGGGCTCGTGCGGGAGTTCCTGTTCGAGCCCGAGTTCCGCCGCGTCGTCCGTCGCGACCTCGCCGACGGCCGCCACGCCAATCCCGACAACCACCCCCACTGGTTCACCACCGCGTTCTTCCACCACCCCGACGAGCTCCACGAGGAGATCATCGACGCCGGCCTGGAGATGGTCGAGCTCGTGGGCGTCGAGGGGATCGCCGGCTGGCTGCCCCACCTCGACGCCCGCTGGCGGCGGGACGCCGACCGCGAGACGATCCTCGAGGCGACACGGCTGATCGAAGCCGAACCCTCCCTCCTCGGCCTGAGCGCTCACCTCCTGGCCATTGCCAGGTGCTAGTCGACGAGGACGCCGGGGTTCAGCAGGCCATTCGGGTCGAGGGCCCGCTTGGCCGCTCGCAGCGCCGTTGCGAAAAGGTCGGGGCGCTGGCGATCGTAGGCCGGGCGGTGCATCCGCCCGACCGCATGGTGATGGGTGATCGTGCCCCCGGCGGCGAGGACCGCCTCGGAGGCCGCCTCCTTGAGCTCCGCCCACTGCTGCTCCTCGCCACCCTGGCGGCCCATCCCTGCGAACGTGTAGTAGGGCGCCGGCCCGTCGGTGTAGACGTGGGTGAACCGGCAGCTCAGCAGGCCGCCGCCGCACACCTCGTCGAGCGCCCGTCCCATCTTCGCCCGCACCTCGGCGTCGAAGTCAGGCCAGCGGTCCCACGTGATCGCGGTCTCGAAGGTGTCGGTCACCAGGCCGAGCCCGGTCATGGTGTTGAGGTCGAAGCCGACGAAGCTGTCGCGCCAGGCGCCGACCGCACCGCCGCGACCGGTGGGCGTGCTGGCGTCGGCCACCCTGATCTCGTCGTCGGCGATCTCACCACCGTGGTCGCGGGCCAGACCCACGGCGGCCTCGATGTTGGCGCGCTGGGACACATCGGCCGACTCGAACCCCACGATCACCAGCGCGGTGCTCCCGTCGAGGCCGGCGCCCCGTTGGGCCTCGAGCGGATCGAGGATGCGGAGGTTGGCCGGCCACAGCTTCGCCTGGACGATGGCCCGGACCGCCTGCCAGCCCGCCTCCCAGCCCGAGAAGCGCACGCCGCCGGCGGCGCGGAACGTGGGCCGGGGCTGGAGCCTCAGCCAGGCCTCGGACACGATCCCGAGCGTGCCCTCACTGCCCAGCACCAGTCGATCGGGGCTCGGACCGGCACCGCTGCCGGGAAGCCGGCGTGATTCCCACCAGCCCGACGGGGTGAGCATGCGCACGGATTCGACGAAGTCATCGATGTGCGTCTGGTTCGTGGCGTAGTGGCCGCCCGAGCGTGTGGCGATCCAGCCCCCCACGGTCGACCACTGAAACGACTGGGGGAAGTGGCGCAGCGTCAGGCCATGCGGGCGCAGCTGGTCCTCCACGGCGGGGCCCAGGGCCCCGGCTTGGATCCGGGCGGCCCGGGACGTGGGGTCGATCTCGAGCACCCGGTCCATGGCCGTCAGGTCGATCGTCACGACGCTCGCTGCGTCGACGGGCGGGTTCACGCCCCACACCACCGACGACCCGCCACCGAACGGGACCACCACGTGGCCGGCCGCGTCGCACCAGTCGAGGACCGCCTCGAGGTCGGCCTCGTCCGCCGGATACGCGACGACGTCGGGAGGCGCGTCGAACTGGCCCCGGAAGGCCCGCAGCCGGTCGGTGTAGGCCATGCCGTAGGTGTGGCGGGCCCGCTCCCACCGGTCAGTGGAACACACGCCGGTGAGCGCGGCCGGAACCGCGACGCGAGGTGCGCGCAACTCGGCGCCATCGATCGAGACCGCGGCCTCGACGCGTGGCTCGACGCCGTAGTGACGCGCCAGCGTCCCGGCCAGTCGGCGTCGCTGGTCGTCGGACGGTTCGTCGGCGGCCAGCCCCCAGCCCCACAGGCTGCGGCGTCCCGAGGCGTTCCGTTGGGTTGGTCGTCCCCCCTGCACGCCACCAGGATCGAGGATCCCGCGCCGCGACGAAAGTCGCCCGGTCACCGGTGACCCGGCGGGGACCGCCGGAAGCAGCGATGCTTGGGACCGTGCATCCGCGCTGATTGGAGGCAGGAATGGCGCATCCCCTCGACATGCTCACGGCTGACGAGATCACGCGCGCGGTCGAGGTGCTGCGGGCGACGGGACGGGTCGGCGACGAAGCGCTATTCGCACACGTCGTGCTGCGCGAGCCCACCAAGGACGAGCTGGCGCGTTGGAAGTCCGGTGACCCGATCGACCGCGAGGTGCGTGCACAGATCGTTCCCGGTGCCGGGTTGACGCTCGTCGAAGCGGTCGTGTCGGTGACCCGGGGCGAGGTGCGTGCGTGGCACGAGATCGAGGGCAGGCGGCCGGCGTTGTTGCTGACGGAGGCGCTGTACGCGATCGTCACCACGAAGGAGCATCCCGAGTATCAGGCGGCACTCGCCCGGCGCGGCATCACCGACCTCGAGACGGTGCAGATCGACCCGTGGCCGGCCGGGACGTTCGGCTACGAGTGCGAGGAGGGACGTCGGATCGCGCGCTGCATCTCGTTCCTACGTGCAGACGCGACCGACAACGGCTATGCCCGCCCGATCGAGGGCGTGATCGTCCACTTCGACCTCGGGAACAACAAGGTGATCGAGGTCATCGACCATGGTGTAGTCCCCCTCCCCGTCAACCGCGCGAGCTTCTGGGTCGAGGATCAACCGGCGCTCCGTACCGACCTCAAGCCGATCTCGATCTCGCAGCCCGACGGCCCGAGCTTCACCGTCGACGGGAACTTCGTGCGGTGGCAGAAGTGGCAGTTCCGCGTGTCGTTCGATCCCCACGAGGGTCTTGTCCTTCACCAGATTGCGTACGAAGACGACGACGGTCGGGTCCGCCCGGTGCTCCACCGGGCGTCGATCGCGGAGATGGTCGTCCCTTACGGTGACGCCGGTCCGCTGCACGGCTGGAAGAACGCGTTCGACGCCGGCGAGTGGGGCCTCGGCCGGATGACGCAGTCGCTGACACTCGGCTGCGACTGCCTCGGCGAGATCCACTACTTCGACGCGACGCTGGCGAACGAGCAGGGCGAGCCCTGGGTGATCGAGAACGCGATCTGCATGCACGAGGAGGACTACGGAATTCTGTGGAAGCACGTCGACCTGTTCAGCGGACGCGGGGACGTGCGCAGGAGCCGCCGATTGGTGCTGAGCTTCATCAGCACTGTCGGCAACTACGACTACGGGTTCTTCTGGTACCTGTACCTCGACGGCAACATCCAACTCGAGGTCAAGCTCACCGGCATCGTCTCACCGATGGCGATCGAACCAGGGACGCAACCGGAGTTCGCGAACCTCGTCGCAGAGGGTGTTGCGGCCCCGCACCATCAGCACCTCTTCTGTGCCCGCCTCGACTTCGACGTCGACGGTCGCGTCAACGAGGTCCACGAAGTCGACGCCGACCCGCTGCCTCCCGGACCCGAGAACCCGTGGATGAACGCTTTCCGAGCCAAGGCGACGAGGCTCGACAGCGAACAGCGGGCGCAACGCCAGATCGATCCGACACGGTCACGCACCTGGCGGATCGTGAACCCGCAGTCGCGAAACGGCCTCGGCCAACCCGTCGCCTACAGCCTTGTCCCAACGACGACCACGCCGACGCTGTTCGCACACGCCGATTCGTCAATCGGCAAGCGAGCTGGGTTCGCGCGCCACAACCTCTGGGTCACGCCATACGATCACCAGGAGCGTCGAGCGGCCGGCGACTACGTGAACCAGCACGAGGGCGGCGACGGCCTGCCACGCTGGACGGCGCGAGACCGTTCCCTCGTCGATGCCGATGTGGTGGTGTGGTACACGTTCGGTGCCACGCACTTCGTTCGGCCCGAGGACTGGCCGGTGATGCCGGTCGAGTACTGCGGATTTCTCCTGACTCCGTTCGGGTTCTTCGATCGCAATCCGGCGCTCGATGTGCCACCCACCGAGGAGCACTGTGCGAAGGCGCACGAGTAGCGACGGCAGCGTCTGGGAGGCGCCGCGATGTTGATCCTGTCTCGCACCGAGGTGGAATCCCTGCTCGATCTGGATCGTCTGGTCGATGCGGTGGAGGCAGCCATGGTCGACTTGAGCCGGAACCGGGCGTCCATGCCCTCTCGCGTGGCCGCCGCCGTTGCCGACCGGCATGCCATGTTGGCAGCGATGCCGGCGTTCCTCCCGTCGTCGGGAGCGCTGACCACGAAGCTCGTGAGCTTGTTCCCGGAGAACACGGATCGTCCGACGCACCAGGCGATCATCTGTTGTTTCGACCCGGCGAACGGAACCCCGCTCGCCATC
Source organism: uncultured bacterium (assembly GCA_963813485.1). Taxonomy (GTDB): domain Bacteria; phylum Actinomycetota; class Acidimicrobiia; order Acidimicrobiales; family VFJN01; genus DASQUK01. Next base: position 27,079 of record CAWEZE010000012.1, read on the forward strand.
ATGGACGGAACGTACGTGACCGCCGCCCGCACCGCCGCCGGCTCGGTGTTGGCCACACGGCTGTTGGCTCGCGAAGGCGCGCGAGTCGTGTCCGTGATCGGGACCGGTGTCCAAGCTCGAAGTCACGCCCGCGCCATCGCTCGCCTGGCAGGCGTCCAGGAGGTCCAGGTCGCCGGCCGCGATCACGGCAGGGCGAAGGCGCTGGTCGACGACCTGCTCGATTCGGGGACAGAGGCGACGGCCCTCCCGTCGCTCGAGGACGCAGTCCGATCGGCCGACGTCGTGTGCGCCGCCACCCACGCCGCCGAGCCGGTGGTCCGCCGGGAGTGGCTGAGGCCCGGCACCCACGTCAACTCGGTCGGCTACAACACCGCCGGGGAGGGCGAGGTCGACGTCCAGACGATTCGCGACGCGCTGGTGGTCGTCGAGTCCCGCTCGGCTGCCCTCGCCGCCCCGCCTGCCGGCGCGGTGGAACTGCGACGGGCGATCGAGACGGGCGCGATCGACGTGGATCACATTCATGCCGAGATCGGCCAGATCGCGGCGGGTGACCGTGCGGGCCGCACCGACGACGATCAGCTCACCTTGTACAAGTCCGTCGGTGTGGCCGTGCAGGACACAGCGGCGGCCGCGTTGATCTGGGAAGCCGCTCGCGCTCGGGGTGTCGGCACCAAGGTCGAGATCTGACGCCGCGCACCGCGTCCCGTGACCCGTGCTACCGATTGCGAAGCAACGGCAGCTCACGGCCGACGCGGATCAAGCGAAGCCGCTGGTCGTCATGGGGGGAGCGCTCCGGTCGGTGCCGCGAGCAACGGACAGTCCGACGGCCTGCGGTTCGTCGCCGAAGGCGGTCATGAGGTTGCGCGCCCCTGCTTCGAGGCAGGCGAGCGCTCGATCCGCCGGCAGAAGGTGGGCGAGCTCCAGTGTCACCAACCCGTGAACGAGGGCCCAGAGCTGGGTCGCCAGGCCGATGGGGTCTGCGGGATCGAACCGGCCCGCGTCGATGCAGCGCTGCACCGCAGTGACGAGCTGGTCGAACGTCTCGAGGCCGACACCGGCGTCGGCCTCGTCGACGGGCCCGTCCATGAACATTGCCTGGTACAGGTTGGGGTTCTCGATGGCGTTGCCGTAGTACGCCACGCCCAGTGCCCAAACGTCGGCAACCGGGTCGCCGGTGGTCGCCACTGCCGCCTCCCGGGCACCCAGCCGGGCGAAGCCCTCGCGCCTGATCTCGCGCCGCAGCTCGGTCATGCCACCGAAGTGCGTGTAGATCGCCATCGTCGACGTCCCCACGTCATGCGCCAGGCGGCGCAGGGTCAGCTTGCCCAGGCCCTCGGTGGCGATGATGCGGGCGGCGGTCTCCAGGAGCGCCATGCGGACGCCCGGGTCGGCGGATCTCGGACTCATCGTTGACAGCATGCCATAGCAGTGCTATTGATATTACATAGCATCGCTATGCAAGGAGGCGTGGGATGGCGGGAACCCGGAATCGCTACCTCGAGGGCAACTTCGCTCCGGTGCACGAGGAGATCACCGTGACCGACCTTCCGGTCACGGGCACGATCCCCGATCACCTCGACGGCCGTTACCTGCGCAACGGCCCGAACCCCGTGGAGGCGCCCGACCCGGCCGGCTATCACTGGTTCCTCGGCTCCGGGATGGTGCACGGCGTGCGCATCCGCGACGGCAGGGCCGAGTGGTACCGGAACCGCTGGGTGCGCTCCGCCGAGGTGGCGAAGGCGCTGGGTGAGGAGCCGAGGCCCGGTCCGGTGTTCGCCGGCTTCGACTTTTCCGCCAACACCAACGTCATAGGCCAAGCGGGTCGCTTCTTCGCCATCGTGGAGGCCGGGGGCCGCCCCTACGAGCTCACCGGCGAGCTCGACACGGTCGGGCCGTGCGACTTCGACGGCACGTTGCCCGGCGGGTACACGGCGCATCCGCACCGTGATCCCGAGACCGGTGAGCTGCACGCGGTGTCCTACTTCTTCGGGTGGGGCAACAAGGTGCAGTACTCGGTGACGGGCACCGACGGCCGGGTCCGGCGAACGATCGACATCGAGGTCGGCGGCAGCCCGATGATGCACGACTTCTCCCTCACCGCTCGCCACGTCGTGATCTACGACCTGCCGGTTACGTTCGACCTCGATCTCGTGGCGCAGGGTCCCTTCGCCTTCCCGTACGCCTGGAACCCGAACTACCCGGCTCGCGTCGGCGTGCTGGCCCGCGACAGCGACGGGAGCGACGTGCGCTGGTTCGACGTCGAGCCGTGCTACGTGTTCCACCCGCTCAACGCCTACGACGACGACAGCGACCGCATCGTCCTCGACGTCGTCCGGCATCCGAAGATGTTCGCCACCGACCGCCAGGGACCCAACGAGGGCCGACCGACGCTCGACCGCTGGACGGTCGACCTGTCGGGCGACAAGGTGCTCGAGGAGCGGCTCGACGATCGGGGCCAGGAGTTCCCCCGGGTCGACGAGCGCCTGACCGGCCGCCGCCACCGCTTCGGGTACGCCCCCGCGGTCGGCACCGACGCCGGCGACATCGATCTGACCGGCTCGTTGCTCAAGCACGACCTGGTCGAGGGCCGCACGGAGGTGCGGTCCTTCGGCCCGGCCCAGCGGGCCGGCGAGTTCGTGTTCGTGCCGTCGGGGTCCGAGGCCGCCGAGGACGAGGGCGTGCTGATGGGTTTCGTGCACGACGACACCACCGACCGGACCGATCTCGTGCTGCTCGACGCCGGCACCCTCGAGGACGTCGCCCGGGTCCACGTGCCGGCGAGGATCCCCTACGGGTTCCACGGCAACTGGATCCCGGCCTGACGATCCGTCGAGCAGGTATGGCCGTACCTAGCGTCGGGTCAACGAGGGCTGTCACGGCCCCGGCGGGGCCGGGGCCGTTGTTGATTGTGGGTTCGTGGACGGGTTTGGCTGCGCCGGCGTCAAGGGTTCGCTGCGCCGGCCTGGCGGCCGCCCTTGACCCCGGCTCGGTGGCGGCTCGCAGCGGAGCCGGAAAATGCCGCTCTACCAGGGGTTTTGCTTGAATTTGATATGCGAACAGGTGTACGCTTTACGGCTATGTTCGAGCAGCTGGGGCATGCGATCGACGGGCTGAGCATCCCGGTCGACGGCGAGGCTCTTTCGGCTGTGCTCGCACTACGGGACCGGCTCGACGCTCGCATCAGCGACGCCGTCGCCGCCCACGACCGCGCCGGCCTGTGGGAGCTCGACGGCGCCACGTCGATGACTGCCTGGCTCACCGACCGGGCTCTGATGCCCCGACCCCGCGCCGCGGCGACGGCGGCTCGGGCCCGGAAGCTCGCCCAGCTGCCCGAGACGGCGGCGGCATGGCGCGAGGGTGTGCTGTCCAGCGGCCAGGTCGAGGCCATCGCCACCAACCTCGACGCCGACACCGTCGGGCTGTTCGCCGTTCACGAGGCGGCGATCGTGCCCACCCTGGTCGACCTCTCGGCCCGCGAGGTTGCCACCGCCATGCGGGCCTGGCGGGAGTGTGCCACCGCCGACCGCGACCCCCGCCCCGAACCGCCGCAGGGTCTGCACCTGTCGCGCACGCTGGCCGACCGTTGGCGCCTCGACGCCAACCTCGGCGCCGAGACCGGCGAGCTGCTGTCCACCGCCCTGCGCCTCGCACAGACCCCCGAAGCCGAAGGCGACATGACCCGCAGCCCCGCCACCCGCCGGGCCGACGCACTCGGTGACATCTGCCGGTTCTTCCTGGACCACCAACAAACCCGCCGCGGCGGCCGGCATCGCCCCCACATCAACCTCATCCTCGATATCGAGCGCTTCCTGGCGTTGAGCGGCGCCGGCGTTGCCACTGCCGACGGCACCGGCCTCGACCGCACCACGGTCGAGCGGCTGCTCTGCGACGCCGCCCTGCACCGGGTTCTGACCCAAGGACGCACGACCATCCTCGACTACGGCACCGCCACCCGCACCATCCCCGCCCCCCTGTTCAACGCCCTCGTCGTACGGGATCAGCGCTGCCGGTTCCCGGGCTGCGATCGGCCTGCGGCCTGGTGCGAAGGTCATCACGTCCGTCCCTGGCTGTTCGGCGGGCCGACGCAGCTCTCGAACCTCGTACTGCTGTGCTCCCGGCACCACCACCTACTCCACAACCGCGGCTGGCACGCCAAACTCCTGCCCGACGCCACCCTCGAAGTCACCGACCCGCTCGGGCGCGTCCGCACCACCACCCCACACGACCCCAGCCGGGCGTCCCCACTACCACTCCGAGAATGACACGAAGCCAGGCCGGCTTTCCCGTCCACCGCGACGACAGCCGGGACCGGTTACCTCTGGAGTGATCCCCTGAGAATCATCAGGGCGGCGCAGGCGGGCCGTGCCTAGGCTCGTGCCATGCGGGTGTCGGTTCGTGGCTGGTCCGCTCGGCGGCGCCGTACCTGCACCTGGGCGGCTGTCACCGGATGCTCGTGACGGTGGCCGTCGACGACGAGCGGGCCGGCGCCGGGCGGTTCTACGAGCGCCTGGGCCTGGTGCGCCTCGCCCGGCTCGAACGGGCATGGAGCGCCGCCGCCGAGAGCGGGACGGCCAGCTGAGACCTATCCCGGCTGCACCTCGCCGATGTCCTCGTGCCACAGGGCCGGCTCGGCGGCGATGAACTCGCGCATGAGCTGGCGGCACTCGGCCGAGTCGAGGTTGACCAGTTCGACGCCCCGCTGGCGCAGCAGGCCCTCGGCGCCGAGGAACGTGGCGTTCTCACCGATGACCACCCGCCGGATGCCGTAGAGCAGGATTGTGCCCGCGCACATGAAGCATGGCGACAGCGTGGTGACCATGGTGGCCCGCCTGTAGGTGGCCGCCGGCAGCCGTCCGGCGTTCTCGACCGCGTCGGTCTCGCCGTGGCGGATGGCGCTGCCGAGCTGGACCCGTCGATTGCGCCCGGCACCCAGGACCCGTCCGTCCGCCACCAGCACGGCACCGATCGGTATGCCGCCCTCGGCTCGGCCGAGCCGCGCCTGCTCCAACGCCAACGCGAGCCAGCGCTCGTCCTCGTTCGGCGCCTCTGGCCCGCTCATCCCGGTGCGCCGAACAGCGCCGTGACGGCGATCCGCCCCTGCGCCTCGGCGATCTTGGCGTCCACCTCCGCGATCCGATACGTGCTCACGCTGCGACCCTAAGCCCTCCAGTCGACTTCAAGGTCAAGGGCGTTGGGGATGTCGATCCGGCGAGTTCCCGCCAGAGTAGTAATCTTTTATATGAAGGCTCCGGTGACCTATGATGGCCTTGTCGATCCACGTTTCGAGGGGGCCGTGATGTCGCTGGTCGTCGATGCCGACGGGCCATGTAGCCCCATGCCATGCGCTTCGTGTCGGTCGCCGGTGGCCACGTCACCTACGAGATCGAGGGGCGGCTCTGGCGGTCGAAGTACCCGTATCCGGGTGGCCTGCAGAACCACGTCTCTGCCGGGAGCGCCGCGAGGGCGGCCTCGGCCATCTTCGAGCGGTTTCCCAACTTGCGTATCGGCTTCCTGGAGGCCGGCTGCGGCTGGGCGCCTATGAACCGTGACGCGGCCCGCAACTACGGCGACTTCTTCAACACGTACCAGTTCACCGGCCTGTTCGAGTCGATGGCCCGGCGCGAGCTGCGCCGTGATCCCACGATCCTGGACTGAGCTACCGAGCACGAGGGAGACCGAGCATGAACGGGAACGGTCGGGTCGCGCTGGTCACGGGGGGCGGGCGGGGGATCGGCCGGGCCATCTCCGTCGGCCTGGCCGAGGACGGCTTCGACGTGGCGGTGAACTACCGCCGTGACAAGGACGCCGCCGACGAGACGGTGGCGGAGATCGCCCGGCTGGGCCGGCGCGGCGAATCGTTCCAGGCTTCGGTCGACTCGCTCGAGGACACGCGGTCGATGGTGGACGCGGTCGTCGCCGGTTTCGGCCAGCTCGACGCCGTCGTCCACAACGCGGGCGTGACCAACCGCGGCCGGACCGTCGCCGACACCGAGCTCGCCGACCTCGAGCGGGTCATGGGCATCCACGCCTTCGGCGCCCACCACGTGTGCCAGCTGGCGGTGCCCCATCTGCGCTCGCGGCCGCGGGGCGACGTCGTCCTGATCTCCAGCCAGTCCACGCAGAGCTTCGACCCCAACTCCGCTCCCTACACGATGGCGAAGGCGGGCCTCGAGGCACTGGCCTTCACGCTGGCCCGCGAGGAGGCCCGCAACGGCATCCGCGTGAACGTCGTCGCCGGCGGCCTGGTCAACACCGAGATGGGGCGGCGCCTCGCCAAGGGCGCCCTGGGCGTCGACGACATCCACGACCTCGACCGGAACGTGCCCCTGGGGCGGGTGTGCGAGCCCGAGGACATCGCCTCGGTCGTGCGCTTCCTGGTCTCGGACCAGTGCGCGCTGGTGACCGGGCAGCGGATCGCGGTCGACGGCGGCGGCTTCGGCCGCTGAGGGGGGAAGATGTCACTGGTGAACGAGAGCCAACCCGCCTCGCCGCTGGCGGTGTCGTCGTATCGCTACCCCGCCGGATGGTTCGTGGTGGCGTGGTCGTCGGACGTGGCGCCCGGGGACGTCAAGCGGCTCCACTACTTCGGGCGGGAGCTGGTCTGCTTCCGGACCGAGGCCGGGGAGGTCTCGGTCCTGGACGCCTATTGCCAGCACCTCGGTGGGCACCTGGGCGTCGGCGGGCACGTCGAGGGTGACGAGATCGTCTGCCCCTGGCACGGCTGGCACTGGCGAGGCGACGGCTCCAACGCCCTGATCCCCTACTCCAAGGAGCGGTGCAAGCAGAACGTCCGCATCCAGTCGTTCCCGGTCATGGAGTGGTGCGGAATGGTGTTGATGTGGTTCGACCGCGACGGCCGCGAGCCGACGTGGGACCCGCCCCACGTGCCCGAGCTGGAGACCGGTGACTACTACCCGCTGCACCCGCACTCGCGGATGTTGAACCGGGTCAAGGTGCACCCGCAGATGATCGTCGAGAACGCCGCCGACCCGTATCACATCCAGCCCGTGCACCACGGCGATCGGCCCGCGCAGACCACGTCGTTCGAGCTGCACGAGAACCACCTCCACGCCACGGTCGACGTCAACTACGGGGGCGCCCACGAGACGACGTGGCTCACGCCCAACGGCCCGGTCGACGGGACCGTGGTCTACGACACCTACGGCCTGAGCATCGGGTTCGTGCGGTTCCCGGCCGAGGTGTTGGCCTCGGTCCAGATCACGGGCCACACCCCGGTCGACGAGGACTACACCGACTACTACTTCACGATGGCGTGCATACGGGAGCCGGGCGACACGGGCGATAGGCCCAACGGCCGCGCCGCAAAGTGGATCCAGCTCCAGCAGGAGATCATCAAGCAGGACTTCTTCACCTGGGAGAACATGAAGTACCTGCCCAAGCCCAACTTCGCCGTCGAGGAGGCCAAGGACTACGCCGCGCTGCGGCGCTGGGCCCAGCGCTTCTACCCGCCCGACACGCTCCCGTCCGACGGCGCGCCGGCCGGCGCAGGTAGCGAGGACGGTTCGTGATGGGTGGGGCCGCGATGGGTGGGGCATGGGCGGTGGGCGAGCGCCTGACCATTCCCTCGGTCCTCGACGAGCAGGCAGAGAAGCGGCCCGACCAGCCATTCCTCCACATCCTCGACGAACCGGTGACGTACGCCGAGATGCGTGCCCGGGCGGTGTCGAGCGCCAACATGCTGGCGGCGTCGGGCGTCGAGCCCGGCGACCGCGTGGCCATATACATGGGGACGTCGGCCGAATGGATCGACGTCTGGTTCGGCGCCGCCTACCTGGGGGCCGTGGCGGTGCCGGTCAACACCGCCTACCGCGGCGACTTCCTGGCCAACCAGCTCCGCGACAGCCAGACCAAGGCCATTGCCGTCGACCACGGGCAGCAGCTCGAGTGCCTACTGGCGGTGGTGGCCGACGTCCCCAGTCTGCGGACGATGTTCGTCCGCGCCGAGGGGGAGGCCGAAACCGGCGGGAGCACGCCCTCGGCTCCGGCCGGCATCGAAGTGCACCCGATCGGCCGGCTGCGGGAGGGCGACACCCGCGAGGTGGCGGGCGGGGTGGCCCCCGCGTGGAACCGGCCCGGCGCCATCTTCTACACGTCGGGCACCACCGGCCGGTCGAAGGGCGCGCTCGTCACCCAGCACTACCTGCTGTCCGCCGCGCAGACCATGGTCGACTGCTGGCAGCTCCAGCCCGGCGAGACCGTCTACGGCCCGCTGCCGCTGTTCCACCTGAGCGCGATCGGCACCGTCCTCGGTCCCATGCTGGCGGGCGGTACCGGCGTGCTGGAGAAGGTGTTCAGCGTCACCAACACGTGGGACCAGGTGCGGCGCTACGACGCCGCCGGCATCGCGCTCGCCGGGGCCCTGGTGGTGATGCTGTGGAACCTGCCCCCGGACGAGGGCGACAAGGACCTGCCGATCCGCTTCATGTCCGCGGCGCCGGTCCCCAAGGAGATCTACCACGACATCGAGGAGCGCTACGGCTGCCGGATCGTCACCGTCTACGGCACCACCGAGGCGTTCCCGCTCACCTACGCCGGCGTCGCCGTCGACAACCCGCCGGGCGCGTCGGGCCGGGCCAACCCGGGGTTCGAGGTGAAGATCTTCGACGACGAGGACAACGAGGTCCCGGCGGGGACGGTGGGCGAGATCGTGTGCCGGCCCCGCCGACCCCACACGATGTTCGAGGGCTACGACGGTCGGCCCGAGGCCACGCTCGAGCAGATGCGCAACCTCTGGTTCCACACCGGCGACCTGGGCCGCTTCGACGACGCCGGAAACTTCACCTACGTCGACCGCAAGAAGGACGCCATGAGGCGGCGCGGCGAGAACATCTCGTCGTTCGAGGTGGAGCAGGCGCTCCTGCGGCACCCGGCGGTGGCCGAGATCGCCGCCATCGGTGTGCCCAGCGAGCTGGGCGAGGACGACGTGATGGTGTGCGTGGTGGCGAAGCCCGGCGAGGCCCTGGAGATCGTCCCGTTCATGGACTTCTGCCGGGAGCGGCTGCCCTACTTCGCCGTCCCCCGGTACGTGGAGGTCTGTGCCGAGCTGCCCAAGAACGCCGTCGGGCGCGTCCTCAAGCACGAGCTCCGGGCGCGGGGCGTCACCGATTCCACCTGGGATCGTGAGCGGGCCGGCTACGTCGTCCGGCCCTGACGGACCCCTCGCGGGGCTGCGCGTCGTCGAGCTGAGCGAGCGCGTCGCCGGCGCCTACTGCGGGAAGCTGCTGGCGGACGCCGGTGCCGACGTGATCAAGGTCGAGCCGCCCGCAGGCGACCCGCTGCGGCGGTGGAGCGCGAGCGGGGCGACGCTGGACGGCGACGGTCCGCTGTTCCAGTACCTGGCGGCGGGCAAGGCCCAGGACGTGGGTGACCCGCGTGACCTGCTCGCCACCGCCGACGTCATCGTGCTGACGGCGACCCCCGCGGGCGCCGCCCGCCTGGGCGTGGACGTCGACGCGGTGCGGGCAGCCAACCCGGCCGCCGTCGTGGTGACGATCTCCGACTTCGGCTGGACGGGTCCGTGGGCCGAGCGACCGGCCACCGAGTTCACGCTCCAGGCGTGGTGCGGTGCCACCGGGTTTCGCGGCGTCCCCGAGCGGCCACCGGTGTCGGTCGGGGGTGGCGTGGGGGAGTACGTCGGTGGTGTCTGCGCCGCCGCCGGGGCCCTGGCGGCGCGGCGACGGGCGGCGGCCACGGGCGTCGGCGACCACGTGGACGTGTCGCTGCTCGAGTGCATGACCCTGGCGATGCAGGCCTTCGAGTGGCTGCACGTGCGGCTCATGGACCTCTCGGGGTTCGCCCGCTCGATCGAGGTGCCCTCGATCGAGCCGGCCAAGGACGGCTGGGTGGGCACCTCGATGGTGACTGGCCAGCAGTGGCAGGACTTCGCGGCCATGGTCGACCAGCCCGTGTTGGCGGAGGACAAGGAGTTGGGGTACCAGCTCGGTCGCTGGCCCCGCCGCCGCGAGGTCTACGACCTCATCCACCCGTGGTTCGCCGAGCGGACCGTGCAGGAGATCGTCGAGACCGCCAGCCTGTTCCGAATCCCGATGGCCCCCCTGGGCCACGGTGCGTCGATCCCGGACATGGACCACTTCGCCGAGCGGGGGGTGTTCCGGCGCAACCCGTCCGGCTTCCGGGAGCCCCGGCCGCCATGGCGCCTGTCGCCCCGATCCGTCGGCGGTCAGGTACCGGAGCCGTCCGGACCGCTGACTGAACAGCGGTTGCCGCTCGACGGGATCCGGATCGTCGACCTCACCGCCTTCTGGGCCGGCCCCTCGGCCACGCACTTCCTCGCCGCCCTGGGGGCCGACGTGGTGAAGGTCGAGTCGATCCAGCGGCCCGACGGCATCCGCTTCGCCGCGAGTCCCCCCGCGGGCACCGAGCGCTGGTGGGAGCACAGTTGGCTGTTCCACGGCGTGAACGTGGGCAAGCGGTCGGTCACGCTCGACCTGGGCCGGCCCGAGGGCGTCGACCTCGCCAAGCGCCTCGTCGCCGGCGCCGACGCCGTCGTCGAGAACTTCTCGCCCCGGGTCATGGAGGCGTTCGGCCTCGGCGACGACGTGCTGCACGAGGTGAACCCCCGGGTCGTGGTGGTGCGCATGCCGGCGTTCGGCCTCGGCGGCCCGTGGCGCGACCGGGTCGGCTTCGCTCCCACCATGGAGCAGCTCTCCGGCATGGCGTGGCTGACCGGCTACCCCGACGGCGCACCCATGGCACCCCGCGGCGCGTGCGACCCCCTGGCGGGGATCCACGCCGCGTTCGCCCTGATGGCCGCCCTCGCCGGGCGCGACCGGACCGGTGAGGGGGCGCTGCTCGAGCTGCCCATGATCGAGGTCGCGCTCAACGTCACCGCCGAGCAGGTCATCGAGCACGAGGTGCACGGCGTCGTGCTGGCGCGGGAGGGCAACCGGGGGCCGGCGGCAGCGCCCCAGAACGTCTACGCCTGCCGCGGCGAGGAGGAGTGGGTGGCGCTGGCGGTGGCCGGCGACGACCAGTGGGCCGCGCTCCGCGGGCTGATCGGGGATCCTTCCTGGGCGGCGGATCCGGCGCTGGCGACCCACCGCGGTCGCCGTGCCGCACACGACCTGCTCGATCGGGAGCTGTCGGCGTGGTTCGCGAGCTGTGACCGGGACGAGGTGGTCGAGCGCCTGGCCGCGATCGGCATCCCGGCGGCACCCGTGGTGCTGCCCCCCGATGTCGTCGACAACGTGCAGCTGCGGGCACGCGGCTTCTTCGAGACACTCGACCATCCCGACACGGGGCCCACCGAGTACGCGGGCCTCCCCTTCGCCCGGCTCCGGGGGGTCGAGCGTTGGTGCCGCCGGCCGGCCCCCGCCCTGGGACAGCACAACGACGAGGTCCTCGGGGGCGAGCTGGGGCTGACCGCCGCGGAGCTCGACCGCCTGCGCGAAACCCAGGTGATCGGCGACTGGCCCGTGGGCCTGTAGGAGGAACCGAATGCCTCGGGTAGACGCCCTAACCCAGGTAGGCGTCGGGGCCGCGGCCCGGCGCCGGCGTCAGGTGGGACCGCAGGCCGGTGATGTTCACGCGGTGGTCGCCAGTGCTGGCGAGCACGTACCGCTGTGACTCGTCGAGGTGCTTGCGGGCGGTGCGGTGCGCCAGCTCGCGGTTGCCGGCGTCGATGGCGTCGGTCAGGCGGGCGTGGGCCCTCAGCACCAGCTTGCGCAGCTTGACCTCGGGGTAGTGGCCCTCGGCGTCGATGTTCTCGGCCCACTGCGACTCGAGGGATGACCACAGGGTCTCGAGGGTGCCCACCAACAGGATCATCGTGGTGTTGCCGCACGACTCCACCATCTCGTCGTGGAACTGCCGCGCGAGGCGCGTGAACGCCGGGCCGTCGTCGAGATGAGCCTCGGCCTGGTCGTTCAGCTCGCGCAGCCGGGGCACGACCGCCTTGGCGCGGTCGTCCCGGGCCGCACAGAGTGCCGCGCAGTCGGGCTCGAGGATGCGCAGGGCCTCGGCGAGGTCGGCCAGGTCGACGCGGCGGGACTGCATCACGAGGCCGAGCATGTAGGCGGCGTTGCCCGCGTTGGGCGCGTGGACCTCGGCGCCACCGATGTTGCCCCTGCGGACACTGATGAGCCCCTCGGTCTCGAGGATGCGCATCGCCTCGCGGATGGAGGGGCGAGACACCCGGAACTCGTCGAGCAGGTCGTCCTGCTTGGGGAGCAGGTCGCCGTCCGCCAGCTCGCCGTCGACTATCCGCGCTCGGAGGATGTCGGCCACCATCTCCGCCACGCGTGGCTGGCTCAGCTGCCTCGTGCGCCCCTGGAACCGGCCGTCAATCACCATGTGGGCCTCTTCATCGTCATAAAGGTTTACACATCAGGCCACAAGCCCCGCGAATCCCGACCCGGGCGCCGCGGCGGCTGACGCCTTGCCCTTACGATGACCGCTGCCATGACCGACGCCACCGGCGCCACGACCAACGTCGAGCGCTGCCTGGCGTGCATGGCGGCCCACGACTGGGACGGGCTGGCGGCGACGATCGCCGACGACGGGCTGATAGTGATGGTGACGACGTGGTCGTCCTGTTCGTAATCGATCGACATGGCCGGGCCTCAGGACCGCTCGGCCGACCGGGCGGCCTTGGCGGCGGCCGCCTCCGGCATGATCGGCTCGGAGGCGAGGGGCCCCTCGGCGGCGGCACGCAGCACGATCTCGGGCAGCACGACGCCGGGGTCGAGGCGATCGAGGAAGGCGATGACGTCGGCCACGTCGCGGGACCGCAGCACGTGCATGGGGAACGTCACGCGGTCGAGCATCGGGGTGTCGACCGGCGCGGGCGCGACCACGTGGACATTGATGCCGTCGCGGGCCACCTCGGCGGCGAGCGACTGGGCGAAGGCGTTGATGCCCGCCTTGGAAGCCGAATAGGCCGATCGGCCCTTCATCCCCTGGGCCCCGGCCGTCGAGGAGATGAACACGATCCGTCCTCCCGAGGGCATCTTCGGCAGCACCGCCGCGGTGGCCACGAACGCCGAGCGCAGGTTCGTCCGGATGACGCGGTCGAACGTCTCCGGCGCCTCCTTGCGCACGAAGGTGCCGTCGAGGATGCCGGCGGCGTGGACGAGGAAGTCGACGTGGTCGACGGCCGCGACCACCGCGGCGAACTGCTCCTCGTCGGCGCTGTCGGCGGCGACCCAGCGGGCGCCCAGCTTGTCGGCCGCCTCCCGCAGCGGTTCGGCCCGGCGCGCGGTCAGGACGACGTCGTAGCCCGCGGCCGCCAGCGCCTCGCCGCATGCGAAGCCGATGCCGCCGCTCCCTCCGGTGACGACCGCAACCTTGCTCATATCTCCGCCCTGCTCCTGTCACCCGCTGTGGGCAGCACGTGCGGTTGCGCCGGAGTCGAACAGGCTGTCGAACCCAGTGTGGTCGATGGCGGCCATGAGCTGCTCGGTTGTGGCCTCGAGCCCGGCCGACAGCCGGAGGAGAGGTTGCGCGTGACGGCTCAGGATCGACAGGTCGTGCTCGTCGCAGAACCCGATCGCCCCATGGAGCTGGTGGCATGTGCGCAGCACGCCGTGGGCGCACTCGAGGGAGTGCGTCCGGAGGGCCAGGGCGTCCACCAGGCGGTCGAGCGGTGCCGCCCACAGGCGCCACAGCGTGAAGCGGGCCAGCTCACGCAGCGACTGGACGGCCACAATGGCGTCGGCGATCTGGAACTGCACCGCCTGGAACCGGGCCAGCGGCCCGCCGAACTGGTGGCGCGTGGTGACGTGCTCGACCGCCAGCTCGAGCGCACGCTCGAGGGTGCCGAGCGTCTGCCAGGCGGTCAACGTGAGCAGCATCGGCACGTCGACCGGCTCGGGGTGCCCGGCGGTGGTGGCCATGTCCACGACGAACGGGCCGAGCTCGGTCCCGAGCGGCCTGCCCTCGGGCCGCCCCTCCCAGACGGCCCCGTCGATGGCGGCCAGCCGCCACCGCGGGAACAGGTCGCCGTGATCGGCACGGGGCAGGACGGGATCGATGAGCGCGGCCGGTGGCCCGTCCCGCGCCCCGGACGCCAGGACCGCGGTCACGGGGTAGGGCAGCGCACAGCGCCCGGCGACCCGGCAGAGCTCCCCGCCGGCCAGTGCGGTGTCGAGGTCGTCGGCCACCTGCAGATCGAGGGCCCCGAGCAAAATGAGCAGCGGCGCCACCACGTCGGCACGCGTGTCGGGCTGCTCCTCGGCGCGGCGCGCCAGGTCTACGCCGCCCGCATCGGTGAACGCCCGCTCGGCCGCGGTCCCGAAGTCGATCGCGATCTCCGGCAGCTCGAGGTTCATCGGATCTCGCCCGCCAAGGCCGCACGGGCCACGAGAATCCGTTGGATCTCGATCGTCCCCGACGCCACCGTCGCCGCCTGGGCGTATCGCCAGTGATCCTCCACCGCGCCGTGGAGCACCGGGTGCCGGGTGTGGCCGTCGTCGACCGCCTGCGCCGCCAGCGCCTCGAGCAGCACATCGGCCACCTCCTGGTCGCAGAGGGTGGCCGCGACCCGGGCGACGCTGGCGTCGGCGTCGTCCACGATCCCCCGGGCCTGGGCGTCGACGACCCGATAGGCGAGGACCATCGCCGCCCGGGTGTGGACCCGCGCCCGGGTCCAGCGAACGCGCAGCGCCTCGGGGAGGTCGGACCAGCGCTCGCCGAAGGCGTCGCGGAGGAGGGTGAGCAGCCGGTCACAACGCGCATACCGGGCGATGCCGATCCGCTCGAACTTGAGCGCCTCGCGGATGACGCTCCACCCCTCGTCCACCTGACCGAGGACGTCTTCGGGCCCGACGCGGACCTCGTCGAGGAACAGCTCGTTGAGGTGGTGCGGGCCCAGCAGGTTGGGGATCGGCCGCACGGTGATGCCCTGGCTCTCCATCGGCACCAGGAACATGGTGATGCCCTCTTGCTTGACCGCCTTCACCGCGGTGCGGGCGGCGAGGATGCACCATTGCGCCATGAGCGCGTAGGACGTCCAGACCTTCTGCCCGCTGATCCGCCACCCCCCGGCGGGGTCGGGTGCGGCGCGGGTGGTGAGCGAGGCCAGGTCGGAGCCGGCGTCCGGTTCGCTGAAACCTTGGCACCAGATGACATCGCCGGCGGCGATCGCAGGGAGGTGCAGTGCCTGCTGCTCTGGCGTGCCGAACCGCATGATCGCGGGCCCGACCCAGTTGATGCCCATGTACTGCGGGCCCCGCGGCTCGTGGTGCGCCCACATCTCCTCGCGCACCACCGTCTGCTCCCACACCGAGCTGCCGCCGCCCCCGTACTCCGTGGGCCAGGCCTTCGCAAGCAGACCCTCGGCCGCCAGGAGCTTGCAGAATCGCTGGGTGATGGCAAGATCCTCGGGATCGTCGGTGAATGCACCCAGGAATCCCTCGGGCAGATGCTCCTCGACCAGCTGACGCAGCCGCAGCCGCAGGCCCTCAGCCTGCTCACCAAGGTCGTAGTCCATGCGGCTCCGCCCCCTAGCGGTGCGACTCGGCGACAGCTGTTGGATCCGCCCCCTCGTCGACCGCCAGTCTAGCTAACTTCAGTATCATACATAAGATAGTCTCGCGACAAGGCGGGGCGGCAACAAGGAGAGAGGTGACATGGGGGGATCGGCCGGCGCGACGGCAGGCGCGACGCCGGCACTGGACGCGGCGCGGCGTATGTCGCACGGCGAGCAGCTCGCCCGCATCGCCCGGAAGTACCCGGAGCGGGTGGCGTTCGTGTGCGGCGAGGATTCCCGGACGTTTCGTGAGATGGACGCCCGCGTGAACCGGGTCGCACGCGGGCTCGCCACCCGCGGCGTCACCGAGGGCGACCGGGTCGCGGTCCTCATGGGCAACAGCATCGAGATGGTCGAGGCGATATTCGCCGGCTGGCGGCTGGGGGCGATCGTCGTGCCGGTCAACTTCCGGCTAGTGGCGGCGGAGGTCGAGTACGTCCTGGCCGACTCCGGCGCCCGGGCGGTCATCGTCGACGAGGCGCTGTTGCCTCTGGTGGATGCGGTGCGGCCCTCGCTGGCCGCTCTCGACGCCGTCGTGGTGCTGGGCGAACCGAGGGCGGACGCGGCGGGTGACGGCGCGCCGGGAGTCGAGCGCTACGAAGACGTGCTCGCGGCCGAGCCGGACGAGCCGCTCGTGATCGACGTGCCGGAGCAGGCGCCGGCGCTGATCATGTACACCTCGGGCACCACCGGCCGGCCCAAGGGCGCCGTGCTCACCCACTTCAACGTGGTGATGCAGACGTTCAACTCGATGATCGAGCAGGGCATCGACGGCCACGACGACGTCTGGTACGCCAACCTGCCGCTGTTCCACATCGGCGGGCTCGTGGGCATCCTGCCGTACGTGATGGCGGGCGGAAGCTCGGTGATCGTGCCGTCCGGGCAGTTCGACGCCAAGGCCGCCGTCGACGACCTCGAGCGCTACCAGGTGACCGGATGCGTCTTCGTGGGGATGCAGTGGGACGAGGTGTGCGACGTCGCGGCTGCGGGCGACCGCGACCTGCGGCTCCGGCGGGTGTCGTGGGGCGCCGCTAACACCCCCGTCCATGTGCTCGAGAAGATGGGCAAGACGCTCCCGGGGGTGCCGATCTTCAGCTTCTTCGGCCAGACGGAGATGAGCCCGGTGACGTGTGTGCTGCACGCCGAGGACGCGGAGCGCAAGCGGGGCTCGGTCGGCAAGCCCGTCATCAATGTCGAGGCACGCATCGTGGACGCGCAGATGAACGATGTGTCCACCGGCGAGGTGGGGGAGATCGTCTACCGCGGGCCGACGGTCATGCAGGGCTACTGGAACATGCCCGAGGCCAACGAGGAGGCCGTGGCCGGCGGCTGGTTCCACTCGGGCGACCTGTGCCGCATGGACGAAGAGGGCTACATCTACGTCGTCGACCGGCGCCACGACATGATCATCTCCGGCGGCGAGAACATCTACTGCCCGGAGGTCGAGGCCGCCATCTCGGCGCATCCGGGCGTCGCAGAGGCCGCCGTCATCGCCGTGCCCCACCCGCGCTGGGGTGAGACGCCGCGTGCGGTGGTGGTCGCCGCCGATCCCGCCTCGCCGCCCACCGAGGACGAGATCGTCGCCTGGTGCCGCGAGCGGCTGGCCTCCTACAAGAAGCCGACGTCGGTGATCGTCGTCGATGCCCTGCCCCGGAACGCCACGGGCAAGGTGGTGAAGCCCGTGCTGCGCGAGCAGTACGGCGCGTGAGCCCGTTCCTGGCGCCGATGCGGTTGCTTGGCAACCACTCCTGCGCCAGGTTCCGAGTCTCGAGCGATGAGATCGGACGCCGTCGGACGTCATATCTGACCGATGGCTACGTATGTCCTGATACACGGGGCCGCGTCCGACTCGTGGTACTGGCACCTCGTCGTTCCGGAGCTGCGGGCACGGGGCCACGACGTGGTGGCGCCCGACCTGCCGTCAGACGACGACTCCGCCGGGCTGTCCGAGTACACGGATGCCGTCGTCGACGCCATCGGCGTCCGCACCGACCGCAACGATCTGGTCGTGGTCGCCCAGTCGCTCGGCGGGTTCACCGCGCCGCTGGTGTGCGATCGGGTGCCGGTGCAGCTGATGGTCCTGGTGGCGGCCATGGTGCCGCGGCCGGGGGAGAGGCCCGCCGACTGGTGGGCCAATACGGGATTCGCACAGGCGAGGCGGGAGCAGGCGGAGCGTGACGGCAGGGCGATCGACGGGGACGTCGATCCCATGGTCGAGTACTTCCACGACGTGCCGCCGGACGTGGTGGCCGAGGCTTACGCTCGGGGCGAGCGGGATCAGTCCGGCACGCCGATGGAGAAGCCGTGGCCGCTGGCCGCGTGGCCCGACGTGCCCACGAGGTTCCTGCTGTGTCGCAACGACCGCTTCTTCCCGGCCGCGTTCATGCGGCGCGTCGTGCGCGAGCGTCTGGGTATCACGCCCGACGAGATGGAGAGCGGCCACCTGCCGGCGCTGGCGCACCCGCATGAGCTCGTCGAGCGCCTCGAGGCCTACCGAACCGCCACATGACGCTGTGCACAGGGAGGGGCGGCCATCTCGACGTCGACGAGCCTGCGCTGCCGTATCCTCCGCGACAACCCGTGCGGCTATTGGGGGCTCGACGAGGGGCCGAGCTCACCGCCACGCCAACGTGAACCTGAGCTAGAGGTTGAGGGGTGATCGTGGACCACCTGGTGGCACCGTGAGCCTGCGAGCCACCGCCGCGCCCAACCCACCGGAGCTCGTCCGGGCGTGGCGCGACAGCGGGCGCCTCACGAGCGAGCGGATCGGCTGGTGCCTCGATCGCGCCGCCGACCAGTGGCCCGCACGCGGGGCCGTGGTGGCGGGCGGCACAACCCACTCCTTCGCCGACCTGCGGACCCGCGCCAACGCCGTGGCCCGGGCGCTGATGGCCGGCGGGGTGGGGCACGGCGACGTCGTGACCTGGATGCTGCCCAACGGCGTCGACGCCATCGCCGTTGCCGCCGCGGTGTGGCGCATCGGCGCGGTCAACAACCCGGTGGTGCCGATCTACCGGGAACACGAGCTCTCGTTCGTGCTCGACCAGCTCCGCCCCGCCGCAGTGGTCACGGCCGTCGGAGCACCGGGGTCGGCGGCACGCCGACGAGTTCGACGACGTGCTCGCCACCCTGGGCCACCGTCCCGGTGCCCGCCTCGTGTCGGGCGCCGCCGCCGGCTGGCAGTCGATCCACGAGCTGTCCCCCGTGTCGCACCTTCCCGCGGCGGTTGAACCCGCCCCCGCCGACGACCCCTGCCTCGTCCTCTACACCTCGGGCACCACGGCGGCGCCCAAGGGCGCGGTCCACAGCAGCGCCACGCTGCTCCAGGAGGTCCGGTCGATGCAGCGGGAGTGGGCGCTGACGTGGCGGGACGTGATGTTCATGGCGTCCCCCGTCACCCACATCACCGGCCTGCTGCAGGGGCTGCTCGTGCCCACCGCAGTCGGGGCGCGCTCCGTGCTGGCCGACCGCTGGGACCCCGAGGAGTCCGTCGACCGCATCGAGGCCGAGGGCGCCACCTACATGGCCGGTGCCACGCCGTTCCTCCAGGGGGTGGTGGAGCAGTACGGGAGCCGGGGCATCGCCCGGCCGGCGCTCCGCCAGTTCACCTGCGGGGGGTCCGCGGTCCCACCCCACCTCGTCGAGGAGGCCGACGCCCTCGGCATCGCCGCCCACCGGGCCTGGGGGATGACCGAGTTCCCGACGACCACGCTGGCGGGGGAGAACGACCCCCTCGAACGGCGGGCGCACACCGACGGCCACCGCGCCGAGGCGGTGGAGGTCGAGGCGGTCGACGAGGACCGGCGACCGCTGCCGACCGGCGCCGAGGGCGAGCTCCGGGTGCGCGGGCCCGAGCGCATGCTCGGCTACGTCGACCCGGCGCTGAGCGCCGAGGTGGTCGACGGCGCCGGGTGGTTCTACACCGGCGACCTCGGCGCGGTCGACGACGCCGGATACGTCGTCATCACCGGCCGCCGCAAGGACATCATCAACCGCGGTGGCGAGAAGTTCAGCGCCCGCGAGATCGAGGACCTGCTGGCCCGCCACCCCGAGGTCGCCGAGGTGGCGGTGGTCGGGGTTCCCGGTGGCCGCCTCGGGGAGCGGGTGTGCGCCGCCATCGTGGCCCGCGACCGTCGCGCCACCGCCGACCCCGGCGAGCTGCGTTCGTTTCTCGAGGCCCAGCGCATCGCCCGGCAGAAGATCCCCGAGGAGTTCCTCGTCGTCGACGAGCTGCCCCGCACCCCGGCCGGCAAGGTCCAGAAGTTCCTCCTCGTCGAGCGGTGGGAAGATATCTGATTCCGAGCCGGGCCCGTCGGCGGCGCGGCACCCCGCCGGTCAGACGTCGATGAACGCCAGGGACCGGTTGATGCAGTTGAAGTCGCGGGGCGCGGCGAAGTGGTCGACGTTGCGCAGCATCACCAGCTCGGCGTCGGGGAGCGCGCCGACCAGCCGATCGGCAGGTGCGGAGAAGTCACGGTCGCCGAGGACGACGAGCACGGGGCAGGTCACACGCGCCAGGTCCTTGTCGGTCAGCGGGCGGTCCGGGCGGCGCAGGAAGGCGGCCAGCACCGCGGGATCGTTCCCGGCGGTCCGCGCCAGGCGCACGAAGAGCTGCACGCCGATGTCCTCCGCCGCGACCTCGCCTTCGGCCGACTCGAGCGCCCGGGCCAGCGGCTCCCGGTCCTCGACCCGGAACAGGTTGTCGCCGACACCGATCACCACCAGCTTGCGCAGGCGCGTCGGGTCCTCCGCCGCCAGTCCCAACAGCAGGCGGGCCCCGGTCGAGAACCCGACGGCGTCGACCGGTGCGTGGGGCGCGATGACCTCGGCCAGCCTCCCCTCCATGTCGGTGAACGCCGCAGGATCGGTCGTGGGCGGCGACTCGCCGTGGCCCGGCAGGTCGACACGCAGGACCTTCCGGCCGGCGTCGGCCAGCAGGTCGGTCCAGCCGTTGTGCTCCCAACCGTGGGCGAAGGACGAGGCGAAGCCGTGCACCAGCACTACCGCGGGATCGTCGGGCATGGGCCGACAACGTAGAGGCCTCGTGGTGCACCGGGTCGATCGGGCCTTGACTTCGAGCGCGCTCCACCTCCTACCGTCGACGGGATGCGTCCCGAAGCGCGGGTCGCGGAACCTAGCGTGAGCGATCGTGACCGAGCCCGCGTCCCCCGCCGCCGCAGTTCCCGCTACTGCCACGCCGCCCACGGCCAAACGGGTGCCAGTGGAGCGCCGCCTGCACGGCGAGACCGTCGTCGACGAGTACGCGTGGCTCCGCGACCGTGACGATCCCGAGGTGATCGCGTACCTCGAGGCCGAGAACGCCTACCTGCGGGAGGTGTTGGCGCCCACATCGGACCTGCGCCAGACGGTGTTCGACGAGATCAAGGCACGGACCCAGGAGACCGATCTCACGGTTCCGGTGCGCAAGGGACCGTGGTGGTACTACGGCCGCACCGTCGAGGGGCTGCAGTACGCGATCCGTTGCCGGCGCATGGGGGAGGAGGACGCCTCCACCGAGCAGGTGCTGGTCGATTTCAACGAGGTGGCGGGCGACTCGCCGTACCTGGACGTGGGCGCCTTCGAGGTCAGCCCGGACCACAGGATCGTGGCCTATTCCGTCGACTTCGACGGCGCCGAGGTCTTCACCATGCGGTTCAAGGACCTCGAGAGCGGCGAACACCTCACCGACGAGATTCCCGGCACGTACTACGGCGCGGCCTGGTCGGCCGACAGCGGCACCTTCTTCTACGTCACTCCCGACGAAGCCCGGCGCCCTCATCGGCTGTGGCGCCACCGCCTGGGCACGGATGTCGCGGCCGACGAGCTCGTGTACGAGGAGGCGGACCGGCGGTTCTTCCTCGGGGTCCAGCTCAGCCGCAGCGAGCGCTTCATCGTGCTCGGCCTCAGCAGCATGGTGACGACCGAGGAGCGGGTGCTGCCCGCCGACGATCCCACAGGGGAGTTCGGCGTGGTCGAGCCCCGGCACGAGGGTGTCGAGTACTACGTCGACCACCAGGGCGACCGGTTCCTCATCGTCACCAACGACGAGGCGCTGGACTTCCGGCTCGTCGAGACGCCGGTCACCAGTCCCGGGCGAGAGCACTGGCGGGACGTGATCCCCCACGTGCCCGGGACCCGGATCCTGGCCGCCGAGGCCTTCGCCAACCATGTCGTCGTGCACCTGCGGCGTGACGCCCTCAAGGGGCTCCGGGTCATCCGGACGACCGACGGCGCGACCCACGACGTCGAGTTCGACGAGCCCGTGTACACCGTGATGGCGTTCGACGACAACCCCGAGTACGACTCGACCGTCTACCGGTTCCACTACACGTCGCTGGTGACGCCGGCGTCGGTCTACGACTACGACCTCGACGGCCGCACGCGGGCGCTGCGCAAGCGCCAACCGGTCCTGGGCGACTTCGACCCGGTCCGCTACGAGTCCATCCGCGAGTGGGCCGCCGCGCCCGACGGCACGTCGGTCCCGCTGTCGCTGGTGCGGCGACGGGATCATCCCGACGGGCCGGCGCCGACGTTGCTGTTCGGCTACGGGGCCTACGAGGCGAGCATGGACCCCGGCTTCTCGATCCCGCGGCTGTCGCTGCTCGATCGGGGCGTGACGTTCGCGATCGCCCACGTCCGGGGCGGGGGCGAGATGGGCCGCAGCTGGTACGAGGACGGCAAGCTGCTGCACAAGCGCAACACGTTCACCGACTTCGTCGCCGCCGCCGACCACCTGATCGCGCAGGGCTACACCAGCCCACACCTGCTCGCGGCGCGGGGCGGTAGCGCCGGGGGACTGCTGATGGGGGCGGTGGCAAACCTCGCGCCCGAGCGGTTCCACGCGATCGTCGCCGAGGTGCCCTTCGTCGACAACGTCAACACCATGCTCGACCCGAGCCTGCCGCTCACCGTGACCGAGTGGGAGGAGTGGGGCAACCCGGCCACCGATCCCGAGGCCTACCGCTACATGCGCTCGTACTCGCCCTACGAGAACGTCGCCGGTCGCACCTATCCCGCCATCCTCGCCACCGCCGGCCTGAACGACCCTCGGGTTGCGTACCACGAGCCGGCCAAGTGGGTGGCGCGGCTGCGCGCCGCATCCACGGGCGGTGCGCCGGTGCTGCTCAAGACCGAGATGGGTGCCGGGCACTCGGGCCCGTCGGGCCGATACGACGCGTGGCGCGACGAGGCGCTCGTCCTCGCCTTCGTGCTCGACCAGCTCGGCGTCGCGACCTGAAGGCCGCAACTAGCGTTGCGGCGGGATGCAGATCGTCTATGTCGCTGGGGACACGCGTCGCGAGCTGGACGTCAGGGTCAACAATCCTTCGGCCACCGTGATCGATCTCGTGCGCGCGCTCGACCCCACCGCGGGCGACGACCGGACCCTGCTGGTCGGCGACCAGCCGACCGATCCCGACTTCGAGCTGGGCGAGTCGGGCCTTCACGAGGGCGCGACCGTTCGCCTCGGGTACGCACGACCCGGTGGCCGGGCCCAGAGTCCCGCACCCGCCTCGCTCCCGGTCCCCGGGGCGCGCGAGCTCGTGGTCGTGAGCGGGCTCGAGGCCGGGCGGCGATTCCCGCTGGTGGCGGGCACCGTGGTGCTGGGACGTGCGCCGGGCTGCGACATCGAGCTCGACCATCCGACGGTCTCGAAGCGCCACGCGCAGCTGATGGTGGGCACGGCGGGCGACGTCACCGTCGACGACGTCGGTTCGCACAACGGCACGTGGGTGGGCGGACTGCCGGTGGTCAAGCCGGTCCCCCTCGGCGACGGGGTGCCGGTGCGGCTCGGGGCCCTCGAGCTGGAGCTGCGGCACGGTGGAGGACGGCGACCGGCCCATCGCCGTCGACCCCGTCCGCCACGCCAACGCCGCCGGGACGATCCCCTTCAACCGCCCTCCCCGCCCGGCGCCCCCGCCCCCGCCCGCCGACATCGTCCCCCCGGCGCCTCCGAGGGCCGGCCAGGGCAAGGTGCCGTTGTCGCTCATCGCCATCCTGACGCCGCTGATCTTCGCGGGCGTCATGTTCGCGGTGATGCGGTCGCCGCAGTTCCTCATGTTCGGGCTGCTCACCCCGGTCATGGGGATCGGCAACGCCATCGACGCCAAGCGGAGGGGACGCCGGTCGGATCGGGGGGAGAGCGAGCGCTTCCGCCGCGAGCTGAGCGAGTTCCGGGGCAGGCTGGCGTCGCTGGCGGAAGACGAGCGGCGGCGGATGCAGGTCGCCTATCCCGACCCGGCCGAGATCGTGCGCCGCGTCGAGCTGCCCAGCACCAGGCTGTGGGAGCGGCGGCCGGCGCACCCCGACTTCTTGCGGCTGCGCGCCGGTGTCGGGGACATCCCGTGGTCCCCGCCGGTGGCGCAGGCCGGGCTCCGGCCGGACGCACCGGAGGAACTGGGCGCGGCGCTGGCCGAGTTCGAGGTCCTCCGCGGCGCCCCGGTGCCCGTCGACCTGGCGGGGAGTGGGGTGGTCGGGATCGTGGGCGACCGCGCTGCGGCCCTGTCCCTGGCTCGGTGCCTGGTGTGCCAGGCGGCCGCCCTACACGGCCCCGCCGACCTGCCGGTGATGATCCTGTCCAGCGCCGAGGCCGCCGTCGCGTGGGACTGGTCCAAATGGCTGCCGCATACCCGCGACGCCAGCGGGATCGGGCGCATGCTGTCGCACGATCCCGAGTTGTCGACGCGCCTGGTGGAGTCGCAGCTAAGGCCGGCGGGCGGGCGCGATCGGGGAGACCGCTCCGAGCGAGTCGCTGGTCCCACGATGCTCGTGGTGGTCGACGACGAGTCGCTGACGGAGGGCCGCAAGGCGCCGACCCGGGGCCTGTTGCGCGGCGAGGGCGGACTGGTGGCGGGCGTGGTGATCGCCTCCACGGTCGACCGGCTGCCGGCGGTGTGCACCACGGTGATCGAGATGACCGATCCCGACGGCCGCGCCGATCTCTCCCTGCCCCAACGGGGCCAGCGGATTGCCGGCTTCCTCGCGGCCGGCATGGCCGACGACGTCGCCCGCGAATGCGCCCGGTCGCTCGCTCGGTTCGAGGATCCCGAGCTCGACCTCGTGGGCGCCGGCCTGCCGGCGTCGATCCGGCTGCTGCCGCTGCTCGACCTCGAGGACTGCACGCCGGACGCCGTCTTGGCGCGCTGGAAGGCGGGCGGCATCGACCCTCCCCTCGCCGCCCCCATCGGTGTGGCCGAGGACGGCGTGTTCGGCGTCGACTTCGTGGCCGACGGGCCCCACGGGCTCGTGGGCGGGACCACCGGCGCCGGGAAATCCGAACTGCTGCGCACGCTGGTGGCAGGGCTCGCCACCAGCGTCGATCCCGACCACCTCACGTTCGTGCTCGTCGACTTCAAGGGGGGCAGCGCCTTCGACGAGTGTGCTCGGCTGCCGCACACCGTCGGCATGGTCACCGACCTCGACCAGCACCTCGCCGAGCGGGCGCTGCGCTGCCTCGAGGCCGAGCTGCGCCACCGCGAGCGGGTGCTGCGCGACGCCGGCGCCGTCGACCTGCCCGACTACCTGCGCAAGGGCCTACCCCAGCCGCTGCCGCGGCTGCTGGTGATCATCGACGAGTTCGCCACCCTCAAGGCCGAGCTGCCGGAGTTCATCGACGCCCTGGTGGGTGTTGCCCAGCGGGGCCGCAGCCTGGGCGTGCACCTGCTCCTCGCCACCCAGCGCCCGCAGGGGGCGATCAGCGACAACATCCGCGCCAACACCAACCTGCGCATCGCCCTCCGGGTCCAGGAGCGGACCGACTCCACCGACGTCATCGACGTGCCCGACGCCGCCGGCATCCCCCGCACCGCTCCGGGGCGCGCCTACGTGCGGCTGGGACCGGGCGAGGTGGTGGCGATCCAGACGGCCCTGTCCACCGGCTCGCGGCAGGAGGCGGCCCTGGCTCCCGTGGACGTGGCGCCGTTCGTGTACGGGCCGGCGCCGCGGTCGGCCAGCACGCCACCACCACCCGACTTCGGCGCCCTCGCGCGCCCGGGGCCAGGCCGACACCGACGCCGACACGGAGGGCGACACGGACCTGTCGGTGCTGGTCGCCGCCATCCGCGACGCGTTCGCTCGAGCCGGGCGGCCGCACCCGCGCCGGCCCTGGCCCGATCCGCTGCCGGGCGACGTCGACCTCGACGAGCTGATCGACCAGGCGATGGACGACGCCGGCACGCAGCACCCATCCGAGTCCGTGCCGCTGGCGCTGGCCGACGACCCCGACGCCCAGACCCAGTACCCGATGGGGTGGTCGGCCACCGACGGCAACCTCATCGTCTACGGCATCGGCGGCAGCGGAACGACGACGACCCTGTCGAGCCTGGCCCTGTCGCTGGCGCGGATGCACTCGTCCGACGACCTCCACCTCTACGCCCTCGACTTCGGGGCGGGGGAGCTGGGCGCGCTCGAGCCGCTGCCGCACGTCGGCGCCGTGATCGTGGCCAACGAGCGCGAGCGCCAGACCCGGCTGATCCGCCACCTGCGCGCCGAGCTCGACCGCCGCCGTCAGCTGGGCAGCGCCGCCCTCGGTGACGAACCGCGGATCGTCACGCTCATCGACGGCTGGAGCGCCTTCGCCGCCGAGTACAACGACCTCGCCGGCAGCGCGGTGTTCGAGGCCTTCGGCCGGGTGTTCGCCGACGGGCCCGAGCTGCGGATGTACACGGTGGTGGCCGCCGACCGCGCCACGGCGGTGCCCAGCCAGCTCGCGTCGCTGGTCCGCCAGCGGATGGCCCTCAGGCTGGCCGACCCCCATGACTACAGCGGGTTCGGGGTGCGCTCAACGGCCGTGCCCGAGATGGTCCCGGGCCGGGCACTGTTGGCGGGGACGGGCCAGGTGGTCCAGGTCGCCCGGCCGGCCGGCGGAGTGGCGGCGGCCGCAGCCCGCCTGGCCGCGGCCGCACCCGGACCGACGGCCGCAGCCCGGCGGCCCGATCCGATCGCCAGCCTCGCCACGGTCGTCCAACTCATCGAGCTGGCGGCGCCGGCCCGGCTCGGCGAGCGGCCCTGGTCGATCCCGATCGGCGTCGCGGAGCGCACCCTTGTCCGCCGCCGGCCTCGTGGTCTACGAGGGCGAGCACGCGCTCGTCACCGGGCCGGCCCGGTCGGGCAAGAGCACCGCCCTGCTCACCGTGGCGGCCGCCTCCAGAGTCGCGGGACCGGACGTCAGCGTGATCGCCGTGGTCGGGCCGCGCTCGCCGTTGGCCGGCGACGCGTCGATCGACGAGGTGGTGGCGCCTGCCGCCGTCGGGGACAAGCTCATGCCGCTGGTGGAGCGCGCGGGCGGCGCCGGTCGGCTCGTCCTGGTGGTGGTCGACGACGCCGAATCGCTCGACGACCCGGGCGGCGTGCTCGAGCGGCTGTCGACGTCGGACCTCCCGGGCCTGCTGCTGGTCGCCGCCGGCCGCAACGACGGCATCCGTACCGGTTACTCCCACTGGACCCGCCCGCTGCGTCGCTCGAAGCTCGGCGTGCTGCTGCGCCCGGACGTTGACCTCGACGGCGACATCCTCGGCGCCTCGCTGCCGCGGCGGGCGCCGGTGGCGATGGTGCCGGGCCGGGGCTACGTCGTGAACAGCGGCGAGGCCGAGCTCATCCAGGTGGCGCTGCCGGGCTGACCGGTGGCGGTGGAGAGCAACCCGAGGCAATACGGTCCGCCGGCTCGACGTCGAGGCAATCAGGTCCGGGGGCCGGTCCCTATTGCCTCGAGAGTCTTCGCGGGCCCTATTGCCCACTGGCACACGCCAGGGTCGACAGCGTGGCCGTGGCGGCGTCGAGCACGTACACGTCGTCGCCCGACGCGCCCAGGGCCACGAGCGCGGAGTCGTCACCGCGGCGCAGCACCAGCTCGAGCTCCGCGTCGTCGCCGATGCGCCACACCTCGTTGGTGAACGTCAACACGAGGAGGCCGTCGTCGGTGGCCGCCAAGTCGCGGGCATCGATGTAGGAATCGCCGGCGGGTGCGCCCTCCGACGGCGGCTCGACGGGGTTGCCCTCCCCGTCCCGCTCGACCGGCTGTGTGAGCCCCTCGGGCCCGCCGCCGGGCGGCAGCGCCACGATCCGGCCGTCGAGCACCTGGTCGTCGACGTAGTACAGGGTGCCGTTCGGCGCGACCGTCATGGGGCCGGCGAGCGCGTCGTCGAGCAGCTCCCCGACCCTCCCGTCGGCGCCGATCGACACGACCTGCAGCGCGTCGTGGTCGGCGACGAACACGGTGCCGTCGGCCGCGGCGGTCAGCGCGCTGAGCTCCTGGACCGCGGGCACGGCGCCGTCATCTACGGTCCCGCCGCGATACCGCACCAGGCTGCGGCGGTCGGGGTCCGTGGCGAAGAGCGTCCCGTCGTCGCTGGCGGCGATGCCGGCTGCGGTCGAGACCGCGTCGAACCCCTCCGCCTCCGCCAGGCCGTCGCCCGACACCTCGAGCACACGGCCCTCGCCGGTCGCGACCCAGACGCCGTCGCCGCCGGCGGCGACGTCCACGGCCTCGGCCAGATCGTCAGCCTGGACCACGGTCTCGAGGCTGCCGACGTCCTCGGCGTCGTCACCTCCGTCGTCGTCGGAGCAACCGGCAACGGCGACGGCCCCGACCCCGACGGCAACCGCCACGGCCAGCGAGAGCACCGGCGTCGACCGGACCAGGCGTGGCATCAGCGATGTTCGAGGCTGTCGATGACCTCGTCCATGCGCTGGCCGGCGGCGGTGCGGTCGCCAGAGATGGCATCGCCCACGGGGTCCGAGTTGAGCCACTCGTTGTACGCCCGCCGCTCGTCGGCGCTCATCTCCGCGTAGGGCTTGATGGGCCGCCGGTCACCGGTGGTCCCGTCGGCGAAGAAGTCGGTGTCCATGCCCTGGGCGACACTGCTGCCGAGGGCGGCATTGGTGGCGGCGATGACCTCGCCCGAGGTCCACGTGCCCCTGACCCCGTACTCGTAGGCGGCGGTCGCGCTCGTGAGCTCGGCCCTGATCCCGTCGCGGACGTTGGCCATGTTGGCGTAGTCCTGGTCCACGGCCCCCTCGAGGCCGGACATGCCGAAGTTGTCGATCGCCTGGTCGAGGGCGAAGCTGCCGATGCTGATGGCCGAGCTGGCGGTCTGCCCGGCGACGGGCACCAGCCCCACGACGTCCTTCACCAGGCCGACGCCGTCGAGGAAGCTCTGGCGGGCGGCGATGCGGGCCTCGGTGGCCTCGACCCGGGCGTTCTCGTCGGCCTCGGTGACCAGTCCCATGAGACCGCCGATCTGGCGCGACTCGCCGCCGAAGCCGTCGCCCGTGTCCGAGTTCAGCGCGTCCTGCACGAACTCGAGGCTTCCCCGGTAGACGGAGTTGGCGGCGTCGTCGTTGTCCATCAGCACCTTGAGGAAGTCATGGGCGTTGTAGAGCCCCTGCTGGGCGTTCTCGTCGACGTCGCCCACGGCGGAGGGCATGACCTCGTGGGTGCGGTCGGCGAGCTGGTCGATGTGGGTGCGCGCGCCCTCCCCGAGGGTCGGCAGTAGCTCGTCGAAGTGGACCCCGTCCTGGTCGCCGACGGTGTCGATGACGACCTCGAACAGGGCGTCCGACTTCGCCGAATCCCAGTGCTGCAGGCCGTTGTCGACGACTGTGGCCAACGCGTCGCCCAGGATCGGATCGATCGTGTTGGGGTTGTAGCGCAGCAGCATCTCCATATTGGTGGCGGTGCGGCCGGGGTAATAGATGGTGCCGTCGCCGGGGTTCTTCATGCCCAGCCAGTCCAGGGAGGCGTCCTGGTTGGCGCCGAGCGCATCGAGGATGTTGATCTCCGCCATCGAGTCCTCGATGCCCCACGGGATGCTGTTCATGTAGCCGGTCGGCGTGGCGTCGTGCGCCAGCAGGTAGTCGAGCTGCCGGTTGGCGACGCCGACGAGCACGTCGCTCGGCAGGGCGGCGCTCTTCACCAGCAGGCTGTAGTGAAGGTTGTTGGGCTGGTCGAAGTCGTCGGGCTGCCAGAAGTTGGTGAACTCCCCTACCCAGTCCTCGTTCAGCCGATCGCCGTCGGCGAGGTTCTGGTTGTCCGGATCGTGGCGGTCGATCTGGGGCGTGGCCGCCCGCGTGTCCATTGCGGTGGTGAGGATGGTGGCGAACGGCAGCAGCCGGTCCTGACCCCACCCCCGGTTGTCGCCGTACTCGCCGCCCGGCCAGGCGGCCTCGATGAGCGCCGGGATGCGGACCATGCCGTCGACGCCCATGCCTTCCACGAACGTGACCGCGAACGCGGGATCGAATTGTCCCCGCGTCGCCCGGTCCGCCAGTCCGTTGAGCTCGTCGGCCGAGATGCCGTCGTCCATGGCGGCCCGGATGTCCTGCGTCAGCTGGTTGGCGGCGGCGATGGCCGCGTCGCGGTCGGCGTAGCCCACGTGGCCCAGCCGGAGGATCGACGCGTCCCCCATCGACAGAACCATCGCGTCGAGCTGTTCCTGGCTCAGCGGGCGCTCGCCGAGGTTCTGGTTGGCCTGGAAGAAGGCGTTGGCGACGTCGCCTGCGAACTCGTCGAGGTGGTGCCAGTCACCGACGAGATCGGTGAGCGTGGCGTCCGGCTCGCCAAGGCCCGGCAGGTAGGGCGAACCGCTGCCGCGCAGGCTGGCGAGCTTGCCGGCCACGGCGTCCGCCTGGGTCTTCAGCGTGGCGACGAGCGCGAGCCCGTCGCTGGAATAGCGGCCGAGCTTGAAGGGATTGGCGCTGCTGGTGGCCATCATCGACCTCGGCTCAGACCGGGATGTTGCGGCCGGAGCGGCGCGTCACGGATGCCGGCGGATCGGGCTCCAGCGCCGCCTGGTTGTAGCTGCGCTGCGCCTGGTTGGCGCCCTCGGCGCCCGACACGATCGACGACGCCAGTGTGGCCAGCGTCTCCTTCAGCCCCGAAGCAGTGCCGGTGATGCGGGCGTAGGCACGGTCGAACTCGTCGCGGTAGGTGCCCTCCCAGTCGACGATGCTCGGCAGCATCGTCGACCGCGCGTCGAGCTGGGTTCCAAGGGTGCTCGCCGCAGTGTTGAGGGCGGTCACCGCCACAGCCGCATCCGCCCAGGGAAATTCGGCCACGGTGGCGCCGGCCACCGCCTCGACCTTTGCCGGCATCTCGGCCGCCATGTCGTTTCCTCCCCATCTGCCGCAGCCGCCCGCCCCAGCGAACGGCGACACATTAGTGCCCTCCAGAGCGTGACTAGTGTGTCCGCCGGCGGGCACCTGGCTGGGACGAGCCGACCTTGGGGGGTCGGCGTTGCTGAACACAAGGGAGCCGACAATGACGCAGGGTGTGGTCAAGTCCACGACCGAAGCGATCCAGGCCATCGACAACATGAAGAAGACGATCAACGGCGGGCTGCTCGACAGCATCAGCACGTTCGTGAGTCATGGCGACAGCCTCAACCCCGAGAACTTCGCCGGCGGATCGGCCGAGGCGTTCTACGCCGAGTGGCCCGACACCAAGCGCGCGCTGCAGACCGCCATCGAGCGGCTGACGATGATGAGCGACGACATCATGACCGTCAACACCAACATCCAGACCGCGGGTGGTAACCAGTAGCCGCCCGACGGTCGGCGACTACGAGCTCGAACGGCAGATCGGAGCCGGCGCGTCGGGAACGGTGTGGCGGGCTCACAGCCGGGGCCCGGTCGCACGGGTCGTCGCGCTCAAGCGGCTGCGGGTCGGCGGTGGTCCCAGCGAGCTCGAACGGCTCCGGCGAGAGGCCACCGTGCTCACCGAGCTCGACCATCCGCACATCGTGCGGGTGCTCGAGGTGCTGCACGACGGAGACGGCATCGCGCTGGCCATGCAGTTCGCGCCCGGCGGATCCCTCGGCGATCTCTTGGCCGAGCGCGCCCGCCTCGCCCCCGGTCAGGTCGTCGCCGTCGCCGCGCCCGTCGCCGACGCCCTGGCGTCGGCCCACCGGCGGGGCATCCTCCATGGCGACGTCAAGCCGGCGAACGTCCTGTTCACATCGGACGGCGAGCCGCTGCTGTCGGACTTCGGCGTCGCCCGGACCCTGGGCGGCAGCAGCAGCGACCAGGTGAGCGGCACCGCCGAGTACGTCGCCCCGGAGCTGCTCGACGGAGCCCACCCCGACCCGCGTGCAGACGTCTACTCGTTGGGCGTCGTCTGCTACCAGGCACTGGTGGGACAGCCGCCGTACACCGGCCCGGTGCCGCTGGCCGTGGTGAGGGCGGCCGACTCGGGCCGGCACCTGCGGCTGGAGAGCCTGACGCACGTGCCCGAGCCACTGGCGGCGGTGGTCGAGCGCGCCATGGACCGTGATCCCGAGCGGCGCTTCGCCTCGGCCGACGACCTGGCACGAGCGCTGCGGACCACCCTCCCGGCCGGCGACGTCCGGGTGCCGGGGCCCGCGGCCGGCGGGGCCGCCGACGGTGGGGACCCACCGGGCGCCACCCGAACCTTCGGTCCTCGCCCTCCCCGGCCCGAGCCCGAGGCCCCGCGGCGGAAGCCGGGCCGGGTCCCCGTGCTGGCGGCGGTCGGCCTGGGCGCGGCGGGCCTGCTCTTCCTGCTGCGCGGGCCGCTGTCGTCCGACGACGGCGATGGGCCCGACTGCCCGGAGGACGAGCCGGCCGCAGCATCGGGGAGCCGAGGGGCGGTCGAGGTGGAGGGCGACCCCGAGGGCGACGGCTGCCCGACTGTTGGTGTGTATCAGCCCGAGACGGTCGCGGGCACCGAGCGGATGGTGCTCAGCATCCGCATCGACGGCGACCGGCAGCGGATCGCCATCGGTGAGCCGGGCGACCAACTCGTGCTGGGCGACTGGGACTGCGACGGCGTCGACACGCCCGGCCTCTACCGGACCGGCGCCGGCGACCTGCAGTACTTCGACGCGTGGCCCCGCGTGGAGCAGCAGCGCTACCAGCCCGACCGCACCGAGGCGGCCGGGCCCGGCGGGAGCGCATCGCTCGCCGGGGGAGACGGCGACCGCTGCGACCACATCGAGGTGGCATCATCTGAGGGCATCTCATGATCGAGATCGGTTGCTGGGGGACGGTGACGCGCACGTGAGTGCCCACTTGCAGCTCGACAAGCCGCACCGGTGGTCGGATGCCGGCCGTGGACTCGCGGCGCTGGCCGGCGTGGCGATCCTCGTCGTCGGGGTGCCGGCTGCCCTGACCTCGTGGGTGGGCTGGCCGCTGCCGACCGAGGTCCCGACGCTGTCGCAGATCGGTGACGCTCTGCGCGACACCTACATCCCCGACGAGTTCCTGGTGAAGGCCCTGGCCGTCGTCTGCTGGTTGGTCTGGATCGAGCTCGTGGCGTCGCTGCTCGTCGAGGCCGTCGCCTACGTGCGAGGCCGCAAGGCCGGTGCAGTGCCGTTCGCGGGCGGCCTGCAGCGGGGCGCAGCCCGGCTGATCGCCACGATCGCTCTCCTGGGATCGCTCCTCGCCACCAAGGGGCTGTCTGGGTCGGGCGAGTTCGGTCTGCGGGCACTGGCGCCGCCCACGTCCCCGCCGCTGGTGACTCTGGTGGCCGACGAGCCGCCCGACGACCGGGTGGCTCGAGCCGGTGCCGCGGTCGGCGCGCGCTTGGCCGCGGCGCCGACCTACGAGGTGCAGCGCCGCGACACGCTGTGGGACATCGCCGAGCGACACCTCGGCGATCCCTTCCGCTGGCAGGAGATCTTCCGGCTCAACCAGGGCAAGGTCCAGCCCGACGGGCGCTGCCTGTCCGACCCCGACCTCATCTACGCCGGCTGGCGGCTCGAGCTGCCCGACGATGCCGGCGGCCTGGCTCCGGCGGCTCCGCCAGCGCCGTCGGTGCCGCCGGTGCCCGCCCCCGAGATCGCGAGCCCGGCCGTGGACGACGGCGGCATGGTGCTGCTCGACGATGGGCGTGGCCCGGATGGCGCCGAGGCGGTTGCCGATGCCGCCCGGGCCGAAGCCCGCGGCACGAACGACGACGGCGCCGGCATGGTGCTGCTGCCCGACGATGGCGCCTGGGGCCCACCGCCGGTCCCGCCGCCGACACCCCAACCGCCGGGCGAGCAGATCGCCGCGGGCGAGGGCTAGGAGTTGGACACGATGGCCTCGACGACGCTTCCCTCACGCCCGACCCCCACCGGCCCCGGTCGACCGGCGCCGGCGCTGGTGCCTGGCGGCGGACGGCAGCGGCGCTGGTCCCTGGCGCTGCTGGCGGTTCTGGTGACGGTGGCTTCGGCGCTCGGATTCGTCGTGCTGTGGATGAACGCCGGTGGCCGCGAGCCGGTCCTGGCCCTGCGTCGCAACGTGACGGCCGGCCAGACCATCGAGGACGACGACCTTCAGGTGGTACGGGTCGCGGCCGATCCCGGCATCGACCCCATCGCCTCGTCGGCGCGCGACGACGTCGTCGGGCGCCCCGCGGCGGCCGACCTGCTGGCCGGCACGCTCCTGGTGCCCGGGGCGGTCGGCAGCCCCAGTGGACTCGAGGCCGGTCAGGCGGTCATCGCGGTGCCCGTGTCGCCCGAGGAGTTGCCCGCCGACCTGGAGGGGGGCGACCGGGTGGTGCTGCTCCAGTCCTCGACCAACGCGTCGGCCGGCGAGGGACCCACGGCCGAGACCATCGGCGACGGGACGGTCATCGCGATCCGGCGTGACGACGACGGCGGATCCACCGTGCCGGTGTCGGTGCGGGTGGCCGAGGGCCTGCTGCCCGAGATCGCCGCCGCCATCCAGTCAGACTCGATCACCGTGGCGCAGGCGGCGTCCTCCTGACGCATGGCGTATGTCGCGTTCGCCTCGGCCAAGGCGTCGCCGGGGGTCACCACCGCCGTCACCGCCCTGGTCGCCACCTGGCCGCGTGAGCGCGCCCTCGTCGTCGCAGAGGTCGATCCCGCCGGGGGCGACCTGGGAGTGCGGTTCGACCTGGCCACCGAGCCCGGCTTGGTCACCCTCGCGGCCGCCGGGCGCCGTGAGCTCGACCGGTCCACGTTCGTCGGCCACACCCAGCCGCTGCCGTTCGCCGGACGCTCGGGAGCCGATGGCGACGCCGATGGCGCCGTCCGCCGCGTGCTGGTGGGACCGGTGGCGGCCGATCAAGCAGGTGCCGCCCTGGCGGCACTGCGGGGTGGGCTGCCGGGCGTGTTGTCGTCGCTCGACGCCGACGTGCTGGTCGACTGTGGCCGGCTCGACCCCGGCTCGGCTGTGCACGACGTCGTCGACCGAGGCCGACCTCCTGGTGGTGGTCGTCCGGCCGGTGGTCGCCGAGGTCCATCACCTGGCTGCCCGGCTGTCCGCGCTGCGGCCCAAGGCGCTGTCGCTGCTGCTGATCGGCGACCGCCCCTATTCCGTGGCCGAGGTGGCCGACGCCGTCGGCGCCGAGCCACTCGGCACGCTGCCCGTCGACGACCGGGCCGCGGCGGCATTGACCGTCGGCCGGGCCAACGGGGCTCGGATCCTGCGCCGCTCGCGGCTGCTGCGCGACGCCCGGGCGGTGGCCGAGGGACTCGCCGGCTGGTTGCCGCCGCTGCCGGTCCGCCCGCCGCCGCCCGGTGCGGCCGGCGCCGCACACCCGCGGGCGGTGACGCCAGCACCCACGTCGCCGCCGCCACGTCCCGCGGCGCGCCAGCCCGCGGACGTCCCGGTGGGTCAACCACCGCGGCCGCGGCGCCGGCGTCCGGACCCGGTGCCCGCGGGCGCCGACCCGCCGCGGCCCAAGCACTTCCGCCGGGAGCAGGATGAGGAGCGCCGGTGAACCCGCAGCACAAGGCGCTGGTGCGGGAGTTCCGCCGCGAGGTCGCCGACGAGCTGACCGAGCGCCTGCGCGCCGACGAGCTGGCCGAGCGCTCACGGATGTCGCCGGCGGACCAGCGGCAGTTCGGGCGGCAACTCATCAACCGGCGCCTCGAGCGCTACGCCAAGCAGCAGCTGGAGCAGGGTCGGGAGCCACCTACGTTCGAGGACGAGACGGCGCTGGCGCAGGCGATCCACGATGCCCTCTTCGGGCTCGGCGCCCTGCAGCGACTGCTCGACGACGAGTCGATCGAGAACATCGACGCCAACGGCTGCGCCGACGTCTGGATCACCCGCGCCGACGGCACCAAGCACCGGGCCCCACCCATCGCCGACAGCGACGACGAGCTGATCGACACCCTGCGGATGACCGCCGCCCGGGTGGGGCTGACCGAGCGGCGCTTCGACACCGGTTCGCCGTCGCTCAACCTCCAGCTCCCCGACGGCAGCCGGCTGTTCGCCGTCATGGCGGTCACGTCCAAGCCGTGCGTCGCCATCCGGCGCCACCGCTTCCCCAAGGTGTTCCTCGACGATCTGTTGGGCCTGGGGTCGATCGACGTGGCGCTGCGCGAGTTCCTGTCGGCTGCGGTGCGGGCGCGGAAGAACTTCATCATCTGCGGCGGCGTCGACGCCGGGAAGACGACCCTGCTGCGGGCGCTGCTCAACGAGGTCGGCTCCGACGAGCGGATCGTCACCATCGAGGACAACCTCGAGCTCGGGCTCGACCGCTATCCCGACCTGCACCCCGACGTGGTGGCGTTGGAGGCCAGGGAGGAGAACGTCGAGGGCGAGGGCGAGATCGACCTGTCCACCCTGGTGCGGTGGGGCCTGCGCATGAACCCCGACCGGGTGATCGTCGGTGAGGTCCGGGGCCACGAGGTCATCCCCATGCTCAACGCCATGAGCCAGGGCAACGACGGGTCCATGTGCACGGTGCACGCCAACTCATCGCTGTCGGCGTTCAGCAAGCTGGCGATGTACGCCGTGCAGGCGCCGGAGCGGCTCAACCTCGAGGCGACCAACCTCATGGTGGCGAACGCCATCAACTTCGTCGTCTACATCGTCATCTCGCCCGGCAGCGAGGGCGAGGGCGGCATGCGGCGCTACGTCTCGTCGGTGCGGGAGGTCGTCGGCGCCGAGGGCCCGCTGGTGGTGTCGAACGAGATCTTCGTGCCCGGCTTCGACAAGCGGGCCATCCCTGGGTCGCCGCTGCGGGACAGCACGCAGGGCCAGCTTGCCGAGGTGGGCTTCGACAGCTCGGTGCTGCTGCGACCCGACGGCTGGTGGAACTGACGCCGATCGGCGGGGTCGTCCAAGCATTCCTGGCGCCGTTTCGGCTGCTGGGCAACCAATTCGGCGCCAAGAACCCTCAGCCGTCCTTCGGACGTGGGCGGTATATCGCCGTGTGGACGACGTGGGCGACCAGCCGGTCCCCGCCGGCGAGCAGGCCGACGTCGAGCTCGACGAAGCGGTGGCCCTTGCGCTCCCACTCCCGGGTGACGGTGGCGCGGGCGTGGACGACGTCGCCGTCGTGGACGACGCCGTGGTGCTGGGCCACGGACTCGACGTGGATCCACGGCCCCAGACGCACGTTGGCGGACAGCACCCGGTTGGCGTCGCGCAGCAGCCAGCCGGGATGGGCGACCCGGTGGTCCGCGTAGAGCGGCAGGCTCTCGCCGATTTCGGCGAGGTACTCGACCGCCTGGTCGGCATGGAAGCCGTGCGGGGCGAGCGCCAGCGCCGTGCCGGCGGACAGGCTGGCGGGGGACGCCTCGGGCGGGTCGCCGGCCTGGTCGACCAGCGGCCAATCGTCGCCGGCGGTCGGCGGTGGCGGTGGGTCCTCGGGCAGCTGCGCCTCGCCGCTGGCCCGGACCGCGCCGTCCGGACCGCGCAGCTCGAGGGACATGCGCTGCCCGTTCGAGGCCGTCGGGACCTGTTCCGTCACGACGACGACCTCCTCGCCCTCGTACACGGGTGTGATGAACCGTGCCCGCATCGAGCCCCGCTCCAGCCAGTCGAGGCCCCACGCCTCGGCGGGCGGATGGGTCATGTACGCATAGACGTCGACGCCGGGAACCAGGCCGCCAGCGAACCCGTACCGGCGGGCAACGGCGTCGTCGTGGATCTTGTTCGACGACGCGGTCGCCGTGTTCCGCGCCAGGACTCGGTACTCATCGACGGTCTTCATCGAAGCCAACCTAGGCGTCCGCAGGGCGCGGTCGTACGTGCGCGGGCGGGGGTTGGAGTGGGTCTAGTATCCCGGACCGCACGCGAGCTATCGGCAGCTGGGGGCGGGCGCTGGGGTCCCGACGCGTGTGGGAGGAATCGAGGAGTGGGAAAGCCTGGCGCACCGGCAACGCTCGTCGCGCTGACAGCCCTGGCTTTCATGGCTGCGGGCTGCGGCGGTGACGACGACGGCGGAGAGGCCGGAGGCGAGACCAGCTCCGCCGCCGACGAAACCACCACTAGCGAGGACCCGCGGGACGTGCTCGAGGCGGACGTCGCTCGCCGCATACGAGGCCAGCTGGAACGACTTCATCGAGGCCGGTGATCCACCGTCACCAGATGCCGAGTTTCTTGCGGATCACATGGCTGGAGACGCGTTGGATGTGACCCGCAACCTCTTGCGCCAATACCACGCGGAGGGCGTCGTTCTCCGGGGAACCTTCGACGTCGACGCAGTCGTCACCGACTTGAGCGAGGACAGCGCTGTTATCGAGGACTGCGCGCTCGACCAGCTTGAGGTGGTCGCACCCGACTCCGGAAGGGTTGCAGAAGGACACGACGACGAGCGCGACGGGTTCGTGGCAGAACTGATCGTGGAGGGTGGTTTGTGGAAAGTGATCAGCCTGACCGACGACGACCAGGTGTGCGGCTGATGCGTTCGACGCTTGGCCTTGCAAGCGTGGCCGTCGCGACGGCTCTGTGGTCGTTGACCGTTTTGCCGGCTGCCGCTGATGAGGGCGACGGGCCTAGCAACCGGCGTGCCACCGCTACCAACAACGGCGACTCCGCCACCGGTACCGCCGAAGAGAGCGTGCCCGCCATCCCTGCCGGCAACGGCGGTCGCAATGGTGGTCCCAACTGCACGAGGTCCGATGGCACGCCCGACTACTTGCGCTACGGACCACGACTGTTCTCCACGATGGAGGAGCAGCGCACCTTGTACCACCCCGATGAGCAGCGGCCCGGGGAGTGGCTCCATCTGTACTGCGGCGACGAATGGCTCGACTTCGTCTTCCTCCCCGAGGAGCAACAGGTCGATCCGACGACGCTTGCCGCGGTCTGTGACGATCACGCCGTCTGCTCCGGTGCTGCGTACCAGCCCCGCCGTGAGCGACCACCTCGTGAACGTCGACGCCTGGTTCTGGGCCGAGACCTGGGAGAGCATCTCAGAGCCAGCCACTGCCGGGTCCGTCACTGTCAACGTGACGGCAGAGCCGACGTCTCTCATCGTCGACCCGGGCGACGGTACGTCCCCGTTCACCTGTCCCGGGCCGCAGCCCGTATACAACCTGAACCTTCCGGCGAGCACTCAATCCTCGAACTGCACCCACACCTACATCGCGCGCGGGCAACTACACGGCGACGGCGACCGTCGTCTACGACGTCTCGTTCACGTCGAACGTCGGCGTCAACGGGGACCTCGGAACGATCGAGCCCAGCTCGGCGACGGTCCTGGCAGTCGCCGAAGCACAGGCAATAAACACCAAGGGCTGACCGCGCACGATGTCGATGATCGCTGGGCTGCTGGGGGCGTTGTGCGCGGTGGGGGTGGTCACCTTCGTCGTCGCCATGCGGCCCGTGGCGCGCAGCGAAGTGCCGTCTCGAAGGACCCGTAAGAGCGCCGCCGACTCGTTGTCGAGCCGTTTCGAGCATTTCACGCTCCGGCTGGCGCTTGGTGTCGCGGGCGCGGTGATCATCGGCGCCCTGACTCGCTGGCCGATGGCCGCTCTGCTGTGCGGCGTCGCCGGGTTCATGGCGCCCAGCATGCTGGGGGGCCAGGCCGCCCGTAAGGCCCAACTCGACCGCATCGAGGCCGTCGCCGCCTGGGCCGAGATGCTGCGCGACACGATGGCCGGCTCGGGCGGCCTCGAGCAGTCGATCATCGCCACCGCCGGGGTGGCGCCTCTGCCGATAAAGCGAGAGGTCCTGCGCCTCGCGGCGCGGCTCGAGAGGGACCGGTTGGCCCCGGCCCTGCGGGAGTTTGCCGAAGAGATCGACGACCCGGCCGGCGACCTCGTCGTCGCCGCCCTGTTGCTGGCCGCCGACAAGAGCCCCAAGCGCCTCGGGGACCTGCTCGGGCGGCTGGCCCAGTCGGCACGCGCGGAGGTGAACATGCGCCTCCGGGTCGAGGCCAGCCGTGCCCGCACCCGCACGTCGGTCCGCGTCATCACGGTCTTCACCGTGCTGTTCGCCGTCGGCCTGCTGGTGTTCAACCGCGACTACCTCGAGCCGTACGACAAGGCCGTCGGGCAGCTCGTCCTCGGGCTGATCGGGCTGTGCTTCGCCGGCGCGTTCCTGTGGCTCGCCCGCTCGTT
The DNA here is from genome assembly GCA_963813485.1 of uncultured bacterium. Lineage (GTDB taxonomy): Bacteria > Actinomycetota > Acidimicrobiia > Acidimicrobiales > VFJN01 > DASQUK01. The sequence goes on from CAWEZE010000012.1 coordinate 66,844, forward strand.
CCGGTTCCAGGACGAGGAGCGGTTCCTGCGCATGGAGTCGACGGACGCGTGATCGTTCCCCTCCTGCTCGGCGCGCTGGTGGGCCTCGGCGCGATCGTGTCGTGGCGGCTGCTGTTCCCGTCGCCGCCCCCGCTGCAGGCCGCCATCGACCGCCTCCAGCGGCGGAACCAGCTCGTCCGCATCACCGCCACCGACCAGACCGACGGGATCAGCGAGTTCCTCGGCCGGACCGTCGGCGCGTCGCTCGGTCGGATCCTGCGCAACCTGGGGTTGCGCCTCGACTCCCTCGAGCCCGACCTGCGCCTGGTCGGGCGCAGCCTCGACCAGCACCTGGCCCAGAAGGTCGTCCTCGCGTTCTTCGGCCTCGCCCTCCCCGCCGTCGTCGCGGCCGTGTGGACAGTCGGCGGATTCACTGTGCCGCTGACGTTCCCCACCGGCGTCGGACTCGTGCTCGGCGTGTTCTTCTTCTTCGCCCCCGACATCAGCCTGCGCAGCGAGACGGAGGAGCGCCGCAAGGCGTTCAAGCGGGCGCTCGGGTCGTTCCTCGACCTGGTGGTGATCTCGCTCGCGGGCGGCACCGGGGTCGAGAGCGCTTTGCGGGACGCCGCCGGCGTCGGTCGGGGCTGGGCCTTCGCGCAGCTCCGCAACGCCCTGGAGGTCACGGCCCTCACGGGCGAGACGCCGTGGGCGGCCCTGGCCCGGCTCGGCGAGGAGGTAGGTGTGACCGAGTTGGTCGAGCTGTCGGCCACGGTGTCGCTGGCGGGGACGGAAGGCGCCCGCGTCCGCGACTCGCTGGCCGTGAAAGCAGCGTCGCTCCGCGATCACGCCCTCGCCGAAGCCGAGGCCGAAGCTCAGTCGACCACCGAGAAGATGGCGCTCCCGGTGGTGTTGCTGTTCCTCGGGTTCCTGATCCTCATCGGCTATCCGGCCGTCGACGCGGTCGTCAACAACCTCTGACCCCACAACGGAGGAGACATCAACATGTTCTTCGTCATCACGTCGATCATCTCGGTGCTGTGGCACCGGCTGCAGGAGCTGCGCGGTGACGACCGCGGCATGACCACGGAGACCATGATCATCACCGCCGCCCTGGCGGCGGCGGCGCTCGCGGCCGTCGTTCTCATCGCCGGCGCCATCAACAACAAGTCGCAGGACATCAAGAACGACATCGAAGGCGCACTCGCCTTCCGCTGAACCCGTGAGTGCCAGGCGTCTCGGCGGCGACGAGGGCGCGACCACCGAGCTCGTCATCGCTGCACCCGCGTTCCTCTTCATGATCATGCTGATCGTGCAGGCTGGGCTCTACTTCCACGCGTCCAGCATCGCCAGCGCCGCCGCCCAGGAAGGCGCCCGGGCGGCCACCGTGCAGGGTGGATCGATCGCCGAAGGACGGCAGGTGGCCAACGACTTCGTGCAGACGCTTGCGCCCCGGCTGCTGGACGACGTGGAGGTCGACGGTCGGTACGTCGATGGCGGCGAGCTCGTCCGCATGACTGTGCGTGGCGACGTCACCGAGGTGTTCAAGCTGCCCGGCGTCGACCTGGACTTCACCGTGCAGGAGACGTCCGAGGGTGTCATCGAGCGCTTCCGGCCCGCCACCGAGGCGCCACCCACAGACACGCCATGAGACGGGGAAGGGGGGATCGCGGCGTGGTGACCACCGAGCTGGTGATCGTCATGCCCGTGCTGATCTGCTTCCTCTTCCTCGTGATCGCCGCGGGGCGGCTGACCGACGCCAAGAGCGACGTCGTCGGGGCCGCCAGCGACGCCGCCCGGGTCGCCTCGCTGCAGCAGTCCGCCGGCGCTGCCCGCATCCAGGCCCAGGCCGCCGCAACCGACACGGTGTCCGGCGAGAACCTCAACTGCAAGGACGGCCCCCAAGTCGACACCGAGTTCCTGCCAACGGGCGAGTTCGAGCGGGGCGCCACCGTCCACGTCGAGGTGACCTGCACCGTCAACACCCGCGACCTCACCTTCATCGGGCTGCCGCTCAGCGTCACGCTCTTCGAGGAAGCCTGGGAACCGATCGACGCGCACCGGAGCCTGTAGTGCGCCGGCCACACCTCTCCGCCCGCCGTGGCCGGGGGGACGAAGGCGTGGTGACCGCCTTCGTCGTCATCTTCGCGGTCGCCCTCATCTTCGTGAGCGGCCTCGTGCTGGACGGCGGCCGGATCCTCGCCTCCAAGCGCGAGGCCAACAACCTGGCCGAGTCGGCGGCCCGTGCCGGCGCCCAGGCAATCTCCGACGACGCCGTGCGCAGCGGCAGTGCCGTCATCCTCGACGGGCCCGCAGCCGAGACCGCCGCCTGCGCCTTCCTCGGCCGCGCCGGTCAACCGTGCGGTGGCGGCACGTTCGTGCGCACCGACGGCAACGAGGTCACCGTCACCGTTCGCAGCTCGGTCAGCCTCCTGCTGCTGCCGGTAGGAACGCAGACGTTCACCGTCGACCGCAGCGCATGCGTTGTCAGAGGCATCACCGACGTGACCTCGGGCTGCTGACCCAGGCCGGCGATCCCCGTCGGCAGACATCCGTCGTCGCGACCCGCGAAAAGACACCAAGAGATCCGTTGCCCGGCGCGATGGGTATAGCGAAGGGGCAGTCTGCTCGACGAATTGTCGACGAGGAGGGGTCAACATGAGGAAGGCACTCGTGGTGGGGGGCATCGCGCTCCTCCTCGGCGCCAGCGTCGTCGCCGCTCCGGCTCCGCCGGCAGGAGCCCAGCCGGCGCACCCCGTTGGCGGTGGCACAGGTCGGCTCCGGCACTCGCTCGATCCCCGCCAGCGGCACGACCAGCATCCGGGCGCTGCCGACCGGGCCTGACGGGCTCCAGCAGCCCGAGCTGCGGCGCGCGGCGACCGACCCAGGGCGAGGCGGGGGAGTTCAACCGCGCCCGGCCCGGCTTCAAGAACGGCAAGTTCCCCAAGCGGCCGCTCGACGCGCCGGTCGTCGCGTCGAGCCCGCTGGCCGCCAGCGACGCCGTGCTCAGCGTCAACGGCTTGAACCACCGCGACCAGCGGCTGGCCAACGGCGGGAACCAGTTCTCCCTCGAGCCGCCGGATCAGGGCTTGTGCGTCGGCGGCGGCTTCGTGGTCGAGGTCACCAACAGCGTGCTCCGCGTCCGCAGCGCCGGCACCGGGGCGCCTCTGACCGGCGTGCAGGACCTCAACACCTTCTTCCGCTACCCGGCGGCCATCAATCGGGCCGTGAGCCCGCCGGCGATCGGGCCGCAGGTCATCGATCCGGTGTGCCTCTACGACGCCGGCGTCGATCGGTTCGTGGTGGCGATCACCACGCTGGGGTCGCTGCCGGACGGCACCTTCACCGGGAAGAACACCATCGACGTGGCCGTGTCCAACACCGGCGACCCGACCGGCACCTGGACCGTCTACCGGGTCCCGGCCCAGAACGACGGCACCGACGGAACGCCCAACCACGGCTGCACGCTCGATGGCACCGCGCCCGGTCCCTGCTTCCAGGACTACCCACATGTCGGCGCCGACGCCCACGGCGTCTACGTGTCCACCAACGAGTACGACCTGTTCGGCCCTGGCTACAACGCCGCGCAGATCTTCGCCTTCTCCAAGCAGGAGCTGGCCGCCCATCCCGCGAGCATCCGGCGTGACCCTGGTCGAGAACACCAGCGTCGACGGCTCGCCCGGCTTCACCGTGTGGCCGGCGATCTCGCCGCCCGGCGAGCACTCGAACGAGCGCAACGGCACCGAGTACTTCATGTCGACCATCGCCGGCGACGGCAGCGAGACCGGTAACCCGACCGGCACCGCCCGCCGCATCGGGGTGTGGGCGCTGACCAACACCGCCTCGCTGGACTCGCCGACGCCGGCCCTCGGCATCACCAGTCGGCTGATCAACAGCAACACCTACGTCTTCCCGCCGACGTCCGACCAGGAACCCGGCAACTTCCCCCTCGGCCAGTGCGTCAACGACACCACGCTGGCGACGCCGTTCGGGCCCGGGTGCTGGCAGTTCTTCTTCTTTCCCGAGGACGAGCCGGCGCACGACGAGGTCATCTCGACGCCCGACTCGCTCGACACGCGGATGCAGCAGACCTGGTTCGTCAACGGGACCCTGTGGGGCTCGGCCGGGACGGCGGTGCGGGTCGGAGGCGAGCTCAAGGCCGGGATCGTCTGGTTCGCGGCCACGCCGAGGATCAACGGGGCGGGCAAGATCGGCGCCCAGCTGAAGCGGCAGGGCTACCTCGCGCTCGCCGACAACAACCTGACCATGCCCGCGATCGCCATGACGCCCGAGGGCTCGGGCGCCATCGCGTTCTCGGTCATGGGCGAGGACCACCATCCGACCGCCGCCTACGTGCGCATCGACGAGCGCGGCTCGGTGGGTCCCATCCAGGTCGCCGCCCTCGGTCAGGGTGTCGACGACGGCTTCACCAGCTACAAGGCCTTCGTCGGCGACCCGCCCCGCACCCGTTGGGGCGACTACGGCGCGGCGGTGACCGACGGCACCGACATATGGCTGGCGTCCGAGTACATCGCCGCCGACTGCACCTTCGAGCAGTACGTGTCGGGAGCCTTCGGGAGCTGCGGCGGCACCCGCACGTCGCTCGCCAACTGGGCCACCCGCCTCACGAAGCTCGATAGCTGACATCCGGTTGACCGCCCGGTCGCCGCGGGTTCGGCGTGCGGCGACGGGTAGGTCCTAGCGCTCGTAGCGGCCGAGCAACGAGCCCTGCGCCAGCTCGACGCCGTCAAGTGCTTCGAGGAGATCGTCGGCCGATGCGCCCTGAGTCAGGTCGAGCGGCTCCGACGCCGCGAACAGCGTGAACACATAGCGGTGCGGACCGTGGCCGCGCGGCGGTTCCGGTCCGCCCCACCCGACCTCTCCGAAGTCGTTGAGCCCGGCCACTGACCCCGGAGGCATCTCGCCTTCGTCGATGGCCGTGATCGTGGGATCGATGCCGGCCAGCACCCAATGCGTGAACAGCCCACTGGGCGCATCCGGGTCCTGGCACAGCAGTGCCTGCTCTTGCGTTCCGGGCGGGACGTCGCTCCACTCGAGCGGCGGCGACAGGTTCTCCCGATCGTGGGCGAAGCGGGATGGCAGGACGTCGCCGTCGTCGAACGCCGGGCTCGTCAGCTCGATGCGCTCGAGCGGCCCGCCGGCCTGGCCGGGCAACGGATCGGCGCCGGACCCGGCCGGGCCCGGACCGCCTGGCCCGGCCAAGCGCCCTCGGCCCTCGGGATCGACGGGCGCCTGCTGGTCACGGTCCTCGGGCATGTGGCGCGGGTACCCCGCAGCGCATCACCGGAAACCCAGGAACCGGCAGGTGGTCGGGCCGCAGTGCGCGTCCGGCATGCGCGGGCGCTACAACAGACGCATGAGCGAGCGTGGGCTGTCGGCCATCGTCCTTGCGGCCGGTCAAGGCACGCGCATGCGCTCGGGCCGTCCCAAGCCGCTGCACATGCTCTGCGGTCGTCCCCTCCTGCGCTACGTCCTCGATGCCCTGGACGAGTGCGACGTCGACCGGGCGGTCGTGGTCGTGGGCTACGCCGCCGACCTGGTCACCAAGAAGTTGCAGGAGAACCCGGGGCCCGTCCCGCTCGAGTTCGTGGAGCAGCGGGTCCAGGCCGGCACCGGGGATGCGGTTGCGGTGGGGCTGACCGGCATCCCCGAGGACGACCTCGACGCCCTCGACCAGGACGACGGCGACGTGCTGGTCCTGCCCGGCGACACGCCCCTGATCCAGCCCACCACCCTGGCAGCGCTCGTCCTCGAGCACCGCCTCTCGGGGGCGGCCTGCACCCTGCTCACGGCCCGGATGGAGGACCCCGACGGCTACGGGCGCATCGTGCGTGACCGGGACGGGCGCGTGCGCAGGATCGTCGAGCACCGCGAGGCCAACGAGGCCGAGCTGGCAATCGACGAGATCAACACCGGCATCTACGTGTTCCGCCGCGGGCTGCTCGCCCCGGCGCTGCGGCGCATCACACCCGACAACTCCCAAGCCGAGCTGTACATCACCGACGTGATCGAGGTGCTGGCCGAGGCCGGCCACCAGGTCGTGTCCATCGTGGTGGAGGATCCCGACGAGACCCAGGGCGTCAACGACCGGGCACAGCTCGCTGAGGCAGAGGCCGAGCTGCGCTACCGCACCAACCAACGTTGGATGCGCGACGGCGTCACGATGGTCGACCCGTCCGCCACCTACATCGACGCCGGCGTCACGCTCGCCCCCGACGTCACGCTCTTCCCCGGCACGGTGCTGCAGGGCACGACCACGGTCGGCGCCGGCAGCGACATCGGTCCCTACACCCGGCTCGTGGACACGCGGGTGGGCGAACGCTCCGAGGTCACCGAGAGCGTGGCCCACCACGCCACCATCGGCGACGACGCTGTGGTGGGGCCGTATGCGGTGCTCGAACCCGGGGCGCAGGTCCCTGCCGGTGGACGGACAGGCCCGTTCTACACTTCGGGTACTACGTAGCCGTTAGGGGAGCCCGGCGCCCAGGTCCGGCAGCGGAAGGTGGTCATGGAGCTTGTCACCAAGAAGAAGCTGCACATCGTCTCCGGGCGGGCCAACCTGCCGCTGGCAGTGGAGATCGCCGAGTGCCTCGGCGTGCAGCTCGGCGAGCCCAACTGCTCCGAGTTCGCCAACGGTGAGATCCACTGCCGCTTCAGCGAGTCGGTCCGCGGCATGGACGTCTTCATCATCCAGAGCCACGGCGCCAGCGGCACGATGTCGATCAACGACACCATCTTCGAGCACCTGCAGATGGTCGACGCCGCCAAGCGGGCCTCGGCCAAGCGCATCACGGCGGTCATGCCGTTCTATGGGTACGGCCGGCAGGACCGCAAGGCCGAGGGCCGCGAGCCCATCTCCGCCAAGCTGATCGCCAACATGTTCACCGTCGCCGGCGCAGGACGCCTGGTGTCGGTCGACCTGCACAGCGGGCAGATCCAGGGGTTCTTCGACCAGCCATTCGACCACCTCACGGCCATGCCGGTACTGGTCGAGCACCTCGAGAAGAACCTGGGCGAGGACTTGGTCGTCGTGTCGCCCGACGCCGGACGGGTGAAGGTGGCCGAGCGCTACGCCAACGCCCTCCACGCCGAGCTGGCGATCGTCCACAAGCGACGGATTCGCGGCGCCAAGAACGCGGTGGAGGCGAAGCAGGTGGTCGGCAACGTCGCGGGACGCACCTGCGTGATCATCGACGACATGATCGACACGGCCAGCACCCTGGTGGCGGCCGCCGAGGAGCTCGTCGAGCAAGGCGCCCGGCAGGTCTGTGCCGCCGCCACCCACGGCGTGCTGTCCGGGCCCGCCATCGACCGGATCAAGAACTCGGTGATCGACCGGGTCGTGGTCACCAACACCCTCCCGCTGCCGCCCGAGAAGCAGCTCGACAAGATCGAGGTTCTGTCGATCGCCAAGGTGATCGCCGACACGATCGACGCCATCTTCGAGGACACGTCGGTGTCGGAGATCTTCGGCGGGGCCAACCAAGCCTGACCGGGTTACCGCGCACAGCCGCTTGGGGATCCGAGGCCCGACCCCGGTAGCCTCTACCGGTCCATACCGCATCCGATGCGCTCCGGCGCGACGTCAGAAGTAGGAGACTCCGATGGCTGACGACATCATCCTGGTGGCCGAAACCGGCCGACCCACCGGTTCCCCGGCATCCCGCCGCCTGCGGGCGACCGGCAGGGTCCCCGCCGTCCTCTACGGCCGCGGCGCCGAACCCGCCCCGATCAGTGTCGAGTGGCGCGACCTGCGCAGCGCACTCACCACCGACAAGGGACTGAACGCCCTGCTGACGCTGAAGATCGGCAGCAAGCGCACCAAGGCGATCGTCAAGGAGATGCAACGCCACCCGGTGCGGCGCGACGTCCTCCACATCGACTTCCTGGCCGTCGACGTCGACAAGCCCATCACCACCGACGTGCCCTTGGTGATGGAGGGCGAGCCCGAGAAGGTGATCCGCGACGACGGCGTCGTCGAGCAGATCCTCAACGTGTTGATCGTGACCGCGAAGCCCGACGCCATCCCCGGCCACATCGCCGTCGACGTGTCCGATCTAGAGATCGGCCAGCACATCACGGTCGGTGACCTCGAGCTGCCGGCGGACGTCACCACCGAGGCCGACCCCGAGGAGACCATCGTCACGGCCAAGCTCACCAGCCTTGCCCTCGCCGAAGAGGAGGAGGAGGAAGAGGGCGAAGAGGGCGAGGAGGAGGAAGGCGCCGAAGGCGAGGGCGCCGAGGACGCTGCTGCCGGCGAGGGCGGCGAAGGCGAGTCCCGCCAGCGTGGGGGCGAGGGCCGCGAATAGGTCCCCTGGGGACCCTGACCGTCCATGACGCTGTTCGGACGACGGGGTGCTGCCGCCGAGCGCCGCGGCACCCCTGCCGACCTACTCGTCGTCGGGCTGGGCAACCCCGGTGCGGAGTACGAGCACAGCCGCCACAACGTCGGCGCCGACGCCGTCGCACTCCTCGCCGAGCGTCATGACGGGGCGCTGAAGCGGTCGCGGGAGCGGGCGCTGGTGGCCGAGGTCCACATCGGCGACCGGCGGGTGGTGCTGGCGTTCCCGCAGACGTACGTCAACCTGTCCGGCGAGTCGGTCGCCCTGCTGGTCCGGCGGCACGGCATCACCGACTCGGCGCGGGTGGTCGTCGTGCACGACGAGCTCGACCTCCCGCTGGGTCGGGTCAGGATCAAGCAGGGCGGCGGGCTGGCCGGTCACAACGGCTTGCGCTCGATCAAGGCGCACTTGCACACCGACGACTTCGTGCGGGTGCGGATCGGCGTCGACAAGCCTCCGAGCAAGGAGCAGGGTGCAAACCACGTGCTCCGGCGGGTGTCCAAGCGCGAGCGCGTCGAACTCGACATCGCGGTGCAGGAGGCGGCCGACGCGGTCGAGGCCATCCTGGCGGACGGCGTCGATGCCGCAATGAACCGCTTCAACACCCGGGACACGCCGGCCTGACGCACCCCCGTACCCGCCGTCGGCGGCTCCTCCCACGGACCTTCATGGCTGCGGTCGTTGGCGGCCGCATGGCCGGTGGACGGCTCGCCGGCCGCACAGTTCGAGACTCCGACTCGGGCAGCGACGAGATGGACGTGTCGGGCGTCGTGGCCGCCCTGCAGGGCTCGGTCGTCTCCGGGGAGACCGAGATCGCGGTGACGCCAGGTGGCCGACCGTGGCAAGCGCATGCTGGCCCATCGAGGGCGGCATGACCGTGCGCGCAGCTCGGCCGAGGGCCTCGAACATCGGCTTCGCCATCGCCATCGACACTGCTCGGTCGGTGGTAGACGCGCTCACCGGCCAGTCGATCTGATGACGGTCGGAACGGCCCTCGCCGGCTACCGGGCGCTGCGGGCCGGGCTCGAGTCGGCCAGCACGGGCTCACGGAGTTCCCGCGCCTCGGCCCGCCGTTCGCCGAGCCACCACTGGCGCAGGATGATGCCCGCCACCACCAGCGTGAAGAGCTCGCCGATGCCCCAGAACAGTCCGGCCGCGGTGCGCTGGTCGGACAGTCGGGGGTAGGCGTCGGGCGCAACCGGCGAGCCGGCGCTCAGCAGCGCCAACCCCACTACGGCGTGGAACGGCACGGCCGCCAAGAGGGCCAGCAGCCGGGCACCGAACGGCAGCCGGTGCGGCAGCGGATCGACGCCCACGAGCACCGCGAGGAACAGGGTGCCCGACAGCACCACGTGCGCGTGCACCAGCAGGTGGACGGGATCGTTTCGGGCGGCGACGTCCAGCAGCGGCGTGAGGTAGATCACCACCAGCCCGCCGCCGAACAGGCACCAGGCGACGACAGGGTGCGTGAGAACGCGCGCCGGGCGACTGCGGAGCGCCGTGCGCAGCGCCTGCCGGGTCGCCGGTCGGGCCGTCTGCAGGGCGAGCGTGAGCGGCGCCGACAGCACGATCAGCAATGGCACGGCCAGGCCCAGCAGGGCGTGCTGCACCATGTGGACCCACAGGCGGTCGCCCTCGAACCGCCCGATCCCCGACTGCGTGGCCACGATGGCGACGGCCAACGCACCGGCCATCGCCGCGCCCCGGGCCGGCGACCAGCGCCGCCCCCGACGGGCCAGTCGCCGCACGCCCACCGCGTACAGCACCCCGGTCACCGCCACCAACAGCAGCGCCGCCGGATCGAGCTGCCAGTGGAAGGCGAGGTCGGCGGCGCTGGGCCCTGACACCGCGCTGACCGTATCCCCGCTCACCGTTCCTGGCGCAGGAACGGTTGCTGAGCAACCAATCCTGCGCCAGGAAGCCTGGACTGATCGCTCACCACCCTGGAATGTCTCACTCCACCCGTATGGTCGGGCCATGACACGACACTGACCGGGCCATCGCGGAGCGGGCCCAGAGGTCGCTCGGCCTCCTTACGACTCGACAACTGGTCGCGCTGGGTGTGTCCCGTCAGCAACGGCGGACGCTGTTGGCCAAGGGTGTGCTCATTGCGGCTGGCTCCGGCGTCGTCCGCCATGCGGCCTACCCGAGGTCCGCCGATCAACGCATCCTTGCCGCGGTGCTTGCGGCGGGCGACGGCTCCGTCGCCTCCACATGTCCGCCGCCTCGCTCTGGCGGCTCGATGTCATGGCGCCGCCGGGCGCCGCGGTGGAGGTCACGGTCCAGCGCCCTCGCCACCCCCGAGCGGTGCCGGGGATCGTCCATCGAACACTCGAGCTCGGCCCGGCGGATGTGGAGCCCCGCCACGTCGTCGAACGGCCCGGATACGTCGTCGAGATGATCCGGGCCTACCTCCAGAGGGCTCAGTGACTTATTCCTGGCGCCGAAGTGGTTGCTGAGCAACCAATCCTGCGCCAGGAACGGCACGAACCGTGCCCACCAGAGGGAATCGCCTCACCATTCGTCGTGAAGCTGGTACAAACATCGGGATGTCGGTGACGGCCGAGCCGACGCAGCCGGCGCAGGCGCCTCGAGAGTCCTCGGCACCCTCGACGCTCGGGGTCGGCGTCATCGTCTGGCTCGCGTCGGAGCTGATGTTCTTCTCGGGGTTGTTCGCCGCCTACTTCACGCTCCGGTCGGTGAACGACGTGTGGCCGCCCGAGGACATCGAGCTCGAGACCGTGCGCACCGCCATCGCCACGGCCGTGCTGGTGGCCTCGAGCGGGGCCATGCACATGGCGGTCGTGGCGTCCAGGCGTGACGACCGCCGCGGCGCCGTCACCTGGCTCGCCATCACCGCACTCATGGGCGCGATCTTCCTCCTGAACCAGTTGACGGAGTACGCGCAGGCCGACTTCCGCCTCGACGACCACGCCTACGGCTCGGTCTTCTACCTGATGACGGGCTTCCACGGACTGCACGTCATCGGCGGGTTGGTGTTCATGGGCGCGGTGGCCGTGGCCATCTCGGGGCGGTCACGGGCGCCGACGCACCAGACGGTCGAGGTGTGCGCGTACTACTGGCACTTCGTCGACGTGGTGTGGGTGGCGATGTTCTCGACCATCTACCTGCTCCGGTGAGACGGCCCCGGCTCCAGCAGGTGCTCGTAGCCCTGCCGTTGTTGGTCACGGCGGCGGTGACGCCTGCGTTCGTCGGCGTCGGGGGCCTCGGAGGCCCCGGCGGCGATCCCGGAACCAGCGCTCCCGGAGGCGAGGGAGACGACGAGCTCCTGGCCGAAGGGCGCGAGCTCTACGAGACCGGCTGCTCGAGTTGCCACGGCCCGGACGGCGGGGGTGTGGTGGGGGAGGACGGCGGCGAGCGTGGGCCGTCGCTGGCGAACTCGGGCGAGGCCGCCGCCTATTACTACCTGTCCACCGGGCGCATGCCGCTCGCCAACAGCGAGGAGCAGCCCAAGAGCAAGGAACCGGCCTACAGCCCGGAGGAGATCGAGGCGCTGGTGGCATATGTCGGCACGCTCGGCACGGGACCGGAGATACCGGACGTCGACCCCGACGCCGGCGACCTGGCCCTCGGCGGCGAGGTGTTCCGGGCCAACTGCCAGGCCTGCCACGGCGCCTCGGGTGGTGGCGGCGCGCTGAGCTACGGGCGGGCCGCTCCCCGCCTCACGTCGGCGACGCCGAAGCAGATCGGGTCGGCGGTGCGGGTGGGGCCGGGGGAGATGCCCGTCTTCGGGCCCGACATCATCGACTCGGACGAGCTGAACGGGCTGGTGCGTTACGTCCAGTACCTCCAGGACCCCGAGGACCCAGGCGGCCTGCCCATCGGCCGGACGGGCCCCATCCCCGAGGGCTTCGTGGCCTGGCTGATCGGGATGGTGGCGCTGCTGGGCCTGGTGGCGTGGATCGGCACCCGCAGCCCGATCCACCGAGCCCACCGGAGCGAGCCGTGACCGATCCCGTGGGCCCCGACGACCTCCCGCCCGTGCCCGCCCGGCCGCCATCGACCGGCGATGACGGGCTCACGCGCGGCGGCGCCCGGGCCGAGCGGGCAGCGACGGCGTGCTTCCTGGCGGCGATGGCCGCCGCCATCGGCCTCACCGTCGTCTTTTGGAAGGGCGGGCAGCCACAGGCCGAGGGCATCCTGCTCGCCGTCGTACTGGGTGGGATCGGGGTCGGCATCGTCCTGTGGGCCAAGCACTTCATGCCGACGGAGGAAGTGGCCGAGGAGCGCCACCCCATGGCGTCGAGCGAGGAGGACGTCGCCGCGTTCGCCGCCGACTTCCAGGCCGGTGGCAGCAGCCTGCAGCGCCGCCGCGTGCTGGTGGCGACCGCGGGCGGGGCGTGCGCGGCGCTGGGTGTGGCGCTGCTGTTCCCGATCCGGTCGCTCGGCCCCCGCCCGGGAAGCGGCTTGAAGCAGACGGCGTACAAGGGCGGGAACATCCGGGTCGTCGACGAGAACGGGATGCCCGTCCAGCCTCGCGACCTGCCCGTCGACGGGTTCATCACAGTGTGGCCCGAGGGGCACACCGACGACGCGGACGCGTCCACGCTGCTGATCCACTTCCGGAGCGACCAGGACTTCCGACCCAAAGCGGGCCGGGACGACTGGACGGTCGACGACATCGTCGCCTACTCCAAGATCTGCACCCATGTGGGGTGCCCCGTGGGGCTGTACCAGGCGGACTTGGGTCTGCTCCTGTGCCCGTGCCACCAGTCGACGTTCGACGTCATGCGCCACGCCAAACCGGTGTTCGGGCCCGCAGCCCGGTCGCTGCCGCAGCTGCCGCTCGCCCTCGACAGTGACGGCTTCATCATCGCCACCGGTGACTTCTCCGGCCCCGTCGGGCCCGGGTTCTGGGACCGGGGCCGGTGAGGCAGATGAGTGAGCAGGACACGCCAGGTCCGACCCGGCGGTCTCCCGAGCGGTTGTACACCCACCGGATCGCGCGCTGGATCGACTCCCGGCTGGGAGCCGCCAAGTTCGCCCGCACGGCGCTCAACAAGGTGTTCCCCGACAACTGGTCGTTCATGCTCGGGGAGCTCGCCCTCTACTCCTTCGTGGTGCTGGTGCTCACCGGCATCTACCTGACGTTCTTCTTCGACGCCAGCAGCAACCAGGTCGTGTACACCGGCAGCTACGAGCCGCTGCGCGGCGTCGAGATGAGCGAGGCCTACCGCTCAGCGCTCGAGCTGAGCTTCGACGTGCGGGCGGGCCTGGTGATGCGTCAGATCCACCATTGGGCCGCGCTGCTCTTCCTGGCTGCCATCACCGTGCACCTGGCCCGGGTGTTCTTCACCGGGGCCTTCCGCCGTCCCCGGGAGGTCAACTGGATCATCGGCTGCACGCTGCTGCCGCTGGCCATGTTCAACGGCCTGTTCGGCTACTCACTGCTCGACGACCAGCTCTCCGGGACGGGCCTGCGCATCGTCTACGGGATCACGCTCTCGATTCCCCTGGTGGGCACCTGGGCGGCGTCGCTGCTGTTCGGCGGCGAGTTCCCCGGTCCGGACATCATCCAGCGGCTGTACGTCATCCACATCCTGCTCGTCCCGGCGCTCATCGCCGTCCTCATCGCGGCCCACCTGGCGATACTCGTCCTCCACAAGCACACCCAGTTCCCGGGGCCGGGCCGGCACGAGGACAACGTGGTCGGTGAGAGGTTCTGGCCGACCTACGCGTCCAAGGCGTTGGGACTGTTCTTCCTGACCGCGGGCGTGCTGGCGTTCCTGGGCGGCGTGTTCCAGATCAACCCGATCTGGGTGTACGGGCCGTTCGATCCGGCCGAGGTGTCGACCGCCAGCCAGCCCGACTGGTACATGGGCTGGCTCGACGGGGCGCTGCGCATCATGCCGGGATGGGAGATCCGCGCCTTCGGCTTCGAGATACCCAACCCCTTCTTCCCGGGCGTCCTGCTGGCCAGCGTGACGTTTGCCCTGCTCTACGCATGGCCGTTCCTGGAGTCGCGGGTCACCGGCGATCACGCCGAGCACCACATCCTCGACCGACCACGACAGCGCCCCCTCCGGACGGCGCTCGGCACGGCCACGCTCTCGTTCTACGTCATCTGCTTCTTCGGTGCCGCCGCCGACGTGCTGGCGTCGACGTTCGGCCTGTCGGTCAACGCCATCCTCTGGACGTTCCGCATCCTCGTGCTGGCGGTCCCTCCGATCGTCGGCTGGGTGACCTACCGGCTGTGCAAGGAGCTGTCCGCACGCGACGGATTGCCGACCGCCTCTCAGGTCACGATGCGTGAGATCCCGCGAAGGCTGCTCCGGGGAGGGGCGGCGGAGACGTAAGTCGGCCTTCACCGGGCTCAAAGATGTGCGGTCGCTATTCCGGGTGAGTTAAGCGACAATTGTCACTATGAGGGTCCGGCGCTCCCTCTTGGGCCTCGGCGCGGTGGTGGCGGCCGTGGGGACCGGCGCGTGCGGGGGCTCCGGCTACCAGTTCGTCCAGAACGACGATCTCGGCGTCTACGCCAAGCTGCCGGGCGACTGGGAGATCTACGACGAGCAGGACCTGTTCCCGGAAGACTCCGACACGCAGTTGGAGCGACGCCGCCAAGCCATGTGGGTGCGGACCTTCGACGGCAGCGACGATCCCAGTGCCGAGGCGTCGACGAGCCCGGGTGAGGGCGATCCCACCGGCATCGTGCAGGTCCGGCCACTGGCTCCCGACGAGCGGGAGCAGATAAACCTCAGCGCGCTGCGCGGCCTGGGCAACCCCCAGGCCGACCCGGTAGCGGCCGCACGCGCCAACGTCCCAGTGCAGGTGCTCGTCGACGAGCCCGTCGAGTTCGACGGTGGCTACCACGGCGTGCACACCGTCTTCGCCGTCACCCCGGAGGACGGGAACGACCTCGTGGTCACCGACCGCACGGTCTTGCTCGACGGCGCGAGCACCACCATGTTCGTGTTCCAGGTGGCGTGCGCCGAGGATTGCTATCTCGAGACCCACAAGGACGAGATCGCCGACATCGTCGACTCGTGGACCATCCAGGAGGGCGATACATGACGCCTCACCCCAACGGCCAGCAGACTCCAACGCCGACCGAAGAGGCGAGGCGGGGACTGCCCGCACCGGGCTACCACGGCGCCGGGTCGGGCGCCGAGGCGGAGACCCGCAAGCCGCTGGCCTGGTGGGACCGCGTCAAGTTCCTGTTGCTGTTCTTCCTGCTCTTCTGGTTCTTCGTCTGGTCCGAGTTGTCCGACGACAACCCGTTCAACACATTCAGCGACGCATTCGAGAACACCCTGCGCACCAAGTGGCCGCTGTTCGTGGCCATCGGCCTGGAGCTGCTGCGCCAGCTGCACTACCTCCTGGCCGAGCGGTCGCCCCGCTACTACCGGTTCTGGTCCGACAAGGTGTTCGGGCGCTGGGAGCGCCGCACGCGCCTGCTCGACGACTGGAACCGCTACCGGATCGCCCGGGTCATCAAGGTAATGGTGCTGCTGGCCGTGGTCAGCGTGGTCATCGCCGCGATGTACGACGTCTCGCCGGTCACCGCGCTGTTCGAGCTGCCGTCCCGCATCTGGGGATGGCTCCCCACGGTGTTCCAGCTGCTGTTCGCCATGGTCTTCCTCATCAGCCAGTTCGCCGCGCTGTTCTGGTTCCTGTCCCGCGGTGGCGTCGACACCTACATGCCCGACGAGGTCAAGACCCGCTTCTCCGACGTGTGGGGCCAGGACGCCGTGCTCGAGCGGGTCAAGGAGAACATGGTCTTCCTCGACACGCCCGAGGCCATCGAGGACAAGGGCGGGTACGTGCCGGGCGGCCTGCTCCTGTGGGGTCCTCCCGGAACCGGCAAGACGCTCATGGCCGAGGCGGTGGCGGGGGAGACCGGCAAGCCCTTCGTGTTCGTCGATCCCGGCGCCTTCCAGGCGATGTTCATGGGCGTCGGCATCCTGAAGGTGAAGGGCCTGTACCGCAAGCTGCGCAAGCTGGCGTTGCGCTACGGCGGGGTGATCGTGTTCTTCGACGAGGCCGACTCGCTGGGCAACCGCGGCCAGCTCACCCCCGGGCCGTTCGGGCAGCCGGGAGCGACGCCGGCGCCGGGGTCGCCGGCGTCCGCGTGGTCGCCATGGTCCGCTGACGCCAGCGAGCACCTGCGCTGGTTGTCACCCCAGTCGCAGGCAGCCGTGCTCCAGTCCACCTTGGCGCCGTCGTCGGTCGACGAGCGGCCGCCCCGCGTGGTCGACCGCATCATCATGGGCGGCATGGGGGGTGGGGGCGGTATGGGCACGCTCCAGGCTCTGCTGTCGGAGATGTCGGGGCTCAAGAAGCCCCGGGGCTTCATCAACCGCATCGTGCGCCGCACGCTGGGCATGCAGCCCAAGCCGCCGCCCAAGTACCGCATCCTCACGATGATGGCGACCAACATGCCGCAGTCGCTCGACGAAGCGCTGCTGCGGCCCGGGCGCCTGGATCGCATGTACAAGGTCGGCTATCCGTCGAAGGAGGGCCGGAAGCGCACGTACGAGGGCTACCTGGCCAAGGTCCACCACGAGCTCACGCCCGAGGACATCGACAAGCTCGCCACCATCACGCCCTACGGGACCGGCGCGTCGATGAAGGACCTGGTCAACGAGGCCCTCATCTACAGCATCCGCGAGGGCCGCGAGGTCATCACCTGGGAGGACGTCATCAAGGCCAAGCACCTCAAGGAGCTGGGCCCACCCGAGGACGTCGAGTACATCGAGCGCGAGCGCCACGCCATCGCCGTCCACGAGGCCTGCCACGCGGTGGCGGCGTACCGCACCCGCAGACACCTGATGATCGACCTGGCCACGATCGAGAAGGGCGGTAGCTACCTGGGCATGGTGTCGAGCATCAAGCCCGAGGACCAGTTCACGCGCTGGCGCAGTGAGTACGAGTCCGACATCGTGGTGTCCCTGGCCTCGCTGGCCGGCGAGCGGCTGTTCTTCGGGGGAGACTCGTCGTCAGGGGTGTCGGGTGACCTCGAGTCCGCGACCACGGTGGCCATGCTCATGGAGGGCTACTGGGGGATGGGCCGCACGGTCGCCTCCCACGGCGTCACCCACAAGGTGGGGATCGGCGGTGGTGGCCGGCCTGGCGGTCCCGAGGACGACCAGCGCGAACTGCTCAAGGGCAGCCTCGGGGAACGGGTGGAGGCCAACCTGGGCGAGCTGCTCGAGCGTGCCGAGGCCCTGCTGCGGGAGCACCGGTCCGAGGTACTGGTCTTGGCCCACGCCCTCGAGACCCACAAGACCATCGCCGGCGATGACGTGATCGCCGTGCTCGACGGCACCAGCGGCCCGCTCATCGACGGGAGCGCCTACCAGGAGCCGGGGTTCCTGGCCGAGCTGGAGGCGTATCACGGTGCGGTCGAGGCCGCCCATGACCGGCACGAGAAGGTGGCCATGCCGCTGCCGAAGACCAACGGTCAGACACCGGAGCCGGAGCCGGAACCCGTCGACGCCGAATCGAACGGACCAGTGGGCCGGGTGAGCCCCAACGGGGGCTCCGTGCCCCTGCGGGGGCCGTCCTTCACCTGATCCGCTCAGATCTCGATGGCCCGCTGATCCCGGGGATCGGCGCTGTGCCCGACGTGCACGACCAGCACCCCGCCGTTGGCCGCCTGGGCCCGGTCGGCGGCGTCGGGCGGAACCGGGAGCGTGACGTTGACCGTGGTCGCCGGCGCCACGGCGACCCTGCGGAACCCCCGGAGGGCCCGGAGCGGACGCGGATCCGACCCCAGCGGTTCGTCGAGGTAGAGCTGCACGACATCGTCGCCGGCGCGGGTGCCGGTGTTCGTGACCGGGACCGTGACGGTGATGGTGCCGTCCCAGGTCCGGCGCCCGGTCAGGCGGCCGTGCGCGAACGTCGTGTACGACAGGCCGAACCCGAACGGGAACGCCGGCGACCGTTCGGTGGCCTGCATGAGCCTGTACCCGTGGAGCGGTCCATAGCGGACGCTGGTGGCGCCGGGGTCGAACGGCGGTAGCTGTTCGGCCGACCGTGGCCACGTGCACGGCAGCCGGCCCCCGGGGTTGACGTCGCCGAAGAGCACCCGTGCGACAGCATGGCCACCCTCCATCCCGGGGTACCAGGCCATGAGGATGGCGCCCACCTGCTCCCGCCAGGCGTCGGTGACGATGGCGCTGCCGCCGATCAGCACCACGATCGTCCGCCGGTTCGCGGCCGCGACCGTGCGGATGAGCCGCTCATCCTCGGGCCGGAGCGTGAGCTGTTTGCGATCGCCGCCGCGGCGCAGGACGTTCTCGCCCTCGTCGTGGTGGGTGTAGCCGGCGACCACCACGGCGGCGTCGGCCCTGGAAGCGGTGAACCCGGCGGCGCCAAGGTCCTCGCCGCGCTGGTGCCGCACGTCGATGACGTGGCGCTCGCCGACCGCGTGCAGGCCGTCGAGCACGGTCGCCACCGACGGGGCCCGGACGTGGCTCGACCCCCGATCCCCGGTCACCGGGAGGGCCGCGAGCCGGCCGAACACCGCCAGCGACTCGACCGAGCCGGGGTCCAGCGGCAGCACCCGGCGCCACTCCCCACCAGCGGGGGTGTCGCCGTTGGCGCTGGCGGGCCCCGCGGTGTCCTCGTCGGTGGGCCCGGCACCGTCTCCCATGTCCTCGGCCTCGTCGATCCGGCCCAGCACCCGGTTCCGGAGCAGCACGATCGACCGTTCCGCGACCTCGCGGGCCAGCGTCCGGTGCTTGACACTGGCAACGTGCTCGAGGCCGTACGCGCCGTCTTTCCCGCCGAAGCGGAGCTGCTGGCGCAGGATGCGGAGGGCGGCGTCGTCGATGCGCCCGGGCGGCACCCAGCCCGAGCGGGCCAGCCGTGCCAGCCGCCGGAACCGCAGGCGGAACGGCATCTCGAGGTCCAATCCGGCATTCACGGCATCGGCCGAGCGCACGCCGAAGACGAAGTCGCTCATCACGAAGCCGTCGAAGCCCCAGTCGCCCTTGAGTACCTCGGTGATGAGGTGGTGGTGGTGTCCGCAGTGGCGGCCGTTGACGCGGTTGTAGGCGGTCATGACCGCAGCCACGCCCTCGTCCACGATCCGGCGGAAGTGGGGCAGGTAGATGTCGCGCAGGTCGTCCTCGTCGATGCGCACGTCGACCCGGAAGCGGCTGTCCTCGATCGAGTTGCAGGCGAAGTGCTTGACGCACGCCATCACGTGGCGCTGGACCCCCCGCACCAGGGCAGCGCCCATCTCCCCCAGTAGGTACGAGTCCTCCCCGTAGGTCTCCTGGGCGCGCCCCCAGGCCGGGTGGCGCAGCAGGTTCACGCACACGCCGGCGAAGAGGTTGGCGCCGAGCGCCCGGCACTCGATGCCGACAGCGTCGCCGACGCGCTGCTCGAGCTCGGTGTCGAAGCTCGCCCCCCGCGCCATCGGGACCGGGAAGGCGGTGGCATGGCCCATGACAACGCCTCGGGGGCCGTCGCTGAAGCGGATTCCGCTGATGCCCAGGCGGGGGACCGCGCCCGCGACGTACGGCTCCTCGTTGTAGTGGCGGACCAGGCCGATCAGGCCGCTGACCGGGGGCGTGTCGCCGGAGAGGAGGTGGAGCTTCTCGTGCAGCGTGAGCTCGTCGAGCAGCTCACGCGCCCGGGCGTCGATCGGGT
This sequence comes from uncultured bacterium, assembly GCA_963813485.1. GTDB lineage: Bacteria > Actinomycetota > Acidimicrobiia > Acidimicrobiales > VFJN01 > DASQUK01. The sequence goes on from CAWEZE010000012.1 coordinate 86,805, forward strand.
CGGCGGCCTCGCCGGCGTCGCCGGGTCGGGTATCGGCGGCCTCGCCGAGTCGGGTATCGGTGGGGCTGCCGGTGGCGTCGCCGGGTCGGGCGTCGGCCGTTCGACGCGCCTCGGCGGCGATTCCATCCCCAAGCACCGGCGCAGGCTACGCCCAATCGCCGGCCGGCGGTGCGTGCCACCATCGAGGGATGAGCGACCTTTCATCCATCGCGCCGGCCTTCGTCGACATGGCCCACCGCATCGTCTGGGCGACCGTCGCGACCGTCGATTCCGAGGGACGCCCCCGCGGCCGGATCCTGCACCCCTACTGGCGGTGGGACGGCGCGGCGCTGACGGGATGGATCGCGACGTCCCCGACGCCGATCAAGCGGGCGCACCTCGAGCACAGCCCGTTCGTCTCGGTCACCTACTGGGCGCCCGGGCACGACACGTGCACGGCGGAATGCCGCGCGACGTGGATCCTCGACGATGCCGGCCGCAATGAGGTCTGGCGGATGTTCGTCGAGGCGCCGGAGCCGGTGCGGTACGACCCGGCCATCATCCCTCCGTGGGCCGGCGGTCCCACGTCAGCGGCGTTCGCGGGGCTGCGGCTGGATCCGTGGAGGCTCCGGGTCCTGCCGGGCTCGGTCATGCTCGGCCAGGGTGGCGAGGTACTGACCTGGGCCGCCGACGCCGACAGCGCGTGACCCGGTCCGGGGGTCGCTAGAGCTAGGCCGCGGTCGCGGAGCGCTTGCCGTCGCGCAGCCGGCGCAACGGAGGGAGCGTCGGCGGCGGTTGACGGCGGGGCGGCAGGCTGGTGAGCAGGGCGGTCGTGGCCTCGGCGACCCGACGGACCGCGAGCTCGAAGGCCTCCTCGGTCTGAGCCGACGTGGACTGCACTCCGCTCACCTTGCGGACGTACTGGCGGGCCGCAGCCTCGATCTCCTCGGGCGTCGCCCCAGGGTCGAGCCCGCGCAGGGTGGTGATGTTCCGGCACACGCCGTCGAGCGTAACGGCGGGACCGTACGTACGTGGTGGGTCAGTGGTGGATCCGTGCTCGTTCCGTGGTCGTTCGGTGGTGGCCACGGATGTCAAAAGACCTGGTCAGGCGCACGATTGAGCCAACCGATGAGGAGGACACCATGAACCACTTCGACACCATCGCCCTGGCCGAGCAGCACCGGGAAGCGCTCCTGAACGACGCTCGACTGCTGCGGTCGGCCCACCGCAACCGCTCGGGCCGGCGCCCTTCGGTGCGGTCGCTGCTGTCGCGGGTCCGCCATTCGTGAGCCGATTACGACCCGCCGGCAGCGGGTAACGTCCGCGGCGCTCGGGACACGCCCCTAATCCTCTGTCCCCAACTTTGGGGGGTGCGTGCAAGCTGCGCCGCGATTAAACGGCAAGTCGATGCTGGTGGACCGCCCCACCGCGCGGGCCTCGCGACCAGTGCGCGTGCTGGTCTGGGCCGGCCGGCATCCTCGGGCTCGGGTTGTTCGTGCTGGTGGTCCAGCAGTTGCTCGCCGAGCCGGCGGGCGCGGACACCCCGGGACTGGTCGACGGGGTGGTCGCCACGGTTGACCGGGTCGCCGACCCGGTGTCGGCGGCACTGGAGCCGGCGGTTGACGCGCCGGCGGTGGCGCCCCCGGCGGAGGTGCCGGCGCCCGCCGAGGCCCCGGCCCCGGCGCTCGATTCTCCGACACTCGCACTCGATTCTCCGGCACTCGAACCGGTCGCTCCCGTCGTCGAGGCCCTGGCACCGGCCGCGGAACCGCTGGCGCCGGCAGTCGAGGCCGCCGCACCGGTCGTCGGAGTGGCCGCGCCGGTGCTGGAGGCAGTTGGCCCGATCGCCGACGCTGCGGCCCCCATCGTGAATGCCGCTGCCCCGGTGACCACGTCAGTGGTCGAGGCGTGACGCCCGTGGTGGCGCCGGTGGTCGAGGCGGTCGCACCGGTGGTGGCGCCGGTGGTCGAGGCGGTGACTCCCGTTGTGGCCCCGGTCGTGGGGGCCGTCGTTCCGGTGGTCGAGGCGGTGACGCCCGTTGTGGCGCCGGTGGTCGAGGCGGTGATGCCCGTCGTGGCCCCGGTGGTCGTCGGTCCGGTGGTCGCTCCGGTCGTCCAGGCCCTGGCGCCGGTGGTCGAGGCCGTCGGCCCGGTGGTCACCCCCGTCGGCGGCGTCGGTCCGATCGTCGACTCCGTGGTCGGCGCGGGGCCCGAGCCCCCGACCGATCGACCCGACCTCGCGCAATCGTCGCGCGGCGATGTCCCTCGTCCCGACGCCGCGTCCGCCGAACCCGCTCGTATCCCCGTCCTCGGGTCGTCAGGTGGTACCGCCGCTGGCAAAGGCGGAGCCGCGAGCGGCGTGCCGCCGGCTCCTCTGGCAATGGCGGTGCCGTCCGCCGTGCCCGGCGGGTTGGGCGGGCCGGGGTCCGGCGGCAACGGATCTTCAATGCTCGTCGCCATCCTCGCTGGTGGAGTGCCCGGGCTGGGACTCGCCCGAGGCGGCGTGGTGCACGACCGTGCGGCGCGGCTGACCAGCCTCGTCCACGGGCCAGGGCGCCTTCCCGGCTGATCGACGTCCCACGTCGATCAGCCAGTTCACCCACGAACACGGGAAGGACTCCCATGCCACTGCAAACGTTCGCCGGCGCGCCCGCCGGCACCTTCAACAGGCGGACCGGGCCGTGAAACCGATCAACGGATCACTCCGGACCGTCCTCGTCGTCGAACCCCAGCGCCTCGTGCGCCAGGCGCTGGTGGCGGCCATCGATGCCGCACCGGGGCTGGCGGCGCTCGACGCCATTGCCTCGGGAGCGCGGGCACGCGAGGGCATCGACGCCGCTGTCATCGCCGCTCGGTCCCTGGGCCACGGTTGGGTCGGCCTGCTCGAGGCCGCGACTCAGGCCGGCGGCCCGGTGGTGTTGATCGCCGAGCACGGACCGTACGAGCCGTCGGTCGACACCCGCGGCATCATCGTCGTGTCCCGCCAGACCCCGCTCCCAGCGGTCATCGCGTGCCTCCAGGCCGGCCCCAGGTGCGTCGACGACCTGCCGGTGTGGCACGTCGAGGGGTCGCCCACCGACCGGCTGCTATCGGTCCGGGAGCGACAGGTCCTGGGACTGCTTGCATCGGGCCTGAGCCCGGCGCAGGCGGCTCGGGCGCTCGACATCACGACGTACACCGCCCGGGACCACATCAAGTCGATCCGGGCCAAACTCGATCGTCCGACGACCATGTCGGCGGTACTGGAGGCGATCCGTCTCGGCTTGCTTCGGGTCGAGCAGGCGTGAGGGCACAGGGCGAGCATCCCCCCACTTGGGGAGTGCCACCTGCGCTGAACGTCGATTACTCATGCGACATGGCGGTCGGGGCATCTTGGGCGGGCCGCCGTCGACGGGCCGCATGAGGTGGTCGGCGGGGCCTCGGGCGGCGGTCCCACCACCGCGGACGGGGCCTCGGTGCCGCGGGAAGCACCGGGGCCTCGGACCGCGTCAGCAGTCGTCGGGCCCGCCATAGCAGACGACCGCCTGGCGCTCAGCAACGGGCACCGGAAAGGACGTGCCCCGGCTCGTGCCGGGGAGCGTGCCGCCCTGGCCGTTCGTGGCGCTCCAGGTGATGGCCCAGTCGATGGACACCGCGGCGGCGTAGGTCCCGCTCGGCTCGCCGGTCGAGACGTGCTGGTAGGTGTGCTTGCAGTCCGTGGACTGGGCATCGTCGTCGCGAGCGGGGTCGTAGGCAACGCCCGGACCGGCGCAGGTGACGACCGTCCCGTCGCCCATGTCCCAGCGCACCTGGATCGGGGTGGCCGTGGCGGTGGCCGACAGTCCCGGGACGCTGGCGGTGGCGTCGAGCGTCGCCCAGGACCCGGGCTCGAGCCAGAGCCAGGTCGAGAGCCCCACGAGCTGGTCGGTGCCGATGGCGGGGGACATGACCGGCTGCGGGTAGGGCAGCGGTAGCTCCCGGGCAGCCTCGTAGGCGAGATCGGCGGCCAGCACCTGGATCTCGGCTGCGGTCCAACGGGTCCAACCCCGGAACACCTCCTCACCGTCACCGTTCTCGCAGGCCCGGTAGTAGAAGTGGCCGTCGACGAGGGTGGATCCGGGCGGCACCGGCGGGCCCGGCAGCGCCTTGGTCGCGTCGAACTGGGTGGATTCGGACCGCTCGAACCACGTGCAGTCGACGACCCCGGTTGCCCGGCGCCCCGGTTGGGACGGACGGTCGAGCTCGCTCATGGCGACGACGGTGGGATTGCCGTGAGCGTCCTGTGTGGCGTCGGCTCTGCGCCTGACGGGTGTCTCTGCCGCAGTCGCCGGTGCCGCTGCATGGCGCCGAGACGCCGACGCCAGACACACTGCTGCCGCTAGGCGGCGCACTCGACTACTCCCGGCCACCTCTCGTCCGCTCTCGCTGTAGAGCAATCTTCCACGCGCTGCTCTCTTGCACCATCGTCGGCGCTGATCAGCTTGGTAACCACGTCGTCGTTGATCGACTGCGCCGCTGGCGACGTCGTAGACGACGGCGTCGTCGACCTCGCAGTCGGTGATTTCGACTGACCCGTCGGCCTGCAGCTCCGCAGACCTGAGATCATGTGCCGACCTGTGAGTTGGCCGGGCGTCGCACCGCCTGTCCCGATTGCCTGCGGATCTCTCGAGGTTTCGCGTCACCAGCGCGCTGGCTGGTCTCCGGTCATCAGCTGCCTGCAGCTCCGTGATGCTGCGGATCAACAGGCTCGGCATGCTCGCCTCGAAATAGGCGTCCCAGTAGGCGAGGTAGGCGGCCGTCGCCGCCTCTTCCTTCTGCGTCTCGTCGTCCAACGTCGTGGTCGTGGCAGGTGCTGACGTGGTGCTGGCGGCGGTCGGGTCCGTCGACTCCGCGTTGTCCTCCCCGCCGCAGGCCCCGCCAGCCAACACGACGACACCCACCAGCGCGGCAATCCACACGCTCCTCACCGCGCCTCCCAGCATCTCACGGAGCGTACATGAGCCAGCACGCGCCGACCGGCGAACGAGCTACAACAACTCGCCGGGATCGGGAAACTTCTCGTGGAAGTCCTCCACCTCGTGCGCGAGCAGGCGGATCTCGCTGGCGATCCGATAGGCGGGCAGATCGCCCCGGTCGATCAGGCGGTACAGATCCCTGATCGACACGCCGAGCCGCTCGGCAGCGCGGACCGGCGAGATCCATCGGTAGTTGGGGTGCACGGTCCTCCCCCTGTTCAGTGGCTTTCGCCGACGCTGTAGATGGACCGGCCTCGCCGGCGATCCGGTCGGGGAGATGACCGTGCGTCAGACAATACTGCGCTGCGTGCCGAGGGGAACCGGGTCCTTACCTCCAGACGTCGAATCCCCAGTGCGACTCCTCCGGACGCTCGTCGGCATCGCCGCCGCTGGCCTTCTCATCGCCGCATGTGGCGACGACGACCTCGAGGTGACGACCAACGAACCGCCGCCTCCCACCGAGGGGTACCAGCACGCCAACGATCCGGATGCAGTGGTGTTGCGCATCACGGACATCGGCGGCTTCGTCCCTTCGGACCAGACCTTCACCGGCGTGCCCCGCCTGCTCGTCACCGGCGACGGTCGTCTGATCCAAGGTGGTCCGGTCATTGCCATCTATCCCGGTCCGCTGTTACCCAACTTGCTCGAACGGTCGATTACCGAGGCGGGGATCCAGCACCTGATCAACCTCGCCGACGAGCAGGGGCTACTGGGCGACGTGACGTATACGCGACCCAACAACATCGCCGATGCCGCCGACACCGTCGTGACCATCACGGTGGACGGCACGACGTTCGAGCACCGGGCCTATGCCCTCGGCCTCGGCGGCGGTCCCGATGGTGGCGAGACGGACACGGCCCGGGCTCGTCTCCTCGACTTCGTGGTGGCTGCCACGGACCTCACGAGTGATCCTGCGTTCGACGATGTCGGGCCTGAGGCGCCGTTCCGCAGCAACACCTACATGATCCGCGCCAGCGAGGCAGGGAACACGGAGCCAAACGGTGATGCACCGATCGACATCGTGCCCACGCTGGTCGATTGGCCCTCGGCCGCGCCGGTCCGCCTGGCCGCAGCCGCCGAGTGCGCCGAGGTGCCCACGAACCGGTTCGCCCAGCTCTTCGAGAACGCGAACCAGCTCACCCGGTTCGTCGATGGCGGCGTGGCCTATTCCTTGGCGGTCACGCCCCGAGTACCGGGCCGCTCCTGCTCGTCCTGAGCGGGTCTGAATCCTGGCTTGCAGGCGTACGTGTGTTCGTGTAACGTGGTCACATGTCGTTGACCGACACTGCCGCGAACGGCACGAATGACGTCAGGCCGCTGGAGCAGCGGCTGGCCGAGACCGTGGGTCTATTGAACGTGGTCACTGCCGAATTGCTGGGCCTGATCGGTGAGGCGTTGCGCGAGGGAGCGTGGGAGGGCTTCGGAATCCGCTCCCCGGAGCATTGGGTGGTGTGGCGCTGCGGCATGTCGCCCGCCCGGGCGCAGCGGCTGGTGGCCGCGGCGCGGACGCTCGACGGCCTGCCGCAAGTTGGCGCTTTGTTCGAGGCGGGATCGTTGAGCGAGGACCAGGTAGCCGTCATCGTGCGGCACACCGACGTCGATCATGATCACCAGGTGGCCGAATTGGCTCCGTCGCTGACGGTCCCGCAACTTGCCCGCGTCCTGCCCAGCCTGCCCCGTCCAGAGCCCGACCCACCTCCCGACGATCAGCCGCCAGGTGACGATGCCGGCACCCGGCCGACCCAGCGGGGTGTGCGGTTCGCACACGGGGACGACGGCATGTGGTGGTGTTCGATCCGGCTGCCGTCCGATGAAGGGGCGCTCGTGCAGAAGGCGTTGGAGGTGGGTCGCGACCGTGAGTTCCGGCTGCGGAACCCCAGCCACCGCGGCGGCGACCGGGGTGATCCGGGCGACGTGTCCTGGGCCGACGCACTGCTGTGCATCGCGAGGTCGGGGCTCGATGCCGTCGACCCCAGCGCCGGGGCGGGTCGGCCGCCGGGGGAACGCACCCAGGTGATCCTCCACCTCGACGCCGACCGCCAAGCCCCGCCCCGCCTGCATCTCGGTCCGGTCCTGCCTGCCGGCGTCGCCGACTACATGTCCTGCGACAGCACCGTGCGATACCTGTTGGTGCGGCACGGTCAGCCGCTGGCGATGGGCCGCCGCCAACGCACCGTCACTCCCCGGCTGCGGACCACCATCGAGCACCGCGACGGCGGCTGCCGTGTCCCGGGGTGCGACCGGTCCCGCTGGCTACACATCCACCACCTCGTGCACTGGACCCACGGTGGGCGCACAGACCCCGACAACCTGCTCGCCCTTTGCACCGTGCACCACCGGATGGTGCACCTCGGGCTCCTCACCGTCCACGGCCACCCGGGCCACGACGGGCTGGCCTTCACCGATCACCACGGCCGCCAACTCCAACCCGCGCCAGCACGACCACCCCACCCCGACACCTCCAGCGCCGAGGCCGCCCACCACCGCGGCCTCCCCCCACCACTATGGCAACACCCACCGGGCGAACCCCTCGATACCCGCTGGATCAGCTGGAACTAACCCGGACGCAACACTTACCTGCCAGGTGTTGCGGGGCTACGACCGGGCGGCTGCGGTCACCCGGCCATCCTCGAGGACGAGGTTGACGCGCTCGGGCTGATAGTCGTCGGTTCGTGCGTCGCCCTCTCCGTCCGGGCCAGCACGCGGACCGTCCATCCCCGGGCATCGGCCTCGTCCATCGCCTCGTCCTCGGTGAGGCTCACGAATCCTGGCGCCGGCAATCCCCGCGGCATCGCGAGCAGTTGGTCGGCGTCGGCGTTGGCGGCGGCGACCGCCGCGCAGGCGCCATGGTCATCGGGCTCGAACAAGAGCGTCACGCGCGCCACGTCGCCGTCACCGACGTCGACGGTCGTCTCGCACTGCGGCCCATCCGGGCTCATGCCGATGCGCATGACCGTCACGAGTCGGATGGCGCCGGCCGGAATCGGTTCATTGAGCACGTGGGTGTAGTGCGGGTCGACGTCACCTGCGGCGGCCGTGGCCCCGGTGGCGCTCACGGATTCGTTCCAGGTGCGCTCGGACAGGAGGTTGTCGCCCGCATAGAACTGCAGGGTCACGTCGAAGCCCTCGACGAACATGCCCTCGACCGGTTCGACATCGACGGCCAGCGTGCCCTGGCCCGCCGGCACCGCTCCCTCGCCGTCGAGCTGCGCCGCCACGACAACGCCGTCGAAGAGCATGAGGTTCAGGCGGTCGGGTCGAAGGTCCATGGTCACCGCCAGGTCCATGCCGTCGACCCCCACCACCCTCGTGGTCAGGCCCGCCTCCTGCGCCCGATCGTCCGCATCGGCCTCGCTCAGGCCGATGTAGTCGACGCCGGTCGGGCCGGTGCGGTTCGCCACCCAGTCCTCGACGGACTCGACGAGCGCGCAATCCGTCCCGGCGCCCGCGCCCAGCTGCAACCGGAGGATGAGGCGATCGCCGGCGGTGGCGGTGAACGGTTGGGTACAGGACGCCGGCTCGCCGTCCCGCTGGAGCGTGGCCTCGAGGCTGAGCTCGCCAGCCGGTACGCGCTGCAGCAGTCCGCCCAGACGAGGCGACTCGCCCCCCTCCTCTACCTCGCTCCACGATCGCTCGGCGACGACGGCTCCATCGGCGTCCAGGAACCGCAGCTCGAGATCGACCGTCTCCGTGCTGAGCGGAGCGTCACCATACGTCACGGCCACGACCGCATCGTTGTCCTGCCCCGCGGGTCCGCCTCCGTCGTCGCCACCGCTGACCGCCACATCGTCGTCGCCGTCGTGGCGTGCGACGAGCACCACGGCCGTGACGGCGGCTATGACCACCAGTGCTGTGGCTGCCACCAATGCCGGCCCACTTCGCCACCGAGGACGACTCGTCTGCCGTTGATCCGGGGAAGACTCCATCTGCTTGGTTGAACCCCCACGCCCTCAGCCGGTTGACATCGCCTGGTCGGCGAGGATACGGCCGACCAGCGGAGTGAACTTGAAACCATGGCCGCTGCAGGCGGAGCCGATAACCACCGGTCCCCGGCGTTCCAGGAGGAAGTCCTCCGTCGGGGTCGTGGTGTAGAGGCACGTCGCCGGGTGGATCGGCGCCGGCTCGAGCCCTGGTAGCCAGTCCTCCACGTATCGCCGCATCCGCTCGGAGGCCACGGGATCGGCCGCCCCGGGTGGGTCGTCCGCAGGGTCGGTGACGGGACCGGTCATGTGCTCGGCGACCTTGACGCCCTCACCGGGGCTGATCAGCCCGTAGCGCCAGGCGTCTGGCCGATGGTGGATGAAGCTCGGCCACTCGGACGCAGGCGGGGCGGAGGCGTGTCGCGGCGCGAAGTGTTGGATCCGCTCCCGGGTCACCCGCAACGGCGGTAGGGAAACCCGCCGGCCCAGAACCGCCGGAAGCCAGGCCCCGGCAGTCACCACGGCGGCCGGGGCCGTCCACTCGTTGTCGGCGGCCCGGAGAAGCACGCGGTCGTCGGTCCACGTGAGGGTCGCCGGTCCGGTCGCGTATCGCACGTCGGCTCCCAGGGCGGCGGCTCGACGCTGCAGGGCGAGCACGGTGGCGTCGGCGAGGCAGCGACCGGCTCCTGGGCAATGGACGACGCCGCCCTCGAACCGCATGCCCGGCCATCGTTCGCGCGCTGCGCCCGCCGTCAGAAGTTCGTGCTCGACGTCGCAGGCAGCGAGCGCCGAAGCGACGGGCGCGACCAACGCCGGCACGCCATGGTCGAGCCCGCCGGTGATCTCCAGCAGCGTCGTGTCGGCGTCCGCCTCGAGCTCGCGCCAGAGTGGCAGCGCGGCCTGGACCATGCGCACGTAGCGAGGGTCGGCGTACGCGTAGCGGAAGATGCGGCTGGTGCCGTGGCTGCTGCCGCGGGCATGGCCCTGTGCGAACTGCTCGACGAGCACCACCGATCGGCCTCGACGGGCCAGCCACCACGCCGTCGCCGAACCCATCGCGCCGGCCCCGATGACGACCACATCGACACGCTGCATGAGTGTCACACCCGCCCAGTACAGTCACTGTGCCCGGTTCGACGTCGACCGCACAACGGCGTCCTCCACGACCACGTTCATGTCTGGAGGCCGCCATGTCCGGCGACGTCGTTTCCCTGCCTGACTCGTCTCCTCTGTGGGACGCGCACGAGCATCCCGATCGCCAGCTCGACCCTGGGGCGATGCTGTGCTCCTGCGTCACCTGTGAGGCAATGATTCTCGCTCAAGCCGAGCGAACACCCGGCATGGGCATCGCCCTGGCGACCGCCTGCGATCGGATCGTGGTGGCGGCCGAGTACCTGGCCGAGGTCATGGGCGTCGACCGCACGCTCACGCCGTTGCTCTACGTCCGCGACGACTACGTGAGGCGGTTGTACCTCCCCGTGGACGGATGGCGGTTCATCCCGCCACGCCGCTGGTGGTCGGAAGCCTGCCACGAAGACGAGGGAGCAGCCGGTCGGCGACACGTGAGGCACCGGGTCGCCAAGCGCCAGTCCGACGCCAACCGCCGGCGATGGCTCGATGCGGTAGACGCCGCATCAGCCGCACCTATTGCTCCCGTCACCTTCGTGCCGGTGGCAGAGGCGGTGCGTCCGTGGCGGCAGCAGCACCGCCCGCTGCTCGCAGAACTGGGCGCCTGGGCGCTGTCGTGCGGCCGCTCGGTCGACCTCGATCTGGTGGCGCTGATCCTCGCAGCGCACGGGACCGGATTCGCCAAGGTTCCACCGGGTTCGTGGACGCGGACGGGCGTGCACCGGTGTGTCAGCGTCGACGTGCCCAACTGGTGCGCGCGGGCGAGCGTGCTCTGGCCCGAAGCCGTGCCCACGGCGTTGTGGCAGTTCCTCGACTTCCTGGTTGCGACCGATCGACTCCATCGCGACAGCGATCCGATCGACGAGCTCCGCAAGCCGTTGATGTGCTACGGCGGGCTCGATCTGTCAGGTCGTGAGCGTGAGCACGACGCAGAGCCGGACGATGCGGCCGTCCCCGATGCCGATACGGACGACCCACCGATCCGCTGTGAGTGCTACGTGCGGTACCGCGGGCCGACCCACGGCGAGCTGACCGACCTCGCGGCGGCGGGCGCCCGGTTGCTCGGACACGCCCAGCCCCTGGCCGAGTGAGCGGGAGGCTCGGATGCGCAAGTGAGGTGGCTCAGGGGACCAGCGCCTCACCGGTCTCGAGCAACGTCTTGAGCACCGGCAGGTGAATAACTGTTATTCTGGACCTCGTGCCGACCGCCGCCGCAACTAGGACCCGCACCGGAACCACGGAAGCGGCCACCGCAACCGCCACTCCGGATCCCTCCGTACGTGATCGGCTGGTGACGGCGGCGGCCGAGGTGTTCGCCGAGCGGGGCTACGAGGGCACCCGCGTCCAGGAGATCGTCCGCCGGGCCGGCCTCAGCACCGGCGCCATCTACACCAACTTCCGCAACAAGGCCGACCTCTTGCTCGCCGCCGTGGGCACCGCCCAGGTCGACTCCCTGTTCGCCAGCATCGAGCTCGCCGGCGACGCGGCCGACGGGCTGCGCTTGGCCGGCCACGAGCTGCCGACCGCGCGCCAGGACACGCGGCCGCTGCTGTTCGAGGCCATGGTGGCCGCCCGCCGCGATCCCGAGGTGGCGGCGCTGCTGCGCAGGCGGCTGATGAAGTTCCGGTCCCTCATGGCCCACGCGGTCGCCTCTGGGCAGCGCGACGGCAGCGTGGCGGCCGACGTCGACGTCGACGCCGCCGCCGAGTTCTGTCAGGCACTGGGCATGGGCTTCCTGCTCATGGAGGCCGTGGGGCTGCGGCACTCGGGCGACACCGAATGGCGCCAACTCATCGATCGCCTGGTGGACTCCATCACGCCCGGCGACGGGAAGGAGCACAGCCGTGGCCAGCAATGAGCAGCTGATCGGCAGGCAAGACGTCGACGACCTCGAGGCGATCCTCGCGGTCGCCAACACCGACGTCGACGAAGCCATCCACACTGTGGCCGACAACTCCGACGCGATCTTCACGTGGGACTACGAGAAGGGTGCCCGGCCCGCCCTCAACAAGCTGTACGAGAAGGCCAAGAACGCGCAGTGGAACGGCGAGACGGACCTGCCGTGGGACACAGAGGTCGACGTCGAAAAGCTCGCCAGCGAGATGGGTGGCAACCCGGTCATCCAACGGTTCCGCGAGGCCGCCCGGACCCCCGGCTCACCGTTCGAGCACTTCACCGAGCGCGAGTGGACCAACCTCGTCATCGAGGGGCAGAACTGGCGGCTGAGCCAGTTCATGCACGGCGAGCAGGGTGCCCTGCTGTGCACGGCCAAGATCGTGGAGAGCGTGCCCTGGATCGACGCCAAGTACTACGCCGCCACCCAGGTGATGGACGAGGCTCGCCACGTCGAGGTGTTCGCCAAGTACCTCGACACCAAGCTCACGGGTCACTACCCGATCAACGCCCACCTGAAGATGCTGCTCGACGACATCATCAACGACAGCCGCTGGGACATGACCTACCTGGGCATGCAGGTCATGGTCGAGGGACTGGCGCTGGCGGCGTTCGGGTTCATGCACATGCTCACGCAGGACCCGTTGCTCAAGCAGCTCCTGCGCTACGTCATGTCCGACGAGGCCCGGCACGTGGCGTTCGGGGTGCTGTCGCTGAAGGAGTACTACGGCGAACTGTCCGACGCGGAGCTGCGCGAGCGCCAGGAGTTCGCCTTCGAGGCGGCGGTGCGGATGCGGGACCGCTTCCTCCAGCAGGAGGTGTGGGAGCGGATGGGCATCGACCCGCGCCCCGTGGTCACCTCGATGCTGGCGATCCCGCCGAAGGAGAACATGTTCCAGCAGCTGCTGTTCTCCAAGATCGTTCCGAACTGCAAGAAGCTCGGGCTGCTCGATGCCTCGGGCGGCTGGCTGCGGCGCCAGTTCGAGGAGCTCGGCGTCATCCAGTTCGAGGACTGGGTCGACACGGGCGAGGAGTACGCCGAGCTCGACGAGGTCACGAAGGACCGGCTTGCCGCCGCGGCGGCAAGCTGAGGTCCTGCGCCTGCGCCGGCCCGTGGCGCGCTAGCCGCTCCCCGCTACCGGTAGCTCCTAGCCGGCGGCCGGAGCGGCGTTGATGTCGCCGATGCTCCCACCGAGGTCGGGATGCTCGGAACTGAAGATGCCCCAGCGGCTGTCCCACCCGGCCACATTCCACATGTGCATCATCCAGAGGTTGTTCAGCGGCACTAGCCGGCCGCCTCGGGCCTCGCACTGCTCTTCGCTGGTGTTCTCGTCGCCGACCACGCCCCCGCCGCCGAGGCACAGCTGGCGATGGATGTGCCACGGATCATTGTCACCGGCGAAGCCCTCAGGCGGGTTGTCGGGATCGGTGAAGACCAGGTAGCTGAGCCCGACGAGGTGGCTGTCGGGATCGGTGCCGTCGAAGAGCAGGATCTCGGGCTGCGCGGGGTCGAACGTGCCATCGAGCAGCCCGCTGTTGAGGTAGTGCGCCGCGATGCAGGGCACGTACGGGCGTGATCTGGCGCCATCCGGCTGCCTCGGCGGCGGCGGGGGTCGGGTACTTGGCGACCACCTCGTCGGACTTCTGCACCTCGGCCGCGAGCGTGACGCGGGTCTTCGCATCGAGCGGCGTGAAGGGCACCGGCCCACGGTGTCCGTGGCCGGCGTTGCCCTCGTTGCCGTAGCCCGACTGCTCGCACGCCGAGGTTCCGTCGGCGGCTATGACGACATTGGTGTGGCCTTCGACCTGTTCGCCCGCGGCGTGATGGTCCGTGCCCCCGGCCATGTCGTGGCCCGCCGTCGCCTCGCCACCGTGCGAGTGGCCTGCCTCCTCGCCCTCGGCGTGGTGGTGCTCGGAGGCGAAGGCGGGGGCGATCGCCAGCGTCGACACGACCGCCACCGCCAGCCCGCTGAAGCCGATGCCCGCCATTCCCACGGTCGGACGGACGGACTGCTGGGCGAGCGCCGGCCGCGCCAGGACCGCCAGCGAGATCGCAACGATGCCGACCTCGAGGCCGGTGGCCAGCCCGTCGGCCAGCGAGATCGGCTCGGGGTCCCACGCACCGGGACCGATGGGCACGCCCCACACTCTGGACATGATCCAGGTGCCGATCACGAACGCGTTGACGACGGCGCCGAGTGCCAGGACGGTCCGACTTGGGCGGACCATGATCCCCACCGCCCAGCTCAGCTGGAACCACGCCACCACGGCGAAGAACGTGCCGTGCCGCCAGCTGACGTCGAAGTGTTCCCCGGCGTAGGCGAAGTGGATCACCCCGGCTCCCAGCGAGAACGCCACGAGGACCCAGTGGAGGTACCGCCCTGCGGTCCCGTCTTTCGTCGTCATCGAGGCCCCCCGATCGGTGCACGCGGCGTGCAGGAACTGTACCCGAGGGGCATGGCCGGATATCCGTCGATCGGGTAAAGATCAGCCGATATCACCCGACGGGCGCCGATCGCGCCGACGGTGGCCACCAAAACCGTCCGCCGTAACATCGGGCGCCATGGATCCCCGCAATCGGTTCCTCCTGTCCGGCGTGGTGGCGGCAACGGTGACGGCTGCCGCCTGGCGACCGTTCGACCGATCGGCGGCCACTCCCGGGTCGCCCCTGCAATTCTTCTCGGCCCTCCCCACGTCGGAGATGCCGCTGCCGACGCTCGGCCTGCAGGGGGTCGTGGGCCTGCTGGCCGCCCGGAACGGCGGGGCCCGAGGCCTCCGGGGCGCAGTGGGGTTGGGGCTGACGGCGGCGTCGTTCGCTGGGCTGGCCGCACTGCAGCAGGAGGCGGGCCGCTCGGACGACGTCCTCGAGCAGGCGCTGCAGGAGGGCCTGGGCGCCGACTATCGCAAGCGGATCTCCGAGCCGTTCAGCCCCCGGCCGGACGTCCCCCTGACCCGCCGGTCGGCCATGCTGTCCGGCTTCGGTGTGCGCCGCCGCTACGCCGCCGCCCGTGACCTGTCGTATGGCGACCACGGGCGCCACAACCGCCTCGACATCTGGCGCCGCGCCGACCTGCCTGCCGACGCGGGGGCGCCGGTGTTGGTACAGGTGCACGGTGGCGCCTGGACGATGGGGGAGAAGCGTGGGCAGGCCCATCCGCTGATGGCGCACCTGGCCGAGAGGGGCTGGGTGTGCGTGGCCATCAACTACCGGCTCAGCCCCCGGGCGCGCTGGCCCGACCACATCGTCGACGTGAAGCGTGCCCTCGCCTGGACCAAGGCCAACATCGCCGAGCACGGCGGCGACTCGTCGTTCGTGGCGATCACCGGAGGATCCGCGGGGGGCCACCTGGCGGCGCTGGCCGCACTCACGCCCGACCTCGCGAGCTTCCAGCCCGGATTCGAGGACGCCGACACCAGCGTCATCGCCGCCGTCCCGTTCTACGGCGTGTACGACTTCACCAACCGCGACGGGTCCGCGGGCCGGGCCCTGGTCCCGTTCCTCGAGCGTCAGGTCATGCGGTCCACCCTGGCCGACAATCGGGCGGTCTGGGACGAGGCGTCGCCGATGAGCCACGTCCGGCCCGACGCGCCGCCGTTCTTCGTCCTCCACGGCACCAACGACGTGCTGGTGCCGGTGGAGCAGGCCCGGTCGTTCGTGCGGTCCCTACGCGCCGTCTCCCGCAACCCGGTCGTGTACGCCGAGCTGCCACGGGCTCAACACGCCTTCGACCTCCTGCCGTCGGTGCGGGTCCACCACACCGTTCGCGCCGTCGAGCGGTTCCTCGCCGTCGTGCGCAGCGAACATGGTGGCGCCACCCCGGCGGAGGCGGTGATCTCGGACCGGGTCTGAGGCCGAGCGGGTTGCGCGGCGGTCCACCCCGCCCAGCCAACTTCCGGACGCCCTCCCCGCCCGGAAGTTCCCCGGCTTGGCCTCCACCGGTCCGACACGAGGCGGTGATGTGCCGGACCGGCGGAAGCCGTACAGTGTAAGGAGAGCCGGGCCGAATCCCACTCAGTCGCCGAGGTGTTCGGCCGGGATCTGCCCCATGCGCCCCGCCTGGTAGTCGTCGAACGCCTGGGCCAGCTCGGCACGGGTGTTCATGACGAACGGCCCGTACTGCGCCACCGGCTCCCGGATGGGCAGGCCGCCGAGCAGCAGGACCTCGAGGTTGGGGGCGGCGCTGTCCTGCGTGGTGTCCTGCGTCCCCAGGACCAGATGGCCGCCGGTTCCGAACACGACCAGCTGGCCGCTGTGGACGGGCTGGCGCGCCGAGCCGACCGTCCCCCGCCCGGCGAGCACGTACGCCAGGGCGTTGAAGTCGGGCGGCCATGGCACCTGCAGCTCCGCTCCGGGGGCGACGGTGGCGTGGACCAGCGTGATCGGGGTGTGCGTGACGCCTGGGCCTTCGTGGCCCGCGAGGTCGCCGGCGATCAGCCGCAGCACGGCGCCTCCGTCGGGGGAGCGCAGCAGGGTGACCTGGCCACCACGGATGTCCTGGTAGCGAGGCGGCGTGAACTTGTCGGCCGCCGGCAGGTTCACCCACAGCTGGATGCCGTGGAACAGGCCGCCGCTGGCGACCAGCTCGTCCGGCGGGCGCTCGATGTGGAGGATGCCGGCGCCGGCGGTCATCCACTGGGTGTCGCCGTTGGTGATGAGCCCGCCGCCACCGGTCGAGTCACGGTGCTGGAAGGTCCCGTCGATCATGTAGGTGACGGTCTCGAAGCCGCGGTGCGGGTGCCACGGCGTGCCCTTGGGCTCGCCGGGCGCATACTCCACCTCGCCCATCTGGTCCATGTGGATGAACGGGTCCAGGTCGGCGCTCGACACCCCCGCGAACGCCCGGCGCACGGGGAAGCCCTCGCCCTCGAAACCGGCCGGCGCCGTGGTGACCGAACGGACGGGGCGCTCCGTCGAGACCGTGGGGTCGGGCTCGGGGACGGCGGGCAGCGTGAGGGGATCGGCAACGGTGATGGCGGGCATGGCGTTCCTCCTGGTCCCCTTCGACAACAACTTGCGTGCACAAGTATTCCACCCGAGGCTACATCCCCGCCGCACGCCGGGCGGGCGCCGGCGCCCACCGCCTGATATAGAACGTTCGATGACCCGAGTTGGGGGGCGATCGGGCGGGCGCACCGTCCTGGGGATGGTGGCTGCACTGGCCCTGGCGGTGGGGGCTGCGGCGTGCACCGGCGACGACGACGCTGACGACGCCGCCGGCGAAGACGTCGGCGACGTCGTCGGCACCGGCGACACCTATCGGGCCACGATTCGCCGCACCTCCGCGGGGGTTCCCCACATCACCGCCGACTCGTCGGCCGACCTCGCGTTCGGTCAGGGCTGGGCCAGCGGCGAGGACCGCGCTTGTGACCTGGCCGACCAGGTCGTCAAGATCCGTGGCGAGCGGGCGCGATGGTTCGGCGCCGGCGAGGACGACGCCAACATCGACTCCGACTTCGCCTGGAGGGCCATAGGCATCTTCGACCGGGCGGCCGACGACTGGGAGGATGCGTCGGACGGTGTCGTCGAGCTCATCACGGCCTTCACCGGGGGTTGGAACGCCCAGCTAGACGAGGTGGGGGCCGACGGCCTGCAGGGGTGGTGCGCCGGCGAGGAATGGGTCCGGCCGCTGGAGCCGGCGGAGGTCTACGCCTACGCCCGGTCGATCGCCCTGCAGGCGAGCAGCGGGGCCGTCAGCGACTTCGTCGCCAGCGCGCAGCCGCCGGACGCCGTCGCGACGACCACGACGTCCGCGGACGAGGCCGCGTCGGCGCCCATCGTCCCCGCGGCCCAGGACGTCGGCTCCAACGGCTGGGCGATCGGTGCCGAGCGCTCGGCCGACGGGGGCGGCATGCTCGTCGCCAACCCGCACTTTCCGTGGGAGGGCGCGCTGCGATTCTGGGAGGTGCACCTCACCATCCCGGGCGAGCTCGACGCCTACGGGGTGCAGCTCTCCGGGCTGCCCGGCATCGGCATCGGCTTCACCGAGAACTTCGGGTGGACCCACACGGTCTCGGCCGGCAACCGCTTCACCGCCTACCGGCTCGAGCTCGTCCCCGGCTCGCCCACCACCTACGTCTACGGCGACGACCAGCGGGACATGACGTCACAGGACGTGACCGTGGAGGTGCGCGGCGACGACGGCCGGCTCAGCGACGTGACCAGGACCATGTGGTCGAGCCACTACGGGCCGATCATCGACTTCCCCGGCTTCGGCTGGACCGAGGCCGCCACCATCACCTACCGCGACGCCAACCTCGACAACGACGAGTTCATCGACCAGTACCTCGGCATGGTCCAGGCCGACGACCTCGACGAGTTCATCGAGGTCCACCAAGAGGTCAACGGCGTGCCGCTCTTCAACACCATCGCCGTGTCCGACGACGGGCGGGCCTGGTACGCCGACACTTCCGCGACGCCCAACCTGTCGGACGAGGCGATAGCCGCCTACCAGGCGTCGCTCGAGTCCGACCCGATCGTGGGGATCGCGGCCGAGAACGGGGCCGTGCTGCTGGACGGGTCGGACCCGGTCTACGAGTGGGTCGACGAGGCCGGCGCCCGCGACCCCGGGCTGGTGCCCGCCGCCGACCAGCCGATGGTCGAGCGGGACGACTACGTGTTCAACGCCAACGACTCGTTCTGGCTGCCGCACGCCACCGAGATGCTGGAGGGCGACTACTCACCGCTCCATGGCGCCCAGCGCACGGCCCGCTCGCCCCGCACAAGGGAGAACGCCGTAGTGCTGGGGGACACGACGACGGCCGGGCCCGCCGGCGAGGACGGTGCGTTCACCCTCGACGAGCTGGCGGCGGCCACCGTGCAGAATCGGGGCTACACCTCGCGCGTGCTGCTCGAGTCGGTGGTGGAGCGCTGCCGCGGGGTGGCGGCGGTCGACGTGCCCGCGCAGGAACCCCCGGCCGGCGGCGACGGCCCCGCGGCGTTGCCGGCCGCCAGGGTCGACGTGGGCGCGGCGTGTGCGGTCCTGGCGGGCTGGGACGGCGTGTACGACGTCGACCGGGCCGGGCCCCCGTTGTGGCGGGAGCTGCTCGCCGGGGTCGACAGCGCCGACCTGACCCGCGCCGGGGCCCTGTGGGCCGAGCCCTTCGAACCCGAGCGCCCCGTGGACACCCCGGCCGGGCTGGCGCCGGCACCCGGTGGCGGCGCACCGGATCCCGTGCTGGTCAACCTGGCTCGCGCCGTCCAGAGCCTCGACGCGGCCGGGTTCGCAGTCGACGCCACGCTCGGCGAGGTCCAGTTCGCCTTGCGGGACGGCCAGCGCATCCCGATCCACGGCGGAAACGCCCGGGACGGGACCACCAACGTCGTGGGTTGGGGCACGGGGTCGTCGATCCTCGATCCCACGCTGGTGGGCACCGAGCGCCAGACGCTCGTCCCCGGCTCGTCGCTCGCGAGCGTCGGCGGCGAGACCGGCTACCCGATCAACAACGGCACGTCGTTCCTCATGGCGCTGTCGTTCACCGGCGACGGACCGCAGGCCCGGGTGTTTCTCACGTACGGCGAGACCGAGGACCGATCGAGCGACCTCTACACGGAGGCCACCGAAGCCTTCTCGGGCAAGGAGTGGCGCAACGTCGCCTTCACCGACGCGGAGATCGAGGCCGACCTGGTCGACACCGTCACGGTGCGGGGCTGAGGCTCAGTCCCGGCGGCGCGTCTGGCGGACGAAGCCGGCGATGCCCAAGGCCATGAGCAAGGCCCCCGGGACGATCAGCCACACGCCGAGCACCAGACCGTTGGCGACCGTGGCGGCGCCGAGGCCGATGGCGAAGGGCCACACGCTGGCGTGCGGCAGGTAGTGGGCGGCCCCCTCCGGTTGCGGGGCGGCGGCCGCCCCGCCCCGGGACCGGGTCTCCGCCGGCTCGACCGGCGGAATCCGGGCCCGCAGCCACAGGTAGGCGCCGATCCACAGCGACAGGACCGCCGCCAGGATCAGCATGACGGTGCCGCTCTCCTCGTAGGCGGTGGCCCAGTAGATGGCGCCAAGCACCAGCACGAAGGCGCCGACGGCGACGAACACCCGCCACGGGACGGCGCGGTCGTCGACCCTCGGAGCGTCCAGCTCGTCAGCCATGGGCCGTGTCGGCGGCGTGGCGCAGGTCCCACGCCGGGCGTTGCGAGCGGATCGGTGGCAGCGGTCCGCCGAAGTTCTCGGCAGGTGGCGGCGAGGTGGTCGTCCATTCGAGGGTCTGCCCACCCCACGGGTCGTCGCCCGCTACGGCGCCGAGGCGTCCGCGCAGGGTCTGCACCGCGTTCCACAGGAACGGCAGCGTCGACGCCGCCAGCAGGAACGCCCCGATCGAAGAGATCTGGTTGAGGCCCGTGAAGCCGTCGCTGTCGAGGTAGTCGGCCACCCGCCGGGGCATGCCCTCCAGCCCGAGGATGTGCTGCACGAAGAACGTCAGGTGGAACCCCACGAGCGTCATCCAGAAGTGCACCTTGCCCCAGCGCTCGTCGAGCACCCGTCCCGTCACCTTGGGCCACCAGTAGTAGATCCCGGCGTACAGAGCGAACACCGATCCCCCGAACAGCACATAGTGCATGTGCGCCACGACGAAGTAGCTGTCGGTCACGTGGAAGTCGATCGGCGCCGCCGCCAGCATCACGCCCGTCAGGCCGCCGAGGAGGAAGGTGAACAGGAACCCCAGCGCGAAGAGCATCGGGGTCGGAAACGTCAATCTCCCGCCCCACATCGTGCCTATCCAGTTGAAGAACTTCACCCCCGTCGGCACCGCGATCAGCATCGAGAACCCGGTGAAGAACGGCAGCAGCACGGCGCCGGTTGCGAACATGTGGTGCGCCCACACGCCCACCGACAATGCGGCGATGGCCATGGTGGCGAAGACAAGTCCGGCGTAGCCGAACACCGGCCGCCACGAGAAAACCGGCAAGACCTCGGTGATCACCCCGAAGTACGGCAACACGAGGATGTAGACCTCTGGGTGGCCGAAGAACCAGAACAGGTGCTGCCACAGGATGGGCGAGCCGGCGATGCCGTCGTGCGCTGCGGCGTCGTAGATGTGGGACCCGAGCTGGCGGTCCGAGAACAGCATGATGGCGGCCGCCGACACCACCGGGAACGCGATGAGAACCAGCACGCTGGTGACGAGCATGTTCCAGGTGAAGATCGGCATGCGGAACATCCGCATCCCCGGTGCCCGCATCGTCACAACCGTGGTGACGATGTTGACGGCGGTCAGGATTCCCGACAGCCCGGTGAGGGCCACGCCCATGATCCACAGGTCGGCCCCGATGCCGGGTGTGCGCACGATGCTGGACAGCGGCGTGTAGCCGGTCCAACCGAAGTCGGCGCCCCCGTCGGAGGTGAGGAAGCCGCTCACCATCGTGAGGCCACCGAACACGTAGAACCAGTACGACAGGGCGTTGAGCCGCGGGAACGCCATGTCGCGGGCGCCGATCTGCAACGGCACGAAGTAGTTCGCCAGGCCGAAGGCGAAGGGCCCGAGGAACAGGAACAACATGATGCTCCCGTGCATGGTGAACATCTCGTTGTAGCGGCCCTGCGACACCACCTGTTGGCCCGGCTCGTACAGCTCGGAGCGGATGACCACGGCCAGCGCCCCGCCCAGCAGGTAGAAGGCGAACGCCGTGGCCATGTAGGAGATTCCGATGCGCTTGTGGTCGGTGCTGGTGACGAAGGCCAGCAGGCCCTGGGCGCGGTACTCACGCTCGGGCGGCTCCTCGTCGACGAGCGGGCGGTCCTCGAGCGTGGTCACGAGCTGGATCCCTCGCCGGGTACGTCGCCGCCGTCATCGCCGTCCTGGGTGGCCCGCTGCTGGGCGACCCAAGCGTCGTATTCCTCCTGCGATACGACCCGCACCGAGTAGCTCATCTGCCAGTGGGCGAGGCCGCAGTACTCGGCGCAGCGGCCGACGTACTGGCCTTCCTCCGTGGGCGTGATGTCGATCTCGTTGTCGACGCCGGGGATGAGATCACGCTTCGACAGGAAGTCCGGTACCCAGAACGAGTGGGCGACGTCGGCGGCGACGAGCCGGAGCGCGGTCGGCCGTCCCAACGGGACGACCATCTCCGGTGGCTCGCCCGGCTCGCCCGTGATCGTGATGTCCTCGTCCCGGTAGTGGAACTGCCACGACCACTGGAAGCCGAGCACGTCGATCCGTGCCGCCGGCTCGGGGTCGAGGTCGGTGACGTTGCGCTCTGTCGCCACGCTGAAGCCGAACAGCACCGCCACGATCACCACCGGCGCCGCCGTGTAGAAGATCTCCAGGGGGATGTGGTAGCCGGTCTGGTCAGGGACCTCGTCGTTGCGCCGGCGGTAGCGCAGGATCACGAAGATCAGCAGGCCCCACACCAGCGCGCCGACGGCGAGGGCGGCGATGAAGAAGCCCTGCCACAGCGAGAAGATGCTCTCACCCTGTTCGGACTTGGGATCGGGCGCCCCGAACGACGGGACGCTGCAACCGGCCGCCCCGCTCACCAGGGCTGCGGTTGCGATCAGGCGCCATCGTCCCGGGAGCCGGCGCACCCGGGCGAAGCTAGTCCACCGGTCTGCTGACCGGTGCGCTCAGCTCCGCCTGCGGTAGGTGGCGCGGATCACCTCGTGCTGGCGGCCGTCTGGCATGGTCCGGAGGTTGCGGTACACCTTCGTGCGGTCCTCCAGCGCCTGGGTGACCTCGCGGTAGCGCACCATCTGGTCCTGGAGCTCGACCTCGAAGTCGTAGGTCATCGTCCGCGACGCCTCGTCCCAGCTGCCGGTGCCCTGGGCGATGCCGCTGCTCACGGCGTCGACCCAGATGCCGACGTACGCACGCTGCGCCGGGTCCCAGCCGTACACCCCGTGCCCCGAGAACCCCGACTCCGTCGTCAGGTCGGTGACGAGCCAACGGCCGCCCACCAGCCGGTTGACGGCGACGCCGGTGGTGCGGTTGACGTCGGCGCCGGGGTAGGGGGTGACCTCCAGCTCGGCGTCCCACTCGCCGAGGTCCTTCTGGAACACCGCTAGCGCCGCCGCCTCGTCGTCGAACACCGGCGGCGTCGTGCCCTGCTCGCCCACGGGTGGTCAGCGTATGCGCACCGCCGTCATGTCGTCGCTCCCACCGCCGGGATACGCCCAGCGCCCGGTGAGCGTGGTGCCGTCGGTGCAGAACACGCCGCGGTAGTAGGCCGGTGAGCCCTTCTCACCCGACCAGATGGTCAGCGTGTCGCCCTCGAGCTCGTAGACGTAGTCGAAGGTGTTGCCCACGTTGTCGTAGTACCGGGACTGGATCTCGGCGCTGGGCTCGGACTCGTCGGCCTGCTCGTGCCCGATGATCTCCACGCCACGGATCGGCTCGCCGTCCTGCACGAGGTCGACGGTCTGGAGGAGGAAGAACCCGCCGTCCAGCCACTCGTACGTCACGGTGCCCTCGGCGCCCCCGCCCCACACCCTCCAGGTGCCTACCAGCCGCCCGAGCGCCTGGACATCGACGGGAGGGACAGGCACCGGCGCCTGCCTCGAGATGGTCGGCGTGTCGGTCATGGCTCGTGCTCCTGCGGGGTGGCGCGTCGGTGACCCCCACTACCAGACGCCCGGCGGGCGCCGGATTCATCGGTCGAGTTCGTGGGTCGCCCCCGACCCGAACCGACATTCCGGCCCTGTAGCGTTGAACCGCCATGACCCCCGCCCCTGCGCTCGCAGGGGCGCGTAACGACGCGCCCCTCCACGACCTGGCGGGCCGGCTCCGTGACGAGCCGGCCCTGGCCCAGGTGCTCGGGCGCGCCTCTGCGACCCTGGCCGTGGCAGAGTCGGCGCGGGCGATCGTCACCGCCGGGCTGGTCGGGCTCACGAGCCGCAGCCCGATCGTGCTGGCGGTCCCCACCTCCACCGAGGCCGAGCGCCTGGCCCACGACCTCGCCGCCTACCTGGGCGACGACGCCGTCGAGCTGTTCCCGGCGTGGGAGACGCTGCCCTTCGAGCGCGTCAGCCCCGCAGTCGAGACCATGGGCCGGCGGACACGGGTGTTGTGGCGGCTGCGGCACGCCGAGCGGGCGCCGGCGGTGGTCGTCGCCTCGGTCCGGGCGCTGGTGCAGCGGCTGGGCCCCCACGTCGAGGACGTCGAGCCGGTGGTGGTGCGACCCGGGCAGCAGCTCGATCGCGACGAGCTGGTGTCGGAGTTGGTGTTCGCGGGCTACCGCCGCGAGGACATGGTGGAGCACCGGGGCGAGGTCGCGGTCCGGGGATCCATCGTCGACGTGTTCCCGTCCACCGCCGACCGGCCGGTGCGCGTGGACCTCTGGGGCGACGAGGTCGACCGGCTCACCGAGTTCTCGGTGGCGGACCAGCGCTCGCTCGCCGACCTGCCGACCGTCGAGATCTTTCCCTGCCGCGAACTGTTGCCCACCGCCGAAGTGCGGGAGCGGGCCGAGCACCTGGTCGGGCTCGAGCCCTGGGGCCGCGAGCAGTGGGAGCGGCTGGCGCAGGGCCTCGTCTTCGACGGCATGGAGTCGTGGCTGCCGTGGCTCACCAAGGGCGAGCACGTGGTGCTCGACATCGTGGGCGACGGGGCCCAGGTGCTGCTGTGCGAGCCCCGGCGGATGCGCGACCGCGCTGCCGACCTGCTGGCGGAAGAGGCCGACCTCGCTGCCACGCTGGCGGTGACGTGGGGTGCCGTGGGCAACGGCGACCGCGGCCGCGCCGATGCCGGCACCGTCGACCGAGGGCCTGCCGCGAGCGGGGCGGCGGGTCGAGCAGGCCCACGACCACGGCTTCCCCCGCTTGCACCTCGACTTCGACCGCCTGCTGGCCCACACCAAGGCGCCGGCCTGGCACGTGGTGAACGTCCCCGATAGCCCCGACACGCCCCAGGTGTTGGCCTCGGGCTGGGACCCGGTGGTGGGCGACGGCTCCGGCCTGATCCAGCGGCTGGTCGGGCTGCAGCGCGATGGGTTCCGTGTCGTGGTCGGTGCCGACGGCGACGGGTCGGCCGAGCGGTTGCGGGATCGGCTGGCATCAGAGGGCGTTTCGGCCGAGGTGGTGGTGGCACCGCTGGAGCGGGGGACGGTGCTGCGCGCCGAGGCGGTGAAGCTGGCCGTCCTGGCCGAGTCCGACCTCACCGGCCGGCGCCGGGCGCACCGGCGGGCCCGGCCCCGGCGGCGCGACACCGAGGGCTTCTTCGACGACCTCAAGGTCGGTGACTACGTCGTCCACCACCAACACGGCGTCGCCCGCTACGGCGGCATGGTGAAGCGGGCCATCGGCGGGGTCGAACGCGACTACCTGCTCCTCGAGTACAAGGGTGACGACCGCCTGTACGTGCCGTCCGACCAGATCGACGCCGTGCGGCACTACACCGGGGGAGAGGCCCCGACGCTCAACCGTCTCGGCGGCGACGCCTGGCAGCGCGCGAAGGCCAAGGTCAGGGCGGCGGTGGCCGAGATCGCCCAGGAGCTGGTGGTCCTCTACCAGAGGCGACGGCGCGAGCCGGGCCACGCGTTCAGTCCCGACACCCCGTGGCAGCGGGAGCTCGAGGACGCCTTCCCCTACCAGGAGACCCCGGACCAGGACAAGGCGATCGCGGACGTCAAGGCCGACATGGAGGCGTCGGCCCCCATGGACCGCCTGGTCTGCGGCGACGTCGGCTTCGGCAAGACCGAGATCGCCATCCGGGCGGCCTTCAAGGCCGTGCAGGACGGCACCCAGGTGGCCGTTCTCGTGCCCACCACCCTGCTGGCGCAGCAGCACTACCAGACCTTCAGCGATCGGTTCGCCGGCTACCCGGTGCGGGTCGAGGTGCTGTCCCGCTTCCTGACGCCCAGGCAGGCCCGCAAGGTGATCGAGGGGCTCGAATCCGGCGACGTCGACGTCGTCATCGGCACCCACCGGGTGCTGTCGGCCGACGTCACGTTCAAGCGCCTGGGGCTGCTCGTCGTCGACGAGGAGCAGCGCTTCGGCGTCACCCACAAGGAGCAGATCAAGCAGCTGAGGACGGGCGTCGACGTGCTCACGCTCACGGCCACACCCATCCCCCGCACGCTGGAGATGAGCCTCACCGGCATCCGCGACCTCACCCTGCTCAACACGCCGCCGGCCGAGCGGCAGCCGATCCTCACCTACGTGGGCGAGCACGACGAGCGGGCCGTGGCCGAGGCGATCCGCCGCGAGCTGCTGCGGGAAGGCCAGGTGTTCTTCGTGCACAACCGGGTGCAGGACATCGACCACGCCGCCGCCCGGGTCCGTGAGCTCGTGCCCGAGGCGCGGGTGGCCATCGCCCACGGGCAGATGGACGAGGGGTCGCTCGAGCGGGTCGTGCTCGACTTCTGGGAGGGCGAGTACGACGTGCTCGTCTGCACCACGATCATCGAGTCGGGCATCGACATGCCTACCGTCAACACGCTCGTGGTCGATCGGGCGGACCTGCTTGGGCTCGGCCAGCTCCACCAGATCCGCGGCCGGGTGGGGCGGTCGGGACAGCGGGCCTATGCCTACCTGTTCCATCCCCGCGACCGGGCGCTCACCGAGGAGGCGTACGAGCGGCTGAAGACGATCGGCGAGGCGACTGAGCTGGGCTCGGGCTTCAAGATCGCGATGCGGGACCTCGAGATCCGGGGCGCCGGCAACCTGCTGGGCACCGGCCAGTCCGGCCACATCGCCGCCGTCGGCTACGACCTCTACTGCCAGATGGTCAACGAGGTGGTGTCCGAGCTGAAGGGCGAGGAGGTACGCGAGCCCGCCGAGATCAAGCTGGACCTGCCGCTCGATGCCAGCCTCCCCAAGGCCTACGTGCCCAAGGAGGAGCTGCGGCTGGAGGCCTACCGCCGCCTGGCGGCGGTGACGACCGAGGCCGAAGTCGCCGACATCCGCGCCGAGTGGGAGGACCGCTACGGCACGGTCCCCGAGGAGGCGGCGGCGCTCCTCGACGTGGCCCGGCTGCGGGCCGAGTCGGCCCGGCTCGACCTGCGCGAGGTCAACGTGGTCCGCACCACGGGCTTCGGCGCCCCCACGTGGACCGCCCGCCTCTCGCCCGTGAAGCTCAAGGTGTCCCAGGAGATCCGCCTCAAGCGTCTCGTGCCGAAGGCGGTGCACAAGCCCGACCTGAGTCAGCTGGTCGTGCCGGTAAAGGGTGGGCGGGGGGTCGCCCTCGAGCTCGTCGACCTGCTCGAGTCGCTGTTCCCCACCCAAGCGGCGGCGTAGGGGGCGGGGACATGGCCGTGCTGGGGGACGGAGTGATGGCGGCGCTCGGCACGTTCGAGCCGCGCTCCGCCGAAGAGGCCGGGGACGTCGCCCGGATCCGCTCGTTGATGCGCGGTGGGGACCCCTGGAGCCGGTCGGCGCCGGTGCATGTCACCGGGTCGGCGATCGTGGTCCATCCGGAGAGCGGGCGCGTCCTGCTCCGTTGGCACGAGCGGATGCAGGGCTGGCTCCAGCTGGGTGGGCACGGCGATCCCGGCGAGACGGATCCGTTCGCCGTCGCCCTGCGCGAGGCCCGCGAGGAGACGGGGCTCGGCGACCTGACGGCGTGGCCCGACCGGGCCAGGCCGGCACTGCTGCACGTGGTCGTCGTCCCCGTGCCCGCCGGTCGGGGGGAGCCCGAGCACGAGCACGCCGACATGCGGTATCTCCTGGCGACGGCCAGGCCGGACGAGGCGACGCCCGAGTCGGCGGCGGCGCCCCTGCGCTGGCTCACGGTCGACGAGGCATTGTCGCTCGTCGGCGAGGACAACCTGCGCACGACCCTCATCCGGGTCGGCGAACTGGTTCCCGGAGGCTGAGGTTCGTGCGCCGATCCGGCGAGTCCCTACGATCTGCCCTCGTGCCGACCCATCGACGCCTGACGCTGCTCGTCGCCGCGATCGCGGCCGCCGGTCTGGTCGGAGCCGGGTGCTCCGAGCAGTCGGCCGCCCTCCGGGTCGGCGACACGACGGTGTCGCAGTCGGAATTCGAGGACGAGCTCGACGCCTTGGCCTCCAGCGAGGCCGTCGTCCCGGATCCCGAGAGCGTGAAGGGGGAGCTGCCCGGCAGCTACACCCAACAGTTCGTTGCCAGCTGGCTCGGCCAGCGCATCCAGTTCATGTTGGTGGAACAGATCTTCGAGGAGCAGGATCTCAAGCTCTCCGACGACGATCGCTCGACCGTGACCGACCAGCTCCAGGGTGCCCTGGACGTCATGCCCGCAGACGTGCGCGACTCGCTGATCGAGGACCTGGCGCGACAGACGCGCCTCCAGGCCGAGCTCGGGCAGGAGGAGTACGGCCGCGCGTTGACGGAGGCCGTCGACTCGACCGACATCGAGGTCAGCTCCCATTACGGCTCGTGGGACCCCGACGAGCGCACGGTGGTGCCGCCGGAGGGTCCCGCAGGATCGGAGCCGAGCCAAGGCCCTGGCCCTGGCGGCGAGACCACCGGCGGGGGGTGACGGCCACGCCCGGGCCGGCGCTGCGTCCCCGCATCGTCGTCTGCGGTTTGGGCCCGGCGGGGCCCGACCTCGTCACGGCCGCCACGCACGACGCCGTCGCGCGGATCCCCCACCGCTTCCTGCGCACCGCGCGGCACCCGTCGGCCGGCGTTGTCGGTGAGGTCCCCACGTTCGACCGCCTCTATGACGAGGCCGAGAGCATCGACGCCGTCTATGCCGGCATCGCCGACGCGCTGGTGACGGCCGCCGCCGAGCACGGCGAGGTGCTGTACGCCGTACCCGGATCGCCGGCCGTGGCCGAGCGCACCGTCGAGCTGCTGCTGGCCGACGACCGCGTCGCCGTGGACGTGCTGCCGGCGCTGTCGTTCGTCGACCTGGCGTGGGTGCGGCTCGGCATCGATCCCGTGGAGCGCGGCGTGCGCCTGGTAGACGGGCACCGGTTCGAGATCGAGGCGGCGGGGGAGCGGGGACCGTTGCTGGTGGGACAGTGCGACGACCGCCATGTGCTGTCCGACATGAAGCTCGCCCTGGGTGAGGGGGGCGGCGACGACGTGGCCGTCACCGTGCTGCAGCGCCTCGGCCTGCCCGACGAGCACATCGTCGATCTGCCGTGGCACGAGCTCGACCGGGTGGTCCGACCCGATCACCTCACGTCGCTGTACGTCCCCCGCCTGGCCACCCCCCTGGCGGGCGAGATGGCCGCCTTCGCCGAGGTGGTCCGACGCCTGCGGGCCGAGTGTCCCTGGGACCGCCAGCAGACCCACCACAGCCTCCGCCATCACCTCCTGGAGGAGGCGTACGAGGTGCTCGAGGCCCTCGACCATCTCGACGTTGAGGCCGGCGAGGGGTTCGACGCCCTGGAGGAGGAGCTCGGTGACCTGCTGTTCCAGGTCTTCCTGCACGCCACCCTCGCCGCCGAGGAGGGACGCTTCACGCTGGCGGACGTGGTCCGGGGGATCAGCGACAAGCTGATCGGCCGCCACCCCCACGTGTTCGGCGACGTCACCGTCGACAGCGCCGACGAGGTGGCGGAACGTTGGGAGCGGCTCAAGAAGGCGGAAAAGGGTAGGTCGAGTGTCATGGACGGCATCCCCTCCACGCTGCCGGCGCTGGCGTATGCCCTGAAGGTCCAGCGCAAGGCGGCGTCGCAGGGGGTCGACTGGCGGGCGCTGGTCGAGGGTGACGATGCGCTGGGGGAGTTGGGCCGACGTCTGCTGGACGTCGTGGACGACGCCCGTACGGCCGGCGACGATCCGGAGACCGAGCTGCGCGTCGCAGCCGAACACGTGCGTGACCGCTTTGCGCGGTTCGAACGCAAGTAACGTTGGCCACACCCGTCACAGGAGCCACACCCAGCGATGTCCAGCATCGAGCACATCGTCGGCCGCGAGGTCCTCGACTCCCGCGGCAACCCGACGGTCGAGGTCGAGGTCTACCTCGCCTCGGGCGCCGAGGGCCGTGCTCTGGTGCCGTCGGGGGCGTCGACCGGGCAGTTCGAGGCCGTCGAGCTGCGCGACGGCGCGGCCCGCTACGGCGGCAAGGGTGTGAGCCGGGCGGTCGACGCCGTCAACGGTGAGATCCGCGAGGCGCTGATCGGCTTCGACGCCACCGAGCAGCGCGAGATCGACACGCAGATGATCGACCTCGACGGCAGTGACAACAAGGGACGCCTGGGTGCCAACGCCATCCTCGGCGTGTCGCTGGCGGTGGCCAAGGCCGCCGCCGACGAGCTTGCCCTGCCGCTGTACCGCTACGTCGGGGGCACCAACGCCCATGTGCTGCCGGTGCCGATGCTCAACGTCCTCAACGGTGGCGCCCACGCCGACAACAACGTCGACTTCCAGGAGTTCATGGTCGTGCCGGTCGGCGGCGCCAGCTTCCGGGAGGCGCTGCGCTGGGGCGCCGAGACCTATCACGCATTGAAGGCGGTGCTGCACGAGCGGGGCCTGTCGACGGCAGTCGGCGACGAGGGGGGCTTCGCCCCCGACCTCGGATCCAACGAGGAAGCCGTGCAGGTGTTGGTCGAGGCCATCGAGCGCGCCGGCTTCCAGCCCGGGGACGACATCGCCCTGGCGCTCGACGTCGCCTCGAGCGAGTTCTTCGCCGACGGCCGTTACTCGCTGGCGGGTGAAGGCCGGGACCTCTCCCCGTCGGACCTCGTCGGGCTGCTCGCCGACCTCTGCGGCCGTTACCCCATCGTGTCCGTCGAGGACGGCTGCGCCGAGGAGGACTGGGACTGCTGGTCGGAGCTCACCAAGGCCGTCGGTGACCGGGTGCAGCTGGTGGGCGACGACCTGTTCGTCACCAACGTCGAGCGGCTGCAGCGCGGCGTCGATACCGGCGTGGCCAACAGCATCCTGGTCAAGGTCAACCAGATCGGCTCGCTCACCGAGACCCTGGACACCGTCGAGCTGGCCATGCGGGCCGGCTACACGTGCGTCATGTCGCACCGGTCCGGCGAGACCGAGGACACCACAATCGCCGACCTGGCCGTGGCCACCAACTGTGGTCAGATCAAGGCCGGCGCCCCCGCCCGCAGCGACCGGGTGGCCAAGTACAACCAGCTACTGCGCATCGAGGACGACCTCGGCGAGGCCGCCGCCTATCGCGGGCGCGCGGCACTGGCGCGGACCGGTGGCGACTCGCCATGAGCCCGCGCCGGCGGAACGACGGCGACGGCCGCGGCCACCAGCCGCCGGCCGCTCCCCGCGTCAGGGGGGCGTGGACGACGCCGGCCGTGGTCGTCCGGGCCCCCGACGGATCGGTGGTCAACCGGCCGGCGAGGCCTACCCGCGGCCCGAGCGGGCCGGCGCCCGCCCGCCAGCGGGTGCCCGCGACGACCCGCCGCCGGCGCACCCCGCCACCCGGCGTCACCGGTGGCGTCCTGGCGTCGCCCTCGCGCACCGTTGTCGCCAAGCCGACCTCGTCCCGCCGGCGAGCCGGGGAGGCCGGCGATCGGCCGCGGCGACGTGAGGCGAAGAAGACCGACGGCAACCGTCGTCTGGTCTCGAGCCTGCGCCTCGACCGGCTGGCGCCCATCGACGACGAGGCCCGCGAGCGCCGGAACGCCCGGTTGCGGTGGCTGGGCACCCGGGTGGGATCGGTCGCGCTCAGCGGCCTTCTCGTGTACGCGGTGTTCCCGGTGCGGACGTATCTCAGCCAGCGCTCCGACACCAACCGGGCCCGCGAGCAGCTGGACGTGCTGAGCGAGGAGAACGAGCGGCTGGAGCAGCGTGCCGACGATCTGCGCGACCCCGAGACCGTCGAGGAGATCGCCCGTCGTGACCACAACCTCGTGATGCCGGGCGAGGAGTCCTACGGCGTCTTCCTCCCGCCCGAACAGGCGCCCGAGGGCGACAACCCCTCCGAGCCGGGGGGCTAGCTCCCCGGCAGCTCAGCCCGACTGACCGACGAGCTCGCGCTCCTGCTCGTGCGCGCGGTGGCGGGCGAGCCGGCGACCGGCCCGGCCGATTCGCTCGATGCGGCCGAGCAGTGCGTCCCGGGCGCGCTCCGCCTCCTCTGTCAGTCCAGTGAGCCGCTCGACGCCCCACTGGCGGAGCACCACCGGCGCCAGGATCTGGTCGTGGTGGACCTGGAAGTCGTAGATCCCGGCCCGGGCGATGGCGCGGGCGTGCTGTTCGAAGTCGACGATGCCGGTGCCCGGCATCTCGAAGCAGCGCACCTGGCGTTCGATCGCGAGGACCATCCCCGACGGATCCAGCTCGATCGCGGCGGCGGTGGCGTCACGATAGAAGAGGTGGTGCCGGTTCTCGTCGGCCGCCACCCGCTTCATGACCTCGTAGCCCACCGGGTCGTCGAGCAGCTTGCCGGTGTTGTGGTGGGCGATCCGCGTGGCCAGCTCCTGGAGGCTGACGTACACGAGGCCGTCGTGGGGGAGGTCGGGCTCGGGCACCTGCCCGCAGGTCACCTGGGCCATGCGGGCCCGTTCGAGCGCCACCGGATCGATCTGCCGAGTCACCGTCAGGTAGTCGCGGATGACGATCGAATGCCGGCCTTCTTCGGCAGTCCAGCGGCGGCTCCACTCGCCCCAGGCGGAATCGCGCCCGAACATGGCCTCGATCGTGCGGAAGTAGTAGGGGAGGTTGTCCTCGGTCAGCAGGTTGACGAACAGGCTCGAGCGCACCGCCGGGGGCAGCTCCGCCTCGGCGGGCGACCATTCCCAGCCGGGCTCGAAGTCTTCGCCACGACCCCAGGGCACGAGCTGGTGCGGGAACCACTCCTTGGCCTGCGCCAGGTGGCGGTGCAGCAAGCTGGCCACGGTGGGCTCCAGCTCGGCGATCAGAGCGGCGGCGTCGTGCGGCGCGGCGGGCACGCAACCACCCTACCTACTGGTCGGTAGGCCGTCGAGTCACTCAGGTTTGCCAGGGGGTGCAAACTGTCTCCCGTGGTGGAGTCCGGCGATGTGCGCATCGGTGACGGCGACCGCCAGAGGGTGATCGACGCACTCAGCCGGCACACGGGCGAGGGCCGCCTGACGCTCGACGAGTTCGCCGAGCTGGCGGGCCGCGTGTACGCCGCCCGCACCCGGCGGGACCTCGACGAGGCGCTGGCGGGCCTGCCCGACGAAGTGGACATCCGCCGACCGGCCGCGGCCGGCGACCTGGCGCCGGGGCCCGCCGACGGCGACGGTTCGCCCGCGACCCAGGGCACGACGCCAGCGGCACCGCGGCGGCGATTCGTCGCGATCATGGGCGGCAGCGGGGCCCGCGGACGGTGGCGCGCCCCCGGCCGGATCACGGCGTTCGCGTTCTGGGGTCACGTCAAGGTCGACCTACGCCAGGCGGTGATCGACGAGCGGGTGGTGGAGGTGACCGCCTGGGCGATCATGGGCAGTGTCGAGGTCGTGGTCCCGGAGGGCATTCCCGTAGACCTCGATGGGATGGTGCTGATGGGCGGCAGCTCGGACCACACGCAGAGATCGAAGGTGTCGCCGCTACCGCAGGCCCCTCTGGTCCGGGTGCACGCCCGGGGGCTGTGGGGTGGGGTCACGGCCCGCACCAGCCGGCGCCGGTCGCGCTCGTCCGGGCACAAGCACATCCACAACCACGATGTGATCAGTGGCTACCTCGACGGCCACATCGACGATCTGCGAGACAGCGCCCGCGAGGCCCTGCGTTCGCTGCAAGCGAGCCTCCCACCGCCGCCTCCTCCACCGATGGCGTACGCGCCCCGACGCCACCGCGAGCGGGCGGGGCGGTCGGCCCGGGACCGATCGTCGCAGCGCCGCTCGCCACCGGGACCCACGGGGGCGCCACTCGACCTGCGCGACCTGCTGCCCCGGTTCCTCACCGAGGAACACGCGTCCGGGCAGGGCGAGCGGGCCAACGGGCAGACGGCATCAGGTCGTGCGGCCGACGACAGCCGGTTGCCTCGGGGAACGCTGACCATCCTGGTGACCGACATGGTCGGCTCGACCGAGCTGGCGGAGCAGTTGGGCGACACGAAGTGGTGGGAGATCCTGCAGGCGCACAACGCCTTCGTGCGGGCCCAGGTTGAACGCCACGGCGGCATCGAGGTCAAGGCGCAGGGCGACGGCTTCCTCGTCGTCTTCGCCAGCGCGCGGCAGGCAATCCTCGCCGCGGTCGCCATCCAGCAGGCCGCCGCCCACCACAGCACCGAGAACCCGTCCCAGCGCATCGAGCTGAGGATCGGGCTGCACACCGGCGAGACCGTCGAGTCCGACGGCGACGTCTTCGGCCAGAACGTGATCCTGGCCGTGCGGATCGCCGATGCCGCGGCCCCCGGCGGGGTGCTGGTGTCGGGCCTCACCCACGACCTCACGGCGGCGGCCGGCGACCTGCGCTTCAGCCCCGGCGAGGAGGTCTCGCTCAAGGGGTTCTCCGTGCCCTGGCGGGTGCACCGGGTCGCGTGGGCGTAGGGGAACCTGGCCCCGCCACCGACGCCGATCGCCGCGAGGTCGAGCGCCTCCTCGGCCGCTCGCCGCAGGGTCGGTTCGAGGTCGTCCGGCGGCACCCGGACGGCTCGCCGCTGGTGATTCGGAACGCCCCGTTGCTCGATGACGGCACGCCCATGCCGACCCGTTACTGGCTGGTGGGGGAGCCCGAGCGCAGCAGGGTCTCGCGCCTCGAGAGCGAGGGCGGCGTGGTGCAGGCCGAGGCGGAGGTGGACGCCGGCGCGGTCGCCGCCGCGCACGCCCGCTATGCGGCGGAGCGCGACGCGGCCCTGCCGCCCGGCCACCGCGGGCCGCGGCCCTCGGGCGGCGTGGGCGGCACCCGGACAGGCGTCAAATGCCTGCACGCCCACTACGCCTGGCACCTGGCCGGCGGTGACGATCCGGTCGGGCGCTGGGTCGAGGACCGCTTGGGCGCCCGCGCCGACCACGCGAGTCCCATGCGCCGGTAGCGTGCTTCGGTCGTGACCGTCATCGCCTCGGTGGACCTCGGCACCAACTCGACCCGCGTCCTGGTCGCGCGTCCGACCGACGGCCGGCTCGAGACACTCGACCGGCGCAACACCATCACCCGCCTGGGTCAGGGTGTAGAGGCCAGCGGACGCCTGGCGCCCGAGGCGGTCGAGCGGACGCTCTCATGCCTGCGGGGCTACCGCGAGATCCTCGACCGCCACGGGGTCGAGCGGCTGCGGGTCGCGGCCACGTCGGCATCCCGCGACGCCGCCAACCGCGACGAGCTCTTCGACGCCGTGGAGGCGTTGGTCGGCACCCGCCCCGAGCTGCTGAGCGGCGACGAGGAGGGACGCCTCTCGTTCCGGGGCGCCACCGGCGAGCTCGACCCGGCCACCGGCCCCTTCCTGGTGGTCGACATCGGCGGCGGCTCCACCGAGTTCATCGTCGGCACCGACCGGGTCGACGGCGTGATGTCGGTCGACATCGGCTGCGTGCGCCTGACCGAGAAGTTCCTGCATCACGACCCGCCACAACCCGAGGAGCTCTCGGCGTGCATCAGCCTCACCGACGCCTATCTCGACGATGTGGTGCGCGAGATCGCGGCCGCGGGCGAGGCCCGCACGCTGGTGGGGTTGGCGGGCACGGTGACCACGGTGGCGGCCGTCGAGATCGGGCTGGACACCTACGACCGAGACCGCATCCACCACTTCCACCTGACCCACGAGGCCGCCGAGGACGTCTTCCGGACGCTGGCCACCGAGTCACGCGCCGATCGGGTCCACAACCCCGGGCTCGAGGAGGCGCGGGCCGACGTCATCGTCGGCGGTTGCTGCGTGCTGGTGGCGTTGTTCCGCCACTTCGGCTTCGACGAGATGATCGTGTCGGAGGCCGACATCCTCGACGGCCTGGCGCTCAGCCTGTTGTCCTAGCACCCGCCTACCCGCTGGGCGCCGGGCCTCGCTACGGTCACGCTTTACATGCCGCCGCTGCCCGACCGCGTGCTCATGGGACCGGGGCCCTGCAACCCCTATCCCGAGGCCGTCGAGGCCCTGGCGCGCCCGATGCTCGGGCATCTCGATCCGGCGTTCGTCGCCATCCTCGACGAGACGTGCGCCCGGCTGCGGACCGTCTTCCGCACCACCAATGCCATGACGCTGCCGATCTCGGGGACCGGTTCGGCGGGCATGGAGGCTGCCTTCGTCAACCTGGTCGAGCGGGGCGATCCGGTCGTGATCGGCGTCAACGGCGTGTTCGGCGCCCGCATGTGCGACGTCGCCGACCGCTGCGGCGCCGAGGTCGTGCGGGTCGACGTGCCCTGGGGTCGGCCGGTCGAGCCCGAGCGCCTCCTCGAAGCCCACCCCGCGCCGAAGCTCATCGCGGTCGTCCACGCCGAGACGTCGACCGGCGTGAGGACCGACATCGAGCCGTTGGGGGCGCGTAAGGGTGACGCGCTGTTGCTCGTCGACTGCGTCACCAGCCTGGGTGGCATCGAGGTCGACGTCGACGGCTGGGGTGTCGACATCGCATACGCCGGGACCCAGAAGTGCCTGGGTGTGGCGCCCGGCCTGGCGCCGCTGACCCTGAGCGAGCGGGCCCGCGATCGCCTCGTCCCTCGCAGCCAGAGCTGGTATCTCGACCTGCGGATGATCGGGCAGTACACGGGTCCCGCAACCGGACCGCGGGTGTACCACCACACGGCACCGGTCTCGATGATCATGTCGCTCCACGCCGGGCTGGGCGCGATCCTCGACGAGGGGTTGGACGCCGCCATCGCCCGCCACGCCGAATGTGGGCAGCTGCTCCACGACGGACTGGCCGATCTCGGGCTCGAGTTGTTCGCCGCCGATGGCCACCGGCTGCCCGAGCTGACCACCGTGCTCGTGCCCGAGGCCGTCGACGAGGCCAAGGTGCGGTCGACGCTGCTCGACCGCTACGGCATCGAGATCGGCGGGGGGCTGGGCGACTACGCCGGCAGGATGTGGCGGATCGGCTGCATGGGCCATACGGCGCGGCCCCGCAACGTCACCCTGCTGCTCGGGGCCCTGGCGCAGGTCATCGGCTGATGCTGCACCCGGCGGAACACCCATGACGAAGCTGATCGGGCGGCGGGTCCTGCTGCGCTCCCTCGTCGCCACCGACTTCCCGGCGTGGCAGGAGGTCCGCCGTCGCAACGCCGACTGGCTGACGCCATGGGAACCGGCCCGCAATCCCGGGCTGCCCGACGTGGTGGAGTCCGCCGAGGCGTTCGCCATGCGCTGCAGTGCCCGCGAGCGGGAGCGGCAGCTCGGCACCGGCTTCGGCTTCGGCATCTTCGTCGACCCGGCCGATTCCGGCGAGGGCGGCGGGCGGGGAGGGCGCGGCCGGCGCCCCGAGGAGCGCTTCGCCGGGGAGATCAACCTGTCG
Organism: uncultured bacterium; assembly: GCA_963813485.1. GTDB lineage: Bacteria > Actinomycetota > Acidimicrobiia > Acidimicrobiales > VFJN01 > DASQUK01. The sequence continues at coordinate 123,895 of CAWEZE010000012.1, forward strand.
TCGGTGCAGCGGGGGCCATTCCAGTCGGCGTACGTCGGCTACTGGATCGACCAGGCCCAGGCGGGTCACGGCTACATGCCGGAGGCGCTGGTGGCGGTGGCCCGCTTCGCGTTCGACCACGTGCGGCTGCATCGCATCCAGATCTCCATCATTCCCCGTAACCACCGCAGCCGGCGGGTGGTGGAGAAGCTGAAGATCCGCGACGAGGGCATCGCCCACCGCTACCTCGAGATCAACGGGGTGTGGGAGGACCACATCCGCTACGCGCTCACGGTCGAGGAGTGGCACGACCGCCGGGACGAGCTGGTGCGTGAGTGGCTCGCATGAGCACGCGCGTCCGCTCCCGCCGGCGGGAGCGGACGCGGCTCGTGGCGGCGGTCCTGGCCGTCGCACTCGTGGGCGGGCTGGTAGCCGCCATCGTCGGTGCGATCGGCGGCAACGATGGCGGCGACGACGCCTCCAACGGTGGGTCACCCGGTTCCACCACGATCGACAGCGGCGGGATCGACGTGTCGGCGCCCGACGGGTGGACGGCCATCCCCGTCGCCAGCCTTGGCTTCGGCATCGCCGTGCCGCCGGGTTGGGAGGCGACGGTCCTGGCACCCGAGGTGCTCGAGAGCCTCGAGCGGTCGTCGCCCCAGGTGCCGGGCTTCCTCGACAATGCGCACGCCGCGGCGGAGGCCGGCGGGGTCTTCTATGCCGCCGGTGTCGACGGGGCTGGCCGTGTGGCGGACGCGAAAGTCCGCGCCGTTCCCGGTGCCGGCGTCTCCAGCGTCGAGCAGCTCGAGGACCTCGGCCGCCAGCTCGCTGCCGGTGCCGGCCTCGGCGACGTCCCGATCGAAGTGGTCGGAGACGCCGAGCGCCCCACGGTCCGTTTGCAGTACGGCCTGGGAGCCGGCGGCGGGTCGGCTCAGGCCCAGGGCACCGAGACGTTGATCGCCGGGCCCGACGACATCGTGTGGTCGGTCATCGTCACGTCCGAGGACCCCGCGACGCACGACGCCCTGGCCGAACAGATCGCACGCACCCTCGCCTTTGCCTCTTAGGAGCGTGAGCGGATAGGCACGTCCTCTTGGCTCACGGTGGTCAGCGCTGGGGGCGCGAGCTGTTGACTCGGTCGACCACCAAATTCCACGGTAGGCTGCACGAACGCCCATCCGCTCGGTCTTAGCCGATCAGTTCTTGGTGCTGATCCGCTGGCGGAGGGCTGCCAGCCTCTCCTGGAAGGCCGGCTGGTTGATCGACCACACCTGCGGATCGAGCTCGCGCTCGACTGCGGCCGCATGGTCCGTCAGCTGGGTGACGTCGCGGATCGTCTGCTTCACCCGCTCCACCAGATCACGCGGGGCGCGGGCTGCGGCCGACGCCATCTCCAGCGCCAGCGGTAGCAGCTCGTCATCGGGCACGCAGGACCAAGCCAAGCCGGCCCGTTCCGCCTGCCGGCCGTCGAGGACGCGGCCGAACAGTACGAGCGCCGCGGCTGCCTGCGACCCGATCCGCCGCTGGAGCATCCAGGTGTGGCCACCGCCGGGATGGAGCCCGAGGTCTATGAAGCGCGTGTCGAACCGCGCCGACTCGCCCGCCAGGATCACGTCACACACCAGCGCCAGGTTGACGCCGGCGCCGACCGCGGCCCCGTTGACGGCGGCGATGGTCGGCAACGGTGACCGTCCGACGCGCAGGAACCCCTCGTAGACGCGCGCCAGGCCTTGGCGCTGGCTGGACCCGAGGTGTGACAGGTCGGCCCCGGCGCAGAAGGCCGGAGGCGCGCCGGTCACGACCACGGCGCCGACGCCGGGATCGGAATCGATGGCGTCGAACGCGGCCTCGATCTCATCCACCAGCCCGAGCGACAGGGCATTGCGCCGAGCGGGGGCGTCGAGGGTGACGAGCGCGACCCGATCCTTGATCTCGGAGCGGAGCTCAACCATGGCCGGCAGTCTTCCATGAAGGCGATGTGACGGACACTGGGCGGTTTCATTACATTCCCGTGTCGAATCCGCCGCACTGCTGGGGAGTTCCACTTGAGAGCAACACGTCGACACTCGCGGCTCGTCCGCGTCCTGCTCGTCTCCGCTGCGGCGGCATCGGGTCTGATGCTCGGCCCGACGGCGCCCCCGACCCAGGCGCTGCCCAGCCAGGAGGAGCCCACCCTGCCCCACTCCGGTGACGTGGCGGTCGATGTCGACGTGTTCAAGGCGGACGACGGCGACGTGGTCGACGCCCTGAACAACCTGCACGGCAACCTGCGCACGCAGCTCCGGGAGCTGGAGACCGCCCGATCACAGCTGGCCGCCGCCCGGGACCAGAAGGGCAAGGCCGACCAGGCGGTGGCGGACACGCAGAAGCGCATCGACGATCTGACCGCGGAGAGCGACGGCGTCGTGGTCGACGCCTTCATGAACCCGCCCGCCGATACGGCACTCGACGCGATGGCCGTCGGATCGACCGGAGACGCGTCGTTCAAGGCGTCGATCGTCGGCATGCAGCATGACGCCGACGCGTCGATCCTCGCCGGCCTGCACGACGCGGACGAGGACCTCGACGCCCACAAGGCGGCGCAGGACGACGCCGCCCAGCGCGCGGCAGCCACGGCCGGTAATGCGGCCGCCGCCCTCGAGGACCTGGAGGCGGCGCAGTCCCAGGAGGCGGCGTTCGTGCTGGAGGTGCAGGCGCGCCTGGACCAGAACCTCGCCGAGGCCGAGGCACTCGCCGCCATCGATCCGACGCTGGCGGCTCAGCTCAAGGCGCAGGAGTCGGACATCGCCGGCCGGCTCGAGGCGATCCGCACCGCCGATGAGCAGCGCCGGGCCCTGGAGGCCCTGCGCAAGGCGCAGGCCGACGCGGCGGCGCGGCGGGTCGCCGAGGACCAGGCAGCCGCGCAGGCGGCTTCCCAGCCGGGCTCCCTGGGCCCGGCCACCGGCAGCCTGTCGAACGTTGCCTGCCCGGGCGGCGGGTCGATCACCGTCGACAGCTCGCTGGCATCGAGCCTGTCGTCGCTCCTTGGGGCGGCGTCGGCAGCGGGGCTGAACATGTGCGGCGGTGGCTACCGCGACCCAGCCCAGCAGGTGGCCCTCCGCCGCGCCCACTGCGGATCGTCCGACTACGCCATCTACCAGGCGCCGTCGTCCGCCTGCTCGCCGCCGACGGCCCCGCCCGGCACGTCGATGCACGAGAAGGGCCTGGCCATCGACTTCACCTGCGGGGGCGGCACCATCAGCCGCGGCAGCGCCTGCTTCGGCTGGCTCGAGGGCCACTCGGCCGGCTACGGCCTCTACAACCTGCCGAGCGAGCCCTGGCACTGGAGCACCGACGGTTCGTAGCCATCCCGCCCCACCGGCCCCGGCGGCGCGGGTCCGCTAGACCTTCGGCAGATGAGCGTCCCGGCCCCGACGGTGTACCACCGCTGGCTGGGCTGGCATGCACCAGCCCTCCGGCGCCTGCTGATCGCCGGGTTCGTCGGCATGGTCGCGGGGTTGGCCTTGGCCACGGTCCTCCCCTGGCGCCTCGCCGTGCTCGGTGGCTGGAACGCCACCGCCCTCACCTTCCTGCTGTCGGTCGCACCGATCATCCTCAAGGCGGACGGGCCCCGTACGCAGCGCATCGCGGTTCGAGAGGACATGAACCGGGATGTGGCCCGCCTGCTCCTGCTGGGGGCCAGCGCTGCCAGCCTGGTGGCGGTCGCCTTCGCGCTCGGCTTGGCGCGCCACGAGCGTGGCACGGACCGGGTGCTGCTGATCACCATGGCGGCCGTCACGCTCATCGTCTCGTGGACGGTCGTCAACACGGTGTTCACGCTGCGCTACGCCCGCCTCTACTACCTCGGCGCGTCCGACAGCATCGACTTCGGCGAGCCGAACGGGCCGCCGGATTACCGCGACTTCGCGTACGTGGCGTTCACCATCGGGATGACGTACCAGGTGTCCGACACGATGCTGCACGCTCGTACGATTCGGCGGACGGTGCTCTTCCACGCGTTCCTGTCCTACGTGTTCGGCGTGGTGATCGTGGCCGCGGGGGTCAACGTCGTGGCCGGGCTCCTCGGCTGAGGAAGACCTGCCGGCCCCGCCCACCAGCGGGACATATGACAGACGTCGCGCGATTCGTTACATTCGCCGTCACCTTCGCCGCTGAGTCGGCGTTGGCCTTGGGGAAGTTGGGGAACCTGCGACCGTCCGCACTGGGGAGCATCTTGACGTTCGTCCGCCGCCCGATCGTCACCATCGTCTTGGCGACCGCAGTCGCGCTCGGGACGATCCTGGCGATGCCGGTGGCGGGCGGAGCCCAGGAGGATCCCGCCCGGGAGACGGAGCAGGTGGCGCACCGCCAGGCGCTGGTGGCCGTCGAGGTCGACATCCTGAAGGCCGACGACCGGCAGGTGACGCAGGCGCTGAGCGACATCAAGACCAATGTCGACGCCCAGACGGCCGAGCTCGTCGCCGCCGAACAGGCGCTGGCTGCGGCCGATGCCGCGGTCGCCTCGGCCGATGCCGCCGTCGCCGACGCCCAGCGCCGCATCGACGCGCTTCTGGCCAAGACCGATCACGTGGTGGTGAACGCCTTCGTCACGCCGGCGACCGAGTCGGCCCTGTCCATGCTCAGCGAGCAGTCGTCGTCGATCGCCAATGTGAAGTGGGCGATCCTCGACCTGCAGACCACCACCGACGCTGCGCTCCTGGCCGAGTACCACGCCGCCCGCGAACAGCTCCGCACCGAGAAGGTCAACAAGGACGGGGCCATGGAGGAGGCGCGGAATCGCAAGGCCGAGGCCGAGGCGGCCTTGGCGGACAAGCAGGAGGCGGTCAGCCAGCAGGCGTTGTTCGCGTCCGAAGTGCAGGCCCGCATCGATCAGAAGCTCAGCGAGGCGGAGATGCTGAAGGGCGTCGACCCTGCGCTCGCGGCCCAGCTCCGAGCCGAGCAGGCCCAGCTCGTCGCCGCCCTCAACGAGCTCGACGAGGAGGTGGCGGCTGAGCTCGCACGGCGGCGGGCGGTGGAGCTGTCCGCCCAGGCGGAGGTCAACAAGGCGGCGGGCATCCAGGCTCCGCCCGGTGGTGTGGTGTCGGTGCCGTGCCCCGTGGGTGGCAGCATCCAGGTGGCCGGTGACATCAGCAAGCCGGTCGGGCGCTTGCTCGTCGACGCGGCCGAGGCTGGCATCTCCATGTGCGGGAACGGCTACCGCGACCCGGCCGCCCAGATCGCAGTTCGCCGCGCCAACTGCGGAACCAGCCAGTACGCCATCTGGCAGATGCCCGCGTCCTACTGCTCCCCGCCAACAGCCCGGCCCGGGGCGTCCATGCACGAGCAGGGCCTGGCGATCGACTTCACCGTCGGCGGGAGCACGATCGGCTACGGGGGCGCGGCGTACAACTGGTTGAAGGCACACGCCGCCGATTACGGCCTGTCCAACCTGCCGAGCGAACCGTGGCACTGGTCGACCAACGGCAACTGACGCCGAGCGCCTGGCTGCGCCGAGCGTTGGCCGTGGTGGTGGCAGTGGCGGCCTTGACGCCGTCGGTGAGCGCGGCGCAGGAGCCCGACCCGACGGCGACCGAGCAGGAGCGCGACGAGGTGCGCGCCCGTCAGGCCGAGGCCGTGATCGAGATCGATGCCCTGGAGGCGCAGGACGCCGAGGTGACGGCCGCGCTGGCCGAGATCGAGCGCAATGTCGCCCGACAGCAATCCGAGCTCCAGCAGGCCGAGAACGTCCAGGCCCAGGGCGAGGCCGAGCTCGCCCAAGCGACCCAGGCGGTCGCCGACGCCCGGCGGCGGATCGACGAGCTGAACGAGCAGGCCGACCGGCTGGTGGTCGATTCGTTCGTCAACCCGCCGTCCGACTACGCGCTCGAGCCGCTGCGGGCAGGATCCATGACCGACGCCGCTGTCATACAGGCGGTTCTGGAGATGCAGGGGAAACGTGACGCCCAGGTGCTCGATCGCTTGGCACAGGCCCACGACGCGCTCAGAGCCGAGCAGGCGAACAAGAAGGACGCCGCCGCCGAGGCGACGCGGGCTCGGGAGGCGGCGGCGCAGGAACTGGACGATGTCGAGGCCGCACTCGGCCAGCAGCAGGCATTCGCCGCCGACCTCGAGGAGCGCCTGAACGCCAAGCTGGCCGAGGCGGAGTCGCTGCGGACGCTCGACGCCGCCCTGTCCGATCGGCTGGCCGAGGAACAGGCCGCGCTCGCGGCCCAGCTTGCGGCCGCCCAGGCTGCGCAGGCCCCGGCGGAGGACGTGGCGCCGTCCCAGATTGCCCCTGCCCCCGGTGGGCTGGCGACCGTCACCTGTCCCGTCGGCGGGTCCATCACGGTGGCGGGCTCCATCAGCGGGAACGTCCAGGCATTGCTCAACGACGCTGCGGCCGATGGAGCCATGTTGTGCGGTGGCGGCTATCGGAACCCCGAGGAACAGATCCAACTGCGGATGGCGCACTGCGGCACGTCGAACTACGCCATCTACGAGATGCCGGCGTCGCAATGCAGCCCACCGACAGCAATTCCTGGGACGTCGATGCACGAGCAGGGGCTGGCCATCGACTTCACGTGCAACGGTGGCGGAACGGTCAGCACCGGCGACGAATGCTGGGACTGGTTGCAGGGCAATGCGGTCGGCTACGGGCTCTACAACCTGCCCAGTGAGCCGTGGCATTGGTCCACCAGCGGCAATTGACATTGGCCGCGTAGGGCCGCGCGCTCCCCGACTCGTTGGCACCGTCGTTTAGCCGTGCCTGGCCGCCGCGATACGGCCATTAGCTGGATAAACGCGCTAGCCGATGTATCGCACTGGTGACATTGGCGACCGGGTTCGTTACATTCACGCCACTTTGTCCGCTCATGGGAAGAGCAGCAAGGAGCAGGGAAGAGCCGTGCGCTCCGCGTTCCGTCGCCTCGCGCTGATCACCGCCGTGGTCGCCCTCGGTTCGGGGGTGGCCGTCTGGTCGCCGGTGGCGAGCGGGGCCGACGATCCCGACCCGGCCAGGACCGAACGGGAGCGGGATGCCGTCCGGGCACAAAGCGGCGAGGTCGATGTGCAGGTCGATGCGCTACAGGCCAAGGACGTCGAGGTGCAGGCGGCACTGGCGGAGCTCGAGACCAACGTGGCCACCCAGACGGCCGAGCTGGAGGAGGCCGAGCGCGGCGCACGAGGAGGCCGAGGCCGAGCTGGCCGCAGCGATCCAGGCGGTTGCCGACGCCCAGCGCCGAATCGACGACCTCAACCTCAGGGCCGACGAGTTGGTGGTCCAGTCGTTCGTCAACCCGCCGTCGGACAACGCGCTCGACGCGTTCCGCGCCGACTCGTTGTCGGACGCCGCGGTCAAGCAGGCAGTGATCGAGATACAGGCCGACACCGACGCCGACGTGCTCGACCAGCTCGACGAGGCCCACGAGGACATGGAGGTCGAGCAGGCCAACAGGACCGCCGCCGAGGCGACTGCGGAGGCCCGGAAGGACGAGGCCGCCCAGGAGCTCGCCGACGTCGAGGCCGCGTTGGCCCAGCAGCAGGCCTTCGCCACCGATCTCGAGGAACGGCTCAACGCCAAGCTCGCCGAGGCCGAGTCGCTCAAGGAGTTCGACAAGGCCCTGTCGGACAGGCTCGTGCGCGAACAGGCCGAGGTCGCCCGCCGGATCCGCGCCATGCAGGAGGCCGCCGAACGGCAGCGCCGGGAGCAGGAGGCGGCGGCCCGGGCGGCCGCGGCCGCTGCGAACCAACCCCGGCCGGCGGTGTCCGACGCATCGCCGCGCATCCCCGCGGTGGCGCCCCCGGCGTCGGTCGTGACCCCGGCGCCGGGCGGGCTGGCAACCGTGACCTGCCCGCACGGCGGGTCGATCACGGTTGCGGGCTCGATCGCCGGAAACGTCCAGGCCCTCCTGAACGCCGCCGCCAGCGACGGCGTGTCGTTGTGCGCCAGCAGCGGCTGGCGCAGCCCACAGAAGCAGATCGAGCTGCGACGAGAGCACTGCGGCTCCTCGAACTACGCGATCTACTACATGCCGTCGTCGCAGTGCTCCCCGCCCACAGCCCGGCCCGGGTCGTCGATGCACGAGCGAGGCCTGGCCATCGACTTCAGCTGCAACGGGGGCGGTGCCATCCGCCACGGCAGCTCGTGCTGGAACTGGCTGGCGGCCCACGCCGACGAGTACGGCCTCTACAACCTCCCCAGCGAGCCCTGGCACTGGTCGACCAGCGGCAGGTAGCCCGGTTCCGTCACCCCCGTTGGTCGCGGACGACGGCGGGGGAGTGGCGGAAGAAGTCCTCGACGTCCCGCTCGTAGTGGTAAGGGGCCCGCCCGGCACGGCCCAGGGCGCCGCGCAAGCGGGCGGCCTCGGCGAACGAGCGCACGGCGCCCGCCGACGTGGTCCGGTAGTCGAACCCCGCCCGCTTGAGGCGACGGTTGTCCACCCCGCGTCCGTAGGTCAGCAGCTCGATCAGCTCGGGGGGCAGGTCCACCCCGAGCCTGGCCAGGGGACCCGTGATCAGGCGGTGGCCGAAGGGCGGGAGGGGCGCCAGGCGCTTCCCGCAGATCGCTGCCACCTCGCTCCAGGGCAAGAGCCCGTCCCCGGCCACGTTGAAGACGCCCCCGAGCCGCCGGTCGAGCACGAACATCATGGCGCGCACCACATCGTCCTCGTGCACGAACTGCATCCGGGGGTCGAAGCCGAAGACCGCCGGCACCAGCGGGAGCCCCAGCGCCCGGGTGATGGGCGTGACGATGTCGGACCCGAGCACGTTGGAGAACCGCAGCGTCGTAACCGCCACCTGCGGGTTGTCGAGCGCGTAGTCCCGCACGTAGGCCTCGACCTCGATGAGCGAACGCTCGACGCGGTGGCGGGCCGACGACGAGCGGGGGGTGTCCTCCGCGAACCACACGGGATCGTGGTAGGTCGAGCCGTAGACCAGGGTCGACGACTTCACGACCACGTCGGTCACGCGGCTCTCGGGTTGGCTCGCGGCGGCGAACAAGTTCATGGTGCCGATGACATTGGTCTCGTGCACCTGCCGGGCGGAGGCCCGGGACGAATCGACCACCAGGAAGGTGTGCACGATCGTGTCGACCTGTGTGGCCCGAACGATGCGCGACAGGATGGAGTAGCCCTCGTCGGTCCGGACGTACTCCGTCCGCTCGAGCTCGACGGTGGGCTCGCGGGTGTCGAGCCCCACGATCACGTCGACGCCGGGGTCCGATTCGAGCGCCTGGGCCACGCGGCCGCCCCAGAAGCTGCCGAGCCCCGTGACGAGCACGCGCCGCCCCATCGCCGTCGCCGTTCCCTCGCCCCGGGCCCTACCCCGACCAGACGCCGCGGCGCTTGCGGAGCATGTCGTGGAGCGAGTCCTGGATGGTCTGGCGGATCTGCTCGGACGCGTCCATGACGCGGCTGCGCGAATACCGGGGCTGGTCGGGTGGCACGTCGAAATGCACCGGATCGAGCACCCGGATCCGCATCTTGGCCGGGAACGGCACGACGATGCCCAGCGGCCCCAGTGCCAGCATGTTGGCGGTGACCGGGAAGTAGGGGACGCGCAGCGCCCGGGCGAGGGTGGGGAGCTTGAACAGGATCGGCATCGTCTCTTCGCTGCCGATGACGGACATCGGGATGATCGGCACGCCCGATCGCATGGCGATCTGCACGAACCCGCCCCGCCCGAAGCGGCGGAGCTGGTAGCGCTCGGAGTAGGTCTTACCCGTACCCTTGGTCCCTTCGGGGAAGACCATCACCAGCTGCTGCTGCTCGCGCAGCAGGCGATAGGCGTTGTCGGGGTGGGCCTGGACGCCGCCCAGGCGCGACCAGGCCACGTTGACCACCGGCACCCGCTTGAAGATCTCGTCCGCCAGGCCGTAGACGGGCCTCTCGAGGTCGCGCTCGATCCCGTGCATGATCGCGGGGGCGTCGGCCGGAATGGCACCGGCATGGTTGGCCACGATGAGGGCCCCACCCTCGGCGGGGATCTTGTCGAACCCCTCCCACTCCACTCGGAACCAGTGGTCGTAGACCGGGTCGTAGATGCGGCGGACGAGCTCGCGGAGATGTTCGGAGCGGCCCCACTCGTCCACGTCCGACATCCGGGGATCGTCCAGGCCCGGGGAGGCCGGGGTGGCGGCGCTCGGCCGGCTCGTGCCCGTGTTGCGCTCGGTGGGCTCCTGCTCCGCGTCCTTGCGCTCCCCCGAGGACACCGCGACGAGCTTGCGAGGGTTGTGCGTCGTGCGGGCCTTGCGCCTCGACGACGAGGACGTGTGGCTCCGCGGCATCAAGGGCATCGTAGGCCCTTGTTTGTCATAGGGCGCGAGCACCATGGGCGGCGTGGAACCGACGTCGCTGCGCTTCGCCCGAATCGCCCGGTCGCTCACCCAGGCGGCCAGGCGCCAGGGCGTGCGCCCACCGACGTTCCGCAGCCCACCGCGGCGGGTGGGGTTGACCCGGACGATCCAGCGCCGGCGCGACGGCGGCGCCACGGTGGCCGTGGTCCTGCGGGGCCGCCCCTGGCCGGCGGTGGTGGCCGACATGATCGAGGGTGTCGTCACCCACAACGGCTTGACGGGCGCGAGGGCCGACCGGCTGCGGACGGCCCTGTGGGCTGCGGTAGCCGACGCGCTCGACCAGGCGGCGTGAGCGTCGGCCCGGCGGTCGTACTCTGCCACCGTGCGCTCGACGCGGATGCTGGTGGGGAGGCTCCTGGTGGACGGCGACCTGGTGAGCCTGGGCTACGCGGATGTGTTCGTGGTCGTCCGCGAGGGTGAGACCAGACCGGGCCCCAACGACTGGGAGGTGACGGTGCGCACGCCGTCCGCTCATCCGCTCGAGCCGGGTGTGCACGTCCTCGAGCTCGACGCCCTCGACGGCTCCCGGCTGTCGGGCAGGGCGCTGCTGCGGTTCAGCGACGGCCGCCGCCACCTGTTCCGCGGCGATGGCGATCTGGTGGGCTACGCGGGGTCGTAGCCTGCAGATACCACCCGCCCGGGTGGCGGAACTGGCAGACGCGGAGGGCTTAAACCTCTCCGGCCGCAAGGCCGTGCGGGTTCGAATCCCGCCCCGGGCACGTGCATCTAGCTGGGATTTTGTCGCTTGGCTCAATCAGTGCCATCTGTGGGACGGGTCGTTTGCTAACAGATTGCTAACGGGCCAGGTCGCCTGGCGGTACCATTCGTCCGTGGCGCGAGGGTCGGTGATGAAGCGTGGGTCGACCTGGTCGGTCGTGCTCGACGTTGGCCCAGACCCCGTGACCGGGCGTCGCCGGCAGAAGTGGAAGGGCGGCTTCCGTACCCGGAAGGCCGCGGAGGCCGCGCTGCGCGAGCTGACGGCGAGCGTCGACTCGGGCCGCTACGTGCAGCGCTCTACGACGAGCGTCGGCGACTACTTGGACGAGTGGTTGGAGGTCGTCAGGCCCCGGTTGCGGCCGACGAGCTGGAACAGCTACCGCATGGCAGTCGAGCGCATCAAGGGCCGGGTCGGTGCTGTAGCGCTGCAGTCGTTGACGCCCCTCGACATCGAGGGTCTCTACCAGGAGCTGTTGTCGACCGGCCGGGCTGGGGGCCGTCCCCTCAGTCCGAAGACGGTCCGCAACACGCACATCGTGCTGCGCAAGGCGCTCGCCGATGCCGAGCGGCTTGGGCTGGTCGTCCGGAACGCAGCGGGAGCGGCGAAGCCGCCGGTGCCGTCTAAGCGGGAGCACACGACGTGGGCTGCCGGGGAGCTCGCCCGGTTTCTCGGCTCGATCGAGGGCGAGCGCCTGGCGGCGGCGTTCGTTCTGCTGGCGACGACGGGCATGCGTCGGGGCGAGGCTCTGGGCTTGCGTTGGGGCGATGTCGATCTCCAGGCCGGGCGCCTGTCGATCGTCCAGACGGTCACGACGGTCAGCGACAAGATCGTCATCACACCGCCGAAGACGGCGCGAAGCCGTCGGTCCGTGTCGATCGACCGGGAGACGGCGGCGGCACTGCGCGAGCACCGGCGGCGGCAGAACGAGGAGCGTCTCAAGGCCGGCGAGCTGTGGGCCGGCGAGGGCGATCTCGTCTTCACCGACGAGATCGGCCAGCCGGTGCACCCGAGCGCGCTGTCCCGGCTGTTCGCCTCGTCCGTGCGTCGGGCGGGGCTGCCCGTGATCCGCCTGCACGACCTCCGCCACACCTACGCCACCGTGGCGCTCGGTGCCGGTGTTCATCCCAAAGTCGTGTCCGAGCGCCTCGGTCACGCTACGACTGCGGTGACACTGGACCTCTACTCGCACGTGACGCCAACGATCGACGCCGACGCCGCAGCGTTGGTCGCCAGCCGAATCTTCGATCGCCGCGGCGCCGAAGACACCGAGCGCTGAGCCCCGGGTGCCGCTGTGAGGGCTGGCGGAGAGGCGCACGGGGTTCCACGAGCCAACCCGCTATTAGCAAAATTGCTAATGTGAGCACCAGCCCTGCCACGATGGGAGTACGAGATGGCGACCGAGGGGAGCCCGGTCGGACGGTCGGTTGGCGCCGATGCCCGACGCAAGCGCTTCCAGAGCCCCCGCTATCGCGATGCGCATGATCGGCTCGCTCCATTCGAGCAGATCGCTCGCGTGGTGATCATGCGTCGCGCTCGGCTTGGACTATCCCAGCAGGAGGTAGCAGAGCGCATGGGAACGACGGCCTCGGTGATCTCTCGTATTGAGAGCGGCCAACACCGCACCAGCACCGAGACATTGCGTCGCCTCGCCGAGGCCCTCGAAGGACACGCAGTGCTCGGGTTCGAGTTCGACACTGAAGGCCTGCCTGACCCGGACCTGGTGAGGCTCTGAATGTGGAGGGGAGCTCGTCCGCCACTCATCACTGCAGCAGCTCCACGACCACGGGTGGTCGTGCTGCTTGAATGGGGTCGACAAGGAGGTGTGCGCTGAAGGCGACCGACCGGCTCCGGTTCGAGATGCCCCTGTACACGGTGGCTGAGGCGGCGCGCATCGTTGACGTGCCGCCCACGACGTTGGCGACGTGGGCCAAGGGCTACCTGCGGCGTCCTCCGGGTCGAGCCGAGGTCAGCGGCGCGCCCGTGATCACGTACGTGACGCCAGATCGCCAGGGCGAGCCTTCCATCCCGTTCGTCGGCCTCGCGGAGACGCTCGTGTTGGCCGCCGTACGACGGAGTGGAGTTCCGATGCAACGCATCCGGCCCGCACTGCTCGAGCTGCAGCGTGAGCTCGGCCTTGAGCACGCGCTCGCATCTCGCAAGCTCTACACCGACGGTGCAGACCTCCTGTTCGACTACGGGGAGAGCCGGCGGGACACACCCGAAGGACGATCCGTGCTGAACCTCGTGGTGATCCGCAGTGGGCAGCGGGTATTCACCGAGGTGATCGAGGCGTACCTGCGCCGCATCGAGTACGCCGAGGACGGCTACCCAAGGCTGATCCACGTGCCCGCCTACGAGCACGCCGAGGTCGTTGTCGACCCGACGCGGGCCTTCGGGGCTCCAGTCTTCGAGCGAGGCGGCGCCCGTGTCGAGGACGTGCTGGGACGATTCTGGGCCGGCGAGTCGCTCGACGAGCTCCCCGACGAGTTTGGCGTCCCCGCGGCGCAGCTCGAGGACGTCGTGCGTGTCGCATCCCGACGGGCTGCCTGACCTCTTCCTCGACCGCAGCCTGGGGCGCATCAAGGTTCCTCAGCTGCTGCGGGCTGCCGGTCTGCGCCTCACGACCCTGGCAGAGCACTACGGCATCCCGGCCGACGAGAGCGTCGCGGATGACGACTGGCTCCAAATGGCTGGTGGCCGTGGCTGGCTCGTATTCATGAAGGACACAAGAGTTCGCTACAACCGACCCGAGCGAGAGGCAGTGAAGGCCCATTGTGTTCGCTGCTTCTGCCTGGCGAACCAGAACCTCACCGGAGACGAGATGGCGGGCAGGTTCCTGTCCAACCTCGACGCGATCGTGAGGGCCTGTAACGAACCCGGGCCTTTCATCTACGCCGTCCACCAGACACGCATCGAGAAGCTGCCCATCGGCGACACGTAGCCGAACGCGCAAGACCCAGCTGCTCACCGTCCGGAGAGCGCATCGGGTGCACTTCCCTCGGCCACGCCGAAGGCGCATCTGGTGTGGCCCCGTTATCCCGGGGTGGCAACGGCCGGCCGGCCTCAGGCCGCGTCGTCTGGCAGGTCGAGCAAACGATCGAGCGCACGACGCGGTACGACTATGCGACGGCCGAGCCGGACGCTTGGGATGTCGCCTCGGTTAACAAGCTCGTACGCGAGGCCGCGGGAGATGCCCAACAGACGGCCGGCCTCCTCGACCGAGATCGTGAGTCGCTGGTCGGCCATCGTCGGTGCCTGCTGGATGCGCGGCTCGTCGTCAGAAGCGTTGGGTTGGTGGTCATCGATCAGCATCGTGCGTCCCATGGTCCCCTACCGCGACGGTCCTCGGTCCGGTCTCCTGGCGACCCGGGCCGTCGAGTCGGTGGTGCAGCTCGGTGGTGGTTGCCAGTTGCAGGACGTGCGCGGGCCAGGCGGCGAGCCGCTGAGCGACGGTGCGGGCGGCCAGGGGACGGTCGTCGGCGAGCACGGCCGTTTCCTCAAGAAGGTTGTCGACGAGCTCGGCAACGCGGGCTCGCACCACGGCGAGCAGCGGCCAGGCATGTGCGTGCTCCCACTGGTCCTCGGCCGCGGTGCGGCCTGCTTCGCAGGGTGGATGCTGGTCGGTGCCGGTCCAGCCGCAGGTGCAGGCGCCGACGTAGGCGTCGACGGCGGCGGTGTCCCGGGTCCAGGTGGAGGTGAGGGTGCCGTCGGGTCCGCGGCGGGCGGCGCAGCCCTCGTGGTCTTCCAGGTCCTCGAAGATCATGCTCATGGGCGCGTCCTTTCCATATCACGGGTCGGTGAGGTCGCCGTGGTCTGCGGCGAGGGTCTCGTAGGCGATGAACAGGGCGACGGGTGGCCAGGCGGCGATGAGCCGGCCGACGGGGGTGGGGTGGGCGGCGGCGACGTTGGCGGCGACCGAGGCAACGAAGCCGAGGGTGAACCCGAACCAGGACAGGAATGGCGCACGGATGCCGGCTCGGCGGCGCCGCAGGATGGACCGGCCGGTGGCCAGCATCATCCCGTCGACGCTGATGGGCAGCACCCAAGCAAGCCAGCCTTCGCCGGCGAGGGCGGCGAGGGTGCGTTGGTGCTGGTAGGACGCGGCGGCGGCAACGAGCGCAACCATCACGACGACGAGAGTGTCGAGACGCTGCGCCCCGCTGCCGACCGGCGGTTGGTTCGTAGCGGGCTTGCTTGCGACGGGTGCGTGGCTGGCGCCATCGCTGCCGTTGCTGCTGAGCGGCAGGACCGTGCTGCGTTGTCTGCGGGCTTCGGCGATGCGGTCCTGCGCCCACCGGGCGGAGCGGTCAAATCGTGCAGCGAGCGCTGCGGCGCTCAACGGCGCTCCGTCGTCAACGCTGCGACGGTACGCGTCGCGGGCGGCGGCCTGACGCTCAGCGGCGCCCAGCCACGCGTCGGGCACTGTCGCGGCTGGTCCGGTCGCCGTTCACGCCAACCTCCTCGCGCCGTGGGCGGCCGGCGGTACGCCGCAGGGACACCGGCGTCGTACCGGTTGTCCACCAGGTGGCCCAGCGGGCTTCGGCGCGTTGGCGTCGCTTCTTGGCCGTCTCATAGTGAAGTCCCCGCCGGCGCGCGGCGTCACGCAGGGAGCGGCCGGCAATGCGGGTGTCCAGGATCAGCTGGGCGTCCCCGTCCGTGACCACGTCAGCTGCGACCGCCGAGGCCAACATGGCGGCGGCCGACACCTCCACGCCGCCTGCCGTGGAAGCCGTATCGGTGTCGTGGCGGGCGTGGGTGCTCCACGACCGCTGGTCGGCGACGGCGCGGCGGAGGCGACGAGTAGGCAGATCGAGCAGAGCACCAGCGACGAACCGAGAGTCTTCGGTCGCGTCGTAGCCGGTGACCGCCTCGTAGAGCGCATCCACCATGACAGCGAGGGCCTCTTGGCGATCGAGCGACGGCGCGTAGCGGGCGATGCGGTACCGCAGGCCGGGCAGCAGGCAGGCGGCCACGACGGCGAACGCGCTCGGGTCGGCATGGGTGGTGCGGACGAGCGCGCCGAGGAGCTCATCCTTGCGGTCCTGACAACCCGTGCGCAGCACACGGTGCACGTCCTCGTAGGTGAGCCCGGCGAGGGTCGGTTCCCTCTGGGTCCAGGCGTCCCACTGCGTCCGCGTCGGTGCGGTGCGCTCGAGCGCAGTCTCCAGGTCGGCCGTGACGGGTCGTTCCATCGTTGCCTCTACTCCCTCACCCACCCGGCACTAGGCCGGTGCGCGACGGAGACATCGCGCAGATCAGAAAGGGCATCCACCGGGGTGGTGGGACCGGGCCCCCGATGGGCGGAGGGGCGATCGGTGCATGCCCACCTAGGCCCCTGGAGGCCCCTGGATCTCACACGCGTCGGCAAGAAATCTCGGTCGGGAGCCGCGGGATCGGTGGGCTGTCGGGTCGTCACGCCCTGCTAATGCGACCGACCCGGCCAGTCTTCTCACCACGCCGCAGGAAATTTGGCTGCCCGTTCCCGAGGTAGCGCCCGACCCTTCGTCCCGGCCGCACGCCCACCCACTGTCCCGACCACAGCGACCGGACCGACACGACCCCGCTACCTCGAGCACGTCCGCCGACACGCGACCGACACAGATCGCGTGTCCCCATTCGCCGCCCGACCGCGCCGATATCACCCCGAACTTCAAACGCTATTTCAACCCTCCGGGTTGAGAAGGGAGCGCGGCGTCGTGGCGTGGTTCGCGGTGATGGGCGCCGAATCGGTCGAATACCACGAACAGACCGTGCTGGGCCGGGCCGACGATCATCCGGGCCAGGCGCTGGATTACTACGGGTCGCGGGGCGAGACCCCGCTGCGCTGGGGTGGCGCCGGTGCCACCCGCCTTGGCTTGCACGGCGAGGTGACGCCCGACGCCTACCGGTTCGCGTTCGGACCCGGCGGGTTCCGGGACCCGCTCACCGGGCAACAGCTCGTGCGCACGACCAGGCCCGGCTTCGAGCTGGTGGTTTCCGCGCACAAGTCCCTTTCGTTATTGGGCGTGGTGGGCCGCGCGGACGACATGCACACCATCTTGGATGCCGAAACTTCCGGCACCATGGACTATCTCGACACCTGGACGCAGGCTCGCGGTGGCCGCCGCGGGCGCGCCGCTACGGCAACCCCGACCAATGGCCTGGTCTACGCGGTAACCCGGCACGCGACCTCGCGGTTGGGGGACCCGGCCCTGCACGACCACGTGCTCATCGCGAACGTGTGCGAGATGCTCGACACCAAGGGCGGCCACAAGGCCCTGTTCTCGGCGGTGGTGCGGGACATGGCAGAAGCGGCCGCCATGGCCGGCCGGATGCGGTCGGCGGCCAGGGCCATCGAGTTGGGCTACGCCATCGAGCTCGACCCTGGCGAGTCCGGTCGGGCTCGGGACTGGCGCATCGCTGGTGTACCGAAGGAGGTGTGCGAGATCTTCTCGAAGCGCTCCGACCAGATCGCCGACTACCTCGCCGAGAAGGGCTACACGGGTTACCGGGCCCGCAACGTCGCCGCCCGCCATAGCCGGCCCGTCAAGCGCGGCACCGGGGTGGAGGAGCTCATGCCCCGCTGGATTGGCGAGCTGGAAGCCCACGGCTGGAGCGTCGAACGCGTCGCCGCCTCCCTCGACCTCGCCCGCCAGCATTGCGTCGGTCTCGCCCGGCCGCTATCCGATTCCCAGATCCATCAGCTCGCGACGGACCTGCTGGACCCACCGGGCGCGTTCATGGCCCGTTGGAAGGTGTTCGACCGCGCCCGCCTGGTCGCCGAGATCGCCCCTCGCCTTTACGGCCACCACCCCAGCGAGCTCGACCGGGTTGTCGACCGGGTCCTCGCATCCGAGCTGGTCGTACCACTCATTGGCATCGGCCGCGTGCGAGAGCAGCCGTATGCCGCCGCCGCGGTGCTCGCCACCGAACACACCATCGCCAACACCATCGAACGACTCATCAACCAGCCCGGCCCCGCCCTCGATCGCGCTCTGGTGGAGCGAGTC